>NZ_JAUBDH010000002.1:0-499455 GCF_033253705.1 Sporosarcina aquimarina
CAAGACAGCATTAGAATGAAATATCGAAAAGCCCTTTTTACAGAGCAAAGTGTTGAGTCTTAATTGACGAAAACTGTTGAGTGTTATTTTTCAAAAACTGTTGAATCCTACTTGACGGTTACATCCCATTTCCTCCTTGATTGACACACAGTGGTGACTCAACTGTATATACCTTATCGATTTGATTCTAGTATAAAATTTTCGACAAAGCTATCCTATTTCCTTTATTATAAAAAAAGATGAATCCAATGGCGTACGGTTTCCCCTTAATTCGACGGAATTCTTTGATTTCAAACATTTTAATTATAACCTAAAACAGCCAACTCCGAAATGGAGTTGGCTGTTTTATTCACTTTCCTACTTCGGTCATTTTTCCAAGGAATAGACCAGCACCTTTTTCAGGTTCGTCGACGAACATATGTGTGACAGCACCGACAAACTTTCCATTTTGGATTACCGGACTCCCACTCATACCTTGCAGAATTCCTCCTGTTTTTTCAAGCAGACGTTTGTCTGTCAGCTTAAATTGAAAAGATTCTTCTGCAATTTTTGAAACCTCAATCGTGAAAGATTCCACCTCAGTACCTTGGATTGTCGTTAAAATTTGAGCTGTGCCAACTTTTAGTTCAGTTGGCTGCATAACTTCTATAGGTTCCGTCAAGACTTCTTTATAAGAAGCAGTCCAATCGCCGAAAATTCCATATACACTGTTGGTCAATATAGAACCTAGCGTATCTTCCTGATCGATAATTGAAGAGATCTTATATCCTGGTTTTCCTGGGGAACTTTTTTTGATTTGCTCAATTTCTGAAAGGTAAATCGATCCACTTTCAAAATCGGGAGCGCTATTCAAAGAGCTGTCAATAATTTGATGACCTAGTGCACCATATGATCCTTTTTCGGGATCCACATAGGTAAGCGTCCCTGTTCCTTCAGTTGTGTCTTTTAAAAAAGGTAATGACCGTTTGAACAATAAGCCATCGGTTTTAATTGTTACTTCCGTTCCTTGCCTCGTAAGCGTCAGTTTCAATTCATCGGTGTCTCCCAAGGAACCAACTTGCTCTTCAAGAGTTTTCATTGAAGTGATGGATGCGTCATTTATACCGATTAACTGATCACCCGCTTTTAGCGAAGCTTTTTTATCGCTTAGTACGACATCACTTGAAACAAACACGCCGGAAAGTTCGAGTTGAATTCCAATTGAATTTCCCATTGGAATTAAAGATCCATTTGCCGCAAATGCTGAAATTGACGTAAGAGGCAGCGCAATAACCATCAAAACCGACATCATGATCACTTTCAGCTGTCTATTCCATTCCATAAGTCACCTCCTTCTTATTGAGATTACCTATAGAATGTCCTTTCTTCGACTTCTTATGAAAGGTTAAAACATGCAAAGGTGGAATTAGAAAAAAAGAACATCGGCGAAGACACCGACATCCTTAATCAGTTATAATGTTGTTTTTCTTGCTTCTGCTAATTGCAGCAACTCATCAGCATGACGCAAGGTTAGTGGAGTCACTTCCGCACCAGAAAGCATTCGAGACAGCTCTCGGGTTCGATCTTCTTCTAAAACGTCTTGAATGGAAGTGCGAGTTCTTTCATCTGTTACTTCTTTTCGAATCAGATAATGATGATCCGCCATTGCAGCAACTTGAGGCAAATGAGAAATACATAATACCTGGGAATTCATAGCGACCATTGCAATTTTTTCAGCAATAGCTTGAGCAACCCGGCCGCTTACTCCTGTATCCACTTCGTCAAAAATAATCGAGGTGATTCCTTGGTGTTTGGAAAAGATTGTCTTTAGCGCCAACATAAAGCGTGATAATTCACCGCCGGAAGCCACTTTAACCAAAGGTTTCATCGGTTCCCCAACATTAGTTGCAATATAAAACGCAACTTCATCAAAGCCGTTATAGTCAAAAGCGTTTGCTTCTTTCCGGTCGATTCGAACTTCAAACTCGGCTTTTTCCATATGTAGCTGGCGTAGTTGTTCCATAATCGCAGCCTCAAGCATTGTAGCCGATTTCTGACGGATGACAGAGAGTTCTTCAGCTTCAATTTCTAAGTCTGCGCGTAAAGAATTCAATTTTTCTTGTTCCTTTTCAAGACGATCATCGCGATTGATTAATTCATCTAACCGATCTGCTATCTTATCTCTGTATATCAAGATGTCTTCAATTGAGTCTCCATACTTTCTCTTCAATGTCGTAAAAAGAGCTAATCGATTGTCTACTTCCTCCAACCGATTTGAATCATACTCCATCTCATCGATCATTCCTTTAATCTCGTGGGCAACATCTTGAAGAGAATAAAAACTTTCTCCTGTCGTTTCGGCTAATGGTTTTAGATCCTTATCAACAGATGCAGCATCTTCTAGATCACTCATTGCTGTTCCTAAAAAATCAAGGGCATGTGAATCGCCTTGTATCGCTTCGTATGCATTATTCAATCGATCGAACAAGCGATGAAAATGCTGAAGTTTTACTTTTTCAGACTCCAATGATTCTTCTTCGCCTATTTGAAGTGCCGCCTCATCGATTTCGGTCAACTGGAAAGAATAAAGGTCGATCCGCTGTGCAATTTGTTGCTCGTTTTCTGATGCAAGGCTTAATTTTTTACGGAGTTTTACATAATCTCCATACAGCTCACTGTAATTTTTCATCGCTGTTTTAAATGGAGTTCCGGCAAAAGAATCCAAAAGATGAATATGCTGTTTTTGATGCATAAGTTCCTGGTTTTCATGTTGTCCATGAATATCAATCAACTGAGATCCTAATTCCCTTAGAATTGCAATCGTAACAAGTTTACCGTTCACTCGACATGTCGTTTTACCATTCTGATTTAATTCGCGTCTCAAGATAATGGTTCCCTCTTCAGCTTCTATGCCGAATTCATCCAGCTTATTGAAAATCGGATGAGTTGAATTAGAAACGGTAAACATGGCTTCAAGCTCAGCTTTTTTCGTACCATGACGGATAAACTCAACCGAACCTCGCCCGCCTGCCACCAGTTGAACTGCATCTATAATAATCGACTTTCCGGCTCCTGTTTCTCCTGTCAGAACGGTAAGTCCCTCTTCAAACGAAACATCAAGTTCTTCAATGATTGCGAAATTCTTAATGGAAAGTTCACTTAACAAGGGACTTTCCCCCTCTCTTACAGCATTCCCAGCAGACGCTCTTTCACAGTACCTGCTGCTGTTTCATTTCTGCAAATTATCATACACGTATCGTCACCACAAATTGTGCCAAGCATTTCCAACCATTCTAAATGATCGATAAGTGAACCTACAGCATGGGCATTTCCTGGTAACGTTTTCAAAATGAGAAAATGACTTGCTCCATCGATACTTACAAAAGCATCTGTCAACATACGATGTAGTTTATCCTCAATATTAAATTGGGGGTTAGCTGGCAAACTGTACTTGTAACGGCCATTTGGAAGTGGTGATTTGTATAAGTGCAATTCCTTAATATCACGTGAAACCGTAGCCTGTGTAACATCAACGCCCGCGTTTTTTAAAGTATCTACAAGCTGGTCTTGTGTTTCAATCTCTTTTGAGGTAATAATCTCTCGGATGCGAAGATGTCGCTGGCCTTTGTTCATATCAATCACTCCCTGCACGTCATTTATAAAAAACTGCACACTCATTTAATTGGTTAAGGTAACCAAAACATCATAACCTTAAGCCAATTCAGAATGAGCGCGTTTTGCTAAATCTAAGTAATCCTCTTCTGTATAAGATGTTGATGGAATTTCTTCAGAGACTAAATGAAAAAGAAATTCAATATTCCCTTCTCCTCCGGTTACTGGTGAAAACGTCATGTTACGAAGACTGAATCCTTCGCGTGCTGCAAATTCAGCTACTTGACTCAATACCAGTTTATGGATTGCGACATCCCGAACAATGCCTTTTTTCCCTACATTGTCTTTACCAGCTTCAAACTGAGGTTTTACGAGTGCTAGCACGTCGCCACCAGGAATCAGAATCTTTTTTAATGGAGGAAGAATCAGCCCTAGGGAAATAAATGAGACGTCAATTGTAGCGAAATTAGGAAGTCCTTCAGTAAACATGTCAGGCGTAGCGTAACGGAAATTACAACGTTCCATTACAGTAACCCGCTCATCTGATCGGATTTTCCAAGCAAGCTGGTTAGTTCCGACGTCGAGAGCGTAGCAATGCTGTGCACCATTTTGCAGCGCACAATCAGTAAAGCCCCCCGTTGAGGACCCGATGTCCAGCATGATTTTACCCTCTACTGAAACATCGAAGTCTTCCAGGGCTTTTTCTAATTTTAATCCCCCACGGCTAACATATCTTAATGTCGAGCCTTTTACTTGCAAAGGCAGAGAAGACTTAATCTTTTCACCGGGTTTGTCCATACGAGTTTCGTTAGAATAAACGATTCCAGCCATTATCGATCGCTTAGCTTGTTCTCTCGTTTCAACTAGACCGCGTTGAACGAGAAGTACGTCAACGCGTTCTTTCGATTCAGAATTTGTCATTGCAGTTCCTTCTTACGTTCGTTTACGGAAATCGCATCTGCTGTTAAATCAGCTAACGCTACAGGAGTCATCCCGATTTCAGTTAGTAACGCTTCAACGTCACCATGTTCAATATATTGATCTGGAATACCCATGCGGTGAATTGGAACACCATTCGCGCCAGTATCGTGTGCGTATTCAAGAACCGCACTACCAAAACCGCCTGCAAGAACAGCTTCCTCGACAGTGATTATCGGTTTGCCCAATGCAAAAAGTTCGTCCAGCATTTTTTCATCTAATGGTTTAATGAAACGTGCGTTCACTATGCTCGCCGATACTCCACGCTCAGCTAGAATTTCTGCTGCTTCATAGGCTAATGGAATTGTTGTTCCAAACGTTAAAATAGTTGCATCTTCTCCGTCTGTTAACTTTTCCCACGATCCGATAGGTAAGACTTTTAAGGTTTCATCCATCGGAATTCCGAACCCATTACCGCGAGGATAACGCATTGCAATTGGACCATCATCGTAAGCAAGGGCAGTATTAACCATATGCTGACCTTCGTTTTCGTCTTTAGGCATCATGATGACCATATTAGGTAAATGCCGCAAGAATGCGATGTCAAAAACGCCTTGATGAGTCTCTCCATCAGCCCCTACAAGTCCAGCTCGATCTATCCCTATGAACACATTTAAATTTTGTCGTGCGATATCGTGCACCAACTGATCGTAGGCACGTTGTAGAAATGTTGAATAAATCGACAAGAATGGTTTCATACCTTGCGTTGCCATACCAGCAGCCATTGTAGCTGCATGCTGTTCAGCAATTCCGACGTCGTAGAAACGATCTGGGAATTCAGCTGAAATAGCTTCAAGTTTTGAGCCAACCGGCATCGCAGGTGTAATCGTAGCAATACGGCGGTCGCTTCGTGCAAGTCTTGCAACTGTCGCTGCAACTAAGCCACTCCATGAAGGACCTTTAGCAGGTGACTTAACAAAATCTCCTGTCTCGATTTTGTATGGACCCGTTCCATGCCATGTCCCAATTTTATCATTTTCAGCAGGATGATACCCTTTTCCTTTTTTTGTTACAACATGAAGAAGAACTGGACCTTCTACTTTTTTCGCATAGAGAAGATTACGCTCAAGTTCATTGAAATCATGTCCATCAATCGGTCCTAAATAGGTGAATCCGAGTTCTTCGAAAAACACCCCGGAAACGACTAAATATTTCAAGCTGTCTTTAAGCCTTTCAACTAAAGAAGCCATTCTGCCGCCAACTGCAGGAATTCGCTTTATGAGTTCTTCTACATCATCTTTTACACTGTTATACTTACCAGCAGTACGAAGTTTTCCTAATACAGAATGCAATGCTCCTACATTTGGCGCTATTGACATTTCGTTATCATTTAAAATGACAATCATATTTGTTTGCTGACTGCCAATATGATTAAGTGCTTCCAACGCCATACCACCAGTTAATGCACCATCACCAATGATTGGAATTACATAATTATCTTCACCCTTGATATCTCGTGCTGCCGCCATGCCCATTGCAGCTGAGAGCGAAGTCGAGCTGTGCCCTGTTTCCCAGACGTCATGTTCACTTTCAGACATCTTAGGGAAACCGCTCAAGCCTTTATACTTTCTAAGCGTATCAAAATCACCAGCACGGCCTGTAAGGATTTTGTGCACATATGCTTGGTGCCCTACATCCCAAATGAACTTGTCTGACGGACTGTTAAAAAATTTATGAAGAGCTATCGTCAATTCGACGACACCTAGATTTGGCCCAATATGTCCACCAGTGACAGAACATTTATTAATAAGAAACTTTCGGATATCTGCAGCGAGTTCTTTCATCTCATCTATGTTGAAATTTTGAATATCCGATGGATTGCTGATCTTTGTAAGATCCATCTTTATCACACACCTTCATAAGTTAATACTACTGTTTCGGTTAGTTTTCATCATTATATCAATAACCGAGCGGACAGTACCATTTAGACGCCTTATTTTACGCTTTGCGATCGATAATATAATCAGCGATATGCGCCAATAAGGACTTTTCCAATTCGATTTCTTTTAAAGCTTCCATTGCTTTTCCATGATGACTTGCAAGCTTTTTTTGTGCACCATCTAGACCAAGTAACGCTGGATAGGTACTCTTGTCACTAGCTAAGTCTTTGTTGGCTGTCTTACCCAGTTGCTCCGTAGTCGCAGTGATATCCAGGATATCGTCTTTGATTTGAAAAGCAAGTCCGATGTTTTCGGAAAAAATCCGCAGCTTTTCTTTCTTATGTTCAGTGGTGTTGGCTAGTAACGCACCTGCTTCGATACAACACGCTAACAACGCACCTGTTTTGTGTACATGAACCTTTTCAAGTTCCGCAAGTGTCAGTTGTGTTCTTTCTCCCTGCATATCAAGGACTTGTCCTCCGACCATACCTGCTGCGCCTGAAGCTACTGAAACAGCTTTCAATATAGCCAATATTGTCTTTGGTTCTGTATGTTGAAGTGATGCTAGTTCTTCAAAAGCTAGAGTTTGTAAAGCATCTGCAGCCAGAACAGCAGTCGCTTCACCATACACAACGTGATTCGTTGGATTCCCTCTTCTAACATCGTCATCGTCCATACAAGGGAGATCATCATGAATAAGTGAATAGGTATGGATGAATTCAATAGCACTCGCAACTTGAATAGCATCTTCTGAAGCAGCCTTTAAATCTTCAAGTGTTGCCAGAACTAATAGAGGCCGAATTCTTTTTCCGCCAGCATTCACAGAATAAGCCATCGATTCAGCCAGTGAGGCTGGATAATTTGTACCTTCGAATACTTTTTTAAAATGAGTATGTAAGAGAGGAAGTTTTTCATCCATGAATGCTTTTAACTGTTCATTCACTAGTGTCCTCTCCTTTCGAAGATGCTAATGTCGTTTCCTGGCCTTCTTTATCGACTATCGAAATAAGCTGTTTTTCTGCATGTTGTAATTTCTGTTGGCAGAATGTCGATAGTTCCATGCCCTTTTTATACAAATCGATTGAGTCTTCTAATTGAACATCACCAGTTTCAAGTTGTTGAACGATTTTTTCAAGCTGCAACATCGCATCTTCAAATTTCATTGAATCCGTATCCATTCACGATTCCTCCTTCTGCAGTTCAATTGAGCGAATTTCTGCTACCGCTGTGCCGTCTTGCATATTGATTTTTACAGAATCTCCGGATGCTAGCGCATCGGCAGTCTTCACGACTGCGCCTTCCTTGTAGATAATCGAAAATCCTCTTTCCATTACACTGAGTGGGTTAAGTGCTTGCAGCATACGGATATCTGCTAAAAAGCGATCTTTTTTCCCGCCTAATGACTGCTGCATCGCACGAATTAGTCTCTCTTCAGTTACTGTTGACTCTTTAAGCCGCTGCTTTAACACCGCTGAGGGTGAAACATATTGCAATCGGGCAGTTTTCTGTGAAAACTCTTGGGTTTTGCGATACAATAACTCACCACGGCTTCTAATAAGACGTTCTTCCAGTGAAGATTGTTTTTCTATAAATGGTCGATACAGTCTTTCAGGATAAAGAAAAGGATAGGAGTTTCTCATTCGATCTAATCTTTTTTGTTCTTGGGTTAACCGTGTTGAAAGAAATCGGTAAATCACTCGTTTTCGATCTAATATACGTCCAGCTAATTCCTCTTTTGCTGGCACAGCCAGTTCTGCCGCAGCAGTAGGAGTAGGAGCACGGTGGTCTGCAACAAAATCGGCTATCGTTGTATCTGTTTCATGGCCAACTGCACTAATCGTTGGGATTCGACAAGAAAAAATGGCACGTGCAACTTCTTCTTCGTTAAATGCCCACAAGTCTTCAATAGAGCCTCCGCCTCTGCCGATTATAAGTACATCCAAATTGCCGTAACTTTCGGCTTGTCCAATTGCTTCAACAATAGATGGTACAGCCTCCCGTCCTTGAACTGCCGCAGGAAACAGCACTATTTCTGCCATCGGGAATCTTCGGCCTATTGTTGAACAAATATCTTGAAAAGCAGCACCAGAACGAGCTGTTATCACGCCCACTTTTCTTGGAATCCATGGTAATTGCTGCTTCCATCTTACATCAAACAATCCTTCTTTACTGAGTTGTTCTTTTAGCTGTTCAAACGCAAGGAAAAGGGCACCGATCCCATCAGGTTCCATCGTTTGGGCATATAATTGATACTGCCCGCTGCTTTCGTAAACATTAATATCACCAGTAATCAGCACATTCATGCCGCTTTCCAGTCTGAATTTTAAATTAGAAGCATTTCCACGGAACATCGCGGACTGAATTCTGCTTTTATCATCTTTTAATGTGAAGTAAATATGACCACTAGGGTGAATTTTGACGTTAGACAACTCACCTTTTACATATACATTACGCAAGTGCGGATCGGCATCAAATTTCCGCTTAATGTATTTCGTCACTGCTTGTACGGTTAAGTATGGATTACCTGACAACGAACTCCCTCCCTGCGTATAAAAAGCTGTCTCTCTATATAAGAAACAGCACTGTTGAATTCTATGTAACGGCAAAAGCCGTTTTTTAAATATAACTACTGCAAGATAATTGAGCGCTAGTCAGTGTGTTTTTCAATAACATGGTTACCGTCATAGGACCGACACCGCCTGGGACTGGAGTAATTGCGCCAGCTTTTTCTTTTACACTGTCGAAATCCACATCTCCACAGAGTTTTCCATTTTCATCCCGATTCATACCAACATCAATAACTGTTGCACCTTCTTTAATATGTTCGGAAGTAATATACTTTGCATGTCCAATTGCGACAATCAGGATATCGGCTTGACGTGTAAAATCTTCCAGGTTTTCTGTTTTAGAATGGCAATAGGTCACTGTTGCATCTTTTTGGAGAAGCAATTGCCCCATAGGCTTACCCACGATATTACTGCGCCCTACTATAACTGCATGCTTTCCAGATATTTCGGTACCGGAATGCTTAAGTAATTCTAAAATGCCAGCTGGTGTGCAGGACACATAGGATGATTGTCCAATAATCATCTTACCTACGTTCTCAGGATGAAAACCGTCTACATCTTTTCTAGGCGAGATGGATCGAATTACTTTGTTTTCATCAATATGAGCTGGCAGCGGCAATTGAACGAGAATGCCATGAATAGTTGGATCCTCATTTAACCGTTCTACTGTCTTCAACAAATCTTTCTGACTTACACTGATAGGCAGCTCAATCAGCTCAGATTTCATACCCACTGCAGTACTGGATTTCTCTTTATTTCTCACATATGTACGGGATGCTTGGTCTTCACCAACAAGAACAACTGCTAGACCTGGACGACACCCTCTTTCGATTAGCCGATCCACGTCTACTTTAATTTCTTCTCGAATCTTCTTACCGATTGCTTTTCCGTCTATTAAAGCACTAGACAAAACAGTCACATCCTTTGTTGTTCAAATTTAGAAAGAACGCCATTGACAAAACGTCCTGACTTTTCGTCTCCAAAAGTTTTCGACAATTCGATTGCTTCGTTGACCGCAACTTTGTGAGGAACATCTTCGTTATAGAGCAATTCATAAACTGCAAGTCGAAGTACTGTCCGCTCGATTTTAGGAAGTCTGTCTAATGACCAGTTCTCTAGTTTTTCTGTGAGAACTTCATCAATCGCTTCGCGGTTTTCCCTAGTTCCTATTACAAGTTTTTCATAAAAAGAGTCAATCGGTCCATCAGTAATATAGCTAATTGCCTCTTCTACAGGCAGTGTCGTTCCATCAAGCTGGAAAAGGGTCTGAACCGCTTTTTCTCTCGCTTCTCTTCGTTTCATACAATTTGTCTCCTTCGTCACTGTATCGATTAGGCTTTATCATAGCACAAATGCTGTATGAAGATACAGTCAGAATAGGCAAAAGCATCATCCGAAGATGATGCTTTTGTCTATTCTGTCACTGAAAGTGTTTCAGAACGGATTCCGGTAACATGCACATTGACTTCTCCAGCTTCAATAGAGGTCATATGAAAGACCGCTTCCCTAATTTTTTTCTGAACATTTTCCGCGACTTGTGGGATGAGTTCTCCTTCTTCCGCTACACAATAAACGTCAATGATGAGCTTATTATCAATCCAATTTGTTTTGACGCCTTTGCCATGTATCACTTTACCAAGTTTTTCTGCAACGCCTGTTGCAAAGTTCCCCGAAGTCATAGCGATACCTTCTACTTCTGTAGTTGCAATTCCAATGATCACTTCTAATACTTCGGGAGCAAGCTCAATGCGTCCGAGACTTTCTCCAGGTTTAGCGTTCGTTTCAAAAAAGGAATTTGTTTTATCAGCCATAACAGCATGCCTCCTTCCTTATTTCGAATTCATGACATCGTATTTTTCAAGGAATTTAGTATCAAAATCACCTGATTTAAACACTTCGTTATTCATGAGATTATAATGGAATGGAATTGTTGTTTTCACACCTTCAACAACAAATTCATCTAGTGCGCGTTTCATTCGAGCTACTGCTTCTTCACGCGTATCTGCGTGAACAATTAGTTTTGCAACCATTGAATCATAAAACGGCGGTATTTTATAGCCTGGGTAAACAGCTGAATCCACACGTACACCATTGCCGCCTGGCGGTAAGTACATCGTTACAGTTCCAGGAGATGGCATGAAGTTTTTCTCTGGATTTTCAGCATTAATGCGACATTCGATTGACCATCCATTAATTTTAATATCCTTTTGTTTGAAGGGAAGCTTTTCACCTGCTGCCACTTTCAATTGCTGCTGAATGAGGTCAATCCCTGTAATCATTTCTGTAACAGGATGTTCCACTTGGATTCTTGTATTCATTTCCATGAAGTAAAACTTCTGGTTGATGTGATCGAAGATGAATTCAACCGTTCCCGCCCCACGGTAATCTACTGCTTCTGCAGCTTTCACAGCAGCATCTCCCATTTGTTTTCGAATCTCTGGCGTTAGTGCTGGAGACGGGGCTTCTTCAACTAACTTTTGCATACGGCGTTGAATGGAGCAATCTCGTTCACCAAGGTGAACCGTGTTACCGTGCTTGTCCGCCAAAACTTGAATTTCTACGTGACGGAATACCTCGATGAACTTTTCAAGGTATACTCCTGGGTTGCCAAATGCAGCGGCAGCTTCTTTTTGAGTAACTTTAATACCTTTTTTAAGTTCTTCAGGATCACGTGCAACGCGAATCCCTTTTCCGCCTCCGCCAGCTGTCGCTTTAATAATAACTGGATACCCGATTTTCTCTGCAACGGTAAGCGCTTCCTCTTCATCGGCAACAATGCCATCAGATCCTGGAACGATTGGAACTCCTGCTAAACGCATTGTTTCGCGTGCAGCATCTTTCGTACCCATACGAGCAATTGCATCAGAAGTAGGACCAACGAATTCGATATTTACTTCTTCACACATTTCTGCAAAACTAGCATTTTCTGCAAGAAAACCATATCCCGGATGGATCCCATCGCATCCGGTCATTTTGGCAACACTAATAATATTGGAAAAGTTTAAGTAGCTGTCTTTTGAAAGTTTAGGTCCGATACAATATGCTTCATCGGCAATTTTAACATGCAATGCATCGCGATCTGCTTCAGAGTAAACGGCGACTGTCTGAAGATCGAGTTCTTTGCATGCACGAATAATACGAACCGCGATTTCACCACGATTGGCAATTAGAATTTTTTTCATCGTCCGTTCCTCCTTTAATTTTCTTTTACAAGGAATAGAGGTTGACCATATTCAACAAGCTGGCCATCTTTAACTAGAATTTCTACAATCTCACCCGAAACTTCTGCTTCAATTTCGTTGAACAATTTCATCGCTTCTACGATACAGACTACATCCTCTGTGCTGACTTTTTGTCCGACTTTCGCAAAAGGCGCTGATTCTGGCGATGATGACTGATAGAAAGTTCCAACCATTGGAGACACGATGCTTTTCACTGAAGGATCTACAGCCGTTTCCGCTGCAGGTTG
Source organism: Sporosarcina aquimarina (assembly GCF_033253705.1). Taxonomy (GTDB): domain Bacteria; phylum Bacillota; class Bacilli; order Bacillales_A; family Planococcaceae; genus Sporosarcina; species Sporosarcina aquimarina. Next base: position 12,486 of record NZ_JAUBDH010000002.1, read on the forward strand.
TATCGTTTCTGCAACAGGAGCAGCAGCCTCTTTCTTCGGAGCCTGAATCGGTTCTTGAACAGATTGCTGAACTTGTTGCGCCCCTGAAGTTGAATCTTGTACATCTGGAGCTGTTGTTGGTGCTTGAGCAGGCATCGATTGTGATGCATTTTGGTTGCTTTTTACGATTTTAATTTTTGCTCCGTCTGCTTCGTACGTGAATTTGTCAATTGAAGATTGATCGATAAGTTTAATAATTTCTCTAATTTCTTGAATCTTTAACATGAACGATTCTCCTGACTCCATAAAGTATTGTTTTTACACCCTCATCCTCTATAGTAGACGTTTTTAACGGATTTTGAAATAGTTAACCTCCATTTGCCCTCGAAAAATCTGCAAATAAAAAAAAGACCCTACGCAATGGGCCTTTACTGGATTACTGATTACCTGTGAAATCGACTTGTACTCTCTTTGCATGATCCCAGCTTGCAAGGACATATTGAGTGATTTCATCAGCTAATTTAGCAGAATGTCCTTCAGTTGAAAGTACTGTTACTTGAACGTCACCGTTTTCAGTTCTTACAAAAGCTTCCGGATATCCTAGAGCCTTTATCTGTAATTCCAAAAGGGCTTCTGCAGAATCACGTTTTGTAAGCTCTGCCATTTCATTGAAAGCCTCATTTTTCTCTTCAGCAGTAGAATCAGGTGAAGTCATTTTAGCATCCAGTTGTCCTTGAATTTTACTACGCTCATCCCGGACAGCCATACGCATTTCTTCAAACACATAAGAAGTTGCAAAAACAGGCGTTTGTTTGTCTGAAGAACCTTTTTTCGGTTTCTCAGCTGTTTCAGTCATATCACTTGAAAAAATCTTTACTCCATCGAATGGCATTGGCGCTTTTTCTTTAATATAATAAATCGAAATTACAGCAACAAGACTCATCAATGTTAAAAACCACACTGTACGTTTATTCGTTCTCATCATGGTTCCCCCTTTTGGTCATTTCAACGATCACAATTCGATGTTCTGGTATTTGAAGTACAGCTGATAGAATTCGTGTGAGTTCAGACTTCAAACCAGGATTTCCAGCTCCTTCTGCCACAACAAGTACGCCAGTTGCTTCACGTGTGTTGGAATCCGCTGACTTCGTAAAGTAGTCGGAAAGCGGTGATTGTTCTTTAGTTCCCGTTGGAGGATGGAGATAAATCGATACCTCACCTACACCATCCATTTTTTGTAATGCTGCTTCAAGTGCTATTACTTCTTGGCTCCCCTCCTTTTCGCTAATATTCCCGGATGTTGCATTCTTAGAATTCCAGGGAGGATTAAGTAAGATGAACACTAGAGCTATGATCCCTAGAAAAAGGACCATTTGCATCTTCCCAGTTGGTTTTTGCATCTCATCACCATTCCATCTGTCTGATAGGGGCTAGGGCCTGTTCATCTATGACACAATGTATGCACTCAGTTCTATTCGTATAACCTAAGAAACGAAAAGATATTGAACAGCAACCACATGCCCGCCGCAAGTTTCGCGAGATGACCGAATTCTTCCTTTCGAGATTCCGGCAACATCATTGACAAGATCCCCGATAGAACCGATATAAGGACAACACCAATTAAAAACTTTTCAACTCGCTACACTCCTTTCAAACTAATTCACAGCTAATTTTATATAGACTATAAAAAACAAAACTGTATAAACAAAAGCAAAAATCATTAAGAATGTAATCGCACATAATACGAATAAGGATCGGCCGATGTCATCTAACAAGTCGGATATTTCTATTGAGGTGAATGGTTCTATAAGTGCTGCACTCCAGCGATATAAGAACGCAAGGACTAGAGTTTGGACAACAGGCAAAATCGAAATACTCCATAACGTAACCAACAGCCACCCGCCCACCATGAATCCAGCGCCAGAAGAATATCGGCCGAGTGACCCCATACTATCCGTAACCAGCGATCCTACAAATGGAATGTTCTGCCGGATTAACTCTTTTATCGGTTCACTTGCAGCTTCAGAAATCCCCCATGATACGACTCCTCCAGCAGTTATGAATACGGAATACGCTGCAACAACTGATGAGACTGTAGCGAGTAAAGTTGTCCGGAGCATGTCCGATAATTTGGAATATGAAATGAGCGGATATAAACGGGTGACGACATCAAATAACAAGGCCACTGTAACGAGCGGAAGTAACAAACGATCCGCAAAATATACAGCGCCATTTGCAAAAAGCAGCAGTGCGGGTTGGAAGTTGATTAAGTTCAGTGCATTTCCCGAAATCGCCATACCAGCAGTCAATATCGGATAACTCGTAATAAAAAGTACGGCAATCGATTTCATAAGGGACTGGACGAGTAAAAGTTGTAAAAATGCGGGACGCAGCACAACTAAGACGATTACGACAAAAAATAATTGCTTAATCCACTCCGCGTAGGATGGAAACAAGTAGTTCATCACTGTTGCAAACAAAGAGGTAATTATTACAATGATAAAACTGTATAGGAGACCACCGACGAGTGATTGAACGAAATCGATTATGAACATCATCCCCTGTTCACGGCGCAATAAGCGTTGTGAGTGTTTGAATCAGATTCATTAACTCAGGCAGCCAAAGGGTGAGAATCGCTATTTTGATTACAAGTAATGCCAGGTTGGCTAATGATGTGTACCCAGATTCAGATAGGTGATGAGTTATTGCTTCTGATATGAAAAATAAGAACGCACTTACGATTAGCAGTCGCCCATAAGGCTGAGGTATTCCATGGAACAATTCACTTAGTTTCTTGATGAAAGGAACGAGTACAGTGAACGTGACATACGCAAAAACGAACAAATAAATCGCGCTATAGAGTATCGGATGTAACTGAGGAACAGCGAATTGGATGATTAACAGCAGTAGGAAAACAGCAAGTAATTGAAAGAGAAGTGCCATTACATTGCCAGCGAAAGCCATTGAAAGAACTCAGATATCTCCGTAAAGAAGATCTTTAAAAAACGAATCATCTCAACTGCTATATACAAATAGGCAATGAAAAATAGAAAAAAAGAAAACTCTTTCTTTCCAGTTTGTTCAAAGAAGATATGCAAACAACCGATAACCAGTCCGATGCCGGCAATTCGCAGTAAGTCATTTAATTCCATCCGGACATCCTCCTCCTGATTCACTATACGCAGCTCTATGAAAGAATATGAAAAAACGCTTGCCCATTTTAATAAACGGACAAGCGTTTTAATACGAGATTATACGAATGTTGATAAAGAATTATGCGCGTGACACATATTCTCCTTCTTCTGTATTGATAATCAATTTATCTCCAATATTGACGAAGAAAGGAACTTGTACAGTAAGACCAGTCTCTAGTTTTGCAGGTTTAGAACCGCCGCTCGCTGTGTCCCCTTTAATACCCGGTTCAGTTTCGCTAACTTCCAAAACAACTGTAGCGGGAACTTCAACTCCAAGAACCTCTTCTTTATATTGAATAACATGTACTTCCATATTCTCTTTAAGATAATTTAATTCATCTTCGATTTGTTTTGATGAAAGTTCGATTTGTTCGAAGCTCTCATTGTCCATGAAGACATGGTCATCTCCATTTGCATACAAATATTGCATGCGCTTATTATCAATTTGTGCTTTGGCTACTTTTTCACCAGCACGAAAAGTTTTTTCGTTCACATTTCCTGATCGAAGGTTGCGTAGTTTTGAGCGCACAAATGCAGCGCCTTTACCTGGTTTAACGTGTTGGAAATCCATGACACGCCAAATGTCCCCATCTACCTCTATTGTCAAACCTGTTTTAAAATCGTTTACTGAAATCATTCCGTTTCCTCCAATAGCATTATAAAATTTGCAGTTCTTTTGTACAGTGCGTTAACCGTTCACAGCCATCTTCTGTAATCACTAGATCGTCTTCGATTCGAACGCCGCCAATCCCTGGTAAGTAAATACCCGGTTCTGCTGTAACTGTCATATTCGGCTCAAGAATCGTTTCTGAGCGGAATGACAACCCTGGAGACTCGTGTACTTCAAGACCAATTCCATGTCCAGTTGAATGACCAAACGCGTCACCATATCCTTTTGAAGCAATGTAATCCCGAGCAAGTGCATCTGCTTGGATGCCGGTCATCCCAGGTTTAATGCCTTCAACTGCTAATTTCTGAGCAGCAAGGGTAATCTCATAGATTTCCCGCATTTCATCCGATGGTTCGCCGACCGCCACTGTTCGCGTTATGTCGGAGATGTATCCATTATACAACGCACCGTAATCTAATGTCACGAGTTCTCCAGATTGTATTTTTTTATCACTAGCGACGCCGTGTGGAAGTGCTCCACGAACACCCGAGGCGACAATTGTGTCAAAGGAAGATGAAGTGGCTCCTTGTTTACGCATGAAGAATTCTAACTCGTTGGATACTTCTAGCTCAGTCATACCCGCTTTGATGAATCCACATATATGTGTAAATGCATCATCAGCAATTTTTGCAGCTTGCTTTAGTATTTCCAGCTCTTCCGGTGTTTTTATGATACGCAGTTTTTCGACAAGCCCTGAAGTAGGGAATAATTCAGCTGCCACCTTACTTTTGTATAGCTCGTACATGCCAAATGTTAAGTCGTCTTTTTCAAATCCTACTCGTTGAACTTTCATTTCTTCCAATTGTTGCGCGACTTCTTCAATCATCGTTTTGTCATGTTGGACAATTCTAAAGTCTTTAATTTGGTCTGCAGCCTGCTCCATATATCTGAAGTCGGTAATAAACACAGCGTCATTTCCAGAAACAATTGCCGCGCCTGCAGTTCCAGTAAAGTTCGTCATATATCGGCGATTGTAACCGCTTGTAATAAGTAAAGCATCCAGCTCATTTTCTACTAACAATTTTCTTAGTTTATCAAGTTTCATACGTATCAGTTCCTCCCTATTTTTGTTAATAAAGCACGGGCGGCTAACTCATAGCCATCCGACCCTAATCCAGAAATTTGTCCTATACACACGGGGGCAAGCATTGAATTTTGTCTAAAAGACTCACGTTTATGTATATTTGATAGATGAACTTCCACTACTGGAATTTCTACCGAGGCAATCGCGTCACGAAGAGCAATACTCGTGTGTGTGTACGCCCCAGGATTAAAAACAATACCTTTTGTGCCTTCATCTGCCGCCTGATGTATACGATCTATCAATGCACCTTCATGATTCGATTGAAAACAAGACAACCCGACTTCATGATCAGAGCACAACAAGCGAATTCGTTTTTCAATATCCGCAAGTGTTTCATGACCATAAACATCAGGTTCTCTTTTTCCTAGTCGATTTAAGTTAGGTCCATTTAACAGCAACAAATCCATTGTATCAGCCCCTAGCCATTTTCCTTTCTATTTTATCACAACATTTTGACGAGGTAACCTATTTCGCTTTTATCGGAATTCCTTTTGCATGAAAACTGCCGTACCAGTAACAAACCTCGTGATAATAGCCGCGATACATAAGAATGGAATTGAAATTGACTTAACTGCCCCGCCTAAAGACCCCGGAGAGGAAATCATCCATTCTGTGGCACACACTAAAATCACTGCAACTAAAATCGACGTAACCGAAGGGGGAATACGTGTTGTGAATAGCATGATCATGTATAGTACTAAAAACAATACAAATAGCATTACCACCATCACAGCCCATTTTAATAATGGCGAATCTCCCTCAAGAATGTTCCACTTTTTCGTCCATCCAATCGGAGACCAATAGACAAAATGAAATGTCTTTAAAAATTTTAGGCTAATAGCTGAAAGTGCTGCAGCAACGAATGCTGTCCATAGAAGTGTTGGTATGTGCATAGTTGTCTCCTCCTATTATAAGTGTCGCCGAAATGCCTGTTTTTAAACGTGATGGTGGAGCAATCCTGCATTTTCCTGTACAATAAGTACATTAAGAAAAGCAGTAGACTTAAATAGAAAGTGTGGTCTGTACATGGAAAAAAATCAGCAATCCCCCGCATATGGCGGTCAAGCTCTTATAGAAGGCGTCATGTTCGGCGGTAAACGACATACAGTAACCGCTATACGACGAAAAGACGGATCTATCAATTATTTCCACGTACTTAAAGAAAGCAGCCCCGTGCGCCAGAAGCTGAAAAAGATACCTTTCGTAAGAGGTATTGTGGCTCTTATTGAATCAGCAGGTCTGGGTTCGAAACATCTGACATTCGCAAGTGACCACTACGATGTTATGCCAGGCGAAGAAAAAGAAAAAACAGAAGAAGAAACATCAAAACTAACGATGATTTTAGGTGTCGCGGCAGTCGGTGTTCTTTCCTTCTTATTCGGGAAATTTGTGTTCACTTTGTTCCCGGTATTTCTGGCAGGGCTATTTCACCCCATATTTCCAGGGAAAACGGTTCAAATTCTGTTAGAAACTTTCTTCAAGCTCACGTTGTTACTCAGCTATGTATCTTTGATTTCTATGACCCCGCTTATAAAAAGAGTATTTAAGTATCACGGAGCAGAGCATAAAGTAATCAATTGTTATGAAAACAATCTGCCCTTAACAGTTGAAAACGTTCAAGCTCAGTCGCGATTGCATTACCGATGCGGCAGCAGCTTCTTGCTGTTCACTGTTGTTGTCGGCATGTTTATCTACTTTTTAGTGCCTACTGACCCATTCTGGCTTCGTATAGTCAATCGAATTTTACTTATCCCTGTTGTGCTTGGTGTATCATTTGAAGTTCTTCAATTGACAAATGCCGTGCGAAATGTTCCTGTATTGCGCTACTTAGGATATCCAGGGCTATGGTTACAACTGTTAACTACTAAAGAACCGGACGATGATCAGGTAGAAGTCTCAATTGCTTCCTTCAATAAACTAGTTGAAATTGAATTGAACGGTGTTGAAGTTCTTTCAGAAGAATCTCCCCTTTCTCCAGAAAGCGAAATGAGCGCAGTTAACTTATAAAAAAGGAAGGCTCCGAGTTTATGCCGGATGCCTTCCTTTTTTTGTCTATACATACTGATATCACAGTGATTATTGATTCTACTTTCGATACGTCCAGTCATCATTTGCGTATTTATTCCGCTCAATTTCTTCGACGATAGCTAATTGGTCAGACGTTAAGGTGTAAGGCACCAATTCGATATCTAATGCCGTTTCGAAACCCTTCGAAAAGGCACTGGAACATTCGGCTGCACTTATCGTACGATCAGTTAACCGGTCAATCGCGACTGCTTTTTCAGGAAGTCCTAATCTAACTTTCTTTCTGACTTCCTCATTTTCAAACTTAAATAATGAAACGAGCTTATCTTCATTCAAACTCATTAAAATAGCGCCATGTTGCAAAATAACACCTTTTTGCCGTGTTTGTGCGCTGCCTGCAACTTTTTTACCTTCAACGACAAGCTCATACCAGCTGGGAGCATCGAAACAGACCCCGCTTTTTGGTCTTTTTAGTTGTTCACTAACTTCTTCACCAGGTACTGAAAAAGAAGCGTCTAATCCTAAATTCCGAAACCCTTCAAGTAGTCCGCCTGAAATAACTCGATACGCCTCTGTTACAGTTTCAGGCATTTCAGGATAGTCTTCAGAAACAATTACGCTATATGTAAGTTCGTGCTCATGAAGAACCCCTCTCCCGCCCGTTGGCCTGCGGACAAAACCTAATCCATTGCGCTTAACAGCTTCCATATCAATCTCTTTCGCTACGCTTTGGAAATATCCAATAGAGAGTGTTGCTGGATTCCATTCATAGAAACGTAAAACTGGACCGATTTCCCCTTTACTGTGCCAATCTAGCAGCGCTTCATCCAATGCCATATTAAAAGATGGTGAACTTTTTCCAGATTGAATGAAATTCCATTTTAATTTCCCCATACTTCCCCGCCTTTCACTTATAACGCACTCAATTTTATCATAGCAATTGAACATGTGCCACTTAATCATTATAATGAAGGATGAGATAGAAAGGGGAAAAATGCTGTGAATGCTAATCTTTATATTTTAATAGGACTTTTGTTTGTAATGATCGCTTATTTCATCATTACAGCTCTACGTCTCCGCAAAGCGGTTACCAACCTGACACAAGAGCAATTCATTGAAGGGTATCGAAAAGCTCAGCTGATCGATGTACGCGAACCAAAAGATTTCGATGCTGGTCACATTCTGGGTGCCCGCAATATCCCGTACACACAATTGCGTCAACGGTATAAAGAAATCCGTCCTGACAAACCCGTCTACCTGTACGATCAAAACGGTGGGAAAAGTGCACGAACAGCTCTTTTCTTGAAAAAGAAAGACTATACGCAACTATACCATTTACAAGGTGGGTTCCGTACTTGGTCAGGTAAAGTCAAAAGCAAAAAATAAGAAGGTAAAAAGACCGAAGCAATTTCGCTTCGGTCCTTTTTTATGTTTTATGCTTTAACTAACTCTTCTTCGGTCTGGGGTGTATAACGAAGAACTGGTTTTCTAGCTGCCTTCGTTTCATCTAATCGACTGATAACCGTTGTATGCGGTGCTTCTTGAACGATTTCAGGATTCTCTTCAACCTCTTTTGCGATTTGGATCATCGCATCGATAAAGGAATCCAACGTTTCTTTCGATTCAGTTTCAGTTGGTTCAATCATCATTCCCTCTTCAACATTCAGTGGGAAATATACTGTAGGCGGATGGAATCCAAAGTCAAGCAAGCGTTTCGCCATATCAAGTGTGCGAACTCCCAGTTTCTTTTGTCTACGACCTGACAGCACAAATTCATGTTTACAATGCTGCGGGTATGGAAGATCGAAGTAAGGTTCCAAGCGACGCATCATATAGTTCGCATTTAAAACTGCATTCTCCGTAACGGCCTTCAAACCATCAGGTCCCATTGAACGGATGTACGTGTACGCACGCAAGTAGATTCCGAAGTTACCATAGAACGGTTTTACACGACCAATGGATTGTGGAACATTATAGTTAAATGTGTAAACGCCATCGTTCTTTTCAAGAATTGGTTTTGGCAAGAAAGGAGCAAGTTCACTCGTTACACCTACTGGTCCTGAACCAGGGCCTCCGCCACCGTGCGGTCCAGTAAACGTCTTGTGTAAATTCAAGTGAACTGCATCAAAGCCCATGTCTCCAGGACGCGCTTTTGACATTACTGCGTTTAAGTTTGCTCCATCATAGTACAATTTCCCGCCTGCACCATGGACAATTTCAGCCATTTGCATAATATGTTCTTCAAACAAACCGAGTGTATTTGGATTTGTAAGCATAAGAGCAGCTGTATCTCCGCCAACTTTTGCTTTCAAATCTTCGATATCCACTAGTCCATTTTCATCGGAGTTAACCGTAATTGTATCGAATCCAGCAACTGTTGCAGAGGCTGGATTTGTTCCGTGTGCAGAATCTGGTACAAGTACTTTAGTACGTCCAGAATCCCCATTTGCTTCGTGAAATGCCCGAATCATCATTAATGCAGTCCATTCGCCTTGCGCGCCAGCTGCCGGCTGAAGAGTAACTTCATCCATACCTGTAATTTCACAAAGGTGTTCTTGCAAGTCGTATGCAACTTCCATTGCGCCTTGTACTGTTGACTCGTCTTGTAACGGGTGAATATTCGCGAATCCTGGAATACGTGCAACCGCTTCGTTAATTTTCGGATTATACTTCATCGTACAAGATCCTAGTGGATAAAATCCTGTGTCAACTCCGTGATTACGGTTTGATAACGCGGTGTAATGACGCATAATATCCAACTCTGAAACTTCTGGTAATGCAGCTTGTTCTTTACGAATCAAACTCTCAGGAAGAAGATCTGTTAAATCCACTTCTGGAACATCTAAATCTGTTAGGCTGTATCCGATTCGACCAGGTTTTGAAACTTCAAAAATGAGTGGTTGGTTTTCGTTATGCATGGACTGCCTCCATTTCCTGCACAAGTGCATCAATTTCTTCTTTTGTCCGTTGCTCAGTCACAGCAAATAGCGCGTGATTCTCCATTCCTTTATACGTCAAGCTTAAGTCATATCCACCAATAATGCCTTGCTCCAATAATTGCTTATTCAATTCCTTTATTGACCGTTTACAGTCAACAACGATTTCGTTGAAGTGTGAATTTCCACCAAGGACCGTGAAACCTGCCTTTTCGAATGCTTGCTTTGCATAGTGTGTCTTCGCATAGTTCTGATAAGCAATTTCACGTGCCCCGGCTTTACCAAGAGCTGTCATCGCAACAGATGCAGCAAGTGCATTCAAAGCTTGGTTAGAACAAATATTAGATGTGGCTTTATCGCGACGGATATGCTGTTCACGTGCTTGAAGCGTAAGTACATAACCGCGGCGTCCTTGATCGTCTGTCGTTTCACCAACAAGACGTCCCGGTACTTTACGCATTAGTTTCTTTGTCACTGCAAAATATCCACAATGCGGACCGCCAAATTGTTCAGGAATACCGAAAGGCTGAGCATCACCTACAGTGATATCTGCTCCCAGTTCACCCGGGGGTGTTAAAATGCCAAGTGCCAACGGGTTTGCTGATACGACAAACAAGGCTCCATTGTCATGTGCCATATCACCAATCGCTTGCAATTCTTCAATCTGTCCAAAGAAGTTAGGATATTGAACTAAAACAGCAGCCGTATCATCAGCTAACAACACCTTTAACTCTTCAATATCCGTCACACCATCTTTTTGGGGAATCGTTACAACTTCAATCTGCTGACCATCCGCATACGAACGAACAACATCCCGTGATTCTGGATGTACAGTTTCAGATACAAGCAGTCTTTTACGTTTCGTATGTCCCGCTGCAAGAGTTCCTGCTTCGGCAAGAGCAGTTCCGCCATCATACATAGAAGAATTCGCAAGATCCATTCCCGTCAATTCACAAATCATAGATTGGAATTCAAAGATTGCTTGAAGTTCACCTTGAGAAATTTCTGGCTGATAGGGTGTATAGGCAGTATAAAATTCAGATCTAGATATAACGTGATCTACAATAATTGGTTTATAGTGATCATATACTCCAGCCCCAAGAAAAGAAGCATATTGTTTAGAATCTGCATTTTTAGCAGCCACTCGTGAAAGCTCTTTTAGTAATGCAGATTCCGATTTAGCTTCCTTAATGGCTAAGTCTCCAGTGAAACGAACACTTTCAGGTATATCTGCGAACAGTTCATCGACTGAAGAAATTCCAATTTCTTTCAACATTTCATTACGATCAGCTTCTGTCATCGGCATATAACGATGCATCATAATCCATTCCCCTCTTTCCCATAGTGCGAATAGGTCCATGCTAAATTTTAAGAGCGTTTATAAAATGGTGTTTCAATTACTTTAGCTTTCAATCTCTTATTACGGACTTCGATTTCAAGTTCAGTTCCTAATTCAGCAAGATCCTGACTAATTAAAGCAAAGCCGATATTCTTTTTTAATGTGGGGGATTGTGTTCCCGTTGTAACAAAACCAACTTCTTGATCTTGATGGCGGACCGGATATCCAGTACGGGGTATCCCTTTATCAATCATTTCAATTCCAACTAATTTGCGTGGTACTCCATTTTGTTTTTGTTCAAATAAAGATGATTTACCCAGGAAGTTTTCCTCTTTCTTCAATTTGACAACAAAATTAAGTCCAGCTTCTAATGGAGAAATATCTTTGGATAATTCTTGCCCATACAATGGAAGCCCTGCTTCAAAACGAAGTGTATCACGAGCGCCTAGACCTGCCGGTAAAAGTCCGTCTTCCTTGCCTTCAGTCAAAATGGTTTCCCATAACTTTATTGCCGCTTTAGGAGAACAGTAGATTTCGAATCCATTTTCACCCGTGTATCCTGTACGTGATACAAGTGCAGTTTCACCAGCAATCGTTACATGATCTTTAAAACGGAAGAACTTAATATCACTTAACGATTCATCTGTAAGTCGTTGCAAAATACTTTCCGCTTTTGGTCCTTGTAAAGCCAGCAGTGCCCAGCTATCTGATTGATTGTCGATTTGAACATCATCAGCAGCGTGCTCTTTCATCCAGTTGACATCCTTTTCGATATTGGAGGCATTGACGACTAAAAGGAAGTCGTTTTCTGCGCGCTTGTATATCAATAAATCATCAATAGTGCCGCCGTCCTCATAGCACATTGCAGTATATTGAGCTTGGCCGTTAACCAATTTCGAAACGTCATTTGTAACTAGCTTTTGCAAATATGCGAGTGCACCGTCGCCACTGACAACCACTTCTCCCATATGTGAAACATCAAAAAGTCCAGCCGTTGTTCGCACTGCTTCATGCTCGGCTTTAATACTTGAAAATTGGACCGGTAGCTCCCAGCCGCCAAAATCGATTGTTTTTCCATTATAAGCTGCATAACTCTCAAAAAGCGGTGTACGTTTTAAAGATTCTGACAACACAATCTCCCCCATTCGTCTTCAAAAAAAAGAAAGGAACCCCCTTTGTTAAAAGAGAGCCCCTGTCCATTCGGCACACTAATTTCACAAGTGAAACTAGCATCAAAAGCCAGCTATTGCTGACACTGTTCAGAGATGCGTCCAACATAAGTCTTTTTGCCTGAGAGATTCATGACTAGTCACTTGCTCCTTCGGCGGCGCATTAAGCGCTCTCTCCCCATGTATTCATCCGCACTATTCGATTTGGAAATGAAATAGTTTAAGATTCAAAAAACTACTTGCTATCGAACCTATCTTAACAGTTTGATGCTTTAAGTGCAATTACTTTTGAGCTGAATTCATTTTCGTCTCAAACTCTTGCGCCGTGTCCGAATCACCAGACATTCGTTCCATTTGAAATGCGATGTACTCCGTAACTTTGCTTAGCGATCGCTGCTTTGTCAGTACGACGAAATGGGCTGATTTCTTATATGCGTCATACCTCTTGTGAAAAAGCGTCTCAATTTCTGAGCGCGAGGAACGCTGCACAATTGGACGATTTTTGTCAGTAGCTATACGCCGCCATATGTCTCTAAAGGGAGCATCCAAGAAAAAAACCAACCCTTGTGCGCGCATAAGTTTGCGGTTCTCTTCACGCATCGCTACTCCGCCGCCTGTAGCAATAATACATTTTTCGTCGCGGAAGGTTTGAAGAAATTCGGTTTCCATATCTCGAAATCGTTCTTCCCCATAAGTCTCAAAGATTTGAGGGATCGTCATGCCTGTTTTTTGTACAATTTCGTGATCCATGTCGTAAAAGGGAAGTTTCGTAAAAAAGCTCAACCGTTTACCAATTGCACTCTTACCGCATCCCATGAATCCTACTAAATACACTTTATTCATAGAATCATCCGCCCTGCATTTTTGTTATCGCTGCCTTTTCGTAAAATTCCCCAGCGAATCATAAGTTCCATATAAGCTATCATGCCATGAAACGAATGTAAAAAGAAAGAGGGAGACGAAAAATAATAATGCAATTGCCATCAAAAGCACTATGCCGTTTTCATTTTTCAGCAAATCCAATAGAAACACTCCTTTGACGCTTTGTTCCATTTTGAAGCGTTGCAATTACAGTGACAGCGGTCCCTTCCTCAATGAATTGGACAGAATGCACGGACGTAAGCAATGGAACATGTCCTTGATTTCCAATTCTTCTTCGGATGACACCACCAACACTGCTGTATTCTTTTTTATTTCCAATTTCTTCAGAATAAGCATTTAATACCGAACCCCCTGCATTGATATCGATTGCAGTAACTGCTTCAAGATCTTTTTGCATATCAATCATGAATAATTCCCATTCAATTGTTTTACTATCTGTAAGTTGTTTATAAGAAGCATCTTTGAACAAAAGAAACAAGACAATCAAATGAAGGAAGGCAATTGCAATTACTAATTGAAATAGGCTTTCAAGCAGCGTAAAGCCATCTTCTCTGCCAAGTACAGTCATGACGTACATACTTCTGATTTATTGTTGTTGATAAGATATTTAACACATACTCTTTCACCATCCACAAACCAGGAATACTCCATGGCGTCTTCTTTTCTCAGTCCGTTCGTTATTCCGTAATTCGTATAAAGTATTGCTGCTTGGTACATTGTTTCTTTTGCTCGCATATCTTGTTTTTTATTTTCCAAACCTGCAAGCATCTGAAATGAAAGGGGCAGCAATGTACTAAAAACAACCATCATAATCGTTAATGTCAAAATGGTTTCTGGCCAAGAGTATCCAGATTCATTCATATAGCAACATTCTCCCTTTTTGGAACTGGAATCGAATTATTTTCTTTCCATTGGACGTTTGAAAAATCATACTTCCGGTTTTAAACATATCACCATTGTCTTGGAAGTCCACTTTATTCAATGTACTCGAGCTATCGAATATAAAATTCGGTGGAAAAGATGTAGTTTTTTTCTTGCCACTGTCCAAATAAGTAACTGTGTAAACTGTGCCATTCTCACTAAAACTTAAGTTTGTGCTCGCTTTGTGCGCAATTGCATAGGATTGCATTTGCTGTACAGTCGCTTGAAATGCTTGAAGCGCATCCTGTTCTGATTGCACAGCCGTCCAACCACTGCTTACAGGTAATACAATAATCGTCAAAACTCCTACAATTGTTAACACTAAAAGTAATTCTAAAAGTGTCATACCTTGTTCGGAAGAAACTTCAGTCATGATTCATTTGTTCTATTAGGGTTTGTTACTTTCCCTTCCGCATCTATCGTTAACTCAGTTCCATCCGGACACTTAGGTTCCTTTGGTAAATATCCCTCTTCAGCAAGCTTAGTTAAGCTTACTGGAATTTCCTTTTTGTCCATTTTATAAGCTTGTACTTGTCCTTCTACCATTTTCAAATAGGCATCGCATCCCTTTGTGTCAATTGACTTCGAGTGCTTGGTAACATTCGGTATTGCAACTAAAATTAGTACTGAAATAATTAATAGTACAATCATCATTTCAATTAAAGTAAATCCTCTCTCGTTACGTAAAAATTTCATATCTATACCCCTTTACATGTTTTTTATCATCCCATAAACAGGTAACAGCAATGCTAAATACGCCGCTATTATACAAACCGCAAGAATTACAAAGAGAATCGGCTGGAGCATCGACATCATTCGATTCACTTTCCGATCTATCGAATGCCCCAGCTGTTCACTGTATAACAATATCTCTTTAGCCAAATGTCCACTATCCGATCCATGCTTTGCGAAGAAAGATAATTCACGATTCAATCCCTCTGTTAAGTCAATCGCAATATGAAAAGCTTCACCTTTGCCTGCATGGTTAAGAATGGATTGTGCAACTTGGGCTAACATAAGGTCCATCTTCTGATTGGTTAAGATCATCATTGCTTCTTGAATGGAATTTCCCGCTGCAAGTAAATTACCTGTTTCTGATGCAAAAAGTCTTGTCAAAGTATTTGAGTACATCTCTCCAAGGAACGGAATAGAGGATAGTTTTCGAATCCTTTGCGCAGGATTTAGCCGTTTCAGATAGGCCCTGCTGCTGATAGCAAGCAATAGTAAAACCACCATCATACCCAACAAAACATCTGGTGCCCTCGCAACAATGCGCGGTAAATATTTTGCCAAACCATTAGTAGAAGCTGATCTGGATGCTGCCAATGTCTCAAAGTTAGGTAAAAAGTAAAGTTTAAATGCGATTAGCAAGAGAGCCATCGCAAACATTAGAACGAGTGGATACGTAGCAGCTTGAACAAACTTTTGTCTTCGGACATGTGCAGCTTCCAACCTTACTGCGGCACCTTGAAGTGATTCAGCTAATCTGCCATCACTCTCAGATAACTCAATGGACAACAAAATCCGATCCGGAAAGCCAAGCATTTTCAACACTTCAGAAACGTTTGCTCCGTCCCTGAAAATTTCCTCGACATTATTTAATACAAGTAAACTATTTGTGCAATGGTGAGGGATGAGTAACGAAAAGCATTGTTGGATGGTATACCCTTCGTGAAGCAATTCTGAAGCCCGCAATAAAAACATCGGCTGATTACTCATCGTAAATGTCTTATCCTTATTCAATATCTGCCATGGCTTACGAAGAGTAACTGGAATTGCTGTACTTTCTACCAATGGATTCTACTCTCCCTTCCTCAGGTCGGTAAACAGGCTGATTGTTGACTAATGAATTTTTAAGGTGTTCCAGTTTTTCATCTTGAAAGATATCGAACACAGCCGCTAACTCTCCATCAGATTTACGAATCAACCGTTGTGCTGTAATGCAAACAGCGGTTTGTCGCAATTCTTCTGGGGAAACACCAAAATCCATCATCCGGTAAAGACAACCCGCGTGATCTTTCGCGTGTACCGTAGTTAATACCAAATGTCCTGTAAGTGATGCTTGCACGGCAACTTTGGCAGTTTCAGCATCACGAATTTCACCAATCATGATGACGTCCGGTGAATGTCGTAAAATTGCTTTTAGTCCCGCAGCATAGGACATACCTGCCCGCTCATTCACTTGTATTTGCAATAGGTGACGGTGGGGATTTTCTACAGGGTCTTCTAAAGTAATTACATGTCTGTCCAGCTCATTGACACAGTGTGCAGTCAATGAATAAATTGTCGTTGTTTTTCCAGAACCTGTTGGACCGGTTACCATAAATAATCCTTGTTGTTGGGATATGGATTGCTTTAACATGCCGGCCCAAGAACTTTCCAGACAAAGTTGGTCAATTGATACAATCCTGTTATGCTGCTGAATCCGAATTACTGCGCTCTCATTTATGTGTATAGATGGAATGGTTGATATACGAAACGAAAAGTTGTTATTGTTGAATTGTTTGTGGAAAGAGCCGCTCTGTGGTTTGCGGCGATCACTAATATCGAGGGAAGAAAGGAATTTGTAAAAAGAAATCATCCGGATTGCCAATTGTGGGGGGAGTTTGCCAATCCGCTCTAATTTAATATTCTTTTTATGATAAATGTCATACCCATCTTCTATAGGAACAAGATGTATATCTGTTGCATCTACATCAATCGCTTGCTGCAGTAAGTGAAAACACTTTTGCTCGATCACATTTTCTTGAGTATCCAAGGCACACCCCTCTCTCTAAAAACATAAGACCGCTTTATGTCTTGTCCACAGTATAATCGCACTCATAGGAAATTGGAATAGTTTGTGAGAAAGTAGCATTTTCGATACCCCAAGCCGTATAAAAATTAAAGGTTGAGACAATTAATGTTTAAACAATCACGGATCTGTCACAACCATTCCTTTACTTTGAGTTTACTTTTGACTGCACTATCCTATATAATAAAGAGGAGTTTATTGTATTGTTGTAAGGAGGGACGCACTTATGGATAATATGTTCAAGCTGTGTGGTTTCTGGACAGGGATTTTCGCAGTGATGTTTTTTGTCGGCGGAATGGATCAAGTCGCACTTTTATTTATCGCAAGCACTATTTTCTTCATGCTACTTGGATACATGAAACTTACGGAAAGAATGTACTTGTATATGTTCGGCGCGTACTTAATGATTTTTACAGTTGGATTTACTTATTACGCAACTTTCATTCACGTTCCAGGAGCAGGACACTAAAAAACAGCCGAAATTCGGCTGTTTTTTTTTTAGAATCCATTTAAAAAAGGGTTAGAATCCATTTCGGCTTTAGGAGTTGTTTTAGATCCATGTCCCGGATAAATTCTATAATCTTCATCTAGGGACAACAGTTTTTGCTCAATCGCTGTCAGTAATTGATGTGTATTACCACCTGGCAGATCTGTACGCCCAATCCCTTGCTTAAATAACGTATCCCCAACGATAACGAAACGATCCTCGTGAAAGACGAAACTGACGCTTCCTGGCGAGTGTCCTGGCGTATGACGGACTTCAATTTCAAATGATCCGACCTGCAAGAATCCTTCATCGTTAATTACGTGATCTGCGAGGCGACACACAACAGGAGGGAACATTGGATATTTGGCCGATCCATTTAGTTCCGGATTGCGCAGCCATAGATTTTCTTCTTTGTGAATGTATACCGGAATATCGTAGTGCTGTCGGATTGATTCTAAAGCGCCTATATGATCAAAATGAGCATGCGTGAGTAAAACTGCAATCGGTTTCAAATTTGTATCTTTAATCGCTTCTTGAATTTTGTCTGATTCTTCCCCAGGGTCAATTATTAAGCATTCCCCATCACTATTGCTGATGAGATAACAATTAGCCTGAATCGGTCCGAGTGGCAATGTTTTAATCTTCATAGGAAACTCCTCCTCATATATCACAATAGTACGTAAAATTCATGAGAAATTCAAATAATCGTCACGTTTGCAACTCGACAAATCATTAACTAAACAGTACAATAGAAGATGAGTATTGCTAACTAGGCATTCATCTGTTCTTTATTGAAAGGAGTGTCATCATTTATGAATCTTTTAATGGTTATTTTTGGTCTTATTGCTATTTTAGCTGTAGTTGGAACCGTCCAAGGATTTAAAGAGCGAAACTTGCTCAGTATTGTTTTTAACTTATTAGCAGCCGTAATTTTTGGTGGCTTTACAATTGCTACAATTGTATTCCAAGGCTATCCACCATCCTTACACTAATATTCCTTGGATGATAGAAAACGCCTACCGCATTAAAGTGGTGGGCGTTTTTCTATACAATTATCTTCCATATGAAAAGCTGTCCCAATTAGTCGTTTTCACGACCTAGTGGGACAGCTTATTTTTTACTCTTTGCCCTTCATTTCAGGCAGTTTCTTTTCGTTATCATCTTGACCATCTTTAAATCTAAGCAGATCCCCATTAATTATAGTATCTGAGTAGTCAAGTTCCGTTGAAGCTCTTTCGATATAAGGAGCACACAACTCTGCATCAGTAGGCTCGCCAGTTTCCGCATCATAACAAACTTCATGGGCGTAAACATACTTATCAGTCACAAAACGGCCATCTCTAAAGATCACAAAGTCTTCATGTTCTTTTGAAAACAAATCCGAACCAAATTGTAAATCTTCTTTAGTATCAATACCAACTAAATTCAAGACTGTTGGCCGAACATCCATTTGGCCACCAAGTTCATGCATCACTTTACCTTTCCCATTACCTGGAATGTGAATATAAAATGGAACCTTTTGCAGCTCAGCGTTATCAAATGCTGTAACCTCTTTGTCCAAATACATGCCCATTGCTTTGTTGTGATTTTCAGAAATACCATAATGATCTCCATACATTACAATAATAGAATTGTCGTAAAGACCACTTTCTTTGAGCTCATCAAACAAAACTTTTATTGACTCATCTAAATAACGAGCAGTTTGGAAGTACTTATTTAACGTTTTCGAGTTAGAGGTGTACGGGGGAATCAGCATATCCTCATCATCCAAGTCAAATGGATGGTGGTTCGTTAACGTAATCATACGGGAAGCAAAAGGTTTAGGCATATCTTTCATCATCTCGACAGATTGTTCAAAGTAAGGTATATCTTTCATACCCCAGTTTACTGCCTGACCTTCACCAATAGTATAGCTTTCTACGTCATAGAACTTTTCTATGCCCAGTGCTTTATACATTATGTCACGATTCCAGAAACTCCGGTTGTTCGCATGCATGACATTTGTAAAGTAGCCATTCTGCGCTAGTTTCTCTGACATTGAATCGTATGTGTTTCCACTATGAGTGAAGAATACAGCACTGCCATTTCTCGGATAAATTGAGTTTTCAACTATAAATTCAGCATCGGATGTCTTTCCTAACCCTGTTTGATGATAAAAATTATCAAAGTAGAATGTGTCTTTATCTTTAGTTAAGGAGTTCAGGAATGGTGTAATTTCGTGTCCGTCCATTTCATTATTAATAACAAAACTTTGTAACGATTCTAGAGAGATATTAATAATATTACGCCCTTTTGCGTCTTCAAACATCTCTACACTCGGTTCTTTGTGATTGGCATGGATATAGTTTTCAACTTCTGACAGTTCACTGCCATCCGCTAACACACGTTGAGCGTGAGACTTCGATTGAACAATTAGATCGTAAATGTGATAGTTATAGGTCCCGATATTTTTAACAAGTAACTCTCTATCAAAACTGCGAGTTAATAATTGGGGTCTCTGTGCTTCTGCCAAACCTAAATTGACCATGAACAAAGCAGCCGTTGCGATGAAATATAACCGTCTGCCCATCTTAAACTGGCGTGAATTTTCAGTAGGCTGCGGAATATATTTAACCGCTAATGCTACGATTACCACATCTGTAAAAAAGAAAATATCAGTACCGTGGATATTCGCCATAACAGACGATGAAAGGTCACCGAAATTATTCGTCTGGAACAGCAATGGAATTGTTATAAAGTCACTAAAGAACCGATAAAACACCGCATTCGAAAACATAATAACAGATGTGATTACACTGATTGTAACTAAATATGCATTGCGTCTTTTAGTTGTTTTAATGAAAAGTCCTATTCCGTAGATCAACAATAAGAAACTGAGGGGATTAATAAATAGAATCAATTGTTGAATCATATTGTCGATGCTTAAGTTAAAACTCGTCAAATAGCCGAAGTACGTCGTTAGCCAGGTTGCAAGTACCGCAATCACCAGCACAGAGTGTTTCGGCCAGTTAATTCTACTCATTTCATCTCTTCCTTTCTATATCTGAAAAATACATCTATCTATACTATATTAAACGTTTCAGTATGAAAAAAGTTTCATTACATGACAATTTTATGTCAAAAATGTAACAAGAGAAATACACCCGAGTCTTTCTTATTTAATTTCCTTAGTAAGAGTAGATAGTTCATTTTTAATAATTAAAGTCGCCATCAAGTAATCTTCTTTAAGTAGGAGACCATCATCATATAAATCTTTCAACTCGGACTGCATTAATATTATATCTGCCCTTCTATCACCCGTATATATATATGCACCAAAACTTCTCATCAGACGGATTACGTCCCAAAAGGTAGTTAGGCCAGTTCGCTGCATAGCACAACCCGCTCTTCTGTAATTATTTTTCCAACTGGCAAATCGTGTCTTTCTATTGGCAGACTTGGAACCATTTGTAGTTCAAAAGCCAATGAAATCGTCTTACCTGTGTAATCAGCAAGGAAGCGGTCGTAATAACCTCCTCCATACCCTATGCGAAATCCTGAATTTGTGAAAGCAACACCAGGAACTATTATTAAATCAATATCTTCCTTGTCAAAAGCTGTTGTGAGATCTGGATTTGGTTCTTGCAAACCTGCATAAACCGTTTCGAGCTGGTTAAAATCTGTAATCTCTCTAAAATCCATTTCTCTTTCATGGGGATAACATTTAGGAACGACCACTGTTTTGCCCTTACTCCAGCAATTTTTAATAATAGACCGTGTTTCGACTTCAGTATTGCGTGATAGAGTAATTGCAATCGTCTCAGCTTCTATGAATTCCGCAGTTTCCAATAAGCTTTCTTTAATTTTTATAGAGTAATCTTTATATTCGTTTTCAGTCATATTTTTCAAATTTAATAAAATAGTATTTCTAATAATCTTTTTATCCATATACTCTTCTCATTCCCTTCTTTTCAAAGAAAAAACCAAAACCAGTAAAGGTTTTGGCATGAGCAATTATTTCGTTTCACGGTGAAGCGTTTGCTTCATCTCGCGTGAGCAATATTTTTTCATTTCAAGACGTTCTGGATTGTTACGCTTGTTTTTCTTTGTGATATAGTTACGCTCACCACATTCTGTGCAAGCTAGTGTAATATTTACGCGCATTGTTGTCCCTCCCACTCATCAGCGATAGTAGAGTATTTATGAGCATGATTTATACGACTTTTCTATTGTATCATAAATACACTGATTGTCTAGCTTGAAATCCAAATTCCTATTTGGTTTTTGATATGGTACCATGAAGAAAACTGCAACTGCAAGGAGAGGTACCTTTGTCACTTCCCATTATCCTAATGATCATCGGCATTGTCACACTGCTTATTTCCATTTATGAAGGCACTAAACAGTCGAGTCAAGATGAAATCGAACAGATTTCAATTAGCCTGCATCAAGAAACCAATTATTTAAAAAAACGCGTGAAAGCCTTGGAAGAAGAGCTAATGATGGATTCAACTCCCGTTATCCAGCATCCTGCTTCTCAAAATCAAGAAAAACCTGTCCATACAATTATTGTGAGTCAGATCACCGCGCTGCATGGCCAGGGATATTCTATAGAGGAGATTTCTAAACGATCTACACTTCCACCTGAACAAGTGCTTTCAGTTTTGCGATCGAAAGGTGTCCGCGTATGATTCGACAGATTTTGCAAATAATTGGTGTTGTAAGTTTAACGGCTGGTGCTGTTTTGTTTATACTAAATGAGCCTTCATCATCGGATAAAAATGAACTGATTTCCCTGAGCGCTGAAAACACAAAACTGAAACAGCAACTCACAGAGACAAAAGAAGCACTAGCAGATGCCCAGCAGACAAGCCGGTCTGATAACACAACATTCCATTCGGAAAAAGAAACAGACTCATCTCAAGTTGACGAAACAAAAGACCCAATCACTAAAATGATTTTGACACTTTCACGGGGGGATACTTCGAAAGATGCCTCCGACTCGCTAGAGCGCTCCGGAATCATTAAAAGTTCAAATGAATTTGAACGTTATCTCGATGACAATGGTTTGTCTGGTAAGATACAAATCGGAAAGCACGAGGTGGATTCAACAATGAGCTTTGCTGCTCTTGCAAAAGAGTTAACTACTGTAAAACAATGAAAGCTGTATCTCTCTCAGTTTAACTTGAGAGGGATACAGCTTTTATTCTTTAGCACTAATTATTTAGAACTTTTCTCATCTGCTGCTGCGTTATATGGTGGTTGGATAGTTGGTGTTTCAGTTGAGAAAATCTCAGATTCTGCACGTTTTTTCTTCAATGCAAAATATTCTTTAACTGCAGCCTGTACAATGTCGTTGTTCGGGTGCGGCGGGTTTGTGGACGTCGATACGTGTGGTACGATAACCGCATAGGCAATTTCAGGATTATCAAAAGGCGCAAATCCTACATGGGCAACTGATACTGTTGGTGTTCCCCATACAGAGCGATCTTCACCTTCATAATAACCAGACTGTGCAGTACCAGTCTTACCTCCTGCATCGAAATCTTCTCCTTTAAATAGGTCACGTGCTGTTCCACGCGGTCCATAGTATGTGTAATACATTCCCTTTTTCACCCGATTTATTTCTTCATCGCTGTTATTGATACGATTCAAAACAACTGGGTCAGACTGTTGAATCAGTGAACCGAATTCTTTTCCGTCTTTTGAAGGCTCATAAACAGATTTCAAAACACGAGGAGCAATTCGATATCCACCATTGGCAACAGTAGATACATATTGAGCTAGTTGTAATGGTGTGTAGGTATCATACTGGCCTATTGCAAGGTCAAGAAGTTTACCAGGTTCTGCCCGGTTCGGTTCAGGAGAGGATCCAGTGATTTCACCAGGAAGATCGATCCCCGTTTTGTTCCCGAGACCAAAGGAAGCATAACCGTCTCTCATTTTGTTGAACGCATCAAAATCGATTCTCAGTCCGCTGCCTCTAACATAATTATAGTTCGCAATTTTCATCGCTATTTTGAACATGTACACGTTAGAAGAGCGTCCGATCGCTTCTACATCGTTAATTGGAATACGTGAACTTTGGTTAAACAGTGATGATTTTGGCCGACTGCCTTTAAAATAAATCGGCTCGTCAATTTTGACTTCGCCTAACTTTGCAGCTCCATATTGATAACCTGTTAGCAGCGTCGCAAGTTTGACTGTAGAACCTGCTTCATAAGAGGTACTAAATGTGCCGAAAGTATAATCTTTTATGTTAATTTTACCAGTTTCTTTATCTGTCACTAGTTTCTTACCTACCATAGATAACACTTCACCTGTGTTAGGATCCATCATGACAAAGAAAGCGCGATCTAAGAACTTAGAACCAGCCATACGTTTGGCTTTCAGTAAATTATCTTCTACAATTTTTTCCAAATGCGCCTGTAATTCAGTATCAATTGTCAGCATTAAATCTTTCCCGGGTTCACCTTCACGAACAGTCTTCGTTTCAACCACTTTGCCAGTTCGGTCTTTAATATTTTTCACTACAGTTTTCTGACCTTTAAGCAAATCTTCATAGTAGCTTTCAATATAACTTTTTCCTACTCTATCATTCCGTGAATAGCCCCTTGATAAAAAGTAATCCAAATCTGTCTTAGGAATCCCTTCAACGGGACTTGTCGTTGAACCAAGTATGGCGCTATCTGACATTTTCACACGTTCCCAGTCAGTCGTTGTATTCACGCCTGGTAATGACCCTAAATGTTCAGAGACCGTTGCAAATTCTTTGTCTGATACATCTTCACTTTTAACAATCTGTGGTGTGTAAGCATATCCTGACATCATTTCACGGTAGATCGCGAGAACTTCAAGCTCGCTTTCCGTGAGTGAATTCAACTCTTCATCAGTGATTCGATCTCGAGTCAAAGTCGTGATTTTACGCTCAGCCTCTTTTTTATTTAGTGATTCATCATTTTCGAGCTCAAGACGTTCTTTCTTCGTCACTTTAGCAAAAGCTTCATCAGAATGAAGAAGAATCCAGTAATCTTTTTTGTCTCCCAACGTAACGCGTTTCGTTGGCTTTTCGATCAATTTCGCAAGTTTTTTTGCAGTTTTCAGCATTTCTTTAGATGTTGTGGAGGTTGTTTTCGTATATGTAATTGCATTGCGAGGCTCGTTATCTACGAGCAAATGCCCACTTCTATCAAAAATTCTCCCCCGAGGAACGCTAGTGTTCACAGCAATCTCCTCTGTACGCTCTAATACTCGTTTATAATCTTCTCCCTTTACAATCTGCAAATAACCTAAACGAAAAATAAGCAGCGAAAACAAAACAAATATTGAAAAGAATAGAAAGTTCATTCTGAAGGAAGTAAGTTTGCGCTGACGAACTTTTGCTTGATCGACTTTGCGCTGATTTTTTCTCAAACATTCTCCCTCCCTTAACAGTTATGTATCATGAGAATTATATCATTAAAAAAATAAAAAGCACACATCTTGACGAACAAGACGTGTGCGTGGTTGCATAAAAAACTTACTTATTCTCTGAGTAAAGTTTTTCAACTTCATCCCAATTTACTACGTTCCAGAATGCCGAAATATAATCCGGACGACGGTTCTGATAGTTTAAGTAGTACGCATGCTCCCAAACATCTAAACCTAGTAGTGGAGTTTTGCCATCCATTAATGGGCTGTCTTGGTTTGGTGTAGAAGTAATTGCAAGTTCTCCGTTATCAAGAACTAGCCATGCCCATCCAGAACCAAAACGAGTTTTAGCTGCATTTGCAAATTCTTCTTTGAATGTGTCGAAGCTGCCGAACTTCTTATCAATCGCTTCTCCGATTGATCCTTTTGGAGCTCCGCCACCGTTCGGTGAAAGAAGTGTCCAGAATAAGGAGTGATTCGCATGTCCTCCGCCATTATTGCGAACTGCAGTACGAATGTCTTCAGGAACTGCATTCAAATCTGAAATTAGCTCTTCAACAGATTTTGCTGCAAGATCAGCATGCCCTTCTAACGCATTGTTCACATTAGTCACATACGTATTATGGTGTTTAGTGTGATGAATCTCCATTGTTTCTTTGTCAATATGTGGAGCAAGTGCATCATACGCATAAGGCAATTCAGGTAATTTGTAAGCCATTTCCTATTCCTCCTTGAATGATTGATTTCTTTCCTACTCTTTAAGGGTATCAAACTTCCTATAGGCATTCAATTATGTTGTCTTTTATGTGACAAAGAAAATGAAAATCGCAATCATTACAATCATGATCACCGCTTTGACAATCACTGATGTTAAAAATCCTATAAGAGAACCAACGCCAGATTTCAACGATTGTTTAAAACCTGATCTTGTCACTAACAATTCGGCTAGAACAGCTCCGATGAATGGGCCAATCAAAATACCTGCTACAGGAATTACGAATGGACCTACAAGTAAACCAATAGTACTTCCCCATCCGCCAGCATTCGAGCCGTCAAATCGCTTGATGCCAAAAAGATTAGCGATAGTATCCGCCCCGAATAACAAAACAGTGAACAGCACTTGAATGGTCCAGAACAACCATCCCATTTGACTAAAAGTATCTAGGAGCCCGTACAGTAAAAACCCGCCGATAATGAAAAGCACAGAAGGAATTATCGGATAGATCAGACCTAGAAAAGCAACAACGAAAAACACTATTGCAACAATCCACGCAACCAACACCATCCTAACTCCCCCTTTTTACGCCCGTTTTCCTAGCACTGCTTCAGCAATATTAACTGCATGATCTCCGATTCGTTCTAAGTTAGACACAATATCAACAAAGACAATTCCAGCTTGTGCCGAGCAAGCACCTTCATTCAATCGAATAATGTGACTCTTTCTGCACTTACGTTCCATTTTATCTATTAACTCTTCTTGTTTAGCGACTGTTCTCGCTAACTCCCAATCATTTGTATCTAATGCATCTACAGCTTTTTGGACAGTCCCTATCGTAAGTTCAAACATTTCAGAGAGCTCTTCCATTGCATCTTCAGATAGTTTCACTTTATTTACTTCCCTGAAGTCAATCAATTCAATAATATTTTCAAAATGATCTCCTATTCTTTCTATATCCCGAACTGTATCCATGAGCATTACATGTCGCACAGATTCTACAGGTGAGATGTTGACAGCAGAAATCTCAACTAAGTAATCTGTAATTTTTCGGTCTAAGTTATTAATGGCATCCTCTATTTGATAGGCAGTTTCAGCATGTGACTTTTTACTGCTTTTTAGATAATCAAACGTTTCTCCAAGACCTTGAACTGCAAATGATCCCATCCGGATTATTTCTTCTTTTGCTTGTCCAATTGCAACAGACGGCGATTGGTGGATGAAATGAGGATCCAAATGCTTTGGTTTGTACTCAATAGTTACATCCTCACCCGGAATTAGTTTTGTTACAAAATACGCCCAAGCTCCAATGAAAGGAAATTGAATTGCCGTATTCACAACGTTAAATGATCCATGGGCAAATGCGATTTGCATTTTCTTTTCAATTCCCAGTGCACTCGTCATCCACTCAACATAAGCAGTAAACGGTATCAGAAGAATCATAAAAATAACTGCCCCTACAATATTAAACAATACGTGCGTTGCTGCTGCACGACGAGCCGCAACCGAAGCGCCAATTGCAGCTAATATCGCTGTAATTGTTGTTCCGATATTATCACCGAATAACACAGGTAATGCAGCTTTCAAGTCAATTAAGTTCTCAGCATACAGTCCTTGCAGAATTCCTACAGTTGCACTCGAACTTTGTACTATTAATGTGAAAACTGTACCCGCTACTACTCCAAGCATCGGATGCTCAGACATGGAAACGGTTAGGGATGAAAATGCATCTAAGGAACGTAGAGGCTGCATTCCGGTACTCATCAGTTCAAGCCCCAAGAAAAGTCCGCCAAATCCAAATATGACTTCACCAATATGTTTTACCGTCAGCTTATGGATGAAGAAAATTAGAAAGGCACCCACTGCCATAATAGGAAGTGCATAAGCACCTACATCTAAACCGATTATGAATGCCGTAACGGTAGTTCCGATGTTAGCACCCATGATGACTCCGATTGCCTGCCTGAGCTTCATAAAGCCCGCGCTAACGAGTCCTACTGTAATGACGGTTGTTCCTGAACTAGATTGAATGAGTACTGTGACGATGATACCTACTAGAACACCCATAAATGGATTCGTTGTGAAACGATCAAGAATAGAGCGAAGTCTGTCTCCAGCTACTTTTTGGAGACCGTCTCCCATGTATTTAATGGCGAATAGAAAAATACCCAGTCCTCCAAGAAATTGAAACGCGACTTCTTGCCAGTTAATCTCCATGTAATGTGCAACCTCCAATAACGATATGTATACCCTCCTATTATTGTCGCCGGGTCCCTATATGTAAATAGACATTCAACAAACTTTACAATCCCTTAACATTTCAGTTATACAATGTTCAAAACTTATTACATTTTATACCCACTTTGCATGATCCGATGCTAAACTATCTCTATAAAGAAGAAAGGAGTTACCCCTTTGAAAAACCAGCAGTTGTTTCTCGCTTCTATTTATGAACCTAAAAAACTTGCTGCTTTCCGCTTATTGCCCATCGGAAAAGTATTTCAATATGTTTTTTTATTTGTTCTGCTTTCTACCGCCGTCTCATTCATCAGATTTTTGACAGGAGATATAGAATTATTCGGTGCTTCAGATGAATTAATTGAATATGCCAAAACTGTTGGCGGCCTGCTCTATCCAATGGCCTTTGTCCTTCAGCTTGTCATTAGTACATTCTATTTATTCATCCGGGTTAGTTTCTTTGGACTTATCGGTTTAGGCTTATTGTTCTTATTAAGAAGACGCGGGGAATATCGACATATGTGGCGCACGTCAGCAATTTCGATAACTGTTCCGATTTTAGTCTCTATACTGCTTGATGTGACAGCTGTTCCAACTAGATTTAACTTTCCTGTCACCGGAGTCATACACACGTTGTATTTAACGATGGCAGCTAAGTACTATCCAAAAAAACCTAAAGTTCAAACGAATCAGTCATAGTTCCCCCTCCCCCAGCATACTTTGTTTTAAGGGGGGCTTTCCTATGAGATTACTAATAACCGCACTGGCTGTATTCGCCATAATTCATATGCTGAGATTAGATTTGACACAAGGAACAATTCAATTAGCTGATTTCGCTTCTGCTGAACCCGCTTGTCAAGAAGTGGACAAGCCTGTATCAATAGTCGCTACTGCAGTTACGGGAGATACGATTGAATCATTATTTGCACTATACCCGGATCCTTCGATTCCTTTCATAGATCGCCTAACACTTTTTTACAACTTAAACCCGCATCTACAACTACAAGATATCGTGGGCGGAGAACAAATTGAAATTCCACTTAGTAGTGAAACCGTCACATTTTGCTCAAAACAATAGTGTGCGGAGAGCTGTTCCTTGTCTTTTTAGTACAATGATTGATAAAATGTACATTAGTAAACAGTAGTAATTCGAAGTAAGGAGAGAGATTAATGACTGAAATGATACATCGTTCTAATACTCGTCCAGTTAAAGTTGGTAATCTTACAATTGGTGGAAGCAACGAATTATTCATCCAAAGTATGACAACTACTAAAACTCATGACGTGGAGGCAACTGTCGCAGAAATTAAACGATTGCAAGAGGCAGGTGTCCAGATTGTACGGGTCGCGTGTCCTGATGAGCGGGCAGCTTATTCAATCGGAGCGATTAAAGAACAAATCGATATTCCACTCGTTGTAGATATTCACTTCAACTATAAATTAGCACTAATTGCTATTGAACAAGGTGCGGACAAGATCCGCATTAACCCCGGAAACATCGGAAAACAAGCTAAAGTGGAAGCTGTGGTTAATGCAGCAAAAGCTAAAGGGATTCCAATCCGGATCGGTGTTAACGCAGGATCGCTAGAAAAGAAAATTCTTGAAAAGTATGGTTATCCTACTGCCGACGGAATGGTTGAGAGTGCTTTACATCACATTAAAATCCTTGAGGACCTGGATTTCCATGACATCATCGTATCTTTAAAAGCATCTGATGTTAACTTAGCAATTGAAGCTTACAAAAAAGCTGCTGCTGCATTCGACTACCCTCTTCACCTTGGAATTACAGAATCAGGCACTTTGTTCACTGGCTCCATTAAAAGTTCCGCAGGTCTAGGTGCACTGCTATCAGCTGGTATAGGTAATACCATGCGGGTTTCACTAAGTGCAGATCCTGTTCAAGAGGTTAAAGTTGCCCGTGAATTACTAAAAGTATTTGGTCTTTCATCTAACGCAGCGACACTTATCTCATGTCCGACATGCGGTCGAATTGAGATCGACTTAATTTCTATTGCTAACGAAGTGGAAGAGTATATCTCCACTATTAAAGCTCCTATTAAAGTTGCAGTACTTGGATGTGCTGTTAACGGCCCTGGTGAAGCGAGAGAAGCGGATATAGGTATTGCAGGCGCGCGCGGAGAAGGACTGTTATTCATGCACGGAAAAACGGTTCGTAAAGTTCCTGAGGAAACAATGGTTGATGAACTAAAAGTAGAAATCGATAAACTGGCAGAAGAATACTTCGAGAAAAAACGTCAGGAAGAGTTACTCGAAGAAAGTGGCGCATCTAAGTGAAAAAATACCGATTCGGCATTGATATTGACGGAACGGTAACAACACCTTCTTCCCTGTTACTGCATATTAACAAGAAATTCGGCTGTAACCTTGTTTTAGATGACATTAAAGAGTATGACCTCACTGCAGCATTCGATGTTGACCCTACAGAATTTTATAAATGGTATAAAGAAACTGAAGCAGAAATCTGCTTAACTTCTTCCACTCAAGAACAAGCAAAGCACTTTTTGACAAAGTGGCAGAATCAGCAGGCTGAACTTTACTACATCTCAGCTCGCGGCGATGAAGTGATGGCTCCAACGATGGAGTGGTTTAAGCAAGAACAACTTCCTTATGATCATGTCGAACTGATTGGAAGCCACCGTAAAATAGAAACTGCACGCGAATTTGCAACGGATGTGTTCTTCGAAGACAAGCATGATAATGCCGTCGACCTTCATGAAGAACTTGATATTCCAGTTATTCTCTTCGATACACCTTATAATCGTAATCCGATACCAAATGGCGTAATACGGGTTAACAACTGGCACGAAGCAAATGAATGGATTCAACACAATTTCTTTGTTAGTCGTGTCAATTAAAAAAGGAAAGGCTCAATTTTGAGCGTTTCCTTTTTTATTGGCATTGCGGACATTTGCCGTACACTTCAAACTTATGGCCTTGAATTTGAACGCCAGGCAAGTTGACTGCAATATGATCCATCGGACATGAGGGGATGTGTTTCGTTTTACCACACTCTGTACATATAAAATGATGGTGGTGAACGCCTGGTTCACAATGCATTCTAAATTGTCTTTCTCCTCGAAGTTCTGTTTCTTCTAAAATACCAAGTTCTGAGAAAGTAGCTAAGTTCCTATAAATTGTATCAAAGCTCACTCCAGGGTTGTCCTTTTTTAAATATTCACTAACGTCCATAGCTGCTGTATACCCATCACGATGTGCTAAATATTCTAAAATGGCTTCCCTGTTTTTTGTCCGTTTGAAAGAATGTTCTTTCAACACGTCCCATGCTTTTTCAACATTCACAAGGCTTCCCCCTTTCTCCTTATCCTGCTATTCCCAGTTAACCGTTTACCTGCCAGGACAACTAATAAGATGATAATAGCTGTAACTACAATTGTACCACCTGGTGCGATGTCCAAGTGATAGGCAGCAAATAAGCCCGCAATTACGGATACTTCACCAAAAAGAATGGATAGAAGCATGGCAGATTTAAAACTTTTTGCTACTTGAATTGCAGCCGCGACTGGCAGTGTCATTAGTGATGACACAAGCAGTATGCCTACAATTCGCATAGATGCACCTATTACTAATGCAGTAAGAATCATGAAAAACATTTGTATCCATCGGCCTTTAACCCCTGAGGCTTTTGAATAGTCTGCATCGAATGACAGTGTGAATAGTTCTTTGTAAAATAAATAGATGAAGACAAATACTGCAATTGCCAGAATCCCAACTACTAGTAAATCCTGTCTGCTTACGGCGGATACAGATCCAAATAAGTACCCGACTAAATCAGCGCCAAAACCTTTCGCAAGCGAGATGAAAATCGCACCAAATCCAATTCCTGCTGAAAGAATAATAGGGATTGCTAGTTCTTCAAAGTTTCGATAGACCCGTCTCAATCGTTCAATAAGTAACGAACCACCTACTGCTGCAGCCATCCCTAAATAGATCGGATTAAGTCCAGCAAAGAAAAATACTTGCTGACTTAGGTATAAGCTGCCTGCGATACCGGCAAGAGATACATGACTTAACGCATCAGCTATCAACGCCAGGCGTCTAACAACAATAAAGAGCCCGAGCATCGGGGCAATCACACCGATAATTAATCCGGAAAAAAATGCATTCTGAAGAAATTCGTACGTAAATAATGCCTCAATCATCGTTAGAGTCCCCCTGTTTCTGATGAATAAGTCTAACAGAGTGACCATACCATCTGGATAAGTCATTATCATTGAGCTTTGCGAAATCTCTTCTTCCACCATGGAAATGCATTGTGCGATTCAGACATGCCACATGAGAGGCCAAGTCGGTTACTAAGTCAATCTCGTGGGATACTAAAATAATAGCAATCCCATTGTCACGATTCAGCTTTTCAAGCATAGAGTAGAATGAAGCTGAGTTTTGTTGATCAATTCCTACAGTAGGTTCATCCATTATTAGTAACTCAGGTTTAGCAGCTAATGCCCTAGAGATGAAAACACGCTGTTGCTGCCCCCCGGAAAGCTCACCAATATTTCGATTAGCGAACATTTCCATATCCACTTCACGCAGCGCCGTCATAGCAGCTTCGGTATCTTCTTTAGTAAAACGCTTAAACAAACCAGTTTTTTTCGTCAATCCGCTCCTCACAACCTCGAGAACTGTAGCTGGAAATCCGCTATTAAACGAATTGGACTTTTGTGATACGTAACCGATTCGTTCTCTATGACTGACAGACGCTATCGGTAGGCCGAATACTTTCACGGAACCACTATCAGGCTTCAGCAACCCCAATAATATTTTAATAAGTGTTGATTTACCCGAGCCATTTGGTCCAATTAATGCCCAAAACTCACCTGGGCGAACAGTTAAGGTAATATCTTTCAATACTGGAGAATTCCCATAATTAAACGAGACGTTTGTTAATTTCACTAGACTATCTTGCATAAAATCATCCTTCTGTTAATAGTAATGATTACGATTCACTTCAATGATTATAAACGATTAGTCGTGTACTTACAAATAAAAAGAGAGTTAGGTGACGAATTGGATTACACACGTTTGCTATTGGAAATGAAGACGAGAAGTGATGCGGAGATCCATAAGATGTCAAGGTCATACGGATTAGACTTTACAGTCGAAGAAATTCAGCAGTTACGGCCATTGTTAGACGAAATTTCCATGCATTGGATTTTAACAGGAGTTCCAGAAAGCTTCATTTCAAAAGTACAACGGATTTTAGGCGAGAAACGAACTAATCAATTGTTAGATGACTATTTGAATATGAGGAAATAAGAAACGGCTATTACAGAAACCAAGATATCTGATTTCCATAACAGCCTCATTGACCCTTATTCACATCAAGTCTAAACAGCTAACGCAAGCATCGACTACAATATACATAACAATCATACCGCCTAACCAGCAGCACTAGTACAACAACGTATGTTAAGCCTGTGCTTCTTCTCCTAGAAGGGCATCACGGTATTTAGTAGTGAATTCTCCACTTTTCAGCATCATGATTTCTTCTTTATATGGTGCTGTTTTGTTCTTCTTATCGGTTCCAATGAATGGCGTTTCTAAAATCTTTGGAATCGCTGTAAATGAAGGGTGATGCACAATATAATGTAGCGGGTCAAAACCGATATGACCAAAGCCAATGTTTTCATGTCGGTCTTTTCCAGCGCCGCGTACATTTTTACTATCATTAACGTGAATCACTGATATTCGATCCCTTCCTATGAAGTGGTCAAATTCTTCAAGCACACCTTCAAAGTCGTT
Source organism: Sporosarcina aquimarina (assembly GCF_033253705.1). Taxonomy (GTDB): domain Bacteria; phylum Bacillota; class Bacilli; order Bacillales_A; family Planococcaceae; genus Sporosarcina; species Sporosarcina aquimarina. Next base: position 46,089 of record NZ_JAUBDH010000002.1, read on the forward strand.
TACAATATCGTACCCTGCATCATGAACGTGACACGTGTCAAAACAAACAGAGAGCCGCTCATTATTTTCGACTCCGTCAAAGATCTTGGCGAGCTCCTCAAAACTTCTTCCGCATTCAGTACCCTTGCCGGCCATTGTCTCCAAAGCAATTCGTACATTTGCATCTGTAGCTAGGACTTCGTTTAAACCTTCAATAATTTTAGCGATACCTTTTTCGGTTCCTTCACCCACGTGTGCACCTGGATGCAAGACAATTTGATTAGCTCCAAGCGCTTCAGTGCGATGGATTTCTTGCTGCAAGAAATCCACGCCTAATCTAAACGTTTCTGGCTTCACTGTATTTGCAATGTTAATAATATAAGGTGCATGGACGACCATGGATGTTAAGCCGTGTTCTTTCATATGCTCTTGACCCGCAGCAATGTTAAGATCTTCAATCGCTTTACGGCGCGTGTTTTGCGGAGCACCCGTATAGATCATGAAAGTGGACGCACCAAAATCCACAGCGTCTTTACTTGAACCCAGTAACATGTCTTTACCGCTCATTGAAACATGAGAGCCGATTAAAATAGGTTGTTCACTCATTTTTTGTTTTTCAATCTCCTTTCACGCTTTTTAAAGCGATCGACCTCGGCAGCACGTTTTTTCTTGTAGCCTGGCTTCACTTTAGCCGGTTTACGAATTAATCCTGCTGCTTTTTTGTCGATTTCATCTTGTTCTTTTGGACGATTTTTTCTTGAATGACGCTCTTTTAATTGAGTCCATTCACCATTTTTAATATCTTCATGGACAAATGGAATTCCCATTTTCTCGATTTTCACGATTGCGTCATCTTCAGATGGATCGAATAATGTGATTGCATTGCCTTCTAAACCTGCACGGGCAGTTCTGCCAACACGGTGAATATAAAATTCCAGATCATCAGGCAACTCATAATTGATAACGTGGCTAACCCCCGGAATATCGATCCCCCGTGCTGCTAAATCAGTTGCAACAATAAACTGATATTCTAAATCCCGAATTTGTTTCATCATGCGTGTACGTTCACGAGCGTTTAGATCCCCATGTATTTTACCTGTTTTTACTCCTTGGGCCGCAAGATAGCCAGCAAGCTCATCTGCATTTTGTTTCGTATTGGTAAAAATGATCGCCAAGTATGGATTGATCGCTTGAATAACTTGTAGAAGTTTCTTTTTGCGATCCATTCCGCGTACAGGGACTAATGAATAATGCATCCCTTCCGTCAAGGGCTTTTTAGTTCCAAGTTGTACGTGAACTGGAGAATCCATATATTTTGCAAGGAATGGTTTTAGTTTCTCAGGTATTGTAGCTGAGAAAACGTACATTTCTAAATCACTTGGCATTTTTCCGGCGAATTGATCAATATCCTCAATGAAACCCATATCGAATGCAAGATCCGCTTCGTCAATAACAAGGATCTTAGCAGTATGGATCGCTAATGCACCGGTATCTGACATATCCCGGATACGTCCAGGTGTCCCTACAACTAAATGGGGATTAGACTTCAACTTGTCGGCAGAACGTTTCTTATCTGTACCGCCAATCAGTAAACTTGTCCGTACTTCCGATGAAGCTGTAAGTTTTTTCAGCTCATCGAATAATTGTATTGCCAGCTCCCGTGTTGGAGCTGTGATGACCGCTTGAAGGTCATCTGTTTCCGTTTCGATACGCTGCAAAATTGGAATCAAAAAGCTATGTGACTTTCCTGTTCCAGTATGTGCCTGACCGATTGCACTTGAGCCTTTCAAGATTAGTGGAATCATTTCCTTTTGAATGGGCGTTGGATTCGTAAATCCAAGTTGTTCAATCGCATCACGAAGAAACGGTTTAAATTGGTAATCAGTATATCTAGACATGTTCGGTGTCCTCCTATCATTCGTTCATTGTAGCACGAAACTGTACCGCCGGTTGGTTTTTTCGCATAGGATACGTTATAGATAAAGTACTTTTTCAGAAAGGAGACTATTATGAGGTATCAATCTTTTTATCCATTTGCCAATCAACAACGACAAGTTCCTGCCGGACAACAACAGTTTGCTGAGAATTTTCAGCAGCCTCGTCCATTTATGCCGGGGCCACCACAAGGATTTGGACAAAATCGCACAAATCAGCCCCCCGGCCAATTTAGTGCGAATCCATATGGAATGGACCCCGGGATGAATGGTCAATCACAACCTGGAGGGAATGGTACTCCATCTAAACCAGAGATGTACATGGAAACGGCAAATCGTCTAATATCGACTGTGCAGCAATATGCACCTATCGTACAACAGTTTGCACCGATGATTCAAAATATACCCGCGATGTGGAAGTTATACAGAGGCTTTCAATCACTACCTGATGCAGGGGCTGCAGGTTCAGTTGCAGCATCCGCTGCGCAATCTGCACCGGCTGCTGCCGCAGTTCCACGGCCTTCCATACCAAAAGTCTTTCAACCGCCAATCTAAGACTTTGAACCTTTAAGCCATCTCCGCTATAATAGGGATAGATCCCATTAGAGGAGTGAGCGTAGAATGGAAGTATTGAAGATTTCCCCGCGGGGTTATTGTTACGGGGTCGTCGATGCAATGGTAATCGCTAGAAATGCGGCACTCGACGAATCATTGCCGAGACCGATCTATATATTAGGCATGATTGTACACAACAAGCATGTGACGGATGCATTTGAAGAAGACGGCATCATTACGTTAGAAGGAAACAATCGACTGGATATTCTTAATCAAGTTGAAGAGGGAACTGTAATCTTTACTGCACACGGCGTTTCTCCAGAAGTGCGTGAGCTTGCCCGTAAAAAAGGACTTGTGTCGATCGATGCAACGTGTCCGGATGTTACGGTTACTCACGACTTGATTCGCGAGAAAACGTCTCAAGGCTATGACATCATCTATATCGGTAAAGCACACCACCCAGAACCTGAAGGTGCGCTTGGAGTAGCACCAGGCAGAGTGCATTTAGTTGAAAATGCTGCTGATATTGAAAAGTTAGAACTACAGAATGACCGCCTTCTTGTTACAAATCAGACAACAATGAGCCAATGGGATGTTGTACATCTTATGGAAGATTTGAAAAAGAAATATCCTCAAATCGAAGTTCACAAAGAAATTTGTATGGCAACCCAAGTTCGTCAAGAAGCCGTCGCTGACCAAGCGGGCGAAGCTGACTTACTCATCGTTGTGGGGGATCCGAAAAGTAACAACTCGAATCGTCTTACACAAGTTTCAGTAGAAATTGCCAACACTCCTTCCTATCGAATTTCGGATGTCTCTGAAATTGATTTGAAATGGTTGGAAGGTGTTGAACGTGTCGCTGTGACAGCTGGTGCTTCTACGCCTACACTGATTGTACGTGAAGTAATTGAATTTTTAACTAAGTATGATCCAGAGGATCCTTCGACTCACTTAGCGGAACGTAAGTTTGACCTAAATCGACTGTTGCCGAAGATTAAAAAGCCGGCACCTGTGACGCGTATTGAACCCTACGTATAACTATAAAATCCCCCACTTTTTAATGAGTGGGGGATTTTTTATAGGAAAGTGAATGGTTCAGTTTTCAATTCTGATTGTAAAAACGTAACATTATATTGGCGCTCTTCACATAATGTGCTCATTTTTTTCGCAACACCTTGAATCATTACTTTTTCAACATTGTGACCAGGGTCTATAACACAAAGATCTAGAGATTCAGCATCTTGAGCGACATGATAATAAAGGTCTCCAGTTACTAGTACATCTGCTCCTGCACGCTTAGCAGCGTATATATATTTATTGCCATCCCCGCCAAGTACCCCGACTTTGTTTATCTTACGGTTTTTGTCCCCAACTATTCTAACTGCAGGTACATCTAACTGCTTTTTAACAACATGAGCAAATTCTTCAAGGGTAAGTTCCGAGCTCAATGCCCCAACCCTGCCTATGCCGAATACATCATTCCCATCGGTCATTGTGTGTTCAAGTATTTTCACTTCAGTGAGTTCCAATTTTTCTGCTAGCATGTCATTTACGCCGCCATTTGCAATATCTAAATTCGTATGCGCTGCATAAACTGACAAGTCATTTTTTATGCATTTCTCGATCATTCGTCCCCGCGCAGTATCCGTCCAAATATGCTTTACTGGTCTGAATAACGGTGGGTGATGAGCAATTATTAAGTTTGCGCCACGATTCATGGCCTCATCGATGATCGCTTCATTTACATCCAAAGTCACTAATACTTTTTCAACTTTCCTGTTTAATTGACCAATATGTAATCCTATAGGATCTCCTTCCATCGCTAACTTTTTAGGAGACCATTCTTCAAATAATTGAACGATTTCATGACCGTTGACGTTTTTCATTTGTGCAACACCCTTTCTATCAAATCCTTGGTTTCACTTAGTTGTTGTCGTTTCATTTTTGCCTCTTCGGATTGGGCAGATTTTGTTAACGCAGTGATGACACGTGATAACTCAGCGAGTTCCCCTTGCCATTTCTCGAGGAATGCATCAGCACATTCTTTTATCAAATAGGGTCCCATCAACATCTCTTCAGAAGAATACGTTCCTTTGCCTGGTTCTAAAACTAGTACTTCATAAATTTTACGGTCTTCTTTTACGATTGCTTCGTTCACTATTTTCCATGAATTGTCTACCGCCCATTGACGGATAGCCATTGAATGAATATTTGGCTGAACGATTATACGTTTCACAGATGCAAGTCTTTCTGAGTCATTATCTAAAATGGATGCAATTAACGACCCACCCATTCCAGCGATTGTTACTGTTTCCACGGAATCATTTTGTTCTATTGCACGTAAACCATTCGCCATCCGAACAGTAATCTGCTTACCCAGCCCTTCACTTTGAACGTTTCGCTTTGCTGATTCAAACGGACCCTTAACAACCTCGCCCGCAATCGCACGAGAGATTAAACCGTTCTGTATGAGCCAGCAAGGTAAATAGGCATGATCACTTCCAATATCCGCAAGAACGGTACCTTGTTCAACAAATGAAGCGACTAACTTCAATCGTTCTGATAAATTTTTAGCGTTCACTTTTTTGTTCCACCTTTCAGTAGACACTCCATACTTTGCCCACTTTCTACATTTATATTAACGAATCTAACTGGGTTTTGCACGTACAATACAAAAGAGCAATCACCAAGCGGAACACCGCTGACTGATTGCTCTTTAGGATTATTATTTAAGTGTTAGAATGTAGTCGACCATTGCGTCGATGTTCTCATCTTCGATAAGACCAGCTGGCATGCCGCCTTTACCATTCTTGATGATTTCGTGAAGCTCTTCAGGATCTTTGTCTTCTCCGTGTAGACTAGGGCCAACAGCACCAGTCAAATCTCCACCGTGACACCCGATACATTTCTGCTGAGCTACCGCTTCAGCATCAAATTCTGAAGATGCGCCTTCTTCTCCATCATCTTTCGTACCTTCTTCAGTTGATTCGTCATTAGCATCGGCAATTTCTTTTTGTTGATCAATACCGTACATGGACATGAAGAAAATGAGTCCGATACCTAGTGCGAAAATTAGAATATAAGGAACAACAGGATTTTTACTCAACGAACTTAACCTCCTTCACCAGAACTATTCTGTAGTATATAGTGCACATATCTCATTGTACTGTATTATGGTTAAAATCGAAAGAGTTATCAATAGACTTTTATTTTTTGTGACATTTTGGACATACTTTGTGAACTTTTATTTTAACATCCAATTTGCCGAGCAATTACCATATGCTGAACTTCAGAAGTTCCTTCACCGATTTCCAGCAATTTTGCATCACGCATATATCGTTCTACTTCATACTCACGCATGTACCCATAACCACCATGTATTTGGATGGCTTCATCAGCTACTTCCATTGCAATTTCTGAAGCATATAATTTACACATTGCCGCTTCTTTTGTAAAACGTTTGCCTTCATCCTTCATCCAGGCTGCTTTATACACCATGTTACGAGCAAGTTCAATCTTCATGGCCATATCCGCTAACTTGAACTGTGTTACTTGGAACTCTGATAAAGATTTCCCGAACTGTTTACGTTCTTTGGCATATTGCAAAGCGCGATCATACGCTGCTTGTGCAATTCCAACTGCCATTGCACCAATACCGATGCGTCCGCCATCCAATGTTACTAGGAATTGACGGAATCCATCCCCTTTTTTACCTAGTAAATTCTCTTCAGGCACTTGTACATTTTCCATAACGAGTTCGGTTGTATTTGAAGCATGCAATCCCATTTTTTCATAATTATCTATCACTTTAAATCCTTCAGCATCAGTCGGAACAATAATAGCACTAATTTCTTTTCCGCCATTTTCCGTTTGGCCGGTGATAGCGGTAAGTGCTAGATTTTTAGCATAGCTAGCATTTGTAATGTACACTTTTGAACCGTTAATCGTATAGGTGCCGTCATCAAGCTTCGCAGTTGTCTGAGTTCCGCCAGCATCTGATCCCGCATTCGGTTCAGTTAGTCCAAATGCACCGAATGAACTTCCTTCGCATATTGGCCGTAAGTATTTTTGTTTTTGTTCTTCTGTTCCAAACAAATTAAGTGGTGCTCCCCCAAGCGAAATGTGCGCAGAATAGGTAATTCCTGTTGACGCACACGCACGGCTCAACTCTTCAGTAACGATCGCAAAGCTAATTGTATCTGCTCCTGCCCCACCGTATTCTTCCGAAAATGGCAATCCCATCATTCCCATTTCTGAAAGCTGTTTGAAAATCTCCATAGGAAACTCATTTGTGCGATCCCTGTCAATTGCTCCTGGCGCCACTACTTCATTTGCGAACTCACGAATAGTACGCTGAATCATCTGTTGTTCTGAACTTAAATTAAAATCCATTATGACATCCCCTTTTTGTGAACGCTTACATATTTCATTATACCGAATTCATGAATAGTTTAACAGAAAAAAAGAGTCTTTGCTCAATAAGACATAAGCAAAAACCCTATTATTAGTAAAAGTCCTGCAGCACCTGATATCGTGAAGTACAATAACTGTAATAAGCGTCCCGCGAATAACCACAAAATACTATTCAACATTAAAATCCCAAAAAGCATCATATTTTCGCCTTCAAAAAAAGTAAACCAAACCTTTAAAGAAATACCTAATAGCATGAATGCAGTAATAATGTATGTAAATGGGATTACTGCCTTTTGAAACTCTTTAGTCAGCATAAGTTTCACTAATAGAATTAGGACGAATAAGGAGGCTGCTCCTATTATAATTACAGGATATTCATTGAACATAATCAGCATACTCGAAAATGCTATCGTTAAAAACGTGTAGACAATCATCTTTCTTACGTCCTTAGAACGTCCGCTTTCAAGAATACCTTTTTCGTTTTTTAAATTTTCCGCTTCCTCTATTTCGCCTTGAGCATAAAGTGTAATTAAAAAATCACAATAATGTTCTGGCAGTAATTTATTTTTCTTCCAATATTGTATTTCTGAAATAATAATTCTCTTACGCTGTGAATTCATAAACGTCCCCCTTCCCCTATAAAAAAACACCGGCAATAATTGCCCGGTGCCCTTTCATCATTCTAAAAAGTCTTTCAGACGTTTACTGCGAGATGGATGACGTAATTTACGAAGTGCCTTTGCTTCGATTTGTCGAATCCGTTCACGCGTTACTCCAAACACTTTACCGACTTCTTCTAAAGTTCTTGTTCTTCCATCGTCTAAACCAAAGCGAAGACGCAATACGTTTTCCTCACGGTCTGTAAGCGTATCAAGGACATCTTCAAGTTGTTCTTTCAACAGTTCATATGCCGCGTGATCTGAAGGTGACTGCGCTTCCGAGTCTTCAATGAAATCTCCAAGGTGAGAGTCATCTTCTTCTCCAATTGGTGTCTCTAAAGAAACTGGTTCCTGTGCAATTTTAAGAATTTCACGCACTTTTTCCGGTGTTAGCTCCATTTCTTCACCAATTTCTTCAGGAGATGGTTCTCTGCCTAAATCCTGAAGTAACTGTCGCTGGACTCTGATTAGCTTGTTAATCGTTTCTACCATGTGCACTGGAATTCTTATAGTTCTAGCTTGGTCTGCAATCGCACGTGTAATTGCTTGACGAATCCACCAAGTTGCATACGTACTAAATTTGAATCCTTTTGTATGATCGAACTTTTCAACTGCTTTTATCAGTCCCATGTTACCTTCTTGAATGAGATCTAAAAATAGCATACCGCGTCCAACATAACGCTTTGCAATACTAACGACCAGACGTAAATTAGCTTCAGCTAAACGCTTCTTCGCTTCTTCATCACCTGCGATTATTCGTTTTGCAAGTGCTACTTCTTCTTTACCTGTCAGCAAATCCACCCGACCTATTTCTTTCAAATACATGCGCACAGGGTCATTTATTTTCACGCCAGGCGGTACACTCAAATCATTAAGATTAAATTGCTCTTCTTCCGCAGCTGGTTTTCCTGGCGCCCCTTCGGAGCCTTCTTCTTTACCTTCCATTTCAATACCAGCTGCCTCGATTTGATCGAGGAACTCTTCAAACTGGTCAGGCTCCATTTCAAAAGTAGCCAATTTTTCAGTGACTTCTTCAATTGTCAACTCGCCACTCTTTTTGCCAGTTTCCAGCAAGGTAGCTTTGACTTCCTCCAACGTTGTCTCTGTTTCTCCAGTTAGTCCCTCTTTTTTAGTCATAATAACCTGTTCCTCCTTAATACGCCGGTCGGCTCACATTGCCGATAATGATTTCCGGAGCTGTATGATCTCTCTAGCCAGCTCAAGAGCTGTAGTATGATCGTTTATTTTTTCTGCATCCTTGGACTCATGCATCTTCTGAGTAATAATTTGTTGAACTCTATATTTTTTTAAATGTGTTACACAATCTCCAACTTCTTGTTCTGAATGCTCCGGATCACGCTCTATTACAGCAGCTTCTAATACAATTCTGCGAAGATTGCGATCTTCGATTGTTTCCGCAAAACGATGAAAATCTGGCGCTCCATACTGTTCGTAAAATCCAGCAAGACGAATATAGATTGTTGCATAGTCGTCATGGACGAACAATTCTTCATGCTGGTGCTGGACTGAATCGAAAATACTGCCATCGTTAAGCAAGTGCCCCAAAAGCAAACGCTCCGCACGTTCGGTTGCAGAAATAGTTTTCTTTTTTTGGTGTATGATTGGCAGCGCTGGCTCGGAAAAGCTGTCAGATTGCTCTTTTCTGACAGCTTTTCCAGCAGCTTTTAAATACTGTTGTTCAAGCGCTTCAATCGAAACATTCGTATCCATAGAAAGCTGACGCAACATCATATCTTTCTCTACAGGCGTCAGAGTATTTGCTAACTCCTCCATCACCTCATGGATAAATTGCAGTACATCATTTTCATGCGATAAATTTTTAGATCGTTTTGCATAAGACATAATGAAAGACATGTACGTATGAGGATGATCCAAAATCTTTTCACGAAATGCTTCGATACCATGTTGCGTAATATAATCATCTGGATCCATCTTGCCAGGCAGTATAGCTATTTTAAGGGAGAACCCTTTATCCATAACTAATCCGGAAAAACGTTTTGCTGCTTCCCAACCTGCATTATCACCGTCACAACAAATGACAATATCATTGGTGATACGCTTTAACTTTATAAGCTGAGTATCAGATAACGCTGTCCCCATCACTGCGACAGAATTTTCAATACCATTTCGATCTGCGGATAATGTATCCATAAAACCTTCGAATATTATTACATTACCCGTTTTTCGTGCATTAAGACGTGCCCGGTGAAAATTGTATAATAAATGACCTTTTTCAAAAATAGGGGTTTCAGGGCTGTTGAGATACTTTGCCTCTTTCTCCGATTTCTCTAGCACACGTCCGGAGAACCCGACTATTGTACCATGATCATCATATAGTGGAAACATGACTCTCCCGCGGAACCGATCGAAATATCCAGTTCCATTTTCACGATGAATGACTAAACCAGCTTGTTCCATATCGTTCATATCGAAACCTTGACGCTGTAAAAGAGAAGATAGTGCTTCCCAATCGTCCAAAGCCCATCCGATATTATACTTTTCGATGTTTTCCCTTGTAAATCCTCTTTGTTCAAGATATTCGTATGCTTTTTCACCTTCCACCGTATTCAAAAGGAGATGATTATAGAAGTTTGCCGCGAATTCATGGGCTTCATACATTTGTTTATGCGCCACATTCTTTTCTGACCGGCCACCCATTTCCACAGATGCGTCAATAGGAATATCAAGTCTCTCCGCAAGCTGCACTACTGCCTCTGTAAATGGCCGATTATCGATATCCATAACAAATGTGATTGCATTACCGCTTGCTCCGCACCCGAAACAATGAAACAGTTGTTTTTCTTCTGAAACAGAGAACGACGGAGTACTCTCACCGTGAAAAGGACAAAGACCAAACCAGTTCTTCCCTCTCTTTGTAAGACGGACATGTTCGCCTATAAGGTCGACGATATCTGTTTTGGATCGAATTTCTTCAATTGTCTGTTCAGGAATCTTTGACATAATATCACCATCTTCACAGTCTTAAATTCGATGTAGACTTGTAATATCCTTCTTATTCGACAAATTTTTTATATTTCTTCGAAACTGCTATATTACAGGACTTTTAAAAATAATACTAGTTATTTCACAAAGATATAAAACGAAAAAGAGGGACCTGCCTTATCGATGGAGGTCCTTCCGGATTTTCTCAAACTCATAGGTGTTCTTTTGTGACAAAATTACATTTGCTGTTTCTTCTACAGCACGATTCGAAACATCAATAACTGTACATCCAATTTTCTTAATCACTTTGTTGAAGTGATTAATTTCATGTTCTATCCGATCAATTTTTGCATAGCTGGCATCATCTTTCAAACCTAAGGCAATTAACCGTTCCTTACGAATTGAATTTAAAATTTCAGGAGATATAACTAGTCCAAAAACTTTGTTTGGATCAATACTATAAAGTTCCGCAGGTGGCTCGACTTCAGGAACGAGCGGTACATTTGCAACCTTAAAGCGCTGGTGTGCGAGGTATTGAGATAACGGTGTTTTAGATGTCCTGGAAATACCTACCAACACAATATCCGCATTCAGCACCCCGCGCGGATCCCGTCCATCATCATATTTAACTGCAAACTCTATTGCTTCAATTTTTTTGAAGTAGTCATCATCCAGCTGACGAACCAATCCGGGCTCTTCGATAGGGCGTTCATCTAATACATGGTCAATCGACTGCATAATCGGCCCTAAAAGATCTATACATTGAACGTTATGCTCTTGACAACACTGAGTAAGTGACGCCCTCATTTCACTTCGTACTAATGTATAGACGACAATCGCACCTTGTTGTTCCGCTAACCACGCTATTTCCGCAAGCTGACTTTTTTCTTCGATATGTGAAAATCGTTTCATAGCAACAGTATCCAAGTCTTGACGAAACTGACTAGCCGCTGCCTTCGCAACTAATTCTGCTGTTTCACCGACCGAATCGGAAACGATAAAAAACTTAAGTTTACTCATAGGACTCACCTCATAGCTCATGATCTTGTGCAAGTGTTAAAAATGCTGCAGTGATATTTGTTTTTGTAATTCTTCCAATTACCTCTAACCCATTTGTTTCCATGCCAATAACAGGCAGCGAATCTATTTGCTTATCAATCATTTTACGAGCAGCCGATAAAAGTGTGTCTTTTTTATGACAATAAATAATGTTCGGCATTCTGGTCATAATGACATGTACAGGCATCTTCTCAAGTTCTGTATTCCCGATACTTGTTCTAAGTAAATCTTTCCGTGAAAGAACACCGATTAAACAGGCTTGCTCATCAACCACAAACAGCGTACCAACATCTTGTAAGAACATTTCACAAATTGCATCGTAAACAGATATGTGTTCAGTTACAACAGCAGGAGTAGACTGGAAATCGCCAACTTTCATACCAATCATTTCGTCACCGACTGAATGTACCTGCTTTTTACCCGAGTAGAAATAACCAACGCGAGGGCGTGCATCTAAATAGCCCGCCATGGTTAGTATTGCAAGATCTGGTCGTATGGTAGCTCTTGTTAAATTCAGCCGATCGGCAATGTGCTCACCAGTAATCGGTCCATCCGCCTTGACGATCTCCAGGATCTCCGTCTGGCGCTTATTGAGTTCCATCTATGTCACCGTCCTAAGCGTTCAATTAAGCTAATCTTTCACTAGTATATAACAAACTTAGTTCTATTGCGAAGAATCGCGAACCGTGCTAAACTGAATTCAACATGTTTATAGGCGAAGAAAGGTCAATAAGTACTGTCACATAAAAGCGAGCGGGGATAGTGAAAGCCCGTACTGGACACGAAAAGGCAACCTGGAGCCATTGTAAGTCTAAAGAGGGCTGTGATGTATTGCAGTCAATCGAGGTGGAACCGCGGGAATCACGCACCCGTCCTCGGACATTCTATGTCCGAGGACGGGTGCTTATTTTAATTGGAGGGATTATTATGTATACAATGGAACAAATTGTGAACGTATCGAAACAACGAGGATTTGTCTTCCCTGGATCTGAAATATACGGAGGACTTGCTAATACGTGGGACTACGGTCCACTAGGTATTGAGCTGAAAAACAATATTAAACGGGCATGGTGGAAAAAATTCGTACAAGAGTCTCCTTACAACGTTGGACTCGATGCAGCAATTTTAATGAATCCAAAGGTTTGGGAAGCATCTGGTCACATCGGTAACTTCAACGATCCGATGATTGATTGTAAAAAGTGTAAAACCCGTCACCGTGCAGATAAACTAATTGAAGATGCACTCGATGCTAAAGGAATGGAAATTGTTGTCGACGGAATGCCATTTGAAAAAATGAAAGATCTGATCATGGAGCATAATATTGTATGTCCAACTTGCGGTGCTTTGGACTACACTGACATCCGTCAGTTCAATTTAATGTTCAAGACGACACAGGGTGTTACAGATTCATCGGCAAATGAAATATTTTTACGTCCAGAAACAGCTCAAGGTATTTTTGTAAACTTCAAAAATGTTCAGCGTTCTATGCGTAAAAAACTTCCATTTGGAATTGCTCAAATCGGAAAAAGTTTCCGTAACGAAATCACACCTGGTAACTTCACTTTCCGGACACGCGAGTTCGAGCAAATGGAGCTTGAATTCTTCTGTAAACCTGGCGAAGACGAAGAATGGTATGCATTCTGGCGTGAAACTTCTAAAAACTGGTTACTAGATCTAGGTTTAACTGAAACCAACATGCGTCTTCGTGAGCATAATGAAGATGAACTTTCCCATTATTCAAAAGGAACAGTGGATATCGAGTTCAAATTCCCATTCGGCTGGGGAGAACTATGGGGTATTGCAAACAGAACTGATTTCGACTTAAAGCGTCATATGGAATACTCGAATGAAGATTTCCACTATCAAGACCCAATTACAAATGAGAAATTCGTACCTTATTGTATCGAGCCTTCTGTCGGAGCAGACCGTGTCACACTTGCGTTTCTTTGTGATGCTTTCGATGAAGAAGTTCTTGAAGGTGATGACAAGAGAACGGTAATGCGTTTCCATCCGGCTCTAGCTCCTGTTAAAGCTGCGGTACTGCCATTGTCTAAGAAGTTATCTGCTGGCGCTGAAGAGGTCTATGCAGAGCTCTGTAAGCACTTCCCTGCACAGTATGATGATTCACAATCAATCGGTAAACGGTACCGCCGTCAAGATGAGATTGGAACACCTTTCTGTATTACGTATGACTTCGATTCTGAAGAGGATCGTCAAGTAACTGTTCGCCATCGCGATTCGATGGAGCAAGTTCGTATGCCAATCAGCGAGCTAAAAGCATATATTGAAGAAAAGATATCATTTTAAATAGAAAACCGGCAGAGCCAGATTAATCATCTGACTCTGCCGGTTTTTCTTTTTCAGGCAGCAAATTAGGTGTTCGATCAAGCTGATCCAAAAATAGAAGCGACTTCAATCGCAAACCAACCTGTTCGTCGTATATTTGCCGTACTATTTTTTTCATAAACTGCTTCGTTGGTTTCTTAAGATTTAAAGTCCCCACTTGTGTAATCGGGACATTTGCAAAAGTTCGGATGAGCTTAAGCTGTGATGGGGATATTCTGACTAAGTACGGATCTGTATGGAAGCACCGATGACAGAGAAATCCTATTTCCTGGAACGAAAAAGCGAATTCCCCTTCTACAGCACCGCAAGAAGCACATTGATGTAAAATCGGATGAATCCCTGCCACTCTCAGCATCTTCCACTCCACAAACAAAGAAATCGCCTCGGGATCATACCCTTCATTTATAGCGTGTAAAGCATCATGCAGTAAATCAAAGATTCCTGTAGACCGTTCTCCATCCTCTGTCAGCTTATCGATTAGTTCAACTATATAGCTGGAGTAAGAGGTTGCTTCTAGGTCTTCTCTAATATGACGCATTGAATTGATGGGTTCACCTTGTTCTAAAGTGCCCATCCCCTTGCCAGTACGCAGCAAAAAGGAGCCATATAAAAAGACTTGTGTAATAGAAGATAATCGGCTGGCAGGTTTTTTCGCTCCACGCGCCATTGCAGTCAGTTTCCCAGCTTCTTTAGTTAGTATTGTCACAATTTTATTCGTTTCGCCATAAGGCATTGTTCGCAGAACAATACCTTCCCATTTATTCATCATGACGTTTGCCTCCACTATTGTGTGACGATCAATACTCGTCGTCGCGGAAGCCGAATTCCTTCAGCTGTCCAGGTTTGTTGCGCCAATCTTTTTGCACTTTCACCCATAGTTCAAGAAACACTTTAGAACCAAGTAACATTTCAATATCACGTCTGGCTTTTGTGCCAATTTGCTTCAATAGTGCTCCCTGTTTACCAATAACAATCCCCTTTTGGGAATCGCGGTCCACAATTATAGTCGCATTTACATTGACGATTGCATTTTCTTCATCACGAGCGATTTTTTCAATGACTACCGCTATCGAATGAGGAACTTCTTCTCTCGTTAAATGAAGTACTTTTTCCCGAATTAACTCTGAAATAATAAACCGTTCTGGATGATCAGTTACTTGATCATCCGGGTAATATTTAGGACCTTCCGGCAAATACTTGTTAAGTGTCTCCATAAGGCGTTCAACGTTATTTCCATTCAGTGCTGACAAAGGAACAATTTCCGCAAAATCATATTCATCTACATAAGAAGTAATTATGCCCAGCAAGTCATCTGGGTGTACCAAGTCAATTTTATTTATAACTAAAAACACAGGGGTATTTGAACCTTTCAACATCTCGATGACAAATCGATCTCCAGGTCCGATTTTTTCATTTGCATTCACCATAAACATCACAACGTCTACTTCTTTCAAAGTATTTTTAGCCGATTTCACCATAAAGTCACCTAATTTGTGTTTAGGTTTGTGAATTCCAGGTGTATCAATAAAAACGATTTGTGAATCGTCCCCTGTTACCACCCCTTGTACCTTATTACGAGTGGTTTGCGGCTTGTCACTCATGATTGCAATCTTTTGTCCAACTACCCGGTTTAGGAACGTAGATTTCCCTACATTTGGTCTTCCGATTATAGAAACAAAACCTGATTTAAATTTACTTGGCGCCATAGTCGAGGTCCTCCTTGCTAAATGCGCCAGGTAACAATTCCCCAACAGTTGTTTCCGTTACATCGCCTTTTAGATTTGTTAAATATACCGGCATATCTTGGGAGCAAAACTCCGAAATCACTTGGCGGCAAGCTCCACAAGGTGAAATGGGGCCTTCAGTTTCTCCAGTAACGGCAAGTGCTTTGAAAGACCGGTTTCCTTCAGAGACCGCTTTGAAGAAAGCTGTACGTTCCGCGCAATTCGCCATACTATAGGCCGAATTTTCTATGTTACACCCTTCAAATACGATACCGTCCTCTGTCAGCAATGCTGCTCCTACTGGGAATTTAGAATACGGTACATATGCATTTTCTAGTGCACGTTTTGCATGTTCCATTAATTGCTGTTTATCCATCAATATCGCTCCATTCATTTACATCAGCCATTTTGGCAAGAAGATTATTATTCCTATAATTGCACTTGCGATTGAAAACACAAGAACTGCACCCGCGGCAAGATCTTTAGCTTGTTTAGCTAACGGATGCACTTCTTGTGTCACTAAGTCTACTACCCTTTCTACTGCAGCGTTCAAAAACTCCATAGCGATGACAAGTCCAATAACAGCAATGATGATGATCCATTCCAATTGACTAAGTCCTGTCATCCATCCTGCAGCCAATACAATCATTGCAGCAATTAGGTGAAACTTAACATTACGCTCACGTGTGGTCCCGTGTACAATCCCCATCCACGCATAAGTAAACGCTTTGAAAAAGGTTTTCATGCTACTCTCTATCGAGGCCGAATGAAGTTAATAGTTCCTCTTGTCGGCCAAACATTACTTTTTCATCTGTTTCTGACATATGGTCATATCCAAGCAAATGAAGAAAACCATGCAAAGCCAAAAAACCAATTTCTCTCTCTATGCTGTGTCCATATTCTGCAGCTTGGCGTTTTGCAGTCTCAACTGAAATTAGAAGGTCTCCTAAATGACGGGGCATCTCATCGATAGCTACCACTGGAACTTCTCCTTCACCCACTTCTTCTAAGGCGAACGAAATAACATCTGTCGCTTGGTCTTTTCCGCGATACTCCCGATTCACTTGTCGAATTGCTTCATCGTCGAGAAACGTAACTGAAAGCTCCGTACCATTTTCCAGTCCTTCTTTTTCAGCAGCAAAAGACAAGATACCTTGAACCAACTGCCGAGTATCCTCATCTATTTCATCAATTTCATCAATGAAATCAATCACTATCATTCTTCTCACTCCTCGCTCACTATCATTTCGGATATTCAATCCGACTATGAAATATCCCATTTAACGTTTCACATATGACTTGCTCCACAATACGAATTTCTTTCATAGACAAGTCACATTCGTCAAACTGTCCATCGTTTAATTTGTCTTTGACAATAGATTTTACGAGTCCAGATATTTTTTCAGGTGTTGGTTCTTTCATAGAGCGCACAGCTGCTTCACAGCTATCCGCAATAGAAATAACCGCAATCTCTTTAGTCTGAGGTTTGGGTCCAAAATACCTGAAATCATCCTCTTTAACTTCATCGTTCTGCTCTTTAGCTTTACTATAAAAGAATTTCAAAAAGCTCGTTCCATGATGTTGGCGCGCAATATCCACAATTTGCGCTGGCATCTTTTTAGCTGCTAAAATATTAGCGCCATCCGCTGCATGGGCAATAATAATATCCCGGCTTTCTTCAGGTGTCAACTGATCATGCAAGTTTACTCCATGCTGATTTTCTATGAAATATAACGGTCTTACTGTTTTTCCAATATCATGATAGTAACTTCCCACACGAGCAAGCAACCCGTTCGCACCAATCGCTTCACAAGCAGCATCCGCCAAATTAGCAACCATAACACTATGATGATAAGTACCCGGAGTTTCTGTCAGTACTTTTTTGAGCAGCGGATGATTCGGGTTAGACAGTTCAATCAAACGCATGTCCGATACAACGCCAAATACAGATTCAAAAAACGGAAGTAATCCGATAGTAAGCGCGGCAGAAAGGATAGCAGAACTGACCGCAGCAATTGCATAAAACATTAGCTCCGATAAGGTATAACTAGATTGTGTCATCAATAAGTAAAACGCTACATATAACAAATTGGCAACTGCAACTGCTAAGCTCGTTCTCATGATTGTTAATCTTCTTCCACTCTCGCCAAGAACCAGTAATGCTGTAACTCCACTCAATAAGAAATAGAGTACAATTTCCATTTGCATGATTGAAGTTACCCCTTCTTGCAGCATAAGACCGCTAATTGCAGATAGGATAACAACAGACAAAATGGCTAATCGTTCGTTCGTCAATAACTTAATAAGCAATGGAGCCAGGGCAGCTGGAAACAAAAATGAAACTTGGACATCAAATTCCCTCTCGAGTACGCCTGTCAATTTCATCATAACTATGACTAAAAAGAATACCGAGTAAAAAATGAGAAGAGCTTTCTTCAGCACAGTCTTGTCTTCTTTTCTTGACATGAAGTGTATATATACAAGACCAGATAAAAGCAAAATCAAGCAAATGAGTGCTACTATCGGTTTTGCAGAAGTCTGGTTTGTCAGAAGACCGGTAACTTCAAGTTGACGATAGATTTCTTTGTCGATGACTTGTCCTTCACGCACAATAACTTGTCCTTGTAAGATACGTGTAGGTTCAATACTTTCTTTAGCCTGCTTCAAACGCTGATCCGTCAACTCTTCGTTAATGGTCTCAGTCGGCTCAATTAAAGGACGTACGAGCTGAATCATTGTTTGAACTTGTCCATCAGGAATACTAATTGAAGTCCTGATTTTTCGTTCAGCTTCGTATTGAACAACTGATAGATCTTTGGCTTTAATAGGCTGTGACAATTCCTCTGATAAGATCTGATTCAGTTCGTTTCGCATTTCAATCAAGACAGTTTCTTTTTCAGTCAGCAAACCCGTCAGCACGGGTTGACTCAAGTAAAAATCAGGTTCTTTTTCTTTCAGCTCTTTTAGTTTCAAATTCATTTCTCGAATTGCAGCTTTAAGAGAGTCCTCAGAAACTTTCTCTTCACTGTCTAACGAATTTTCCTTTACCTCAAGTAAATAATCAAAAAATGAAGTAGCTATCGATTGACGATTAGATGCGATTTCTTCGTTGAACTGATAGACCGCAGGTTGTTCTTCCGCAACTCGTGCCCGTTCTTCTTCAGTTTTCTCAGAATCTTCAACTGTTTTCAACGAACGGATCGTGCTGGGAGAAATTTGAAAAGGTGAGAGTTCGTATGTCTCTTGCTTTACATCATCATAGACAAAAAAGAAAAGCAGTATCGCAGATAATCCAATTACTAACCATGCGGTTACATGAAATTTCAAGGACTTGATAAGTTGGATCAACGGCTTAAGCATCCCTTGAATCCCCTTTCAGTCGAATTCACAAAAAATGTGGAAGTTTAGGTGGAAGTCGAGTATGTAATGAGCAGTCCTATTAGGACTGCTCTTCTTCGTATGCTTCAATTATTTTTGCTACAATTGGATGCCGGACTACATCAGCAGGTTCAAGATATTGGAAATGGATTTCACGGACTTTAGACAAAATTGATTCAGCTGCAATGAGTCCTGACTTTGCACCCTTTGGTAAGTCAATTTGGGTTTTATCACCCGTTATTACCATTTTGGAGCCGAATCCAAGCCGAGTTAAGAACATTTTCATTTGAGCGTGAGTGGTGTTTTGGGCTTCGTCTAAAATAACAAATGCATCATCCAATGTACGGCCCCTCATATAGGCGAGTGGCGCAATTTCAATGGTTCCTCGTTCGATTAACCGTTCCGTGTGCTCAGCACCTAACATATCATGCAAAGCATCATAAAGAGGACGTAAGTATGGATCAACCTTATCTTTCAAGTCTCCTGGTAAAAAGCCTAAACTTTCGCCGGCTTCTACTGCAGGACGAGTTAAAATAATACGTTTTGCAGAACCCGTTTTCATCGCATGTACAGCTAAAACAACTGCTAAATATGTTTTCCCCGTTCCTGCAGGTCCAATACAAAAAGTGAGATCATTTTGCCTAATTGCTTGAACGTATTCCCGTTGCCCAATAGTTTTTGCTCTAATTACTTTACCTTTACTATTTCTTGCAATTTCAACATCATACAGTTCAGCGAAATATTCAATAGTTCCATTATTCGCCATTTCAAGTGCAGTTCCAACATCTCTTTGGTTGATTTGGATACCTTTACGTATCACTTTCAATAGTTGCTCCAATAATTGTTTAGCAGCTTCTGTATTTTCTTCAGAGCCCTTAAGTGAAATGGTTTCCCCCCGCGATAACATAGCGACAGAAAGATTTTCTTCAATCAGCTTAATGTTTTGATCGGAAATGCCTAGCAACATAATGGCTTCGTTTGGATCTTCTAAATGAAGTTGAATTTGTTGTTCACTCAATCAATCGTCTCCCCCTTGGGATATTGGTCTTTTCATCGCAATATTTTCATTGATCAAAAAAAGTATAGTCCCAGTAACTTTATCATTATCAAAGGTTACCTGTAAAATATTTTCATCCTTAATATCTTTTTCATATGAGGTTTCAGATAACAATTTATGTTTTAGTAGCGGAACCAGAAAACCTTTTTCCATGCCTTCTTCTAAAGTAATGGTTTTAACCTGATCATATTGTTCTTCTTTCCAGGTTACGATCTTCCAAAATGGTTGGCTATCTGAACTTTGTTTCAACCAAGGTAAGTTCCATTCTAAAGACATGCGCTTTTCTCCTGCTGCACGATATTCAATTGTTTTAGGCAAAACGAATTTGTATTCTAGCCAGTAATCTGCGAAGACTGAACCTTCTGCTCCTACTACCGACACCTTATCCCCCTGCTCAAGTACCCCTGTGGCCAGCAGGTCCCCCTGTTTGACGGTTTGATTGATACGGGCAACCCGTTCACCGCTTTTTAACTGAAAGCCTGTAATGACTCCCCCTGTGCGCGCAGCAAGCTCACTCGGTTTATTTGCCTTCTCAATTTTCTCAGTCGTTTTTGGTGAATGCATCGGAATTATTGTTAAGATAGCCCCCCTTTTTTCAAAGCGTACCCATGAAAGATCTGGTTCATCCGTCATCAGCAAACTGCGTATAGTTCCTTCGTCAGGTAGTTTCCGCAGCAATTGCATGGGAACTACATCAGATTTTTTTAACTTTTGTTCAATTCGTTCTGCAATCTCCGGATGCTCTGCATCTACATTTACTTGCCAAAGAAATAACGAAGCTGCAAACGGAATAATACAAAGCAATAAAACGCTCCAAGAATGAAATAATCTGCTTATTGGCGTTCCATCACTTAAACGGACTATATGAACTTTCAGATTGAATTTCCTTCTGTTCGCTCGGATATATTCGATACCCTTGGCATCTGTCTGAAACCAAATACCACCGTCAACTTTTTCAAGTTTGGCTACCTTTTTCTTACTATGAACCATTTCATTGATAAGACGAGCAGGTTCACCAATTCCTCGCAGTTCCACATCATATTGCTTATGTTTCATGCGATTCCCCTTCCTTCGCCGCTTTTGTAATTCGAATATCATGTAACTCGGTGAAGGAGAGTAAAGCTGAGTGCTCCATTAGCATATCAAAATGAATTTCAATTCCACTAATTTGAATATCGTAGCCTTCTTTTCGCAAGTGGGCATACCCTTCTGTAATTTTAATCAATTCATATCCGCCAAGTACTTTGAGCGTATTAAAATCTTCGATTGATAGTAATGATCCCATTTCAAATAGTTTTCTCAACGCATTGACCCCCTGTACCATTCTTATGCGCGGTAGAGGGGGTCAATGCGTATTTGTTTATTGTTTTGACTTAGGTGGTCCGAAAATTTCAGAAAACACGATTCCTCTAAGTAAATCTTGCTTACTAGTAACATTTACGTTTAGAGATTCTTGTTTTACAAACCGCTGTTGTTCTGGATTGTGTGTAGTGAGTCTACCAGAAGAACGGGTGCTGGCTTGTCTGTGGGGCCGACTTTGTTTTGTGCTTACAGGTTTTTTTACAGGAACTTCAGGAATTGAAACGGGTTCGATTTGTACAGGTTGTTCTGTAACTGTTTTCCGTTGGTCTTCTTGAATTTCTTTGTAAATTTCCCCAGTAAGTTCTTTTAATCTTTTAAATGGATCCATCTGCTCATGATTGGATGGTGCCCGCTGAGCTGGCGCTTCTGCCTTTTGCGGCATCGGCTGCTTCTGGGGGGTCTCCATTCGTTGAGGTGCTCCTTGTTTCTGATCCTGGTTCCCGCCCTTATTCTTTTTAGAGAATAACGTACTGAGAAGTCCAATAACAATCAGAATAATAATTTGTTCCATCAGCACATCCCCTTTCCGGGAAGTTGCAGTTCTGCAGTTTAGGTATTCGGCTTATTCTCTTGGTCGCCCGAACCGCTGATTTTCCCGATGGAATCTCTCATACCTGTATCGGCTTGAAGATTTTTATAATTCATATAATCCATGACGCCAATGTTTCCAGTGCGAAGCGCTTCTGCCATTGCCAATGGTACTTCTGCTTCGGCTTCCACAACTTTAGAACGCATCTCTACAACTTTAGCACTCATTTCTTGTTCGCTAGCTACAGCCATTGCACGTCTTTCTTCAGCTTTCGCTTGTGCAATATTCTTATCAGCTTGCGCTTGCTCTGTTTGAAGTTCTGCACCGATGTTTTTACCGATGTCAACATCAGCAATATCGATAGAGAGAATCTCGAAAGCAGTTCCTGAGTCCAAACCTTTTGTTAACACTGTTTGTGAAATCAGGTCTGGATTTTCCAATACTTTAGCATGGTCAATTGACGAACCAATTGTTGAGACAATACCTTCACCAACACGCGCAACAATTGTTTCTTCACCAGCACCACCGACAAGTCGGTCAATGTTAGCACGAACTGTAATACGCGCTTTCGCTTTAACTTCGATACCATTCATAGCAACACCCGCGATGAATGGTGTTTCAATTACCTTCGGGTTTACGGACATTTGAACTGCTTGTAAAACATCCCGGCCTGCAAGGTCAATCGCAGCAGCACGTTCAAATGTCAATTCAATGTTTGCGCGTTGAGCCGCAATTAGAGCATTCACTACTCTGTCTACGTTACCACCTGCAAGGTAGTGACTTTCCAACTGATTAATTGAAACATCCACGCCAGCTTTGTGAGCTTTAATGAGTGGATTCACAACACGATTCGGGATAACTCTTCTTAGACGCATTCCTACAAGTGTAAAGATACTTACTCGAACACCTGCAGATACTGCGGAAATCCACAATGCAACTGGTACAAACGTAAAGAACACTGACAACAAGATAATCGCTAAAACTACGATTACAACAATACCAATTAGACTACCACTGATCATTATTCATTTCCCTCCATTTCTTGAAGTTCCCGAACTACCGTCCTGGATCCTTCAACTTTCACTATCTTAACATGCTTTCCTTTGTCGATGTAGTTTCCTTCTGAAACTACGTCAATTCTTTCTCCATCCATTACAATTGCTCCTGAGGGACGAAGCGCGGTTAGAGTGACTGCAGTTTTACCTAACCAGTCAATACGGTTCACATTGGAAACGTAACCGCTTTCTGTGTCCGTTGCATCCATGAGAATTACTTTGTTCAACAAATGAAGTTTCTTTCCAAAGAATTTCATAATAACCACCATCCCTGTTGTAGCAATGACAAGTGCAATTAGCACCGATATTGCCATATATACAGGATTCGCACCTGCCAAAATAATACTACCGGTGACAGCGATTGCCCCTAAAATCCCTGCTATACCATGCGGCAGAAACAGCTCTGCAATGATTAAGCCTGCCCCTATGATAAAGAGAAGTATTGTTTCATAGCCTGCTAGTCCAGCAATTAAGTGACCATAGAAAAACAATAACAGCGCAGAAAGCCCCATCGTACCCGCGACCCCAAATCCTGGTGAGTACAACTCAACAATCAACCCTAACCCTGCAATTGAAAGTAAAATTGGAACGACTACAGGATTTGTGATGAAGCGGGCAATTTGTTCAGTAAGTGTCGGGTCAGTTGATATGGTTGTGGAATCTTTCATACCAATTTTTGTTAGTAACTCGTCATAATTCGCAACGGTTCCTTCACTGTACCCCACTTCAGGCAAAACAGCTTCACTATCTCTTAACGTTAACAGTTCACCGGGCCCTGCACGAAATTCCGATAAATCTTCTTCAGGATTTGCCATGGCTAAAGCAAATTTCGGATCCCTCTGATGGGATTCGGCTGCATTTATCATATCTGCAGACCATGCACTTCGGGCTTTCGTATCTGCTGCATTCCCCGAGCCGTCAATAACAGCAGAGGCACCCATTGTAGAGTTTGGAGCCATATAGATCTCATCTGCATGTAAAGCTAGGAAAGCTCCTGCAGACAGTGCACGTTTGTTAACGAAAGCAACAATTTTAGTATCTGTTTCATCCATTAACTTGGCAATTTCTCCAGCTGTATCCGTGAAGCCTCCCGGAGTGTTGATATCCAGCACTATGACATCGGCGCCAGACTGTTCAGCTTCTTTAAAAGAACGCTTAAGAAAAGCATATAATCCTTTTTCTACCTCATTATGAACCGGTACTTTGTAAACGGTTCCAGTTTTAGCTGATGATGTAGTGGAAAGTGGAAACAATACTGCTGAAATGATAAGTGTCAAGAGCAGAATTCCTCTAATGAGCTTCTGCAAAAATCTCACCTGCTTTCTAAGTTGATTGTCCTTTTAGTATACCTATTATACGAATGAAACACACGTAAGTTTCATTATCCGAAAAGTATTTTCTTTTAAATTTCAATTCGCCGCTAAAATTAAGATTTTAAATAACAACTTGCATTCTTTCCAATAAGGATCCTAATTTTTCCCTACAAAAAAAGTAAGCCAGAAAATCCTTAGGATTTTCTGGCTTACGCGCATTTTACTGGTTTAACGTTGCTTTAAGCAAACAATATAGGAGTTAATCAGAATTTGCGTTTACGAGCAGCTTCAGATTTCTTTTTACGCTTAACACTTGGCTTCTCATAAAACTCATGCTTTCTTACGTCCTGTATCGTACCGCTCTTAGATACAGTACGTTTGAAGCGGCGAAGAGCATCTTCAAGTGATTCGTTCTTACGAACAGTTGTTTTAGTCATCTCTTGTCCCTCCCTCCGAACACACTTCGAACATAGCATACTGCTATGTACTTGAAAATTATACCGTACTATTTTCTAACGGTCAATATAAAAGTTGAAATTAATAGTCGGATTTTGACTGAAGACCATTCATAATCGCAACTCCAGAACTAGCACCGATCCGTGTTGCCCCTGCTTCTTTCATAGCTGTGACGTCTTCTAAACTACGAACACCGCCCGATGCTTTAACACCCATTTCCGGTCCCACTGTACTTCTAATCAACTTCACGTCTTCTACCGTAGCTCCGCCTGTTGAAAAACCAGTGGATGTTTTTACAAAATCAGCTTTCGCAAGAACCGACAATTCACACGCTGTACGTTTTTCCTCATCAGTTAAAAGTGAAGTTTCAATAATTACTTTTACAATAGCTTTGCCTTTAGCTGCGTTCACAACAGCTTCGATATCTGATTGTACAGTTTTTGTATCTCCGCTTTTTAATGCACCGATATTGATAACCATGTCAATTTCAGTTGCACCGTTGTCAATTGCATTTTTCGTCTCAAATGCTTTGACTTCAGTTGTTGTCGCACCTAATGGAAAACCGATTACTGTGCACGTTTTTACAGACGTTCCTTCAAGCTCCTTTGCCGCGGTTTTCACCCAAGCAGGGTTCAAGCATACTGAAGCGAACTCATATTGCTTAGCTTCGTTACATAGTTCCAAAACTTGTTCTTTAGTCGCATCTGCTTTTAATAATGTGTGATCAATCATTTTCGCAATTGAATTCATATATATTACCTCCTGGAGGATGTGCGTATCTTTTTCATCATAGCAGAATCATCTTCAATTGAAAAGAAACCACTAGGTATCTACCTAGTGGTTTCGCTTAAATAACTAATTCTTTCTCTTCATCCATAACACGAACGAATTGCCCATCATTATACGGATAACCTGCTCTTAATAGTTTCACACGGACGATTTTACCAACCATCTCTTCATCAGCAGGGAACACAACTTTTAAGTAGTTGTCTGTATATCCAACATACAAATCACTTTCAGGATCTTCTTTAAACTTTTCTTCAGGAATGACTTCAAGAATTTCGCCTTCAAATTCAGCAGCATATTCCTTTGCAAGCTGATCATTCAATTCAATTAAACGATGCACACGTTCATTCTTAACTTCTTCTTCAACCTGATCTTCCATTCTGGCTGCAGGTGTTCCAGTACGTTTAGAATATGGGAAAACATGCAATTCAGAGAAACGATGATTGCGGATGAAGTTATATGTATCCATAAATTCTTCTTCCGTTTCACCCGGAAAACCAACAATTACATCCGAAGTAATAGCTAGATGAGGCAATGCTTCACGAAGACGATCTAAGCGTTCAGCAAAGAATTCCATAGTGTATTTGCGACGCATTCTTTTTAAAACGGAATTTGAACCTGATTGGATTGGAATGTGTAAATGGCGAACGATAATAGAAGAATTATTTAAAACCTCAATCACTTCATCCGTCAATTGACTTGCCTCAATCGAGCTAATACGAAGTCGTTTGAGCCCCTTAACTTTCGTCTCAAGATCGATAAGTAATTTAGCAAGATTATAATCTTTAAGGTCTTCGCCATATCCGCCAGTATGAATTCCAGTTAAAACAATTTCCAAATACCCTGCGTCAACTAATTGTTGTGCCTGGCGCACAACTTCTTCAGGATCCCGAGAACGCATAAGTCCGCGAGCCCAAGGTATGATGCAGAATGTGCAGAAGTTGTTACATCCTTCTTGGATTTTCAAAGATGCGCGAGTACGATCAGTGAATGCAGGTACGTCCAATTCTTCGTAAACTCTATTTTTCATGATATTGCGTACAGCATTAATCGGCTGACGTTCTGTACGGTATTCATCGATTAACCCTAGTAATTTCGTACGGTCTTGCGTACCGACTACTATATCAACACCAGGGATTGCCATAATTTCTGCGGGTGAGGTTTGTGCATAACAACCCGTTACACAAATAACTGCATCCGGATTCTGACGGACTGCACGGCGAATAACCTGTCGGCTTTTCTTGTCACCAGTATTCGTAACAGTGCAGGTATTAATAACATATACATCTGAGTTTTTCTCAAAGTCAGTACGTTCATAGCCAGCATCTTTAAATAACTGCCAGATGGCTTCAGTTTCGTAGTGATTTACTTTACAGCCCAATGTATGGAAGGCAACCAAGGACATAAGCTGCTCACCTCTTTCATTCAAATTCGTAAGACATAGCGGATAAAACGTATAAAGGCGCTGTTTCTGTGCGCAAGATACGTGGACCAAGGGAGACAGGTAAAAATCCAGCTCCTTTAAGATCGTCTGCTTCGGACCGTGATAATCCACCTTCAGGACCAAACAAGACCAGTATCGATTGTCCATGATACACCTTTTGCAGATGTACTGCAATCTTATTTGAAGTTCCATCCTTTGCCTCTTCTTCATCAGCAAAAAGACAAACATCAAATGATTCAGCTCTTATAAGCAGGTTTTTAAAAGTAAGCGGTTCAGAAATCACTGGAATGACAGTTCGGTGTGACTGTTCGGCTGCTTCCTTCGCTATTTTGCGTAATCTTGCAGTCTTCTTATCACCTTTTTTCTCATCCCATTTAACAATGGAACGTTCAGCTTGGTAAGGGATAAGTTCAGCCATTCCAAGTTCAGTCGCCTTTTGGGAGATCAGTTCCAGCTTATCCCCCTTCGGTAAACCGCATGCCAATGTAACATTGACAGGTAATTCACTTGCGCGTGCAGTACGACCTGTATCCTTAACAACAACTTGTTCTTCATCAAATTGCTGAATTCCACAGATATGCCCAACACCTTCGCTTACACAACAGATTTCATCGCCTTCACGCATTCGCATGACACGCCTAATGTGTTTTTCGTCTTCGCCTGTGATTGAGGCAACTCCAGAAGAATCAAACGGAAACTCCAAAAAATAGCGCTGCACGTTTATTCTCCCCGCTTCTGAGCGATTAATGCAACCCAATCTTCCATCACGACAGACTCAACAATTTCGAAACCTTTTTGAATGAGATCCTCTTTAACAAAGTCTTTTTTAGCAGCAATAATACCTGAGACGATAAATAATCCCTCATCCGCTAAAAGTTCAAATGCTTCATGCGAAAATGTAACAATTACCTCTGCTAGAATATTGGCGACTATCAAATCTGCAGGTTCTTTTACTGAGTCAAGAAGATTTCCGTGCAAAACGTCTATTTTTTCTTCGCACTGGTTTAATGCGATATTTTCTTTAGCAGAACGTACCGCAACTTCATCTAAATCTAAAGCAAGTATCTCTTTCGCGTCCAGCATAGCAGCTCCGATTGCCAGCACCCCGGAACCTGTACCTACATCTATCACGTAATCGTCAGGTTTCACGTATTTTTCAAGTGCTTGCAAACACATGACGGTGGTCGGATGAGTCCCAGTGCCAAATGCCATTCCCGGATCTAGTTCAATGATGAGCTCGTCTGATTCGACAGGTTCATAAGTTTCCCATGTTGGAACAATCGTGAAACGACCTGAAATTTTCACTGGATGATAATACTTTTTCCAAGCTGTCGCCCAGTCCTCTTCATCTACCTCTGTTGTAGTAATAGCCCTTTTACCTGTGTCCAAGTTAAATTGCTTCAGCTTATCTATCGATTCACTAATTTCTTGGACTGTTTCTTTTAAAAAGCTGTTTGCAGGTAAATAAGCTTTTACTAAAACACCTTCAGCCGGAAAGTCTTCAGGGTTCAAATCATAGATTTCCCCATACCGATCTTCATGAATGCGTTCAGGTTCCCCTGAATCTTCTATAACAACTCCACTTGCTCCTGCTTCGTGAAGTATATTCGCAACAGCCTCTGTCGCTTCATTTGTCGTGTGAATTGCAATTTCAGACCATTTCACGCATTCTCAGTCCTTTCAGTCGCCTTTAATAGATCTCTTGATTTTATCAAACAATGAACTAGAATACTCACCTGGTGAATCTCCATCAATTGTTGCAAATTCACGGAGAAGTTCTTTTTGTTTCTCTGTCATTTTCTTAGGTGTCAGCAGTTTTATGATGACGTGCTGGTCGCCGATTCCATGACCATGAACGTTTTGAATTCCTTTACCTCGTAAGCGGAATGTCGTACCTGTTTGCGTACCCGCTGGTATCTTCAAATTAACAGTACCATGTATGGTTGGCACTTCAATTTCATCGCCAAGAGCAGCTTGAGGGAATGTTAAATCCACTTCCAAAATCACATCATCTGCTTCACGGATGAATTTATCGTGCTGTCTCACTCGGAAGACGATGTACAAATCACCTGATGGTCCACCGTTAACGCCTGCTTCACCTTGGCCA
Source organism: Sporosarcina aquimarina (assembly GCF_033253705.1). GTDB lineage: Bacteria > Bacillota > Bacilli > Bacillales_A > Planococcaceae > Sporosarcina > Sporosarcina aquimarina. The sequence continues at coordinate 75,209 of NZ_JAUBDH010000002.1, forward strand.
GCGACACGTAATTGTTGACCGTCATCCACACCTGCTGGAATAGTAACTTTGATTTTTTTACGTTTTGTAACTCTGCCGCTTCCATGGCATGTAGTACATTTCTCAGGAATGATTTTCCCTGTACCATGACACACATTACAGACTTTACGATTTACCATTTGACCAAGCGGTGTATTTTGTGTGACTGTCACCTGACCAGACCCATTACAATTTGTACACGTTTTAGCTGATGTACCTTTTTTAGCCCCACTACCATGACAGGTCTCACATTCTTCTTCACGCGGAATTTCAATCTCTGTTTCTTTACCAAATGCAGCCTCCATAAAATCGACAGTCATTGTATATTGAAGATCGTCGCCTTTACGCGGTGCATTTGGATCCCGACGCCGGCCTCCGCCGCCACCGCCACCAAAGAAGGAGCTGAAAATGTCATCAAACCCAAAACCATCTCCACCACCAAAGCCACTGAAACCGCCTCCGCCGAAACCTTGGTTCGGATCAGCATGGCCATATTGATCATAAGATGCGCGTTTGTTTTCATCACTTAAAACTTCGAACGCTTCTGTTACTTCTTTAAACTTAGTTTCCGCGCCTTCTTCTTTGTTCAAGTCCGGGTGAAATTGTTTGGAAAGTTTGCGATATGCTTTTCTAATTTCTTCTTTTGTTGCTGATTTAGAAACACCTAATACTTCATAATAATCCCGTTTGCTCATTCATCTACACTCCCGATACTCATTTAACATTGTGTGCATTGTAACATTAATTGAGTGAGTTTGGTAACAAACGAAAAAGCCAAAGCCGGAATATCGGACTTTGACTTTTCCGTCAATCAGTTACTGATTTAGTTTTTCTTGTCATCTTCAACTTCTGAGAAGTCAGCGTCAACAACACCGTCATCAGAATCAGTTGCATTTTCGCCCTGTGCATTTGCTTCTGCTTGAGCTTGCTCATACATTTTCATTGTCATTTGCTGAACAACCTGTTCAAGTGCGTCTTTTTTCTCTTTCATCTCTTCAAGATTATTCGCTTCAATTGCAGTTTTCAATGCTTCTTTAGCATCTTCAACGCTTTTCACTTCTTCTTCAGAAACTTTGCCTTCCAAGTCCTTCAATGTCTTTTCAGCCATGAATACGAGTTGGTCCGCTTCGTTACGGAGGTCTGCTTCTTCTTTTTGTTTCTTATCTTCTTCAGCATGAGCTTCTGCGTCTTTTACCATGCGATCGATTTCATCGTCTGAAAGACCTGAGCTAGACTGAATTGTAATGTTTTGTTCTTTCTGAGTACCCATGTCTTTCGCTTTAACTGTAACAATACCGTTTTTGTCGATATCGAATGTTACTTCGATTTGAGGTACACCGCGCGGAGCTGGCGGAATATCCGTCAATTGGAAACGACCTAGTGTCTTGTTATCAGTTGCCATCGCACGCTCACCTTGAAGTACATGGATGTCTACAGCCGGCTGGTTATCAGCAGCAGTTGAGAATACTTGTGATTTACTTGTCGGAATCGTTGTATTCCGGTCGATTAACTTAGTAAATACGCTGCCCATTGTTTCAATACCTAATGATAGCGGTGTAACGTCGAGCAATACGACGTCTTTTACGTCTCCAGTTAAGATGGAACCTTGAACAGCTGCACCCATCGCAACTACTTCGTCAGGGTTAACGCCTTTAAATGGCTCTTTCCCTGTTTCTTTTTTGATAGCCTCTTGGACAGCTGGTATACGTGTAGAACCGCCCACTAGGATGACACGATCCAATTCAGATGGAGAAAGGTCTGCGTCTTTAATAGCTTGACGAGTAGGCACCATTGAACGTTCAACTAGTGACGCTGTCAACTCATCGAATTTTGCACGAGTTAACGAAATTTCTAAGTGAAGTGGTCCTGCTTCGCCTGCAGTGATGAATGGAAGTGAAATTTGTGTAGATGTAACACCTGACAAATCTTTCTTCGCCTTTTCAGCTGCATCTTTCAAACGCTGCATTGCCATTTTATCTTTAGAAAGGTCAATTCCGTTTTCTTTACGGAACTCTTGTACTAGATAATCGATAATGACATCATCGAAATCATCTCCGCCTAGTTTGTTATCCCCTGCAGTCGAGCGTACTTGGAATACTCCATCGCCTAGTTCAAGAATAGACACGTCAAATGTACCGCCGCCTAGGTCATAAACAAGGATTGTTTGATCTTCATCTGTTTTATCTAAACCGTAAGCAAGTGCTGCAGCTGTTGGCTCGTTGATAATACGTTCAACTTCTAAACCAGCAATAGTTCCAGCATCTTTTGTCGCTTGACGCTGTGCGTCATTGAAGTATGCAGGTACTGTAATTACAGCCTTAGATACTTTTTCACCAAGATACTCTTCTGCATAGCCCTTCATGTACTGAAGAATCATAGCTGAAATTTCTTGTGGTGAATATTCTTTGTCTTCAACTTTCTCTTTGTAGTCTGTACCCATATGACGCTTAACTGACATAATCGTGTTTGGGTTTGTGATAGACTGGCGTTTCGCAACTTCACCGATTTGGCGTTCTCCATTTTTAAATGCAACAACAGATGGAGTTGTGCGGTTACCTTCGGGATTGGGAATTACTTTTGCTTCTCCGCCTTCATACACAGAAACTACTGAGTTTGTTGTTCCTAAGTCGATACCAATAATTTTACTCATATTAAAATTCCTCCTAAGTGTGTTCATCAAAGTTTTTAGTTGAATTCTTATTCGTTTACTTTAACCATTGCAGGCCGGAGTACGCGATCTTTCAACGTATACCCTTTTTGTAGTACTTCAAGCACAGATCCGGAATCATAATTATCATCAGAGTCTGTCATGACCGCCTGATGGAAATTAGGGTCGAATTCAGTTCCCGCAGCTTCGATTTCCTTCAATCCCTCAGATTTCAATGCATCTTCTAAACTGCGATATATCATTTCCATACCAGTAAGAAGCGATTTTGCATCGTCACTTTCTGCTTTTACAGATAAACCGCGATGGAAATTATCAAGTACAGGGATTAGGTTTGTTAAAACTTCCTGTGCACGGTACTTCTGCATCGCTTCCTTATCTAGCGTTGCTCTGCGACGTGCGTTATCCAAGTCTGCAAGTATACGAAGGCGTCTATCTTCTTCGTCTGATAACTTTTTCTTCAATTCTTCAATTTCGATGTCTTTTTCATCTTTTTCGGGTTCGATCGACTGTTCATCTTCAGCAATTACTTCAGTTTCACCTTCAACTGAATCTGCAGCCGCTGTGTCGGCTGTCACTGTAGAATTTTCAGTTTCCAACTCTTCAGATGTCTGGTTATTCTCTGTCATGATTCGTTCCTCCTGTCCGTTCTTCCATCAATAGTAAGTCTTGCAAGTGCAGATGAAAGATCTTCACTTAAAATATCAAGTAATGTAATCACTCTGCCATAATCCATCCGTTTTGGTCCAATAATCGCAATAGAGCCCGTCATGTCCGTACCAACCGCGTAAGCCGTCGTAATGACACTAAAATCACCAAGTGTCTGCTCTTTGTTTTCTGAACCAATCCGTACTTGGATACCCGCAAGATCATTTTTGAACAATGTTAGCGGCATTCCATGTTCAATCGCTTCCAAGAAAGTTTTTACTTTCTGAACGTCATTAAATTCAGGCTGCTTCATCATGTTCATCTGTCCACTATAGAACATTCGCTCTTCGGTTTTGCCAATCATAGAATCTTGAATGGAAGTAAGAATAGTACCAGCGTTCTTCACATGGCGTTCAAACAACATTTTTGATTCTGTCGCTAACATACGAGGAATCTCGGAAAGCGGCGTCCCTACGAGTCGTTCGTTTAACAGATTGACCATTTTCTCGATATCTGTTGCCGATAAACCATCAGCTGCATCGAATACATGATTTTCTACCCTGCCGCTGTCAGTTACCATAATGGCAACTGCTTTTGTTCCTGACAACGGCACAATTGAAAACCGCTTTACTTTGTGCGCCGTGGTATCTGGACCAAGCAGTACTGTAGTGTAGTTTGTCAGTTCAGAAAGAATGGAGGCTGAATTTCTGATAAGTACTTCTGCTTCCAAAACTCTTTCTTGAAAAATAGAACGTAATTGGAGGTTGTCCTCCATTTTTAGCTTTTGAGGGGTCAGCAGGTGGTCGACATAGAATCGGTATCCTTTTTCAGAGGGCACCCTTCCTGAAGACGTATGGGTTTTTTCAAGATATCCCAGCTCTTCAAGATCCGCCATCTCATTACGGATGGTCGCCGGACTAAAAGGAACTTCTTCCTTTTTCGAAAGCTGCCGGGAGCCCACAGGCTGAGCGGATTCGATGAAGTCGTTAACCGTCAGTTGCAAGATAAGCAATTGTCTGTTTGTCAACATAATCATCACTCCTGTTAGCACTCCTAATGAATGAGTGCTAATACTACTCATAATTTATCAAATCAGAAAGACTGTGTCAAACATTTGAATCGACTTTTAACCGAGAAATTGTTGAAACGCTTCGTTCCCTCTAAAAATCCCTGTTCTGGTAAGTCTAATTCGATTTCCATGTTGTTCGATTAAGTCTTTTCGGATAAGATTGCTAATGACATTCCCGTATTTTTCATCTAAAGAAACACCGAATTTCTGTGCAAAATGTTCTAAAGAAACGCCCTCCGTTTTTCTAAGTCCGAGAAACATTTCTTCCTCCATACGTTCTTGCAAAGTTACTGTATTTTCTTCGATTCTTGGCAGCTCCAAAGTTTCCACGTGCTCCATATAACGTTTAAGCGGTGCAATATTTGCGTATCGGACGCCATTCAGGTAGCCGTGAGCACCAGCTCCTATTCCGGCATACTCATCATTTTCCCAATAAATCATATTATGAATAGACTCTTTCCCCACTTTTGCAAAGTTACTAATTTCGTACTGATGTCTGCCTGAACTCTCCATTCGGTCAATCAGTTCAGAAAACATACTCGTCTCTGCGTCTTCTCCCGGAAGTGGCAGTCGGCCCTTTTTCATCAGATTATAAAAGACCGTCTTAGGTTCTACGATAAGCGAATACCCCGAGTAATGAGGCAGCTCCAATGCTAACGCTTGGTCTAGTGTGGCTTCCCATTGGGATTGAGTTTGACCAGGCAGCGCATATATCAGATCGATACTGATATTATCAAAACCTGCTTTTCTTGCATTATTTACAACTTCGATTGCTTGCATCGGACTATGTGACCGCCCAATTTTTTTCAGCAGTTCTTCATCAAAAGATTGAACACCTAAGCTAAGCCGATTAATTTGTCCGTTTTTCAATACACTCAGTTTGTCATTCGTTAACTCGTCAGGATTAGCTTCTGTTGTAAACTCAGTCAAACTGCTCACATCTATATGGCTGTGAACAATCTCTAACAGTCTGTCAAGCTGACGAGCATTCAGTGCAGTGGGTGTTCCCCCTCCAAAGAAAACTGTCTCGACTTTTGTAAAATCTGTTCCTTTTTGCTTTAACGTCTTTAATTCTTTATCAATTGACTCAATATACTCATCCACTGGCTGATTTTCAAAAAACACTTTATTGAAATCACAGTAGTGGCAGATTTGATGGCAGAATGGGATGTGAATGTATATTCCCCTCATATGCTGCTTTCCCTCCTGTAAACGCCAAACAGAGGGCTATACGCCCTCTGCATGTGCATCATTTTCAACTCAATCTTCATCCATGCGTAAAACAGCCATGAACGCTTCTTGTGGTACTTCTACAGATCCTACTTGTTTCATTTTCTTTTTACCTTCTTTTTGCTTTTCAAGAAGTTTTCGTTTACGTGAAATATCTCCACCGTAACATTTAGCAAGGACATTCTTACCCATGGATTTTATCGTTGAACGCGCTACAATTTTTTGTCCAATGGCTGCTTGAACTGGAACTTCGAACTGCTGACGAGGGATTAGCGAACGGAGTTTTTCAACAATCGCTTTGCCTCGCTCATAAGAAAAGTCGTGGTGTACGATAAAGCTGAGTGCATCCACCGTTTCCCCGTTTAACAAAATATCCATTTTGGAAAGTTTAGAGCGCTTATAACCGATCAATTCATAATCTAGGGACGCATATCCTTTAGTACTCGATTTCAATTGGTCGAAAAAGTCATACACAATTTCTGCTAAAGGAAGTTCATAAATGATATTCACTCGTGCTGCATCCAAATAGTCCATCGTTTTAAAGTTACCGCGTTTCTTTTGACACAGCTCCATTACAGCACCGACATAATCGTTCGGTACCATAATAGATGCTTTAACATATGGCTCTTCTACATAATCCGTTTTTTGTGCGTCTGGCATCATGGAAGGGTTGTCAACTTTCAGTTCGCTGCCATCTGTCAGTACTACATTATAAATAACGCTTGGCGCTGTAGTAATTAAATCAATATTGAATTCCCGTTCAATCCGTTCTTGAATAATTTCCATGTGAAGCAGACCTAAGAAGCCGCAGCGATAACCAAAGCCTAATGCTTGTGAAGTTTCTGCTTCATATTCTAAAGCCGCATCATTCAACTCAAGCTTTTCAAGCGCTTCTCTTAAATCATTATATTTTGACGTATCTATTGGATATAATCCGCAAAATACCATAGGATTCATTTTTCGATATCCGGCAAGCGGTTTGTCTGCTCGATTATTCGCGAGCGTAATTGTATCACCGACTCGAGTATCCCCTACAGTTTTGATAGCTGCAGACAAATAGCCGACGTCTCCAACAGTTAGCTCGTCACGTGGTGAAATTTTAGGTGTAAATACACCGAGTTCTACGACTTCAAATTCTTTTCCGGTTGCCATCATTCGAATGGTGTCTCCCGGTTTTACAGAACCTTCCATGATACGAATATTGACGATAACGCCTTTATATTGGTCATAATGAGAATCGAAAATCAACGCTTTAAGCGGCGCACTCGGATCCCCTGTCGGCGCAGGGACTTTTTCAACAATTTGCTCTAGAATATCTTCGATACCAATTCCAGATTTTGCAGATGCTAGAACGGCTTCAGATGCATCGATGCCGATTACATTTTCGATTTCATCTTTTACACGTTCAGGATCAGCTGCAGGTAAATCGATTTTGTTTACAACTGGCAAAATTTCCAAGTCGTTATCTAACGCCAAGTATACGTTGGCTAATGTTTGCGCTTCAATGCCCTGAGCTGCATCCACTACTAGAATCGCACCTTCACATGCCGCAAGACTTCGGGAGACTTCATATGTGAAATCGACATGTCCAGGGGTATCGATTAAGTGAAACGTATACTCTTGTCCGTCATTAGCTGTATATAGCAATTGAACTGCATTTAATTTTATGGTGATACCACGTTCTCTTTCGAGGTCCATGGAGTCCAAAGTTTGGGTCTTCATTTCTCGAGCACTAACTGTTTCCGTCTTTTCAAGAAGACGGTCCGCTAGTGTAGATTTCCCATGGTCGATATGGGCAATAATGGAGAAGTTTCTAATATTTTTTTGTCTCTCCAATTTCTGTTGATCATTCATCATTGTTTTCACTCCTAATTCGGCTAGTTTGAATTATAGCAGAAACAAGGCGGCGGTGTTACACATTTCCTTTCTAATCACATGCAAATTCTAAATTCATGATCATTAACCTTTCGCTTTCGCGGCACTCTCTTAGTTAAACAGCAAAAAACAGAAGCTATACTAGCTTCTGCACAGTCGTTGAATGTTCTTTTATCTCATTTTCTTTCCGTAATTATTGTTCATCCAAAGTTAAGCCACCCACTGCCTCAGCAATTATAGCTACAGTTCGATTTAGTTCCTCTTCGGTATTTCCAATACCACCAAGTTCAATTAGGACAAATCCAGGATGAAGATCTTGATTGTACTTACCATCCACCCCAGGGCCGCCTTTCACAATAATATTACGGGTAATCCCAGGCACTTTCGCTTCCATTCCTTCAGTCAATCGTTTCGCTACTTCATAATTTTTCGCATAATTCTTATGTTCTTTACCGATGACGAACGCTACTTTTGCATAGCGATTTCCGTCGACGGTGGCTGTTGTTTTGTTCGCAGGTAACGAATCTCGATGGATATCCAGCACAATATCATATTTATTTTCTGCTAACGACTTTTGAAGGTAAGGACGAATAGCTTTATAGGAACGATGGTACGGGATGCTTTTTTGCGCCATTACTTTTTGAATATCTACAGGCAGCAGCTCTGCTTCAGCCCCGAAGGCTGCCAGTTGCAATTTCAGCTTTTCACCTAACTTTGTAATATTTTCTGTTTTGTGGGAAACTGCAACTTTTCCACTCGCCGCAAGAGTAATCGGCTCGTAAGCTTCTTCAGAATGGGTGAAATGAAGAAGGACTTTTTTGGGGCTAGTATGTTTGGGCGGCTCAACAACATTTGAAGCATACACAATATATGCTTTCTGTTTGAGCATTACCGAAGAATTGTCCGATTGCTTTGTTGGAAGTAGTTGGAGCAAGATCGGGAATAGAAATAAAATGAATATAGCTATTGTCCAGATTTTCAATGTTTTTTTCAACAGTCATCCCCCCGTCTCCGCTACTATATGCAGAGACGGAACAATCAAGAACTTTGTTTTAAATTGTTTACCCACGAAGTAAGTGCCATGGAAAGTTCAGAAGAATACAGCTGTACCCAACTATCAATTTCTTTAGGGGAAATAAATGTCTTAAGCTGATGATTTGATAGGACTTCTTCAAATAACTGAACACGTTCTTCATGTGGCCAGGAAGCCCAATCTCCAAATACAGGTATTAAGGTTTGTCTATCCGCTTTCTTTGTATCCGTATTTAACCAAGGTGTAACCGATAATCTTGATGATGGTTTATTTTCTTCTTCTATTTTTGAAGCCATATATCCAAATAGCGTATCTATTGCATCTGCGATTAATACCGGTCCGTCAACTACTGTCGGAATTCCAATTGCGACAACCGGTACACCTAGAGTTTCTTGCGATACTTCTTTACGACTATTGCCAACTCCTGAACCTGGATGAATTCCAGTATCCGTCAATTGAATGGTTCTGCAAAGCCTTGAACTGTCACGAGCTGCCAGTGCATCCACAACTATAAGTAAGTCCGGAGATACAGTTTCTACAACTGCTTTTATAAAGTCTGCAGTTTCAAGACCTGTTTGGATTGTCACCCCGGGGGAATATACAAAAATTTCAGCTCCGTCATTTTTATAATAGTCGGGAACAACAGCATTTAACCTTTCCATCGTAAGTGGACCAACTGCATCGGGTGTGACGTCTTTGTTACCGAGACCTATAAACAAAATTTTACTGTTTGGTTGAAGTGACAGGGGTTCCGTCAGCTTTTTAAGCTGTTTCCCCATTGATGCTGCAAGTTTCGTTAATCCTTTTCTATCCTCTGCATTTAACAATGGATCAGTAAGTGTGATATAGGTCCCTTTTTTCTTCCCTATACGCTTTTCTCCTTCTTCATCCACAATTACAGTCGTTAAAATTGTCCTTCCTTTTCTTTCTTCACTAAATATAATGCCTTCAGATTCTTCAAGTTTCTCTTTTTCTCCTTCTGTATGGTGTTTAACCATTTCTTCGTCTTCAACGACAAGATCCGTTCTATAAAAGTCGTAGTTTTCCATAACCATCACCTCTATATACTAGTGTGTACGCACGGAAAGCTTTTTATGCTTATTCCATTATTAGACACAAGATTTTTCATGTTATCGTTTTGTTGTTGCATTAATGGCTTCAATTTGATAAAATTATTTTTGTTATAAAGAGATATCCGAGAGATCGTGGAAACACTCTTCTTACCTGATTTCTGGAGGTGAATGAAATGCCAAACATTAAAGGTGCAATCAAACGCGTTAAGCAAAGCAACGCGATCAACGAACAAAACTCAAGCACAAAAGCTGCGATGCGTTCTGCTGTACGTAAAGCTGATGTTGCGATCGTGAACAACGCTGACAACGCTGAAGAACTTAAGCGCGCTGCTATTAAATCATTGGACACTGCTGCCGGTAAAGGCCTTATCCATAAAAACACAGCTGCTCGTCAAAAAGCACGTCTTACAAAAAAAGCTTTGTAATTTTTAAAAGCTGTCCGTCATTGACGGACAGCTTTTTTATTGTTGATTCATAAAAAATAATTCCAGTACTCTTTCTCTGTTGCCCGAAGTGGATTTCAACTTCAAATCAATTGTAGCAAGCCTATCTAACGCTCGTAACAGTCGTTGTTCGGTTGGATTCGCACGGTTATTCATCACCAACTTCACGCGATATGGATGCACATTCAGTGTACTTGCAATTTGCTGTTGATGGTACCCTTTTCTCTTCAGTGTTCCAACATGCAGCATCAGTCGAACTTGACCTGCAATTAAGGAAGTCATTGCAATTGGTTCTTCGCCACTTCTCAATAAATCGTGGTAAACAGCTAACGTTTTAGCACGATTTCCAGATATATATGCATCCGTCAGCCTAAAAATCTCAGTCTCAGGTGATCGTGGTACTAATGCATCCACTACATCCTTCGTTACTTTATCTGTATCCCCTAAAAACGCAGCCATTTTTTCAAGTTCTTTAGAAAGCTGCATCATATTTTCTCCAGCAGTTTCAATTAAATATTCCGCGGTCTTTTGATCCATCCCAATTCCATATGTCGTAGCATGCTGCTGTACCCAGACTGTTAAATCGTTTCCTGTTAGCTTGTTTGCTTCAATTACAATTGCTTTTGAAGTCATCATCTTTGTAATTTTTTTTCGGGAGTCCAACTTTTCATAAGGGGCCGTAAAAATAACGGTTGCTGTTGGTGAAGGATTTTGCAGCCACTCCTCCAACTGTTTCAAGGGATGCTCTATTTTTTCCTTTCCACGCTCTTTAGCTTTAAGAAAGGATGCATTTTTTGCCACAATCACTTTACGATCTTGGAAAAAGGGTAACGTATCCGCTTCTTCAATAACCTGACCCACCGAAATTTCTTCCAAGTCAAAATACATAACGTCTTGTTGTTCAATGTCAGGTGTTCGGCTAATAATTTTTGACAGTGTTTTTTGTATTAAGAATTGCTCTGTGCCTGTCAGTAAATATATAGATTGTTCAGGGCTTTTATCAATTTCTTTCCATGCGGCTGATACCACCATAATCACCTCTCATACTAATTGTTAGTATACAGCATTGAAGATGGGTATGGAGAAATTGTGACAAAATGAAACGCAATTGCCATATCTACGTTTTTCTATAGATTTTTCAAGTTGGTTGTTCTATACTTAGAGTTGACTCAGGAGGTGTAGCAATGAACGAATTTGAAAAGGACGTACAGTCCAAGCGCAATGATCTTCTTGACTCAGGTGTTGGCTTCGTGGTATCTTTCGTAGGTTTTTCTTTAATCTGGGTAATTGCTACGATTGTCGAAGTAGCTGCACGCTGATCAGACATAGTAAAGCTAAAGAAAGATTCCATCAATTGGAATCTTTCTTTTTTTCTCTCGATGCATTCATGTCCAACTTCTTACCTCTCATTTTCAAAATTATAGTTCCGTGTTCTGCTGTTACATAGGTTTTTATATTATTTGCAGCGAGCCTTTCCATTACTTCGTCATTTGGATGTCCATATCTATTATTGCGACCAGCAGAGATTATTGCAATTTCCGGTTGTAAGAAATTCAAAAACGATTCAGTTGTTGATGTTTTACTGCCATGATGACCCACTTTTAGTATAAGAGGACTCAACTGGACTTCCCCATATTTTCTCACCACTTTTTGTTCACCATCAGTTTCCAAATCTCCAGTGAATAGGAAGTATCCATAGTCATTTTTCATCAGCAAAACCAGTGAGCTGTCATTATGCGTATAGTTGTCATCGAACGGTGACATGTACGTAAATTCGGCAGATCCTGCTGACCATTCATTTCCAGCAAGCTGACTCTTCATTTTTGTGTTCTGACGCTTCATTTCTTGGATAACAGGTCCCATCACTTCCTCATGAATGCTTCCTGCTGGAAAATGCGCTTCTTTAACCCGCAACTCTTGGAGCACCTCATCCGCTCCTTCCATATGGTCAAGATGCGCATGAGAAATAGTTAAAATATCAATTGTGCTGATCCCCTTACCCTTTAAATATGGCACGACAACTTGTCTTCCCACTTCAAAAGGCTTTTCCGGTGTTTTCCACGTAGGCGGTCCAATCATCACTGTTCCGCCAGTATCAATTACATAGACTGCTTTCCGAAACGGAAGTTCGATAATAATACTATCTCCTTGTCCAACGTCCAGAAACGTGACATACGTATGTGGTTCCAAATAGGGTTTAACTTGAAAACAAATAGCAGGAACTAGAACAATGGCAAAGCCAATAAGTTTTCTATTCCATCTCTCGACGATAACAAAGCAACACGCTATAGATGAAACCATTACTAATAGCCAAAGCACACTCGGTCTGCCGGCAGTCCATACTTGCCATTGAAATTCCGCTAGCCACGCTGTAGCGCGACCAATTCCACTTCGAAATGGTTCGTAGATGTAAAATAACGGAGCAGCAATCGTTTCAGATAGGAATGTTATTGCAAGCAAGAGAATATTGACCGGTAAAATAATTATTGAATATAAAGGGACGTAAACTAAATTCACAAAAAAAGAGGACAAAGATAACTCATAAAAGTGAAATAGTAAAATAGGTAATAATGCTAGCTGGGTAATTGCAGTTACACTTGCTGAAATCACTAAAAGAGAATGTTGTTTTTTCAAATACTTCGCTGAGTACAATAATGAAAAAGCAGCCACATACGATAATTGAAAACCCGGCTGAAACAAAATGTAAGGCTTAAATAGCATGAATCCTAATGCACTTAACGCTAATGCTCCGTCCATTTTAAGCTTTATTTTTCCAGTTGACGAAAGAAGTATTAGAATTGTAACCGATACTGCACGCCAAACAGACGGCGCTCCGCCAGCTAACAAAGCATAACAAGGCAGCAGAAACACCAATGTCATATCAATTGTCTCTATCCGTAAATGCAGTCTCTTCGCAGCTGTCCGCAGTAAAACTGTCAATAACCCAACATGCAAACCGGAGATCGCAAACAAATGGGTGATACCCAATTTACGATACTGCGAAGAAAGTTCAGCGTCCATGCTACTTCTGTCACCTATTAGAAGGGCTTTCGCTTCAACCTGCAGTGATTCAGGAAAAACTTTCTCTATGTGTTCGTTAACAGCACTTCTTCGTTCAGCCAACCTTCTTAAAGGATGATCGACTTGTGCACTCGCCGTCATCCTTTTTGCTCGAAACAGAACGGCAGCTCCATTCATCCGAAGATAAGATTCCATATCGAAAGCATATTTGTGTACTGGGGGCTCTGGCAGTTCAAGAACACCTTCTACGGAGACTTCTTTATTGGATAAATCCAACTTTTGGAGACGCTTTTTTTCATCTTCACTTTCTAATGTATAGATCAAATAATAATTGATCCCATTCGAGTCTTTAGCGAAGCCTTTTACTTTTGCACCATCGATTTTAACAGTCGAAGACCATGTCAGCGATTTAATAACGGACCCCTCTTTCATGTCAGGGGTATGTGAAGAAACGTAATTCAGGAAATAATAATAGGAAAGTAAACTGATAGCAAGCAGTAAAGACAGAGATAGAATATCTTTTTTGCTTCTAAATAGGAGGGGAATAAAAAGAAGGTTGAGCCATAACAATTCAGCAGAACCGTATGCTGCCATTGCAGATACGGTTGCTGAAAGTGTCCAGTACATAAAACTAGCGTTATGAACTAATTTCCAAATAGCTGTTGTGCGCGTTCGGAAAAACTATTCAGGTCGTTTTCCGAAATACCTGCATGTTGCATCTTGTATAGCATGTCTTGAACGAGTTCTTGTTTAGAAGCCAGTTCAAAATCTAACGTTCGCTCATCAAACGGGATATGCTCTACATCGATTCCAGCATGATTAAATAGCTCAATCGCATAGTCGCTATTCTTATAATCCGAGCCGTAATAAACTTTCGAGATTCCAGCTTGGATGATAGCTTTCGAGCATTGCAAGCAAGGGAAGTGTGTGACGTATAATGTTGAACCAGCTGCTGGAATTCCATATTTACCACATTGTAAGAGTGCGTTCATTTCTGCATGTATTGTTCGGATACAGTGATTATCAACAACATAACAGCCGTTGTCGATACAGTGATCCCCGCCGGATACAGACCCGTTATAGCCACCGGCAATTATTCGATTGTCGCGGACAATGACTGCGCCAACTGCGAGTCGAGTACACGTACTTCGAACAGCAAGTAAGCTGCATTGTGCCATGAAAAATTGTTCCCAGGTAATTCTTTTCATGCGTTAACCTCCAATAGTTCACAAAAATGCATAACTGTATTTAATTAACAGAAATCGAGTCAGATAGTGTTTCAAACGTCTTTTGGCCGATACCTGTTACTTTCATCAAGTCTTCAATTTGTTGAAATACGCCTTGCTCTGTCCTATATTTTACAATAGCAGAAGCTTTGGCCGGACCGATACCGGTTAACGTCATCAGCTGTTGTTCATCTGCGATGTTTATGTTTACGAGCAAAGATACCTCTTTGTTTGGAGTACCTGTTCCGACTTCAGGCATTTCAAATACCGGAACTTCCTCTCCGATAATCGGAACGTAAATAACTGTCTCATCTGCTAAGCGTTGAGCATGGTTAAGTAACTTGCTATCTGCATTCTGAGTGTAACCACCCGCAGCGGAGATGGCGTCAATTACTCGTTGTCCTTCTGTCAGTGTATACACATTTGGATGCAGAACGGCCCCCTTAACATCTACAACGATAATTTGTGGAGAGGGCACGGCAACTTCTACACTATTTGGCAGTTCATCTTCAATTTCAGATTCCAGCTTCAGTGATTGGTACAATGTTTCATCAGGAACGAGCTCGTCATCTCCTTGTCCTCGGGGAAAGAACAAAAAAGCAGAAAGTACGAGTGCTATTGCAAGAGGAGTGGTGACTTTCCGCCATTTTCCAAATATAAAATCAGAAAACAGTTCAAGTCATCCTTTCTAACAAGATGCTAAAGCATGAAGTCCCTTTTACTATAACTCATCTGTACAAGAAGAGGTACAGTTATTTACGAACTTGAAAAAATATTCGTTCGCTTTCATCCTCAGGCGCGTCATCCGTCCAATCTGCAAAAATTCGTTCAACTGAAAAGCCTGTTTTCTCAAGCAGTTCCACGTATTGCATAATAGGGAATGTTCTTTGATAGTGTACCTCATCGAAACGGACATAACATTCATCGTCTTTACGAACAAAAAAGGCGAGTTCAGAATGCACAGAGTGAGGTTCCTCACCTTCATCAGTTTCCCATATGTACGAAATACTAGGACTATCATAGGTGAAAGGACTCTCCATAAAAAGGATATCGGTTTTAAATGTAGAATGGACATCAAACATGAATAACCCCCCTGGCAGTAATGCTTCATATATTCTATGAAACGTATCACTCACATCCTGAAGGTTTTCTAAGTAATTCAATGAATCTATCGGAATAACGGCAGCGTCGTATTTGTCGGGCACATCTAACTGTTGCATTGCTTGATGCAAAAAAGTCAGTGCAGGAAACCTATCTTTCGATCGTTCTTTAGCAATGGTTAACATCTCTTCGGACAAGTCGATTCCTGTTATATCCGCGCCTCTCTCAGCTAGGAAAACGGAAAGAATCCCGGTGCCGCATGCGACATCCAGGATTTTTTTATCCATTAACCCATTAAGCGCTGTATCGATCAAGTCAACATATACCGGATATGGAATATCCAACATCAGTTCATCATAGACAGACGCAAATTGAGCATACATCATTGGACAGTATTATCTCCAACTTCGATTGTTGGAGCATCGCCCCAAAGCTTTTCTAAATTATAGAATCCACGTTCTTCTTTATGGAAAACGTGAGCGACCACATCCCCAAGGTCAACTAGAACCCAGCGGCCAGCGTCAAGTCCTTCAATTCTTTTCACTTCGTAATTTTCTTCTGATGCTTTGTCGGCAATTTCACGTGCAATTGCTTGAACTTGTCTTTCTGAGTTTGCATGACAAATAACAAACTGGTCAGCAATTAATGAGACGCCCTCCATATTGAGGACGACAATGTCTTCTGCACGTTTATCGTCTGCTGCGTTAAAAGTTAATTCTAATAATGTCGGCATTGTTTCACTTTCCTTTCACTTCACAAAATAATTGTAGCATTCAATGGAGTCTGGGTATACTGGTACCTGTTTTCCAATTAAATGATTTAACGTTTGCGTAATACATGAGCGCATAGCCTGGTCAAGCGGTCCTTCTGATAACAGGCGCAATTCATCCACCTCGGGGAAATCACGACCTGGTTCTGTCATATCGGCAATATACAAAATCATTTCCAATTTCGACATATGGGCTCTTCCGGTCGTATGAAACCGAATTGCATTTAAAATGTCCTCATCTTGTATTCCAAATTCTTCTCGGGCAATAATCGCGCCTGCTGGAGCATGCCAAAGTTCTTTATGGAATTTAAATAGTAAGGGATCCGCGTCATGCCGCTTTAATAGTTCTTTCATTTTATCGGTATCCATATTCTTCGCTATGTCATGGAATAAAGCCGCCGTTTCAGCAGATTCAATGGATTCACCATTCATGTTAGCAAGAGACTTAGCTGTTTCAGTTACTCTTAAAACATGCTGAAACCGCTGCATCGACAACCGTTTTTGAAGTTCCTCAATTATCTTTGCTGGTTCCATACAAGCCCTCCTTACGAATATAGTGATCCACAGCGGACGGGAGTAAATAAGCGGTAGTGTTCCCTGCAGCATATTTCATGCGTAACAGAGTAGAAGAAACGTCAATCAGCGGTGTATTGGCATACTGAATGGGATAGGTTGTTTTACGCTCCGTTCCCGGCCTTCCGACACCAACAAACTGGACCATTTCCATCAAATCATCGATTCTGTACCAAGTATGCAGAGAATCCACCATATCGCCTCCGATGATAAAATAAAATTCGGAGTCCGGCTCTTTTTCAATTAGACGCTGCATCGTATTAACTGTATACGATACCCCGCCAAAATTAACCTCTTCAGCTGAACTCACAAGCTTATCACTATCCATTACAGCAAGTTCTATCATTTTAAGACGCTGCTCGGCAGTAGCGGTATCTGCAAGCTGCTTGTGAGGCGGTATAGCCGTCGGCATAAGCCTCACTTCATCGAGGTCAAATAGGTCACAAATTTCGTTCGCCATGATTAGGTGGCCGATATGCGGCGGGTTAAAGGTACCACCTAATATCCCGATTTTCCGCATGCTTTCACTCCTTATGGTAAAACGATCTTTTTCTTTTCAGAAGACTCTTTGTACAATACAATTGTTTTTCCAATGACTTGTACCACTTCAAAGTCACCTTCAGCACGGAGTAATTCTGCAACTTCATCTTTATCCTGTTCGCAATTTTGCAGGACAGAAATTTTGATAAGTTCCCGGGCCTCCAATGCTTCTTCAATCTGTTTAATAATTGGCTCAGTTAGTCCGCTTTTACCGATTTGAAATATTGGCTGCAAGTGATGAGCTTCACTGCGCAAATAACTTTTTTGTTTACTTGTTAGCATATTGATCCTCCAATTGTTGTGTTAATCTATCAATCATTCCAGCCGTATCAGGATAAATTCCTGTCCACTGTTCAAACGAACGGGCGCCTTGGTGTACAAACATTCCAATACCATTTGAAATGAGTGCACCACGCTCTTTCGCAACAGTTAGGAACTGGGTTTCAATAGGATTGTAAATGATATCGATAACAGCCGTTCCAGGAATAACATTTGATGGATTTAATGGCATTCCGCTGTCAGCAAACGCCATCCCCACGGATGTTGTTTGAACAACGATTCCAAAGCGGCTGAGATTCATTTGTGCTTCGTCAATTGACAAGACAGATGAGCCTGGTAAACGATCAGATACTAGCTGAGCATTAGCCAATGTCCTATTTGTAAAAGTAATTGGCCCATAGCCCGAATTGTATAATGCAAAAGCAATCCCTTTTGCAGCTCCGCCCGAACCGATGATTAAAATCTCATCCGCTTTGCGATGAGTACCATATTGTTCTTCAAGTGCTGCAACGAAACCAATACCATCCGTATTAAAACCAGAAAGTTCACCATCTTGACCAACCGTTACAGTGTTCACAGCTTCCATGTGCTTAGCGGCTTCGTCGACATGACTCAAGATTGTGAGTATATCACTTTTATGAGGTACCGTCACATTCCAGCCACTGCACCCTAGAGTGCGCAAGCTGGTGATGATTTCTTCCAACTGTCCCCGTTTTGCGTGGATCGGAACGTAAGTAGCGTCCAATCCGTTTTCTTTAAACCAAATGTCATGCATACCTGGTGACATCGATTGTGCAATAGGATCGCCTATTACTGCAAACCATTTTTTCACCATTAGCCCCTCCTAATTAAATTAATGAAGGTCGAAGAACTACATCTACGCCACGGGGTGCATGAATTGCAACTACAACATTTGCATGCTGCACAGTAATCCATCCAAGGCCTGAAATCACAATATCTGTCTTCGCTTTTTTCACAGAGAATTCATGGCGGACAAGTTCTGGAAACTCGGCTAATGATTGTTTTCCAGGTGGAGATAGCATTTCTCCCAGATGTGTTTCATAAAGCGCATCTGCGTTTTCAAGTTTAGTTCTGTGCAGCGGAAGTGCATTTGCCGCGTGCACAACAAAAGAAGAACGTTCTCCTTTTATAAAGTCAAAACGTGCTAATCCTCCGATGAATAAGGACTGTTCTGCATTTAACTGAAAAACTCTAGGTTTAATTTCTTTTTTTGGTGTAATAGCTTTCAATTCACTAGGATCTAAATAATGTGCGATTTGATGATTGTTAATAATTCCAGGCGTATCAAATATAGCCTTTCCATCATCCAGCGGAATCTCTACAAGATCCAGAGTAGTTCCAGGGAAATGTGACGTGGTAATCACTTCTCCAGCACCCGTTGCTTGTTTAATGATTCTGTTAATGAATGTGGATTTCCCAACATTCGTACATCCCACAACGTATACATCCTTGCGCTTTCTTAATTTATCAATCTGTTCCAGTGCTTCAGGAACGCCTTGACCTTTTGCAGCTGAAACTAACATAACATCTACTGGTTTTAGACCAAGTTTTGAAGCCTCTTCTTTCATCCAGTTGATGAGTTTGTTACGATTAAGTGATTTCGGTAATACATCCGCTTTGTTTCCTATTAGAACAATGTCTTTGTTCCCTACAAAACGTTGTAAACCATGAATCCAACTGCCATTGAAATCGAAAATGTCTACAACCAGAACGACAAGTCCTTCTCGATCCCCTATTCCATTCAAAATCGCAAGAAAATCATCTCCTGATAGAGACACTGGCTGCAATTCGTTATAGTTTCTTAAACGGAAACAACGCTGGCAAATTACTTCCTCTTTTTCAAGTGAAGCTGGTGGAGCATAGCCTTCTTTTGCAGGGTCCTCTGTTTGAATCGTAATACCGCATCCAATACAAGTTAGTTCCAAATCTATTCCTCCCAAGATATCATTCCTTTACGCTTCAACGTCTTCATAACTCTTCGTTCAAGCTGACGATTGAATTTCGTCATGACGCCATCTGAACTAGCAACAGGTACAACCAATATGGTATAGAGACCGAATCGGTTTCCCCCTAGGATATCCGTCATTAACTGATCACCAATCATTACTACCTCTTCTTTTTTCAATTGCATCTCGTTAAGTGCTTTTTTAAATGACTTAGATAATGGTTTTCTAGCTGAAAATATAAAAGGAGTGTCAATTGGCTCACAAAAAGATTTTACACGCAACTCATTATTATTGGATAAAATGGTCACCTTTAGTCCCGCATCTTGCATTTCTTTAATCCAAGTTGCAATTTCAGGTGTAGCATCGGGACGATCCCATGCGACTAGGGTATTGTCGAGATCCGTAATGATCCCTTTTATACCTCTATCTAAAAAATCATTTGCTGAAAGCTGATAGACATCTTTTACATACTCGTTCGGTAAGAAATTATTGTACATGCTTCCACCCCGTAACTGTGCAGATTCGCACTTATTATAACACATTCTAGCAATGAAGCTTATGGAGCAATGAAGATCTCGCTAACTTCTTCAAAAAAGCCTGTCCTCCAAAATAGTCGGTGATACGTCAACTTAATACAGCATAGAATGTCAGACAACGACACAGGAGGTGGTTCATTTGAGCGGCTTTGTTATGGCGATTGTTCAATTTTGGCTGGAGATCCCTGCGGTTCTCGGGTATATTCGCGGTCAGGCTTTTAAACGTCCACTTTCAAAAGCAGAAGAAGCCGATTGTCTGGAACGTCTTGCGCAAGGAGACGAAGACGCACGTGATGAACTAATCGAGCGAAATATGAGACTCGTTGCGCATATCGTGAAAAAATTTCATCCTAAACACGAACAGCTTGACGATTACATCTCGATTGGGACGATTGGTCTTATGAAAGCCATTGCGAGTTTCACACCAGACCGTAAAACAAAACTTGCCACTTATGCTGCTAGGTGTATTGAGAACGAAATCTTAATGTTTTTACGTACACAGAAAAAAACACAAAAAGATATCTCGTTATATGAGCCCATTGGGACTGATAGCGAGGGACAGTCATTAGAAATTGCCGATTTGCTTCAAACAGATGAAGAATCCCCCCATGACCGTGCAGAATTCAACGAGCGGAAAGCTCGTCTATACCGGCACTTGGACAAATTGGAAGGCCGTGAGCTAGAAATTATTCAAAAACGCTTTGGACTTCTGAATGACAAACCCATGACACAAAAGGAAATTGCTGATCAACTTGAGATCTCACGCAGTTACGTTTCAAGAATTGAAAAAAGAGCGATAGTTAAATTGTATCAATTATTTAAACGTGAACAAAACAGCAACTGATTGCCTTCTTAACAACATAAAAAGACGTCTCCAGCATTCGTACCCGCGCTGGAGACGTCTTTACTGCCAAATTTCAATCAGGTTTCACTTCGAAAAAGATAACACCTGCAAGTCCGGCCATAACGACAAATGTGCCTAACATTAAAAATAACATACTAGTTGCCTCCTCGCTCCATAAAATAGGTTTTACAACTTACATCTAGTTTACCACGAATCCATCAAAGTTTCGAGATGACTTGAAGAACAACTTCTGAAGAATGTTGTGCAGCTGCTGGAAGGAATTCATCGAAAGATAAAGAAGATTCCTTTCCTGCAATGTCAGATAGAGCTCGTATGACTATAAAAGGCACATTAAACTCGTTACATACTTGTGCGACTGCAGCTGCTTCCATCTCTGCAGCGATCATACTAGGGAATTGTTTTTTCACGTTCGAAACGCGATTCGGGTCACTCATGAACACATCCCCAGACGCAATCAATCCTGTAGCATGTGCATGCGTACCAATCTCTTCAACAGCATTGGCTGCAGCAGTTAATAATTTCTCATCTGATTGGTAGGTCACTGGACCACCGGGAACTTGACCTAATGCATAACCGAATGCAGTTACATCTACATCATGATGCGTAACTTGGTCTGATAACACGACTGTTCCGACCTCTAGATTCTCACCAATGCCTCCTGCAGAACCGGTGTTTAACACAACATCAGGCTTGTATAGTTGGAGTAAAAGGGTTGTCGCGATAGCAGCATTGACCTTACCAATGCCACTCTTCACTAAAATAACTTCACGGTCGTTAAGTGTACCTTCGTAAAACTCACACCCGGCAATTGTTTTTTGTTGAGACTGTTGCATTTGATCTTTGAGGATCGTTACTTCTTCTTCCATCGCACCGATAATTCCTACTTTCATTTCTCTGTCCCCATTCTATAAATATCTTTTAGTACTTGAAGTCTAGCGTGTTTAAAATGTCCATTTGAGTTGGTTTCCAACCTTCGCCGTCCACCCATTCCAAATAAACTCTAAACTTCTTGCTTTTATCTTTAGATGAAACAATTCCTATTGATTTTTGCGGGCTCCCGCCGTTTTTAATCTTCCAGAAAATCATTTCGTCTTGTGACATACCTGTTGCGTATGCTAGTGCCTGTTGTTTTTCTTGCCAGTCAGCAGATGCCCCATCGTATTGCGATACATGATTGCCAGACTGGGATGTCCCTATTGGTTCCCAAGAAGTATTTGTCATAGTTTCATCCACTACCGAGTCTTCACTCGCGCTATACGTGACTGTTCCTTCTTTGTCACTTTCCTTGTCTTCATCTTTGTCTTTGTCTTTGTCTTTCTCTTTATCATTTTCCTTATCTTTGTCTTCATCATCGTCTTTATCATTTACTGTTCCTTCTTCAGAGGAGTCTTCCTCATCCGAAACCGATGCATCATTATTTGAATTCACATCTGCACTGTCTTCATCATCATTCAATTCGTTATCTGATGCATTTTCGGATACAGCAGCTTGTTCCTTATCAGGTGTACTGTCACTTGTTAGTATTTTCACACCTACTAAAACAATTAATAGAACAACAATCGCGATCATCCAGTTTAGAAGCTTGTTTGCTTTATTGTTCTGTTTTTTTCGGCGTACTCTTGAAAATTCAGGTTTTTGTTCACTCATTGACAATCATCTCCTTTAACCTCGACACTACAAACGATTGGACGTTTATCCACAATATGAAGTTTCACAAAAAAAGCCGCCTCTTTTGAAGGCGGCATAATATCTTACTTCACTTCTGTTATTTCAACTTGCATTTCGCCGCCCGGTGTAATGATTTTAACCTTATCACCTTTTTTATGCCCTAAAATTCCTTTAGCGATAGGTGAATCATTGGAAATCAAACCTTCTAACGGATCGGCTTCTGCAGATCCAACGATTGTATATGTTTCAATTTCCCCGCCCGGGATTTCTTTAAACGTCACCGTGCTGCCAAGTTGCGCTTCATCTGTACGTGTATCTTCGGAGATGATCACTGAATTTCGGATCATAGACTCTAATGATGAAATCTTTCCTTCGATGAATGCTTGGTCTTCTTTAGCAGAATCGTATTCCGAGTTCTCAGAAAGGTCACCATAACTTCTAGCAATTTTAATACGTTCTACAACTTCTTTACGTTTTACAGTCTTCATGATTTCCAATTCTTCTTCTAACTTTTGTTTACCTGCAATAGTCATTGGATACTTTTTTTCAGAGACCATTTCCTCACTCCTCATTTTCGCAAAATCGTCAAAATAATATGTCGCACCTTTTCATAAGGTATGCGACATAGTGTTTGTTATATGAATATCTGACAACATCATATTACAAATCATTACCAGAATCAAGAATTGTTTTTATTTTCGTTACCATTAAGTCAATTGCGACCTCATTATGGCCGCCTTCCGGAATAATTATATCTGCATAACGTTTCGTCGGTTCAATAAATTGGTTATGCATTGGACGAACCACGCTCATATATTGGTCAATGACTGATTCGATTGTTCTTCCTCGCTCATTGATATCCCTTAATATTCTGCGGATGATGCGTAAATCCGCATCGGTATCCACAAACAATTTGATATCCATTAAATTTCGCAACCGCTTGTCTTCTAATATTAAAATACCCTCGAGTATGATTACATCTTTAGGTTCAATTGCGATTCTTTTGTGTGAACGGGTATGGAGCTCATAGTCGTAAACCGGTTTTTCAATCGACTGTCTAATAAGAAGCTTTTCGATATCCTCTATTAACAAATCTGTGTCAAATGCCAACGGGTGATCGTAATTAGTTGACAGACGTTCTTCAAATTCTAAGTGCGATTGGTCTTTATAGTAAAAGTCTTGTTCAATTACAACGACGGAATGCTCTTTAAAGACATGATGAATCTTCTTTGTCACACTGGTTTTTCCTGATCCGGAGCCTCCGGCAATTCCAATAACTAATGGTTTTTGAGTACTCATCTTATAAAACTCCTCCTCTCCAGCTGCTGAAGTCAATCATTTTTACGAGCAATTAAGATTCCATCACCTACAGGAAGCAAGGAAGTTTCATACTCTGGATTAGCCATGATCCATTCTGTAAAGGCCTTTAAATTACGAATCATCGTTCGGTTTCGCTTTGGAACTTCTTGTTCTTCTACGAATACCATTCCATGCATAAACATATTATCGCAGTAGATAATGCCGCCAGGCTTAACAAGCGCAGCATACTTTTCAAAAAATCGTTTGTATTGACCTTTTGCTGCATCGATAAATAACGCATCGTATAAAGATTCAGGAAGCAGGTCGGTATTAAGTGTCAGTGCATCCTCTTTAAATAATGATATTCTGCCCTCTAAATGCGCACGCTGAATATAATCCACCGCTTTTGCATGACGCACTTCGTCCCTTTCAATTGTAGAAATATGAAGTTCCGGAAACGATTTCGCAATTCGAATAGCAGAATAACCGATTGCACTGCCGATTTCAAGTAAAGTGTCAGGTTGTTGAATTTTCAACAACCCGATAAATGTGTCAATCCCGCTTCGCTCCATAATGGGAACAAAGTTCTCTTTAGCATCTTGTTCCATTTCAGTCACCAACGAATCTACGCCGGTATCGAATTTCAACTTGTATGACTCATAATTTGTCATTATACTAACTCCATCCTTACTCCGTTACTTCCCATCTATATATTTCGCTTTGTATTCCAAGTGTTGTTCATAGGTTTTAGCGAAATGATTTTTACCTGTTTTGTCCGCTAGAAAATACAAGTATCCTGTGTCTGAAGGGTCTATAACCGCTTCAATCGACTCCGCACCTGGTGCTGCTATAGGACCTGGCGGTAATCCTTTGTTTTGATACGTATTGTACGCGTTCTTTACTTCCAAGTCTTTATGGGTTACTTTATCCTTATGTTCACCAAGTGAATAGAGGACAGTAGGGTCTGTTTGTAACGGCATGTCCGCTTCTATACGATTGTAAAAAACACTAGCAATGGTCTGACGATCTGCTTGTGCAGTTGCTTCACGTTCAAGCAGCGACGCAAAAGTCAATAACCAATGAACTGATTTCTTTTTTTCTTCTAGTGCACCTAGGTACGGGACTACATTTGTTTTTGTTCCGTTTAGGAATGTTTCCACCACGGTTTGTACGGTTGGTTCATCTTCATAGAATGGATACGTTGCTGGGAACAGATATCCTTCCAATGGATGTCGAATTTCCTCATTTTTCACTTCGTCTGTTACGATTTGAGGGTAAGATGCTTTTAACATTTCAATTGTAGAATCCGCATCGATATACGCTATAAAATCTTTATTTGAAATGGAAGTCTTCGATGCAACCTTATCGGCAATCTGCTCTACAGTCAGGCCTTCCGGAATAGTCAATGTGAAGACAGGAGTCCGATAGACTTTTCCGGTTTTCAAGCTTTTAAGTAATTCATCAGGCGTCATCGACTTAGTTAAATCATAGGTACCTGCTTGAAAATCAGATTCATTGTTCACTTTTGCATAGTATTTGAAAATCTTAGCATTTTGAATCAATCCTTTTTCTTCAAGGATTTGTGATATTGTGTCCAATCCCGAACCTATTGGAATCTCTACCACCACTTTTTTGTCCGAATCCGCTTCCATTGGCTCAAGAGCACTTTTTATGTATCGGTATCCAAAAAATCCGCCTAATGCAACAGCTACTATTAGTGCAAGTGCAATCCAAAAGACAATTTTACGTACAACTTTCACTTCTTTTTTTTGTTCCTGCATACGTTCAAACATGACTTCTTTTTTTGAACCTTTCGCCATTCAGGTGTCACCTCTTTCTGCTGGTATCACAAGTAAGTCCATTTTAAAACAATTTAGCCACAATGAAAAAAACGGAACGGTGTGCACCGTTCCGTACGTGCCGTCTATGGCTTACTCGTCTTCTTCGTCTTGCTCATCCAAGAAAGTGCCGAATACTTCTTCAATCATTTCCCATTCTTCGTCAGATTCAACGGGCATAAGATCGCCGTCTTCTCCGTCTTCAGAAGGAACAAAACTCGATGCAAAGATTTCAATTTCTTCATCGTCGTCTTTTGGCTCGTCGCCTAGTACGTGATAAAGAACGTAAGATTTTCCATAGTCTTCTGATTCAAAAGTGAAAATCACTTCACAAACGTGCTCTTGTCCGTTTTCATCTACTATTGTCATTGTCTCCATACCGTGTTCCATTTGATCACCTCATCTAATTTTTGAGTCAAGATATCCTTGCAGAATCATGACTGCTGCCATCTTATCGATGACTGTCTTTCGTTTCTTTCGACTTACGTCAGCTTCGATTAGCATTCTTTCTGCGGCCATAGTTGTTAACCGTTCATCCCACAGTACGGCTGGCATGTCGAACTTATCATGCAATAACTTGGCATAACGTTCGGATGCTTCTGCCCGTGGACCAATCGAATTATTCATGTTTTTTGGATGGCCAACTACAAAAGAAGTGACGTTATACTCTTTGACAAGTTCCTTAATGCGTTTCATACCTAAGTTCCCTGTCTCTTCGTCAATTTTAACAGTTTCAATCCCTTGAGCTGTCCATCCCATTGCATCACTAATTGCAATGCCTACAGTTTTAGAACCTACATCCAAGCCCATGATTCTCAATTCTTACTTCCTCCGTTTTCACGGATGTAGAACTTCACAAGCTCTTCCAGAATTTCATCCCGCTCCAGCTTACGGACCATATTACGAGCATCCTCGTGGCGCGGGATATAAGCAGGATCACCTGAGAGCAGATAGCCTACAAGCTGATTAATGGGATTGTAACCTTTTTCCTCTAATGCTTTGTACACATGGAGCATAACCTGTTTGACTTCTTGCTCCATAGATTCCTCAGGAAAATTGAACTTCATCGTTTTGTCATATGAATTCACAATCGACACCCCGCTTTCAATTCGTCCGATCAGCAGTCTGTTTAGTGCCCTAAGGAGACACAAAACAGCCGCCGAATTCAGTTAAACAGATTTGACATAATCATACACGGAAAGAAGCGCTTCATCAAGTTTTGTGACATCTTTTGCTCCAGCCATCGCCATATCAGGTCGACCGCCGCCTTTACCTCCGCATAATGACGCAATATGACTTACAATTTTCCCAGCATGCTGCTCACCCTTCAAATCAGCTGTAACTCCAGCTGCTAACATCACTTTGCCTTCAGATGCTGCCCCTAACACAATTACACCCTTATCAACCTTTTGTTTCAGCTCATCAATCATTTGTCGAAGCGCGTTATTGTCTTTCGTATCAACACGTGCTGCAATGACCGTCATGTCATCTATTTGTTTAGCATTCGCTAATACATCTGTAAGCTGACTATTTCCTAATTTCGCAGATAGGGAATCATTTTCTCGCTGCAATTCTTTAAAGTCTGAAAGGAATGAAGAAGTTTTAGCAGGCAGCTCTTTTACGTTTGACTTCAAAATAGTGGCTGCTTCAACTAAAATAGCTTGCTCTTCCTTGAATGACCGATACGCTTGTTTTGCCGTAACAGCTTCAATACGTCTTGTGCCTGCACCAATTCCGCCTTCAGATTCTATTTTAAAGATACCGATTTCCCCACTTGAGTGAACGTGGCAGCCTCCGCATAACTCTAGTGAATAGTCTCCTACAGAAACCACACGGACCACATCTCCATACTTCTCTCCGAAGAGTGCCATTGCACCCATCTCTTTCGCTTCTGCAATTCCCTTTTGTTCAATCGAAACTGCAATGTCTTCCCAAATCTTTTCGTTTACGATTTGTTCGATTTGTTCAAGTTCTTCCTTCGTCACTTGTCCAAAATGAGAGAAGTCGAAGCGTAAGCGGTCTGGACCAACATAAGAACCTGCTTGGTTCACGTGTTCACCTAAAACTGTTTTTAACGCTTTGTGAAGCAAGTGTGTTGCTGTATGATTCTTAACAGTCAGCGATCGATCCGCTTTGTTTACTTGCGCGCGTACAAATGTAGAAGGTGCTACTTCTCCTGATCGAACAATTGCAGTATGCAGATGCTGTCCATTAGGTGCTTTTTTAACTGAAGTCACATCGGCTACGAACGAATCATTTTGGATAATTCCCTTATCTGCAATCTGACCGCCACTTTCCGCATAGAACGGTGTTCTATCAAGGATGAATTGAATTTCGTCATTTACTGTTGCGTAATCTATAAGTGCCCCGTCTTTCAAAAGAACGACAATTTTCGATTCGCTTTCCAATTGTTCATAACCAATAAATTCACTAGCTTCATGGATATCTCCTAGAACTCCCGATTGAACACTCATGGAATCTACATCCTGCCGAGCACTTCTTGCACGTTTTCTTTGGGCTTCCATTTCACTGCGGAAACCAACTTCGTCTACTTCGACACCTGCTTCTTCAGCAAATTCTTCTGTCAGTTCAAATGGGAATCCATACGTATCATACAATCGGAATGCATCTGCACCTGAAATGACTGGTTCATCTTTAGATTTAGCCGATTTTAAAATCCCATTTAACATACTCATACCTTCTGCCAATGTCTCATGGAAACGATCTTCTTCATTCTTTATTACCTTCATGATGAACTCTTGCTTCGCTTTTACTTGTGGATAGAAGTCTTCCATCTTATCGGCAACAATAGGAACTAGGTTATACATGAATGGCCGATCAATGCCAAGCTGCTTCGCAAACCGGACTGCGCGACGTAACAAGCGTCTTAAGACATACCCTCTTCCTTCATTCGAAGGTAAAGCCCCATCCCCAATCGCAAATGCAACTGTTCGAATATGGTCTGCAACAACTTTGAATGCTGTATCTTTTGAATCATCCTTGCCATAGGATTCATCAGAAACTTCTTCAACAGCTTTGATAATTGGCAGGAAGAGATCTGTATCGAAGTTAGTTGGGACTTCTTGTAAAACTGATGCCATCCGTTCAAGACCCATTCCCGTATCAATATTTTTCTTAGGAAGCGGTGTGTACGTATGATCAGGATTGTGATTGAATTCTGAAAAGACCAAGTTCCAAATTTCTAAGTAGCGATCATTTTCACCGCCTGGGTAAAGTTCAGGATCGGAAAAATCGTCTCCGTAAGACGGTCCGCGGTCATAAAAGATTTCAGAGTTTGGCCCGCTTGGACCTTCCCCGATATCCCAGAAATTCCCTTCAAGACGGATAATACGCTCTTCCGGCAAGCCGATTTTATCTTTCCAGATTGCATGCGCCTCTTCATCTTCAGGATGAATTGTAATAGACAACAAGTCTGGATTGAAGCCAATCCAATCCGGATGGGTTAAGAATTCCCATGCAAAAACAATAGCTTCCTCTTTGAAATAATCTCCGATCGAAAAGTTCCCCAACATTTCAAAAAATGTATGGTGTCGAGCTGTTTTCCCGACGTTTTCAATATCATTTGTCCGAATCGATTTTTGAGCATTTACGATCCGAGGGTTTTTTGGAACCACACGGCCGTCAAAGTACTTCTTAAGTGTTGCAACGCCGCTATTAATCCATAACAATGAAGCATCATCGATTGGCACTAATGGTGCTGAGGGCTCAATGTCATGCCCTTTCGTTTTAAAGTAGTCTAAAAACAAACTTCGTATTTCGGATGCTGTAAGTGATTTCATCGTCAATTCCTCCTTGGAAATGGCTAAGTTAAGTAACGGATTATTTAATGCTCTACTATCCCAATTAATATGTGGAAAAATAAAAAAACTCCGCCCCTGGAAAGGGACGAAGTGCTGTTCGCGGTACCACCCTCATTGCCGATAATCGAAACTTCGGCATCTTGAGTTGCCTTAACGCGGCATACGGCGGGGTTTTCCCGCACTCCGGAGTAGCATTTATACAAGTTCAGTGTGAGCTCCCTTTCAGCCATGGGAAGCCTCTCTATACACACTTAAGTCTGTATATTTTCTCCATCAATGTGTTTAGTATTCGAGCTATACTTGGATTATAAGGAAGTACGAAAGTGTTGTCAATCCACACTCTGCATAAAGTCATATGGTGTTTCGCCATTCATTCCTACCATTGGGTCCACCTCAAGTACAGTCTCCATCGATAGTATTTGCGGCAATTGCTTAGTTGTTTGTCTGCTTTGATCACTTTCAGTAGAAACTTCAACAGTTACTGTTGAATCCACTTCATCATTTGTTTTTTCAACGATAACTTCTGGGCTTTCTCCACGTAATCTTTGTTTTAAAGTTGTTTGCCGTTCACGTTCATCCATACGTGCGATTCCATCGTTGAATTCTGTCGGACTGCCGCATAATATCAGGAAGTTTTTAGCTCTAGTAATGCCTGTATAGAGCAAATTGCGCCTTAGCATCTTACGGTGACTGCGAACAACCGGCATAATAACAGTTGGAAATTCACTCCCTTGAGACTTGTGAATGGAGCAGCAATACGCCAGTGTCAGCTGATTAAGATCGGATCTCTCATATGTCACTTCAATCCCATCAAATGATACTACCATTAAATCTTTCTTTTCTATCGTTTCCTTAGCTTTTAATATCGAAATGACTTCGCCCATATCACCATTAAAGACGTTACTTTCAGGTTGATTGACAAGCTGAAGTACGCGGTCTCCTATTCGATAAACAACATCTCCAAAAGTTACTTCTTTCCGTCCGGGCGCAGCAGGATTTACCATTTCCTGAATCATACCATTCAGAGCATCAATCCCCGCCGGTCCCTTATACATGGGCGCAAGTACTTGGATATCTTTAATCGCTTGGCCTTTTACTAATGCATTCTTAACAATCTGGCTCACAACCGCAGTTACCTGGTCTGCATCCGTCCTTATGAACGAACGGTCTGAAGTTTTCAATGCTAAATCCCCTAGAGGTTCTGACCTTTTAATCGCATGCGCCAATTCAATGATTGTCGATCCTGCGCTTTGTCGATATATCTCTGTCAATTCGACAACAGGGATTGTCCCGGACTCCAAAAAGTCGCGAAGCACTTGGCCAGGTCCAACTGATGGAAGCTGATCTTGGTCTCCGACAAAGAGAACCTGCGCGTCATCATCTATCGCTTTCAATAATTGATGTGCAAGCCATGTATCTAACATTGAGGCCTCATCAATAATGATTAGCCTCGCTTTAATTTCACGTTCTGTTTCTTCTTCTTTTTCTTGTCCTGTAAATCCTAGAAGGCGGTGTATGGTCATTGCAGGAAGGCCAGTAGATTCTGAAAGTCGTTTCGCAGCACGGCCCGTAGGTGCTGCCAGAATGATTGGGAATGGCTCTTCCTTTTTGGCGTACTCTTTTGGATCTAGTGTAAGTCCATGCAGTTCCGCATACACTTCTACAAGCCCTCTGACGACAGTGGTTTTCCCTGTTCCCGGTCCGCCTGTCAAAATCATTGCAGGAGAATTTAACGCCTTTTCTATTGCATCGATTTGTGTTTCAGCGTAGCTGACATCAAAACGGTCCTCAGTCTCCCCAATCGCTTTTCTTATTTCTGAAGATGGAAACGTATTCTCTCGATCCTGATCTAATATCCGCTCCATTTTTGCCGCAATTCCTAATTCCGAAAAATATAATGATGGCAGATAGAGCCGTCTTTGCTCTGCACTCAAACGACTTTCGTCCACTAATTCTATTATTGCTGTAGATATTAACTTAAAAGCAATTTCTTCAGGCTGACTGGATTCCAATAAGCGTTTCACTTCAGGCAGTACTTGAACTGCCTCCAGGTAAACATGGCCGCTTGAAAGAATCCCATTACTAATAGTGTGCAAAATGGCAGCTTGAATCCTGGAAGTATGTGTTCCAGTAATACCTAATTGTCTGCCAAGATCATCCGCGCGCTGAAATCCAACACCTTCCACATCTTCTATCAGACGATAGGGATTTTCAGTAAGTTTTTCTATAGTATCTTCCCGATATGTCTGATAAATTCTCATAGCAATTTGCGGTCCAAAACCCCATTCATTCAATTTCACAATGGTGCGTTCCAAACCTAAATTATCACGTAATACAGAAACTAACGTCTCTTTCTTTTCAGAATTAAGGCGCGGAATTTCATCTAAAACATCTTCATTCTCCATGATTTTCCGGATTGCTTCAGAACCTAAGTGATTAATGATTGTTTCAGCAGTTTTTCTTCCTATTCCCGGAAACATATCTCCTGAAAGATAGTGAATCAAACCGGTCTCTGTTGCGGGCAGTTCTTTTTGAAAAGTTTTCACGTCAAATTGCTGTCCGTAGGTTGCGTGATTTATGAGTCTGCCTGTAAAGCGATATTCCTCTTCATCGGCTAGTTTAGGGAAACTGCCTTTTACGACAATTTCTTTCCCTTCAAAGGAGCAATTCGTCTTCCGCACTTTCAATTTAGCAATCGTAAACAAATTATCAGGATTATGGAAAATCGTCACGACCGCTCTGCCAATTAAAAAAGGTTCTTCTTGAACTGCTGAATCGGTTTTTTCCATACGTCTTGATCACCTCACTTTTCAGCAGAATCGTTTTCTTCTCCCATTTGAATCATGTCATATACGTATCGCGCCTGTACGTGTTCCGGGTCGATTGTGAAGGCCTTTTCTAAATGAAGTAAAGCCTGTTCTTTATCCTCCGTAGACACCGCAAAGAGGAACCCTAAGTTAAAGTGGGCATCCGAGTTTTCTGGTTCCACTTCTAAAATTGATTTGAATTGGTCTTCAGCCAGATCATATACCCCTTGGTTAGCAAGCAAAATTCCGTAGGACAAACGTATTTCAAGATCGTCAGGAGCCAGCTCTAGAGCCCGCTGTAAATAAGGCAGTGCCAACCGGCCTTTGTCTGCTCGTTCTAAGCTTTTCCCTAACATGAAATAAGCATCTGCTTCTTGCACACCGCATGATATTGATTTTTCATATAACGTTGTCGCCTCGTCGTATCTCTCCTGGTTAAAGTACAAATTGGCCAGACCGTAATAGGCTGTGCCCATTTCGCTATCTAAAACGAGAGCCTTTTGAAAAAATGGTTCCGCTTTTTCCACATCTCCTATGGATGCAAAAACGTTTCCGACATTTACATATCCAACCGGATCATCGGGTGATTCTTCTGCAGCTTTGATAAATTCAGCTACTGCTTTTTCAAAGTTTCCGGCTTCTAATGCCTCTATAGCTTGTTCATTGTGTCCCATTTTACGCTCTCCCTTAACCGACATAGTCGAGTGTTATTCCATCTTTAATGACGGTATCGATCGTTCCACCGCCAAGGCATTCATCGCCGTTGTATAAGACAACTGCCTGTCCGGGTGTAATGGCCCTAACTGGAGTATCAAATATAACTTCGGCAGTTGTTGGTCCTGTCATTTTAACAGTCACGCTGGTGTCGTCTTGGCGATATCTGAATTTAGCAGTGCACTTGAATTCTTCTGGTAACTTCCGAGCAGTCGTGAAACTCATTTCAGTCGCTGTTAAACTATCTGAATAGAGCGCGTCATGATGAAAACCTTGTCCTACCAACAATGTATTTGTTTTTAAGTCTTTGCCGATAACGAACCAAGGCTCTCCTGAACCGCCAATTCCAAGACCGTGCCGTTGTCCGATTGTGTAATACATTAACCCATCATGCCGGCCTTGTTTTTCACCAGCCATTGTTTTCATATCCCCTTGTTGAGCAGGTAAGTAGTTTGAAAGGAATTCTTTGAAATTCCGTTCTCCTATGAAACAAATTCCCGTTGAGTCTTTCTTTTTCGCAGTCGCAAGGCCTGCCTCTTCCGCGATTTCACGAACCCGGCTCTTTTCCATATCGCCTATCGGGAACATTACTTTTGAAAGTTGCTCTTGGTCAAGCTGGTTCAAGAAATATGTCTGATCCTTATTTGTATCCACTCCGCGAAGCATCGCCACGCCGTCCTCTGTTTCTGCAATTCTTGCGTAGTGACCTGTTGCAAGGAAGTCTGCCCCCAAATTCATAGCATGTTCTAGAAATGCTTTGAATTTAATTTCTTTGTTACACATAACATCAGGATTTGGTGTTCTGCCTGCTTTGTATTCATCTAAAAAATACGTAAATACTTTGTCCCAATATTGCTGTTCGAAATTTACTGCGTAATATGGAATTCCGATTTGGTTGCAAACGCTAATAACATCTTCATAATCTTCTGTTGCAGTACAAACACCAAATTCGTCAGTATCATCCCAGTTTTTCATGAAGATCCCGATAACTTCGTATCCCTGTTGCTTAAGCAAGTAAGCAGCGACCGAAGAATCCACTCCTCCAGACATCCCCACTACTACACGGGTATCTTTGTTTTCTTTAGTAGTTCTCATTATTTTTTCATTCCCTTATGGTTATAATTTCGCTGTACGTTTAACAACTTTCGCGATACGTTCTGCGGCTTCTTGGACTTCAGCATCTGTAATTCCGTATCCAAAACTAAAACGAACAGAGCTTCTAAGACGAGGTGAATGCTCACCAAACATTGCAGATAGTACATGGGACGGCTCCAATGAACCTGCTGTACAAGCCGAACCACTAGAAACTGAAACACCGTCTAAATCCAAGTTCACAAGCAGTGACTCGATATCCGTCCCTTTAAAATAGACATTAAAGATATGCGGTAGTACCGGAGTACCTTCTTCAAGTGTGGGCTCGAAATGAATATCGGACTGTTTAAATACATCTGACATGATTGTTTGAAAACCTGTATAACGAACAGCTTTTTCAAGCAGTTCTTCAGATGACAGTCTGACTGCTTCTGCAAACGAAATAATTGAAGGCACGTTTTCTGTACCTGCTCTGCGCTTTCGTTCTTGTGAACCGCCATGCAGTATCGGCGTCAGCTCAACACCCTTTTTTTGATATAAAAAGCCCACACCTTTTGGACCGTTCAATTTGTGGGATGAGACGGATAGTAAATCTACATGAAGGTCCTTCACATTTATCGGTAAAACACCGTAAGCTTGAACTGCGTCGGTATGAAACCAAGACTGATGATCTACCAGCAGCTCTCCAATTTGTTGGATCGGCTGAATGGTTCCAACTTCATTATTGCCATACATAACCGAAACGAGAATTGTATCTTCCCTTAGTGCGTCCGCCACTTGTTGAACTGTTACACGACCATTTCGATCTACAGGTAAATACGTTACTTCGAATCCGCTTTTTTCTAATTCTTCGCATGTCGTCAGGACTGCATGGTGCTCGATTGCTGTCGTGATAATGTGTTTCCCAAGGTGTTTACGACTCATAGCAGTCCCAGTAATAGCCAAATTATCGGCCTCGGTGCCCCCTGAAGTGAAAGTGATTTCACTTTGGTTCGCATGAATGGATTGTGCCAATACGCTTCTCGCATCATCCACTTTTTTTCTTGCAAATCTGCCATGGCCATGTATGCTGGAAGGATTTCCAGGAACGGACTGCATTGCTTCCATATAAACGCTTGCGACTTCTGGTCGAATAGGTGTCGTAGCCGCGTAATCTAAATATATAGGTGATTTCATATGAGGTTAACTCCTTTAAATGTAAAACATATAACCTATTGGTGTTGTTTGATCATTTTCTGCGAGGATTAAATCCTCAATAGTTGTGGTGTCAAGGACTTCCCGGACTGCTTCACTAATTTTTAACCAAAGTGATTGCTGAGGGATACCCGACTCTTCTAAACCTTCAACAAGTTGAATTGGTCCCTCTAGCAGACGGATTACATCCCCTGCAGTCATTTCACAAGGCTCTTTTGAAAGTTTGTACCCTCCATAAGCCCCTCTAATACTTTTTACAAGTCCGCCATTTCTAAGCAGCGGGATCAGTTGTTCTAAATATGCCTCTGACAGTGTTTGTTCTTCTGCTATTTTACGCAAGGGAACCGGACCTTCACCATATCGTTTCCCAAGTTCCACAATAATTGTAAGACCATATCGGCCCTTAGTAGATATTTTCATTACCATCGTCCTTTTTTAGAAATTGCTTCCGATAGTATATCATATTCGAACGCTTAGATTCCTTGAAATGACTTCATTCGTCTACACATGTATACTTATTGTTAAAGAACATTTTTGAATGGAAGCAGGGATCTAATGCATAACGAACCTTTAGCGTTTAGAATGCGTCCGAAAACAATTGACGAAATCGCTGGACAGAAACACGTCATCGGACCTGATACAGCGTTATATCGAATGATAAAAAACGGCCATGTGCCTTCCATGTTGCTCTACGGTGAACCTGGCATCGGGAAAACGTCTCTCGCCTATGCGATTGCGGGATCTACAAATTTAACATTCATTCCTTTAAATGCAACTACTTCTGGTAAAAAAGATATAGAACGAGTCGTTGACGAAGCTCGTGTTACCGGCAAGGTCATTTTATTTTTAGATGAAATTCATCGTTTCAATAAACTTCAACAAGATACACTTTTGCCGCATGTTGAAAACGGTTCAGTCATTTTAATCGGCGCGACCACTGAAAACCCTTTCCATGATGTCAATCCTGCAATCCGTTCCAGGTGTGGTGAGATTTTACAGCTAAAACGTTTAGGTGAAGACGATTTACTTGTTTTGCTCCAAAGAGCTTTGCAGGATGAAACGCGGGGTCTTGGTAAACAAGTGATCGAAATTAGTGATGACCAACTTAACAAGATTGCTTCAGGGGTAAACGGTGATGCCCGTAAAGCTCTTACATTACTGGAGTCTCTTATTTCTGCATCCGATGAAGAAGACGGCAAAGTGATTATAGAAGATTGGCTCATAGAAAATTTAATTGGACGTATTGGTGTTTTCGGCGACAAAAACGGTTCTCATCATTACAATCTGTTATCCGCTCTGCAAAAGTCTGTACGGGGAAGCGATACAGATGCTGCAATCTATTATTTAGGACACTTGTTAGAATCAGGAGATTTAGTTTCAGTGAACCGAAGATTACTCGTCATGGCTTATGAAGATATCGGACTTGCTGCTCCTGAAGTCGGGCCTCATGTTTTAGCAGCAACAGATGCAGCAATCCGGCTTGGGATGCCTGAAGCAAAGATTCCCCTTGCGAATGCTGTAATCGAAATGTGCCTGGCTTCCAAATCGAATTCCGCATATAAGGCCATTAGCGCCGCTATTTCCTCTATAAATAGCGGTAAAACCGGAGATATCCCTATGCATTTGAGAGATACACATTATGCAGGGTCTGAGAAACTAGGTCACGGAGGCTATGTTTATCCTCACGACCATCCAATCGGTTCCTTTGGGGGCTGGGTTAACCAAACTTATTTGCCTGACACACTCAAAAACGCACAATTTTATACACCCGTACAAGCTGGTGAAGAAAAGAAAAGTGCAGCTATATACGAGCGGCTTAAAGAATTCAGGAAAAAGAAATGATTGGTTTACTATGAAGGAGTTGACGTTACGATGAAGGTTAACTTGACCGCAAGCGAAGCACGCAGAGTGCTCATCTTAGATTTACTGAAAGAAGCGGACCAGCCTTTGACAGGCAAGGAAATTGGGGAGCGTACCGGTGTCAGCCGACAAGTTGTGGTGGGCGATATTAATTTGTTAAAAGCAGTGGATGAGCCTATAGTAGCAACTAGCAGAGGTTATCTATACTTACCTGAAAGACCAGGTTCTTTAAGAGCAGAAAGAATTGTTGTATGTCAGCATACTGCAGACCAAGCTGAACAAGAGTTGACTATATTCGTTGACCACGGGGTTACCGTCAAAGATGTACGTGTTGAGCATCCTGTGTATGGTGATTTAACTGCCTCGATTATGGTCAGCAATCGCATGGAAGTGAAAGACTTCATCACGAAAATCCGTTCTTCTAATGCAGTTTATCTTTCCGCACTGTCTGATGATTATACTCATTTACACACCATCTCAGCAGATGATGTCAAACAACTCGATCAAGCATGTGAAGCATTAAGAAAAGCAGGCATCTTAGTAGAATGATGCCTGCTTTTTCTATTTGTTTTTATAATTTTTCTCCTGTTTCAGTTTCTAACTGAGTGATAAACTGCTTCATGAACTCATGACGCACTTCTGCCATTTGTCTTCCTGGTTCGGTCAGCATTAACTCTTTTAACAAAAATAACTTTTCATGAAAATGAGTAACGGATGAAGTTTTAGTCGCCCGATAGTCATGTTCTGACATGCTTGTACGTATACTTTCATTTGAATCGTATAATTTCCGTCCCTTCGCTCCTCCAAAAGCGAAAGCACGTGCAATTCCAATCGCACCGATTGCATCAAGACGGTCAGCATCCCGGACGACTGCACCTTCAACAGAAGTGATTTCCTTTGAATTCCCACCACTGAAAGAAACCGACTCAATTGTTTTCATTACAAGTACCGACAAATCTTCTGGAACGTTAAGTTTCGTTAGAATTTCTGTAGCAGACAAACTTTCAATTTCACTGTACTTGGGATCATCAATATCATGTAGGTAGACTGCCAATTCTACGGCTTCACGGTTCACATCTTTCATATTTTTCATAATGTCATTCGCATTTTTTAAAACACGCAAAATATGATCAAAATCATGGCTGGCATCAAACTTATTGTATATTTCTTTAACTTCTATCTCACACTGTTTACTATATGTCATTACAAAAACTCTCCTTTAGATTTGTTTAAAAAATCTGATAGTACGTTTGACCTTCATAAAAGGTTGGGGTATAGTAAATGTAACCATGGTTCAAATGGGAAGACATCTAGCGCCGAGGAGGAATAATTTATGTACCACGGTAAAGTCAAATGGTTCAGTAATGAAAAAGGATACGGTTTCATTGAAGCGGATGACGGACAAGATGTTTTCGTCCATTTTACAGGCATCGCGGCAGAAGGTTTTAAAACGCTCGATGAGGGACAAAGTGTCTCTTTTGAAATTATAGAAGGCAATCGTGGTCCTCAAGCGGCAAATGTTTCTACAACTGATTCTTCATCTTAAAATGTAAAGATCCCGCTGATTCTATCAGTGGGATCTTATTTCATTAATTTATTCATCTCAGATCCGAGGAAACGAAGCTGGTCGCCAACTGTACATTCACGAATACAGAATTTGTGCGCATCTGTCTTTCCTCGCTCTTGAGTTAAATGCTTTTTCACAAGACATCCTTCGCAATATCTATCAAGAATCTCATCAATTTCAGAAATGACTGTTGTTTTTCTCATACGCTCCTCCAATCAGACTGTACTGCAATTGTAAGTTTTCTGGAGCGCAGATGCAACTATACAGGAGGCTTACACACAATGATCGAATTGTATACAGATGGCGCAAGCGCAGGTAACCCCGGAAAAAGTGGAATTGGAATCTATATCACAGGAGAAGGTCATTCCATTAAACTTTCTGAACCTATTGCTCCATGTGATAATCATACAGCGGAATTTGTTGCGTTAATTAGAGGTCTTGAAGAAGCGAGCAAGCTCACTACAGGAATTCTTTCGGTTCGCAGCGACTCCCAGCTTGTCGTTCAGGCAGTTGATAAAGAGTTCGTAAAAAATCCGTTGTACAAGCCTTATTTAAAAAAAGCACTCGAGCTCATATTGAACTTCGAGTACTTCTTTATTAAATGGATTTCAGATGATACCAATCGAGCTGCGGATGCTTTAGCGCGTCAAGCAATCAGAAACCAGAAATAATCCAATCAATCGGCTTTCATGAATGTAATTGTATTTTCGTAATCATCATATAGAAGCCATTCTTTATTATCGATAACCGAACCGACATTAACGACAGTTAACGTTTCTGACAGGTCAATCGGCTCTCCAAATTCAAAGGATTGCGAACATCCTTCCATTGACCACGATGACTTATGTGTATGACCATGGAATACTAACTTTTCATGGTCTGTATAGTCACTTGGCGGGTTTTCATTGTATGGCCACTGATGTCCATGAATCAGCAATGCATGCCCTAATCTCATCTGTTCAGGCAAGTCTAAGATACGTTGGAGTAATGGCTCGTGTGATCTTGAAACGATAGCGATCCGTTCTTCCTGATTGCCCCTAATAGACGGAAAAGTGAGAAGTGATTCAAATCCAGATGAATTCAGCATAACTTCATTTAATTGAAGATACGTCGTCCCATCGAGTTTTTTCTTTCCAATCGTACATTCGAACAAATCGCCTAAACCAACTACAGCATCAGGAACAAGTGCTTCAATTTGCTGAAGCACTTGTTTTAATTCATCTTCAGAAGAGTGAATATCACTTACAAGTGCATATCTCATAACTGGTCTCCATTATCGGCTTCCCCAGTTTCAACTGGCAAGTCCCCGCCAGAAATCCAATCGCTATAACTGCCTGCATAAAGGCGTACGTTGGAATACCCTTTTTCACTTAACATGGCATAGAGCGGTGCAGCTGTAACACCACTGCCACAGTAAACAGTAATTGCTTTGTCTTTGTCAGTTAAATTCTCCAATCGTATTGCCGCTTCGCCAGATGTGTTAAACTGCCCTGATTCTGTAAGCTGCGCCCAGTCGAAATTTTTCGCCCCAGGAATATGACCTGCAATCGCGTCAAGCGGCTCATGCTCACCTCTAAATCGCGCTGCGGCTCGGGCATCCACTAACAATTCCCCATTATTTTCTTCTACTAGTTTCTGTACATCTTCTTTTGATGCCAAGATAGAGTCATTCCACATAGGCTGGACGTTAGAACGCTTTGGTGCTGCTATCTCTTTTTGAATTTTAATCCCGAGGCTTTTTATTTCCTCATATCCTTCAAGCGCTATTGAAACATGTTGAAAACCACCGTATTTCAATATCCACCACGCCCGAGCAGAAAAAGGATCTCCCCCAGTATCGTACACAATGATTTCATCCTCTAGCTGTAAGCCGCTTTCACGAAATAATTCTGTCAACGTTTCTCGATCCGGCAGTGGATGTCGGCCTCCGCTTTTTTTCATATCAGATAGATCATTTTCCAGATCCCAGTGTACGGCGTCTTGAATATGCTCTTGTTTATACGCTTGTTCCCCAGCTAGTGGATCTTGCAATGAAAATCGTGCGTCTATCCATTTTATCGAACTTGTCCTAGTTAAAGTTTCTGTTACAGATTGAAATACTCTCACTTAAACCAGCTCCTTTTGATGAAGTTGCTCATATACTAAACGCCACTCTGAAAGTTGTTCGTGACTCTCTAAAAGATTTCTCTCAGCATTGATTTGACTTAATGTTTCACGCAATAAATGCTCTGTTAATTCATTCGCCGTGTTGTCAATCCATTGATTTGTCCAAGCACCTAGCCGCTCTTGTTCAATTTCCAAATAATCAGAAGCGTCTTTCTTCAGCAATTCCGTCAATTGTTCCTGCAAAGCATTCCTGTCTCCCTTTTCAAAGAATGACTTCGCATTTTTAAAGTGCCTATTCACTTGACGGTATCGGTCTGATTGTTGGAACGGAGCAGAGAACGTCAACATGTCTGCATCACTTGAGTCGAAAGGAGACGGAGACAATGCATTATCCATTTCGGCCAGCCAGCGCTGTTCGAGTTTCTGTCTTGCAGCCACCTGTTTTTTCATAAACGTCAGCATTCTTAAATTTGTCACCTTTAACTCTTGAGCGAAGTCAAAACCAGTCATATCAAGGGTCTCTTCCAACGCTAGGCGCAACGCTTCGGATGCCTGGTGACGAACAAATAAAGACGGAGTATAAGCTTCTTTAAAGAAATCAGGGAATCTTAAGAATACACGCTGGTGTATATAAAAAATTAGTTCCCGAAGTTCTTCTTGAGCTGCTTTCCTAAGGACAAGGGCAAAACTTGTACTATAGTGTTCAGTTGCACGCTGCTCGTAATTATCCAGATCTTCTAATCGTTCTGCTTTTCGCTCACGGTTTTTCTCAGTTCTTTCAATAAGGTCCGCTAAACGTTGAATTGTTTTGGTCGCTTCTTCATCAAGAGCTTGAACTGCCAACGCATTTAAGTCATTTTCTAGAAACGAGTAGAACCGATTCTCAAAGTCTTCCATTCGTTGTTCTGTAAGACCCTGTCGTTTCGCTTCAAGAGCCTGCAAACTTGAAATCCCTTGAACTCGAGGATTTCTGATTCCAAACTTAACAAGTTCCTCTGATACAAAGCCTTTTACTTCTTCAGCCTCTTCCTCATTGGCAGCTAAGTCTATCGCATTCACCACGAAGAACATTTTGTCCATTTCAAAGGCATCTTTAACGCGGCCCAGCTGTATCAAAAACTCTCGATCAGCACGTGAAAATGCGTGGTTGTAATAAGTGATGAACAAAATTGCATCCGCATTTCTTATATATTCAAATGCAACGTCTGTATGTCGAGCGTTAATGGAATCTGCCCCTGGAGTATCGACTAATGTAATCCCCTGGCGCGTGAGTTCACAATCATAATAAAAATCGATTGACTCGACGAAACAGCTTCGCTCTTCTTCAGCAACGAATCTTACAAATTCTTCACGTTCAGCTGTTAATACTGTTCCAAGTAAATCTTTATACGTTGGATAACCCGCATGAAAAGCACGAATAAATGATTTGTGAATATGAAGTGACTCTTCTACAAGTTTCATCTGCAGCGCCTCTTCAGAACGGTTGTACGCATCTTCTAAAGTATCGATTGTAAGACCCAACATGGCAAATGCTTCTTTTGTGTCTTGGGCTAAATGCTCATGTGTTTTGAAATGGATATCTGCTGTCCGATCCTGATGAATGTCGGATACTGGTCGAATCCGATTGATAGCCGCAGTGGTGGGATTTGGGGAGACAGGCAAAACCGCTTCTCCTAGCAGCGCATTGGAAAATGAGGATTTCCCAGCACTAAACGCACCAAACAATGCCACAGTAAATTCCTGCTGCTCCAGCCTGTCCGATTTAGAACGCAAGTAAGCTGAAAGATCATTAAACCCAGGAATATGTTCGACTTCATCAGCAATACGATGAGCGCGTTTAATGACCAGTTCTTGATTTCCTTCAAATACATCGTCAATAGGATCAGCTGCATCTTTTTCTTCTGCTATGTTATTTCTCTGGATTTCTTCTTCAATTTGATGTTCTACGTTTAAAATTTCTGGTTCAATCTGTACCCGCCACTCTTTTTTCAGCTCATCTATGGCTTTGATTTCTTCGGGTGACAACTCCTGAATTTGCTCCTGTTCTGATTCAAATAAAAGCAAATGTTCACTTCTGGAATTCAACAAATTGATGACACATAGTTTTGACTCCGCTTCTTCTAAATCTTTACGCAATTTCTCCTCTTTTAGCTTGCCTTCATTTTTTGCAATTTCTGCAAGTTTGTTCTTCCAGTCATCTGTTTTTCGTTTATAAACAGTTAAGACTGCCTCCCGCATTTGACTTGCGGCGTTTAAGATCAGTTCACCTGTTAGGATATCGGGTGTAGAAAGAGCAAATGCAACTTCGTCGAATCGGAATGCTAAATCCATTTCATCAATCTCCAAAGAGCGCTCATCTGATAAGAGACCTGCCTGTTTTAACACTTTTTTCATAAGTGATCTTAAATGGATTTCGATTTGTGTATGTGCAAGTTTTTCTAACGGTTCACTGAGTGCTTGAAAACGACGCTGACGTTCTTCTTCTGTTTTTTTAGAACTGAAAAATAGGCCCACCTTAAAATGGCTAGTTTGAGATTCCAAGTATTCTTTTAGCAAATCCCGTATTTCATATGGTGTAAGTGAGGCACTTTGTAATAACTCTTTTCGTTCTTGTTCAAAATGTAGATGGAACGCATCTCCTTGAAGTAAAGAGAGACGTTTTTCCAGTTCACCAGTTTCTTCTTTCAACTCATGATAATCGAGCCATTCTGATTCTGAAATCTCTGGATGAGATTCTTTAGTATCACGGATTTCTTCTTTAAGAAAGTCAATGTGCTCAGCTGTTAATTGGTTTAACGCATTTTTTGTATTCTGTTCAAAATGCTCATTACGATGTTGAATTGAATTATTCACGATGTCCTGAACCGCATTAAAATCATTATGTTCTATATCACGATCTTTGAGCGAAGTGAAGAATATACCCTTAGGTTCAACGCCCCACAAGGAAAATGAATGTCTCACAGATTCCTTAAAATCGTCGAATGACAGTTCATTAGCACGATGCTTGTCAATTTGGTTTACCAATAAGTACACATTTGGATTATAACGCATCAGTTCTTTAGTGAATCGGAAGTTCAACTCCGATTGAACGTGATTGTAGTCCATCGTGTAAAAAACAATATCAGCTAAATGCAACGCAGATTCTGTAGATAATCGGTGTGCATCATCAGTTGAGTCAACTCCCGGGGTATCCATAACTGAAATCCCCTTAGGCAAATTAGACTGAGTGTGACCAATTTCGAGAGATGCGATGGAGGTTCCTTCTTTACTCATTTTCTTTACAGCCTGAGAAAAACCTTCTCCAATTACCTTTACAGACGTACCATCTTGTCTATGTACAATTGCAAAATCCTCATCATCTTTATGTACTTTCACGATATTAGCGCTCGTTGGAATAGGACTTGACGGCAGCAATTCATCACCCGTCAATGCATTAATCATTGATGACTTCCCTGCTGAAAAGTGTCCAGCAAATGCTATTGTATATT
Organism: Sporosarcina aquimarina; assembly: GCF_033253705.1. Taxonomy (GTDB): domain Bacteria; phylum Bacillota; class Bacilli; order Bacillales_A; family Planococcaceae; genus Sporosarcina; species Sporosarcina aquimarina. Next base: position 119,594 of record NZ_JAUBDH010000002.1, read on the forward strand.
CATCCTTCACTATTTTTTGTGCAAGCAGAGTTGCTTTTTGGAATCTCTCCTGATCCCCATCTTCTTTGCAAAGTAAGCCTAATAATGCCGTTTCATTCAAAAAATCTGTATGCTGAGTCATTAATAATTCGATCCCTTCTACTATAGCTTGTTCCATCATACCATTTTTTCTCGTTCACACTCTATTCAATCCTATTAGTTTTAAAATTTAAGAATACTCTATACAAGCTAAGTCGTAAGTGGTATTATTGTACTACTATAATCGTTTAAGAAGGTGTCTAAATGACTGATTCAAGTACCATCCAGCATATATTAAACAGTACTATTCAATCATTAACTACTATTATTCCAGTAGACTTCAAAGTGCTGTCTCCTTCCTTGACTACACAGCCATATGAACAGAAGGAACTAAGTGTGCTGATTTCACTAATTGGTGATCTGCGGGGCAGGCTGATTATTGATACAAACGAAGAAACCATCTCTCATATTGGAGAAGCGATGTTTGGCATGAAAATTGAAGGTGCAATGATTGAATCCTTTACTGGCGAACTGGGTAATATGGTCGCGGGTAATCTCTGTACTGTGTTAGAAAAAAATTCATTAACACTCGATATATCACCCCCCACAGTTCTAATGGGAGTGACAAAATTTTATGGGTTCCAGAAAGCGTTCAATTTACCATTGCACTTTGAAAACACTTTGCCTTCCAATGTATTATTAACAATTGACGAAGTATAATATGAGCGAGGTTTCTAACGTGCTATACGCAATAGAAACACTATACAAACAAAAAAAGCAGAGGCTCAGCCTTCTGCTTTTTTGTTTGTATTCAGTTTATGGTTTCGACATTACTTTAGGAGCAACTGGAAAAATATTTTCAAAAGTCGGCAATAGATTAGATTCCAGTGGATTCAACAAGATATGAATAGACCCTGAATCTGTAGCGGTTCGGATTAATCTTCCCACACCTTGACGAAGTCGAAGTAACATATAGGGAAGATCCACTTCCTCGAAAGGTGAGTCTGAATGACCGCGTTTAGCGTTGAATAGTGGATCTGAAGGCGGTAACGGCAAATCATAAAGGACCACCCGAGTAAGCGCATCATGCGGGATATCGAGTCCTTCCCATAAGTGATAGGAACAAAACGCAGACCATTGTTTGGATTGAAATTCTTTTACAATTGATGAAAGCTCTCGATCGCCTTCAAAAGCGACTGTTGGAAGTTGACCGGCATGTAGTTCCGATCGAAATTGTTCCATTGACTGTTTAGATTTAAATAAGACAAGTGTTTGCTCGTTATCCTGAAGTAATTCGATGAGCCGGTTTGTTTTATTGTTTTCAGAAAGCTTTTCAATTGTAAGATTCATTACTTCGTCATAATCGTAAGGAGATGCGATAGAAAACGAGACAAAATGTTCAATTCCTAAGCTATTTGCCAAATACGTAAAATCATTTTGAACCGACAACGTAGCGGATGAAAAAACGATTGGGAGTTTTTCCGAAAACAGTCGTTCTTGCAGCACATCGGTAACGAGACGAGGCATTATGACAAGTGTAAGTTCTCCTTCACGGTCTTCTGCCCAATCCACTGCCTCTGAATTGTCGGCAAACAATTCCAGTGAGAAGATATATTGCTCTAAATATTCTTCTACCATTCTGAGATCATATTCCGGTATAACGTAGAGCTCACTATCAAAGACAAACTCTTCTAAAAGTGCATTAGACAAACGTACTGCCTCTCTCGCAGTTTTCACGAGCTCCTCACTCTTCTTGATAGCAAGACGCTCTTCACCATCTTCTAGTGCGCATTCAGATAAGTAATCAAAGAATAATTCGTGGCAATCCATCAATTGCTCCATAAGCTGAAGAGTTTCTTCACGCACTCCATCAGTCATAACACGCTCAAGCAAACCAAGCAGTGTACTGTCTTGCACTTCATATGTTAAAGCTCTCTGAGCTGCATACTCCAGTAAATGTCCTTCATCAAATACAGCCATTGATACTTCAGGAAGTAAAGGAAGCTGTCCTTGACGTTTTCTTGAGTCTTTTGTCCATAAGTGTTCCATGAAAAAGTCATGTGAACAAATAATTAAATCTGAAGCTTGTCGATATTCACTGCGATGAATCGTCTGCCCGCATCGGTTCCGGACGTCACAGCCACCACATTGTTGAATTGGATGATAATTAATAGTTTCCCATTCGTTATCACTTAAATCCGGGTATGCGGAACGCTCCCCGTATGCGTATATCTCTGATAATGAACCTGCTCCATTAACAAATTCCGGCAGGCTGTCTTCTACATCACCTGCGTACTCCTCACCTTGACGATTCATTTCTTCAAGACGTTTTAAGCACAAATACTGATCCCGTGATTTTGCCAATCGAACATCAATCGACAGATTCAGGGCTTCTCCGAGTTTGTGGATATCCCCTTCTTGCTTTACAAGCTGGTCAATTAATGTTTCGTCTGCGCATGAGATAAGGGCAGGCTTACCTGTATACCTAGCATAGGCAATCGCAGGCAATAGGTAGGCAATTGTTTTACCAGTACCAACACCCGCCTCAGCGAATAGCACTTCCTTTTCTCGTAAAGCTTGTTCAATTTGGAAAGACATATAGATTTGTTCATCCCTGCAGTCGAATCCTTTTTCCGTAAGCTCATCATATAAGGTATCTCCGATCCACTCATTGAGCGATTCGTAAAATGTTTTGTCACGTGTAAGTGCAAATGGTAACTTTCCGGTCATAGTAAACCCCTTTCTATTACATAAGAAAAGAGAGGAGAACCCTCTCTTTTTAATCTATTTAGCTACGCTTGCCCCAGAATTGGTAAAGATCAGTCCGGATGAAACCATTAAATAGCTTACGCTTCTTCGTTGCTCTTTTACCATACATGGTCTCAAAGTTTTCGAGTGAGGACAGCATGTAAACTGACCAGGAAGGATAGGGTTTCATAATGTTTCCAAGTGTAGCAGTAATATCTTCTGCTTCTTCTAGTTCACCTAGCCGTTCTCCGTATGGTGGGTTTCCAACTAGAACACCGTTTTCCCCTTCAAGAGATAGGTCTGCAACATTGCATACATTCCAATTGATAATGTCTAAAAATCCTGCTTCAGCAGCATTTTTTTCAGCTATTCTAATCATTGCTGGGTCCCAATCGGATCCAGTTATCATAAGTTTGCGATCATAATCTGCAACATCTTCAACTTCTTCACGGACTTTGTCCCAAACGGATTCAGCCATCCATGGCCATTGTTCACTTAAAAACTCTCGATTATAACCAGGTGCTAAATTTTGTCCAAGCATAGCAGCTTCAATCGGGATTGTACCAGAGCCGCAGAATGGATCCACAAAAGGTCGATCCGGATTCCATTTTGTCAATTTAACAATGGCTGCAGCTAGTGTTTCTTTAAGCGGTGCCTCCCCTTGCCCAACACGATATCCCCGCTTGTGTAAACCTGCACCACTAGAATCGATGGTGAGTGTTACTTTATCTTTCAGAATGGAAACTTCTAATTTGAAAAGCGGTCCGGTTTCATCTAAAAAACCAACACGATGATAGACTGTCTTTAATCGTTCCGCAATTGCTTTTTTGACGATTGCTTGGCAATCAGGAACACTATATAAGATGGATTTTACTGACTTGCCCGCCACTGGAAAAGCTGCATCTTCAGGCAGGAATTCTTCCCATGGAAGTGCTTTGGTTTGTTCAAAAAGTTCATCAAAAGTTGTGGCTTTGAATTCACCAACAATAATGCGAACACGATCTGCAACGCGTAACCACATATTCGCTTTGGCAATTGCGTATGCATCGCCGTGAAAGTACACCTTTCCATTCTCGGTTTGCGTTTCGTATCCTAACGCTTTTACTTCATCCGCAACGATTCCTTCAAGCCCCATCGCTGCAGTTGCCGCTATCTTATATTGTTTCATCTAGACAACATTCCTTTCTATCCTCTATACAGTGCTTTATGTACATTTATAGTTATCATTTTTTCTGTTTTCAAACGCAGAAATGCTCTCCAAAAACTTCAGGAGAGCATGAAAGTATTCGTGTAGGTACCATTAGGGAATTCGTAAGCCATGTTTTGTTCCCTTGTACTCAAACGGCTTACACCTCGTACTCAGGGCGGTAATCATCTATCTACAGACAATTGTCTGTCCCTTCCTCCGTTCAATTCCTTCGGAAGAGCGCCCCTACCATAATTTGGGTTTCTCACTCGCGGGGTTTACCTCGTTCCACCTGTATCGTTTCCGATACAGCTCCGTCACTGTGGCACTTTTCAGGAAACGTCTTCCATATCCTCAAGGGACTTAGGAATTATTTCCGCCGTCAGCTGTATAAACAGCGCCCCGGCTTATTTTTTGGCCGGGCACGAACACTACGGACATCTCAGTACCGTGTGAGCATGGACTTTCCTCTCCAGTGTCTAGCACTGCAGCAATTACCTGAATTTCCTACTTGGCTTGATAAGTATACAGTAAAACCCCGCTTTCTGCAAGGATAAGCGGGGTTTCAATTATTCGTTTCCAGAAAGTTTACTTCCGAAAACAGCTTTCTCTAAATTAGAGATTCTTTTTAATAAATCAAAGTTCGTTGTACCTGGTGCACTGGAAGCCGGACGCTTTTGAACTGTTGATAATTCATTTTTAAGTTCAGTAGTTTCACGTTCCAGCTCGGCAATCCTTTTTTTAAATGATTCATAGTCATGAATGACATCATCTAAAAATAAGTCTACCTCTTCTTGATTATATCCACGCATACCTGTTTTAAACTCTTTTTCAAGAATCGTTTTTGAATCCAATTTTATTTCCATTCAACAACGTCCTTCCGTCAATGGTAAGTGTACTTAGTATAGCATATTATGTCCAAGTCTGTCTTCTTCCGTCAAAACTCATAAACTATTTTGTCGAGTTCTGCGCTTGCCCGGGAAATAACTTTCTTTTCAATCTCATTTCCCGTTTTACTAGTGCCGTATCCATCCGACTTGTAAACTGCGGGGTTAACGAAGCGTCTTTTTTCAACAGCCCCCTGGCAACACCTGATAATTGCAATGCTTTCGTACAATCTTTAACTTTATGTTCGTAGATTTTCGCCATCTCTTCCAACGCAATGATTCTTTCTCGTCCCTGAGATTTCGTCATGCAGACACCAAAAGCATCTAGTGCCTCTCGGTATTTCCTCTCCTTCTTTAGGAGAAAACCAAAATGGAAATGAGTCGTAGGATGCTGAGTGCCATACTCTTCAATCACTTGTTCTAAAACGGCAATTGCCCGAGCTTCTGATTTCAAGTCTGCATACCATTTCCCTATATTCGTTTGACTGATTGCAGTGCCGGATAACTCCTCTTGTAAAAGCAAATCCGTTGAATGAATGTAAAGCGTCACAAGTGATAAAATATCGTATTCATTGTGAAGCAATATTTTCATTAGAAGTTCAGCTCGTCCGTTTTTGACAGCGTCCTGATAAATAATCGGCGCCATATGTCCAGGTATATCATCTTCCCTAACAAATCCAAGCTGCTCTTCTTCAACAGCCGGCAGTTTGAAAGAAGCCATTTCATGTTTCCAAATACGTCGCGATCCGTGAAGCAAATCGATAAGGTCATGCTTTGGCAATGGAGGCAGCAAGTTTCGATTCATAGTCCATCGAGTATCGAGCTGCGGCATGTCGAAACTTTTCCCATTATACATGACAAGTGTCGCGGGCTTCTCCCATAGTCCTGTCGAATAAAGGAACGCAGCTTCATGTGCTGGACCCGGCAGTACATATTGTGTCATTTTAAAGCCATTCCCCTGCTGTTCAATTAGACCAATTAAAAAAATCAGCGTTCCTGTTCCTTTCAGTCCAGTTGTTTCCGTATCAAAGAACAATAATTTCTTATCAGGATCTGGTGCCAGCGGATGACGTTCTCCGGAACTTTTCCATCTTTGAAGTGTAGCTGTTAACTCAGCTAATTGAAAACGTCCGTGAGTATAGGACTCATCATAGTTCACAACTTTTTTGTAAACAGTTCCGTACTGATTCGTTTCTTTTTCAAGACCTGCCGACATCCATTGTGCTTCATAACTAGGTGAAGACGCTTGAACAATCTTCGAGGTTTCTTTTGCCGCCGGTGAATCTGCTTTGGACTTTTTAAGTAAGCCTTTCATTTTCATCAGATTTTGTTCATAAGACACGTAATCCACCACCTGCCAAACTCTTTAATAATTGTTCGGCTCCTTGCTTAATATTCACATCAGATTCCGGTGGACCCGTACAAATTGGACAACCGGATTCACATTCACATTTCTTTACATGATCAGCTGCTTGTTGGAGCAGCGGCTCCCACTGATCATACATCTTTTCACTTAAACCTATGCCGCCAGGATAGCTATCATATATGAAAAACGTCGGTTTCTGAGTATGAACAGCTTTAACTTGAGGGACAACGTGGATATCCGTTCTGTCGCATTGGACAAACAAAGGGATGAACGATTGCATCGCATGCGCTGCACCGGTCATCGCATCTGTAAGAGCAGCTTCGGTCCAACTTTCCGGGATGTCGAAAGCCAGCCAAGTAGAGGATGTATGCAGCTCTTCAGGAGGCAAGTGAATCGGACCTGATCCGATATTATCATGACTATCAAACCGTATCTTTTTAAAAATGGTGGGAATTGCGAGAACTGCTAAATCACCAAAAGCGATGGACTGCCCTTCGGCGTTGTACATTTTGTCCTCGCTTATTACTTTCAATTCAACTGCTAAATTAGCGTCAGTAAAGTAATCCACGTCAACTTCCGTCACATAAGCTTTCTTTTCTTCCCAATCGAGCATCTCCACTTGGAATTGCGTCCCTTGGTGTAAATAGATTGCTTCTTCATGTAGAAGTGTCATTGCGCTGAATCGATCCATTTCACCGATGACTTTCGTTTCCTTAGGTTTCGTTTTATCAATAATTACTACATTTTCCTGAGATGCAGAACGCAAGCTGACTTCACTCGCTGGAAACCGTTCTGTCATCCAATGCCAATGATCTTCTGCTAAAATCAGGACTCCTTCTGCCGCCAGAAATTCCAGGAGCTGCTGAACGTCAAATTCCGCATAGTGATCATGTGTCGAAAACGGAAGTTCAAATGCAGCACATCTTAAATGATCCATGAGAATGACAATATTATCAGGATGAATGTGTGCTTCTTCTGGAGCTCCCCCTAACAAGTAATTTGGATGTTCAATAATGTACTGGTCTAGTGCCATCGATTGTGCTACGTAAATAATTAATGCATCATCTTGTCTTCTTCCAGCCCTGCCAGCTTGCTGCAGTGCACTCGCAATATTTCCCGGGTAACCAGTCATCACACAAGCTTGGAGCTGCCCAATATCAATACCGAGTTCCAATGCATTCGTACTGACGACAGTTTTAATAGTCCCATCACGGAGACCTTTTTCAATTTTTCTTCGTTCTGAAGGCAGGTAACCTCCACGATACCCCATAATCGTCTTATCCATAAGTTTCTTCTTTGTAAGTTCCTTCATATACGTCACGAGCATTTCAACACGTACCCGGCTCTTAGCGAAGATAATGGTTTGAATTCCTTCACGATAGAGGCGAGAAGCAATGTCCCGTACTTCCAAAACTGCACTTCTTCGAATACCGAATGTTTCATGTACAACAGGCGGATTATAAAACAAAAAATGTTTTTTACCAGATGGTGCTCCGTTATTCGCAATCAGTTCCATAGATGAATTTGTTAAACTCTCTGCCAATTGCTTAGGATTTGCAATTGTTGCTGAAGTACATATGAACACAGGATTGCTCCCATAGTAAGTACAAATCCTTTTTAGTCGTCGAAGAACGTGAGCAACATGTGTACCGAACACCCCTTTATACGTATGCAACTCATCGATCACGATATACTTAAGATTTTCAAAAAGAGAAACCCATTTTGTGTGATGAGGTAAAATTCCTGAATGGAGCATATCCGGATTAGTTAACACTACATGTCCAGATTTACGAACCTTTGTTCTTAGTCCGGGAGCGGTATCCCCATCATACGTATAGCTCAATATTTTTTCTCCACTCGCTTCAATTAGTTCGTGTAAATCTGCTAACTGGTCTTGGGCAAGTGCTTTTGTAGGAAAAAGATATAATGCACGAGATGAGTCATCTTCCAATATGCTCTGTAGTACTGGCAAATGGTAGCAGAGCGATTTGCCGGATGCTGTCGGTGTCACGGCTGTAAATGACTTTTTTTGCTGAGCCAAGTCAAATGCAATCCGCTGGTGACTGTACAGTTGGTGTATTCCTTTAGTTGCCAATGCAGTTTTTAAAGAAGAATGTAAGTTAAGGGGAAACGATGCATAAATCGCGGCTTTTCCTTCAGTAACTTTATAATGTTTCACATTAGGAGCAAATTCAGGATCCTGTTTGAGCTGATCGATTACTTCTTGCACATTTAATTTATCTGACATCCATGTCCTCCTCACTTTCTTTGTTTAATGCAATTCGAACAGTGTTCAATGTGTAACTCGCTGATTGGATGGACTGTACAAATCTTTTTTTACCTGTCTTCTGATAAAATGACTGCACAGTAAATTGTTTCATTAAATCATTTAATGTTGAAATTTGAATCGGGCGAACATATTTTGGTCGATTCGTTCGAATCCATTGATGAACGAGCACATCCCATTCATCTATTGCAGCATGCCAATAATCGGCGTATGGTTTCACTTCTTTATAAAAATCCGGTTCGCGGTCTTCCTCGCGCATCGCACTATGACGTTCTAAGCATTCATCACACACTTTAAGTAGTTGTTCCGTTAATTGCTGTAATCTCATGATTACTATCACCTCTTCGTCACTTCTTTTATAAGTTTATCAAATTAGTTCCAGTAGTTCCAACTTTGTCGAACGTGTATTCTTTTATAATCTCAATCGAAGTCATTTTTGCAACTTAAAATACGTTTTGACGTCACAATATTGTGGTATGATACACTGATGATGTGAGGTGAGTATGTTGGCAATACGCTATCCAAATGGAAAGAAGTATGTCCCGACTTCTGCTAACTCGACTGCCAAACCATCTTCCATGTCTTTTAGTAACAGGGGAAAAACGCTGGAGGATGAATTGAATGACAGTAACGAGTATTATAATAGTAGAGGGATTGCAGTCATTCATAAGAAACCCGTACCTATACAAATTGTAAATGTCAGATATCCTGCAAGAAGTGCAGCGGTAATTACTGAAGCATACTTCAAGACGGCATCCACCACGGATTACAATGGGATTTGGCAAGGGAAGTATGTAGATTTTGAAGCAAAGGAGACTAAAAACAAAACTTCATTTCCTTTACAAAATATACATGACCACCAAGTGGAGCATATGTCCCAAATACATGCACAAGGTGGAATTGCATTTTTAATAATTCGCTTTTCTATGTTAGATCGCTATTTTGTCTTACCTTTTGAGAAGTTTATCGTAAAATGGACACGTATGATAAATGGCGGCAGAAAATCGATAACTCTTCTGGAAATCGAAGAATTATCAGTAGAACTTCAACCAGGCTATCACCCTCGTCTGGATTATTTACGGGCTTTGCCCGATATTATTGAACAATTAACCGTTGAACGAACTGAAAGGCAGGAACCCTAATGGATAATAATACTCCAAATTCACGCACAGCACGTAGACAACAAGCCGAAGCGGAGCAAAAATCATCAAGAAAACAAAAGAAATCCCCTAAAAAGAAAAAAGGCATTATAAAAACATTGTTTAAAACTGTTGTTATAATCGGATTACTTTTCTTATTAGCGGGCGGCGGTCTGTTTGCTTATTATGTGAGTACCGCCCCTAAATTGGATGAGAGTCTGTTAAAAGATCCTTTATCTTCTGAAATATTAGATGACAATGACAAGGTCGTTTACTCACCTGGTACTGAAAAAAGAAAATATGTAGCATATGCAGATATTCCTAAGACAATGGAAGATGCAATCTTAGCAACAGAAGATTCTCGTTTCTATAAGCACCATGGAATTGACCTATGGCGCTTAGGAGGCGCAGTACTCGCAAATATTAAGAGCGGCTTCGGTTCTCAAGGCGCATCTACGTTGACGCAGCAAGTAATAAAAAACTCTTTCTTCACAAATGAAAAAACTTTAAAACGTAAAGCGCAAGAAGCTTGGCTTGCTTTTAAATTGGAACAAGACTATACAAAAGAAGAAATCTTTGAAATGTATTTTAATAAAGTACTCATGTCTGGTAACAAATATGGATTTGGCACAGGAGCAGATTATTTCTTTGGTAAAGAACTTAAGGACCTAGAGTTACCGGAGACAGCAATGCTAGCAGGAATGCCTCAGTCCCCTAACGCTTATAATCCTTTTAAGCATCCTGAACGCGCACAGAAAAGACGAGATATTGTTCTGCGTCTAATGAATCAACACGAAAAGATTTCTAAAGATGAAATGGAATCTGCTAAGTCAGTTCCTGTAACTGCTGCTCTTTTACCAGAGGAAAAACGCGAAAAACCAGCTGATCTCAAGGCACAAGCCTATATCGATATGGTTATGAATGAACTGCAAGAAGCCGGTTATGATGACATTTTAAAAGACGGAGTTACTATAAAAACAGCACTCAATTCCGATGCACAACTCGCGGTAGAAAAAGCTCTTGCTGATCCTAGTAACTTTGAATCCGACACGATACAAGCAGGAATGACCGTTGTCGATACAAAGACAGGTGAGATTGTAGCAGTTGGCGGCGGCCGGGATTATAAATTGTTTAATTACAATTTCGCGACCGATCAAAAACGACAACCAGGATCTTCAATTAAACCGATACTAGATTACGGTCCTGCAATTGAATACTTGAATTGGTCGACCGGCCAAACAATAGTAGATGAAAAAACAAAAGGAATCAAAGCAAATAATGTAGATGGTCGCTATAAAGGGGCTATTACAATGCGGGAAGCTTTGTATAATTCCAGAAATGTGCCTGCTATAAAAGCATTCGAAGAAGTTGGCAGTAAAGATGCAGCGAATTTTGCACAAGGTCTTGGTTTGCCTGTAAAAAAACTTGTACAATCAGATGCTATTGGCGGTGCTGAAAACGAATTTTCTACTACGCAGATGGCAGGAGCGTTTGCCGCTTTTGGTAACGAAGGAATCTATACTAAGCCGCACACGATAAAGAAAATTATTCTGCGTGACGGAAAAACAGAAATCAACTTATCTCCTGATCCAGTATCTGCAATGAAAGATTCAACAGCATATATGATAACGGATATATTACGTGATGTGTTGACAGAATCAAATGGAACTGGTGCTTTAGCCAATATACGCGGACTTGACTTAGCTGGTAAAACAGGAACAACAAACTATTCGTCAGACTTTAAGAAAAATAATAATATCAATTCTGAGAGTGTTCCGGACGCGTGGTTTACTGGGTATACAACCGATTACACAATTTCTGTCTGGGGGGGGCATCAAAAACCAAATGATCCAATTGTCGGATTCCGCGGCGGACGGGATATGCCTAAGGTTTTATTCCGACAAGTGATGAGTGAACTTTCCTCTGGACAAAAACCAAAACAATTCAAACAACCTAAATCAGTTGAAGAAGCAACCATAGTAGCAGGATCACAGCCTTTAAAATTAGCAAACAGCAGTACACCGAGTTACTTGAAACGGGACGAATTATTTGTCCGAGGTACTCTTCCTGAGAAGACTTACGTTGCACCGGAACCTGAAGAAGAAGTGAATGAACTCGAAGCTCCAACTGATCTATCAGCAGAGTATGATGCAGATAATAAGGAAATTGAATTAAAATGGGATCATAACGAGCCTGATGATTTCGATGGCGATGTTACTTTTGCAGTATCGGTTTCTATTGACGGCGGTGGATCACAGCCACTGACTGAGACAGGTGACAACTCTTATACAATGGGTAACGTCGAACCTGGTCATACGTATACATTTAGCGTTGTAGCTAAAGCGGATACTCTTGTCAGTTCTCCAGCATCTACAACACTTATGATTCAGGCCACTGAAGAAGAACCTGTTGAAGAGGAACCTGCTGAGGATGAAGATTCTGATCAGAATGATCAAGACAACGGCCAAGATGATGGGAATACTGACGAAAACAATAACGATAACGGGAACAATAGCGGGAATAATAACAATGTAAACAATAATGGAAGCAACAATGGAAGCAATAACGGAAACAATAATGACACCAATAACAACGGGAACAACTCAAATAACAATAATGGATCCGATGGTAATAATTCCGGAGACAACGGTAACAATGACAACGAGGGGGATTCTGGTGATGTAAGCAGTAATTCGGGAAACAGCTCAAATTCTAATACTGCCAGTTCTCAGAAACCTTCCGCGACTAAACCGAATAATCCAGATGTGTCGGAAGAGTAATCATTAAAATAGTCCACTTCGCAAAATTGCGAAGTGGACTATTTTTATTCTAAACAAGAAATCTTGCTACTTTTTTTCTCATTTCCTTGTATAATGCACTTAATTGAACCAATGCAAAAGGACTAATAATTTTATCTTTGATAAATTGAAGACGTTCTTCTCCGTTTAACGGTTCCATTTTTGTTTGTCGAGTGGATCCGCTTACTTCAGAGCATACTTCGAGCAATTCTTCATAATTTGCAATTGCTATCCACATCCACTCAGCAGAACTATCTTCTTTTCTATCATATCTGTCTTGTATTTCCGGCATCAGGGATTCCCATTTGTCGAAATAAGGGACTATTAATTCTTTAGATAAGCTATCTTTTTTATTATGCATTTCGATTCATCCTCTTCTTTCCTTCCCGACATTTAGAAAGAAGCGGACATTCAGGACAATTAGGCTTCTGTGCTTTGCAATGATAGCGACCAAAAAAAATAAGCTGATGATGTGTTTGAGTCCAACGTTCTTTTGGTGTCCAGCGCATAATTTTTTCTTCGACAGCAAGCACGGAATCTTTCCAGCGATTCATTGCCAATCGTTTCGATACCCGTTCAACATGTGTATCGACAGCAAGTGCTGGAACTCCAAATGCATTGGAAACGACGACGTTTGCTGTTTTTCTGCCTACCCCAGGTAATGTCGTCAACGTATCTCGATCTTCAGGAACTTCACCGCCGAATTGAGTGAGGAGCATTAGTGAGAGCGCTTGGATATTTTTAGCCTTGTTACGATACAGTCCAATTGAACGGATATCCTGCTGCAGTTCTTCGATAGGAACCTCTAAATAATCTCCTGGCGTCTTATACTTCTTAAATAATTCAGCGGTTACACGATTGACGAGGATATCTGTACACTGAGCGGATAAGAGGGTTGCAACGACCAACTCGAAAGCATTATCATGAACCAATTCACAATGCGCGTCAGGAAACATTTTATCTATTTCGTCCAAGCAAAATTCCCAATCTTTTTTTGTTAACATGCCTTCACCCATCCCGCTCTTCAAGCCAGTTATATAACGGAACTCTTTTAACTGTCCCTTGCGTACTCCCTTGACGAATTGACTGTGCTGGAGAACGGAACGCTTTCGTTTGTTTTTCAACATCAGCTAAGGTCGTCACATTCTTCTTTTTCCACTCAAACAAAATGCGGTCAATGTACCGCATACTTAACTTTTGAGCAATCACCGCTTCTTTCAAAGCTGCCTTGATGATGTCTAGTCCATGGTGATCTTGGTCAATCCACATGGCAATGGTTTCACATTCCATAGGTGATAGCAATCGACCGAATTCCTGCTCAAAAATTTGATATATTTTTCCTTCATCTTGTTTTTCGTTATTTTCTACTGTTTCAGTCCGTTTTTTAACTTCGTTTTCCAAAACAGCTTCCCACAAAGGAAGTAACGAAAACTGTTCAAATAACACGCCATTTGTATCGCTTGCTTGTGCAATTTTTAAATATCCTCTTTGCATAAGACGCTGGAGAATTTGAGAAACTTCATTCTCCGATAAATTCATGCGCGATGAAAAATCGGATGGCGTCGGAAACTCTATATTTTGCGCGCGATACGCTTCCATCTGTAAAATGAGCATGGCATCAGTGTCTTGTATGCCTAGTTTTTTATAAGAGTTAAAAAAAAGCTGGGGAATGGAAACATTCCCCTGCTCAATCCACATCCGGAGCCGTTCATCTTGTTGCATATGCCGAACTCCTTCCTTGTTTTCGTATTATGGATACAATCGGTTCAGAAGACGTGGGAATGGGATTGTTTCTCTCACGTGTTCTACTCCAGAAATCCAAGCGACAGTTCGTTCTAGTCCAAGACCGAATCCTGAGTGAGGAACTGCTCCATATTTACTTAGTTCTAAATACCACTCGTATGCTGAAGCATCTAATTGATGCTCTTCAATACGCTTCTTCATAAGTTCAAAGTCATGAATCCGCTCAGATCCACCTATAATTTCACCATACCCTTCAGGTGCGATTAAGTCTGCGCAAAGCACAACATCGTCACGATCAGGATGTGGCTGCATATAAAACGGTTTAATGCCAATCGGATAATTCACGATGAACACAGGCATGTCATAGCTTTCAGCGATTGCTGTTTCGTGAGGTGATCCAAAATCGTCTCCCCATTGAATATCGTTGAAACCATTCTTGTGCAGAAACTCAATCGCATCATCGTACGAAATCCGTGGGAATGGAGCTTGTATTTTTTCTAATTTTGAAGTGTCGCGTCCAAGACGCTCAAGTTCGAGCTGGCAATTTTGCAACACAGATTGAACAACGTGTGACACAAATTGCTCTTGAACTTCCAAGCTTTCAGCATGCTCGATGAATGCCATTTCAGGTTCAATCATCCAGAACTCGATTAAGTGGCGTCTCGTTTTAGACTTCTCCGCACGGAATGTCGGTCCAAATGAGAAAACCTTCCCTAGAGCCATAGCAGCAGCTTCCATATACAATTGCCCAGATTGTGATAAATACGCGTCTTCATCAAAGTACTTTGTATGGAACAATTCAGAAGTTCCTTCAGGAGAAGAGCCTGTTAAGATAGGCGGATCAATCTTAACAAAACCATTCATATGGAAGAATTCATAAGTCGCACGAATAATTTCATCACGAATTTTCATCACTGCATGTTGTTTACGTGAACGCAGCCATAGGTGACGGTGGTCCATTAAAAATTCTGTGCCGTGTTCCTTTGGAGTGATTGGATAATCTTCTGCAGCTTGGATTACTTCAATATCTTTCACTTGCAGTTCGTATCCGAAACTTGAACGCTCATCAACAGTTACTTCGCCAGTAATGTACAATGACGTTTCTTGTGTTAATCCTTTTGCGGCTGCAAAAAGTTCTTCGCCAGCATCAGCTTTCACCACAACTCCTTGAACAAAACCAGAGCCATCCCGGAGTTGCAAAAATGCAATTTTACCACTTGACCGCTTGTTAGCAAGCCATGCACCAATCCGTACTGTTTCGCCTTCGTGATCAGGCATTTCGTGAATCATAATCGTTTTCATAAGAGCCTCCAAATTTTCTTTAGGTACTTGTGCTACCTATTCGATTTTCAATCAGTCATTCCATTTTTCTTTAACAAATGTATCGATTCGACGTACCGCTTCTTCTAGCAAGTCAATAGAAGTCGCATAAGACAAACGAATTGTCTCCGCTGAACCAAACCCTGTTCCAGGAATTACTGCTACGTTCGCTTCTTCAAGTAAAGCTTTAGCAAAAGCATCCACATCGTCATACCCCGTATGTGTTATTGCTTCCGAAACATCAGGGAGTAAATAAAATGCACCTTGGGGCTTCACAACGTGAAATCCAGGAATGGCTTGTACTTGTGGATAAATACGTTCCAAACGGGAGCCGAAGTCTTTACGCATCATTTCTACTGCATCCTGAGAACCATTATACGCTTCAATTGCAGCGTATTGTGAAGTAGTTACCGGGTTAGATGTCGAATGACTAGCCAGATTGGTCATCGCTTTAACTACTTCTTCATCTCCAGCGATAAATCCAATACGCCATCCTGTCATTGAATGAGATTTTGAGACCCCATTAATGATGAATGTGCGTTGCTTCGCATCATCTGATAAAGTTGCGATTGAAACGTGCTTGGCAGTTCCATACACCAACTTCTCATAAATCTCATCAGAAATAATCCAGATATCCTGCACTTTACAAACTTCTGCGATTTTCTCCAGCTCATCCTCGGTATATACCATGCCTGTAGGATTACCAGGAGAATTAAGAATAAGTGCTTTCGTTTTCGGCGTAATAGCTTGTTCTATCTGAGCAGCTGTAACTTTAAACTCAGCTTCTTTAGTCGCTTGGACTACAACCGGTTCACCGCCAGCAAGTTTAATTTGTTCTGGATAACTTACCCAATAGGGTGCTGGGACAATGACTTCGTCCATTGGATTTAGGATTGTTTGGAATAGCGTATACAATACATGCTTTGCGCCAATTCCAATCATTACTTCTGACCGTGAGTAGGCAATACCTTGGTCATTTTTCAATTTTTCAATGACAGCATCCTTTAGTGCAGGCAAACCGCCAGAAGGCGTATATTTAGTTTTTCCTTCTTTCATCGAACGCCATGCGGCTTCAAGTATATGATCCGGTGTATTGTAATCAGGTTCACCAGCACCAAGACCAATTACATCTATTCCTGATTCCTTCATTTCCTTCGCTTTAGCTGTGATTGCTAATGTTGTCGAAGGAGAAAGTGTCGTTACTCTGGATGCTAATTGCTTTGCCAAGTCGATCGCTCCCTTTACCAGTAATTTCAAGCATACCTTATAAGTTTAAAATTCTCTTTTGCCACTGTCCATTCGAGAACGTAACATACACGTAATTCAATTTGTTCGACTGATTTTTAAAGGCCACTTCCCATACAGCAGTATTGTCTTCAATACCCAGTTTAACATGAATGAGTTTGTTGACGTCCAGTTCCTGTTTGACAGAAGAGAGCGCTTCTTTTGCTGTTACGCCTTTTTTAAGTGCAACAACTTTTAACTTTTCATCGGATTTCTCTTGATCGTTTACAAAAACACCTTTTTCGACACCTTTATCATCTTTTCCAAATACGACCGTAAGTGACGTCGTTCCATTATACACTTCTGCTCGATCGACCTTATTTAATAGGCCAGCATTCAGAACTCGATTTTCAGCATCTTCTTTTTGTTGCGATGCCGGTTCATATGCTTTATAAAATACAAATGCAGTAAGAATCAGCGTAAGCGAAAAAAGAAATACGATGAAAAATTTTATCCAATTAACCACAATTTCACATCCCACTCTATCTGGGTCTTAAAAGACTGTGATCAGCCCATGTACTAGCTGAAGTCAGAGTCAAACATTCTTATTTATTATAACAATTATTAAGTTCGTGCACCATACGTGCAAGTGACACTTTTTTAACGGGTACGTCTGGAAGCGCTTCTAAAAACTTTTTTCCATACGATTTTGTTTCAATTCTCCGATCTAAAATTATGAAGAATCCAGTATCACTTGAAGAGCGTATAAGCCTGCCAAATCCTTGACGCAATCTTAGAATCGCTTCAGGAAGCGCATAACTCGTGAATGCATTTTTCCCCATTCGATTCAATTGGGCTGTTTTCGCTTTAAACACGGGTTCAGTTGGGGAAGAAAATGGCAATCTAACAACAATGATAGCAGTTAAGGAATTCCCTGGTACATCGACACCTTCCCAAAAACTGTTTGTGCCAAACAGTACCGCTTTTTCATATTGCCGGAATGACTTTAACAGTCTGTATCGGCTGCCGGAACTAATTCCTTGTGCGATCAGTGCATAGTCCTCTAATAAGCCACTGTCAGAAATAAGTTCATGAGTTTTATTCAACATGTCTTGAGAAGTGAACAAAACGAAAAGTCTGCCCTCAGTTACCATAACAGTTTGAATTATTGCTTCTGCTACTTCCTCTACGTATTCTGCTTGTGCCACTTGTTGGATGTCAGGCATGTCTTCAATGATAAAAATTTGTGCTCCCGTATAAAAGTGCTTAGGTGCGAGTAATTTTATCACAGGTACAGTAGAATCGACACCTAGTTGGCGAGCAACAAATCGTTCATCACTTTTTACAGAAAGTGTGCCTGATGTCCAAACAATCCCTCTTTCTTTTAAAATGAATGATTCCAATGCCTTTCTAATTACCTCTGCACTATTAATGGGACTTTTAATGACAGTGAGGCTGCCCGGAACACTTCTCTGATCTTGCTCAATCCATACGGTTCCTTCAGATCCATTCTCAAGAAATAGTTCGATCCACTCGCTCATTTTTACACGAAGTTCGTTTATCCAGTAGTGCCACTCCGCGAGAATTGCTTGTTCTTTTGACGAAAGACTCTCTATTTCATGGTCGAGCGGACTTACATATGCAATCGCTTTTTCAATGAAGTTATTCATAGTTTGAAAAACTTCTTGGAACTTGGTTTGATCTGCCGGAATTTCATTTAATGCAACGTGCAGTCGACTGCCCTTTAAGTGGCCTCTTTGAATCGAATTTGAACCAGACAATTCCTGTATCGCATGATCAAAAGCAATGGAAAAGCTTTCAAACGCCTCTGAAAGGCCGGTACGGGTTCTTGAACGATTCCACATTTTTCGAACTAGAATTTTTTCTATTCGCCGACTGATTTGATCGTCTGATTCGGAACCAATCTGCCCCATCACATATTTCCAATTTGTATAAGAAAAAATAATTTCATTTGTTTTATAGGCGGCATGGATGAGCTGATGGCCTTCATCGACGATTAACCCACTTGTCTCGTCTACAATTTGTTTTTTACTTGGGCCATCACTTAACAATAATGCATGATTCGTAATGACTAGGTCTGCGTATTTACAATTCTCGAGTGTAATTTGATGATAATCTATATCTTTCTCATCTTCTGCAAGTCTGGAATTACGTTTTCTAATACGATCAATGTATAACATTCCGCCGCCGGAAAGATTTAGTTCGTTTACATCCCCTGTTAGTGTCTCTGTCAGCCATACAAGAAGTTGCATCTCAGTAAATGTATTGTCATATGTGGATTCCCCGCTCAACAGCATTTCTGCAAATTTTGACAGGGATATATAATTTGAACGTCCTTTTATAATGACTACATGAATGGGTACTGATAAAGCAGTTGAAACAGTATGAATTTCTTCAGCTATAATTTTATCTGCCAGGTGATTTGTATACGTACTAACTACAACTGCTTTGTTAGTTTGAATGGCATGAACCGCAGCTGGAAGCAAATAAGAAATTGTTTTACCAATACCCGTTGGAACTTCCACCATAATTTCGGTTCCAGTCCTCAAAGACTCCCAAGCAGCGTCCATGAATTGAAGTTGGGCATTACGGGATTCGTATGTTGAATATGCCTGATTGAGCAGCTGATCCTTTGCCTCTTGAGTTGTCGGAAAGGCAATTTTTCTTGGATGCAATTGTTGCAGCCTTTCAGCTTGCCGAAAAGGGATTCCGCGGAACAGAGACAGGTTAGTCTTGTCACTGACTCGGCGAGACTCAACAAGTGCCAAATAAAACAAAAGAGATATATCCGACTTCAATGTGAATGAACGCTTATGTAAAAGGGTAAGTGTTGGTTCAGGCAACCCTTTTACCTTATCGATACATCGCAAAAGCAAGCTGGATGTAGCACGGGCGTCATCGTCTGCTCTATGCGCAGAAGAAAGTGTTATTCCAAGCTCTTCCGTTAGCTCTTTCAGCCGGTAACTCACTGCAGATGGATAAAGAATCTTTGAAAGTTCAACAGTATCTATCTGTTTTCCTTTCCAACGTTTTACCCCACACCTTTCAAATTCTTTTTGAAGAAATGTTAAGTCGAAATTAGTATTATGGGCAGCAAAAATCCATCCGTCTAGTAAATCATAAACTTCTTGTGCGATTTCTTCGAAAACCGGTGCGTTCTCAACTTCCTCATTCGTGATGTCCGTCAATTCTTGAATGAACACAGGGATCCTTTGGTTAGGATTAACAAAGCGAACATACTCATTCGTGAGAGTGCCGTTTTCAATAAACATAATGGCAATTTGAATAATCCGGTCTCCTTTTTCAGGGGAATGACCGGTTGTCTCCAAATCGACTACTGCAAATTTTAGCTTTTCCATGGAATCATCAACTTCCTGTTTCGGTTTCCTACAGCAAATTGTACCATATATTCCTTCCAACACTCTAAGAGAAGGATATTCCAGTATTAATCCTAAAAAAGCTACCATGAAAATCAGTGAAACTGATTCCCATGACAGCTTAACAAGTAGGGGCGCCCAAGGTACTGGATAAATCTTATTAACCGTCAGATGATAAACTTATCAAACAATCACACCGTGTTTTTCTTGAATAATCTGTTCAATTTTATTGTTCTCATCCATAAGAAGAACTGTAGGTACAAACTGTTTAGCTTCTTCATTGGACATGAGGGCATACGCTAGAATAATGACAATATCCCCAGGTTGAACCCTTCTTGCTGCTGCCCCATTGACACAAATCATACCACTCCCCCGTTCGCCTGGAATAGTATATGTCTCGAATCGTTCACCATTATTATTGTTAACGATCTGCACTTTCTCGTTAGGCAGAATATCTGCAGCATCGAGTAAGTCTTCATCGATTGTGATACTTCCAACATAATTCAAATTAGCTTCAGTGACTTTGGCACGATGCAGTTTACTTGTCAGCATAGTTCTGTACAAAGGGTCATCCTTCTTTCTTGAATAGTATATTGTCAATTAGACGCGCTTTTGAAAATTGAAGGGCGCAGGCAATAATGAGATCTGCAGAAGAATCGGTTGGAGATTCTAGTTTCGGATAAGTTAATAAAGAAACATAGTCAATTGTTCCTGATGTTTTTTTTTCTAGCGTCTCTTTGACAAAACGTTCAATTTCCTTACTAGAGACTCCTTCTTGGCATAATACAACCGCCTGTTGCAGCACTGCATAAATCAAAGGCGCTTCCGTTCTTTCCTGAACAGTGAGATTCACATTACGTGAGCTTTTAGCTAACCCATCCTGTTCACGAACCGTGGGCACTCGAACAACTCTTGTTGAAAAGTTGAAATCTATAAAGAACGATTCAATAATAGCTAGTTGTTGAGCATCTTTCATTCCAAAAAATACAGCGTCTGGCTGGACAATATTTACTAGCTTTAAAACCACTTGGAGGACACCATCAAAATGGCCTGGACGCGATACACCACACAACCGATTTGCGAGTGGTCCAGGCAGTATGCGGATACCAG
Source organism: Sporosarcina aquimarina (assembly GCF_033253705.1). Classification (GTDB taxonomy): domain Bacteria; phylum Bacillota; class Bacilli; order Bacillales_A; family Planococcaceae; genus Sporosarcina; species Sporosarcina aquimarina. The sequence continues at coordinate 140,818 of NZ_JAUBDH010000002.1, forward strand.
AGTCCTCAGGATACATGTCTATGACCTCGGGACAAAAAACAATATCCGCTCCCGCTTGAGCCGCCAAACGAACATCCGCATTTAAATTTCTGGGATATGCATCAAAATCCTCTGATGGACCGAACTGAGTTGGATTCACGAAAATACTTACCGCAACGTAATCATAGGATTTTTTCGCCTCTTCAATTAATTTCAAATGGCCATCATGCAAAAAGCCCATTGTTGGAACAAATCCAATCGTTTGATTGGCTGCTTTTATATTACTTTGCCATTCTTTCATGACTAAAATGGATGTTGTGCATTGCATCGAATGAGTTTCAGTCATTGACTTTTACCTCCATATAGATTTCCCACTTCTTCTTCCTTCATATTAAACTGATGTTTTTCATTTGGGAAATTTCGCTCGCGAACTGCATTTGTATAGGCACAAATACCATCCAGTACTACGGAACCCGCATCACTAAATGCATGTGCAAACTTCGGTAATTTGTGGTCGCCGTATTTTACCAGGTCATGAAATACAAGTACTTGGCCATCTGCTTCTACGCCAGCCCCTATTCCTATAATTGGAATTTGAACAGCTTCTGATAATTTCTGTGTCAGCTGATGCGGGACACATTCAACGACCACCATACACGCTCCTGCCGCTTCACAGGCTTGCGCTTCGTCTATGATCTTCAGTGCAGCCTGCGACGTTTTCCCTTGCACTTTATACCCTCCGATAACAGCAGCTGATTGAGGCAATAACCCTAAATGTGCAACAACTGGTATCCCTGTTTTCGTTAGTAAACGGATAACATCAAGCACTTCGTCGGCGCCTTCGACTTTCAGTGCATCCGCTCCTGTTTCTTGAAAGATTCGAATTGCTTCCGTGAGAATCCGATCTTCCGACCCTCTGAAAGAGCCAAATGGCAAATCTACAACTAGAAACGTATCTTTTGCTCCCCGTCTAACCGCTTTACCATGATGGATCATGTCATCAGAAGTGACATACACAGTCGAAGCGTACCCTAAAACGACCATCCCTAAGGAATCTCCAACAAGTAGAAGGTCAACATCCGCTTTTTCCGCAAAAACCGCAGTAGGATAATCATAAGCTGTCATCATAACGATTTTTTCACCTTCTGCTTTCATGCGTTTAAATTCAGTGATTGTTTTCATTGTTCTTCTCCTCTCTTAATTAGGAGAAAACCAAAACATAAAAACCCTTCTGGCTAAAAGAAGACAGAAGGGTTGTGTAAGGTATAGTCATAGGTTTCCTCCGTCCCTGTCAATACGATCAAGGCAGAATTATTTAATTGGATTACGCTATTAAGTCTTTCAGGTGCGATTCTTTTGATATCGCCCTTCTGAATCACTATATCATTTCGCTAAGGATTTTGACAACTTGTTTCGTCTGAATTAAAGAATGTGAATATCTGCAGAGTAGATGCCCCGGACGGTACCATCGTCTAAAACAACTTCGAGTCTCCCATCTTCAGAAATACCACGTGCAGTTGCTTCATAGGAATCCTGTAATGTCGAAATCTTAACTCGTTTACCGATCGAGTCTGCATAACTTTCCCAAAGTAACTTAATCGGAGCAAAACCTTTTTCAACGTATAGTGATACGTATGTTTCTAAATGATTTAAAACTTTGGCTGTCAACTCCGCACGCTTTACAGATTGACCTTGTTCAATATAAAGTGAAGTCGCAATGTCTCGGATTTCCTCAGGAAAGTCCTCCAACTCTTGATTGACATTCATTCCAATCCCAAGAATAATTGCTTTTACACGATCCGGATCTGCTTGCAATTCTGTTAAAATCCCCGTCAGTTTACGACCCTTCACTAAAATATCATTTGGCCATTTGATAGTAGGTGTAAGATTTGTAAGATCTTCGATTGCACGCACAATAGCGACAGCTGCAACAAGTGTCATTTGCGGTGCTTGCTGAGGTGTAAGCTTTGGACGAGTAATCACACTCATCCAAATTCCTTTGCCAGCTGCAGAAGACCACGGCCTTGATAGTCTTCCCTTTCCAGCGGTCTGTTCATTCGCAATAATGACCATGCCATCAGGCGCTCCGTTTTGTGCTTCCACGTGAGCTACTAACTGTGTAGAAGGACACGCTTCGATATATTCAATCTTTTGTCCGTAATTCTGAGATTGCAAATACTGTTGAACAGCAGCAGGCATGAGTGAATCAGGAGAATCGATTAAATAGTATCCTTTTTTACGAACAGTTCCAATTTCATAACCTTCTTGCTCAAGTTCTTTAACATATTTCCAAATTGCGGTACGGGACAAACCATATTCATCTGCCAATTGCTGTCCTGAAACAGGTTGTTCAATTCCGGCAGACATTCGTTTCAATAATTCACTTTTTATGTTTGTATTCATTTGAAAACCATTCCTTTATCGCATTCTGTTCATTTAAAATACGTTTGTGCAATACTGCTTGTTCGATTGCTGTTATTGCTTCTCCAATCCATCGACCAGGTTTTTTATCAGTCCATTTCATTAGATGCTCGCCCCGTATTGCTAATTCATGTTTTGAAAGAATAGGTAATGCTTCAATCGATAAACTTATCGCGCTTTCATCCAATGGTTCCAAGTCAGTCAGCACACCGATTAACTTCTCTACGATCTTTAAGACGGCAAAGTCTGCTTTATAATAATCATCGATTGTATAAGAACGGCTTTTTCTGATTTCATAATACAGTTTCACATCTTGCAGAAAACCGCGTTCCTTATTTGATAACTTGTACGCTTTGGCAACAGTGGACGCGTCATAATTGCCCGCTATCATTAAAGAACACCAGCCTTCGAGCTCATTTTGAAATGGTGCGCATTTTATAAAACTTTCGATATCAGAAGGAAATAAAGGGACAAACGATGAAAGGTTCGTTTCAGTCATTAATTTCAATGCACGACTGGAGGCAATTCCTTTGAATAATTTGTCAAACTCTTTTTTTATACGTTCAGTAGAAAGTGTTTCTACAGTATTCCCTAATTTAGTAATTGCATCTTTTGTCATGCATTCCAGATTAAAATCCAACACAGAAACAAATCGAATCGCCCGGATCATGCGAAGTGCATCTTCACTGAATCGTTCCGACGCATACCCGACAGCACGTATTGTTTTTTCAGCAAGATCTTTCTTACCTTCAAAAGGATCGATAACGTGTCCTTCAAGTGTGAGCGCAAGTGAATTTATCGTGAAATCCCGACGCATCAAATCTTCTTTTAGCGAGGTAACGAACTGTACTTCGTCTGGCCTCCTATGATCTGAATACGTTCCTTCTGTACGATAAGTGGTCACCTCTATTGGTTCTCCGCCTTCAATGACCAATACAGTTCCATGCTCAGTACCCAAATCTATTGTGTTTTTAAAAACTGTCTTCACTTGGTCAGGCGTTGCAGCAGTTGCTATATCGATATCTTTTGGTTCTTTGCCAAGCAGAAAGTCACGAACAGCTCCACCGACAAAAACAGCCTCATAGCCCTTCTCATTCAGACGATGGACTACATTTCGACTCTGAGTGGTTCCAAACATCTTCAGCATCCTTTATTTTGTAATGTATAGTAGAGTTCTTCATATTGAGCGACAATCGTGTCTGATGCAAATTTTCCTTTTACAACATTCAAAGCATTCGCTTTCATCTTCTCGTGAACGTCCCTATCCATAAGGATTCGAAGCGTCTTATGGGCAATTGCATCTGGATCACCTACTGGAATAAGATATCCATTCACACCATCTTCAATAACTTCAGGTATTCCGCCAGCTAATGTACCCACTGCAGGTACCCCGCAGGCGAATCCTTCCAACAACACTAATCCGAATGCTTCTTTTTCAGAGGGCAATACCATGACATCACTTAATGACAATAATTCAGGTAAGTCATCTCGTTTACCTGTAAATAATACATGATTTGTAACACCCAAATTATCTACAAGACGTCTAATTCGGGGCATTTCCGGACCTTCACCCACAAGTAACAATTTTGAAGGCACTTCTGAAACAATTTTCGCGAAAGCTCTAATGAGGTCCGGTATACGTTTGACACTTCTAAAGTTTGAAATATGAATAATAACTTTTTCTTTCTTTTCGATTCCTAAGTGATCACGCAGTACTGAGGAATCTACAGGATGATATTTTTCTTCATCTATAAAATTATAAATTGTCTTTATGTCTTTTGACGGTTCAATCAGTTCCATTGTTTCTTTTCGTAATGAGTCTGATACTGCTGTTGTAATCGTGGATTTGTCAATTCCATACTTCACCGTGTTGCGGAGTGCAGGATCATGGCCGAGTATGGTTACATCCGTCCCATGAAGTGTCGTGATGATGCCAATATCTGATTGGATCATGTCTTTGGCTAATACTGCTGAAACTGCGTGTGGGACGGCATAATGAACATGAAGCAAGTCTAATTGCTCTTCATCCACTACCTGTCCTATTCTGTTTGCGAGCGCTATATCATAAGGCGGATACTTAAATACCGCATACCCATCAATTCTAACCTCGTGGAAGAAGATATTTTCATGAGGTTCGATATACCGAAATGGCAAGCTAGAGGTTATAAAGTGTATTTGATGGCCTTTCGCTGCCATTTTAATTGCCAACTCAGTTGCTACCACGCCGGAACCTCCTAAGGACGGATAGCAAATGACACCGATTTTCAATCGTTTCATCCCTTCACTTCTTTCTTATTAAATTCTAATTTCAAATGAGTTGTTCTAGTCCATTGATAAACTGCCGCTGTCTCATTGACTCGCGAATGGAAAGCAGAACACCTGGCATGAAACTTTTACGATCGAATGAGTCATGCCTGATTGTAAGCAATTCCCCTTCTCCACCCAGTAACACTTGCTGGTGGGCTAGTAATCCAGGTAATCGCACACTATGGATTTTCATTCCTTGGACATCTGCCCCTCTTGCACCATAGGCATTGACTTGTTCATCTGGATGTCCTTGAAGATGAGGTGTTCTTACTTCGGAAATCATATCTGCAGTTTTAGTGGCCGTACCTGAAGGTGCATCCAACTTTCTATCGTGATGCATTTCAATTATTTCAACATCTCCTAGATAATGTGCAGCTTGTGTTGCGAACTTCATCATAAGAACGGCTCCAATAGAAAAGTTCGGTGCCACGATACACGACAATCCCTTTTGTTCACTTCTGCATTTTAACTGGTCAATCTCTTCCAGAGTCAAACCCGATGTTCCGATAACCGGTCGTATTCCAAGTGCTATTGCTTTTTGGGCATTGGGAAATACTGCTTCAGGGTCTGTCAGGTCAAGGAGGACATCCGGTCTTACCTGCTGTGCTAATTCTGCAATTGAGGTATACACACGAACTCCTGATTGTTGTTGAGTGAGTGAACCAGAGTTCATATACCATCCATCGTATTTATAATCGAGCGCACCGACAAACTCCATATCCGGTGCTTCTGTAATTGCGAATGCAGCGGTACTTCCCATTCTGCCCCGTGCTCCTGCGATTGCAACTCGAATTGTCATTCGGTTTCCTCCTTTTTCGTCCATCGTCCTGCATCTCGGGTTTTAAATTTATGCATGACACGCTCAAGTGCGTCCGCTAAGTCAATCCCTTGAGCATTTGCAAAACATATTAAAACAAACAAAAGATCTCCTGTTTCTTCTGTAAGTGTACTCTCATTTTCAGTATTCTTCTTTTTCTTCATACCATGCACGTGCTGAACTTCACGTGATAACTCTCCTAATTCTTCTGTCAATCGGGCTATGAGCTCCATTGGCGGGAAGTATCCTTCTTCAAAACCGGATATGTATGAATCCACCTCTTTTTGCATTGCTCTCATTGTTTTCAAATCATCCATTTCGCTCACACCTTTCCTTCTTTATCGTATTCATTCAACTTGCTATTGTCAAAATATAATGGATGGATGATAATAACACTAGTGCTTTTAGGAAGGTGATGGAATGTTCAAGGAAGTTTTCAAAGATATTAAATTTAAAAATTTGTTTTTCATTGTGCTAGGCTCAGCAATTTTCAGTTTTGGATTGGTACATTTTAATATCCAAAACGAGTTAGCTGAAGGTGGTTTTACTGGAATTACACTGATTTTGTTTTTTGCTTTCAAATGGGATCCCGCCATTATGAACTTAGTTCTTAACGTTCCTATGTTTATCATCGGTTGGAAAATGCTTGGAAAACGGATTTTTACATACACGGTTGTGGGCACAATCGCAGTTTCTGTTTTTCTTAAAGTGTTCATGAAGTATCAAATAGATATCCATCTTGAAGGGGATATGTTCCTTGTCTCGTTATTCGCGGGAATATTTGTCGGTGTGGGACTTGGCATTATCTTTAGATTCGGCGGAACTACAGGCGGTGTAGATATTATCGCACGCTTGGCACATATCCATTGGGGTTGGAGCATCGGCAAAACAATGTTTATGTTTGATGCGGCGGTTATTCTAGTATCTTGGTATGTCTATCTCGATCATCGCTCAGTTATGTACACACTTGTCGCGCTCTTTGTGGGGGCTCGTGTTATTGACTTTGTGCAGGAGGGCGCTTATGCAGCGAGAGGTGCTTTCATTATCTCGGATCATCAAGATGCCATTGCAACAAAAATCGCACTTGAAATGGACCGTGGCGTTACTGTGTTTAAAGGATATGGTCATTTCACCAAAGCAGATCGCAGTATTTTATATTGTGTAATCGCGAAAAATGAAATAATGAGAATGAAAAATATCATAACCTCGATTGACCCTCATGCATTTGTCTCTGTAACAGATGTTCACGATGTTATGGGGGAAGGGTTTACTTTAGACGAACAAAAACAACCAATTCCAAGATAACAAAAACGCCCATTCCGAAACTTGGAATGAGCGTTTTTTCTTAATCGCGATTCAGGAAAATTGTTAGTAAACGAAGCAATTCCAGTACAGCAACAGCCGTTGCAGCAACGTAGGTCATTGCAGCAGCACTCAATACTTTCTTTGCGTGTTTTTCTTCTTCGTTACGAATGATACCCAGTTCAACGATTTGAGTCATTGCCCGGCTTGAAGCATTAAATTCTACCGGCAGAGTCACTACTTGGAATACTACTCCTACAGCCATCATGATGATCCCAATCCCGAGCAGACTATTCATGCTTGAAAAGATTAAACCTGCCATGATGAAAAACCAGCTAGCATTTGAAGTGATTCCAGCTACAGGTGCAAGGCGGTGACGGAAACGAAGGAAAGCATACGCTTCTTTGTCTTGAATCGCGTGTCCAACTTCGTGTGCTGCCACTGCTGTCCCGGCAACTGATGCTTCATGATAGTTTTGACTAGATAAAGCAACTATTTTTGTAACTGGATTGTAATGGTCGCTTAACACACCTTGAGTTTCCACGACTTTCACGTCTTGAAGTCCATTATGATCCAATATCAAACGAGCAACTTGTGCACCCGTCATCCCTGATGTGGAACGGACTTTTGAATACTTATTATACGTACTCTTCACTTTGAACTGTGCATACAATGGCAACAAGATAATGATGCCTAAATACACTAAGAAATTCAACGGTCTATCACCCTTTCCCTACTTATTATATTAATTGGCTCAAGCAAAGCCTGCAACTATTAAGCTAATGCTTAACTAGGCTCTGTTACAACTTTATGACGGCGCTTCCAATTCCATACCGCCAAGGCAATACAAGCAATAGACAACCAAAATGTAAAGTAACCAATTTTGTCCATATATTTCATCAAATCCCCATAAATCGGCATCTGTCCAAATACATAGTCAATAATATCATTATGCACGGTCCAAATTCCGGCTAATACAATAGATAGCATGCCGAACGCATACTTTTTCCAATATAGGACCGCTTGGAGTGCCATGGCGGAATGAGACACCACTAACATCCAACCAGCTGCACCAATCGTTCCAATTTCTTTGAGTGTGAGTAAGTTCATAACGACTGCCCATACCCCATATTTGACGAGTGTCATGACGGCGAGCGCCTCAAATAACTTAAAATTGGTATTTAATAACCAGCCGATTATTGCAAAACAAAAAAATAAACTAGCTGTGGGACTGTCTGGGACAAAAATCCAAAAAATTGGTTCTGTTATTTCTAGTTGCCACATGTACCAATCGTAACCATAAACTGTTCCAATTATATTAATAAAAAGTAATATCCATAGAAATGATCGATTAAAAAGAACTAGTTGTGCCCAAGTCTTGATAAGCTGCATCCGCTTCACTCCATACTTCACAGAATCCGTTTATATGTATCAAAAAGGAGTCAGTTTCCTGACTCCCTTTTCATTATTCTTTACCTAGATTGGAAATGAATTCAGCCATCGTCTTCAAATCTTCATCGGATCCATCCCATTGGTCTGGTGGCATAGTACCAATACCTTCATGAGCGATCTTTTCGATTTCTTCAGGTTTAAGACCAGTATCTGTTAGTGGAAGACCCAATCCACCTTGGAACTGATCACCGTGACAGCCAATACAGCTAGAGCCAGTATAAATCTCATAGCCTGGTGCTGTTTCATCAAATTCAACTTCTTCAACAATAGCACCTTGAGCTGCCGCTTTTTCCCAGTCATGATTCGCAACAGATTCCCATGTTAGATAGAATATAGCTGCGAAAGCTAGGAGCATAAAGCCTGTAGGCAATGGACGCTTCCAAGGACGTCGCTCTTTTGAAGTATCCATAAATGGAACGAGCATTAATGCACCAACCGCGAGTCCTGGAACTATAATAGCTCCGATGACGTTGAATGGACCGGATGCAAATTCATACTTCAGCAACTGATACATAAACAAGAAATACCAGTCTGGAAGAGGAATATATGTTGTATCAGTCGGATCCGCTTGACGCTCAAGCGGCGATGGATGCGCCAATGTAATAATCAAATATCCAGTTAAGAAGATTGCTCCAACCATCCACTCTTTCAAGAGGAAGTTTGGCCAGAAGGCTTCCGTCTTTCCCGGATATTCGGAATAGTCTTTGGGTACGTTAGGTTTTCTCGTCGCTTTAATTCGCGAGTCACCAACGAATTTCATACCTTTTCCGTGCTGCATCTTGTTCCCTCCTTAGTGAGAAATCAAGGATTTCCGCATTTTACAATGGTCCGGAAATACCTTGTCTTCTGATCATGATAAAGTGTGCTGCAAGCAATCCAAGAAGTGCTGCAGGCAGGAAGAATACGTGGATCGCAAAGAAACGCGTTAGCGTTTGAGCTCCAAGGATCGTAGCATCACCTGCAAGAAGGATCTTAATCCACTCACCTATAAACGGAACAGAACCTGCAATCTCAATTCCTACTTTTGTAGCAAATAGAGCTTTCATATCCCATGGCAATAAGTATCCTGTGAATCCAAGACCTAAGATGACAACGAACAATAGAACGCCGACAACCCAGTTCAATTCACGAGGCTTCTTATAAGCACCTGTAAAGAATACACGTAATGTATGTAGGAACATCATTACAATAACTAGAGAGGCTCCCCAGTGGTGCATACCACGCACGATTTCTCCGTAAGCAACTTCATTTTGAAGATAATAAACGGATTTCCAAGCATTTTCAATATCTGGTGTGTAATACATCGTAAGGAACATACCAGACAGGATTTGGATTACCGTGACGAAGAATGTCAATCCTCCGAAACAATAGATGAATGCAGAAAAATGGTGTGCGGGGTTTACGTGTTCAGGTACTTCATGATCGGCGATATCGCGCCAAATAGGGGTGATATCAAGCCGTTCATCGACCCAATCATAAATTTTGTTCATCAATTTGATTGTACCCCCTGACTAATTAGACTAGTGTGTTCGGCATTGTTTTACCGAGGTGGATAAGACCGTCAATAATTTCAACTTCATACTGATCAAGTGGACCAGTTGGCGGAGTACCAGGAACGTTTTTCCCGTTCTTCTCATAGCGACCGCCATGACAAGGACAGAAGTACTCATTAGGGTGCGTATCATCGCCAGCCCAGTTTACTGTACAACCTAAATGTTTACAAACGGGAGATAGTGCAATAACTGTATCTCCATCTTTATAGACCCATGCAGTGTTTGAAACGTCAGATTTGTACCAAGCATCTTTACGATCTTTGATCGTATAGTCGACACGGACAGGTGTTTCTGTTATATCGTCCGCTTTCTGATCAGTAGGGATATAATCGCTACCATCTGCAGATGCTAAAACTGGGTCAATTGCAAAGCGAATCATCGGCATTGCTGCTGCTGAAACCATGAATCCGCCGACACCCATCAATGTGTAGTTAAGGAATTGGCGTCTAGACACTTTGCTGCTCATTCATTTCCCTCCTCTTACTCCAAAGTCAGTCCAACGGACATACTTTTGCTAATTGTTAATACTAGGACATATCTATAATATCCTACCACCACTTTAAATTCAACGTTGCATTTACATGCGATTTCTGTTTGTGAACAAATCATGAATTTTTCTCAATTAAAATTCATAATTTCTTCGCTCAGCCAATCATTTTTTCCATTCCTCTGTCAACAATGGTAGAAGTTGTTTTAGTTGATCTTCAAAAATGGAGTTTTTTAGTCGCTCGTCCATATTTTCTAAAGGAATCGCTGGCAGCCACAAAACTTTCCCATGCAGTTCAAGACTTGTCCACTCTGCATCCGTTGTTAAATAGAATACATGACGAAATGGAGATTTAGCAATATCTTTCGATAGCACCTCTCCAAACTCTTTACTATTCATAGATGGTGAATACGCAAATGGCGGAGCCACCATTATTCTCCCTTTAAACTGTTGTTCTATATAAGTCGACAAATTCATCAAAAAGTCCGTCGCGGACGCACTGGTCTTCATAAGAGATTCATTAGTTTCAACTTTTATGAGTGGAACGATCAGCGTGTCTATGTACTCTTTTTGTTGTAAAAATGTATTCATATCTGCAGCATTCCAGTTCATCGTCTCATCCTTTCAAAAAGAAGCTTGACTCCGCCTTTTGACGGAGTCAACGTTCTTCGAATACTTTCAATTCGTTCAGCATTGCTGATAGTGCTAAAAATCTTTTCTCGTCATTTGAATCAAGCGCTTCATCCACATGCCTCATAAGAGTATCTTTTGTCATGGATGTCACACTTTCATCCAATAACTGTTGAGCAACTTTTCGATCCCGCTCACTTACTTGCTGATCCATTGGAAAATAAGGATTTTCTTCAAGTACGCTCGCATAGTTCGGAGAATTATTGCTTTTTAAGAAGTTAAGTTGAATAAACATTTTTTCATCCGGATGCAGCCTCAAATCATGGAATGATTTCTCGGCATCCGTAGTCATTAGGCTGCCTTTATAAAATCTGAAGGGTACGCCGTTCGAATCTGTTGTGGAAATCACCATTGCCCGAGGACAAAAATGAGCATCCTCTGTAAAATGAACGTTTCTTAAAATCTTCTCATGGCTTAATAAATAATTTAAAATCCAGACACATTCCCGGCGCTTTAAACGATAGCGCTTTAAAAACCACCTAATAAAATCCTTTTTGGCAGCGACAGGAATCATGGCTTCCATCTTACGCCTCCTCTTCTTCCTGATCTTCAAGAAATGATGTCCATTCAGGATGATCTGGTACGAGTATCACCAGTTCCTTTACAATGTTCATCGCTTCAGACCGATTTCCTTCTTCTAGCAAGAATTTCGCATATCTTTCCAGAAATTCTGGATCTTCCTTCATGCCAGTGTATGCCTGAATGTAAGAATCGTATGCCTCTTCGTAGTGCTCTAAATTCTCTTCTGCATATGCTTTAAAAGCAGCGAGTAAAGGAATTTCCAACTGTTCTTCCGGAGTATCTCCAATTAACATCAGTAAGTGATCATACTTTTCCTGTTGATCATACACTGCTGCAAGTGAGATTCGGGCTTCAACATATTCTGGATCTAATACGAGGGCTTCTTCTAGATAACGCGCTGCTTCTTCTGGCTGACTTAGTTTTAATAACACTTTACCTGAAGCCAGTTGAAGCTCCTTATCGAATTCATCCCGCCGGATACCTTCTTTAAAGAAATTCAACGCGTTCTCATTCTCCTCTAACAATAAGCTGGATTGACCCGCTAACATGTACGCAGAAAAATAATCCGGGTCCATTTCGATTAGCTTCTCCAAATGGTGTAATGCGGTTTGAGGATTCCCGCTTTGATACTGACTATATGCCGCACCAAACAGCGTATCCGGGAGGACCTCGCCTTTTTTCAACAAAGACTCGTAATAAGGGGCTGCTTCTTCATAAGCTGCACCTGCACTGTAAGCTTCTGCGATCCGGGCTTCAATCGTTATTCCACCCATTTCCTCAATACCTCTTTGTTGAAGTAACAAATACAGCCTTACTGCTTCTGAATACTTCCCACTGTCTAATAAGAGTTCTGCCTTCGCAAAGCGGATGACTGGTTCTTCAGGTGCTAGGTCAGATGCTTCGTCTATTTTAGACAAAGCGACTTCCGCCATGCCAAGCGTTTGATAGTAATCTGCAAGCAGCATAAGAGCTTGCAGATATTCTTCAGCTTCAGGCTGGATTTCAGATAGCAGCAAAAGCGCTTCATCTTCTCTATCAAGTGCCATCAGCGCTTCAGCTCTATCTATTTTAAGTTGTCCTGCATCTGGCATGTGAACCAATAATATGTCGTATAACTGGTCTGCTTGCGGTACTAGGCCGTAATCCATTAGCAGTGCTGCACTGTCATACACGTCCTCAAAGTCCGTACTTTTAACTAATTGCTGTATGGACTCTTCAATAGCGTCCAGATTGCCTGTCATAATCATACTTTCCAAATGCTGTACGTGTGTCATAGTTTCTCCTTTTTTCTTGCGATGTATACATTACTTTATAGTGGACCTATTGTTTTAAAGAATGAAGATGATCGAAAAATCCAGGGTAAGAGACATCAATGCATCCTGCATCTTCAATCTCAACTGCCCCTTCAGTAATGAGTGAAGCAATTGCCGCCATCATCCCCAATCGATGATCGCCATATGAAGAAAGCATAGCCCCCTTCAAAGGAGTCGGGCCCGTGATACGCATACCGTCATGTGTAGACTCAATAGCTGCACCCAACTTTTTCAATTCTGTACAAACCGCTTCTATGCGATCCGTTTCTTTCACTCTAAGTTCTTCAGCGTCTTTAATAATTGTAGTACCTTCTGCTTGGGTTGCAAGTAATGCGATTACTGGTAATTCATCGATTAACCTGGGTATTAAATCTCCGCCAATCTCCATAGCATGTAATTTATTGGCTTCTACTGTGACTTCCCCAAAAGGTTCGCCTTTGTCAGATGATTTCTTCTCAATAGAAAGTCTGGCACCCATTTCCTTTAAAACATCGATAATTCCAGTACGCGTTGGATTGAGGCCGACATTTTCAAAGGTCACACTACTTCCGTCAATCATTGCTGCAGCACACATAAAAAACGCAGCTGAAGAAATATCACCAGGCACAGTTACATCTGTAGCGTGTAAATTCTGCCCGCCTCGAATTGTCACTGAATTGCCGTAGGATTCAATATCTGCACCAAACTGCTGCAGCATTCGTTCAGTGTGGTCACGGGAAGTAGTTTTTTCTGTGACGACCGTTGTTCCTTCAGCCGAGAACCCGGCTAGAAGAATAGCGGATTTAACTTGTGCGCTTGCGATGGGCATCTTATATAAAATAGAGGATAGTTTTGTCCCTTTCACAGTTAAAGGCAAAGTACCGTCTTCATTGTCAGTTGTAAATGATGCGCCCATTTCGGATAATGGATCTGTCACTCTTCGCATAGGTCGTTTGCATAAATAACGATCCCCTGTAATTTCTGCAGTGACAGGCGATCCGGCAAGGATGCCTAATAATAAACGGGCAGTCGTCCCTGAGTTTCCCGCATCCAATGCGACATCCGGATTTTCCCAACTTGCTATTCCAGGACTAGTTACAATTACGTCTGTACCATTTCGCTGAATATCAACTCCCAGTTGAGAGAAAATCCGAATCGTTGAAAGGCAATCTTCTCCAGCTAAAAATCCACTAATCTTTGATGTGCCCTCAGCAATAGCACCAAACATGACAGATCGATGTGAAATTGATTTGTCTCCTGGAACTTGTAAAACACCTTGTAAAGGTCCTTTTTCAATTGAACATGTGATTCCACCTATTTTCTCCATAAAAAGCACCTCCGTCAAAGTATTTGCATGGAATAGTCGGTTTCTTTTTCCAAGACTGCTGCTGCATTGTTTCTCTCGGCAGCCGAACGGAAACTAATAACCAGGATTCCATACACATCTGTTCGCGTTTCCACAATTCGAATATTAGTCAAACTAATTTCTTTAGTTGCTAAAATTCTAGTGATTTCTGAGATAACTCCCGGGTGATCGGGTACATCAATATGGAGATCAAACTGCATGTACAATGCTCCTTGAGCAGCATCTTGTGCAACGGAAGGAAGTTTATCGCGGAATTGTTTAGCAACATCAAAAAACGCTTCAATTGTCCCTGGATCATTATCTTTCAGCATATCACGAACGGTGTGCATTTCGGAAAGCCATCCATCTAACTGATTCACTAATTCTAAATTGTTTTGCATAGTGATGTCTCTCCACATAATCGGATCTGCAGATGCAATACGTGTGAGGTCACGGAATCCCCCTGCTGCAAGACGCCGAACAAAGGGCTGCTGCTGTTCTTGGGAAGCCAATAAATTTACTAAAGAGGACGCAATAATGTGAGGGAAATGGCTGACAACTGCTGTCATTTGATCATGCTCCTGTGCATGAAGCACAGCCAACTTTCCTCTGGTAACTTTCAACAATGACTTTAATCGGTCAACATCTTCTTCTCGACATGCAGAAGGAGGAGTTAAAATGTAATATGCGTTCTCGAACAAATGTTCAATAGATGCCGAAATTCCGCTTTTATGCGAGCCAGCCATTGGATGACCGCCTATAAAGGTTACTCCTTTATCGATTAATCCTTTGGCGGCTTCCATTATTGGCTGTTTAGTGCTGCCAGTATCCGTAACGATGACTGAACTCTTCAGCTGCCAACCAGTCGCTTCCTTTAACAACGCCGCCGTTGCAGCAACAGGAACAGCAAAAATTAGAAAATCCGCATTTTTCGCAGCAGATTGTACCGAAGGAGCTATCGAGTCGATGATTCCGCGCCGATATGCTTCATCAGCTGATTTATAAGAACGGTCAAACCCAGTAATCGTGATAGCAGGGTTCCGTTTTAAAGCCAATGCCAAAGATCCACCAATTAATCCAAGACCGATAATAGAAATATTAGTTGTCATTTCATTACCCTCTGTTCGTTATAATTGACTCAAGTGCTGTGAAAAATCCATTGTTTTGCTCTTCTGTACCAATTGTAACTCTAATACGATTCGGTGTTCCTAGCAAATTACCACTTCTCACAATAAAGCCTTTTTGCATTAATTCGTCTGTTGCCTCATCGGCATCCATAGGCACTTCTAATAATACAAAATTAGCTTCAGATACGTTAACTTTAAGTGAATGCTCTTTCGCAAATTCATAAAAACGCAGCCTTTGTTTATGATTTTCTGCGCGGCACTTCTCTATGAAAGATTGGTCTTCTAACGCCGTCTCTGCTACAAGTAACGAAAGTGAACCCGTATTGAATGGGTTTCTAACTTTATTTAATTCACTGATTACTTCGGACGATGCAATCCCATAGCCAATCCTAAATGAGGCCAGTCCATATGCTTTTGAAAATGTTCTTAAAATTATAAGGTTAGGATATTCTGAAAGCCAGTTAACAGGATTCTCATAACTATCATCCGTTATGTATTCGAAGTAGGCTTCATCCAATACAGTTAATATGTGTTTCGGAACTGTTTCCAGGAACTTTTTTATTTTGTATGAAGGAATTAAGTCTCCTGTAGGATTATTTGGGTTGCACAGCCAAATAACCGCAGTGGCGGAATCTATTTCTTTTAAAAAGCGCTCTAAATCGTGTTGTCCCTCTACTAGAGGAATTTCTCGTACTTCTGCGCCTTCTATTCGAGCATTATGTGCATATTGAGGAAATGACGGTGAAGGCATAATTGTATTTGTATCACCATTCAACAGCGACCGAGAAATAATAGTGATTAAATCATCAGAACCGTTGCCTAGAATAACGCATTTTTCCTGAACACCTAAACTCTTCGCCAACATCGTTTTCAACGAGGGAGACGAGGTATCCGGATACATTTCATATTCAAGTTGGGGAGATTCCAACAATCTCCGGACTGACGGAGCGCAGCCATATGGATTTTCATTAGAAGCTAATTTAACAATTTCCCCTAAGTTATATTCTTTTTGGACATCTTCAATTGAACGCCCTGGCTTATATGGTTTCATAGTTGCAAGTACTGGTTTCCAATTCATCGACGAACTCCTCCTGTTTTTACAATCAGCCATTTAGTTGGTAAGATCCGGTCTTAGTTTGACAGCTTCGTTTTGATAAATATGCTTCACATCCCGCTGTGGTATTTCACTATTGACATGCATAAGAACACGGATACATCGCGGCATGCCGCCTTCTACGTCCATTTCATGCATGCACATTACGGGTACATATGTCCAACCTTCTATGGAGCGAACTGCTTTCGCTGGAAACGCGGATTGGACATCGACTGTTGTGGAGATAAGAACAGAGACAATATCATCTGTTTTAAGGTTATTTTCAACAGCCATCGCTTTAACTAGTATTTCAGTTGCCATTAATACATCTTGTTCTTCATCTTGATTTACTGTTGTTGCTCCCCGAACACCTCTTACTGTCATAGTTACATCCCCTTTTTAAGTCGTATCTTCAATTCTTTATAGGCTTCTTCACAACGTTCTTCTGATATGGTCTGCGTGAATGGGATACCCGGTTTTTCTAGCAACACAAAAACCATTTCACCAGAATGTACTTTTTTATCCTTTTTCATGAATTGTAAAAGAGGATTGAATTCAACTTTTGCAATTGCTTCCATTGGATAGCCGGATGCAAATGCAAATTCGATGAAACGGCTTGTAAACTCAGGTGAAATCTCACCGAACTCCTCACTTAATATTAGACTGTAAGCCATTCCAATCATGATACATTCTCCGTGGCTCACTTCTCCAAATCCAAAATAAGCTTCTATTGCATGACCCAGCGTATGACCCAAGTTCAGAAATTGACGTACTCCGTGTTCAAATTCATCTTGTGCAACAATTTCAGCTTTAACCCGAATGCCTTTCTCAAGTTCGACTGTCAATAACTCTTCAGAAAGGTTTGGGAAACTCGGGCTTAACAGTAATGATTCCGTCCAGTCCTGATCAGCTAAAAGCGCATGTTTAAACAATTCAGCCATCCCTGAACGTTTCTCACGCTCAGGTAGTGTTTTAAATAAACTAGGCTTGAACAGAACACCTGCTGGCTGGTGAAATGAACCTACCATATTTTTACCTTCTGGCATATTTATCGCCGTTTTTCCTCCAACAGCACTATCATGTGCAAGAATTGTTGTCGGACATTGTAGAAATGGAATGCCTCTCATGAATGTAGCTGCAACAAAGCCAGTTAAATCACCGCATGCTCCTCCGCCAAATGCAATTAAAACAGAATGTCGGGTAAAGTTATGCTGCAGCAAAAAAGACTGACAACTTATATAACACTCAGGTGTTTTTATTTTTTCACCTGCAGGTAGTATATGAACCACAAATGGGATATTGGCAGATTGTAACGAATGTTCAATTTTTTCTAGATGTAAGGCGCCTGCCGTTTCGTCTGCAAAAATAGCAACCTTATCTGCATTCATCAGTAACTCATGATAATCCGAAGAGAAAAGATCATAGACCTCTTCTCCAATATGGACGTTATAAGAACCCTTTTGTGTATTGACAGTTAGTTGCCCCATTTTAAAACTCCTTTGCGTAAAGACGGTATTCCTCCAAATCAGCTTTCAGTCCATTCATTTCGAACGAACGAAATTCCTCTATTATTACTTTAGCAATTTCAGTTGCGATTACATGTTCAGCCACGACGGAAGCTGCTGGTACCGCACAAGGATCTGAGCGTTCTATTGTTGCAGTAAACGGCTCTTTGGTATCAATATCAACGCTCTCTAACGGCTTATAAAGTGTAGGAATAGGTTTCATGACACCACGGATAATAATTGGCATACCAGTAGACATACCGCCCTCTAAGCCGCCCAAACGGTTCGATTTACGATAATATCCTTGTTCCTTTGACCATGCAATTTCATCATGGACATCACTGCCGAACTTTTTTGCCATTTCAAAACCAATTCCAAACTCAACGCCTTTAAATGCATTAATTGACATCATTGCAGCAGCTAGTCGACCATCCAGCTTCCGGTCAAACTGTGCATAACTGCCCATACCCGGAGGGCATCCTTCAATGACAACTTCCACGACACCGCCTAAAGTGTCCCCGCGGCCCTTCGCGTCGTCAATCGCTGCTACCATGTCAGAAGACACTTCTGGATCAGCACAGTACACTGGATCAGCTTCTACACGCGTTCGCAGCTCTTCTATAGTTAGATCTGAAGTAGTTGTTGAATTTGCGACAATACCGCCTATTTCCACTACATGTGCCACGGTGTTTATTCCAAGTTCTCGCAGAAATTGTTTTGCGACAGCACCCGCTGCAACCCGCATTGTAGTTTCCCGAGCCGAAGAACGTTCCAAAACATTGCGCAGATCACGATGTCCAAACTTTATACCACCCACTAAGTCGGCATGACCCGGACGCGGTCTTGTAATTTGACGTTTAATATCTTCTGGACGGATATCATCAGAAAGCGGTTCAATACCCATAATCGATGTCCAATGCTTCCAATCATCATTAACGACTGTAAGAGTTATTGGAGAACCTAATGTTTTCCCATGCCGCACACCTGAAGAGATGACAACCTGGTCTTTTTCAATTTGCATTCTGCGTCCCCTGCCATGTCCCCCTTGGCGTCTCGTTAGTTCTTTTGTAATCATTTCAGCGGTTAGCGGCAATTGAGCCGGCAATCCTTCAATTATCGCGGTCAACTCTGGACCATGCGATTCACCTGCAGTCAAAACTCTCATCTAAAAATCCCCCTTTAATACTTGCTGAAATGCAACCATTGATAGCACTTTACCAAACTACAGTAATCTTGACTACTTGTTTAAACAAAAAAACCCGGAAAAGTCCGGATTTTTCATATTTTCTTATAAAAGAAAGTATCCTCTGAAACTAAACCGTACTTTTCAGGACTAAAAATCTGTTCGGTACTGCCCACAAATAGGATCCCGCCTGGTTCTAATGCATTCGCAAAATTTGTATAGATTTGGTGCTTTGCTTCTTCAGTAAAATAGATCATGACATTTCTGCAAACAATTAAATTAAAACCTCCGCCATAGCTATCTTCTAGTAAATTGTGTTGTTTAAATAAGACTGATCTTTTCACATCGTCCTTCACTTGGAAAAACTGCCCTTCTTGTGTGAAATACTTTTGCTTAATCGGCGGAGGGACTTCTTTTAAAGACCGTTCGGGATAGAGTCCAACTTTCGCTTTCTCAAGAACACCCGCATCTAAATCAGTAGCTGATATCGTTATTTCACGCAGTGGAATGTGATTTGCCAATACCATTGCCATTGAATACGGTTCTTCCCCAGTAGAGCATGCGGCACTCCAACATTTTAATTTTTTGGATTGCCTTAACAGTTGGGGAATTATCTTTTGGTCTAATATCTCCCAACGTTGAAAGTTTCTATAAAATTCCGACACATTTATCGTCATACGATCCAAAAATTCATCCATTCTTGAAGAATCGTTTCGAATAAGCCCGAAGTATTCAGTGAAATTTTTACAGCCGCGTTTTTCATAAAGGGATGTCAAGCGCCGCTTCATTTGTGCTTCTTTATAGAGTGATAAATCAATGCCGGTTTTTTGTTTCACACTGGCGATAAATTGCGTGTAATCAGACAAAACACAACCTCCACTCATCCATTTCTTATGTATAACAAAAACAGCCGGCGGAATCCGCTTGGCTGCTTTTTGTTTCTTATTAGTTAATCCAGCTGTTTACTGTCTTTTCATAAGAAGTCATTTCTTCCTCTTTAAAGAACAAACCGATTTCACGTTCAGCTGATTCTGGTGAATCTGAACCATGAATAATGTTTTTCCCAACAGTTACTGCGAAGTCGCCACGGATAGTTCCAGGTGCCGATTCTTTAGGGTTCGTTGCACCCATCATTAGACGAGCCGTTGAAATAACGTTTTCGCCTTCCCAAACCATAGCGAATACTGGACCTGAAGTAATGAAATCAACAAGCTCGCCGAAGAATGGGCGCTCTTTGTGCTCACCGTAGTGCTGCTCCGCAAGTTCTTGAGAAATTGACATTAGTTTCCCGCCAACTAGCTGATATCCTTTACTTTCAAAACGGTTTACGATTTCACCGATTAGACCACGTTGTACGCCGTCTGGCTTTACCATTAAAAATGTTTTTTCCATAATTCAATTACACTCCTTCGTAGTGACAAATCGGGGTTACCCCCTACTGATAGTATCAAACGACAGCCAATGTTTCAATTTATTCTTTTCGCAAGACCTGTCAAAAAGTTCGTTTAGCTAAAAAGTCCGCTACTTGTTCAAATGCTTTTTTTGCATCTCCATCTGGTAAAGAGCGAATTTCAGCAGTTGCCTTTTCCAAGTATAGATCACTAACTTCATGTGATTTTTCTATAGCTCCGCTTTCACGAATATAATGAAGCATATCTGAACGTTCCTTTTCAGACAAAGTTCCATCAAATGCTTTCTTTAAGTATGGCTGAAACGCAGGTTCGTTTCTAATATACAAAATGGGTAATGTTAAATGTCCATTCAATAGATCAGAACCTGCAGGTTTTCCAAGTTGTTTATCAGAAGAAGTTAAATCTAAAATATCATCTACAATTTGAAAAGCCATTCCTGCATAGTAACCAAAGTTTCTCAATCTAAGAACGACTTGGGGGTCAGCATTTGAAATTAGTGCGCCTAATTCACAGCTTGAAGACAAAAGGAGCGCTGTTTTACGTTTAATACGACGTAAGTAATCCCGAAACGATTGATCGGTTCTCCTTTGATAATCAAATTGGATAATTTCGCCTTTACAAATTTCTAACATCGTATCGGCAAGCAATCGATGTACGGAAGTCATTTCAATTTCACCAATCGAAGTTAATGCACGTGAGAATATAAAATCCCCTGTGTACATAGCCACACGATTGTCCCACTTAGACTTAACTGTTTTCCGTCCTCTTCTCATATTAGAATCATCAATGACATCGTCATGAACTAAGGACGCCATGTGGACCAGCTCGAGGGAGACAGCTACTTTAGCGGTAGTTTCCATCGAATAGTCTCCGAACTTGGAAGAAAGGAATACGAAAATTGGACGGATCCTCTTTCCTCCTGCTCTCAGCAAATGCATAGATGCCTGCTGAATCAGCGGAGAATCCGATTGAACGGCATTCTCAAGCTCTTTCTCGATATAAATGAGTTCCTTTCGGAAATCTGTATACAATGCCATTGCCTTCAATTTTTCCAAAACGATTCCCTTCTCCCACCTGCTTGTTATTTGATAGCGATATGCCCGGCAGCTACTCCGCCACTATATGGACGGTAATCGACGCGGGAAAATCCAGCTGATTTAAACAGCTGAGCTAATTCCTCTCGACCCGGGAAGTCATCGGCAGATTCTTGAAGCCACGAATACTCATTATAACTTTTCGCAAACAATTTGCCAAAGACCGGCATAATATTATTAAAATAAAACCTGAAAACTTGTCGGTATCCTGGAATTTCAGACTGAGAGGTTTCTAAACAGGCAACAAGCCCGCCCGGCTTAACTACTCGATACATCTCTTGAAGTGCAGTTGCATAGTCTGGCACATTCCGTAATCCAAAACCAATAGTGACCGTATCAAACGTATTGTCATCAAAAGGCAATTCCATCGCATTGCCATGAATGAGTGTAATGTTCGAATGCTTGTCTGTTTTAGGTGCTGCTGAAGATAGCATCGCTTCACTGAAATCCAGTCCTGTGACCTCTCCTTCATCACCAACCGCTTGAGCTAACGATAGTGTCCAGTCTGCTGTACCGCAGCATACGTCTAACGCTTTTGTTCCTGGTTGGACATTCATGCGTTTCATAATGTCGGCACGCCACTTTTTGTGCAAGTTAAAACTAATGACTGAATTCATTTTGTCATAGTCATCAGATATGGATTCAAATACTGAATGGACTTTTTGTTCTTTTGATTGACTCAACAGTATCTCCTCTTTTCAATAGTCAGCTTAACGATTTTAAAGGATTCACAAGTTCATGAATAATTTGTTGAAGTTCTGAATTTAAAAAATTCATATGTTGAAGCTCTTTGGTTAAAGCAGCTTCAATAGTTTCGAACGCCATTTTCAGCGTAGATGGTTCTACGTTTGTAAACTGCGGTTTTGATGCATCCAACATTTTCTTTATACGCAAATAGGTTAACGCAGTCTCTGCCAGTTTAAGATAACCCTCAAATTCGAATTCCGAATAAAACGTTGAGATACAGCCACATTCAATAACGTTCAGCTTAGCAATTAGCCCCGCAGCACTTTCCGACTTCCCCTGATGCAAGGTAGTTTTTTGCTCATTAATATGAGCTATCGTTTGAGATAGCTCTCTAATGAATACAAACTCACCATTTTCAGCTAAAATCTTATAATGGATTCCACTGAAATGATCACCTGCAAGAACAGTTAGTTGTTGTTGGGCAGATACTGCTTTGTCTATGTCGATAAGGTCATGAATATCGAGCGCTGCATGAATTGCTCCTAGTGAGAGCGTAATGCCCTTAATTCTGTCATTTTGCATTCCTTCGTTTACCACTGGGAGCAATAGAAAGAACGCTTTCATCGGATTGATTGGAAAGTCACCAATTTCCCTATGAAGAATGGGCTCACGCAACGCATAGTTTAAATCGTTTATATAATTTTCTAAAATTGAATGTATGTTGTGTTTGTTCATCACCATTTCTCCATTCCAAGGCATCCAACAAGTGAACGATCCAGGGTGCTCTTATGCTTTCTCTTCACTGGAGACAACCCCGTGTGCAGTAGTAATCTCTGCACTCCCACGGATTTTCATGGCGGATGTGTGTTCAGTAAACTGGGCGATCATCACTTCTCCACAGTCTAATTTTTCCGTATGGTGAAATTTCGTGTCATTTCCACGGGTTAACCCAATAACGCTGACACCATCTTCTTTTGCCTTAATAACGATATAATCTGGTGCAGTCATTTCTTCCTCTCCCGTCTATTGTATACCTGTTATCATATCATAGTTAATTGACGAATCGCAAAGGGCCACGCCTTACTTAACAAGTGAAAGAATTTCTGAACGTTTCACATCATCATGTTCGTATATCCCTCTAGCCGCAGTTGTAATTGTTTTGGAACCAGGCTTTTTAACTCCGCGCATCGTCATACACATATGTTCTGCTTCGATAATAACATATACACCATGCGGTTTAAGCATTTCCATCATGGTATTAGCCACGGTTGTAGTAATTCGTTCTTGAAGCTGCGGACGTTTTGCTGTGGTTTCTACAGCTCTAGCAAGTTTGCTAAGACCTGCCACAACTCCGTCACGAGGTATGTATGCAATGTGGGCAACACCAAAGAATGGAACCAAGTGATGTTCACACATCGAATAGAATGGAATATCTTTTACTAGCACGACTTCCTCATGGTGCTCATGAAATACTGTTTCAAAATATACTCGGGGATCTTCCGACATCCCAGCAAATACTTCTGCATACATTTTCGCCACGCGTTTCGGGGTTTCAAGCAGACCCTCGCGCTCTGGATTCTCACCGATTGCTTCCAGAATCATTGTGACCGCTTGTTCTATTTTTCCGTAATTCACTTCTTCCATCGATGGAACCTCCTCTGATGCACATCTTGTCCTCCAAAATAGTAGCACAAACCTTCCATTCAGTACAGTTGACGGCTTGAATAATTCGTTATACACGGAAAGAAGCCCGTCAGCTTATCCGTTAAAGGACGACTGACGGGCTTCTATGTAATTGAACTCATTTTACAGCATCTTTTAATGCTTTCCCTGCTTTGAATGCAGGTACTTTGCTAGCTGCGATTTCAATTTCCTCTCCTGATTGAGGGTTACGGCCTTTACGAGCAGCACGCTCGCGTACTTCGAAGTTACCGAAGCCGATCAATTGTACCTTCTCACCCTTTGAAAGAGCGTCTTGGATTGTTTCGAAAACAGTTTCAACAGCTTTTGTTGCATCTTTCTTAGAAAGACCTGCTTCTTCTGCTACGGAGTTGATCAATTCAGTTTTGTTCATCCCGTTCACCTCCTCTCAATCGTTTCATAAAGCTCTTTAACACTGTAAAAAGAGTAACATAACAATTTCTGAGGTGCAACAATATTGTGATCTCATCATGCGCTAACAATGCGAATAACGAAAAAAAAAGACCCGCGATAGACGGATCTTTTCTATTTAAACTATAAAAGTAATCATTCCTTTATTACCTTCATTCACCATTTTTTCTATCGTTTCACGAAGTCTTCGGCGTGCACTAGTAGGCACCGCAGAAGTTTTAAATCTTATGCTCTCCTTCAATACTTCATGCAATGGAGTTCCAAACAACTGCGTTTCCCACAGTGCGTCACGATCATGTAAGTAGGCATTTTTCAATTCTTTCAGCAAGTGATGGCTGTGGAATTCGGATCCGATTAACGGAGCAAATTCGGCTTCCATGTCAATTCTGATTACATGTAATGCAGGAGCCGTCGCTTTCATTCTCACTCCATAAAACGAATCTTGTTTAATAAGCTCAGGCTGAGTCGGCTGGAAGTCCTCTATTGTAGGAAGGGCTACACCGTAACCATCTTTCTTTGCAGTCTCAATCGCTTCAGCAAACATATCATAAGACTTCTTAGCCTTCACTGCTTCTTGAATGAATAAAAGCCAATCTTTCTTAGTCGTCATCTCAGTATCCATATAAGACTCACATACTGCCAAATAGGTTTCCTCGTCAATTTTCAAATCTAACGTGGCTCTGCCTTTTCCTGCATCCACTTCGATCACATCTGCGTGTTTAATGTATTCTTCTTCATTCAGCCGCTCTGCAAGCTGCTGGACTTTACGAATCTTTGATGCTTCTAAGAATCCTTCATTAATAATTTCATCAATATTCGCGTTCAAATAATGCTCTGGCCCGAGTACATCCATCCAATCCGGTTTTTGGAGATCAATATGAGTAATCGGGAACTCATAAAGCGCTTCTTTTAAGATTAATTGAATTTCTTGTGCGTTTAACTGATCCGCGCTAATCGCAATTACTGGAACCTCATGTTCTTCATGGAGTTTTTGACGCAATTGCACTGTCTTCTCATGAGCTGGCATTTTAGAATTCAGAACAATAACAAATGGTTTTCCGATTTCTTTAAGTTTCGAAACAATTTCTGTTTCCGCAGCTTCCGCTGATGCTCTTGGAATATTATTAACAGTTCCATCTGTCGTTAACAAAATTCCAATAGTTGAATGGTCTCGAATTACTTTGTCCGTACCTATACGCGCTGCCTCTTCAAACGGAATCGGCTCATTATGCCAAGGTGTATGAACGTATTTAGGTCCATCCTCATCTTCGTAACCTTTCACTCCGTCGATCACATACCCGACACAATCTGCTAAACGAATTTGAAATGATAGCTCTCCATCACCTACTGATACGGGTGTGCCTTGTGCCGGGACGAATTTTGGTTCTGCAGTCATTATAACGGGGCCTGGTGAGCTTTGCGGTAGTTCGTCCTGTGCACGGGTCCGATCTGCCTGCTCACTCATATTAGGGATGACAACTTCCTCCATGACACGTTTAACAAAAGTGGATTTTCCAACACGAACAGGACCGACCACTCCAATGTAAATATCGCCATCTGTCCGTCTAGCTAAGTTTTCGTATAGTTCTTCTTTCATTTCCATCGTCCTCCTTTTCTACGCATAGTAGTTTATGAAAACAAAAAACGTTTCATGCATAAAGCACGAAACGTTTTTTGTTTAGTTGGACGATTTCATAAAGACCGGCTCATTTTTTGCGTTAACTGTATAAGGTAAAGAATAGGCAGGAAGTATTGGATATTTGTCTGCAAGCAAGTAACGGATATCCTCGCCAGGCGTGACAGATGGCTTGTCTGCCTCCAATATTCGATTCAAGTCTATAGAATAGTCAATATAAAAGTTGCCGTCGCCACCAACAACAAGCGGCAAGTGAGCATCTGAATATGGGCTTTCAACTGTCAAAGGTTTCTTAAGACCCATTTTTTCAAAGTCCACTTCATACACATTTACGCCTTCTTGAACTGCATCTTTGAAAGGAAGTGAACCGTTCACAGTTTTCCTTAGAATGAGCTCTCTAATTCGTTCTGCGACGCGTAAATCTACTAATTTAACAGTAGGATTTTCTTCAACATCCATTAAAACATATTGATAAATCCCTCCCTGCTCGTATGCATTTGAGGGAATTTTCTCAGTCAAAGATGGAACAATTTTTGTAAAATCAATCGGATATTTAATATACTGATCGGTGTCCATGTCACGCGTTTTGATCGGCAGCAGCCCATTGGTTTCTGTTTGGTAAGTATCTACTGCTTTTTGAACAGTTTCTAACTGGTCTTCATATGGCCGCTGTTTACTCTCTTTTTCATCTTGAGGGTACATACAAGCCGATAATAGTACGAGAACTCCCATCACCAAAGGCAGAAGTAAAATGCGCTTCATATTCATCATGCGCCTCCTGTTGGTCCATTAAAGACTAAATAAATCATTGCAAAGAATGAGAATATCAATAAACCGTATGCAATGACTGCAAATAAAATTTTTAAAAACTTATTAGTTATTTTGGTACGACTAAGATGTATGAGTCCCATGGAAATAATCATAAAACCCATCGCATAAAAAGATAGCCACATTTTATCCAACGAGGACAAAGTAAGTCATTCCTTCCAATCGTAAAATTTAAACGTAATTTATTTCAGAAAAGAACCCCGATGGATTTAATTTAAAAATTCGTCTATTTCTTTCTTTTTCCCACGGCTCATTAACCAATCTACCGCTTCTTTAGGTTCGTGTCCTTCAAATAGAACTGAATACAGCGCCTCTGTCAGCGGCATAGAAACCTCATATTGTTTAGCTAATTGGTGTGCTGCCTTAGTTGTTCGCACACCTTCGATGACCATCCCCATGCCTTCAGTCACTTCTTCAAGTGAGCTGCCTTTTCCAAGCATGTTTCCCGCCTTCCAGTTACGTGAATGGACACTGTTTGCAGTGACAATCAGATCCCCCATTCCCGCAAGCCCAGAGAACGTTAAAGGACTAGCTCCCATCTTAACACCTAAGCGGGTAATCTCAGCTAGCCCGCGTGTAATTAGGGCTGCCTTCGCATTATCTCCATACTCTAAACCGTCTGTAATTCCTGCTGCGAGCGCAATTACGTTTTTCAATGCTCCGCCTAGTTCTACCCCTAGTACATCTTCATTTGTATAGACACGGAAATATGAGTTCATGAAGAGCGTTTGAATCTCTTTAGCTGCTTCAGAATCCGCAGAAGCTACTGTTACTGTCGTAGGATGACGTAATACAACCTCTTCAGCATGAGAGGGTCCCGATAGGACAACAAGAGCCTTGCGTGCCTCAGGACGAATTTCTTCAGCTAGCATCTCAGTAATTCTTTTGAGTGAATCGGGTTCAATACCTTTTGAAACATGCACAAGAATCTTTGGCTGTTGCAGCAATGTATTCAATTGAGCACCAATTTCCCGCATCCCCTTCGTTGGAACAGCTAAAATCAGGATTTCAGCATGCTCTACCGCCAGCTCCAGATTAGAAGTGGCTTTAAGCGATTCAGGTAACGTGCAGTTTTTCAAATAGGCTTGATTTGAATGGTGTTTATTTATTTCATTGGTCTGCTCTTTTCTTCTTCCCCAAATAAGAACATCATGTCCATTTTCAGCTAGAACAAACGCGAGGGCGGTTCCCCAGCTTCCCGCTCCAATTACAGAAACTTTTTTCACTAATTCTCATCCTTCCACACTATATCGTTAACTTCTTGCACGAGTAATAATTCGAATAGGTGTTCCTTCAAATCCAAATGATTCACGCAAACGATTGCGCAGGAACCGTTCGTATGAGAAGTGCATCAATTCTGTATCATTGACAAAGACAACAAATGCGGGTGGTCTTACAGCAACTT
Source organism: Sporosarcina aquimarina (assembly GCF_033253705.1). Taxonomy (GTDB): domain Bacteria; phylum Bacillota; class Bacilli; order Bacillales_A; family Planococcaceae; genus Sporosarcina; species Sporosarcina aquimarina. The sequence goes on from NZ_JAUBDH010000002.1 coordinate 169,067, forward strand.
GTGTTGAATAATAAATCCGAAGTCTTCTTCCTTTGTCTGAAGGCGCGGGGTTTCTAGCTACTGCATCTTCAATGACCTCGTTAAGAACACTTGACTGTATGCGCATTGAATGATTTTCACTAATCGTTACAATCAGGTCAAACAACGAACGAACGCGCTGTTTTGTTTTTGCAGATACGTAAGCAATTGGTGCATAGTCCAAAAACAAGAAGTTTTTCCGAATATCCTCAGTAAACCGGTTCATGGTTTTCTCATCTTTTTCAAGCGCATCCCATTTGTTGACAACAAATAGAATCCCTTTTCCTGCTTCTTCTGCATAACCTGCAATCCGTTTGTCTTGCTCACGGATTCCTTCTTCGCCATTTATCACGATCAATACTACATCAGAGCGGTCGATTGCTTTTAATGCCCGAAGAACACTGTACTTCTCGGTGTTTTCATAGACTTTACCTTTTTTCCGCATTCCCGCAGTATCAATGATTTTATACTTTTGACCATCGTATTCATAAGTGGAGTCAATCGCATCAGTTGTTGTTCCTGCTACATCACTGACGATAACGCGCTCTTCACCTAATAATGCATTTACAAGGGAGGATTTCCCTACATTCGGTCGTCCAATTAAAGAAAAACGAATCACGTCATCCTCTATTTCTTCCTCCGATGGATCCGGGAAACTCTCTGCAACACTGTCTAACAGATCACCTAGACCAAGTCCATGAGAACCAGAAATAGGATGCGGATCTCCGAAGCCCAGGGAATAGAAATCGTAAATCATATCACGCATTTCTGGGTTGTCCACTTTGTTAACAGCGAGTACTACTGGTTTTTTTGTTTTATATAAAATTTTAGCGACTTGCTCATCTGCATTTGTAACACCTTCTCTGCCATTAGTCAGAAAGATAATTACGTCGGCCTCTTCAATTGCAATTTCAGCCTGCAAGCGAATTTGTACTAGGAATGGTTCATCTCCAATATCGATACCGCCAGTATCAATCAGGTTAAATTCATGGGAAAGCCAATCTGCTGAGCTATATATGCGATCCCGCGTTACTCCAGAAACATCTTCTACAATCGAAATTCTTTCACCGACTATTCTGTTAAAAATCGTGGACTTACCTACATTTGGACGCCCCACGATGGCTACTGTTGGTTTACTCATTAGTCATACATCCTTCCAAGCTATCTTCTGCATATTATACACAAAAAAAAGAGATGGCGCTCTTAAAAGAGCCATCTCCTTCAATTCAGTTGTTACAGTATCACGAATCTTTTAGTTAGAGAACTTTTTTAACTGGTCTCCAATGACATCACTGATTGAGAAACCTGATGGTTCTTCAGGCATTTCATAGCCATCGTATGCGTCGTCTTCTTTTTCAGTAAGATCTTTAATGCTAAGAGACAGACGTTTTTCATCTGGACTAACATCTAAGACTTTCACCTCTACGGTCTGGCCTTCCGAAAGGACTTCATTCGGAGTTCCGATATGCTGATGAGAAATTCTTGAAATGTGTACAAGTCCTTCTACACCTGGCAGAACTTCAACAAAAGCACCGTAAGAAACAAGACGTTTAACTGTTCCTTCCAGAACCGCACCTTTAGGAGCTTTCTCTTCAATTCCTTCCCATGGTCCAGCAAGTGTTTCTTTGATGGACAGGCTGATTCTTTCAGAATCACGGTCTACTGACAAAATTTTCACTTGCACAGTTTGACCTTCAGATAGAACATCAGACACTTTTTCAACATGACCATGTGCAATTTGAGAAATGTGCACTAATCCATCAACGCCGCCTAAGTCAACAAACGCACCAAACGATGCGATTCGCTGTACTGTACCTTCCAGAACTTGCCCTTCATGAAGACCTTCCAGAATCTCTTCCTTTTTAGATGACTTCTCTTCCTGAATAACAGCACGATGTGAAAGGATTAAACGATTCTTTTCTTTATCCATTTCTACTATTTTAAAATCCATCGTGCGTCCTTTATAATCTTCGAAAGACTCCACAAAGTGGTCTTCTACTAATGATGCGGGTATGAATCCTCGTACTCCAAGATCCACAACTAAGCCGCCTTTTACAACATCTTTAACTTCAGTTGAAATTGTTGTAGAGTTATTAAACTTTTCCTCAAGTGTATCCCATGCATCTTCGGCATCTACTTTGCGTTTTGAAAGGACGAATGCATCATCTTCCACCTTTATGATAGATAATTCAAGTTCGTCACCTTCTTTTACTGCATCCGAAGCTGTTTCAATGTGAAGACTAGATAGTTCACTGATTGGAATCACGCCGTCAAATGGTGCTCCAGAAATTTCTACAGTGACAGATTTATCTTCAATTTTTGTTACTTTACCTGTCACGCGATCTCCTTCGTTATACCCGTCCATAGCTTCTACATTCATCTCTTCAGTCATATGTAGTCCTCCTCCATTTTAATCATAGTTCTATACTATTGGAATATACCCATAAAAACAAAAAATTGAACTTATCAATTAACGATTTTTCTCTAACAGCTCTTGAATTGCGGACATAATTACTTCTGTTGCCTCTTCCGCAGATGCTTTACGTTCACGATAAGGCGCCATATCTATCGGCTTGCCGAAAATTACTTTTAATTGTTTAAAAGGGTGATAAGGTCCGATAATCGCACAAGGCATAACTACTGCATCCCCTTTTAATGCAAAAAAACCTGCTCCTGTTAATCCTTTCCCTAATTCTCCGTTTTTACTCCTAGTTCCTTCAGGAAACATCCCCACTACTTGTCCAGAGCGAAGTAATTCTAATGCTTTCCTGATTGCCTGGCGGTCACTAAGACCTCTTTTGACCGGAAACGCATTCACATTCGGCAACACGGATTTTAGAATAGGCAGTTGAAACAGTTCCTCTTTCGCCATGAAGTGTACTGGCCTAGGTGACGTTAAACCAACAACAGGCGGATCCAAATTGTCTATATGGTTAGTACATAAAAGTACTCCCTCATTCTTAGGGAAGTTTTCTTTACCTATTACTTTTATTCTGTAAAAAGGTTTTAGTAATGCGGTGCATAACGCCTTTCCAAGAGGGTATAAATTCATAAACTTCTCCTCTTTTCTGCAAATTGAATAATAGTATCTGCGACTTCTTCAATTGTCATTGAAGTCGTATCGATATAAATAGCATCAGCAGCCTGTTTTAGAGGTGAAGCCGCACGCTCTGTGTCCGCTTTGTCCCGTCTAGAAATATCCTGGCACAATTCTTCCATCGAGCGGTTAATTCCCCGTTTCATATTTTCCTCATAACGTCTTGACGCCCGTTCTTCTACAGAAGCTGTCATAAAGATTTTAAGCTCCGCATTAGGCAGCACAGCAGTACCGATATCTCTTCCATCCATAACTACACCTGCTGCGTTTGCCAATTGCCGTTGCTTATCTGCCATCATTTCACGAACTCGAGGCTGAGCTGCAGTTGCAGAAACTTGCGATGTCACTTCCTGGGAACGAATTGCTTCTGTAACATCCTCTCCATCCACTTTTACAATTTGTCCATCCTCTGAAGGCTGTAATTCAATCGTAATTTCATTCAGCAGTTTCAAGAGTGCATCATCGTCATTCACATTTATATGACTTTGCAAAGCCTTATATGTTAATGCGCGATACATTGCACCCGTATCGATGTAGGTATACCCTAATTTGCTTGCAGTAATTTTTGCAATTGTACTTTTTCCTGCAGCTGCCGGGCCATCTATAGCAATTTGCAATCCTTTTTCCATTTCCTCAACCCCCGTACTTAATTCGGAAACATTGTACCATAGCGAAAAGGAAAAAGTCTTTTTTACGAAGACTTTTCCCTATCTTTCCGTTTTTTCAACTGTCTTTCAAAACATAACCGGATGACCTGCTGGCGAGATTCGGGATCAATTTGGTCAAATTGTAAGGATGCAATTTTCCGACCATCCTTATCCCAAACTCTAACCACTCTGGCATGAACTTTTACATATTTGATAACATTGTTTGCAAAAGGCAGAACAATTGTAAGCTTAACAATATCATCTCTTTCAAAATCGGATTTTGCCAAGTTTACCGCCATGCCCCCCGCGCTAATATCTTCTGCTACTAACTGATGTACCACGCCATCCTTTTCAACTGCCACATCTAACGGAGATTCAATCCGAACAAATTCTCTTCTTTGAATTTTAATCAGTTCCGCATCTCCAGGATACATAAGCTGCAGCATAGGAATGCCCTTATTCAGCCTTCCAACGACTTCAGTTTTAAATACATAAGCCATTTTAAGCTCATCTACAAAAGAAACCAACAATTGCGTTCCATCCATAAAAAAAGCAGTTCTTCCAGTATCCAAATGGGTGGGATAATCAATCATCACACAATCTTTTCCTAAATCTACTACCCGACTTCTAAATTTCTCGCCTTCTTCAGTAAAGTCTTTGTCAATTGTAATTGAAGTTCCTAAGGATAGCTTCATAAAACTCCCACCTGTCATGATTTCATACTAATATTATGGCATGACAGGCGAGATTTTCCAAATACAAAATTATTGTTGGCGTTCTGTCCGAATCACTTCTTTTGTCTCAGTATCAACAAGGACAACATACGTTCCAACCTGACCATTCTCATTTAATGTAACAGTTAAAGCATAAGCCAGCCGTTGGGTCCCGTGCATGTTTTCGACGTACACTAACTCTTGCTCACTAATTTGGACTTCTTTATGGAAGTATGTTTCCCAATCTATGCGGACCATCTTTTGGTCTTCAAGTTTTTCTTTGCGAATATACTCCGCAGCGTTTAACCCTAAAATTCGACCATCTTGTTTTGCAGCCTTGACCTGAATCGTATCTGATAATACCTTCGCTTTATGCAAAGGTTCAAGACGAGTATATACAAAATGAAAAGCAGTATCGTTTTCTCTGACTTCTTCAAATATCACATCCGTATATCCAGAGTCTTTCAAAAATAATTCTACCTTATTTCTGACTTGTTCCATTTCCATCGTACCAGAACCCGCGGGACGTTCAGTTAAGAACGATAAAATATGTCCGCCTTTCTTTGTAATATCAATGTAACCGACAGAATCCTGGTCAGCAAAACGAATATGATAAAAAGGATATGACGCTCCAGGCTTGCTGTCCGTTGTATCTATTACTTGTTTCGATACATCAGGAAATAACTTCTTGAATTTTTTCAATGCTTCTTCCTTTGTAACAGGCGCATCTTTTATATTTTTCAATTGTTTTTTCTTTAAAGCATCTGATTCACTGGCTGTGAGAGGGAAATCACTCTCTGTATACTGCTGAATAGATGCGCTTAAACCTTTCCAGTCAAACGATGCTTTCTCACTATCCAATCGTTCTTGCCAATCCTTCATAGACAAATTCCCGCTTGCCATATCAGCAGTGGCGAGGGACCATTGATCCGAAAGGTTTTCGATGTTTTCAGAAGCCCGGTCCATCACTTTGTGGAATTCAGCAGGTTCAGTTCGTTCATCTCCTTCTTTTGCAAATTTGCCAAGCCTTCCTAAATAGTTCATCCACGTAGTAGAAAAGCCTTGGTCCAAAGGCAAGGAGGCAACAGACTGTTGAATATCTGAAGATAGACGCCAAATATTCTCACGGGCCTGTAGATCCCCCTCTCCTTGGTTAAACAACAAAGTCTTTTTCACTGCTATGTCTAGTTCCTGCAGTTTCGAAGAAGCATCCGATATATTCTTTGCATACTGAACAGATAATGCATTTTGCAGATCTTTATTTTGCATCGATACTGAATACGTATATACAGCTAGAGAGAATACTGCAAAAACAGTTAGAAACAATAATTTTTTCATACTATACGTTGCACCTGCTTTCTAAAATGGTTATATTTTTTCATTGACCGAACTTGTATCAATTACAAAAAATATGCAATCCGATTTTTTTGATTTGTGGGCGAGACCATATCCATTTGCTCGTTGCGGTTACTGGATTAAAATAGTAAATCGCGTTTTCAGACGGATCCCAGCCATTCATCGCGTCAATCACCGCTTCTTTTGCCCGTTCGTTCGGAGTCAGCCAAATCTGTCCATCAGATACAGCAGTAAAAGCACCAGGTTGAAAAATAACTCCTCCTACTGTATTTGGAAAGTCAGGATGCTCAATTCTATTTAATATCACAGCAGCCACCGCGACTTGTCCTTCGTATGGTTCACCACGGGATTCCCCGTATACAGCATTTGCTAATAACTTCAAATCATCTTCACTATACTTCGGAGGCATTTGTGTGTTTTTCTTCGGGGTAGTTGACCCGCCTTTCACTTGAGAAGAAAGTGGCTTCCCCCCGTAATGTGTAAACTCTCTGCCTTTACTTATGTTATCCATAACAAACTTCTTGTCATATGACGATACAGAAGTAAGTTTTTTCTTCGTTTTGGATCCTGCAACGCCATCAACAGGCATTCCGTATTTCTCCTGAAACTCTCTTAACGCCCAGTATGTTTGATAACCAAACACTCCATCAATTTTACCGTCAAAGAAACCTACATATTGCAGCCTAGCTTGTAGTTCAATGACATCGTCACCTTTAGTCCCTTTTGAAAGTCCTCTGTCCGTAAAGGCAAGCGCATCATTAGACAAAGTTAACTGAACTCCTACAAAAATTAAAAATGCAATCAAAACTACTCTCTTTAATTTGTTCATTTGATTTCCTCCAGTCACATTACTTATATAATCTAGAGTGTCCTAAATTACAGAATTTATGACGTATAGTTGGAATTCAAAGAAAAAAACCATCCTCGTCAGAGAATGGTTTTCATCGAATTTCCTTTTGTAATTATCGCATAGCAAATACATGTGCGTACTTGACGCGTGTAAGTCCAAACCACCATAAGAAAAGCATAAATGGAATCATCAAGTAAAGCCAGAGATCATGAATTTCTAAAATCGCGTTATAAGTGACGTGTAAAATAAATGGAAAAACAAGGGCCATTAGTAAATACCATTTCTTTTTATCACCGACTGCAAACTTTGATCTGCCAAAATAATAGCCCATCACCACACCAAACAATGCATGACTTGAAACCGGCAATAAGGCTCTTATGAAAGCAGTATCCAATCCAAATGTAAATAAAAAAAGAATGTTTTCTACAGTAGCAAATCCTAAAGATACACTAGCACCAAAAAGTATGCCATCATAGGCATCGTGAAATTCAAAGTTTTTATAGACGAATACTAATAGAATCAGCCATTTAAAAAACTCTTCCAGTGCCCCTGTGAACACTGTATTATGAAGAAATTCATTTGTTAACACGTGTTCTTCCTGGAAGACGTGTTGAATGAATAATATCGGAAATGTCATCACTGCTCCATACACAAACGCTTGAAATAGAGCGCGCGAAGGTTCACTTGAAATTTCTTTCCTCAAATACAGGTAGCTGAATAGAGCGAGTGATGGAGCAATCGCTACAGTGAACAAAATTATCAAGTTTCGCACCCCCAATCAGGGTGATTATATCACAAAGATAGAAAAAATTACTTATTTGAACAAACTTGAGAATTCATTTTCTCGAGAATAGATTGAGCAATTGCCTCACCATGATGTCTTCCATTTTCTATAAATATCGAATTGGCATTGTCGCCTGCTGCAATCACACCCGCAATATATAGATTTCTTACGGAAGTTTCCATTGTATCCGGATTATAGGAAGGACACCTGCTTTCAGTATCCAGTTCAATCCCCATACTTTTAAGGAACACATAATCAGGGTGGTAGCCTATCATGGCGAACACGGCATCAGCTTTGACGATTTCTACACCTGTTTTCGTTTGAATTTGTACTGATTCTTCCGTTATTTCATTTACTTCTGCTTCGAACAACATCCTGATTTTGCCATTATTAACCAAACTCTCAAAACCTGGCAATATCCAAGGTTTAACACTCGGTGAATAAGAGGCACCACGGTAGACGACAGTTACGTTCGCTCCAGCTCTCTCAAGTTCAAGCGCCGCATCTACTGCAGAATTTTTCCCTCCTATCACTAACACATTCTTACGAAAATAGGGATGAGCTTCCTTAAAATAATGATGGACGTGTGAAAGGTCAGCGCCATTCACTTCCAAAGGATTCGGTTGATCATAATAGCCTGTAGCCGCGACAACATATTTTGCTTCATAGGTATTTTTATTGGATTCTAAACAGAAAGCATCTCCGGACTTTGTAACAGATTGAACAATTTCATCACTATGGATCATAAGTTGTTCTAATTCCGCAACAGTCCGATAGTAAACTAACGCGTCATTACGCTGTGGTTTATCTTTAGAAGTAATAAACGGGATATTTCCAATTGATAATTTCATACTTGAACTAAAAAAGGTTTGGTGTGTAGGGTATCGGTGAATTGAATTTACGATATTACCTTTTTCAATTAGGATGACATCCAGACCTATTCTTTGGAGTTCGATGGCCGCAGATAATCCGCACGGACCTGCGCCTATTATTATGGCATCGGTTTTAATCATGTTTTCCTTTTCCTTTCTTTTTTTCGTAATTAATCGTAATGAGATGAGTTTCAGGGGGTGCGCCTAATCTTAAAGGAATAAGCGATGTTCCAAAACCATTACTTATCAGCCTTCCACGCCCACCTTTTTCTACGAACGTCCCCCTCGGCTGCATTCCAAACGGGCCCAATCTAATTTGGCCGCCATGCGTATGTCCAGCTACCATAAAATCAGGGTCCGCAATCTTTGCTGCTTTGTCAAAAAGTGATGGACTATGGACTGCAAGTAAATGATACGTATACTCACCATCATACGACAAGGCTTTTTGTAAGTTAGTATTGCCGCTAGATGGGTCATCCGCGCCACTTAATATCCAATCAGGATGTTTGGGTATAAGCGTACTTTTGTTAGCAAGAATTTCCCCATTCACTTCTGAAATGAGGTCACGAATTGTTGTTTCTCCTATTTCTCTGTCATTATTTCCCCATATATAATATACAGGTCCTAGTGATGCGAGCTGACGGACATTCGACCTAACTCGTGAAGAAGGCACACCTTTTTCCGCTAGGTCGCCACCGATAATTACTAAATCGATAAACTTATTTTGCTCTTTAACCTTTTTCAGAAGTTTTGAAGACACTTTTCTACGATGAATATCACTAATAAAAAAGACAGTTAATTCAGCATTACTTAAATGGTTCGAGTTAGTTTGCATTCGAAGCAGTTTTACAGAATTCCTATGTGCGCTGCAAAACATACTCATGAATAATGCACATGAAAAAGCTAATAACGTGTATAGTCCAATCCATAGTACTTTCATAAATTCACCTGCCATAAGAAAAAGACAAAGTTTGCTGACTTTGCCTTTTCGTAATTTGTAATTATGGGATAACTAATGTCTGGCCCACACTAATGGAATTTGACGATAAACCATTAGCAGCTTTAATTTTATCGACCCCAGCACCGGAACCGTAATAGTTTACTGAAATCCGATACAAAGTCTCGTTAGGACCTACTGTATGCTTCTTCGCAGCCGGTTTTTCCTCTGGTTTCGTTTCCGGTTTTGGATCTGGCTTTACCTCAGGTTTTGGCTCTGGTTTCACTTCTGGCTTCGGATCTGGCTTCACTTCCGGTTTTGGATCTGGCTTCACTTCCGGTTTTACTTCAGGTTTTGAATCTGGTTTCGCTTCTGGTTTCGCTTCTGACTTTTGGGCTTCAGTCTTTACGTCTTCTTTGGAATCCTGATTATTTTTGTCATCCTCTGCCTTTGTATCGTCTTTTTCTTCATCAGAATCCCCAGCAATCCCTGTTGATGAATTCGGAGTTTGGCCAGAACCTACTTCAATTGTCACTCCAGCTTTCTCGACACTTACGGTTCCATCCTCTTTAGGATTATACAAATCTGAAAGAACATACACAAATATTCCGATTGGGATTAGTGTAAAAAGTACGAGTATGATGTTAATGAGTGTGAGACCTTTTTTGGATTCTTTCTTTTCTCGTTTGGGATCAGTTTTCTTATTTTGGCGTAATTTAACACGCGAAGGTAGACCATCACTATTATTTTCTTCTAGTTCGATTTCTTTTCTATTTTCTTCAAGCTCTGAGTTATAGTCACTTTTTGTCATAGCGGCATTCTCCTATCCCCTATTGCTGTCTTCTCATTATGACGAATATTGTCGTAAATGTAAACGGCAATCAGGAATGAGGGCAAAGCAAAAGCTCAATTCGCTCTTCCCAATTCAATAATGTTCTATTATTTTTCACATTACTTTTGTTCAATAACCAATCTTCACTTCTAATGCCGCATACTGAACAACATACATCATACCTGTCCGAAATATGCTCATCAAAGTAAAAAAGAAGTTTTTCACGCAAACAAGTATTCTCGGAGACATATGAAATCATTTCCCTCAACTTTTCTTCCTTATCGTACTTTAATTTTGTAAAGGTTTTAAGAACGTCCTCAATTGTAAGTGTTTCGCTATAATACTGAATAAGTCTTGCGCTAGTTTCTGAGATACCTGCTAACTCTGCTGAAACTTCTATAGTGTGACCAGATTTCCTCATTGCAACAAAATGGTGTACCTCTGACTCTTCAGGGAGATCATTCTGAACGATAAAACGAACCTTCTGCTCATCTTCTTCAACATATAGCAACACAGCACTAGAACGGTTCCCGTCTCTTCCTGCTCTACCTGCTTCTTGAACATACGCAGCAGCGGATGCAGGCAGCTGATCATGAATGACTTGACGAATATTTTCTTTATGAACTCCCATTCCGAAAGCATTTGTTGCACAAATCCATGATAATTCTCCTGACAAAAATTGCTGCTGAATAATATGACGGTCCCCTGCTTCTTTTCCCGCATGATAGGAGGCGATTTGATGGCCATCTTGTTGAAGAATCCGAGTAAGCTCCTCAGCACGTTTGCGGGAGGAAACATAAATTATACCAGGGCCAGACGTAGCAGTCAGCCGATTTTTTAACCATTCCGTTTTATCTCTTTCTGAATTTAATCGCTCAACAAAATATTTCAGGTTCGGACGGTCTACAGATTGACGAATTACATTCGCCTCTGTCATTTGCAAATATTGAATAATATCTCTTTCTACTTGCTGGTCTGCAGTTGCAGTTAAAGCTAATACTGGAGGATTCCCCGCAAGTCGAGTGAACTCACCAAGCCGCAGATAATCCGGCCGAAAGTCAAATCCCCATTGAGAGATACAATGTGCCTCATCTACGACAAGAATTGAAATAGAAAGATTCGTTAAAAACCTCCCTATGTCAGGACGATTAAGCATTTCCGGAGAAATGAAAAGGAATTTAATCGTATGAATATCCTTAAATAATTGCTTCCTCTGTTCTTGAGGTAAAAAAGAGTTGATGGCTGCAACTCTTTTTTCTCCTCGCTTACGAAGACTTGCCACTTGGTCCTCCATTAAGGATACGAGTGGAGAGATGATTACTACCAGGCCACTGAGCATCTCACCTGGTAACTGATAGCACAAGGACTTGCCCATTCCGGTAGGTAATATTGCAAGGGTATTTTCTTGTTGTAATATCGATTGGACAACTTCTTCTTGACCGGGACGGAATTGGTCATATCCAAAACGTTTTTTAAGTTCATAGCTTAAATCCATTACACACGTTCTCCTTTAGCTGTACTTAAAATAAGTCGAAGTTGAAAGTATGATAAATGAGGAAATTTCTCTTTCAATAAACGGAGTCGTTTCACTTCATTCCTATTTACTTCATCTTGGACGGCTTCCAAATCGATAAGTTCTACAAACTGTAAAATAGGGAAGTCTTTGTCATTTGTAGCGATTTCAGTAATATGGTCTTCAATCGTGCTGCTTCTTAATTTGCGGACAACCGCAATTTCATCAATTGACAAGCCTTGATCGAATAACTTTTTCGTGATAACAGTCGATTCTGTTAAAGGTGTTTCGATTCGAATACCTTCAGCTAGCTTATGTAAGATTGGCAGTTTTCTTGCATAGTCTGTTGTCTCAGATAGTGCAATTATCCGATGAAGTCCTTCCAGCAGTTCAAGTTGCAAACTATTACGTGACTCTTCTAATGCTTCTTCGAGCTGTTCCCAAGTCCAACCTGACGCTTCTGCCCCTGTTAACCGATGACTGATCACCGTTGCTTGTAATTCAGACATCTCACTCTGCTTAATACAAGATTGCAATTCTGCTGCTAACAAAGCAGCAGTTTTTTGACGAGTTGCAGGCAGATTTCTTAACAATTCCTTTATGAATTGCTGGACATTTCGATCGTTCGTAATCGGAAGAAACGAATTCTTTGATAACCTGACTTGAGATAAAGTTTGGACAAGTAAAAGTAATCGCAAGTTGAACGTTTCAATTTGCCCTCTATAATTCCATCCATCAAAACGGAATTCCGGTAATTGGGCAGATGCTAGGCGGCCTTTTTGTGTTAAATATATTATTCCTTGTTTTTCAATTATCAATTCGTGAGAATTCAATTCATTTACTGCTTCTAAAAATGTGGATTCCTGTAATTTAGGTAATAACGAGAAGAATGGTTTAATGGAAAAGTAATCCACATCTTGAATCGTTTGACCTGAACGCTTTCCTCTCAAAACATGTAAACTTGCATTCAACGACCGTTGACCATCCATCTTTTCTACAATCTTTAAAATTATTGAACTCAATTTCAAGAAGAATCCCTACTTTCTAGTGGTTAAAGGTTGAAAACTGTAGAAAACCGTTTTAGAATGGATGAAGTACCTAGTTGCTAGTGCGAAGAAAAGAGGAGAGAACGATCATGTCTACTCGAAAGTATACAATTGTAGATCAGGACACGTGTATCGCTTGCGGAGCTTGCGGAGCTGCAGCACCTGATATTTACGATTACGATGATGAAGGAATTGCATTTGTTATCCTAGATGATAACACGGGAAATACCGAAGTTCCAGAAGAACTGATGGAAGACCTCGAAGATGCATTTGACGGATGCCCAACAGACTCCATTAAAATTGCAGACGATCCATTCGATGGCGATCCACTAAAATATGAAGACTAAAAAACAGGATTCCCGCAATGCGGGAATCCTGTTTTTTATTACATTGATAATTTTCTATGCTGTTGAGAAATCCAGTTCTGCATACTCTTAAATAGTAATAATGTTATCGCCATTAAAATGACGCCTTTAATGAGGTTGAACGGCAAAATACCAAGGACGATCATTGTATAGAGACCATCACCTGTTACAGGAGGTGCATTCAAGAAAAATGTGTACGCTGGCAGGAAGACCAAATAATTCAATAAACTCATACCTACTGCCATTGAAACAGTTCCTGAAATAAGACCAACTGTTAAACCGCGGGAATTTCGGAATTTGTTAAATATAAAGTAGATCGGCATTATGAATAGCACGCCCGTAACAAAGTTAGCAATTTCCCCTACAGGTACACCTGTCGGGCTTCCTGATAAAAACCAGTACAGCACATTTTTCAGCAATTCAACAAGAATTCCGGCAACCGGTCCGAGTGTCATTACTGCCAAAACCCCAGGGATTTCACTAAAATCAATCTTTAAAAACCCCGGCAATGCAGGTAACGGGAAGTTAAACTGCATTAAAACAGTGGAAATGCTTCCTAGGATAGCGACTAAAATCATTACCCTTAATTTCTTGCTTGTCATACTAGTTCTCTCCTTTTGCGATTCACTTCACAAAGAGGAAAGGATCTGCCTAATCTTTCGTCTGTCTCCATAAAAACCCCTCCAGCAACTAACGCTAAAGGGAGTTTAAGACGTGGTCAAATAAGATGCGAATTCTCTATTTTTGAAAACTCACACTTAAATAAGCCGTTGTCAAACAGACAAAAAGACGGCTTCGCCTTCACCTTCTCCCATCCAGACTATACTGTCGGCTCCAGAATCTCACTGGAATCAGCTGTTAAGCTCGCGGGCTAGAAAGAATTCACTTTCATTTCCGCCGGTCGGGAATTACACCCTGCCCCGAAGATGAATCAATATTTTATTACATCATCAGTATACCGAAAAAGAAACAGTCTGTAAACTTGTATGTTTACAGACTGTTTCTTATTGCACGATTAATGGCATCGGGTTTGCGCCAATTGGGACTGGTAAGTGTTCTCTAAAGTCCAAACCATTCCAATCCAGCGGTTCGATGTTTGTTAGTTGCACCTGTATGCCAAAGCTGGCCGCAGTCAAAGCGAGACCATCTATTAATTGGCTTGTTTCCTTCATGTCCATTGAATCCAAATTCAATTTGTTTTTGAATTCAACAGTTGCAACATCATCCGTTGAAGAAACCGTAAACTCCAGTCCCTTTGGTATGATTGGTTCGAAAAGGTCATTCGGTTTTTTCTTCATCTCACTTAGGGCACTTTTGAACGAATCTGCTGGTTGCATGAAGTTTGGTGAAAGAAATTCTTTCCCACTTTCCTGTTTGTAGATATAGTAGGGTGTTTGCGTTTCATAGCCATCTATATGAAGCGTTTCTAGAGTTCCTATTTGGTCAAATACAGCAGGTTTACCTGAAGTGTCTAAAATTGCAATTGTCTTATACATCGGAAAGGTTTGAAAAAGTGAGTGAAAGAACACTTCTTGCGTAGCCGATGATTGATCATATTTATGGGATACGTTTAGGTAGACTTTAAGTTCATCCCCTTGTTCTTCAAACGTTGCATCGAGAGGATGTAACTGTTCAAAACCCAATGCTGATTCATCAATTTCTTCGGAGAACGCATTATATAACTCAAGGTCCGTAGACGACTCAGTTAATCCTTTCTCATCTAATTGATCTTTTGTCAGCATGATTGAAATGGGAATACTTACTGCTTGTGCATCTTGGAGTCCTAAATGTAAAACCTTGCTGTCTTGTACGTCTATAGGGTAAGCGGCGTATTGTGGAGTATCCTTCATAAAGCGAGCAGATTCTGAGGCTGGTGCTTTAGACAGCTCATTGTCAGCGCTTCGATCTTCAGCAGTCTGAGCCTTATCTTGAGACGTAGTCTCTGACTCCGCTTGTTCAGCTGACTGATATCCAGGAGAGCCCGAATTCATCAAAGAAGGTATAAGTATCGCAAGCAGCAGTAGTGCAGCAGCTGCCACGATCCCAGGAATCCAACGAATTTTTTTCTTCCTACTTTGAACACGCCGTTCAAAATTGCGATCATCCTGCTTTAAGCGTTCCAATATTTCTTCTTTAGAACGATAATCTGCTTGTTTCGGCATAGACCTCAATAATTCTTCGAGCTTGTCATTGTTATCTTTTTGGTCCACTCGGCTCCCTCCTTTCCATATCAGCCACTTCTATTTTAGAACGTAAGTTTTTTAAAGCGCGGTGTTGAGTCGTTTTAACCTTCCCATCAGACCACCCAAGAATCTCCGCTGTATCTGCAATCGAGAGATCATTGAAAAACCTCATAATAATTACATGCTGCTGATCCAATGTGCAATGATCCAACAACTCTATAATTGTTTGCATTTCATTTTTATTTAAAGTTTTTTGTTCTGGAGATGCTTCAGTCGCTTTCAATTGTTCTCTATCCCAGTCGAAAAACGATGCATCATATTTACTTCGAACCGTCGTTTTGCGGAAATAATCTATAGAGACATTTTTCGCTATCGCAAATAGCCAAGTCTTCTCGGAACTTCGTCCTTCAAAAGAAGAATAAGCCCGAATCGCTTTTATATAGACCTCATGGGATAAGTCTTCAGCAATTTGACGGTTTTTTGTTAAATAGATTAAAAAATTAAAAACATCCTGGTGATACTTTTCATACAGATGATGAAATATGGAGTCTTCCAAAAAATTCACCTCGTTCACATGAGTTGACGGATAAATGTCGTGAAGGTTACAAACTTACTTGGTCCAATCTTCAGTCAAGAGGAAAAACCGTTGTAAAGATAGTCCCTTCAGAATCGCCCCTCTTAGCACTAATTGCTCCACCGTGTGATTCCATAATATTTTTCGCGATAGCAAGACCCAATCCGGTTCCGCTTTTCCCCCGAGTCCGTGCTTTGTCCGCTTTGTAAAAACGCTCAAACACAAACGGTAAATCTTTTTCAGGTATTCCGCTGCCTGTATCAATAACTGATATCGCTATGGACTTTGGATACTTGTCAATTAACAACTTCACTTTACCGCCGTCCGGTGTATGACGTATAGCATTATCAATTAAATTCGTAAATACTTGTTCAATCCGGTCTTCATCCGCATTAAATTTGAGCGATTCAAAGCCATTAGGATCCACTTCAAGTTCAACATTGGAATCCTTAGCCACTTGGGTGAATTTGTTTTGCATACGTTTTAAAAACTGCGCAACAGCTATTTCAGATTTATATAAGCGCATGTGTCCGGATTCCATTCTTGCAAGATCCAATAAATCCGTCACAAGTCTTCCCATTCTTTGAGATTCATCATGAATGATTTTAACCATCTCATGATTGTCTTCTACTGTTTCTGGAACACCATCTAATATGGCTTCACTGTATCCTTGGAGCATCGATATAGGTGTACGTAATTCGTGAGAAACATTCGCGATGAAATCAGAACGTAATTTGTCCAGCTGATGCTGTTCTGTCATATCACGTAATACAGCAACAGCTCCGCGAATACTATTTTTGCTATACAACGGGCTGATTTTAACTACAAAGAACCGTCTTCCCAGCTCTAACTCAGCGTCAACTTCTTCCTCAAACATGACCGCATGTTCTAACATATGACTAATTTCCGGTGGGAGAAGGTCATCTGAATTTTGGTTGATGAATGACCATTTTTGCAGAACTTTTTCAGCTTGTGGATTACTAAGCAAAATTGTATTGTCACGGTTAAAGGTGATTACAGCATCTGTCATCGAAGTCAAAATACTGGATAACTGTTCTTTCTCTTGCTTCATTAGTTCCACGTTGTATTTTAACTGTCTTCCCATTTGGTTAAACGCTGTTGAAAGCTGTCCAATTTCGTCATTCTGTTTAACTGGAATTCGGGCGTCAAAGTTTCCTTTAGATAATTCAAAAGCAGCTTCTTTCATTTGGCGCAACGGACGGGTAATCCGAGTGGATAAGAAGAATGCGAAAAAAGTTGTTAATATGAATGCGATGAACGCTGAAAGCAACACTATATGGGTGGTCCATTTTGTTGTATCGTGAATCGCCTCAAAACTTTGATAAAGTACAACAAAACTACCTTCTTCCTCTGGCAATGGAGCTGCTGAAACAAGATACCTTTCAGAGACATCAGGCTCTGACATAGATGGCAGAATCATTTGTTTTGAAGCATTTCCGTCTTTATTATCTTTACCCAACAAATCTTCACTCACGATTTTGTCTTTCAGTTTACGTAAATTTGTTGAACTTGTATGGAAGGAATAATCAACTTCTCCATCCCTTCCAATTACAATCCCGCTCGTTCCTTCATTCAAAATATCATTGACAACAAGCTGCATTGCAGATTCATTTTCGTGATCTGTAATGATACTGCCAATTGTTTTTGCCTCTCGTGCAAGGGTTTCTTCCGCTTGACGTGTATGGAAGTTGTCAAAGAACTCTAAAAGCAGTGCTGTGACAATAAACAGGACAAATGAAACGAGAAGCAATATGGTTGCCCATAGCTTCCCGACGATTGAATTCCATATTCGATTCATTCTGTTGGCACCTCAAATTTGTAGCCAACACCCCAAACAGTGACAATCATTTTAGCTGCACGTTCAGAAACTCTGTTCAACTTTTCTCTCAGACGCTTTACATGCGTATCTACTGTCCGTAGATCTCCAAAGAATTCATAGTGCCATACTTCTTTCAATAGTTGCTCGCGGTCAAACACCTTGTCCGGTGCCTTTGCTAGGAAATACAAAAGCTCGTACTCTTTAGGAGTCAGACTGACTTCCTTACCTTCAGCAGTGACACGATGCGCATCGTGATCAATGGTGAGTTGTGGAAACACGACTAAATCTTTTGATGATGCTGCTGGTTGCGCTCCGCTAAATGAACCTGTACGACGCAACAGAGCTTTCACACGAAGTACGACCTCACGCGGGCTAAATGGCTTAACAATATAATCATCGGCACCTGTTTCAAAGCCAATGACCCTATCGGACTCCTCGCCTTTTGCAGTTAGTAAAATAATAGGTGTTTGGTTTTCAGCTATTCTTAACTCGTGCAATACTTCCATTCCATCTTTTTCAGGCATCATGACATCAAGTAAAATACAGTCATAATGGTTCTCAGATATCTTTTGAAGTGCTTCTTGGCCATCTTCTGCTTCATCCATTTCATAGCCTTCTCTAGAAAGATACATGGTTAGAAGCCGTCTAATCCGGTCTTCGTCGTCTACGACGAGCAATTTTACATTTTCATCCATTGACAATTGCCCCTTTCAAAACTACTTCTTTCATTGTACTTGTCAATTGCTAAAAAAGAAACAAGTATACCTTCTAAACCTACATTAGCTGCAAGTGACACGACTACTCCTTTTTCTTAAGGGTAAAAATCAGATTTACAACCTTCGTCCAATCTATAAATACCGTTTTAATATTAAAAAAATCCTTGTTTAGACATTGGATATAAAAAAACTGTGCAGCGAATTAAGCTGCACAGTTTTCTTATGCGTACGAGTGTAGACCCGCGATAATTAAGTTAACTGCAACTAGGTTGAACATGATGATTACAAAACCTGCTACAGCCAGCCACGCTGACTTTTTGCCTTCCCAACCTTGAGATAGTCGAAGGTGTAAAAATGCTGCATAGAAAAGCCACGTAATAAGAGCCCATACTTCTTTTGGATCCCATCCCCAGAATCTTGACCATGCTTCATGTGCCCAGATCATAGCGAAGATGAGCGCTCCTAGAGTAAATACTGGGAATCCAATAAGTACAGAACGATATCCGATTTCATCCATTAGTTGCGAATTAGCTCTTTTAGCAAAAGGCTGCAGAAGAGCTGCAACAGGTTTTCTGAAAATCAATCGGAGTAACACGTAGAGAACAACTCCAGATGCGAAAGACCAAACGAATGTTGTAAGTGTCTTTGCATTTACAATCGCTGGCATTTCTGCCCATGGTTTCATTGTGTCTGTTGTCACTTGTTCGTATTCACTCATACCGAACAATGGCGGATAGTTGTATGTGATTTCGGACGCTTTCCCGTTTTTATCAACATACGTAAAATCAGCTTCATATCCAGATAGGCTGAATGCCGTAGAAGAAACAACGAATCCTACAACTAAAATCAAAGTAAACATAACTGCCTCTAACCAGAATCGTTCTTTAGATTTCTTAGTTAAGTCGACGTTCTTTGCTAGATAAATCAACCCTGCCACAGCACTGATCGCCAAAATCGATTCACCAATTGCAGCTGTAATTACGTGTACCGTAAGCCAATAACTCTTCAATGCCGGAATCAACGGCGTGATTTCTCTAGGGAACATACTCGCATAAGCAATAATTACAATTGCAATCGGAAGTGCAAACAATCCTAGTGATGGTGTTTTATAGATGAAGAAAATCAAAATAAAAGCACCTACGAGCATCATACTGAATGCTGTTGTAAATTCAAACATGTTACTAACAGGAGCATGTCCTGCTGCGATCCATCGAGTAATAAAATAACCTAGTTGAGAGATGAACCCAACGATTGTGACAACAATTCCGATTTTCCCCCACATGCTATCTTTGTATGTTTTTTCTGTTTTAGAGCTTTTGACTGCTCCTCCGAAAAAGAACGTCCCGACTAGATAAGCAATAAATGCTACTAAGAGCAAGTTAGCGCTCAACGCTGCATAATCCATTAGTTTGTATCTCCTTCCATCACCGTATCAGTCACTGCATCCTTATCCTGCTTATCCGTATACGCTGGAAGTGCAGCTACTTCTTTAACTGTGTCTATGTCTTTTTTAAGTGTAAACCAGTTCTTGTTAGTATGCGCAGCAATTAGCATTTCAGAATTTGTACCTTTTTGAATCCAAATTCTTCGATGCTGCCAATAAGAACCTTGAATAACTCCTATCATGAAGACAATTCCGCCCAGCAAAAGAATGTAAAGTGTTTTATCCTTACGTATCGTTAAACCAGATGCATCCCGTGTCTCGGCAGATTGGAATTTAGCCTCATAATCATTTGGCTCAACTTCTAAAGTTTGACGAATTGCCACAAAACTTTTTTCACCTTCAGGGTGATCTGGCGTCTTCATATTGAATATAAATGCCGGGTTATTCGGGATTGGTGATTTGGATGTAGGTTCTCCATCGACAATTCCATCATAATCCGCATAATACTCCATAAGTTCTATTGATGAACCATTCCCAAGATCGTAAGAATCGGCGGGGTCATTTAAATCAATTGTGAATTCCCCAAACGATTCTTCTGTCTTTTTGTTAACTAAGTTAAAGGTCATCGATTTCAACTCGTCGGTTTGATAATCCATTTGGAATATACTATATCCATCAAATTTTAAGGGCTTATTAACAATAATAGGATATTCTTTAACAAATTCGACGTCTGAAGAACCAGGGAGAGAGCCCTCTTTTTCTTTATATAGTTTTACGTCAGACTTAAATTCTTTCACGATAGATCCATTTTTCTCAATTGCTTCACCAAAAACTTTTCCTGCCTCGTCCTTGGAATATGTCTCAACGGAGAAGTCGACATTTTCAAGCAAATATCCTGGAGCACCCGGAATTTCACGGGTTTCCCCTTCACGGATCCACATGGTTTCATCTACATAAAACCCTGGTATTCCACGCATTAACACACCTAGTAAGAAAATGATTAGTCCCGCGTGGTTTACATATGGGCCCCAACGACCAAAACGATTCTTTTCCGCAAGAATTGCACCGTCTTCTACTTTAACGTTATAATGTAAATCTTTTAATGCTTTTTCTGCTTTCTCAAGAGATTCATCGGCATCTTCAATATGATCCTGACCAAAAACTCTTTGACGTTTCATAAATGATGGATGACGCTTTGTCCGTTGTTTTTTTAATGACTTATACAGCGGAATAACGCGGTCCAAACTCGCAATAATAATCGAAGTTCCAAGCATACCTATCAAAATCTTAAACCACCAGCTGTCATACATATCGTAAAAGCCAAGTTGATAGTATAGCTTTCCTGCAGTCCCGTATAATCGCTCGTAATAAGCTAAATACTCCGATGGATCATTTCCACTCACTGGAACATAAAATTTTTGCGGGAAAATCGTTCCAATTGCCGAAGTAGATAAAACAGCAATGATAATACTTACACCGATTTTAACGCTTGAAAAGAAGTTCCAAATCTTATCAATTATTGACTTCTTATACGTTTGTGAACGTCTGGCAGATCCCTCATAACGCATATCGACCATTTCACTTTTCTGTGCCTCATCTGTTTGTGGACGACCACACTTTTCACAAAGTACGGTCCCGAATGGATTTTCGTGACCGCACTGGCATTTAATTTTGCTCATTGGATACCATGCTCCTTATTCGGGTTGAATGCTCTCCATGAGCGACACTATTTCAGCTTCGCTCAATTCTCGTGTAACAATCTCTTGAATGACCCCATTTTTATCAATAAGCATCGTAGTCGGAAGTGGAACTACATTATAACTATTTCGACTGACGCTTTTATTTTTGTCTATCAATACAGGGAATGTCAGCCCATACTGTTTGATAAATGTGTCTACTTTGAAATGCGATTCCCCGATATTCACAGATAACACTTGTACACCTTTGTTCGTGAATTCTTTAAAGTGTTTTTCGATATAAGGCATTTCCTTTTTACACGGCGGGCACCATGTCCCCCAGAAGTTTAACAAAACACCTTGTCCTTCATAATCAGAAAGTTTAACTTTCTTCCCGTCCATATCTTGTAGTTCGAAGTTCGGTGCTTTATCTCCAACAGCAAGCACTTTTGTTTCTTTTTTCGAAGTAAGTGCAAAAACAATGGCAGCCGCCAGAATCAGCAAGATCGCTCCCCTGATGTATAGGCGCTTCTTCTTCTTATCCATCTTAGCCACCTCGCTACCTCCTAACATTAGTACTTGGTTTCCTACATAGCACCCTCAATTATAGCAAAGATGAGTTTTTTAATTGCCGTCTTTCGTGATCGTTTTGTGAACAAACCGCCTTAAATCAGCCAATTTTACCTGTTTCAGCTAGAACTCTCAATTGCTTTACTTCGTGTGTTGTCAATTCGCGCGCTTCTCCTGCATTTAACCCTGTTGTTGTAAGTGATGCAAAGGATTCTCTGCGTAATTTCACAACAGGACAGCCAATTGCATCAAACATACGGCGCACTTGACGGTTTTTCCCTTCAGAAATCGTAATTTCAACTAGGGCAGTTTGTGTTTTTTTATCCATAGAACGCATCTTCACATGGGCTGGGGCAGTTAGACCATCTTCTAACTCAATTCCCTTTTCAAGCTTTTTCAATGCCTCACGTGTAGGAATCCCTTTTACTTTTGCGATGTACTGTTTTCGGATACCAAATTTCGGATGTGTCATGGTATATGAAAAGTCACCATCGTTTGTCATGATAATTACGCCAGATGTATCATAATCTAAACGGCCCACAGGGAAAATTCGCTGTTCAACCCCAGGTAATAGATCCAAAACTGTTTTTCTTCCTTTTTCATCATGGACCGTAGATATATAACCTCTAGGTTTATATAGCAAGTAGTAGACGAATGTCTCTTTTACAACTTGAATGCCTTCTACCTCTATTCTATCTGAACCTGACACTTTCGTTCCCAGCTCCGTAACAACGGTTCCATTTACTTTAACTTTACCTTCGAGGATCAACCCCTCAGCTTTTCTTCGAGATGCAACACCCGCACGAGCCAATACTTTTTGTAGTCTTTCCATTTCCGTCACCTCATTCTTCAGTCTCAAAAATTATGTCACATTTCAATGCAAATGAAAAGGAGACCGTCTGAAATACCCTTATAATTACGGATAGCTTCTTCCATTCAACTATCTATTTTAATAGTATGTTCAGTCTGCTATATTTTCATTCAAGCAAAAAGCAGAGGCTGTTAGTAGTCCTCTGCTTAAATAGGGCTATTTAACGTTCTCAAGAATCCCTCTTTACTCACGGCTTATTTGAACCAAAGTTGTTACGAGCGGTTCGTTGTCTAGCGAAACCGTCCATTGACCTTCAGCTGATTGCGTTTGGATTCTTGGGATCTTCATCACTGAACTTACTTTACTCTTCTCTTCTTGTTTGAGCAACAACTTAATTGGTTTATTTAATTTAGCTGTAACCCCTGGTAAAAGCGAATACTTACCTTTTTTTGCAACAGTCATTAGATTATAGTTTTGAAAAACATCTGCTGCGAGTGACTTATGAATGTTCCAATCATTTCCGTTATTTAGCGTTACGACGATTACCTTTTTGCCATCTTTTTCGAAATAAGTTGCAAGTGTTCTTCCTGCTGCTTTAGTAAAACCCGTTTTTCCAGCGACTGCATCTGTTTTTGAAGTGATCAGCCGATGTTTGTTTTCCCATACACCAGAATTTTCACCGCGCCGTTTGTATGTCTTTGTAGAAGCTATTTTTTTAAATTCTTTGTTTTTCATCCCAAAGTAAAGCATCATGGCTGTCTCATACGCAGTCGACAAATGGGTCTCATTATGCAGACCTGATGGATTAGTGAAATGTGTATCTTTCAGTCCATATAACGTCGCTTGCTCATTCATCATTTTTACAAACCCGTCTTGTGAGCCGCCTGCATGCTCAGCTAACGCCGCTGCAGCGTCATTTCCTGAACGCAGCATGAGTCCATAAAGCAGTTCTGTACTGGAGACTTTACTGCCGGGTTCTAAATAGATAGAAGATCCTTCAGCAGAAGCTGCTTCCTGTGAAATCACAGTATTCTTTTGTTCCACATCGGCCTCTATGAAAGTTAAAGCAGTCCAAATCTTTGTTAAGCTGGCAATTGGCAACTGTTCGTGTGGATTATCCCCGTCAAGCAGTCTGCCTGTATCAGCATCAATAACTGCCCACGATGAATTCACTCCCGCTGCTGATGTTTCAGCCCATGGCGTCATTACAAGTGAAGCACATAGCATAATTATAGCCAGTACCTTTTTCAAACACTATTTCCTCCTTCTTCCTGAGCTTCTAATACATCTTGGAACTTTGTCAAAAATAGATCTGTATCTTCGTCCTCTTCCATCTCTTGTAGTAATGGCGGTAAATCTTCTAATGAGTTCAAACCAAATCGGTCCAAAAAGTAAGGCGTGGTTGCATAAAGAATTGGGCGTCCACTCGCTTCCAAACGTCCTTTTTCCATTATGAATCCTTTGGAAGCAAGTGTTTGGATCGCCCGCTCGGATTTAACCCCGCGGACATCGTCTACTTCGACACGAGTGACCGGCTGTTTGTATGCGATAATTGCAAGCACTTCTAGTGCTGCCTGCGTCATCATTTTTGAAGGAGGATTCTCGAAAAGACGTTTTACATCTTCAGCAAATTCTGCTTTTGTAACGAGCTGATAAACACCGCTGTACTGCCGCAATGTGATTCCACTTGTTTTTCTTTCTTCATAACCTGTTAAAAGGTTCTCTATCGCTTCCGACACTTCCCCTTCCGTACACACGGAAAGTGCAGCTAATTGTTTTAATGAAAGTCCTTCCTCGCCAGCAACGAACAGAAAACTTTCAACCATAGCAGATAAGTGTGCAACATCATTCATAAGATGGTTCCTCCATTTGCATTCGAATCAATAACCTGTCGAAATTCCCCAGTTGTTCTACAGTAATATCACTACGTTTCATCAGTTCTAGTATCGACAAAAAAGTCACGACTAACTCACTTACATCTCCTTCATCAAATAATTCATCGAAATCACATGTGCCGCCGTTTCGTTCAACTCTTTTCATGATTTCATCCATCTTTTCACTAACAGATATTTCGTTATTTGCTATACTTGCAGACATAGGCGCTTTTAGTCTTTTACGTTGAAGCATACGCTGAAATGCACCTATTAAATCAAATGCATTCAGCTCATCTCCTGTATCTTTTACAGGAATAACACCAAACGCTTCCATTTCAGATGGTGGTTTCGTATAGTGAACAGAACGCTCTTCGGCTGCTTCTTTCAGCTGAACGGCCGCTTCTTTATATTTCTTGTATTCAAGAATGCGGGCAATGAGCTCATCACGCGGATCTTCTTCAAAATCGAGCTCTTGGCCATCATCATCGTATACATCACTTTCATGTATAGGCAGCAGCATTTTGCTTTTAATTTCAATTAGTGTAGCAGCAAGTACTAAGTATTCGCTAAGTTCATCTAGCTCAAGTACACGCATAGCATGTAAGTGTTCTATGTATTGGTTCGTCAACTGAGCCATTGGAATATCATATATATCGATTTCCAATCGATTGATTAAATGCAGTAAAAGATCTAAAGGACCTTCAAATGCTTCTAATTTCACATTATAAGACATTTTTACGTTCACCTTTTCTGTTCTAAGTACATGAATTTTTAAAAAGGAGTAATGTTATGCATCCTTATTATCATCCGCTCTTCGTTGAGTTCCTTGTTTATTTCAATGGCAATCAAGATTACTTTGAGGGTCATGAAGTATTAGAAGAATACTGGAAAACGATTCCAGGATATGCAAAATCTCATCCTCTTACCGCTTACATTTTACTCTCTACAGGTATGTATCATTGGAGAAGGGGAAACTTAGAAGGCGCATACCGCACCATTGACAAATCATTGCAGCGGTTTCTTTCAATCGACTCCACTTTTTTTGAGTATAAAGAAAAAGTAGATTTCAAAAAGCTAGTGCACGATATCGAATGCGCTCGTTCTGCAATTATGCGTAAAGAAAGCTTTCGTAAGATGAAGATTGAATATAATTCTGATCGGCTATCTGAATTAGTGCAGGTCACCCAACAAAACCTCCCTTTACTTACTCATGGCAGTGACGAGGTTATTCATAAGCATATGCTTCGGGATAGAAGTGATATTCTAAAACTTCGCAACGAAAAGAAGAAGAGCGGACGTTAGCGTTCCGCTCTTGCTTCCTCTAGGACACATTTACTTACAAATGCTTCCGTATATTCATTCCCATAGGGAGTTTTGTCTGGAAATTCTTCTTGAAGTTTCGCCAACATCTCAGTGCCTATTCCCTCGCCTCGAAATGAAGGATTTATAGATAAATGCTGAACGGTGAAAGAATGATCTTCAACTTCAGCACCAACAATTCCAATGAGATCCTCTTGTTCCTTTACTAAATACATTTCCCAGCTGTCATCTGTTTCATAGCGGGCCATTGTTTCTTGAAGTTGTTTGACAGGTTGTTCGCCGGAACTGTATGAAAGAAATCCCATCGCTATTTTGTGATACGTTTTCTTATAACGAACAAGTTTCATCGGTATCCCTTCTTCTTTAACGTTTACTTCTGCTGAATGACAATATTACAAGAAAAATAACTATTTTTCAACTCTCACTTTATCGGGGGTCAATTACTGGCACCACAAAATACCAGTAAATTGCCCCCCAAACTAATGCGCCAATTACAATGACCAAAAACAAAATCAAATTTCTTTTTTTCATTTCGACTCTTTCCTCACCTTCTGGTGCAGAGAAAGATCTAAACGAGTAATGTCTTCGTATGTTTCTCTTCGAATAACAAGTTGATGGTCGCCATCTTCTGCAAATATCACTGCGGGTCTTGGAAGTCTGTTATAATTCCCTGCCATGGAGTACGTATAGGCTCCCGTACAAAATATAGCTACTAAATCCCCTTCAGAAACACTAGCAACTACTGCATCTACAATTAACTTGTCACCAGACTCGCAGCATTTCCCGGCGATTGTTATCGTTGTATCGCGTGGACTTAACATCTTGTTTGCGATAGCCGCAGTATATTTAGCATCATAAAGTGCTGGTCTGATGTTATCTGACATTCCTCCATCGACTGCGACATAAGTGCGCACACCTGGTACTTCTTTTTCACTGCCTGCTGTGTAAAGTGTAGTTCCAGCATCTCCGACAAGTGATCTTCCGGGCTCTATCCAAATTTCCGGCAGTGGATAATTCCAGCGCTTAGCCAGGTCGAAAACGACCTTACCCATTTCTTCAACATATTGTGACGGCTCTAACGGTTCGTCTTCTTCTGTATAACGAATTCCAAATCCTCCACCTAAATTCAACACCGTACAAATGAACGAATGACTCTCTTTCCATACTTGCATTTTTTCCATTAGAGTTTCTGCAGCATGGTTAAATGCATCCGCCTCAAAAATTTGAGATCCAATATGACAATGGAGACCGAGCAATTGTAAATAGGGAACATCGTGCGCAAGCTCAAATGCTTCATCCGCCTGACCATTTTTCAAGTCAAAACCGAATTTAGAATCCTCTTGTCCCGTAGTAATAAATTCATGTGTGTGTGCTTCAATTCCAGGGGTTACCCTTAGCAAAATATTCATATTCTGTTTTCTTGTTAAAGCGATTTCTTTTACCATCGAAAGTTCTAAAAAATTATCTACTACAATACAGCCAATATTTTCATCAAATGCATAGTTTAATTCCATGTAACTTTTGTTATTCCCATGGAAATGAATTCGCTCTCTTGGAAAATCCGCTTTAACGGCAGTGAATAATTCCCCGCCAGAGACGACGTCCAGTGATAATCCTTCCTCCGCCGCAAGCTCATAGATAGCGATAGAAGAAAAAGCTTTGCTAGCATAAGCAACTTGCGCTTTCATTCCATTTTTTTCAAATGATTGCCGGAAATCTGCTGCTCTTTTTCTAAACAATTTTGTATCGTAAACAACGACGGGTGTACCATAGACGTGTGCAATATCTACAGCGTCAACTCCGCCAATTACTAAATGACCTTTTTCGTTTACAGTTTGAGTTCCGTACAATTCCATTGCTTACGCCTCACTCTCATAATCCCGATTTGTCTAAGGACAAATTTATCATAAGTTTTGAGGACAGGCAATTGTTTACGGCATTCGATCACGATTAGGAGAGTCTACAATAAACGGTCTTGGCCCATCTTCTGTCATCGGTCGGCGTAAAAGTACACGAACCATCGCTTTTGGAAAGAATGGAAGCGCCGGCCATAAATATGGCACATTTAATGGTTTCATTGAACTCAAGTAGAAGAACAGCAATGCAAGTATAATGAAAAACCCTGGTGCTCCAGCAACTGCTGCACCAATCAGCAAAGAAATCCTGAATACCTTCGTTGTGATACTCAATTCATATGAAGGGATTGCAAACGTAAGCATGGCGCTGACTGCGACGTATAAAACCACTTCTGGCGTAAATAAGCCAACGTCAATTGCTACTTGTCCAATAACAATGGCCGCAACAAGTCCCATGGCGGTTGTCATCGGGGTTGGTGTGTGAATGGCTGCCATTCGCAGCACTTCTATTCCTAAATCAGCAAGTAACAATTGGACAAATAACGGAACGGCACCAGGATCATCCGGACCGATGTAGGACATGAATTGTGGAATGTGTTGCGTTTTTGTTGAGATTAGATACCAAAACGGCAGCAAAAGAAGACTAAATATCGAACCTATCATTCGAATCATTCGGATGAACGTCCCGATAAAAGGTGTTTGTCGGTATTCTTCAGCATGTTGTAAATGATCGAAGATAGTAGTAGGCACGAGGATAGCAGATGGAGATGTATCGACAATGATGGCAATGCGTCCTTCTAATAGGTTTGCTGCGCAAATGTCGGGTCTTTCTGTGTAACGGACAAATGGCATCGGATTATATCTTTGTTTAAAAAGATACTCTTCTAGTGACTTATCTGTCATGGTTAGTCCGTCTGTTTCAATTTCATCGATTCTTTTACGAATTCCGTCCAGCATTTCTTCATTGGCTGCTCCCTTTATATAGGCAATCGCCACATCCGTCTTGCCTACAGCTGAAACTTTATGCATTTCGAATTTTAAATTCGGCGTCCTTAATCTTCTTCGAATCAATGTCGTATTCTGGAGAATATTTTCTGTAAATCCATCCCGTGCGCCACGGATTACTTTTTCATTGTCAGGTTCTTCTGGCTGTCTGCCCGGATAACTGCGTATGTCTATGAGGAACGTAAAACCATCATCTGTTACGAATCCTGCGAGACCGCTTAAAATGGATGTTAAAAATTCTTCTTTGCTTTTTGGCTGTTCTACAGCGTGATAAGGGAAGTAGGTGAGAAGCTTCTCACCTGAATGGTGAGAAGACTCATCTCCTGTTTCAGCATCTTGCATTTCTGTTAATAACGTTGTGATTGTTTGTCCATCCACAAGTCCATTAATATACAGTAAAAGTACTGGCATTTCCCATAAATGAATAGCTCGTGTGACGGCATCAAACGTTTCGCCCGTTCCAAACTTATCGACAAACCACGCTTCCGCCTCAGTCTTAGATGTAAATAATGGATTCATTTATCGATCAGCCCTCGCTTTATCCAACTTTTCTTCTACAGTCGCGCCCATCCACGTTTTCAGCTGGGCTAGAATTTTCTTTTCTAATCGAGATACTTGTACTTGCGAAATTCCAATTCGTTCCGCAATGTCACTTTGTGTACAATCTAAATAGTATCGCATGTAAATAATGGTCTGATCTCTTTTGTTCAGTTTCGAAACAACATCCCTTAAAGGGATATGATCAAATAACCTTGTGGAACGGTCATCTTTCAACTGATCCATCAGCGTCAAACTATCTCCGTCACTGTCATATAATTGCTCATGAAGCGAAGCAGGATCCCGTAAGGCATCTGACGCAAGAATAATTTCATCTACCGTGACTTCCAGTGTTTCTGCGAGTTCAGATATAGAAGGTGAAGTTCCATGCTCTTTTACATAACTATCTGTAGCATGCCTAATCTTGAAACTAAGTTCACGAATCGACCGGCTTACTTTCACCATTCCATCATCTCTTAGAAACCTTTGAATTTCTCCCACAATCATAGGCACTGCGTACGTAGAAAACTTCACTTCATAGGACAAGTCAAATTTATCAATCGATTTCATGAGACCAATGCAGCCGATTTGAAACAGATCCTCCAAGTCTGCACCGCGCGATGCGAACCGCTGAACGATTGACCAAACGAGGCGTGTATTACCTTCCACCATACGTCTGCGGGATTCTTTATCGCCGGCTTGAGACTGTTGAATCAGCATGCGCATCTCCTCTTGTGTTAGAAGTGCTCCATTTTTTTCAACAGACATTTCCATAGGTCACCTCATTCTGCTTTTTTCCGCGACCGGAGAAAATGTTTTTTCAAATCGTACAACGGTTCCTTGTCCGATTTCAGATTCAACAGAGACCCTATCCGCAAAACTCTCCATTATAGTAAAACCCATTCCGGATCTTTCTAACAGAGGTTTGGTTGTAAACATAGGTTCCATTGCCTGGTTAACATCGAAAATTCCATTTCCTTCGTCTTTGACCGTCATAGTCACTTTGCTGTCTTCAATTTTGGCATGAATGGTTACTTCACTTTTACCATCACAGTCATAGCCATGAATAATAGCATTTGTCACAGCTTCAGAAACAATAGTTTTGAATTCAGATAGTTCTTCAATCGTCGGATCTAAAGGTGTAATGAAACACGTCATCGTCATTCTGGCTAATGCTTCGTTTTCTTCAATTGCGACAAATGACAATGTCATCTCATTGTTCATGTAAAACCCCTCCGATTTCACCTATAGCTTTTTCTACGCTACAATGTCTCACCACAGTCCCCAGCCCCGAAAACTGAAAAATCTTCTCCATTGTTGCAGAAGGATTCAGTATGAGTGTTTCACCATTTTGAGGAACCAGATCGCGCATTCTCCCTAAAATCAAACCAATTCCTGAACTGTCCATAAAACTAAGGAACGAGAGGTCCCAAATAACTGCATGTACTTTTCCACTAAAGATTTCCGATGAAATTTGTGTTCTTATACGATTTGCTTCGTGATTACCTAATTCACCACGTAATGTAACAACAATGATTCCAGTATCTGTTATCGCTATATCTGTCACCGTTAATCCCTCCTTCTCGCCAACTATTCCACATAGAGAATAAGGATTCCTTCTTCGTGACAAAACTAGTCATAACTAGTGTTAACGTTTCAAGAAACGACATCAGAACTTGCGGTTAGTCTGCACGGATATCACAAGAATTAGACAAGAATTTTTGAAAAATAAAAAAAGCATCATTCATTCGACTCATGAATGATGCTTTATTAAGAGGTAGTTAATCAATCCAGTATTTTATGAATAAGTTTTGGTCTTTTCGGTTTGTGCTGAGATATGTGAATATGTTTCAATAACATACTTTCCGTCTTTACTATTTCTGGTTGATTGGAATGCACAATCGCAAGTGTTTCGCCAGATTTCACGGAATCTCCAATCTTCTTCTTCAAAACGATTCCAACCGCCAGGTCAATATCATCTTCTTTAGTCGCTCTGCCCGCACCAAGAAGCATTGCAGCAACGCCGATTTCATCTGCTTCCATTTTAGTGATGAAACCCGTTGTTGTTGACTTCACTTCTATTTGAAAGGCAGCGTTTGGCAGTAGATCAGGATTCTTCACAATGTCAGCATTTCCACCCTGTGCTTGAAGAAATTGACCAAACAACTCTAATGCGGAGCCGTCTTCAATTACTCTTTTTAACTGACTTCTTGCATCATTTGTATCTTTAGCTTTCCCGCCAGCGATTAACATCTTACTACCAAGAACCAAGCACAGTTCTGTCAGATCATCAGGACCTGTCCCCTTTAGCGTTTCGATGGCTTCTTTCACTTCAAGTGCATTACCAATCGCAAACCCAAGCGGCTGACTCATGTCGGAAATTACCGCAATGGTATGCCTGCCTACCTCGTTGCCAATTGCAACCATTGACCGGGCAAGCTCTTCTGCATCCTCTGGTGTTTTCATGAATGCTCCGTCACCTGTTTTTACATCTAAAACGATGGCATCCGCTCCAGCGGCAATTTTCTTACTCATAATAGAACTCGCAATCAGTGGAATGCTGTCAACTGTTGCAGTTACGTCCCGTAACGCATACAACTTTTTGTCTGCCGGTGTAAGGTTTCCACTTTGGCCGATTACAGCTAGTTTTAGGTCGTTAACTTGCTTTACAAATTCTTTTTCAGTTATTTCGACGTGAAAACCTTCGATCGCTTCCAGCTTATCCAGTGTTCCCCCCGTATGTCCTAGACCTCTGCCGCTCATTTTCGCAACAGGCACACCGCAAGCTGCAACTAAGGGCGCAAGAATCAACGTAGTGGTATCACCTACACCGCCTGTAGAATGTTTGTCTACTTTAATACCTTCTATTGCGGATAAATCGATTTGGTCACCAGAGTTCGCCATCGCCATTGTTAAATAACCTTGTTCTTCTGCATTCATATCTGAAAAATATGTCGCCATTAAAAACGCGCTGGCTTGGTAATCGCGAATGGATCCGTCTGTATAACCATCTACGAAGAATTCAATTTCTTCTTTCGATAACGCTTCACCATCTCGTTTCTTCTGAATAACATCTACCATTCTCATTTGAATCACCGTACCTTTTCAAGTAATGATTGAAGGAAACTTTCTCCGAACTCAGGTGCTTCAGCATTGAAGTTCTCCGCAATTGTTGCACCAATATCTGCAAATGTTTTTCTTAACGGCAGTGTCCCGCCACTCGTGAAACTTGGAGAAAAAACGAGCAAAGGAACAAACTCACGAGTATGGTCCGTCCCTTCATGAATTGGATCATTCCCGTGATCTGCTGTAATCATAAGCAAATCATCATTACGTAACTTACTCATGATTTCAGGCATACGAGCGTCAAACTCTTCTAAAGCCTTACCGTATCCTTCTGGATCACGACGGTGTCCAAAAAGCGCATCGAAGTCGACTAGATTTGTAAAACTTAACCCTTCAAAATCTAAATCCATCTCAATCAGTAATTTGTCGACACCATCCATGTTACTTTTCGTACGGACAGCCTTTGTTACACCTTCATTGTTAAAGATATCCGAGATTTTGCCTACCGCTACAACATCTTTGTCAATATCTTGTATTGCATTCATGACTGTTGGCGAAAACGGTTTAAGTGCATAATCGTGACGATTTGATGTGCGAACAAAACTGCCTGGTTCACCAATGAATGGACGGGCAATAATTCGGCCAACCAGGAATTCGGGTTGAAGTGTAAGCTCTCGGGCAATTTCACATATACGGTATTGCTCTTCAATGGGAATAATATCTTCGTGAGCCGCAATTTGAAGAACGGGATCTGCAGATGTATAAACGATCAAAGCACCTGTCTCCATGTGCTCCTTCCCGTATTCTTCAATTACCGCCGTCCCGCTTGCTGGCTCATTACAAATCACTTTACGGCCTGTTCGTTTTTCTAATTCATTAATCAGTTCTTCAGGGAAACCGTTTGGATAGACTTTAAACGGCTTATCGATATTAAGACCCATCATTTCCCAATGTCCCGTCATCGTGTCCTTACCTACGGATGCTTCCTGCATTTTCCCATAAAGTGCTATAGGTGCTTGTTCTTCAGGGATACCTTTTATCTTTTTAATATTGGATAGACCCATACGGGCTAAGTTCGGCATGTGAAGTCCATTGTCCATATGCTCTCCAATGTGACCGAGTGTGTCTGCTCCTTCATCACCAAAAAGATGAGCGTCAGGTGCTTCTCCTATACCAACAGAATCTAAAACGATTAAATGTATTCTTTTAAATGTTTGAATGTCCAATTGTAGTGCCTCCTAAAGTTTAGTTATGCTCTCGGATGAAATTGACTGTAAACATCTTTCAACCGTGTTTTGCTAACGTGCGTATAAATTTGAGTAGTCGAAATGTCTGCGTGACCGAGCATTTCTTGCACGGCGCGTAAATCAGCTCCATTTTCAACCAAGTGTGTCGCAAAAGAATGTCGCAGCATATGTGGTGTCAATTGTAGAGTCAGCTCTGCTTTTTTTGATACAGCTTGTAATAGACTCCATATACTTTGACGAGTTAAACGGCCCCCCCTAACATTTAAAAAGAGAGCTTTTTCGTGTAATGAAGAAGAAACAAACTCGGGACGGACCTCTTCAATATATCTTGTACACGCTTTCACAGCACTATTCCCTAAAGGAATAATTCGTTCTTTACTTCCCTTGCCGAAAACTCGAACGAAGCCCATCGTTAAGTTAATGTCCTCAACATTCATTCCTATTAGCTCACTTACCCTCATTCCGGTTCCATATAACAGTTCAAGCATTGCAGTATCACGAATATGCTGAGGCGTTACAGTACCGGCTGCCTGAATCACTTTGTCTATTTCTGAAATCGAAAGTACCCGTGGTAATTTCTTCTCAAGTTTAGGAAGTTCTAAGTGAACGGTCGGATCAGTATCTAAAATCTTGTCTCTCAACATAAACTGATGGAAAGAACGGATGGATGAGATATATCGTGAGATAGTCCTGGATGACTTGCCTTGGTCTTTTAACTCATGTAAGTAACTTGTAATTAGTTGCTGATCCACTGCTTTCTCTTCCGAAGAGTGAGTAGACAGCCAATTAGTATAGGATGATAAGTCCCGTTTATAAGAAGAGATTGTATTATCTGCAAGCTGCCGTTCGACTTTTAAAAAATGCAAGTAATCTTGCAAAGCGAATTGCATATCCGACATGTGTAGCGGCTGTCTAATGGACCAATCTCCAATAGACACCTTCCCTCCTTTACTGCATACGGCATTGTACTTTTAACACCGGCTGGGTAACCTTAGAAAATAGTAAAATGCTAAAAGAGGACAGCATGCTGCCGTCCTCTTTCACTTCCCTTTTGTATCTCCCTCAGATTTGCATCGTTTGCAAATTCCATGGAAGGTGAGCCAATGATCTTTGACTGTAAATCCAAATCGTTTTTCTACGACTTTTTCTACCTCACCGAGAAGATCCTCTTGAATTTCATCGACCGCTCCGCATTCAATACAAATTAAATGATGATGGAACCTTGCAGCTCCTTCTTGACGTAAATCATATCGAGCAACGCCATCTCCAAAATTAATTTTGTTTACGACTTTCAATTCAGTTAACAATTCTAGTGTTCTATAAACTGTAGCCAGACCAATTTCTGGGGCTTTTTCTTTTACAAGCAAGAATACGTCTTCTGCGCTTAAATGATCTGCTTCGTTTTCTAACAACACCATAACTGTAGCTTCTCGTTGAGGCGTCAATTTATAGCTGGCCCCATGCAGTTGCTTTTTTATGCGTTCAATTCGGCTTTCCATAGGACGCCCCCCTCAAGAATGATTCTATTATAGCAAACCGCCATTCGTTATGACAATAGAAAGGAAACCGTCTTATAGCGCGCTTAAACTCCCAACAAACTATATACGATTTTATCAACAAAGAAAATGGCGAGCGCTAAACCTACCAGAACTATCAATAGCTTCACATTGTACGGACGTTTTTGCGATTTTCGCGTGAAAAAAGGTGGTGATAGTGTCCAACAAAAGAATAATACGATAAATGTTGCCGTGAGCTTAAATGGAAACCACCAACCTGTATAAGCTAACATATTTATGCCGCCTGCAAGAATATGGGCTGATGCTAATCCAAATAATGCACTTTTAAATGCACCAACCAACATAACTAGAAATCTTGTTCTCTTCGATATTGAAAAAACAAAAGCAACAAGAAAAAACGAAAGTACCGTTGTCAGTTGCAAAAGCAATGAAGCTGAGTCATTCGATGTGACACGACTATCATAAAGCCCCACTATCGCGCTGAAATCCGCGTTCGGAATACCTCGGTAGAGCAATACACCACCTATGTAACCCACTGCTAAAATGATGAAAAGCTGGATAAATGATAATGAACGAACCATAGAGAAGCACCTCCGAATAGTTTGTACTACTCTATGCTTGTCCGTTGTAATTTAGTTCATTTTATAGTTAGTTGTTTTACATAAAGTACAGCAAAAGCTGTTTTCGCATCATAAATACGACCATCGTTCATCATTTCTTCTGCTTCTGAAATTGTGCATTCATGAAGATTTATAAATTCATCCTCATCGCCTGCAGCTGGATTTTCTACTTTTTCCAACGACTTTGCAAGATAGAGATGAATCACTTCATCCGCAAATCCCGGCGAAGTAGAAAAAGACTGTATGTATGTAAATTCGTTCGCTCGGTATCCTGTTTCTTCCTCAAGTTCTCGAATTGCTGTTTGTTTTGGATCTTCATTTGGTTCAATTTTGCCAGCTGGAATTTCAACAATGGTTCGTTCCAGTGCTTTTCTAAATTGCTCGACCAATACAAGCTTCCCTTCGTCTGTAATTGCAATGACTGCAACTGCACCAGGATGTTTGACAAGCTCACGTTTTGCCAGCTTCCCGTCTGGTAATTGAACTTCATCCACCCGAAGCTCAATAATCTTGCCGCAGTAAAGCGTTTCACTTGTTACAGTTTTCTCATTAAAGTTCTCCATCGCCATCTCCTGCTTTCTTTCTTGTTTAGTCCAGTATACCATGAGGTTAATGGAGGTGTTTGGATGAAGAAACGAGAATTAGGAAAAAGCGGTATCCAAGTCTCTGAGCTTGGCCTTGGCTGCATGTCGCTGCCTGCTGAACGAAATGAAGTTGATAATGTCGTATCTGCTGCACTTGATGCCGGAATAACGTTTTTTGATACAGCTGACTTATATGATGGCGGCGCAAATGAAGCACTTGTAGGTCATGCAATCCGAAACAGAAGAGAAGAAATCATTCTTGCGACAAAAGTTGGAAACAAAATGAACCCCGACGGTAATACTTGGCATTGGGATGCTTCAAAAGAACACATCATGGACGGTGTCAAAGCAAGTCTTAAGCGTCTAGAAACTGATTATATTGACTTGTACCAGCTGCATGGCGGGACAATGGAGGACAACGCGGATGAAGTGATTGAAGCGTTTGAAAGACTCAAAGATGAAGGCATCATAAGACAATATGGTATCTCATCGATTAGACCGAATGTCATTAAACGCTTTCTACAAAAAAGCAATGCAGTTTCAATCATGATGCAATATAATATGCTCGATCGCCGTCCCGAAGAATGGTTTACCAAGATTTCCGAGCACAACGCATCGGTAATAGTTCGCGGTACGCTCGCTAAAGGACTCTTAACCGCAGAAGGACTGGAACGAGCAAAGAACACTCAATCCTTCGTATCCTACAATCAAAGCGAACTCTATAAAATTGTAGAAAATCTAATGTCTAATACATCGCAACTTCATGCTGCAGCTATTCACTTCTGTCTTCAGAACCAGTCTGTCGCAACAACTTTGGTCGGTGCTAGGACAAACCAACAACTAACTGACTCCATACAAGCTTATAATATGTCTATTGGTCAAGAAGAATTACATGCTCTTACTCAATTTCTAAAACTGGACCAATACGAGCAGCATCGTGTGTAAAGGCAGTTTTCACCAAAAATAAAAGAGAGAGTGGGGCTCCCCACCTCTCTTTTTATGCTTCTTGTTCAGTTAACACGACAGCCTTCTTACTTTTTCTTTTTGGCAGCATGTTGAACATGATATTTAGAGAAATTGCTGTTATACTACCTGCTACAATTCCATTACTTGTTAAAAGCTGTAACCCTTCAGGAAGTTTCGCAAATAGCTCAGGAACTACTGAAACCCCTAGCCCTATCCCGACGGAACACGCAATGATCATCGCATTGTCTTGTGAAGTGACAACAACCGTGCTGAGCATTTTAATTCCCTGCGAAACTACCATACCAAACATAGCGACCATTGCTCCGCCCAGCACTGCATTCGGAATCACCGTGGCGATAGCAGCAACCTTTGGCATAAAACCAAGCCCTATTAACATACCTG
Organism: Sporosarcina aquimarina; assembly: GCF_033253705.1. GTDB lineage: Bacteria > Bacillota > Bacilli > Bacillales_A > Planococcaceae > Sporosarcina > Sporosarcina aquimarina. The sequence goes on from NZ_JAUBDH010000002.1 coordinate 206,845, forward strand.
CCGTAATTACTAATACTTTTCTCGATTTCACTCCAGACATTTGGATAAGTCCGACGTTTTGTGAAAATGTTGTATAAGGGAAAGCGTTGAAAATACCGCCAAGTACGGATGCAAGCCCTTCAGAGCGATACCCTTTCTCCAAATCTTTGTGATCGATTTCTTTCTCGCAAATGTCACCAAGTGCAAAATACACACCCGTCGACTCTACTAACGAAACCATAGCAACGATCGTCATTGTCAAAATAGGCTGCCAATGGAAAGTAGGTGTTGCAATGAAAAATGGCTGGGCCACATGGAATAATGAAGCTTCCCCAACTGAAGAGAAATCAACAACTCCCATAAACATCGCTGCAATTGTTCCAGCACCCATTCCTAAAAGAATTGCAATAGCTTTTAGGAATCCTGTAGAAAATCTATACACAAGCACGATGAATGCCAGTGTACCAAATGATAATAAAATATTCGATAAAGACCCGAAGTCAGCAGAACCTTGTCCTCCACCCATATTCGTAATTGCTACAGGAATAAGAGTGATTCCAATAATTGTTACTACCGATCCTGTTACTACAGGCGGGAAAAACCGAACTAGCTTACCGAAGAATCCACTAATGATGACTATAATGACTCCTGAAGCAATTACTGACCCATAAATTGCGGACAAGCCAAATGAGCTTCCGATTGCAATCATCGGCCCTACAGCTGTGAACGTACAACCAAGCACAACAGGGAGTCCAATTCCGAAATATTTATTCGTCATTATTTGTAAGAGAGTTGCCACACCACACATTAATATATCTACTGACACGAGATATGTGAGTTGTGTGGATGTAAGTCCGATTGCTCCGCCGACAATTAGCGGAACGAGTACTGCGCCGGCATACATGGCTAACAAATGTTGGATTCCTAGCAGTGTCGTTTTCATCGTTCGACAGCCTCCTTGAAGGCGATTTGCTGGTTATCTAAAGACTCAATAATTGCTAGTGATTCTACCCGAAGACCTTTTTCTCTTAACATTGCACCGCCTGGCTGGAAACCTTTTTCAATTACAATGCCTACTCCAGCAGTTGATGCACCTGCCTGCTCTGCTATTTCTAACAAACCAAGAACTGCCTGTCCATTTGCCAGAAAATCATCAATAATTAATAATGTATCATTAGAAGAAAGATGGGCTTCAGAAACAGAAATCTCATTTGACTCCTGTTTTGTATAGGAGTAAACAGATGCGCTGTATAAATTGCTGTTTTGTGTCAATGACTTCCGCTTCCGCGCAAATACTACAGGTACTTTTAGTTGAAGAGCCGCCATAACAGAAGGAGCAATTCCTGAAGATTCAAGCGTCAAAATTTTTGTAATCCCCGCATCTGCAAACAACTCAGCGAATTCATTTCCAACAGCTTGCATAAGTGCCGCATCGATTTGATGATTCAAAAACGAATCGACTTTCAACACGTTCCCCGGTAAAACATTTCCTTCTTCCATAATCTTATCTTTTAACAATTTCATTACAATTCCTCCTCAATGATATGGCGGAAATACAAAAAAGCCGTATAATCCGCGCATCCAATCATATCTATGAAGGGAGCAAAGATCATCACGGCTTAACAATCACCAGATGTAAAACGAGCAGTGGTCTGTCTTCACACGACAGAGCACCACAAGTCCATTGCCCTCATAGTCAGTTTGTTTACGGCAAACCGGTAGATACTTGCGGGCCATATTCCCGCTATTATATGAGTGAATATATTCGATTTTGACTTTAGTATAGCACGGTTATCGGAGAAAACAAGTGCTAGTTCTTTAATCTAAAAATGTAAGCGGATTCTTCTACAAAGGCTCGATCGCTTGAGCTAATGCATAAGGAGCCAAATCGATTTCCGTTTTCTCCTCCATACAAAGCTGCGCTAGCAACTTCCCTAAATAAGGACCTGCCGTCAGTCCAGATGCTCCCAAGCCATTAGCAACTACAATAGAAGGAGCGCCGGGCAAAGCACCGATAACTGGTAGAAAACCTGGAGTGAATGGCCTGACACCAGTTCTGATTTCAATTAGTTCCGCATTTCTCAACCCTTCAGCAACATGTAACGCTTTTGTTATAACCTCTTGAACTCCACCGACCGTTACTGAGAGTTGAAATACATCCTCGTCTTCATGAGTTGCACCTGCGATAACTCTTCCATCATTAAGTGAAAGTAAGTATTGGTCACCTGGAGGAATTACTACTGGCCAGTCTGCACTTCTCTTGTCATGTGGATCCATGTGTATAATTTGTGCCTTTTGACCTCTTATATTAAGTTTAATTCCTAAGGATTCTAATTGCGAAGACCATGCTCCTGTTGCAAAAATGATTTTGTCAGCAGTGTAATGCTGGTCTTTGCATGTGACCATTATATCATCGTTTTCATTCTTAGAAATTCCAGCATAGCCCTCGACGAAAACTGCTCCATAGTGCTTAGCAGAGCGTATTAAAGCTGACTGAAGCTGTCTACCGTCTACGCGTGCAGCTCCTGATATGTATATGGATTGAAATCCATCGGTAATCAGAGGATAATACTGCTTAGTTTGTTCTTCATCTAATAGTTGAATTTCACCGATTTCAGGTGCGTGTTCTTTTCGTATATGTGCACGTTCGTAGGCTTTTTCAAGTTTTTTTTGATCATTAAACAAACTAATAGCTCCCACTTTACGATAACCAGTATCTGTCTCGCCTAACTCACTTAGTTCCGATATAAGTGTTCCATAATGTTTTGCTCCATTACGTACGAGCTGATACCAGTCCTGATTTCTGCGTTGTGAAAGCCAAGGACATATAATACCTGCAGCAGCTTTCGTAGCGCTTCCTTCTTCATTGCTGTCGATAACAGTAACAGAAGCACCGCGTTTAGCTAATTCATAAGCTGCTGATGCACCTAGAATACCGGCACCAACAATTACGACTTGTGCCATGTAATTACCTCCATTCTGTTATCTCAGTGTACATCCGTCATCAGAATCTTTCAAACCACGGGTAATGAAACCGGTTTCAAATCTGTAATAGAAATAAAATACAAACAATTCTTTCATTTCCGAAATAATGGCGTATAATTGCTGTATTCGATATATTAAATTCAATAAACTTTTAACTGAAAAGGGGAAAAGAGCCATGACGACATCCAAGATTGAAATTAACCTTACTAATTCCCGTAAAGAAAAACCAAATGAAGAAAACCTTGTTTTCGGAAGACATTTCACAGACCATATGTTTGTCGCAGATTACGTTAAAGGAATGGGTTGGCAAAATGCTCGTATTACGCCTTATGCTCCCATCTCGCTAGACCCAGCATCGATTGTCTTTCATTATGGTCAGACTGTTTTCGAAGGATTGAAAGCTTATCGCAGTAAAGACCAGTCAATACGGTTATTCCGGCCAGAAGAAAACTTCAGACGGCTTAATCAATCGTTAGATAGACTTTGTATGCCTCAGATAGATGAGGCTAACGCGCTTGAAGGGCTGTTGGAATTGCTAAAAGTGGAAGAAGAATGGATTCCAAAACTTGAAGGTAACTCACTTTACATTCGACCATTTGTAATTGCGACAGAAGCATTTTTAGGAGTTGCCCCTGCGACTACGTATCAATTTTACATTATTCTATCACCCGTTGGTTCTTATTATGAAGAAGGGATTCATCCCGTAAAAATATTAGTCGAGAACGAATTTGTTCGTGCTGTAAAAGGTGGTACTGGCGGTGCAAAAACCGCTGGGAACTATGCTTCCGCATTAAAAGCACAAGAAACTGCCAGCTCTCAAGGTTATTCACAAGTAATGTGGCTTGATGGGGTCGAACGAAAGTACGTCGAGGAAGTAGGCAGCATGAATATCTTCTTTAAAATTGACGGTGAGGTCGTTACTCCCGCCATCAACGGCAGTATTTTAGAGGGAATTACTCGTAAGTCCATAATTGAGTTACTTGCTCATTGGGGTACACCGGTTACGGAACGGAAAGTTTCAATGGATGAACTAGCTGAAGCTCACAATTCAGGTAAGCTCGAGGAAGTATTTGGTACAGGGACTGCAGCAGTTATCTCACCTGTTGGTGAATTAAATTGGAATGGTAAAACCATGAGAATCAACGATGGTATTACGGGTGCGTTATCTAAAAAGTTGTATGATGCGCTTACTAAAATTCAAACAGGTGAAAACGAAGATTCACTCAACTGGATAACTTCTCTTTCTCCAACTTATGAGGAAATCAAGTAACCAAAAGACCCGACACATCATGTGTCGGGTCTTTTGGTTATACTTTAATGTGCATCGGGGAATATTCGTTTCATGGCGTCTCCGATTTCATCGAACAATCCTTCCACCGGTTCACCGCTTCTTACTTTGTCGCTGTATTCATCAATTTGTTTCGTGTAGTCAGGATTTGTGGATACATATACTTTGGCTGTATCCGTTCCTGCTTCTTTAGCTTTGTCTGCAATTTTATCTTCTAACTCTTTCGAAGTACTGGTTCCCTCTTTAAGCGTAGCTCCTACATACGCCCGATCACCCATTTTAAGGACATTTGCATGGTCCACTTCCTCTAAGCTTGCTACAGCATCTGCCATTTCTTCTGCATTTTCCACTGTGTTATCTTCTGTAGCATTGTCATCTGCGTTCTCATCTGAGGCATCGTCTGTCCCATCCATATCAGTTGTCGTATCATTTTTGTCCTCAACAACGCCTGCATCATTCGTTTGATCAGTAGTCACGTCTTTATCCTTTTTTCCGCAAGCAGCAAGTGAAAGCATTAAAAGACATGCAGCTAATACCATCCATATTTTTTTCATTGTCTCTCCTCCATATCTGTTTATAAACAGTATGGACATAACCATGTAAAATATATTCTCTTTTTAAAGTTTTATTTTCACTATGTCTGTTGTATGTCTATTCAACTCGTCTATATCAACTTCGAAACCAATACCAATCGAAGTTGGTACGGGGATTACTCCCTTTTCGACAATCACTTCAGGAAAAATAATATCTCGTTCCCAATAAGAACTGGACCCTGCTGTATCACCAGGCAAAGAGAAATTCGGAAGAGAAGTTAAGGCAATGTTGTGCGCTCTTCCAACTCCCGCTTCTAACATGCCTCCGCACCAGACAGGGATTCCGGATTCTTGACAAATATCATGTATTCGTTTCGCTTCTGTTAGGCCGCCAACGCGACCAATTTTAATGTTTATAATTCTACAGCTGCCTAGTTCAATAGCTTTTCGTGCATCTTCAGCTGAAAGAATACTTTCATCTAAGCAAATCGGTGTCTTGAGCTCTTTTTGGAGTTTTGCGTGATCGACAATATCATCTGAAGCTAACGGCTGTTCAATCATCATTAAATTAAATTGATCTAATCTCTTTAGCAAATCCATATCTTCCAGCGTATAGGCGGAATTAGCGTCCACCATAAGGGGTACGTTTGGAAATCGTGTACGGATTTGTTTTAGCAGTTCTGTATCATTTCCTGGTTTAATTTTCACTTTTATTCTTTTAAATCCGGTTAGTAAACTTTGTTCAACCCGTTTCGCAAGTATATCAAAATCTTTCTGAAGTCCGATGCTGATTCCAACGTCAATCTCGGATTTGGCTCCGCCCAATGCTTTAGTAAGCGATAGGTTATTCCTTTTTGCCCAACAGTCCCAAACAGCACATTCAATCGCTGCTTTCGCCATATTGTTTTTCCGGATTGTTTTAAAAATCTTATTTACCTCATCAGGATGTTGAATTGTTTTTCCCTTCAACATCGGTATAAGAAAGTCTTGAAGGATATGGAGAGAGGTTTTTACAGTTTCTTCTGTATACCAAGGTATTTCAAATGCTACACCTTCCCCCCAGCCGTGATTTCCTAACTCGTCCACTACTTCAATAACAAGAAATTTACGATTTTGCATTGTACCGAAACTTGTTGTGAACGGCTGTTTCATGGTCATCTCAAGCTTACGAATGAGTACTTCACTGATTTTCACGTGATCCTTCTCCTGTCTAATCGAGAAAACCGCACGTGAATTTCACATGCGGTTTTACAAGTCATCATTTTCGTGTTGTGCCATCGTATTCATCTAATAGTTCTGCAAAACTCTTATTTGCTTCTCGCTCTTTTTTTTCACGTTTAAGTTTTTCTTTACGTGCTTCCTCTGCTTTAGCTTCTTCTTGGGCAAGATTTTGTTTTGCTTCTTTTAATTTAGATAAGACGTCTTCCCCTAATGCATCCGCTAAAAGAAGGGAGCCATCTTCTTTTGGTTTACTTGATGGTCTCTGTTGTGGTTTTTTTTTCGCCATAGTTCGATCTCCTCTTTTCTAGTTAAGGTCGCTCTACTATCGTTGCAACTCCTTGGCCTCCGCCTACACATAGTGTGGCGAGACCACGTTTTGCATCACGACGCTGCATTTCGTGTAACAAAGTAACTAAAATTCGAGCACCGCTTGCCCCGATTGGGTGCCCAAGTGCAATTGCGCCGCCATTTACGTTTAATTTATCAGTATCAAATTTCAACTCCCGGTCGACCGCTAATGATTGTGCTGCAAATGCTTCGTTCGCTTCAATTAAGTCCATGTCCTCCAATTTCAAATTTGCACGTTTAAGTACATTTGACACCGCTTGTACTGGACCAATCCCCATTACCGCAGGATCTACTCCTGCATTCGCATTGGCAGTTATGACCGCAAGCGGAACAATTCCAAGAGCATCCGCTTTTGTTTTAGACATCACGACAAGTGCAGCAGCCCCATCATTCAAACCTGATGCATTTCCAGCTGTGACACTGCCTTCTTTTTTGAAAGCAGGACGCAGCTTAGATAATTTATCTGCAGTAGTGCCTTCTTTTATATATTCATCCTGATCGAAGATAATAGGCTCACCCCGTCTAACAGCAATTTCGACCGGAACAATTTCTTCCGAAAACTTCCCTTCAGCACGTGCTGCTGCAGCTTTTCTTTGTGAATTCGCTGCGAATTCATCTTGTTCTTCACGTGTCAGCTCATAGCGATCACATAGGTTTTCAGCGGTGACGCCCATATGATAATCATTAAAAGCACACCATAACCCATCTGAAATCATTGTATCCACCATTTTTTGGTCACCCATTTTAAATCCTCCGCGTGCATTGTTTAGTACATAGGGTGCTTGGCTCATACTTTCCATACCACCTGCAATGACCACTTCTGCATCACCCGATAAAATTGCTTGCCGTGCGAGCTGTACTGCTTTTAAACCTGATCCGCACACTTTGTTAATTGTCATTGCGGGAACTTGTTCGGATAGTCCAGCTTTCATAGATGCTTGACGGGCCGGATTTTGACCAAGACCAGCTTGAAGTACATTCCCCATGATGACTTCATCGACATCAGTCTCTTTCAGTCCCGCTCGGTTTACCGCTTCCTTAATGACGAGCGCCCCTAATTCAACAGCACTTACATCTTTCAACGCACCTAAGAAAGATCCTATCGGTGTTCTTACAGCACTTGCAATTACGATTTGTTCAGACATTTTAACTCCCCCTAATAGTGTTTATCCATTTTCCCGATTAGAAATACTGAACATTCCCACATATGAATTGCCTGCATCTGCTACAGTCCGTTAGAATAAGATGTAGGAGGGATTGTATGTTCAGTTTACCAAAAGATGTGACAATTATCGAGGTAGGACCAAGAGACGGATTACAAAACGAGAAAAACCAGGTAGAAACTGAAGTGAAATTAAAATTTATCCAGCAACTAAAAGAAGCAGGCATTACCGAAATGGAACTAACTTCATTTGTTTCACCCAAGTGGGTTCCCCAAATGAAAGATGCAAAAGAAATCATGACACGTGCCGACTTAGTGGAACGTTCAATTGCCCTTACTCCGAACGCAAAGGGAGTTGAACTCGCATTAGAAGCTGGCGCAAACAGTTTGGCTGTTTTCGTAGGTGTTAGTAATACCTTTAACCAAAAAAATATTAATCGGACAACTGCAGAAAGTGTAGAAGCACTTACTCCTGTAATTTTAAAACTTAAAGAACAAAATGTTTTTGTTCGAGCATGCATTTCAACTGCATTCTATTGTCCATACGAAGGAAAAGTTGAAGTGGATGAAGTGATTGAACTGTGCAGACAGTTTGTTGCACTCGGTGTAGACGAATTAAGTGTAGCGGATACAATCGGAATGGCAAATCCTGTGGAAAGCTATGAATTATTCACTCGACTTCGTCAATCGTTCCCATCCGTATTGTTAACTGCCCATTTCCACGACACTCGAAAAATGGCACTTGCTAACATTTTTGCTTCTCTGCAAGCAGGTATCGATCGATTCGATTCGTCCGCTGGGGGTTTAGGTGGCTGTCCTTTTGCAAAAGGTGCGACAGGTAATGTAGCTACGGAGGATGTAGTCAATATGCTAAATTCTTTAAAGATAGATACAGGGATTCACTTAGATACCTTATTTCTTGCAATTGATACAATCGCACCACACGTGTCACATCCTATAGAAACTGGTATGTATCGTCTATATCAAAACGAAAAGGGCTAAGGAGTTGAGTTCTTTTGAGAAAGCGCTTTCTTGCAATCGCTAGCGGCGTGACAGTTATTGCGACAGCTGCGATTTCTGCATTTGGGATAATTGCCACTAACCGATTGATGTTTTTAAAAATTAAAGACGCGGAAGTTGTGCTAAAGCGTGAATCGATTGCAAGACGTTTCGATGCTCATTGGTATGAAGCCATTCCAAAAACAACCTTAAAAATCGCATCTCCTAATGGATACTCTCTTCACGCCGTCTTTTTAAGGCCGCTAGAGACAACTCGAACAGTTATTATTTGTCACGGTGTTACAGAAAACAAAATAAATTCAATGAAGTTTGCTCGTATGTTTGAACGGCTTGGATTCAATTCAGTTGTATATGATCATAGACGTCATGGAGAGTCAGGTGGAAAGACCACTAGCTTTGGCTACTATGAAAAGATGGATCTTCAAGCTATTATCCAAGCAATTCGCGAACGGATTGGACGCAGGGCATTGCTCGGCATTCATGGGGAATCGATGGGCGCTGCTACTATGATTCTAACTGCGGGAACGTATCCTGAAGAATCGGATTTTTACATAGCAGATTGCCCGTTCTCCGATTTTACAGATCAAGTTTTTCATATTCTGAAAACAACCACTCCGCTTCGTACACCTAAAGTAATTCGAATTGCTAATATCTTTCTGAAGTTACGCGACGGGTACACCACATCGTTGGTTTCTCCGAAGCAAGTGATCACACATATAGAACGGCCGATGCTATTTATTCATAGTTTAGAAGATGACTTCATACTTCCCGAGATGACTGAGGAATTGTATGAACAAAAAAATGGTGCAAAATCTATAAAGTTATTCAAAAAAGGTGCGCATGCACGTTCTTTTAATGAAAACCCAGAAGAGTATGAGGCGACAGTCAAACGTTTTTTACGCAAGTATGGGTTTCTAAATTGAAAACCCCGTTCAATGTCGAAACATTGAACGGGGTGTTATTTTAATTATTCAAGAAAGCAATAAAAACTTAATATATTTACAGTTTAACGCTTTTCTTTCTTTTTCTTAGCATCTTTTTCAGACGCTTTTGACATTTGAGACATCATTTGATTAATTTTCTTTTGAGAAGGTTTCTGCCCCATTTGCATCATCATCATTCGAAGCATATCTTCATTAATCGGCGGGTTATCTTTTAAATATTTCATCATATATTGACGAGCTAAGAAGAAACCAAGTGCAACCCCCGCTGCGAGTGCAACGATGATTCCAACAATCCACCAAACAGTCATACGTACTACCTCCCCTACTGCAATAGTCCAAGTGTTTCCACCAAGAAGGATTATACAGCATTCTAACCCTAGTACGCAATGTCTCCGTTAGGTTATTCTCATTTTTTCGTAATCATTTTTCCAAAACAAGCTATTCAACACTTGGGCCAATTACACAAGCACGTGTTGAGACTCGACTAGAGTGGACGCATACTTCACTGGCTTTAGCCAGCCCCACTCTCCAACCTCATCCATAATCGCAAAATATCGGTCTTCTGCACTTGAGAGAGCCACGAACAGATCCAGGTCCAGCATACGTGAACCGTGACACGCTGCGTGTAGTGCATGACTTGAAAAACCGATATCTATCGTTCCTTTAAGAGGGTGCGTAAGCGTATATTTCATATCCCCAGCTTCAACTGTATGAAAGTTCTTTCCTAATTCATTCATAATCGCACTTTCAATTGACTCAATCTCTAATCTGTCACATAAATAACGTACTTCTTGCAAATGGGTATCCCGGCCGTCTGCTTTCAACAAATCATATAGCAGCCGTTCCCGTCCAAGTACAAAAGTCTGGTAGGTTTCTTTAATTTTATAGATCCCGTAAGTTCGCATGAATGACCACTCCTTTACATTTATAGTACAGGTCTGTTTATGAAAAGGCTGTCACTTCGCGGAATAGAACACCACTAATTGTGTCGAAATGTCAAAATAGTGTGATTTACAATAGTTAATATTAATAAAACGGAAAAATTCATTAAAAAAAGCAAGGGCTATGAATAGCCCTTGCACTAATGATAATTATTTACCTAGCATTGAAGACACTTTAGAAACAACGTTTTCTGTACTGAATCCATACTCTTTCATAACGACATCACCAGGTGCGCTTGCTCCAAATGTGTCAATCGCAAGTACATCACCATCGCTGCCGACATATTTATGCCAGCCAAGTGACGCACCCATTTCAATTGAAAGTCTCGTAGTGACAGCTTTAGGAAGAACCAGCTCTTTATAAGAAGCATCCTGATCTTCAAAACGATCCCAAGAAGGCATTGAAACGACAGAAACATCGATTCCCTTATTGTTTAACTCTTTTTGTGCGTCCACAGCAAGTCCAACTTCAGAACCTGTTGCAATTAAGATTGCTTCCGGCTGTTCCCCTTTACTAGGAGAGACGACGTATGCTCCTCTACTTACACCATCTGAAGCTAGTTCAGCGGATTTCTCCAGGACTGGCAAGTTTTGACGGGATAGTACGAGTACAGTCGGTTTATTCGTTGAAGTTACAGCTAAGTTCCATGCAGCTGAAGTTTCATTCGCGTCACCAGGTCGAATAACAGATAATCCCGGCATAGCGCGAAGCGAAGCTAAATGTTCCACTGGTTCGTGTGTTGGGCCATCCTCGCCAACCGCGATGCTATCGTGAGTAAACACATAGGTTACAGGTATTCCCATCAATGCAGATAAACGGACAGCTGGACGAACATAGTCACTAAACACGAAGAAAGTTCCGCCAAATACATTTAAACCGCCGTGAAGTGTCATCCCATTTAAGGCTGCTCCCATTGCAAATTCACGTACTCCGAACCAAATATTACGACCCTCAAAACTTCCTGGAAGGAAATCTCCCGCGTCTTTGATAGCAGTTTTGTTCGAACCTGCAAGATCCGCGCTACCGCCAAAGAAAGAAGGCAGAGCTTTTGCAATTGCATTTATCGCATCACCTGATGCAGAACGCGTTGCAACAGACTTCCCTGCTTCATAGACCGGTAATTGGGCTTCTACTGAAGCTGTATCAGTTCCCTCGATTGCGCTTTTCAGCTGTTTAGCTAAATAGCTGTGTTCTTGTTCGTAGGCTCCAAGTAATTTGTTCCATTCGGTTTCGCTATCGACTCCAAGTCGTTGAACTGAAGTTTTAAATGTTTCGTACACTTCTTCAGGCACATAGAAGTCTTCTTCAAAAGTCCACTTGTAAGCTTCTTTTGTTAATTTCATTTCATCTTCACCCAGTGGTGCACCATGAGCGTCAGATTTCCCAGATTTGTTAGGTGATCCGTATCCAATGACAGTCTTCACTTCTATAAGCGTCGGACCGCCTGTGTTTTGTTTCGCTTGCTCAATTGCTTCTGATAAATGGTTTGTATCATTACCGTCAGCAACATGAATATAATTCCAACCATAAGATTCAAAACGGCTTTGAATTTTCTCCGTAAAGGACATATCTAATTCCCCATCCAGAGATATGTCATTGCTGTCGTAAAGTACTATTAACTTGTCGAGTTCAAGGTGACCAGCAAGTGAGATTGCTTCTGCTGCAACACCTTCCATTAAATCGCCATCGCCACATAAAGCATACGTATAGTGGTCTACAATATCAAAACCTGGTTTGTTATATGTAGAAGCGAGATGCTTTTCTGCCATCGCCATTCCTACAGCCATTCCAATTCCTTGACCTAATGGACCTGTCGTTGCTTCCACACCTGCTGTGTGGCCATATTCAGGATGCCCTGGAGTTTTCGATCCCCATTGACGGAAATTCTTCAACTCTTCCATCGGCAAGTCATAGCCGCTTAGATGAAGCATGCTGTATAGCAGCATAGAGCCATGACCAGCAGATAAGACAAAACGGTCACGGTTGAACCAGGCCGGATTAGATGGGTTATGGTGCATATGCTGTGTCCATAAAACGTAGGCCATTGGAGCAGCACCCATTGGAAGGCCGGGGTGACCTGAATTCGCTTTTTCGATAGCGTCGATCGATAATGTTCGGATCGTATTAATCGCCAATTGATCAGTAGTGGTAGACATTGGTAAAAACACCCTTTCGCATTATCTTTTTTTAACTAGATTCCTCATTCATTGTAATGAAAAAACCACAGGAATACAAACTGTGGTTTAAAGTGGTGACTTGCTTAGTTCAAAAACTTTTTGTTTTGAGCATCCTTCACTTTTTCAGGTGTTACGTCATTTCCATCCGGGTCAATTACTTTTACACTTTCAATGGTATCTCTCATTGTAGAACGAAAAGTCTTTAAATATTCGCTTCGCAGCTGAGATTGCTCTTTGGCTTCTTCAATTGAAAGCCCTGATGTTTTTGCTTTTTTAGCAAGTTCATTGATTCGTTTCATTTTATCATCAGACAACATTACGTTCCCTCCATTACAGTTCGTCAATTAGAACGTAAACAAAAAAGATCAGAAGTGCAACCAATTAGACTTCTTGCCCTGCAATATATTCTTGGTATCGCCTATGGACAGTCGCTTTGCTCACATTGTGTCCAAGTCCTTTTAAAACGGAAGTGATTTCTTCGAATGTAAGTCCTTTGTCGCGTAAAGATACAATTTCATGAACAGGTGTTTCTATCCTTTCTCTCCCCTCAGAATTTCCCTGATTACGTAAGTTACGTTCTGGTCTATAGCCTGCTTCAACTGCACGTTTCATGCCTCTTCTAATTTTAGCATTATGTAATTTTCTTTGATATTCTTCCACAATCGCAAGAATTTCAAGTAACATTGAATCCATTTCATTCAATTCGAGCGGTCCGCTGTCATGGTTCGTAAATACGGACGTATTCGTTTTTGCAAACAAGTGCAATACAGCGACCCGCGCATTTCCTCTTCCAAGACGTGTTTCATCTTGAATCAAAACCGCTTCAACAGTTTCTTCTCTAACGTAATCTAAAAGTTCCAGCAAGCCTTCCCGATCCAATTCATAACCGCTATGTTTGTCAGTAAAAGATTCTGCTACTGAAAAACCAAGTGTTTGTGCCAGTTTTGAAAGTTCTTCCTGCTGCCGGGTCAGCGATAATTCTTGTGTATCTTTCTCTGTGCTGACTCTGCTGTATAAAACACACTTTCCCGTGCCCATGGTTATTCTCCTTCCTCAGCTAAAACTAAACGCGTATCATCAAGCCCAACTTCTATATATGCAGGCAGTTTTAAATCATCTCCTGCAACAATGACGGAACCATTCAAGTTATTTAGCGCAGATACTTCACGCATCCATTGTTCTGAAGGCATATCACCTGCGTAGCGCTCAGCGAGATGTGTAAGAGTATCCCCTTCTATTATAGTCACTTCAACATAATCTTGTGGAACTGATAACTTTTGTATAAGGACGAATGTTAAAACCGCAAAAAGAATAAATGCTGCTATGATATTTTTGTTATTTTGGATGATTGTCATGTTAAAATTCCTCCTTTAGAATATACGTTCGCTTGTTGTTTTTTATTATATGCGAACAGGGGTTTGTATGTCAACAGTAAAAATCAGAACCTTTGTTTGCCATACGTACGAACACCTGTTATACTATTTTCATAGAAACACTTCGCAGAGCAACGATCGCTGCAAAAATAGTGAAGAGGTGAAAACAGTGAAAAAGATCTCCAAAAGACAAGAAGATATACTGACGTTCATTAAAGATGAAGTACAAAAAAAAGGCTATCCGCCTTCCGTCAGAGAAATTGGTGAAGCCGTCGGTCTTGCTTCCAGCTCAACCGTCCATGGCCACCTAGCCCGCCTTGAAAGTAAAGGGCTTATCCGAAGGGATCCAACGAAACCCCGCGCAATTGAAGTGTTGGACCAAGATGGAATGGATGAATTAAAAACAGGTGTTCTCCATGTTCCGCTTGTTGGTAAAGTAACTGCTGGGATGCCGATTACTGCTATCGAAAATATCGAAGAATACTTTCCGATTCCAGACTCTTTCGGGACCTCTGAAGATAGTTTGTTCATGTTAGAAATTGTTGGAGAGAGTATGATTGAAGCTGGGATTTTAGATGGAGACCGCGTAGTTGTTAAACAACAACACACAGCGAGTAACGGAGAAATTGTTGTAGCGATGACTGAAGAAGATGAAGCGACAGTAAAACGCTTCTTTAAGGAAAAAGATTATTTCCGTTTACAGCCTGAAAATTCATCAATGGACCCCATCATTATTGAAAACGTTTCGATACTAGGCAAAGTAGTCGGCGTTTACAGAACAATACATTAACTTTGCAAATAAAAACTGCTTACTCGTATTTGATAACAACGGGTAAGCAGTTTTTCAGTTTATAATTTTTTATTTTCCTGCGTCTCATGAAATTCTGGTGAAGTTTTCGCTATTCGCCTACAATTTCATGTACAGCTTAGCATTCAAGGTTTAATCAAATTAAGTTCGATCAGTTTTTCTACTGATGACAAGATTGCCACTTTTACATGTTCGTATGTTAGTCCCCCTTGCACATACGCTGTAAATGGCGGACGAATCGGGCCGTCAGCTGTTAACTCAATGCTAGAACCTTGGATGAAAGTTCCTGCTGCCATGATGACATCATCTGCATACCCCGGCATATAGGAGGGAACCGGGCTGACGTGAGCGTCAATTGGTGAGCTCGCTTGAATCATTTGACAGAAAGCAATCATTTGCTCTGCATTCTCAAATGATACAGATTGTATTAAATCTGTCCTAACTGCTGAAAAATGAGGCGATGTTACAAGCCCATATGATTCCAGCATAGCTGCAGTGAATTGTGCACCTTTAACTGCCTGACTTACAGTATGCGGAGCTAGAAAGAATCCTTGGTACATTTCACGTAAAGTATCGAGTGACGCCCCTGCTTCTGCACCTAGTCCGGGTGAAGTCATACGATAGCTGCATTTTTCGATTAAATCGGCCCGACCTGCAATATAGCCGCCCGTTCTCGCTAATCCTCCACCGGGATTCTTAATAAGGGAACCTGCCATTATATCTACACCCACGTTTGTCGGTTCTAACTCTTCGACAAATTCACCATAGCAGTTATCCGTAAATATAATAATATCAGGATGATTCGCTTTGATACGTTTTACCATGTTACTAATTTCACTCACAGTAAATGATGGTCGATCAGCGTACCCTCTCGACCGTTGAATGGCAATTATTTTTGTCTTGCTTGAGATTTGACGCTCAACTTCTTCAAAATCCACATTTCCATCTTCCAATAAATCTACGTGCCGGTAACCAATATTGAAATCGTTTAAAGAACCTGTGTCCTGATCACCGCCAGAAACAATCGATTCTAATGTGTCATATGGTTTCCCCGTAATATACAACAAGTCATCACCCGGGCGCAAAATACCAAAGAGTGTAATTGCGATCGCATGTGTTCCTGAGATAATCTGTCCCCTTACAAGGCTCGCTTCCGCGCCGAAAACGTCGGCATATAATTGTTCCAGGACCTCTCTTCCGGCATCATCATATCCATAACCGGTTGAACCTGATAAATGAAAATCACTCACTTTATTTTTTCTAAAAGCAGACAATACTTTGCGTTGATTCATCAATGCGATTCGCTCTATGGCCTTAGCATATGGTTGAATTTCAGTTTCGACTATTTCTGCTCGATTCAAGATTTTGTCGTTCATTTGCTGTATACTCATTCAGGATGCTCCAATCTGTTTCGTAGGTTCATTGCTCATTTTAGCAGGTAGAACAAGTTCGGTAAACGGCAGAGGCTATAGGGTGCACTAGAAACAGGTTGAATGGAGGAAATTAGTAGTGACGTGGGATGTGTTTAGTCTAATCGGAACAGCAGCGTTTGCAATATCTGGCGCTATTGTTGCGATGGAAGAAGACTTTGATATGTTTGGTGTATATATTTTGGGGATGGTAACTGCTTTCGGAGGCGGTGCTGTACGCAATGTATTTATCGGTGTGCCTGTTTCCGTCCTTTGGGGACAAGGGTTATTTTTTATAGTCGCATCGATATTGATTGGAATCATATTTTTCTTTTCGGGTTATCTATTGAAGACATGGAATCGATGGGGCTCTTATTTTGACGCCATCGGTTTAGCTGCATTCGCCATTCAAGGTGCTTTAATGGCAGTGGAAATGCACATGTCCATGTTTGCTATCGTTGCAGCGGCTGTTCTCACGGGTGCTGGCGGTGGGGTTATACGGGATTTGTTAGCTGGTCGTCAGCCCTTGATTTTTAAAAGTGATATCTATGCGGTTTGGGCAGCGCTCGCTGGTCTCATAGTAGGTTTCGATACATATGTCCATGATGTATCTCTCTACCTATTGCTGGCTATTACAGCTGCACTTAGGATGCTTTCTATAAAGTTTCATTGGCAACTGCCGCAAAGATCATTATTGGGCAAATAAAAAAGGCCGTTATGGCCTTTTTTCATTGTTCATCTTTTAAAATTACAGGTTTGGATGGCACATAAGTGGAAATTGCATGCTTGTAAATCAGCTGTTGTTTACTATCGGATTCCAATAGTACTGTGTAGTTATCGTATGACTTAATGATTCCTTTCAATTGGAACCCGTTCGTCAAAAACACAGTTACAAACGTGTTATTCTTTCTCAATGAATTCAGGAATGTATCCTGCATGTTGGCATTCGACATTTTTTGTACCCCCCAAAATTCTATTTCGCAATTAATGCCTGCTCTTTGTATTCGCTGCGCGAAGATGAATCTCCTTTACTTCTTTGCATATTTTCTCTGCGAGCGTGCTCATTTCAATTGTCGCATCGAACCAGTTGACCTCAAGTTTGTTTCTGAAATACGTCATTTGACGTTTCGCATAGTGACGCGTGTTCTTTTTTATTAGCTCTATTGCTTCCTCTTCAGAAATCGTTCCTTCAAGCACTTGGTACAATTCCTTATATCCAATTGCTTGTATAGATTGTACATTTCGGATTCCTTGTCCCCATAACCCTTGCACTTCTTCATAAAGGCCTTTTTTTATCATCTGATCCACACGCTGGTCAATACGCGCATATAGCTTTTCACGCGGCAGTTCTAAGCCAATTATGAACGCATTGTACATAGGTGTAGATCCTTGGTCAGCTTCGTGGACTGCTTTCGTGGCTCCACTCACTTCAATTATCTCTAACGCCCGAACAAGTCTACGATGGTTATTGGGATGAATTTTCTTAGCGCTTTCTGGATCTAACAGTTGCAGCCGGTCATATAATTGTATCGCTCCAGATAGTTCCAGTTCTTGTTCCAAACGTTTTCTAACTCCCAAATCTGCTGCAGCCTCTGTGAATCGATAGTCGAATAGAACGGATTGCATGTATAGTCCCGTGCCGCCAGCAATTATAGGGACTTTACCACGAGACTGTATTTCTGATATTTTTTCACGGACAAGTTTTTGATATTCTGCCGCTGAAAAAGACTCTTCAGGTGACTTAATATCAAAAAGATGATGGGGAATGCCTTTCTTTTCATCATCGGTAATTTTTGCAGTGCCTATATCAAGACCTCTGTATACTTGCATTGCATCTCCGTTAATCACTTCACCATCTAAGCAGTGTGCAAGACCCACTGCAAGGGCAGTCTTGCCAGAAGCGGTCGGTCCGGCGATCGCTAATACCTCTTGAGAATTGGTCATAACGAATTCATCCATTGTTTCATCACTTGAAGTACTGAATCTCTAGAAGGGCCTTGAAGAGACTCATGTCGTACATCCTCGAACAAGTGAACTGTCACATTATCAACGCCTGCTTCTGAAAATAGCCTTGCTGCTTCGAATACGCCTCTTCCCTGGTCACCGACGGGATCAGCAGTGCCTGAAAATAAAAGTACAGGAAGACGTACAGGAACAGATCTATAATTTTCCGATGTGCTAATCAGTTTTAAACCATTAAACAACACATGGAAAAATCGGTTTGTAGAGACCGCTCCTGATAGAGGATCATCTATATATTTTCGAACACTTCCTCGATCAGTTGAAAGCCAGTCGAATTTGGTTTCAGGATTTTTTATCATTTTGTTATATCCACCGAAACCTATGCTATCAAGCATATTACTAGGTGCATGACTGCCGTCTTTCCATGCTAATATTGAGGACAGGAGACTACCGCCAATTCTTGTCACTCCTGGTTTACCAGCTGTCCCAGAACATATTAGGCCATCTATTTCTGTTCCATACATTTGTGAGAATCTGCGAGCGACAAAAGAGCCCATGCTATGTCCGAATAGAATTCTTGGTACATCTGGATAGATAGTTTTATAAGCATTCATAACTTCGTACACATCTTCCACAAGTCTATCGAAAGTAACACCATCTGCAAAATCACCTAATTGGTGACTTTCAAGAGCTAATGGGCCATGTCCCCGTTGGTTAAAACCGGTTACTACATACCCCTCCTTCGCAAGATCGATCATTACTTCTTCGTACCGGCCAATATGCTCTGCCATCCCATGTACAAAATGGATATGAGCACGCGGCTTTTTAGTGGGTACCTGTACGTAAGTGTCTAAAACCATACTATCTGACATAGTGATTAGTTTCTGCTCCAACCTAATTCCCCCTTCCTTTACATGACACGTTTAAACATCTTTTCAAGTTCATACGTCGTGAAATGGATTAATACCGGCCTTCCGTGAGGACAAGTATAAGGATTTTCCGCATTGCCCAAATCTTTCAAAAGACGCTGCATATCTTCCATCGTTAAATAATGATTTGCTTTTATCGATTTTTTACAGCTCATCATAATTGCTGTTTCTTCCCGCAGTTTAGCAATGTTGATTTGTCTTGTATTGAGTACTTGTTCAATCATGTCTTCTATGATTGAGGATGCATCAGCAGCGGGAAACCACGAAGGGTATTCTTTGACCGTATACGACGAAGGACCAAATTGTTCTAGAAAAACACCGACTTCTTCAAGTGAATCCAGTCGTTCCTCAATTTTAAGCTGCTCATCTGCAGAGTAATGAAAAATCAAAGGCATGAGTAACATCTGACGCTCGTCATGATTCACTTCCCCGATTTTCTTCCGGAAGTATTCATATTTGATCCGCTCTTGTGCAGCATGCTGATCAATCATGTAAAATCCATCTTCATTTTGCGCAACAATATAGGTACCATGAACTTGTCCTACTGGCAGCAGCTCTGGGAAAGCTGCTTGAACGTCTGATTGGTCATACGGTTCACTTTGACTTTCTAAAGTTGAAGTCGGTTCAATCTCATTTGAGATTTGAGATGAGTTACTTTCTTCAAGCGGTTCATAAAACTTACTTTCAACTGTCTGATTGTCAGTTGGAGCGTTATCCGCTGGAACCTCCTCCACCGTCCATGCTGGTTTATCCTCATGACTGTAAGGACTCACAGTATGAGATTGTTGAGTTGGCATTGGTCTTGAGTTATATTCCACGTTCTTCCAGAATGACGTTTGTTCACTGGGAACTTTCGCTGACTTTTTCTCTTTTTGAATTGCATCAGGGACAATTATGGCTCGCTTCACAGCCGCGTGAACACCCTCACGAACTGCAGCAAGTAATTCCCCTTCCTTACTCACTTTAATATACTGCTTAGAAGGATGTACATTTACATCCGTTAAATATGGATCTGCCTCAGCCTGCAGAACGACAATTGGAAAGCGGCCAATTGGTAAATACGTATGGAGTGCATCTAACACGGCTTTATTGACAGCATAACTTTTCACCCATCGCCCATTAATGAGCACAGTCATGTAGTTTTTTGAAGCTCGCGTCATCTCGGGTAAAGTAACATACCCGCTAATTTTATAATCCGCATTTTCTGCTTGAAATGGAATCATCTTTTTAGCAACTGCTATACCATACACATCAGATAAGACACGCAACAAGTCACCGGAACCGGATGTTTTTAGCAATACTTGTGGTCCATGCGATAGTTTAAATGCAATCTTTGGATGACTGATTGCAAGCCGATTGACCAAATCTATCGTATGTCCGATTTCCGTTTGAATTGTTTTCATATATTTCAATCGGGCGGGTGTATTGAAAAACACTTGTGAAACCGTAATATCCGTACCTTGTCTAAGCGCTGCAGCCCGATGATTGATAATTCGTCCGCCTTCGATGTCCACCTCGGTTCCATTCACTCCATCAGATGTCCAGAGATGCACTTTTGAAACAGCTGCAATGCTTGCAAGGGCTTCTCCTCGAAAACCAAGCGTCCGTATTCTGAACAAATCGTGCTCGTTTACGATTTTACTAGTTGCGTGACGTTCGAAAGCCCGAACTGCATCCGAAGTTGTCATTCCGCTGCCATTATCCGTAATCCGAATACTGGTTAATCCGGCCTCTTCGAGTGTGATTTCAATTGAAGTACTGCCTGCATCAATTGCATTTTCTGTAAGTTCCTTCACGATGGACGCAGGGCGTTCCACCACTTCTCCAGCCGCAATTTTATTTGCTAGCGGTTCGTCCATCACCTTTATGATATCCATCGTCGCGGCTCCTTCCTTACGTCAGTTTAGCTTTCAGGTCAAATAATAACTGCAGCCCCTGTAGCGGTGTCGTATTTGTAAGATCTATCTCATTAAGACGCTTAATAATTTCATGTTCTTCACTTGAATGCTCAATGGATTTCTCTTCAGTCTGCAAGTCAAAAAAGCTAATTTGTTCACTAGATGGCGTGTTCCCTGTTTCAGACTTTTTCTGGTTTTCAAAATCTACCAATAGTTCCCTGGCGCGTTGTAATAATTCCTGAGGCAATCCAGCGAGTTCTGCAACATGAATTCCATAACTTTTATCCGCAGGGCCCGCCATAACCTTATGGAGAAATACTACTTTTCCTTCTTGTTCCATTGCAGCGACGTGTACATTTGTTAGACGATCCAATTGCTCATCAAGCGAAGTCAGCTCGTGGTAATGTGTTGAAAATAACGTATTTGCTCCAATTTCATCATGGATATATTCCATCATTGCCTGGGCAAGTGACATACCATCATACGTAGAAGTACCGCGTCCGATTTCATCGAACAATAGCAAACTTCGATCAGTTGCATTCGCAATCGCTTGTTGGGATTCCAGCATTTCCATCATAAATGTACTTTGACCGGATGCTAGATCATCTGCAGCACCAATTCTTGTGAAAATCTGATCCGTTATTGGAAGTGATGCAGATTCGCAAGGGACATAGCAGCCAATTTGAGCCATAACAACAGTTAACGCCACTTGACGCATATATGTACTTTTACCTGACATATTGGGTCCTGTAATTAAAAGCATATTAGCATCCGCTGCTAACTTGCAGCTGTTCGGTACGTATAGCGAGTGATCCATCATTTTTTCAACTACAGGATGACGGCCATTTCGAATTTCCAGGGCTTTGTCCTCTGTAAATTTAGGCTTTACATATCCTTGTGCTTCTGAGATTTCAGCAAATGCGAGCAATACGTCCAATTCACTTAAAACCGATGCAAGTTGCTGGATCTGTTCAATACCTTCTTTCATTTGCTCTCGCACTTCAGCAAATAATTTGTATTCCAGATCCAAACTTTCCGATTCTGCACTTAGAATCAGTTCTTCTTTTTCTTTAAGTTCAGGCGTAATATACCGTTCAGCATTCGCCAATGTCTGTTTACGCTCATACCGTGTCAAATCCGCAAGATGTAAATTGGACTTCGTAATCTCAATATAATAGCCGAAGATTCGATTGTATCCGATTTTCAATCCTTTAATACCTGTCTTTTTACGTTCTTCCTGCTCTAATTCCGCGAGCCAGAGCTTCCCATTTTTAGAAGCATCCCGATACGTATCCAACTGTTTATGGAATCCATCCTTAATGACACCGCCCTCTTTTGCGGACAGCGGAGGAGATTCTGCGATTGATCCTTCTAGAACCTCACATTGATCTTCACACGAGTTAATTCCGCGTGAAAACTGCTGTAAATAAGGTTGTTCTGACTCAGCAAGCAGTTGTTTTAACTGAGGAACAGTCCGTAATGAATTTCTCAATTGAGCAAGGTCGCGTGCACTGGCACTTCCCATGGAAATCCTTCCGGCTAATCGCTCTAAATCATACACTTCCCGTAATGCTCTTTTGAGATCGTCCCTCAAAAAATAAGCATCCATCAGTTCTGTAACGGTGTCGAGCCGCTTTTCAATTTCAATCTGGTCAGCAAGTGGTTGACGGATCCATGTCTTTAGCTTTCTGGCACCCATTGCAGTATTCGTTTCGTCTAAAAGCCAGAATAAGGTTCCTTCTTTACCCCCAGTTCGAATCGATTGAACAAGTTCTAAATTTCTCATGGAATTGGCATCGATTGTCAGCTTAGCTTCCCGCGCTAAAAAATCGAACGGCTGCAAGTGTTCTAAGCTGGATTTTTGCGTTTGCTGGAGATATGTAACAAGCCTTTTACATGCCCCCGTTGCTTTTTCAGGAATGTCCTCAAAAAGTTCTCTCCCATGAGGCTGATATAATTCGTGATCACAAATGGACAGCACAATTCCTTTGCTATGTGTCACGTCACCTAGCATCAGCTGCAGCTGTTCGTCTACAACAACTTCCTTCATACCAAGTGATTCTACAGAAGAAGCTAGTGTATTTTCATCACCGTGAATGAATTCTACAGTTCCCTCTCCAGTCGCTAAATCCACGTAGGCAAATGAACATAGTTTTTCTGAAATTCTATCAAACGAACCGATAAAGTGATTTGAATGTGCGTCGATCGTTTTTCCTTCGGTAATTGTACCTGGGGTAATCACTTTTACTACTTCCCGTTTAACTATTCCTTTTACATGTCTTGGATCTTCAGTTTGTTCGCAAATAGCAACCTTGTGACCCTGTCCAACGAGCGTTTCTATGTATCCTTGCGCCGAATGGTAGGGAACACCGCACATCGGGATTCGTCCGGACTCTCCACCCTCACGGCTAGTCAATGTGATTTCAAGTATATGAGATGCTTCTGTCGCATCAGTGAAAAACATTTCATAAAAATCACCTAATCTAAAGAATACAAAGGCGTCTTCATATTGGGATTTCACTTGTAAATATTGTTGCATCATAGGCGTATATGTAATCATTCTAATTCCCTCACAACGTAATAGTATTAGTTTAGTATAACAGATGTTCGTTCATTTCGTTTAGGATTGCAATGCGGCTGTCAATATAGAAAAAAGAAAAAAAGCCGAAAACATGCTTCGGCTTTTAAAATGGCGGGCTATCTTTTCCTACTCTCGAACCACTCTCATTTTTATAACTTTGATGATTAGATGACTCATCTTCAAAAGACCAGTCTTCTTCAAAGTCATTTGGATGTACTGTAATCATTACTTTCGTTTCTCCAATTACTTCTGCAACCAGTTCCCGTTCTACTTTAATTAAGAACTTTTCCTGACAGTCTGAAATAATCGCTTCTGTACAGTTTGGCTGCTGCAAGACTTCAACTCGAATCTCTTCTTTTGATGAAGAGGGTTCATCTCGGTAGCGAAGACTTATTTTGTCTTTGTACGTCACCGTCTCTGTGAACACTGAAGTCTTTGAATGATCGTGATGAGAGTACCAAACGTTGACATCGAATTTCCCTGTCACTTCAATGGAAGACCCAGTCTTTTTGGCACTGTGAGTGTGGTTAATAACCCAGCAGCCAAGAATACTGGACGGACGATTGGGCGGGATCAGCTGTACTTCTTTCTCTGTACGCTGCTTCCCTTTTGCAATTACTGCCTTCGTAACGACTTGTCGTAGATTCTTCAGTTTTCTTCCTCCTTCGTGGACTTCTATACATCCTATGCAACAGAAGCCCAGAAAGTGAAAAAAATCGAAGGAGAATTTATCTCCTCCGACTAAATAGTTAGGTTAATGGCTTAGGCTGGGTACTTTGAACGTAAGAACCAGTTTGTCCTTTTAAGACATCTCCGCCAGTAGATTCAATGATTTCGTCAGTAACACGATTGGAAATCGTATTTGAAACCAGCTGCAATAAGTCGTTCACATCATTTTGTGATTGTTTAAATTCGATTACTAATGGAATTTCGTTAATTTCATTTTCAATCTGTTCAATTTTCTTTTCAATAATTCCGAGTGCACGCTCTTTATCGTACTCTTGGAAGTTTACTGCTTGTTTTTGTAAAGATTTCAAGCTTGCTATCTTTTCACGTACTTTCGTATTTTCGTTAATATGAGATTCTGTCTTTTTAAATAATTCTACTTGCTCTGTATTCGCGATCATGTGGGCAATCTCTCTTGCCTTATCAATAATATCTTGTTTCGTATATACTTTTTCCATTATGACATCACCTTTTCCTCTTCTTGTACTCCGATATACTCCCCGTCTAATGACCAAGTTTTCGCCTCTACTACGCGAACTTGAACAATTTTACCAATTACACTGGCAGGTGCTCGGAAGTTTACTAACTTACTTTTCTCTGTGTAACCAGAGAGTACATCTTTATTTCGTTTACTTTCACCTTCAACCAATACGTTCACAACTTTCCCTTGATACGGCTTCATAGCCTCTGCGGAAAAATCATTCACTACTTTGTTCAATTTCTGAAGACGTTCTTTTTTCACTTGCATTGGTACATTATCCTGCATCTTTGCAGCAGGTGTTCCTTCTCTTGGAGAATAAATGTAAGTGAAGGCCATGTCAAATCCTACTTCTTTATAAAGCGAAATAGTTTCTTCAAATTGTTCATCTGTCTCATTTGGGAATCCAACAATTATATCCGTAGTAAGTGTCACATTCGGGATTGCCCGCTTAATTTTTGAGACAAGTTCCAAATAGTGTTCCCGTGTATATTTCCTAGACATAATTTTCAAGATTTCACTAGAGCCTGATTGAACAGGAAGATGGATATGATCGACTAAATTCCCGCCCTTAGCAAGTACTTCAATCAAATGATCATCGAAGTCACGAGGATGACTAGTGGTAAAACGAATGCGTGGGATATCTATTTTGCGCAAATCATCCATTAGGTCACCTAAACGGTAATCACCGTCCTCAAAGTCTTTCCCGTATGCATTCACGTTCTGCCCTAATAAGGTGATTTCCTGATAACCAGCAGCTGCTAATTGCCGGACCTCTTGAATGATATCCTCGGGCCGTCGACTACGTTCCTTACCGCGCGTATAAGGCACGATACAATACGTACAGAATTTGTCACATCCATACATGATGTTGACCCAGCCTTTTATATTGCCTTTACGGACTCTTGGCAGGTTTTCAATGATATCTCCTTCTTTAGACCATACTTCTACGACCATTTCTTTTGATAAGTAAGCTTCTCTCAAGATTTCAGGCAACCGATGAATATTATGTGTCCCAAATACCATATCGACTTGATCGTAAGTCTTTAAGATTTTGTTTACAACAGATTCTTCCTGAGACATGCAGCCACAAACACCAATTAGCATATCAGGACGCTCGAGCTTTAACGGCTTTAAATGCCCCAGTTCACCGAATACTTTATTCTCAGCATTTTCTCGAATTGCACATGTATTAAGTAAAACGATATCTGCATTATCCACAGTCTCTGTTGGTTCATAACCAAGCCCCACTAATATTCCCGCAATTACTTCCGTGTCATGTTCGTTCATTTGACAACCGTAAGTACGTATGTAAAATGTTCTGCCTTGTCCCATACCACGAAATTGTTCATCTATTGAAAAGTCGTCGTGGTAGGATATTTCTTCACGCCCGCGTTTCTTCGCATTCTTTAAGGATGGAGGCGTGTAAACTGATTGGAAATACTGACTATAATCTTTTTCTTTAGTTGTAGGTGCTTGACCTGCAAGGCGTTGCTCTTCATTCATATGATTTTCCCCTCTCTTGATTCTTTCATGCTTGCCGAAACCAAACAGTAGGTAACCTCTATTATACTGAAGCAATTCACGTCTGTATATCAAGATAAGGGATTGTCCCCCATTTGTCACAGAAAAAAACTGCAGAGAGAACACCTCTGCAGTTTTTAGATTCATAAAGATTGCTGTCTTGTTCTTTTTTCAACAAATAATTTGAGAGCAGTGCGACCCTCTCCATTAATTTCAATATCTGCAAAAGCCGGTGCACAGATTAAATCACTTCCGCTTGGAGCTACAAATCCACGAGCAATTGCGACTGCTTTTACCGCTTGATTTAAGGCTCCTGCCCCCACCGCCTGCATTTCAGCAAACCCCTGATCTCTAATCACTGCAACAAGAGCGCCTGCTACTGAGTTAGGATTCGAGCGAGAAGATACTTTTAATGGATTCATGATTCTTCCTCCTTGTTTAATATGGTGTATGGAATGCAGTTCTCCATGCACCATCCTATGAAGGTAAGACAACAATTAGACGCTGGAATTATGGTCTAAAAGGAGAATCTTCATTGATCATGATTCGTTCAATCGAACTTGCGCGTCCTGTTTGGTCATTGATGTCAATAATAACGCCATTCAGTTGGGCTCTTCCTTGTTTAGGCACTTGAAAACGAACAGGCATATTTGTTTGAAAACGGTAGATGACATCTTCTTTCTTCATCCCGAGAATTGCATCGTATGGCCCTGTCATACCAACGTCTGTAATGTAGGCAGTACCTTCAGGTAAAATGCGGCTATCCGCTGTTTGCACATGTGTGTGTGTACCGACAACTCCTGAAGCACGACCATCTAAATGCCAGCCCATTGCAATTTTCTCGCTTGTCGCCTCTGCATGAAAGTCAACAAAAACGAGAGGAGTTCTTTCTTTAGCTTCTTTAATAAGTTCGTCTGCTTTCTTAAAAGGATCGTCATGGGGAGGTAAAAATGTTCTGCCATGTAAGTTAAGTACGGCTAATGTAACACCACCACGATCTATATACGTCATTCCCTGACCAGGTGCTTCGTCTGAAAAGTTTGCAGGACGTATGAGTGAATCGGTTTCGTCGATAAAATCATATATTTCTTTATGATCCCACGTATGATTTCCCATCGTCACAACATCTACCCCCGCCCGAAGTAAATCATCAAAAATCGCCTTTGTGATTCCCCTTCCAGAAGCCGCATTTTCTCCGTTCACTATGACAGCATCCGGTTGATACTTGCGTTTCAAACGCGGTAAATAGTCAAACACCATGTCTCTCCCAGGTGAACCAACGATATCTCCAATAAACAAAATCTTCATCTTTATTCCTCGTTTCCAAAAGAAAAAGGCTCCCGGCAATTAGCAGGAGCCCTTTTTCCTTATTTTGCGTACTCAACCGCCCGTGTTTCACGCAGAACGGTAATCTTGATATGACCAGGATAATCCAATTCCTCTTCAATCCGCTTTCGGATATCGCGTGCTAATCGATGAGCCGTAATGTCGTCAATGACATCAGGCCGTACTATGATTCGTACTTCGCGACCTGCTTGAATCGCAAATGATTTTTCAACGCCTTCATAAGACTCAGAGATTTCCTCTAGTTTTTGGAGACGTCGGATGTAGTTTTCAAGTGTCTCGCTGCGTGCCCCTGGGCGAGCAGCTGATAGTGCGTCTGCTGCTGCAACGAGCACTGCAATTACAGACGTCGCTTCTTCGTCACCATGATGTGACGCAATACTATTAATCACTACAGGATGCTCTTTGTACTTGACTGCAAGTTCTTTACCAATTTGGACGTGACTGCCTTCTACTTCATGGTCAATTGCCTTACCGATATCGTGAAGTAAACCAGCACGACGCGCTAATGTGACGTCTTCGCCAAGCTCTGCTGCTAATAAGCCAGCCAGGTAAGCAACCTCTGTCGAGTGTTTAAGAACATTTTGGCCATAGCTTGTACGGAACTTCAAGCGACCTAAAATCTTAATAAGGTCTGGATGTAAATTGTGAACACCGATGTCAAATGTCGTTTGTTCTCCAGTTTCCCGGATCAGCTCATCGACTTCCCGTCTAGCCTTGTCCACCATCTCTTCAATTCGAGCTGGATGAATGCGTCCATCTGCTACCAGTTTTTCAAGAGCTAGTCTCGCAATCTCACGTCGAACTGGATCGAAACCAGACAGAATAACTGCTTCAGGAGTATCATCAATGATTAGATCGATTCCTGTTAATGTTTCCAGCGTACGGATATTCCGTCCTTCACGACCTATGATACGGCCTTTCATTTCATCATTTGGCAGATTGACGACGGATACAGTCGTTTCTGCAACATGATCTGCTGCAAACCGTTGAACGGCAAGAGATAGAATTTCACGTGCTTTCTTTTCTGATTCTTCTTTTGCACGTTGTTCGGATTCTTTTGTCATCACTGCGATATCTGTAGAAAGTTCTCTTTCCACATCATCGAGGATTAGATGTTTCGCCTCATCACGCGTCAAAGCTGAAATTTTCTCAAGCTCTGTCTGCTGTTTGGCAACAAGTTCTTCCGCCTTGCGCTCCATCTCTTCAATATGCTGTTGTCTTCCGGATAGCGCATCGTCTTTACGCTCCAGACTTGCTTCTCGTTTGTTGAGAGAGTCATCTTTACGGTCCATATTTTCTTCCCGCTGCAAAATACGGTTTTCCTGTTTCTGAAGTTCTGATCTTCGTTCACGGATTTCCGTTTCTGCCTCAACACGCAATTTGTGATTTTCATCTTTCGCTTCAAGAAGTGCTTCTTTTTTCATTGCCTCCGCTTCGCGCTTCGCCTCATCAATAATTGTTTCAGCGGAGTGCTTTGCACCTGTCACTTTTGATTCATTCACGTTTTTGTTGTAGAAAAACATAACAACTGCACCGACGATGAGACCGAGCAAAGCGGAGATGATATAAATACCCATTCAGGTCACCTCCTCTTGCTTATTTTTTTCATTTTCAGTCGGCTTGTACATCAGCTAGCAATATACTGCCAAATTCTTTTCAAATGGTGAGAATTATACAATTCTAATTGTATCGGTGTCATATTCCCATGTCAAGACGGGAGAAGAGATGATTCTTCCATTCTAACCAGGTTCAAGGAAGAGCCAAATAAAAGTAGATTTCACTTAAAAACCAGCATCCCTTTTCAGAGAATGCTGGTTTTAGTATCGCTCGTATTAAATTATTCTTTTTCGTCAAAAAGTTCTAATTCATCTTCATCGTCATCATGCGCAGCAATCACATAGTTATCGCTCGTCAAGCCATAGCTGCTACGGATCTTGTCGGAAATTTCAGATCGGATTGCAGTATTTTCTTTAAGGAATTGTTTTGCGTTTTCGCGGCCTTGACCCATACGCTCACCTTCATAAGAATACCAAGCACCGCTCTTCTGGACGACTTCTACCTCGACACCTAAGTCAACGATCTCGCCTTCTTTTGAAATTCCTTCTCCATACATAATGTCGACTTCAGCTGTCCGGAAGGGCGGAGCCACTTTATTTTTAACAACACGAATACGCGTTTTGTTACCCATTATTTCATTTCCGTGTTTAATTGCTTCACCACGGCGAACTTCTAAACGTACAGAAGAATAGAATTTAAGCGCACGCCCACCCGGTGTAACTTCAGGATTTCCGAACATGACGCCTACTTTTTCTCGGATCTGGTTAATGAAGATTGCAATCGTTTTGGACTTATTGATAGCACCAGATAATTTACGTAACGCTTGTGACATTAAGCGTGCTTGTAAACCAACGTGCGAATCTCCCATTTCGCCTTCGATTTCCGCTTTTGGTACAAGAGCAGCTACAGAGTCAATAACAATCATCTCGACAGCGCCGCTTCGTACGAGTGCCTCGGCAATTTCAAGAGCCTGCTCTCCTGTGTCTGGCTGTGACAATAGAAGTTCATCGATATCCACGCCAAGCTTTTGTGCATAGACAGGATCCAATGCGTGCTCTGCGTCGATAAATGCAGCTGTACCGCCGTTAGCTTGTACTTCTGCAATCGCATGAAGTGCAACAGTTGTTTTACCTGAACTTTCAGGCCCGTATATTTCAATAACGCGCCCTCTAGGATATCCGCCAACTCCAAGTGCGGAATCTAATGCGAGTGAACCAGTAGAGGAAGTCGCGATTTCCCTATCCGTCTTTTCGCCAAGTTTCATAACTGAACCTTTACCAAACTGTTTTTCTATTTGTTTAAGTGCCTGATCTAATGCTGATTTACGATCGCTCAAAAAAATTCCTCCTTCAAGGTGTTTTCTAACTATCTCTAGTATACTCTTTTCGAGAAAAAGAAACAAGAAAAAAGCGAACGAGTATTCGATTTTTTAATTGAATTCTAGTTTTAATTGAGAATTTCACCTGAATTCGAATTTTAATTGAGAATAAGTGATAAAATCCGTATTTTTAAATTGAGTTAGATTCTAAGTCGCGAATGAGATAGTAGAGAGCGTAATTAGCTGCCCGTAACCGATTGGAATTTCGTGATCCCGATAATCTAAGCTGGAAAGACTTTGAGTGTCCATTTTTAGCAACACCTATCCAAACGGTACCAGCTGCAGCTCCATCATGCTGATCTGGCCCGGCTGCACCTGTCAGTCCAATTCCTATGTCAGTTTGAAAACGTTCCCTAACCTTTTCTGCCAACGCTTCCGCACATTCTGAACTAACCACTCCATGCTCATCGAGTAATTTTTCATCGATACCCAGCTGATTAACTTTCGCTTCGCGCGTGTATACAATCATCCCGCCCTTTAAGGAAGAACTGATACCAGGCTCATCACCAAGCAGTGCAGTAAAAAGACCAGCAGTTAAACTTTCCGCAGCTGAGATAGTTAGGCGCATTTCGGTTAACAGAGAAGCCGCTTTAGAAGACAGTGTATCTTCGTCTGTCCCGTAGATGTATTGCCCCACTTGTGAGTATAGTTCAGCTAGAACTGGTTCTATTAATTGCTGAGCCGCGTCCGCAGTATTCGCTTTAGCAGTTAATCGCAATGTGACAGCGTCTTTAGAGGCTAGAGGTGCGATTGTTGGATTCGTTTGTGCTTCCAATAGTTTTTGTACTCGATGTTCAAGTTCAGCTTCACCGATTCCATAGAACTTAACGACCTTTGATACAATTATATCTTGGCTGCCTATAGCATGTTGCAAAAACGGGATAGCCTCATTCCTAAACATCGGCTCCATTTCGTGAGGAGGCCCCGGAAGCAATATGTATGTTTTATCATTTGCTTTGGCTGCCATTCCCGGTGCCATTCCGAACCGATTTTCAAGTACAGTCGAACCTGAAAGAACAAGTGCTTGCTTTTTATTGTTCTCTGTCATTTCCCTGCCTGTCCGTTCAAAATAAGCTTGAATGGACTGCAGCGCATGTTCGTTTGAAATAAGTTCGGCACCTATGTGTTTCGCGATGGTCTCTTTAGTCAGGTCATCTTTAGTTGGGCCGAGTCCTCCCGAAAAGATAATTAGATCGGCTCTATCCTCCGCTATGCGAATCGCATTTTCTAATCTTTGTGGATTATCTCCCACAACTGTCTGATAATGAACATCAATTCCATTGTCAGCAAGTAAAGCCGAGATGAATTTAGCGTTTGTATTTGTAATTTGACCGAGTAACAATTCTGATCCTACTGCTATGATTTCAGCACGCATAGAAATAATCTCCCTTACATGGACTTCGTTAATACATTTTTGTTTTTCATGAAATAATCAGCACCTGACCAAACTGTAAAGAATAGACAAATATATAACATGATTGTACCAAACGGAACATGGATAGCTTCAAAGAAAACATTATTTAACAACAAAGAAGAAATTGCTAATATTTGAGTTACTGTTTTAATTTTACCTAGTTGGTTAGCAGCCACTACTTCACCTTCACCTGCTAACAACAAACGTAACCCCGTAACTGCGAACTCGCGGCTTATGATAATTATCACAACCCAAGAAGGTGCTAATCCAAATTCAACCAAGATGATAAAAGCAGCAGAGACTAATAACTTATCTGCCAGGGGATCCAAAAACTTACCCATGTTTGTAACTAAATTATACTTGCGGGCAATATATCCATCTAACCAATCGGTAACTGAAGCGAAGATGAACAGCAGTCCGCCAATGAATTGTTCAACCGATAACTCCGTCCCTCCGATTGAAAGTTTCCCCATTCCAAAGTCAGCTAGCATGAACACGATAAATACCGGAATTAGTAAGACACGTGAAACTGTAATTTTATTAGGTAAGTTCATAAGACAACGCTCCTTTAAAGTAAATTTACTCTTTGAAAAATCCTGCTGAACAGCAGGACTTAAAGAAAATAGTCATCTTGGCAGATGACTATTTCATTTTTTATATTCAATAATAATATTTTGAGTAACAGCGTCATTCGGATAAGCAAGTGGCTGTCCGTTTACAAGGATCTCTGTAAACTGTGTGCGACCGACTCGAATTCTGGCAGATTGTTGGTCTGACAGGTCCAGTTCTTCTGCTTCACCATTTTTCATAACCCGAGCACCTTGTTTAAGAAGTTCTTGGCCACTTGGATTTGTGACGCCAATCCAAGATTCTCCGCCTTCTTTCACTTTAACAGATAATTTGAAGGCATCAGCACTTTCTAAAGTGAAAGTCGTTGTTGCACCATTGACAGCTGCTTGGGTAAGCTTTTGTTCTGGCTTTTCTTCTTTCGATTCCTCTGCAGGTTCTTCAGGTTTTTCTGCATCTTCTGCTGAATTTGCATCTTCACCATCTGTATCCGAACTTTCCCCTGCATTTTGATCATCTGGTTTCTGATCAACTGTGATTTCATTGGATGTTTCAGCTTCATCATTGTTTTGAGTATCTGCTTGATGTTTGTAAAGGAAAATAACGACAACAAGAATGACGATAATGAACAAAGCAGCGATAATTTTCGGCAAGACTTCATTAAAACCGCTAGATTTCATGTAACTCGGCTTCTGAGATATTTGCGGAGCACTGCGTTGAACTTCTTCCTCCCTCATTTGTACTGAGGATTCGTTCTCACGATAAAGTGACAACATTTCTTGTGCATCAAGACCAACAGCTTCGGCATATTGTTTGATGAATGCCCGAACATAAAATGATCCTGGCATGATGCTGTAATCTTCATTTTCAATACCAGCTAAATACCGTTTCTGAATCTTCGTAATTGCTTGTAAGTCATCCAAGGTGTAGCCTTTTGCATTTCTCGCCTCTTTTAGACGATTGCCTAATTCGGACAACTTTATCACCTGCCTGTTTTAAAAATTGAACATCCCAAAGCCGCCTGCGCCATCACGGCCAGAATTCATCTCGTTTTTCTCGATGACTTCATATGTAATCTCTTGTTCTGGGGTATTACGCAGTTCGATAATATAATCAAAGTCTTCAATAGAATATTCTGAGTGCTGAACGAACATATCTGGATGCTCTACAACTTTTGTAGAAGGAAGTCGCATCATTTCGCGAACTAATTGCATATGTCGTTCGTCTTCAGCTTTTCTCGTTACAATTCCGTCTAAAATAAAGATATTATCCTTTGAAAATTCATCGCCCATCAAACTGTTTCGGACTGTCTGCTTTATCATCGTAGAAGATAGAAAAATCCATTTCTTATTCGCACAGACACTGGCAGCCACAACTGATTCTGTTTTACCAACTCTAGGCATACCTCGTATGCCTATCAGCTTATGACCATCTTGTTTGAAGATTTCTGCCATGAAGTCGACTAAAATACCTAATTCACTACGCAAGAATCGAAATGTTTTGCGCTCCTCCGAATTCCGATGAATGTATCGTCCATGTCGAACTGCAAGAACGTCGCGCAGCTTAGGTTCTCTGATTTTACGAATCTCAATTTGCTCCATAGTAGAAGCAATCAGCTCAAATCTTCTAATCTGATCATCGTCTTCTGTTCGTACTAGCATACCACGGGTATTTCCATCTACTCCGTTGATGGTGACAATGTTGACTCGGAGCATTCCTAACAAAGAAGCAATATCCCCCAAAAGTCCGGGACGATTCACTTGTAGATTATATTCCAGATACCACTCACCCAATGGAATCCCTCCTTAGTCTATACACCATTCATTGGACAGGACGTAAAACAAACAGCTTAGTTTCTATAATAGCTGAATTGGAGCTTGAGTGAAAGTGAAAACTAAAACAAGGAGATCCATTTGAACCAGAACTGGTCATATATACCAGCCGCCATTCAACTTTAGGACCTCCCCAGTCATATAGTCAGCTTTTCCACTTGTTAAGAAAGAGACAAAATCAGCAACTTGCTCGGGATGACCCGGAACCATTAATGGTATTTCCTGCATAACTAATTCTCTCTCGGCGTCTGGGATTTCTTCATTCATTCGGGTCTCAATCCAGCCAGGTGCTATCGCATTTACCCTGACGCCGCCATATGCAGCTTCTTTTGCATAGGCCTTCACAAACGCATGTTGCGCCCCTTTTACAGCAGAGTACAACACTTCGCCTGCAGCACCCGTATTGCCCCAGATAGAGCCTATGAACACAACGTACGACGCAGTGAACGACCTTAAGTCACCAGAAAGTAAACTAATCAGCCGAATTGGACCTTGAACATGGACCCGCCACAGTGATTCCATATCCGCTTCTGATGTTTCTGTCAGTAGTTTCATCATCGATTGACCATTCGCTACGATAATCGCTTGTATTCCTTTTATCTGATCTGCAAGAGTCTCCGCTGCACCTAATTCCTCAAAATTACAATGCATACATTTGAACATCGATTCAGGATACTTTTTGATAAGCTTATCCTGAAGCATTTTCACTTTTTTTTCACCATGATTATAATGCATATACAATGACCAGCCTTCAGAAGCTAACTTCGTGCATATAGCTTCTCCAATTCCTCCAGATGCACCGAGCACAAGGGCCCGGCGTTCTGTACTCACTTGGACTGCTCCGTTGGACGAATTGTCATGACAGTCTGTCCATCTTCGTAGTAAAAATCATTAAAGGCTTCTTTTAATTGGTCAAGCGTCAGTCCTTCTAAAACTGGGACTACGTCAAATAAATTCATGTCATTGAAATTGTAGTGCGTAAACTGATTGGCAATGTATTCAGGTGAATTAAGAGCCCGCATGAATAACCCGATTCTCTTTTTACGTATTCTTTCAAGTTGCTCTTCTGTGATTGCCCAATTATTTTTCGCATCATTCAAAACACTCAAAATGAGCTCTTCCAACTGTTCTGGTTTTTCAGTATCTGATCCAATCGCTGCGAATCCGAATCCATTTTCAAGATTGAATTCATAAGAAAAAGATTCATCAATTAAGCCCTGATTATATGCTTCCGTAAAGAAGTCAGAAGACCTGCCGAACAATATATCCAATGTAACATCCGATGCCAATTCACGAATAAGCATGTTTTTTCCAGACATGTTTGTATTTCTACATTTGGAACCAATCATTAGTTTAGGTTTAGATACATCCATGAAAAGTTCTTTGCGCTTTTCATCCGAGTGATCCGGTTCTTCGGGGAAACTGCGGACAATCGGTTCTGGATCTTCAAAACTTTTTACTAGCTGGTCTTGTTCCACAAACTTCAGCATTTCTTCAGGATCTACATTACCTACAGCGAAAAACACCATATTTGAGGGATGGTAAAATGTTTCATAACACTGATATAAATGATCTGCTGTTATATCTTGTATTGTCTCAACTGTGCCAGCAATGTCTATTCGTACAGGATGGTTTTCAAATAAGTTTTCAATCGTTCCGAAGTATTGACGCCAATCCGCCTGATCATCATACATTGTGATTTCTTGTGCGATGATTCCTTTTTCCTTTTCAACTGTTTTTTCAGTGAAGTAAGGCTGCTGAACAAAATCCAGTAATGTCTTCGTATTTTCATACAGTTCTGTTGTTGAAGAGAACAAATAGGATGTGCGTGTGAAAGAAGTAAATGCATTTGCGGCTGCCGCATTTTCACTAAACTTTTGGAACACATCGCCTTCTTCTTTCTCAAACATCTTATGCTCTAAAAAATGCGCAATTCCATCGGGAACCGTAACCAGCTCATTTCCACCGCGCGGAATGAAAGTTCTGTCCACTGAACCATACTTCGTTGTAAATGTAACGTAGGTTTTCGAAAACCCTTCTTTAGGAAGTACGTATACGTTTAAACCATTCGCGAGTTGCTTATGATACAACGTTTCCTGCAACTGTTCAAAGTGAATTTTATTCATGATCGATTGCCTCCCGTCCAGAAAGAAGATACGTGATTTCTTTCGTCAATGTTGACGCCATATTTTGAATATCTTCTTTTGTAACCATTTTCCACTTTTCAATAAGTTGATTTGCAGAGAAATCTTCATCCAACAACTTATATTGATCGTATATTTCAATTTGCCCTTTTGCAGAGTCAAATGCACTGCGGATACTGTTAGATAGAAGAGACAACGTTTGATGGATTTCCAAGTCAGTGATAGATCCTTCTCGGATTGCATCAATTTGTTCTTCGATCAGTTTCGCAGTCTTTTCCTCTTCATTTGCGTCGATCCCTGACATAATGTAGAGCAACCCATATTGAGAGGCATAAGAACTAGAGCAATAGTAAGCGAGACTTTCTTTTTCTCTAACATTGATAAACAGTTTACTGTGAGCAAAGCCGCCAAGTACGCCGTTCATCATCTGCATTTTAGGATAATCGGGATGCTTGAAAGTTACCGGTGTGCTATATGCCAAATTCAGCTTTCCTTGTTTCATGTCTTGCTTTTCACGAATATGTTTTGGGACTACATTGCCTTTTCCTTCAGAACTTTTTAAATCTGACACTGTTTTACGTGAGCCCGACGCGAAAGGTAATAATGTGTGTGCACGGTCAGTCAACTGATCCGTATCAACATCTCCCAGGATATAAATATCGATTGTATCTTCTTTCAACATCCGGTCATATGTGTCCTTAAGTGATTTGCCGGTTACAGTTGAAACGGACTGTTCTGTCCCATAGGCAGATTGAGAAGCCGGTTCTCCAGAACGAATGAGTTCAAGCATCCGCTTATTCGCAAATCGCGTTTTGTCGTTATAAACAGATCCGATACGATCTATGACAGTTTGTTTTTCTCTTTCCACTATCGCTTGGTCAAACTCCCCGTTCACTAAGTTGGGGGCAAATAAGCTTTCTGTTACTAAAGACAACAGCTGTTCAAAA
This sequence comes from Sporosarcina aquimarina, assembly GCF_033253705.1. GTDB lineage: Bacteria > Bacillota > Bacilli > Bacillales_A > Planococcaceae > Sporosarcina > Sporosarcina aquimarina. The sequence goes on from NZ_JAUBDH010000002.1 coordinate 244,318, forward strand.
ACGGCTGCATCTGGATTGCGCAAATACTCTTCGTTGACACACTCTGCATAAACCGTCAGGATATGTTCATTTCCACGTTTTCCTGTATCTGTATAGAATACAGCTCCATACAGTTCTTCTAACGCTTGACGAAGCTTGGTGCGCGTTGGATACTGAGCGGTTGAATCTTCAAGTACATTGGCAAGCACGGTGCGTGCTGCTGCGGTTTCTTCAGTTAATGGTGCCGTGAATTTAATCGCTAGACTCACTGTTTTAAACTGTGCAGTCTGTCGCGTATATAAATTCACACCAGACTGAAGTTCTGTTTTTTGGAACATACAAAAACACCTCAATCTATAGGATACGTACATTAGGTTTCTCAAGCTGCAAGAGCCCTTTATTAGTATGCTTCTTTCCAACTTCACTATACATTTCCAAACGTTTTCATACAAGTGAATGGATTTAAAAACCCGCTTGGAATGTCTTCAGATACAGACATTCCAAGCGGGTTATGATTATCGTGATCCTTTGATGTACGGATCCCCAATTGCTTTCGGTCCATTGGCTTTTCCGATGAATCCGGCCAGAGCAATAATCGTAAGCGCATAGGGTAAAATATACAAGAATACAGAAGGTACATTTTCCATAAACGGTATCCCAGAAGAACTGATTGCCAACGCTTGAGCAAAGCCGAAGAACAAGGCAGCACCCATGGCTCCAATTGGATGCCATTTACCAAAAATCATAGCGGCTAATGCCATGAAACCTTGACCGTTTATCGTTGCATGACCAAAGTCATTTGTGAACGTTTGTGCATAGACAGCCCCGCCAATACCCGCAAGACCACCAGATATAACTACAGCAAGATAACGAATTCGGTTAACTTTAATTCCCATTGTATCTGCGGCCATTGGGTGTTCCCCAACAGAACGAAGACGCAATCCGAATGGAGTCTTAAAAATGACAAACCATGCAAGTATAGCAACTGCAATCGCTAAAATTGAAGATCCATAAACTGTTTTGAAAAACATAGGTCCTAATACCGGTATATCCTCTAGATAAGGAATGTTAAACCGGGGAATCTTCTTTTGGATGAAATCCGTTTGTCCTTTTCCAAAAATCATTTTCACTGAGAAAAGTGCAATCGCGATACCTAGTAAATTGATCGCTACACCAGATACAACCTGATCTGCACGAAAAGTAATGGATGCGACTGCATGCATTAGCGAGAATATCGCCGAAACAAGCATTGCTGCTAATATTGATATCCATGGCGTCCATGCGCCAAATGTATCAGCAAAAAATAAGTTAAAAACAATTCCTACGAACGCACCCATTACCATAAGCCCTTCTAATCCGATGTTAATAACACCAGACCGCTCAGAGAACACACCACCGATAGCGGTGAAAATCAGAGGCGCAGCATACGCAATTGATAAAGGCACGATGATATACAAAACTCCAAGTATAGTACTCATCTTACTTCGCCTCCTTTTTCTTACCTAGACGTTGCAATCCAACACGAATTATATAACCGGATGCTACAAAGAAGATAATGAGCGCAATGACGATTGATACGATCTCAATTGGTATATTCGCAGCGTTCGGCATGTTGTTTGCACCGTATTTTAGAGATCCGAACAAAGTTGCTCCAAATACAACACCAAGCGGAGTATTGGCACCTAGAAGGGCAACCGCAATTCCGTCAAATCCGATACCTGTAAATCCACCACGAGAAGACATATTACCAAATGTCCCTAGTGCTTCCATTGCACCCCCAAGACCTGCGAATGCTCCTGAGATCACCATAGCCATAATGATGTTTTTCTTAACGTTCATCCCAGCGTACTGTGCCGCATTCTCGTTAAATCCAACAGATTTAAGTTCATATCCCAGTTTCATTCTCTCAAGGATGAACCACATGATGAATACCATGAATAATGCAATAAAGATACCATAATGCAGTGTTGAAAAGTCTGTAATTTCGGACAAGAAATCCGATCTTAATGATGCTGTATCATGAATTTTATCGGTTTTGAATCCGCCTTTCGCCACTACTTTTATGAGTGCGTTAACAAGATGTAAAGCGATATAGTTCATCATAATTGTAACGATTACTTCGTGAACTTTTAAAGTTGCTTTAAGCAAACCTGGTATTAGTCCCCATAATGCACCAGCAGCCGCGGCTGCGAGCAATGCGAGCGGTAAATGAATGATTTTCGGTAACTCTACTGCCATTCCTACATATGCAGCTGCAAACCATCCTACAATTAGCTGACCTTCAACACCAATGTTGAAAAGTCCTGTACGGAATGCAAAGGCAACCGCTAGACCAGCAAGAATATACGGACTGATTTGTCGAATTGTTTCACCAATTGCATAAGTATCTCCAAAAATACCATTCCATAGTGCAATATACCCTGCAACAGGATCGTATCCACTCACGAGCATGACTACTGCTCCGACGAGTAACCCGAGAATAATTGAAATTACGGGTACAAGAATATTGATTAATCGATTAGACATGATCGTCTTCACCTTCTTTCAATACAGCACCTTCACTGCCTTCAACAATTTCATTTTTATTATGCCCTGCCATGAACAGACCTAGTTCTTGCTCTGTAGTTTCAGCTGGAATCACTGTATCCACAATTGCACCATCATAAATGACAGCAATTTGATCGGATACATTCATTACTTCATCAAGTTCAAACGAAATAAGAAGAACAGCTTTTCCTTGATCGCGTTGTTCAATCAGTCTCTTGTGAATAAATTCGATTGCACCAACATCTAGCCCTCGAGTAGGTAGTGCAGCTATTAAAAGGTCAGGATTCCGATCCACTTCGCGTCCAATAATAAGCTTTTGCTGATTTCCACCTGAAAGAGCGCGTGCAAGCTCATGCTCACCTTGTGTACGAACATCGAAGTCTTCAATTAATTTGTTTGCATGTTTTGTCACTTCTTTGTAATTCATAAGACCATTAGAAGAGTATGGCTTTTGATAATAGGACTGCAGCGCTGCGTTGTATCCAACACTAAAGTCTAAGATCAGTCCGTGTTTATGACGGTCTTGCGGGATATGTCCTAAACCTGTTTCAGTAATTTGTCTTGGCTTTTTATTGGTGACGTCTTTATCACCTAAAATAATTTCCCCTGACTTCACTTTACGCAGACCTGTAATGGCTTCAATCAGTTCAGATTGTCCATTGCCGTCAATTCCAGCCAGACCGACAATTTCGCCTCTGCGAACAGACAAGTTCAACTTCTTCACTTTTTCGATTCCGCGATAATCTGTTACGACTAAATCTTGGATCTTCAAAATTTCCTCTGTAGGATGAGAAGGACCTTTTTCTGTTTTAAATGTTACTTGACGACCCACCATTAAAGTCGCAAGTTCTTCAGGATTAGATTCCGCTGTTGTAACCGTTCCGATTCCTTCACCTTTACGGATTACAGTTACACGGTCAGACACAGACATAATTTCTTGAAGTTTATGAGTGATAAGAATAATAGATTTTCCTTCTTCAATCAGTCTGTGCATTATTCTGATTAATTCATCTATTTCCTGTGGTGTTAACGATGCAGTCGGCTCATCAAAAATTAGAATTTCCGCACCACGATAAAGCGTTTTCAGAATTTCCACTCGTTGTTGCATTCCAACTGAGATATCCTCAATCTTTGCGTAGGGATCTACATTTAAGCCATATAGCTTTGAGATTTCTGCAACTTCTTTAGCAGAATCTTTAATGTTGATCATACCCATCTTTGTGGGTTCGCTTCCGAGAATAATATTTTCAGTAACTGTAAGATTCTCGACTAACATGAAGTGCTGGTGAACCATTCCAATGCCTAGATTATTTGCAACATTAGGGTCTGTGATATTCACACTTTTCCCGTTAACTTTAATTTCCCCGCCGTCAGGCTGATAAAGGCCAAATAATACGTTCATCAGTGTCGATTTCCCTGCACCATTCTCGCCGAGCAGCGCATGAATTTCGCCTTTTTTCAACTGAAGAGTAATGTTGTTATTGGCATAGAAAGTACCGAATTTCTTTTGTATATTCAGCATCTCGATGACGTAATCCACTGATCTCACTTCCTTGCTTATAATTTCGTATCTCTTGATTAGTTAAATTGACACAATAAAAGGTTCAATTATGAACCTTTTAGTCTATCAACTTAGGTTTTACACGCATATAAAAACAACGAAGGCCGGAATTAACCGGCCCTCATCTATCATTTACAAGATTGTCTTACTTTTCACCTGGTACTTCGATTTCACCATCTGAAATCTTTTTGTCATACTCATCGATTTTAGCAAGTACGTCTTCAGGAATTGCACCGCGAGAATCTGCAAGCGCTACACCTTCGTCATGTAAACCGTAAACTTTTGTTTCACCGCCAGGGAATTTACCTTCCATAGCCAACTTAGCGATATCATTTACAGCATTGTCAACACGCTTCAACATTGAAGTCAATGTAATGTTGTCATCGCCAACTTGTCCTTCATCATACTGGTCAGAGTCAACTCCGATTACCCATACATACGCATCTTTGTCAGCTGTTTTGCGTTCCTTCGCTTCACTGAATACTCCGTTACCAGTTCCGCCAGCTGCGTGGAAGATGATGTCTACGCCTTCAGAATACATACGGTTTGCAGTAGCTTTACCAAGCTCTGCCTTATCAAAAGCACCTGTGTATTGAACGTCTACTTTAAGATCTGGCTTTACTGCTTTAACACCTTCAAGGAATCCAACTTCAAAACGTTCGATAACTGGAATCTCCATACCGCCAACAAAACCGATTTTATCGGACTTAGTCATTAGAGCTGCGGCAACACCTGCAAGGTACGCTCCCTCTTGTTCTTTAAAGAGAATACTTGCAACGTTTGGCTGATCAACAACTCCATCGATAATTGCGAACTCTGTATCTTTTTGTTGAGTAGCAATTGAATCAATTGCATCTTCCATAAGGAATCCTACGCCGAATACTAAGTTGAAATCACGACGTGCAAGAGCGTTCAGGTTTGTTGTATAATCTGCATCACTCTGAGATTGCAAATAGTCAAAACCGCCATCGCCTTTTTTCAAGTCGTTTTCTTCACCAAACTCCTGGATTCCTTTCCAAGCTGATTGGTTGAATGATTTGTCGTCGATACCGCCGACATCAGTAACCATAGCGAGAGAGAAATCAGATGTATTGCCTCCGTCAGAAGATGAACCTTTGTCACTTCCGTTGCTTTCTTCTTTGTCTGAACCACAAGCTCCCAATACCGTACCTGCAGCAAGTACAAGGGATAGTGCAAGACCAAATCTGCGTTTACTCATTTTGTGACCTCCCTATTTATATGTTGGTATGATTATGGCGAGATTCGCCTTATACCCGTTTTCGGACTACATGGAAACTGAATTTGTCTGCGCGAAAGTAGTTCTTAGAAAGCAGAACCATTTCACCATTTTCCGTGTAGTGTTTTTGCAGTAATACAAGCAATGGTACATCTACCCCACACCGCAGTATGGAAGACGCTTCTTGATCATATCCTACTGGTTCAATATGCGCAATCGCCTGGGTAATATGTATCCTACCGTCTTTTTCAAGCGCATCAAAAATTGAGTTCTTCATAAGCCCAGTTGTGTCCGACTGAATATTTAGAGCATTCACTTGATCAATGCAGTAAACAACGGGTTCACCATCTGCCGTTCTAACTCTTTTTATTGTAACAATGGAATCCTGTTCGTTGCAACCAAACTTTTCAATACTATCTTCCGTAGCGATTGAATTTGATACTTCCAAAAAAATAGTGCCCGGCTCCATACCAGCCTTTCGTATCATGGAAGAGACGCTGGATAGCTCCTCAATACCTGAAGAAAATAATGGTCGCGCTTTCAAAAACGTTCCTACCCCATGTTTTCGGATGATCACTTTCTCTTCTTCCAAAACCCGGAGAGCTTCACGTAATGTTGCACGGCTTACACCAAGCGTTCTAGCCAGTTCAAACTCCGAAGGGAATTTTTCGTTTTCTTTAATTATCCCGGCTTCAATGTCTTGCTTAATATGCTCGATGACTTGGACATATAAATGTCGCTGGTCTGCCTTTATCATCAACCCATCTCCCTCCGGTCGAGGTCAGACCTCTGATGTGTAACAACGTTCGTTTCACACATACTATAACATTACCGGAGGAGAAAATAAACATACTTTTAGAAATAAATATTTTCATATAGGCTTGGATTGTCCTATTTCTGACAAATTTGTACGTTATAATTCTGTTGATTCTTTACCTACCAACACTTGTCGAGGCTTGCTGCCTTCAGGCGGGCCAACGACCCCACGCATTTCCATCTGATCTACAATGCGGGCTGCTCTTGAATAACCTACCCGAAAACGTCTTTGCAACAAAGATACTGAAGCTGTTTGCATTTCAACTACTAAATTGACAGCATCGTCATATAATTCGTCTGTTTCTTCAAGTTGTGAAACCTCTTCAACTTCAGTAGGAATCATCTCTTCTTGATACTGCGCTTTTTGTTGTTGAATAACGAAGTCCACAACAGACTCAACTTCTCGATCTGATACAAATGCCCCTTGGACTCGCGTAGGTTTGGAAGCACCCGCCGGCAGGAATAGCATATCTCCTCTGCCCAGTAATTTTTCTGCTCCTCCGCTATCCAAAATGGTGCGGGAGTCGACAGCTGATGAAACTGCGAATGCGATACGGGATGGAATATTAGCTTTAATAATTCCGGTAATGACATCCACACTCGGACGCTGAGTAGCGATAATCAAGTGAATTCCCGCCGCTCGTGCCATTTGAGCAAGTCTGGTAATAGCATCTTCCACTTCATTCGATGCGACCATCATCAAATCTGCAAGCTCATCGACAATGACAACGATGTAAGGCATTTTAGGATGCTTTTCATCGTTTTCTTCGTTCCACACATCGATATGTTCATTATATCCTTCAATATTCCGAGTGCCCGTATGTGAAAAGAGTTCGTATCGACGCTCCATCTCAGCAACAACTTTCTTCAATGCCTGTGCTGCTTTCCTAGGATCCGTAACAACAGGAGCAAGCAGATGAGGAATCCCGTTATACACGTTTAATTCAACCATTTTTGGATCAATCATCATCATTTTCACTTCATGCGGTTTTGCTCGCATGATAATACTAATAATAATTCCGTTTACGCAAACACTTTTACCACTGCCTGTAGCACCAGCAATTAAGACGTGTGGCATTTTGTTCAGCTCAGACAGCATCGCTTCTCCTGTAACATCTCTACCCAGTGCAATCAGAAGCTTAGAATCCGGTCGATTATTTTCTTTCGCTTCCAATACTTCACGCAAGCTCACAACAGCTACTGCAGTATTAGGTACTTCAATTCCTACTGCAGACTTGCCTGGAATAGGTGCTTCGATTCGTATACCGCTTGCTGCAAGTGCTAATGCTATATCATCTGCTAAACTGACAATGCGGCTTACTTTTACACCAGTATCAGGCAGCACTTCATACTTAGTGACAGCTGGCCCTAAATGCACCTGCGTTACACGTGCCTTCACACCGAAACTGTGGAATGTTCTTTCCAGCTTTTGTGCATTTGCCTGTATTGCATTGTATTCACCCGATTGGTCATTCTCAGGTGGTTGTTTTAATAAATTAAATGAAGGCAGCTGATAAGACTCATTCTCTTCCTCACCAGAAACACCTTGATACGTATTATTTTCTGTCTCAGTCGGGATAATTTCCTCTTCGGAAGGTTTCACTGACTTTTTAGTATCCTCATGTATTGCCGGCGCCGGTTCAGTCCGTTCATTAAATGCCGAAATAATAGGCTGCACGTAAGGTTCTTCTGGCATAATCCCCGTTGGAATTGTCTCGTTATCTGACTTAATAGCATCAGCTGATGTATTCTTATGTTTACTTGAACGAGTTGCCGGTGTAGTTTTAGGTTTTTTTGCCGGAATTGCTTTTGGTTTTGAACGGAAGTCTATATTCGATATTTTATTTTTAACGCTCGAAAATACAGAGGGAAACCACTCAGCTAGGTAAGGAGCTAAAGCTTTCCCCGTAACAAGAATAAGACCGGTCAGCAATAACAGGACACCTGCAACTGCGGCTCCTGCAGAATCGAATAACGAATAAAACATTGCAAAAAGAACAGCTCCGATAAATCCACCGCCTAGTGATCCACTTCTGGTACTAATGCCGCCATTTGAAATGAGAACTTTCCATGTTTCCTTTAAAGCGGAATCAGATAAAAGCACTCTGCTCGAATAGAGCTCCTTGAACAATAGAATATGACTGAACAAAAGCAAACTGCCTAGTATACACAGACACCCGCCTACAATACGATTTTTCCAGCCAAGTTCCCCACGTTTCACCATAAACAGTACCGCTTGGAGAATGAGCATAAGCGGAAAAGCACCATGCCAATTACCAAACAAAAGCCTGCTGAAGGAACCTAGACCCCGGCCTACTGGACCGAATTCAAACATGATAATAACAGCAAGTGCCAGCATAGTTAAGCCAATCACTTCAAAGAGTAAAGGATTTAAGGGGCTTTTCCCTTTCCCTTTTTTCTTGGATGCATTGCGTTTCTTTTTCTTTTTGGAGACTTTCTTAGACATGCTTTTCCTCCTTTCTGCCAAAAAAGGATTTCCTGCCTGAAGGCACGGAAATCCTTAAGAAGATGCATTCGATCAATACTCCATAATAATTGGGATAATCATTGGACGCCTCTTTGTTTGTTGATACAAATAGGAACTAAGCGTATCCCGGATCTCTTGTTTAATGTTTGTCCATTCAAACGTCTCTTTATTCACATACTTTTCTACAATCTTGCGGATTAGATTAGATGCTTCTTCTAGCAGCTCTTCAGATTCGCGTACGTATACAAAACCGCGTGAAACGATTTCAGGACCTGCAGCAATGCGTTTTTGCTTACGGCTTAAAGTAATGACGATAGTAAATATACCATCTTGAGAAAGAAGTTTCCGGTCTCTCAATACAATATTCCCAACATCACCTACACCAATACCGTCGATTAATACATTTCCTGCTGTAACCCGACCGCTCATGCGGATCTTGCCATTTTTATATTCGACGATATCGCCTTTGTCAGCAATGAAAATTTGGTTTTTTTGCATTCCTGTCTGTTGGGCAAGCTTAGAGTGAGCAATCAGCATTCTGTATTCCCCAGTGATTGGAATAAAGTTTTTAGGCTGCATTAAGTTCAACATCATTTTTAAATCTTCTTGACTGCCGTGACCAGAAACGTGGACATTCCGAGCAGACGTTAACACAGTGGCTCCTGCTTTTGCGAGCTCGTTCATCATTGAATACACCGATACTTCAGAACCTGGTGACGGTGTTACAGTAATCAAAACAGTATCTGTATCTTTGATGCGGATATCCCGATGATGTTTTCGAACGATTTTTTCCAGTGCTTCGAGTGGTTCACCCTGGTTACCCGTCATAATTATCACGACTTCGCTGTCATCATAATTACCGATATCTTTTACTGAAATGACAATGTCGTCACCTACATTTAAGTAGCCCAGTTTAACACCGACTTCGAAGTAGCTTTCCAAGCTCTTTCCTACAACAGCAACTTTCTTGCCTGTTTCAAGTGCTTTGTCCAGTACTTGTTGAATGCGAAGGAAGTTCGAGGCATAAACCGCTACTAAAATTCGTCCTTCAGCTCCATAAAACGTTTTAGACAACTGTGTTTCAATTACAGTTTCAGAAGTTGTATATCCAGGCCGTTCAGCTTCTGTTGAATCTGACATTAATATAAATACGCCTTCTTCTCCAAGCGCCGCCATTTTTCCTAGGTCAGGCTTATACGGTCCTTTAGCAGCTTGGTCAAACTTGAACTCTCCTGTATGGACAATTGCGCCTTCGCTTGTGTGGAACACAATACCAAGTGCATCTGGAATACTATGAGTTGTGTTAAAGAATGTTACATATGTCCTTTTGAAATTCATCCGGCTTTTAGTAGATACTTCAAAGAACTTAACATTCGACGGCGCAGGCATTACTTTTAAATGTTCTTTAGCGAGTGCAAGTGTCAGTTTAGAACCGTAAACTGGTGCTTGTACTTTTTGAAGTAAGTAAGCAATTGCTCCAATTGCGTCTTCATGACCGTGTGTTAAAAAGATTCCTTTTACACGATCTTTATTTTCTTCAAGGTATGTCATATCTGGAATTACAAAATCGATTCCTAGCATTTCTTCTTCAGGGAACATCAGGCCAGCATCGACAACAAATAATTCGTCGTCAATCTCCACCACATACATTGATTTCCCTAACTCTCCTACTCCGCCAAGCGGAATAACTTTAATTACTTCATTTTTGACTTTTGTCACATTGTTTCCTCCTATATAAAATTCCCGCGCTAAACGACTAGTTCTCATTATACTTGACATAGCAGTTCTGCACAAACAAAAAAAGCCGGCACTGTCACCGGCTACTCCATATTTGAACGGGTTACTTGCCTGAATCTATCTAAAACAGAATCTAAAAACGAATCTTTTTTCAGTATTCCGACGAGTGGGAGTCTAACATCCCCAACTGGAACACCTACTTTTTTTAAATAATATTTAATTGGAACTGGGTTAGGCTTTGAAAACACAGCTTGGAATAACGGTAATAATGCTTGATGCATAGAAGCTGACTTCGCATTTTTTCCATCGTTAAAATCTTGGATCATCCGTTGTATCTCCAGCCCCACAATATGCGATGCTACGGATATAATTCCATCTCCTCCGATGGCGAGCAATGGAAGAACTAATGCATCATCGCCACTGTATACCTTAAATGTTTCATCCGTCCCATTAATAATCTCAGCCATTTGTACTAAATCACCGCTTGCTTCTTTTACTGCTTGAATATTGGGTATTTTAGAAAGTTTAATGACAGTATCTGAAGTCATATTTACTCCGGACCTTCCAGGTATGTTGTACAACAGCACAGGGAGTACCGTACTAGCTGCAATTGCTGTAAAGTGTTCATAGATTCCTTCTTGGTCTGGCTTATTATAATACGGTACCACAGACATAATGCCATCAGCACCGAGTCGTTCAGCTATTTTGGTTGCTTCGATTGAACTTCGTGTATCATTTGTTCCCGTCCCTGCAATTACAGGGATACGTTTGTTTACAACTGATATCACATGAGCAAGCATCTGCTCTTTTTCTTGTTCTGACAGCGTTGGAGATTCGGCAGTCGTTCCATTAACGATAAGTGAATCCGTCCCGTTTTCCAACAAGTGATGAATGAGTTGCGTAACTGCCTCATAGTCAATTTCACCTTCATGGTTAAAAGGAGTGACCATCGCTGTTCCAATCGAACCTAGCCTCATTCGCCTCATCCTTTACATATCTCTAGTTGTCAATGTTCCTCATGATTCTTAATAAGTTCCTCTGCAATCTGCACAGAGTTTAACGCAGCGCCCTTCAATAAATTATCCGCAACAATCCACAAGTGGAATCCTCTTGGATGATCAGGATCTTTCCGTATGCGGCCAACGAATACTTCATCCCTATTTTCTGCAAATAACGGCATCGGATACGTTTGAGTTGCTGGATCATCCTGTATAACAATGCCAGGTGAAGAACTAATCGCACGACTGAATTGCTCTGCAGAAATACCATCTTTGTCGATTTCAACGTAAACGGACTCTGAATGTCCAGTAACTACAGGCAGCCTGACGCATGTAGCAGAAACAGCTATCGACTTATCGTTAAAGATCTTTTTGGTTTCGTTCATCATTTTCCATTCTTCTTTCGTATACCCCATATCATCAAAGACGTCTATTTGCGGAATGGCATTAAAAGCAATTGGATAATGGCGTTCAGCAGAAGCACTTGGCAATTGAGAAGCCTGATTCGTAGAACGGCTATCAAATTGCCCGCTTTGTGACTTCAATTCTAAGATAGCATCCGCTCCTGCACCGGAAACTGCCTGATAGGTAGAAACAATAATTTTTTTGATGCCGAATACTTCTTTAATTGGTTTCAAGGCAACGACCATTTGAATCGTTGAGCAATTTGGATTGGCGATTAACCCCTTATGGCCATTCAATGCCTCAGGATTCACTTCAGGCACCACAAGTGGAACCTCTGCATCCATTCTAAAAGCACTCGTATTATCTATAACAACTGCACCTCGACGAACTGCTTCAGGAGCAAGTTCTTCTGAAATAGATCCTCCTGCACTGAAAAATGCATAGTCAACCCCTGTGAATGACTCAGGCTTCGCTTCTTCTATTGTGAATAACCTTCCACCTGCTTGAATGACTGTACCCGCTGAACGAGAAGAAGCTAGTAGCTTCACTGAACGGAATGGAAATTTCCGCTCAATGAGTTTATCCAGAATTTTAGCGCCGACAGCGCCAGTGGCACCAACGATTGCAATATTGTAAGTCTGCATGATGATTCTCCTTCTTTAACCGGATATTTCTTAAGTTAAAAGAAAATATCGATATATCGTATTTCAGGAATTATACCATAGCCATGAATAGTTGGATAACTTAAATTTCAGTTGAGTGGAAAATGAGCAGGGGCTGTAATTGTTTCTTTTCAATAGCTGCAGACGCCGCTTCGACTATTAACGAGAAATCAGAGATGAGGGAATTCGGTTTTTTAAATGGATCGTCTTGACCGAATGGTATGAAGAATACATTTTTCATATTGAGTAACTTCACTAAATTTGCTGCGTTTAACCCTAACGCATCATTCGTGGAAATCCCAAGTAATACCGGGGAATTGTTTCGTAACGTTGCTTTTGCTGCCATGAGAACAGGCGAGTCTGTCGCGGCGTTCGCAAAACGACTCATCGAATTCCCTGTCAGTGGTGCAATAATCATACAATCGACTGGTGTAGAAGGACCAAATGGCTCGGCGCCGGCAATGGAGGAAATCACTTTTTCTCCAGTAGCCTGCTCAATCTTTTCAATCCATTCTTCCCCTGTTCCGAATCGTGTAGCTGCTGTTAGCACAGAATGAGTAATTATCGGTACAACAGTAGCTCCAGCATCTTGAAGCTTAGCAATCATCGGGAGTAATTCTTCGTACGTACAATGGGACGCTGTAATCCCTAGACCTATTCGTTTATTCTGAAGCATTTTTACTCCTTTCCTTTGCACATCCTTAGAAGTGTTTCCGCCAGATAACTTGCCGCTTGTTGCGGGAAGTGTTTACCAGGCAGACCAAGGTGTAACGTATAATATGCAGAGGTCACTCCGTCACGTAGGCAACCGGGCTTTGATGCAAGATCGAAAATCCTGAGAGTATTGTCGGATGCTATACTTAGCCATTGCGCAGGGATTGTATTGATCAAATAGGGTGGTTCAAATACGGCATCATCTGATAACTCTTTTACGTTAAAACCTAATGCAGATGCCTCGCCTAGCTGTGCTTCAGATCGTGCAAAAATAGTTATATTTGCCCCGCCAGCCACTAAAACATGTGCAAGCATTCTCCCGACGCGACCGAAGCCCGCAATCTGAAAGTCGGTATTTGAAATCGGCTTATTGGTTCCCAAGTAGAATTCTTTAATAAATCCTTCCGCAGTTAAATGTGCATTTTTCCAAACAAATCGTTCATCTTTCAGGTAATTCTGCACATGATGTCCTTGTGGTTCCAATTCAACCAACTGCGCTTCTTTAATGATCCCTGTAAAAATCATGATAGGGGATTCAAATAATTCAGCAGAGAGAAACCCTTTTAATCCTTGTATCGGCAGCACCACATGGGTGGGACGCAATTCCTTAATTTTGATGGAAAGCGCATCCGTCACCCTATCACTTGGATAGACAGAAACATCTAAACCTTTCTCCTTTAAAAATTGAGCGCACTCTTCCATTCTTCGATCTTCACCAATCAATAACCAGCGAGATTCATTCATCGAATTCTGCTCCATCTAAGAAATGAGTACGACCGAACAATATTCTATGTTCGCCAATTAGAACGATTTCACTCCAGGGGATATATTGCTTAGATGTCTCCTTTTTTTGCAGAAACGGGATTTTTGCAGCTCGATCACGTATTTCAAATCCTATAATTTTACCGCTAGATCGATCGAATAATAAGTCAGTATCTGCAAGAAACCCATAGCGTATTCCTTCCTCAACTTGGATCAGCTCTTTTTGAGCCAGTTCAGACAACAGCACATGCATTCCTCCTAGACCATTTGATACTAGTCTATGATGAAACATGCAAAAAGCTGACAGTGAGTTCATAAATAATGATTTGGTGATATTATCGAAATTGCAGGAGACTGCCCTAACAACCGTTTCGCCATATGTGTAACATCTTTTACTGTAACCTCTTGAACACTTGCGATTACTTCTTCCTCAGATCGGTGCTCACCCAGGATCAATTCATTGTTTCCATTTCGATGCATATGCGCTTCGACACTTTCCAGTCCGATTAAGTAACTCCCCCTCATTTGTTCTTTAGCATTATGGAGCTCTTCTTCTGTTACACCAGTTTCAATAATATCTTGAATGACGGATTGAACAGTATCGTAAAGTAGTTCTTCGTTGTCAGGAGACGATGCACAAGCAATCACAAAAGCTCCATCCTGTTCGTGAGAGGCGTAGTAGGAATAGACGGAATAAGCTAGCCCCTTCTCTTCTCTAACTTCTTGGAATAAGCGTGACGACATCGTGCCACCTAATATACTATCCAGCAGAACCAAACTGTAGATATTCGGATCTTTCAATTTAAGTCCAGGATAACCTAAAAACAGATGGGATTGTTCAATATCTTTCACCTTTCGTACTTCTCCAGTATTGAACTGGGCTTTTTCGATTAGGTGCTGGGGCTGTTTCTTTTCTTCAATCGTTATCCTTCCAAACTCCTGTTCAATCGTTGTAATCAAGGAATTTGTGAAATTTCCCGCCACAGAGATAACAATCCTATCAGGGGTGTAAAATCTATCCATAAACGAAATGAGATTCTCGCGTGTAAAGGATTTTACTCGTTCTGGTGTTCCGCCTACCGGTTTCCCGATGGAATGATTCGGGTACATAAGCGCCCATAATCGTTCATCCGCATCTTCTTCTGGAGAATCTTCAACAGATGCAAGTTCATCTACAATAACTGATTTTTCTTTTTCCATTTCTGCACTGTCCAATTTTGAGTTCAGCAGCATATCGGCTAAAATCTTAATCGCCTCTTCAGCCTTATCTGTCAAAACCGTTGTGTAATAACAAGTAGCTTCTTTCGTCGTAAATGCATTTATATCTCCACCGAAAAGATCAAATTCCTGAGCAATTTGTTTTGCATTTCGCTCGGTGGTTCCCTTAAAGAGCATATGTTCAATGAAATGTGCAATCCCTTCTTCTCCCGGAAGTTCTTCTGCTGACCCTGCTTTGACCCATACACCTATCGAGACCGAGCGGGCGTGCGAGATCGTCTCACTAACAATACGTATTCCGTTATCTAACCTTTTCATCATGACCATACTTCGTACCTCCTTAACTTTGAAAAACAAAAAAGCCTCCCTCTCACTACTGTGGGAGGGAGACTCTTGGTGATACAGATTATTCGCCTTTTTGTTCTGCTTTTTCTTTTTCCTCTTTAATAACCACTTTACGGGACAAATTCACGCGGCCTTGGTTATCAATTTCGATGACTTTGACGAAGAGCTCATCGCCCAACTTCATAACATCTTCTACTGATTTTGTACGTTCTTCTTGAATTTCAGAGATGTGAAGCAATCCGTCTTTACCTGGGAATAGCTCAAGGAAAGCACCGAACTTTTCAATGCGCTTCACTTTCGCCATATAATATTCTCCGACTTTTGCTTCTCGGACGATATTTTCAATCATCTTCTTAGCTTTGTCGTTCATTTCCGAATCAGGAGAAGAGATATAGATTGTTCCATCTTGTTCTGTATCGATTTTAACGCTAGTTTCTTCAATAATTTTATTGATAACTTTTCCGCCAGGTCCGATTACATCGCGGATTTTGTCCGGATTAATGTGAATCATAATAATCTTAGGCGCATATTTTGAAAGTTCTTGAGCTGGCTGAGCAATCGTTTGCAGCATATGATCTAAAATCTTCATACGGCCGATTTTTGCTTGAGCCAAAGCTTCTTCCAATATCTGACGGGAAAGTCCGTCAATTTTAATATCCATTTGAAGAGCAGTAATCCCTTCAGCTGTACCCGCAACTTTAAAGTCCATATCCCCTAAATGATCTTCCATTCCTTGGATATCAGATAAGACAGAGTAGTTATCATCTTTTTTAACAAGTCCCATCGCAATTCCTGCAACTGGTGCTTTGATCGGCACACCAGCATTCATCATTGCCATAGTTGATGCACAAATTGATGCCTGTGAAGAAGAACCATTAGATTCGAGTACTTCTGCTACAAGACGGATTGTATACGGGAATTCTTTTTCATCTGGAATAATTGTTGATAATGCACGTTCACCTAGAGCACCGTGACCAATTTCACGACGGCCTGGAGCACGGATTGGACCCGTTTCTCCAACACTGAAGTTCGGGAAATTATAGTGGTGCATGAATCGTTTTGTTTCCTCTAACCCAAGACCATCAATAATTTGAACTTCGCCTAGTGCACCTAATGTACAAACACTTAGTGCTTGTGTTTGCCCACGCGTAAACAAACCTGATCCGTGCGCTCTTGGAAGAATTCCTGTTTCAGATGAAAGCGGGCGAATCTCTTCGAGTCCCCGGCCATCCGGACGGATCTTTT
This sequence comes from Sporosarcina aquimarina, assembly GCF_033253705.1. Lineage (GTDB taxonomy): Bacteria > Bacillota > Bacilli > Bacillales_A > Planococcaceae > Sporosarcina > Sporosarcina aquimarina. The sequence goes on from NZ_JAUBDH010000002.1 coordinate 261,032, forward strand.
CATCTGTAATTAATCGGCGAACTTCGTCTTTAACAAGTTGTTCAAGCACGTTACGTACTTGCTTCATTGTTGCGTCATCCGCTTCGTTTTCTTCATAACGCGCAATCACGTCGCTTTTGACAGCCGAAATCGCTTCTTCTCTTGCATGCTTTTCTTCTGTTTGAATAGCTTGTACTAATTCAATATGACAGCTTTCTTTGATCGCTGCGAAAAGATCTTGATCGAGTTCGAACAATTCGATTTCCATCTTCTCTTTACCAACTTCAGCTATAATCTTTTCTTGGAAAGCAATAAGTTTTTTGATTTGCTCGTGTCCAAAAATAATTGCTTCCAGCATAATGTCTTCAGATACCTCTTTAGCACCTGCTTCTACCATGTTGATTGCATCTTTTGTTCCAGCAACAACTAAATCTAATTCACTTTCTTCAAGTTGCTGAGTTGTAGGGTTAATGATTAACTCCCCATTAATACGTCCTATTTGAACGCCAGCAATTGGACCGTCAAATGGAATATCTGAAATTGAAATTGCAAGTGATGATCCCAGCATTGCAGCCATTTCAGATGAACAATCTTGGTCCACTGACATGACCATCGAAATTACTTGTAAGTCATTGCGGAAACCATCAGGGAATAACGGACGAATCGGACGGTCAATAAGACGGCTAGTTAAAATCGCTTTTTCGGAAGGACGGCCCTCACGCTTAATGAATCCTCCTGGAATCTTCCCTACTGAATATAGACGCTCTTCATAGTTAACTGTAAGTGGAAAGAAATCGAGTGCTTTTGGCTTCTTAGAAGCGGTAGCTGTGGAAAGTACAGCAGTTTCTCCGTAGCGTACAAGAACAGCCCCGTTTGCTTGTTTCGCGAGTTGTCCTGTTTCGATCGTGAGCTCTCTGCCAGCCCAATCCATAGTAAACTTCTTGTGTTCTGTCATGATTGATCTCCTCTCGGTTTACATCCTGTGAATACGTAGTATGTATTACGTAATAGTGTATCAAATTAAGCATTGGTTTGCGAAATATTTCAATAAACAATGATTGATATGAAAAACTGGCGCAGTTACACCATACGTTTGCATAGAAAAAAGCGGGCAAAGCCCGCTTTTTCGGTTGTCAATATTAACGGCGTAAGCCGAGTTTAGCGATTAGATCACGATAACGTGCAACTTCGTTTTCACGCAAGTATTTCAAAAGACGACGACGTGTACCGACCATCTTGTAAAGACCGCGGCGTGAGTGGTTATCCTTCTTGTGTGAACGCAAGTGCTCGTTCAAGTTGTTGATCTCTTCAGTAAGGATAGCGATCTGAACATCCGCAGACCCTGTGTCGTTTTCATGAGTTTTGAATTCGTTAATCAATTCATGTTTACGCTCTTGTGTAATAGCCATCCTATTCACCTCCCATTCTTTAATATCCCCAAGTCCCAAGCAACCGTTGGTGAATCGTGATGCCAAGGAAAGGTTCGTATACTTTGTATACTTTCTTATCATAGCATGCAGATCTATGCCTTGCAACTGTCAGTAATTATTAGTAAGTATCTTTTTTGCTGTTTGTTTGTCTTCAGCAATTTGCTGTTTCAGCATGTCAATGGAATCAAATTTTAGTTCAGAGCGGATATGATCAATCCATTCCACAATTGCTTCTTTTCCGTAAAGATCCTCATCAAAATCGAATACATTTACTTCTATTGTTTTACGAGCTTCATCAGGATGATCAAATGTCGGCTTTACTCCGATGTTACAAACCCCATCATAAGCAGTTCCATCGACTATAAAACGCACTGCATACACCCCATTTTTAGGTACGATTAATTCTTGTCCTGGAATAATGTTAGCTGTCGGAAAACCAAGAAGTCGTCCACGCTTGTCACCGTCAACAACAGTTCCTATAGAGCGGAAAGGTCTGCCTAGTAGTTTGGCTGTTTCAGATACTTTGCCTTCTGACAGCAAGTTTCGAATCCTTGTAGAAGAAACTTTTTCATCGTCTTCAGCCACTTTGTTAACTGATGTCGTACCGAATTCCCCATTGGCCAGCTTTGTCATTTGTTCCATAGTTCCTTTACCTTTAGCACCGAATGTAAAATCAAATCCGGCAGTTACATGACGGACATTTAATCTTTTCAGCACGTCATTTACGAACTCTTCGGGAGTCAAATCGGCGAGATCTCGGTCAAACTTTGCGATGAAAAGTGTTTCAATTCCCATATCGTTTAAGATTCTCTTCTTTTCCTCTAACGGTGTGATATATCCAATCTTTCCTTTTTCTCCTGCAAATAAATGTGACGGATGCGGGTTGAATGTCATAACTGCTGGGGTAACACCTAATTCTTTTGACGTGTCAATCGCTTTCTGGATAACAGTCTGATGACCTTTATGTAATCCGTCAAAAAATCCAATTGCCATTGAAAATTCTTTGTTTGTAATCGGCTTTATTTCTTTTGCAATTTGCAGCTCAATGACTTCCACTAGTTATTCCTCCTTTCCAATATTAGCTGGAAACATCTTCACAGGTTTCATTAACCCCTGCTTTTCAGGATGCGGTGCATATATCGCAAGCGCTTTGCCTGAGGAAGTGAAAACAACCTCTTCTATAGATTTCAAAATTGAATGCAGCGGAAGTACTTGTCCATTTAAAATTTTCGGCAGCAAGTCGCCTTCAATTTCAATGGTTTCAATTGTGCTAAGCGCAGACTCTAGCGGCCTCAGGAAAGCTTCCAATTCATCACTATCTTTCATATCCTGAACTTGTGAAAGAGTTTTGCAATCTTCTTGTGTAAAAGTACCGGATGCTGTCCTTACCAGTGATGACATATGAGCAGGATAACCAAGCTGCTCTCCAATTTGAACAGCAAGCGTGCGAATATAAGTACCTTTACCGCATTTCACACGAATGGAAAAACGAGGTTCGACCCCATCGAATAATTCATCATCACTAAGCAACTCAATTTCTTGAATTATTACAGTTCGTTCCGGACGGTCAACTTCTATTCCTTTTCTAGCGTATTCATACAGTTTACGTCCATTTACTTTCACAGCGGAATACATAGGCGGGATTTGAGTGATGCAGCCTGTCAATGATTCTAACGCGCTCAAAACTTGTCGGCGAGTAATTTGCTTTACCGACTCATCTCTTTCCACTATTGCACCATCCGAATCCTCTGTCTCAGTAGCTGTACCAATTGCAACTTCCGCAATGTACTCTTTACCTGAGTCGGTAATGTAGGATGCTACTTTAGTAGATGTCCCAATACAAATTGGCAGTACGCCTTCTACATTTGGGTCTAGTGTACCCGTATGCCCAACCTTCTTAGTGCGCAAAATTTTTCTTAATTTAAATACACAATCATGAGACGTCATTCCTTTTTCTTTCCATAACGGTAAAATCCCATTCACTTCATCGCCTCCCTCACAAATGATACATAACGGCATACGCAAATGTAAAAAAGGGATCGGAAATCCATATGGATACCGATCCCTTCAGTTTAAATATCCGACTCGTCATCCTTCACTTCACGCAGAAGCGATTCGATTCGGTTGCCGTATGTGACGGATTCATCAAACGCGAAATCGATCTCTGGTGTTTTTCTTAACCGGATTCGTTTTCCGATCTCAGAACGGATAAATCCTTTTGCTTTCTTAAGACCTTCTAGCGACGCCTCTCTCTCGGAATCTTTTCCAAGGACAGAAATATAAATCATCGCTTGCTGCAGGTCCCCTGTTACTTCCACATCGGTCACTGTTACAAAACCGACGCGTGGATCTTTGAGTCGCTGACCAATTATGTCACCGAGTTCTTTTTTCATTTGTTCAGCAACACGGTTTACGCGCATTGACATGGAGTTTCACCCCGCTTCACTATCCTGGATAATCTATCTGTATTTCAGTTAGTTCCCATTCCGGATTGGATTCCAGAAACTTTTGTACACGACGAATTTCTCGCTCCGCAACATCTGTGGAAGATGATATGGCAACAATCCCAATCGTTGTACGCTGCCAAAGATCCTGGTGGTCCAATTCGGCAATAGAAACATTATACCCATTTTTAACTCGATCTATCATACGCTTTAGCACAGATCGTTTGTCTTTGAGAGAAGCCGCCATCGGAATAATGAACGAACACTCTGCAGAAACAATCACACGCGCTTAACTTCTTGCATGATGTAGGCTTCGATAATGTCGCCTTCTTTAATATCATTGAAGTTCTTAATGGTAATACCACATTCATACCCTTTAGCAACTTCTTTTGCATCGTCTTTAAAACGTTTCAGTGTATCAAGTTCGCCTTCAAATATCATAATGTTATCACGGTAGATACGGACACCCGAATCTCTTGAGATTTTACCATCAGTGACATAACTACCAGCGATTGTACCCACTTTAGATACCTTGAACGTTTCACGAACTTCAACCTGCCCGATGACTTTCTCTTCAAATTCTGGATCGAGAAGTCCTTTCATTGCAGATTCAATTTCTTCTACAACTTTATAAATGACGCGGTGCAGACGAACGTCTACTCCTTCTTCATCAGCAGCACGTTTCGCATTGACATCCGGACGTACGTTAAATCCGATGACAATCGCATTCGATGCCGCAGCAAGAGAAATGTCAGACTCGTTAATAGCTCCGGCACCAGTGTGAATGATTTTAACATTAACACCTTCTACATCGATCTTCATAAGAGATGCTGCCATCGCTTCTACAGTACCTTGAACGTCTGCTTTAACGATCAGGTTGATTTCTTTCATTTCGCCTTCTTTCATCTGTTCAAACAGGTTATCCAATGTTACGCGTGCTTTTTCGGTACGCTGTTCTTGGATTGCTTCTCCAGCACGGGTTTCACCGATTTGGCGAGCTGTTTTCTCATCTTTAAAGACAACGAAACGATCACCTGCTTGAGGCACATTGCTAAGTCCAGTGATTTCAACTGGCGCTGAAGGACCGACTTCTTTAACACGACGGCCTACGTCATTGATCATTGCACGCACACGACCATAAGTGTTACCTACAACGATTGGATCTCCAACGTGAAGAGTACCATCTTGGACGAGTAATGTAGCAACTGCTCCACGACCGCGGTCTAGTTGCGCTTCAATAACTGTACCTTTTGCACGAACTTTAGGATCTGCTTTAAGTTCGCCGACTTCAGCTACTAGTAAAATCATTTCGATTAGTTGATCAATTCCTTCGCCTTTCAACGCCGAAATTGGAACAAAAATTGTGTCCCCGCCCCACGCTTCTGGTACTAAGCCATGTTCTGTCAACTCTTGCATAACACGATCAGGGTTAGCAGATGGTTTATCCATCTTATTCACTGCTACAATTATTGGCACTTCAGCTGCTTTGGCATGGCTAATCGCTTCTACAGTTTGCGGCATAACACCGTCATCAGCTGCCACTACTAATATAGTTAAATCTGTAACCTTCGCACCGCGAGCACGCATAGTTGTGAATGCTGCGTGTCCAGGAGTATCAAGGAATGTAATCTTCTTGCCGTTAGACTCAATTTGATAAGCACCAATATGCTGAGTGATCCCGCCTGCTTCTCCTTGAGTTACCTTAGTATCACGGATGGAATCGAGCAAAGTAGTTTTACCGTGGTCAACGTGTCCCATAATTGTTACAACTGGAGGACGCTCAATCGCTTCAGTTGCTGATTCAGCTTCATCTTCGTCTGAATCTGGATCTTCGAAGTAAATTTCAAGGTCAGTAACATCGATACGGATTTCCTCTTCTACTTCTACGTCATACTCCGCACATATTAGTTCAATTGCATCTTTGTCTAATTCTTGGTTTATAGTAGCCATTACGCCTAGAAGGAAGAGCTTCTTAATGATTTCAGAAGGTTCACGTCCAAGTTTGTTCGCTAGTTCACCAACAGATAAAGACTCATAAAACGTGATTTTTTCCGGCAATGGCTTCTCTACTTTTGGCATTGGGTTCGCTGGACGATGTCTGCGTCGTCCTTGGTTAATACCTCTAGCAGGCGGACGGCCTCCACGACGGTTGCCTCCACCGCCTTGACGGTTTTGTGATGAAGGTCCTTGGTTCGGACGATTTTGCCCACCTTGGCTTGTATTGGATCCAGCAGTTGCTGGACGGTTGGTTGATTGTCCTTGTGGACGATTCGTGTTGTTGCCTTGCCCCTGTGGACGGTTGCCAGTTTGGCCTTGTGGGCGATTACTATTTTGTCCCTGTGGACGATTTGCAGATTGTCCGCTTTGTGAGCGATTGTTTGATGTTTGGCTTTGTCCTTGTGAACGGCTGCCGTTTTGTCCTTGTGGACGATTGTTGCTTTGTCCTTGTGGACGATTGCCAGTTTGGCTTTGCGGGCGATTACCCGTTTGAGTTTGACCTTGCGGACGGTTTGAGTTTTGTCCCTGCGGACGCGGTGAACTCTTTGTAGTAGATTTGTTATTATTTGCAGGTGAAAACTTCTTATCTAACTTTTCTGCTGAGCCCGGATCGATCGTTGACATGTGATTTGTAACTTCCACATTCATCTTACCAAGTTCTTCAATGACTTCTTTGCTAGATTTGTTAACCTTCTTCGCGTATTCATGTACACGTATTTTCGTCATTAGCCCACCCCCGTTATAGTTCGTTGAGGAGCCCAGACAGCTTTTTGGCAAAACCACTGTCCGTTACCGCGAGGACAACTCGCGACTCTTTTCCGATTGCATGCCCGAGTGCTTCGCGGCTCCCGAAAACATGCTTCTCAACGTTGTAGCTATTACATTTGTCTGACAGTTTTTTCATCGTATTGTCAGATGCATCTTCTGATAGTATAACAAGTTTCGCCTGCTGTGCTCGAACTTCTGACACTACAAGTTCTTCACCCGTAGTTAGTTTCCTAGCACGAGCGGCTAACCCAAGTAATTGATATATTTTTGTTTCTGTTGAAATCATTTAATAGCCTCTCTCCGAATCGCGTGTAATAAATCATCATACACCTGTTCTGGAACAGCACTGCCTAGCTGACTCTCGATTGCATGAGTCATTTTTGCTTTTTCAACAGCAGCTTCAGATTTCGATACATATGTCCCGCGTCCAGATTTCTTACCAGTCAAATCGACTGATATTTCCCCTTCTTTTGTGCGGACAATCCGGATCATTTCCTTTTTAGGAAACATGTCTCCAGTAGCTGCACACTTGCGCAACGGCACTTTTCTTTTGTTGACTGCCATGCGTATGCACCCTTTCATGACTCCGTATTAATTTTCGTCTTGATACAAGTCAATTGTTTCGTTATTTTCTTGTAAATCTTTATTTGGTTCATGTTGCGCTTCATCGTCTGAATACACATCTACCACTTCAGAATCAACCGCAGATTCATCTAGCTCTTCTTCGAAGCGAGGATAAATTCCTAGTTCACGAGCATCTGTTTCACTTTTGATATCGATTTTCCAGCCAGTCAATTTTGCTGCTAAGCGAGCATTTTGACCGCGTTTACCGATTGCCAGTGATAATTGATAGTCTGGAACGACAACAGTAGTGGAACGATCTTCTTCTTTGACTTGAACGTCCAAAACCTTTGAAGGGCTAAGGGCGTTCGCTACAAAGACTACTGGATCTTCTGACCATTCTACAATATCCACTTTTTCTCCATGAAGTTCGTTGGAAATCGATTGAACACGTGCACCGCGTGCACCTACACAAGAACCTACTGGGTCCACTTCTTCACTGGAAGTATAAACAGAGATTTTAGAGCGATCTCCCGCTTCTCTTGCAATCGATTTAATTTCTACGATGCCTTCAAAGATTTCAGGTACTTCCATCTCGAATAAACGGCGCAATAGCCCCGGATGTGTACGCGATACGAATACTTGCGGCCCCCGTGAAGTACGTTCAACTTTCGTGATATACACTTTAATGCGTTCATGAGGGTTGTATGATTCAGAAGGGATTTGCTCTGTCATCGGCAGAACAGCCTCCACTTTACCTAGTCCTACGTATAGATTGCGAGCATCGAATCGTTCAACAATTCCGTTTACGATATCGTCTTCACGATCAATGTACTCCTCGTAAATCAGACCGCGTTCTGCTTCGCGTACCCGTTGTGTAACGACTTGTTTTGCTGTTTGTGCTGCAATTCGACCAAAGTCACGCGGAGTCACTTCTTGCTCAACAATGTCTCCCGCTTCATATGCTGGGTTGATAAGCAACGCATCTTCCAATGAAATTTGCAGACGGTCGTCTTGTACTTCTTCTTCTACTACATCTTTTCGTGAATAGACTTTAATTGTTCCCTGACCTAAATTCAGGTCAACTCGAACGTTTTGAGCCTGATTGAAATTGCGCTTATATGCTGTTACTAATGCTGCTTCAATTGCGTCGACTAGTATTTCCCGGGATATTCCTTTTTGCTTTTCCAAAGCTGTAAGTGCATCGAGCAGATCACTACTCATTCTTCATCACTCCTGAATGATTCAATTATGCAGAAAAGTCGATTGCATATCGTGCAACAGCAATCTTTTGTTTGTCAATTCTGACTGTCAACGTACGAGTTTTAATACGGATTTGAAGTTCAATTACATCTGATTCGTTGGACAATAGATGTCCTTCGAATTCCTTTTTACCATCAATTGGTTCATAAGTTTTTACGTAAATATATTGACCGACCGCTTTTACAAAGTCTTCCTCTTTCTTAAGCGGACGTTCTGCTCCAGGAGAAGAAACTTCTAAAAAGTAGTTTTGCGGAATCGGATCTGTTCGATCTAATTCTTCGCTAAGACGCTCACTAACTTGCGCGCATTGGTCAATATCGATACTTCCATCCTGCGTGTCGATGTAAACGCGCAAGAACCAATCTCGTCCTTCTTTTAAAAACTCAATGTCTACTAGTTCAAGTTTCAACTCATCGACTATAGGAAGAACTAACTCTTCAACTTCTTCAGTAATTTTACTCATCTTACCCCTCCCTTGCAGGTTCTAATTTGCTGACATAATAACGGCAGACAACAGAAAAGAGCGGGGAATCCCACTCTTTTCGCGAAAGACTATAGCAAAAGTTGTTTCAATTGTACCATACGTTCATACCCCGCGCAAATTTTCTAGATGTACGTCAGAACAATGACAGCTGGTTCATTTCCGGTAATCCATCTAAGCATCCTAGCGTGTCCATATATTCTGTCACCGTTTTCGATACCCTGCCCCGTCTCTGGAGATCTTCTTTCGATAGAAACTCTCCATCCTCTCTTACTTCCACAATTGTGTTTGCAACGTTTGTGCCTAGAGAAGGAATCGCGTTAAATGGCGGTATCAGCGTATTGCCGTCGATGATAAATTCAGTAGCCGATGACTTGTACAAATCCGGCTTAGCAAACGAAAATCCTCGTTCACACATTTCAAGTGCGATTTCCAATACAGTTACTAAGCTTTTTTCTTTAGGGGAAGCATCTAGTCCTTTGTCGTAAATCTCTTTCGCTTTAACACGGATTGACGCAGACCCTTTAATCATCGTTGCTAAATCGTAATCGGTTGCTCTTACAGTAAAGTAAGTTGCGTAATACATAATAGGATGATGAACTTTAAAGTAAGCAATACGAAGGGCCATCAACACATAAGCAGCTGCGTGAGCCTTTGGGAACATGTACTTAATTTTTTTACATGAAGCAATATACCAAGCCGGTACATTGTTCTTTTTCATTTCTTCTTCAAACTCCGGCGTTAACCCTTTTCCTTTTCGTACAAACTCCATAATCTTAAATGCAATTGCAGGTTCGAGTCCTTGGTAGATTAAATACACCATGATATCATCACGGCACCCAATTACTTCAGCTAGTACACAAGTTTTGTTTTGGATTAATTCCTGCGCATTGCCAAGCCATACGTCAGTTCCATGAGACAATCCAGATATCTGAATCAGTTCAGAGAAGGTAGATGGTTTTGTTTCTTCAAGCATTTGACGAACGAATCGAGTACCGAATTCCGGTACACCAAGAGTACCTGTTTTACAGTTAATTTGCTCCTCAGTAACGCCAAGCGACTCTGTCCCGCTGAATAACGCCATAACTCCTGGATCATCGGGCGGAATAGTCTTGGGATCCATTCCAGACAAATCTTCCAACATTTTAATCATCGTTGGATCATCGTGACCTAGGATATCCAGTTTCAGCAAGTTATTATCGATGGAGTGAAAGTCAAAGTGAGTCGTTTTCCAACTCGAACCTACATCATCTGCCGGAAATTGAATCGGTGTGAAATCAAAGATATCCATGTTGTCCGGTACAACAATAATTCCGCCTGGGTGTTGTCCTGTATTTCGCTTGACGCCAGTACACCCTTGAACTAGCCGATCTATTTCCGCGCCTCTTAAATTGATACCATTGTCATTCATATACCCACGCACATAACCGTATGCAGTTTTTTCGGCAACTGTACCAATCGTTCCTGCACGATAGACATAATCTTCACCAAATAGTTCTTTCGTATAGTTGTGTGCCTTGCCCTGATATTCACCACTGAAATTCAAATCGATATCCGGCACTTTATCTCCGTTGAACCCTAGGAATGTTTCAAACGGGATATCGTGTCCATCTTTTGTATACGCAGTGTGACATGTTGGACATTCTTTGTCCGGCAAATCAAATCCAGAACCAACAGAACCATCCGAAAAGAATTCAGCTTGTTTGCAAGTAGGGCATACATAATGAGGCGGCATTGGATTCACTTCAGTGATTTCCATCATTGTCGCTACCAAAGAAGATCCTACAGACCCACGTGAACCAACAAGGTAACCATCATCAAGCGATTTTTTAACTAACTTATGTGAGATTAAATAAATTACAGCAAAACCATTACCTATGATGGATTTCAATTCTTTTTCAATCCGGGCTTCTATAATTTCAGGTAATGTTTCCCCATAAATTTCATGTGCCATTGAATAAGTTAGATTCCGCACGTCTTCATCAGCACCCTCAATTTCCGGAGGGTATAAATCATCTTTGATCGGCTTGACATCCCCAACACGGTCCACGATGGCGAGAGGATTATCAATCACTATTTTTTCAGCTGTCTCTGGTCCTAAAAACGCAAATTCTTCCAGCATCTCATCGGTCGTTCTGAAATGGACAGCCGGCAATTCATGACGATTCATTGGATTTGCCCCACCTTGCGAACGAACTAACACTTGGCGATACGCGGCATCTGTTTCATCAATATAATGAACATTTCCTGTTGCCACTACTGGAAGTCCAGTCATCTTCCCAAGTTTAATCATTTTCCGCATGATATCTTCTAAATTCCATTCATCCCGGATGAGATCCAATTCAATCAAATGGTTGTACACCGGTTTCGGATGAAGTTCTAAATAATCATAAAAACCAGCTACTTCTTCAGCTTCTTCTAACGATTTTTGCATAAGCGCTTCAAAGACTTCCCCTTTGTCGCAGCCTGAACCGACAAGAAGCCCTTTTCTATATTTCACGAGTAAGGATCGTGGAATTCTTGGCACTCGATAGAAATAATCCATGTGAGAGAATGAAACAAGCTTAAATAAGTTCTTCAATCCTTCGTCACTTGTAGCAAGAAGCGTACAATGATTAGGTCGCGAACGCTTATATGCATCCCCTTCACCGACGTTCTTGTTAAAGTCGTCTAGCCAAGTAATTCCTTTTTCAGACGCATCCTTCATCAGTCTGACAAATAGATGGGCAGTCGCTTCAGTATCGTAAATGGCCCGGTGATGCTGGGTTAAGTCGATATCGAACTTTTTGGCCAGTGTGTTCAGACGGTGATTTCGGAGTTCAGGATATAAAAGACGTGCAAGCTCAAGAGTATCGATTGTAGGATAGTTTGCAGTCTCAATTTCTGCTTTTTTGCATGACTCATAAAAGAAGCCCATATCAAAGGAAGCATTATGAGCAACCAGAATAGAATCTCCAATGAATTCTATGAAATCTCTCATGACTTCCGAAACTTCAGGGGCATCCTTAACCATGTCATCCGTAATACCAGTCAATTCAGTTGTTGTTGAAGACAGCGGATGATGAGGGTTGCTGAAACGTTCGAATGTATCAATAATTTCCCCGTTTTTAACTCGAACTGCAGCTAGTTCAATAACCGTATCGTACACTGCTGACAATCCTGTCGTCTCTACGTCAAATACTACAAATGTATCTTCTTCAAGCAATCGATGCTGTTCGTCATAAACAATTGGAACCCCATCATCGACGAGGTTCGCTTCCAATCCAAAGAGAACCTTTACGCCGTGTTTTTTTCCAGCATTGTATGCCTCTGGGAAAGCTTGGACGTTAGCGTGGTCTGTAATTGCAATTGCAGGGTGTCCCCATTTTGCGGCTTGGGCAACGAGAGCACCTGCTGAAGAAACACCATCCATTTGGCTCAGCTTTGTATGCGTATGTAATTCAGCGCGCTTACGTCCTTCAGGTGCCTTATCTTTTTTCACAACAGGTGCCACTTCCATAATGTCTTGCGCCATCATGATCAGGTCACGAACGAATGTATCATTTTGAATACTGCCGCGGGCTCTAACCCATTTACCTTTAGTAAGAGCTTTCATCAGTTCTGCATCCTCATTATCTCGCGAGAACATTTTCACTAGAATGGAGTCTGTGTAATCTGTAACTTTGAGTGTTAGTAATGAGCGTCCGCTTCGTAATTCTCTGACTTCTGCATCAAATACAAAGCCTTCAATTGCTACACGGCGTTCTTCATCTTGAATTTCTTTTATCTCCATAAGCGGTTCATCGGCACGAATCGGGGTTCCAAGTGAAATTGGACCACTTGGCAATTCTCCACTTTCTTTTTTCGTCGTTTCACGTTGTTGCATGGCTTCCAAGGCTTTCTGGGCATAAGCTTGTTCCTCAGCTTTCCGTTCTTCAAAGAAAGCAATACGTGCTTGTTCTTCTTCAACTGGAACATCAGAAACTGTAAAGTCAGGATAAATTCCAGCAAATCCAAATGATTGGTAGGCATCCGAAATTAGGTGTCCGTATTTGTTCTTCAATGTTTGCTGCTGAATATTATTCAAGCAACAAATTGTGAGCTTATCTCCAGACAAGACAGGCATTTGTGTCGTTAAGGCTTCCCGAATTGGCGGTGACATATCTCCAAGTTCGTCTATAATTGCCGGCCAGTAAGCTAGAATCATTTCCGCATTTTGTTCTACTACTTTAGTAGTTACATGCAGTCTTATTGAAGCAATGTTAGAAAAAGCCTCAGTTACTCTTTTTTGAAAAAGCTGGAACACTTCAAACGGCAACGGTTTTTCAAGAGTCGCTGTGAACTGCCAAACTCTTGACTTTTTAAAGATATCTACACGTTCTAGTTCTGCACCTTCAAAGTGAATTACAAATGCGTCTTCTGTAAGACCGATTTGCTGAAGCAACATTGTCATTTTTGTTTTCGAGTCCATGAGGTTCTCCTTTCTCGTAAAAAGAAGGGAAGGACCGTTATCCGGCCTTCCCATGTCTTTACTCAGTTCTGAAAAATTCTTGCAGCCTTCCTGTCACTTCTTCTTTTCTCCATAATACAGGCTCACCAACCGCTCTAAATGTAACCTCGACCGAACCTTCAGTTGCGGCTTTCCCCACCACGACTCGCACTGGAATACCCAACTGATTTGAAGTTTGAATCTTTTCTTCAGCACTTACATTACGATCATCAAATAACACTCGATATCGATAACCATTCATAACTGAATGAAGCTCATCAGCCAACTGCTGCTGCATTTCGTCATGACTATCTTCAATTAGTAAATGAATGTCGTATGGTGCAAGCTGGATTGGCCATTTCAACCCAAGCGAATCACTGAAATGCTCTGCTGTTGCCGCGAATAGCCGGTTCATATCCATATAGTAATAGCCTGTCAGAATTTCTAATGTGTCCTTATTTGCTACATTAATCTTAGTAAATACAGGTTCTGGTTCGATAATACGTGCAAATGTTACGCCTGAAGCAAAAGTCAGTGTTCCATTTCCATCTGGTGAAGACTCGCCTTCCTGGACATATCGAATGTCTACATAACGATCAATAGTAAAATCACGATCAGGATTGACATTCTCTAAAAACGTATCTTTCTCGTTCGCTCCACAAAGACCATATTCTACAGATGATATTCCATAATCCGCATATACTGGGAATCCAAATGGTAATTGAACGGGCCCCAAATTCTTCTCGTCAACACCCAGAATCTCTTTAACTTCATTGAATTCTAATCGTCTTATATTTGATGTCCCAAAGCTTTTTTTGAGTTTCATTTCATTTAGCTGGTGATCTGCCCTTATGAGAATAATTGCAGATTCTTCTTTAACCTTATATAAATAAGCTCTTATTAACTGGGATGGATCTAGTTTCAGCAATTCACCAAGTTGGTCAATCCCACTGCCGTTGCCATTAATTTTTGCTGCTTTTTTCTGTTTAGCAGGATTTTCTATTTCTTCACTGACAGAACCAGCAAGTTCCACTTTTTCCGTATAGGAAGAATTGGTACTGATAGCAAACTTTTCTTCACCACATTCCGATAATGCGATGAATTCATATTCATTTATACCGTTTTCATTCACAGAGTGAATCACTCTGAATGGGAGTCCGATTTTAGTTGCAATCGTAGAAAAAACAGAATAAAGCGTGGCTCCATTCTGTTTCGCTTCAACTGAATCTGTGTGAAATGAATATCCACTCATTAACGCATACTCTTTAGAATACATTAAACCGGAATTATGACTAGATGGCTTCGCTTTTCTAATTTGCTGTTTCATATGGAATACAGAAATTGGAAGTTGTTCAGAACTAATCACTTCTTTAGCAATGAGTGATAGCAATACCATTTCATCTGACTTTCCAGTTGAGTGCCCAAACTGTTCGGATGGCAAATCTACTTCCAAAACCTTCGCAGCTTCCATTTCGTCTCGAATCATTTTTTTTATGCTTTCAATGACTTTTCTGGCTAATGGAAAGTATGCGTATAGTCCTTCCGAGGTTTCTTGCACATACCCCGACTGAGTAAGAAGCTGGTCTGCCTGACAGTTGCTTGAAGTTTCGGCAGTAGGTATAAATACGCCTGATTGTTTCATCTTGCGTCACCTCCATTACTCTCTGATCAAAAAGTTCTTCTTATTTTAGAAGAAGAACTTTTGAATATCGTTCCATGTCACAACTAGCATGAGTAACATGAGCAACATAATTCCTACAAAGTGAACCATACCTTCTTTTTGACGATCGATTGGTTTACCTCGAACCGCTTCGAATAAGAAGAACAATAACCGGCCGCCATCAAGAGCAGGTAGAGGCAGAAGATTCATGATTCCCAAGTTAATGCTTAATACGGCTGCCCAATTCATGAGATTGTATATTCCGTACTGCGCAACTTCTTCCGTCGCTTTGTAAATACCAACTGGACCTGATAGAGCATCTAAAGTGAATTTACCAGTAATCAACATACCGAGTAATTCAAATATTTTCTTAATCCAGAACCATGTTTGTTCTGCGCCATATGCAACGGCTTTGATAGGATTCTTTTCAACTGGGCTCGTATAGTAAACCCCAATTTGACCGAACTTCTGTCCAGCGTCTTCTATCTCTTCAGGTATAACTTTAAGATTTACAATCTCTCCGTTACGCTCCACTTCTAAATTCATGGATTTACCCGGATTGTCTTGGATTTGTTCAGTAAACTCTGTCCAACTCTCCACTGATTTACCTTCTACCACTTTTACGTAGTCACCTTTTTCAATTCCTGCAGATGCTGCGGGGCTGTTATCTTGCACTTCTGTAATGATTGGCTCATTTGTAGGCACACCATTAAGTAAACCTAGTGCAAGGAAGATGAAAAACGAAAGAATAAAGTTAAATACGGGACCTGCCAAAATTGTAAGAAACCTTCCCATTAAAGGCTTCGAGTCGAATTGGCGGTCTTTTGGAGCAATTAGAGTTTTTTGTCCTTTTTCGTAAATCACTGCAGTACGTGAAACCGGAAAACGAACTAAACTTCCATCCTCATCGTACCCCTTGATAAATAGCTCATCATTCAAATCCGCTATTTCTGTTTCAAGAAACAGTACGTCGGGGTTTGATACGTTTGAATTCAAGTATATTTTTGTTACTTCGTCTTTTGTATTTAACACTAAGCCTACACGGTAACCAGGAAGTAATTCGACAGTGTCAAAATCTTCTCCAGCCATCCGCACATACCCTCCGAGAGGAAGTAATCGCACAGTGTAAAGTGTTTCACCTTTTTGTATACCGATTATTTTCGGTCCCATCCCAATTGCAAATTCACGAACCATAATTCCGGCTCTTTTAGCAAAAAGGAAGTGCCCAAATTCATGAAAAAATACTAATGAGCCGAAAATAATTATGAACGAGATAACTGTCTCCATTTATACCCACCTTTTCAGCTCATTGGCTGTTATACTAAATACCTTATTTTATCATGGAATGTACGATTTTACGAGTGAGTATATCGGTTTCCATTATTGTTTCTAAGTCTGGGTTATGGATTGTATGATGTTGCTCCATCACACGTTCAACAAGCTCATCTATTTGTACGAATTGGATATTCCCTTGCATGAATTGTCCGACCGCCATCTCATTTGCCGCATTCATGGCAGTTGGTAATGTTCCTCCAGTCCGTCCTGCTTCATAGGCAAGAGCAAGCGCCTTATAACGATTTAAATCTAACGTTTCAAAGTGCAGTGTACCAATTTGCTCAAGTCTCAGCTGTTGTGGATTTTTCATTGGAATCCTTTCCGGATAAGACAGGGCGTATTGAATCGGCACGCGCATATCTGGCGACCCTAATTGGGCCATAACACTCGTATCATCAAATTCAACCATTGAATGAATAATACTTTCCTTGTGGAGAAGTGTATCAATCTGATCGTAAGGAAGATTGAAGAGATGATGAGCTTCTATTACTTCTAAGCCTTTGTTGAACATCGTAGCAGAGTCAATCGTCAACTTATTGCCCATTGACCAATTCGGATGCGCCAGAGCCTGCTTAAGAGTTACATCGGCAAGTTGGTCGCGTGTTAAGTCACGGAAACTTCCGCCGGAAGCTGTAATGACAAGTCTAGTAATCGATTTCGGATTTTCACCATTAAGTGCTTGAAATATTGCTGAATGCTCACTATCTACTGGTAAAATAGAAACGCCATAGCGCTTCGCTTCGGCCATTACAATTTCCCCTGCAGCTACAAGTGTTTCTTTATTTGCGATAGCAATAGTAATCCCCTGTCGAATTGCTGCAAGTGTCGGCTTGAGTCCTACACTGCCTATCACCGAATTCAGCAATACATCCGCGCCTGTATTTGCTGCCACTTCCTCTAGCCCATCCGAGCCATGCAGAAAACGTATTGAAGGGAATTCTTTTTGCAGTGTTTCAGCATCTGCCTTTTCCATTACTGATATGAGGGGTGGTTTATGGGAATTCGCAATTTCCCTCACCTTATTAATATTTCGACCAGCAGAAAGTGCAACCAGCTCAAATTGGTCTGGATGGGCGGCAAGTACTTCAAGTGTTTGTAGTCCAATTGAACCAGTGGCTCCCAGCAGGCTAATCTTTTTTTTCATCCTAAACATCCCTTTCAATTAACTGACAAAGTGCAACAAGTGTAGAAGTGGCAGAACAAATAAAAGACTGTCAAACCGGTCGAGTATTCCACCATGTCCCGGCAGTAATTTACCTGAGTCTTTCACATTATAATTACGCTTTAAAGCAGACTCGACTAAGTCGCCCAGCTGCCCGATGATAGAAGCGATAACAGTAATACCAATTAGTAGTAAATAAGATGAGGCCACGGGCTGTATTAACTGGAAAATGATTGCAAAAACTACAGCGCTTATAATTCCACCTATAAAACCTTCTATCGTTTTGTTAGGTGAAATATCAGGCCAAAGCTTATTTTTACCAATTTTCCGACCAACGAAATACGCTCCGGAGTCTGTTGTCCATACAATAACCAGTGCATAAATGATAAATATTAAGCCTGCTTCGCGTGTTGCGGTAAGATAGAAAAATCCCAATCCTACATAGAATGCCGACATTACAGAAAAAGCTGCATGCGCAAATGTAAATTGATTCTTTACAAGTACAGTATAGACCAATAAGAGCAAGATAATGATAAATGCGACTTCAAGTTTCGTATATCCAATAGTTCCTAAAAATCTCAGAGCTATATCATTCGGTAATAAAAGAATGGCAGTAAGCAGCCATGTAAGTATTCCCTCTGGCGAGAGTAACTTAATGGATTGCATTTTTAAAATTTCATATAGCCCTATCGTAGCGATAGCGTATACAAGTACCGTAAAAGGAATTCCTCCTACAATTACAAAAGGAATGAAAACTGCTGCTGCTATGATAGCAGTTAGTATTCGTTGCTTCATTTGATTTCATCCCCTTCAAGACTTCCAAATCGTCTATTGCGTTTTTGATAATCTTCTATTATTTCCAGCATGTCTGTCTCACTGAAGTCTGGCCAAAGTACTTCTGTAAATGCAAGTTCAGCATAAGCTAACTGCCATAGCATGAAGTTTGAAAGACGTACTTCTCCACTCGTCCGAATAAGAAGATCAGGATCAGGCAGATGAGCTGTCATCATAGCTTCTGAAAGAGAATCTTCTGTAATTTGCTCTAGTTGAATGGTTTCTTCTGACAGTTGGTTAGCTAATGTCTTCACTGCTTCAGTGATTTCAAATCGACTTCCGTAGTTCATAGCAAAATTCAAAATCATGCCATCGTTTTCAGCAGTAGCCACCATCGCTTTTTCTATGGCCTCTTTCGTGTGTGAAGGCAACAGTTCCGAACTGCCAATCATTTCAACCTTCACATTGTTCTCAACAAGTTCCGGCAGATATGTACTTAGAAATTCTCCTGGCAGTTTCATAAGGAAATCGATCTCTCGTTTAGGCCGTTTCCAATTCTCTGTTGAAAATGCATAAAGGGTCAATACGCGAACACCTAAATCATTTGCAAATAAAGTTGTCTTCCTTACAGTTTTCATACCCTCATGATGCCCTGCAATTCTTGGAAGTTTTCGTTGCTTCGCCCATCTACCATTTCCATCCATAATAATGGCGACATGTGCAGGCATCGGCTTCTCTTTCACACTTGTCAGCCGGTCTTGTAATGTCGACGGGACAGCCGTCGTCTTTTTTCGTAGCAGTTTATCGAACATAATTTTTCCTCCACTCGACGACGTTTCAAATCATTCATCCTCTTTATCCTAACAAAATACAGGATAATTTGCATGTTAAAAAGGACGTCCTAAAATTAGGACGTCCTTTGAAAAAGAAAGTTCATGTTTAGATTTCCATAATTTCGTTTTCTTTGTCGTCTGCAATGCTATCGATTTTAGAGATGTACGTATCGGTAAGCTTTTGGACTTCATCGTTATTACGGCGCAATTCATCTTCTGTAATTTCGCCATCTTTTTCGAGTTTCTTCAACTCGTCATTAGCATCGCGGCGAATATTACGAATTGCAATTTTAGATTCTTCAGCGTCTTTTTTGACCTCTTTAACGAGTTCTTTACGGCGCTCTTCAGTCAATGCAGGCACAGCCAAACGAATCACTGATCCATCATTGGAAGGTGTAATTCCAATGTCTGACTTTAAAATTGCTTTTTCTATATCACCTAACGTAGTTTTGTCGTAAGGCTGTATTACCATAAGACGTGCTTCAGGAACCGAAATTCCGGCCATTTGGTTAAGGGGTGTCGGTGCACCATAGTATTCAACTGAAATACGGTCCAACAATGAAGCATTGGCACGTCCTGCACGAATTGAAGCAAGTTCTCTTCCTAGTGAACTAATTGCTTTTTCCATTCTTTCGGTTGTTTGACCCATTACTGCTTTCGGCATGTTTAGTTCCTCCCGACGACTGTACCGATTGTTTCACCACATACAGCCTTTTTTATATTTCCTTCTTCCATAATTGAGAATACTACGAGTGGTATATCATTGTCCATACAGAGTGTGGAAGCCGTTGCATCCATTACTTGCAGTCCTTTACTGATGACTTCGATATACGTTAGCTGCTCAAACTTCACAGCACTAGTATCAATCATTGGATCTGCTGAGTACACACCATCCACATTATTTTTACCCATTAAGATGACATCTGCCTCAATTTCAGCTGCACGAAGTGCCGCAGTTGTATCTGTAGAGAAATAAGGGTTCCCTGTTCCTGCTGCAAAAATCACAACTCGTTTCTTCTCTAAATGACGAATTGCCTTCCGGCGAATATAAGGTTCGGCAACTTGACGCATATCGATGGACGACATAACACGAGACTCTGCACCTAACTTTTCAATTGCATCTTGAAGTGCTAAGGCGTTCATTACTGTTGCAAGCATGCCCATATAGTCGGCAGTCGTTCTATCCATACCCATTTCGCTTCCGACTTTACCGCGCCAGATGTTACCTCCACCTACAACAACCGTCACTTCAACACCAAGATCTAAAACTTCTTTTACTTGAATTGCAACCGATTTAACAATTTCCGGGGAAAGACCAAATCCTTGTTGTCCAGCGAGTGCCTCGCCACTTAATTTTAACACGATTCGTTTATATTTTGGAGTGTTCATATGTATCCCCCATCTTCTTGGTTTTCTTAAAAATAGGGAACACAAAATGTGTCCCCTACCATTAGTATGAGTTAAATTAGTTTCCTTTGTTCACTTGGCTCATAACTTCATCAGCAAAGTTATCTTCACGCTTTTCAATTCCTTCGCCAACTTCATAACGAATGAACTCTGTTAATTTACCGCCAGTTGATGTAACGAACTCTCCAACTGTTTGATCGGAATTTTTAACGAATGCCTGATCAAGAACACAAATCTCTTCAAAGTACTTACGAAGACGTCCTTCAACCATTTTAGCAACAATATTCTCAGGCTTGCCTTCGTTAAGAGCTTGTTCAGTAAGAACTTTACGCTCATGCTCGATTTCTTCTTCAGAAATTTGATCATGAGAAACGTATTTAGGATTCATTGCAGCGATGTGCATTGCAACGTCTTTTGCAGCTTCTTCGTCTGTAGTGCCTTCAAGTGTTGTAAGAACAGAAATACGTCCACCCATGTGAAGGTAAGCACCGAAAGCATCGTTATCAGTTTTTGTGCGGATTTCAAATCGGCGAAGAGTAATCTTCTCACCGATCTTCGCGATTGCGTTCGAAATGTAGTCAGCGACAACAAGACCGTTCTCCATAGTTGAAGCAGTAGCTTCTTCTACAGATGAAGGCTTTGTAGAGAGCAAGTGATCAGAGATTTCTTTAACCAATGTTTGGAAAGCTTCGTTTTTCGCAACGAAATCTGTTTCAGCATTAATTTCAAGAATAATTGCTTCGTTTCCGCGAACTTCAATTGTTGTTGTTCCTTCAGCCGCAATACGATCTGCCTTTTTCGCAGCGCTTGAAAGACCTTTTTCACGCAAAAAGTCTAATGCAGCGTCCATATCTCCATTTACTTCTGTAAGAGCTTTTTTACAATCCATCATTCCAGCGCCTGTTTTTTCACGAAGTTCTTTTACCATTTGTGCTGTAACTGCCATGTTGAATTCCTCCTATAAAAACTATTAATTTTTTAGTTTATTTCTCTAAAAAAGACGATAAGGGGATTGGCCGCTTATCGTCTTTGATTTTTCAGTTACTCTGCAGTAACTGCTTCTGTTTGTTCTGCTTGAGCAGCTTCTTCGTCTTCACCTTGTTTAGATTCAAGCAATGCATCTGCCATTTTGCTAGTCAAAAGGCGTACCGCACGGATTGCATCATCATTTGCTGGGATGACGTAGTCAATCTCATCAGGATCGCAGTTTGTATCAACGATACCAACAAGTGGGATATTCAATTTATGAGCTTCCGCAACAGCGATGCGCTCTTTACGTGGATCTACTACGTAGATTACGTCTGGAATTGATTTCATGTCACGAATTCCGCCTAGGAATTTAATTAGACGTTCGTGTTCTTTTTTAAGTTGAGAAACTTCTTTCTTTGGAAGTACGTCGAATGTACCGTCTTCTTCCATTTTCTCAATTTGTTTCATACGGCTGATACGCTTTTGAATTGTACCGAAGTTTGTCAAAGTACCGCCCAACCAACGTTGGTTGATATAGTACATTCCAGCACGTTCTGCTTCTTCTTTGATAGCATCTTGTGCTTGTTTTTTAGTACCAACGAAAAGAACTTTTCCGCCGTCAGCGCCAACTTGACGCATGAAGTTATAAGCTTCTTCAAGCTTTTTAACTGTTTTTTGTAGATCGATGATGTAGATTCCGTTACGCTCAACAAAGATGAATTTCTTCATTTTTGGGTTCCAGCGACGTGTTTGGTGTCCGAAATGTACACCTGCTTCGAGTAATTGTTTCATTGAAATTACTGACATAATTATTGCCTCCTGTTTGGTTGGATTCCTCCGTATACTTCATCCGCAGAGCTACCTTTCGGCACCGTCTCAAAACGTCCGTACACGTGTGTAGTAATACCACTACTTAATATAACACAAGCTCTCTTATCATTGCAACAGTTATTCTTTAAACTTCATGATAAGTTCAACTTCCGTTTTTCCTTTTCCTAGTTGGCTTGCAATTTCTGTTGTCGTTAATCCTTGTTCGCTAAGTCTGTATACTTTTTCAAATTCAGTTTCTTTTGCTCGATTATCACTAATGAAGAGCGAATCGACATTAGCAGATGATGCTTGCTGCTGTGAAGTGCGATACGAATTCAAGACTTTTGAAGTTGAAGGCTTTGTATTAAAATAAGAAGAAGCGGCGGCTACTTCGTCCCTATAATCCGTTTGAATTGTTTTCGATTCAAATGTCATTTCACTTTTATCTTCCCTATGTTTCGACAACTGTTGAATCAGTCGTTCATTCTCTTCCTTTATTTCAGAAATATATAGGGCAAAACTGTCTTCCATCTCTTTCATAATTTGTTTTTGCTTTCTTTCTGTTTCGTCCACCTTGGCGGCTCTCAAATAGAGTAAAACGATCATATAGAATCCAGCTATTTGGAGTACAAAAAGCACAGCGATTAAGATACCTGTCATATTATCACCCTGTATAGTCTACGAAGCTTCCTTTATAAGGGTGGCTTACGTGATTGTCTTCATAATCATCCATTGTATTATGTTCATTTTTATTATCCGAGTCATGCTGTGGATCTTTTGACTGCTGTTTCGCTTTTTCGGCTTGTGAAGACTCTATAACTGTCGTACTTAACTTCATCACTTCTTGATCGATTTGAACTGTATTATGATGCTGGCTGAGAATTGATTGCTGATTTTTTTGTTCTGTAATTTTTCCAGCTTCAAACGTTTTCGGGATTGCAATTTGAAGCTCAATCGCTTTTAAACTCATAATATCCCTCTATCTTGCACTTCAGGCAACAATACTTTTCGAAGTTTAAAAAGCGCTTTTGAATGAATTTGGGAAATGCGCGAGGTGGATAAATTAAGTATTTCACCAATTTCAGTCAAGGTCATTTCATCTGTATAAAAAAGACTTAAAACAAGTTGTTCGTTGTTATTCAAGTCTTTTATCTTCTGAATCATTTCACTAAGAAGTTCAGTTTTCACGGTATGCTGTTCTGGTGTTACCATTTTTTCATCTTTTAAGACAAAGCTTTTGCCTGTATCCTCTTTATCGTCATTCATTCGCTCATCGATAGAAAGCACACTTGAAAAATAGTGTTCTCGAACTGTTTGATAGACGTCCGCAACATCCATTCCAGTATCTCGAGCAATTTCTTCAGGTGTTGCCGTTCTCATTAGTTTTTGTTCCAATTTGCTGATTTTTTCTTCTAGCTTCTTAGACTTTTCCCGAGACGATCTGGGCAGCCAATCCTCTTTTCTTAAGCCATCTAAAATGCTCCCGCGAATCCTAAAAGAGGCATATGTATCAAACTTTAAATCACGACTGGGATCGAATTTAGTCAACGCATCAAATAAGCCTTGATAACCTAGACTTTTCACATCATCTCTGGATACATTCCGGGGCAATCCAGATCCTATTCGTTGAACATGATAATTTACAAGCGGCATATACTTTCGAACAAGCGCATCTCCAGCATCAGGATCACGTTTGCTTAACCATAGGTCCCAATACGTATCTTCAGATATGTCCTTTTTTGGCATAGAATCCCTCGCTTTCGGGCTACATGTATTTTATTTTCTGATCTTTTAGCCATTATATCAAAGAGACTAGCCTAAGGACAGTAAACATAGGGCTTTACAGACAAAAAGGCAGTAGTTTCCTATATAGAAACCACTGCTACTTAATTATCAGATTACTTTTGTACCGGCGTTTACCGTTCGAATATGCAATACGCTTTCAGCAGGGTCAAATTCGATTGTCCGACCGCTTGAACCACCTGTATCTTCTGCTACTAAAGGGATTGAAAGTCGAGAAAGTTCTTTTTTCACAGCTTCTACATTGCGCGGTCCTATACGAACTGTATCATTTGAACCAAATTGAAACATCTGTGAACCGCCCGCAATTTTTGCTTTCAATGACATTGGACGGCTGCCTTCTGTTTTAAGCCGTTCCATCAGTGAGTAAATCCCGGTATCCGCAAATTTAGCTACATTCACTAAATCCCCCTTAGCAAGGGCGCTATCCGGTAACATTACATGTACCAGTCCCGCGATTTTACGTCGTTCATCATATAGCACGACCCCGACGCAGGAACCGAGGCCAGATGTGCGGATGGTGTTGGGTTCCTGTACAATATTCATATCTGCAATGCCGACACGAACGACCGTTTTGACCATTTCCATCTTACATCACACCCAGTGATTTAAATATCGCTACGTAAGACTGCGGATCGGGAAGCAAGAAAAAGTGCCCGTCCACACTCGTGTCTTTTAATCCGTGCTCCACAATTTTTGTATCTATCACAATCACTTCATCGCTATATTGGGAAACTTCAATCAAACCGAAGCTTACAATTGCGCCAACCATATCAACACTCAGCGATGGCACTGTTGGATATATTTTCAAACCTGTGAAGTCAGACAAAGCAGACAGATAAGAACCGGAAAGAATATTGCCTAATTCTTGCATGGCCGAAATTCCTATCTCATCTATTGATTCCGGATTGGAAAAGTCGAATTCGGCATCTCCAATTAATCGGCGAATAAATCGATTGGCCGATTCAATGGGAAGGACAAAAAACATACTTCCAGACAAGTCCCCTTCTATCCTTAAAAAGATTCCCACTACAACATTTTCAGATCCACCAGCAAGATCAAACATTTCATCAAAGGAAACAAGCGTAACTTTAGGTACATTCATTTCAATTTTCCGTTCTAGCATTTCAGAGAGTGAAGTTGCTGCGTGAGCTGCTCCTATATTGCCGATTTCTTTTAAGACATCCAGGTGCATATCTGAAATAACGGGATTATTTCTCATCGGAACTCTCATTTCTGATAGGTTGTAAAACGGTATTTAAATTCAACATAACGAGCAATCGTTTGTCTAGTTTTGCAATCCCCTCAACAAATTCAGACTCAACAGACCCAACCACTTCCGGCTGATTTTCGAGCGCATTTCTCGGAATATCAATTACATCGTTTGCATCATCAACAATTAGTCCTGCATCAAAGTCTTCCAGATTTACGATAATAATCCGTGTATTGTCGTTGTATTCGATTATAGGCAAGTCGAACCGTTCACGTAAATCGATAATAGGGGTAACCATCCCGCGTAAGTTGATAACTCCTTTTACATAAGCAGGCACGCCTGGAATTCTCGTGATTTTCAAAAGCATTAGCTTTTCAATTGATTGCACGACGTCTACCGTAATCGCATATTCTTTGTCCAACAATTGGAATACAATCGTTTTCAATAAATCGTCCTCAGTATAAGCTGCCATTCGTTTTCCTCCTACTTATTTTATAAGCGCATTACAATCCACGATGAGTGCAACTTGACCATTACCAAGGATTGTTGCACCTGATAATGCGAAAACACTCTGCAAGTAGTTCCCTAATGATTTAAGCACGATTTCTTGTTGGCCGATAAATGAGTCCACAACGAGTGCTGCCAAGTTTTCTCCTTTACGAACAATCACAACTGATTGATGTTCCTCTGGTCCTTCCGGAAGTCCTGTAGCGAAAATTTCACGAAGATCCACGAGAGGAACTATTTTGCCGCGGAAGTCAATTACCCGCTGATTATGAGCGTTTAAAATATCACTGTTTTGTATAATTGCTGTTTCAATAATTGAAGACAAAGGTATAGCAAAAATTTCATTTTTCAATTCTACAAGCATAACTGAAATAATTGAAAGGGTCAGAGGGAGCTGCACCCGGAATAATGACCCTTCACCTTCTCTTGAATCAATGGAAATACTGCCGCCTAACGACTCAATCGTACTCTTTACAACATCAAGTCCAACACCTCTTCCAGAGACATCTGTAAGCTTATCAGCAGTTGAGAAGCCCGATGACAGGATTAGTTCGGCAACTTGTTTATCCGTTAAGGAATCAGCAATTTCTTCAGTAACAATTCCGCGCTCTATTGCCTTTTTGAGAACCTTTTGCCGATTCACACCTGCACCATCATCTTCCAGCTCTATGAACACATGATTACCTGAGTGATATGCACGCAGGGTTACAGTTCCTTCTTCAGGTTTCCCATTCGCTGCTCTTTCTGCTGGACTTTCTATTCCATGGTCCAAAGCATTTCGAATAAGATGAACTAAAGGATCACCAATTTCGTCAATAACAGTACGATCTAACTCTGTTTCTGCCCCAATAATTTCGAGATTGATTTGTTTATTTAAATCTCGTGCTAATTGTCGGACCATTTTAGGGAATCTGTTGAATACCGTTTCAACAGGAACCATACGCATATTTAAAATAATGTTCTGTAAATCTCCTGAAATTCGTGTCATCCGTTCCGTTGTTTCGTTAAGCTCTGTATTTTGCAATTCCGCTGCAATGGACTGCAATCGGCCTCTATCTATCACGAGTTCTTCAAATAGATTCATAAGGACGTCAAGACGATCGATATTCACCCGGATTGTTTTATTAGCAGTGTGTGTATTGGCTGCACGTTTTGTTGGAGCGGCTTTAGTTTCGGAATCTTTAACTGCCGCTGGTTTTGCAGGTAAAGATAGCGCTTCGTTAACTGGAGCCTCTACAGATGCAGCAGTTTCTACATCACTAGTAAGAAATTGGACTGGCTGAATCTCAACTGTTTCAATCTCTGAAACTTTTAATACCTTCTTTTGGATATCGTCGGCATTCTCCTTTGAAATAAGAACTACAGTAAATAAGCTATCAAACTCCTCGTTTTCCAAACGTTCAACTGTAGGTGAAGTCTTAATGATTTCACCTGCTTTTTCAAGTATTTCGAAAACCATAAAGACCCTTGCTGCTTTCAGTAAACAATCTTCGCGTAGAAATATTTTTAACTCGAATGCGTGAAAACC
Organism: Sporosarcina aquimarina; assembly: GCF_033253705.1. Taxonomy (GTDB): domain Bacteria; phylum Bacillota; class Bacilli; order Bacillales_A; family Planococcaceae; genus Sporosarcina; species Sporosarcina aquimarina. The sequence goes on from NZ_JAUBDH010000002.1 coordinate 288,422, forward strand.
TTGTTCGATAGATTGTGAGATAACTGTTTTCTCAAAATCGTCATAACTAAGCTCGTCAGTGTTCTTATATTTGTTTTCCGGGCTGTTTTTTTCGGTTGCTGCCTCGTTCGGTGATTGCCCTGCTTCTATTTGGTTGAGCATCTTCACTAAATTACCAACGTCTTTTTTCCCAGTTCCGCCCTCTTCAATATTTAGAATCATTTCTTCTAATGCATCGGAAGAAGCGAAAACAACATCTAGAATTTCTGCCGTAACTCTAATTTTAGAAGTACGGATAGCATCGAGCACGTTTTCCATTTTATGAGTTAGGTCAGCTATATCTTCATATCCCATCGTTGCGGACATACCTTTAAGAGTATGGGCAGCTCTAAATATTTCGTTCACTATTCCAAGATCATCCGGATTTTTTTCAAGTGCTAATAATTGTTCGTTACACGCTTGCACATGCTCTTTACTTTCTTCTAAAAACATATCCAAGTATTGGCTTGTATCCATCTCAAAACCTCCTTATAACTTCACTCGTTCTGTTAATAGCTTTCCGATATTTTGGACGTGTGCAGACATATCCGCAAGTCCCGCATCGTATATCGCTCTTGGCATTCCATATACAACTGAAGATTCTTCCGATTCCGTTATGGTATATGTATTGCAGTTATTTTTAAGGATCTTCATACCCTCTAACCCATCGTGCCCCATCCCTGTCATAATCGAAGTAACAAATTTCAGTTCCGGCAACTTCGCAATAGATTCCAGTAATACATCGACTGCTGGACGATGCCCCATGCGAGGAGGTTCTTCTTTGTCAAGATGAATGGCATAGCTTATCCCGATCCGCTTCACCTTCATATGTTTGCCGCCTGGAGCAATATAAGCAATATTCTTTTCAATTAATTCCCCGTTTTCTGCTTCCTTGACAGTAATATCACATAAAGTATTCAGGCGATCTGCTAAAGATTTCGTAAACCCGGCAGGCATATGCTGAACAATGAGAATAGGTACATTAATATCTTCTGGCAGGGTAGTCAGCACTTGCTGCAGTGCTCTTGGACCCCCTGTCGATGTGCCTATAACAATAAACTTTTTTACCGCAGAACGAGGATGCCCGCCTTCCTTATCAGTGTTAATCGCTTCTTTAGGAATTATTGCTGAAGGTATTTTGGGCGAAGCGGTCGATCTGCGGTGGAGAACTTTAGACATATCAATTTGAGCTGCATTGAAGACTTTGTTTACTATTATCTTTTCACTTTCACGCAAATTAAGTGAGATAGCACCACCCGGTTTTGCGATGAAGTCTATTGCTCCGTATTCCATTGCACGAATGGTATTTTCAGCGCCTTCTTTTGTCGTACTCGACAGCATCACAACGGGTAAAGGATTCTCCTTCATGATTTCTTGGAGTGCACTTAACCCATCGAGAACAGGCATTTCAATATCTAGTGTCAAAACGTCTGGATGGAGCAGACGAACTTTTTCAATTGCTTCCTTACCATTTCTTGCTGTACCCACCACATCTAATAAGGGATGAGACGAAACAATTTCAGTAATCAATTTACGCATAAAGGCGGAATCATCCACAACCAATACTTTTTTGGAGTTATTTGTATCCAAAGTCATCCACGCCCCCTCGCAAATAGTTTTTTTAACTGACCCAGAAATGTGCTAGTTTCTTTACTGTCTATATCGGTTCCGGAGGAAATATAATTAGCTGTAATTGCATTCATTCTTCTTGAGATTGTTGCATTTGGATATAAACTGACAAATGGCTGTTGAGCTACAACAGATTTATGGACTGCTGCATCTTCAGGGAGTGCTCCAAGCAAAGTAGTTTCCTTATTCAAAAACTTCCTCATTGCAAACTGTAAACGCGTGAATGCTTCATTTCCATCCTCTTTTGGCAGTACCCGGTTGTTTACGATGAAAAATTTCTTCTCCGGATCGCGAAGACAAATAAATTTCATCATAGAATAGGCGTCTGTAATGGAAGTTGGTTCAGATGTAGCAATCACAATAATTTCATCTACCGATAAAATAAGTTCAATTGCACTTTCTGAAGCTCCCGCTCCCATGTCAAATAGAATATAATCGTACTGTTGTTGTAAAGTTTCAAACGCACTTATTAAGCGTTGAAATCGACTTTCGGTCCACTCCAATACAGTTTCAAGACCAGAGCCTCCACATATAAAGTTCAATCCAAGCCGACTTTCTGCTACAACTTCTTCTAATGTACGCTCACCTGTTAAATATTCTCTAAGTCCATACTTTGCAGATGCGCCAAGAAGAATATGGACATTCCCCATGCCAATGTCCATATCTACAATGATCACGCTTTTACCTTGTGCCCGTAATGAACTTGCAAAATTCACAATGAAGTTAGTTTTACCAACTCCGCCTTTACCGCTAATTACTGCAAGGGAACGAGCTGTCCTGCCTTTAGATTGCATCATTTTAAGCCGCAGGGTTTCTGCCTGATCATTCATGTGGTTCCTCCTCTAGCAATAGAGTCAGTAACTTCTCAACAGTGGCTTCTTCCAGATCCTCCGGAACTTCTTGTCCGTCCGCAAAATATGCAATCCCCATGTTATAATCCCTCAACAAATTTATTACAGGACCAATGCTTCCGGTTTCATCTAATTTTGTAAAAATGAATTGTGATATTGGAAATTCCAGAAATTGATCTACAATCGACCTCATATCCGATTCCTTAGTTGTGGTAGATAGGACAAGATAAGATTCCATTTCCAAATTAAAATCAATAAGTTGCTTTAAATCATCAATAAACTTTTTATCTTTATAATTTCTTCCAGCAGTATCAATGAAAACAATATCCTTATTAGAAAGGGTGTTGAGTGCTTCTTTAAAATCCGATGCAGTATAAGCAACTTCAACAGGTGCTTGCAGAAGATTGGCGTAAGTCCTCAGTTGCTCGATTGCAGCAATTCGGTACGTATCTGTCGTGACAAAACCGACTTTCCTTTTGTTCTCAATTAAAGAACGTGCAGCAATTTTAGCGATAGTTGTAGTTTTCCCTACACCGGTAGGTCCGAGAACATTCACATATTTCTTTTTAAAATGAATACCGCCGAAAGGCAGATCTGCAAGTTCTTCTTTCAAAATATCGCGTGCAATCTTTTTTTGTTCCACTTCTGTAAAATCATTTTTCTCGCTTTTCATACGAGAAAATATGGTTTCCGCTATATTTTTTATCATCTCGGGATTTAGTTCTTGGGATCGTAATCTCGACAATAACGGCTGCATATCCTCTGGAAATCGATTAAAAGGGACGGGCTCATTATAATTTTTTAAGTACTGTTTCATTTCTTTCATTTCTTTTTTCATGTCGTGTATTATTTCATCTTGCTTCGTCTCAGGCTGGGGTTTGTTTAAAATTGATGAGGTGTGTTGGCTGTTAACTATAACCGGTTCGTCGTATCCAGCTATTACTTCCACACTTTTTTTCTTAAATAACCCTAAAAATCCTTTAGAACGGACAATTGTTGAACTTATAATAACAGAGTCCTCACCAAAGTCCTGACGAATTTGTTCCATCGCTTGGACCATTGTATCTGCTTTGTATTTTTTCAATTTCATGCGACATCCACCACTCCTACGCTCTGTACTTCAACTGATGCTTCTAACTCATTATAAGACAATATTGGAATTTGAGGGAAATAGCGTTCTGTTATTTGTCTTAGATACATCCTAACCGCTGGAGAGCATAAAATTACAGGTGATTGGTCTAACAGAGCAACTCGTTCAACTTCTCCTGCAATTGATTCTAAAATCGATTGTGAATCTTGTGGGTCGATTGTCAAATAATTTCCTTGTTCAGTCTGTTGAACGCTATCCGCTATCAACTTCTCAACTTTCCCCGAGACTGTCATAACTTTGAGTGCTTGTCCTTGTGGCGTATATTGTTCTGTAATTTGGCGCGCAAGAGATTGTCTCGCATATTCAGTTAGCAAGTCAACATCTCCTGTATATTTAGAGGAATCCGCAAGTGTTTCAAATATAATTGGCAAGTTACGAATTGAGATGTGTTCGCTTAACAATTTAGCCAGCACTTTTTGTATTTCACCAACAGATAACGGTGTCGGTGTAAGCTCTTCAACAAGAATTGGGTATGTCTCATGGACATGATCTATCAACTGCTTTGTCTCTTGACGGCCAATTAAATCTGCCGCATTCGCCCGAATGATTTCTGTTAAATGTGTAGACACAACACTAGGCGGATCGACGACAGTATAGCCCATAATTTCAGCTTCTTCTTTCACTTCTTCTGTAATCCATTTCGCTGGTAAACCAAAAGAAGGCTCTACAGTATCAATGCCGGGAATCGAGTCATCACCGCCAGGACTCATCGCTAAGTAATGATCCAAGAGTAATTCGCCCCTTGCTAATTCACTGCCCTTTATTTTTATTCGATACTCATTTGGCTGAAGTTGGATATTATCTCTAATTCGTACAACAGGAATGACTAAACCAAGTTCTAAAGCAAGCTGTCTTCTGATCATGACGACTCTGTCAAGCAAATCGCCCCCTTGTGAAGCATCGACAAGAGGTATTAAACCATACCCGAATTCAAATTCAATGGGATCGACATTCAGTAGATTGACAACGTTTTCAGGACTCTTTAATCCATCCGTCTGTTCGGCTTCTTCCAGTTCAAGTAATTCTTCCGGGTCCTCGTCTTTAGGACGGGACATTACGAATGCACTTACTGCTAACGCAATTGCAACTGGAATAGTTAAGATATCATTGATAGGAGTTGCGAGACCTAACAATAGAATTGTGATAGCTGCTACATATAATAACTTAGGCTGTCCGAGTAATTGACTTGTAATGTCAGTGCCCAAGTTCCCTTCTGATGCAGCGCGGGTCACAACAATTCCGGTTGCAGTTGAAATGAGCAATGCTGGAATTTGTGAAACAATCCCGTCACCCACCGTTAGTTTAGAAAATTGCGATGCGGCTTCTGCAAATGGCAGTCCAAGTTGAACAACACCAATTATCATACCAACCAGCAAGTTGATCATAACAATGATAATACCTGCAATTGCATCTCCTTTTACGAACTTCGTCGCACCATCCATCGCACCATAAAAGTCCGCTTCATTACTTACTTTTTCACGGCGTTCACGTGCCTGGGTGTCAGAAATCATTCCTGCATTCAAATCAGCGTCAATACTCATCTGCTTACCTGGCATTGCATCTAATGTAAAGCGTGCAGCAACTTCTGATACACGCTCTGATCCTTTTGTGATTACGATAAATTGAATGATGATTAAAATAACGAACACAACGAGACCTACGATGACATTCCCCCCGGTTACGAACGAACCGAACGTGTCAACAACTCCACCTGCACTTCCATCACTCAAAATCGCTCTCGTCGTCGAAACATTAAGTCCCAAACGAAAGAGTGTCAATAACAAAAGTAACGAAGGAAAGATTGAGAACTGTAATGCCTCTTGCATATTCATCGCAGTAAGTAAAACCATTAGCGCCAGTGTGATATTAATGATAATTAGGAAACTGAGCAGCCAATGAGGAAGCGGAATGACAAGCATCGCAACAATCATAATAACCGAGGCGAGTACACCTATATCTCTGAATTGCATGTCATCCCTACTTTCTGTTGTTCATTTAAATTTTTCGCTGTATTCGATATACATAGGCAAGCACTTCGGCAACTGCTTTGAAAAACTGATCTGGAATTCGGTCGCCAATTTCAGTATCTGAATAGAGCGCTCGGGCAAGTGGCCGATTTTCAACAGTAACAATATTATTTTCTTTTGCAATCAGCTTAATTTTTTGAGCAATGAAGTCCGCGCCTTTCGCAACGACAATGGGTGCATCCATTTCGCCGTCTGTATACTTAATCGCTATTGCATAGTGAGTCGGATTTGTGATGACTACATCCGCCTCAGGTACTTCCTGCATCATTCTTCGCATTGCCATTTCTCGTTGACGCTGCTTAATCTTTGATTTAATAAGCGGATCGCCTTCAGAATTTTTATATTCATCTTTAATGTCCTGCTTGGACATTTTTAAGTTTTTTTCATAGTCAAATTTCTGGTAAAGAAAGTCGAGAATTGAAATGAATAACAAGACAAAGGACGCGGTTATTCCCATAAGAGCAACAAGCTGCCCTACGGTTTTCATAACTGCAGATGGGGTTTTAAAAGCTAAATTTAGTACTTTGTCTATATTCATATACAATAGTAAGGAGGTTACGCCACCAATGAATGAAATCTTCAGCAGCGACTTCAATAACTCCACAATGGCACGGATGGAAAAAATCCGTTTCAACCCTTTAATCGGGTCAATTTTCTTTAAATCGAATTTCAGCGGTTCTCCTGTAAACAATAATCCAAACTGGATTAGGTTCCCTGCGATTGCAGCAATCATTGCAATAACCATGACAGGCAACAAAATGAAAGCCATTTCTTTTAGAACTTCAACGTATATGAGCATCGTCTGATTAATATCTAATTTGTCCATCAATATGTATGTATGAAAAGTTTCTTTGAAGAATTTGTAAAATCGTTCTTTCATAAATCCTGCTGCAAAAAAAAGAAAGAGAAAGACAGACAATAATACAATTGCGCTGGTAACGTCTTGACTTTTCAACACTTGGCCTTTTTTCCGAGAATCCTCTCGTTTTTTCGGAGTCGCTTTTTCTGTTTTCTCACCCGCAAAAAATTGAAGATTCAAGCGCAGCATATATTTATCCCCCTCCTAACAAAACCATGAGGTCCCTCATACTTATAGACATCACTTCAAAGATTTTTTGCATCATTGCAACGATGACCCCGCCCATGATGAAGAGAACCAAGAAGCCTACTCCAATCTTTATCGGAAAACCAATTACAAAAATGTTCAACTGAGGTACTGTCCGCGCTGTTATTCCTAATGCTAAATCGACGAGAAACAGAGTAGCAACAATCGGTACAGCCATTTGAAAAGAGATTGCAAACACCGCCGCCATTGTTGATAATACATGCTCAGCAACCCGTTCACTTCCAAAACTCGGCCAAACCTGATCCAATGGAAGGAATTGATAACTATAAAAAACTCCATCTAATAACACGTGATGCCCATTTATCGCGAGTAATAATAGCAAAGCTAAAGAATTGAAAAATTGTCCCATCAATGGAGATTGGGTCCCCGTTTGTGGGTCAATTACATTCGCAATAGCAAATCCCATTTGAAAGTCTATCAATCCGCCTGCTACTTGAATCGCCGACATGACAATAAAAGCAATAATACCTATGGATAATCCTACTATGGCTTCTTTCAAGACAAGCACTATATACTCTCCATTAATTTCAAGGCCGGGTACATTTAACGTAAACACCAGGGTCCATGCAAGTAATGCTGCTAATACAATTCTCATTACTGGAGGTATTGTGCGGTAGGAGAAAAGCGGCAGCGTAACAAAAAAGGCAGAAATACGAGTCAGAACTAACAAATAAGTGGCCACAAAAGGCAGAAATGCATCCATCTAAACTACCCTATATACCTTGTTAAATTATCAAAAATATCAGCTGCATAAGCAGTTACTTTAGATAACATCCACGGTCCAAAAAATACAATCGCAACCATCACAGCTACAATTTTAGGAACGAAAGCGAGTGTTTGTTCTTGAATCTGAGTCGTTGCCTGAAAAATACTTACTGCTAAGCCGGTCACTAATGCAACAATTAGTAAGGGCCCTGATGCCATTAAAATGACCCATACTGACCGTTCTGCCACCGAAATGATCATTTCTCCTGTCAATCTGAACCCCTCCTAAAAGCTTTGAAGCAATGATTTTACAATCAAATACCAGCCATCCACTAAAACGAACAATAAAATTTTAAACGGTAATGAAATCATAACCGGCGGCAGCATCATCATCCCCATTGACATAAGAACACTTGCCACAATCATATCAATTACTAAAAAAGGAATGAAAATCATAAAACCCATTTGAAACGCTGTCTTTATTTCACTCAAAGCAAATGCAGGCACCATCATCGTAAGAGGTATATCCTCCATTGTTTCAGGCCGATCTGCATTGTTATATCGTAAAAACAGTTCTAAATCTTTTTGTCGAGTATGCTTGCCCATGAATTCTTTAAAAGGAGCACTTGCTTTCTCATAAGCATCATCCAACGAAATTTCTTCTGCGAAAAGTGGTTTTAATGCTTCATCGTTCACTTGAGAAAACGTAGGGGCCATTATAAAGAAAGTTAAAAAGAGAGCAAGTCCAACAAGAACTTGATTTGGGGGCATTTGTTGTGTCGCGAGTGCTGAACGAACAAAAGATAAAACAATAATGATCCTGGCGAACGATGTCATCAGGATCAGAATCGCTGGAGCTAAAGATAGAACGGTTAATAGCAGAAGCATTTTTACGGATGTCGATACTGCACCCGGATCACTATCCGAAAAAAATTGCATGAACTCATTCATTCCGATTGCGCTCCTTCTCCGTTAGCTGATTAAGCTTTCGCTTCCTCTCGTTCTCTACTTCGGCCAATTTCGTTTTAAACAAATTTCTGAAGTCTTCTGTTTCATCTTGTTGCTCATAAGGATTCGTTTTTCTGCCTTTAAAACCATTTATCAATTTAAGGAGAGGACTTTGTTGCATAGTTTCGTCTTCCTCTGAATAATAAGAAGTGAGCTGTTCAAGCTCTTCAGGATTGGATAGTTCTTTTAAGAGACGGACATCATCCCCTACCCCTATCAAAAAATACTTCTCTCCGATTTTCACTAATTGAATCGACTTCTGCTGTCCTAAAGAAAGGCCGCCCATATTTTGCATAAGCTTTCCATTTTGCGTAATTCGATTTCGTGTGTTGATAAATTTCACCATACCGTAAATCAATACAATAACAAAAGCAAGTGCTAAAAGCGTTTTAATATAATCCCAAGCGGTCAAACCCACAGGAGCTGGCTCAGAACTTTGGTTTTGTTCAACCTCTGACTTTGCAGGTGTGTCTTCCCCCTGTGAAGGATCTTCGCTATTTTCTTTGTTCTGCTTCAAATAATCAGTAACAGATGAGTCCGTTTCAGCTTGAACAGTTGAAGGGGTTATACATATAGCGAAGACTAACGATAATATAACCAACAGGGCTCTGACTCGTGATGAAGTTTTATAGTTAGCTAAGTGCTTTTTCAATTGCTTCAACAACCCGGTCTGCCTGAAATGGCTTCACTATGAAGTCTTTTGCACCTGCTTGAATTGCATCGATTACCATTGCTTGCTGTCCCATAGCGGAGCACATAATAACAGTCGCATTAGGATCTTTTTCTTTAATTGCCTTCAATGCAGAAATACCATCCATTTCTGGCATTGTTATATCCATCGTGACTAAGTCTGGTTTTAGTTCAAAGTATTTCTCCACTGCTTGAACACCGTCTGCCGCTTCACCGACTACTTCGAAATTATTTTTAGAAAGAATATCCTTCACCATCATTCTCATAAATGCTGCATCATCTACTATTAGAATACGTTTTGACATTTTCATGACCTCCAAGGTTTATCGTAAATTGTTTAATCGTTCTGTTTGACTCAAGATATCCGTAATTCGAACGCCAAAGTTTTCATCAATGACAACTACCTCGCCTTTAGCAATTCGGCGATTATTTACAAGGATATCTACCGGTTCGCCTGCCAGTTTGTCCAATTCAATAATTGAACCACTCGACATCTCTAATATTTCTTTAACAGAACGTTGCGTGCGCCCAAGCTCCACTGTCACCCGCAGAGGGATATCCAACAGCAAATTTAAGTTAGACGCTTCCGGCTGACTTAGTGAAGGTGTTTCAAAACTCGCGAATTGAGCTTGCTGTACATTGGCATGCTGCTGTTGCTGCTGTCTCGGAGGTAATTGCTGGGATTCACGAGAATAATTAGTTTGCTGTTGAGAAACAGTATTTTCTTGTTCTGCGTATGGTTGTTCGGGCGCATTGTATTGTGGTTGTATTGGCGTTGACTGAGGAATTGCCGGTTCAGCAACGGTTGGTGCTTCCTCTGCAAATGCATCACCCACTAATGAAGCCACAAGTTCTTTACCTAGATTCAATGGGAATAATTGCATAATATTTGAGTCGATCAGTTCACCGACTTTCAAATTAAATGAAACACGAATTAGTAAGTTCTCATTCGGTATACTATCGGTTCCTGTATCCGCTTGTACATCCAATAGTTGGATTGTTGGAGGTGAAATGTCCACCTTTTTATTGAATAAAGTAGACATTGAAGTCGCTGCAGAACCCATCATTTGGTTCATCGCTTCTTGAACAGCACTCAAATGAATTTCACCTAACTCATCATTCGGTGACGTTCCATCTCCTCCAAGCATTAAATCAGCTATAATCGCTGCATCTTGATGCTTAATGACCAGTAAGTTTGTTCCACTTAAACCTACTGTATATTCAACACCTACAGCAACATATGGCTGGACAAATTCTCTATCAAGCTCGTCTCTATCAATAACACTGATTGTAGGTGTCGTGATTTCAACCTTTTGACCGAGAAGACTGGAAAGAGCAGTGGCTGAGCTTCCGAAAGAAATGTTTCCAATTTCCCCAAGTGCATCTTGCTGCATTTCATCCAGATAAACATCAGTTGAAATCCCCTGTGAATCTATTTCTGCTTCAGCACCTGTATCAATGGACTCTCCACGCAACAAAGCTTCTATTTCTTCCTGTGAAAGGATATTATCACTCATCATCGTCGTCATCCCCTCCAATCAGGGTATCTAGTATTTGGACAGCCATTCGATTACGTAAATGACCTGGTTGTGCTGTGAATTTAGGTATGCCGCTTACTTCAATTGTAAGTGGCGCGTCAATTGCACTATCTAACGCGACAATATCTCCAACTTGTAAATACAACAACTCTTCGACGGACATTTCACCTTCGCCTAGACTTGCAACAACTGGTAAACTCGCTTTTCTAATTCTCTTCTCTAAAACTATACTTTGTTCAGGCGAAGGTTCTTTTTTATTCGTTTGCATCCAATATTGAACGGATAAGTTTGGAATGATCGGCTCTAGTACCACATGAGGGATACAAATATTAATCATTCCGCTCGATTCACCTATAATAATGTTAAACGAAATAACAATTACTGTTTCATTCGGAGATATCATTTGTAAAAATTGAGGATTGACTTCCATTTCTGCTAAGAAAGGATCGATATCCGCAATATTTGACCATGCTTCACGCAAATTATCAAATGACCTTTCAAATAATCCCGTCAGTATTTTAATTTCTATTTCGGTCATATTATCGACTTTTCCAGAACTCTCGCCATAGCCGCCCATTAAACGCTCCAGCATGGAATAAGCAACATTCGGATTGACTTCCATGATGATATTCCCTTCAAGCGGAGGCACTTCAAAAATATTGAGGAGCGTCATGTTCGGGATCGATCGGATGAACTCTTCAAATGGTATTTGGTCAACCGATGCTACATTTATTTGAATATAGGTTCGTAATTTCGCCGAAAAATATGTAGTGAGCAATCGCGCAAAGTTTTCGTGGATCCTGGTCAAGCTGCGAATTTGGTCTTTTGAAAAACGTAATGCCCGTTTGAAATCATATACTTTAACTTTCTTCGTTTCATCTTCTTTTTTTATTTCCTCCGCGGTCATTTCTCCAGTAGAAATCGCTGACAGCAAAGCATCTATCTCATTTTGAGACAATATATCTCCCGACATTTAGCCACCTCCTAATTAAATAATCCGTAATCGTGTTATTGAATTATATAAGAAACGATATACACTTTTTTAATTTCTCCATCTTTCATGAGGGGGTTCAATTGAGCTTTAACTGCATCCTCAAAAGCTTGCTTTCCTGTTTTCCCTTCAAAATCTTTTGCTGTTTTCTCAGAAAGTTCCTGGATGACGATGTTGTTTACTTGGAAGTCTCTTTTTGTAAGCTCGGCAGCTGCTTTCTTGCTGTCCGTTTGAATTTTTAAAGAAATACGGATGAATTGTCGTCCCATTAAATTCGTTGTTATTTCAGGTACATCCACAGATGCTTCAAGTACTTCATCAATTGTTGGTTCTTTTTCAGTTCCATCGCCTTTGTTTAACTGAAGAAGTAAGATAAGTCCAACAACACCGACCAAGGTAATACATACTAAAATGATTAACGATACTGTTAAAACTTTATTCTTCATCTTCTTCACCTCGCAAATGTGGATTGGATAGTAATTGAACAGATTGATAAAAACGAGTAATCCGTTCATTTACTGCATCCAGCGAATCAAGTACGACATACTTGGTTCCGGTCGTTAACGTAATTGTTGTATCTGGAAACGATTCGATTTTTTCTATGTAGAGCGCATTCAAATGGAATGTCGCACCGTTTAAACGTGTAACTAGAATCATATGTAAAGGGCCAGGCTATAGAGCCGGCCCGACCCTCCTTTAACGAGCAGAATAGGGGTTGCTTGTAAAACATGCTCTTAACAGCAAGCACTTCTGTTTCAACATAAAATTTCAATCAACTGTATTGGTTAATTAACGTTTCAAATTGACAAGTTCTTGTAAAATTTCATCTGAAGTCGTAATGATCCGTGTATTCGCCTGGAATCCACGTTGCGCTACGATCATGTCTGTGAATTCTTCTGATAGATCCACGTTGGACATTTCTAGGGAACCTGATTTGATAGCACCTCGTCCAGCATCAAGTGGCTTACCGGTTATTGCTTCACCCGAGTTAGCAGATTGTTGGAAAAGGTTACCTCCTATTTTTTCCAGCCCCCCAGGATTGTTAAATGTTGCAATATTAAGTCGTCCTGCTACTTGAAGCTTTCCTTCTTGAACATAATTCACAGTACCATCTTGCCCAATCGACATGTTAGTCGCATCAGATGGTATTTTTATAGAACCAAAATTTGTAGCTTTATCTTCTTTCAACGTTGTGGTTTTCACGGCTGGATTTCCAGTAGATGTTTCTTCATTCTGCAATCCAAGTATAAATCTTCCATCGCCATCTACTAACGTTCCGTCTTTGTCCAAATAAAAGTTTCCTGCTCTTGTATATTGTACGTCTGTAGCAGTAGCTCCGTTTTGAACTATAAAGAATCCATCTCCTTCAATGGCTAGGTCCAAAGTGTTTCCTGTAAATTGCGTAGATCCTGCTGTGTGAAGTGTATCAATTGCAGCTAGCTGAGAACCCAGTCCAACTTGTTTCGGATTGACACCGCCTCGTGTATCACCCACTGGACCGCTCGCTCCAGCAACGGTTTGCGAATACAAATCTTTAAAGACAGTCCGCCCTTTTTTAAATCCGTACGTATTGACGTTTGAAATATTATTCCCGATTACATCCAGTTTCGTTTGAAAGTTTTTAAGTCCTGAAATTCCTGCGTACATTGAGCGTAACATAATAAGTTTTCCCCTCTCGGATTGTAAAATGCATCTGCTTCTGTCGGTTAGCAGTGCGATGGCATCCTTCTTCTAAGGTCCTGCCAATGATTATTTTTTTAACTCAAGACAATTGTTCCGTCAATATTTGTAAAAAGTTGGTCTCTCGCTTCAGTGCGGTCCATCGCTGTTATGACCGTGGAATTTTTGGCACTTACGATAAGTGCTGCTTGATCCATCAGTACGAGTGAGTCGCGAATTCCTTTCGCTTTAGCCTCGTTTACTTTATCCGTGACATGAGCCCATTCAGCTTCAGAAATCGTAATGTTACGTTCAGTTAAACGTTGTACCGCATGTTTGCTTACTTTTAACGTTTGTGGTGCAAGCGCGGTATTCAACTGTTCGACAAACGACTGTTTCGGCACAGGCTGTCTGCGTTGTCCAGGTCGTAGTTGCGGCTGCGATTGGAGACGCTGAATGTCAAGCTTTTCCATGCAATCGCTCCGTTCTGCCTTTTATTTGCTAATAGAAGTAAAGATATTCCCTTGTATTTTCTCGCCGTTTTCCAGAATATACATCAGTTTTCCATCTTTGTTTGAAACAGAAGTAACGATCCCTGTCTTTTCAACATCATCTTGTACATAGCCTACTGTTTTCCCAATAAGCATGCTCGCTTCGACTAGGCTATTTGAGTTCATACCGCCAGAAAGGACTTCTGAAATATTTCCGGGTGACAACTTTTGTCCATCCGCCATTGTGAATTCCACTGTTCCATCGACATATCTGACGGAAGTGATGGTCCCTGTTCCTTCAGTGATTACCGGCTTTCCGTTTTCATCCGGCTTTTCAGCTACTTGGTGCCATTTAACGTCCTTGCCTACAAACGAATTGTATTGAATCAACTGACTTTGGTTTTGAGTTTCAGCAAACTTTTCAAATGCCTTGGTAAGGTTCATCGTCTGTTCTAAAGAAGAGAATTGAGCCATTTGAGCAATGAATTCATTATCTTTCATTGGGTTTGTGGGATCTTGGTTTTGTAATTGTGCAATTAACAACTTCATGAAGTCATCTTTCCCCAGAGTGCCTTGACCTGTTTTACGTTCATCTCTTTGTTTGTTCATGAGATACATGGACTCTTTAATCGGTTGTTGACCATCTACCATTTCTACACCTCCAGATCTACTAAAAATTCCTGGAAAGATTGCATTTCTTCTGATTCCTGTTCAGTTTGTTCTTGTTGTTCTGGATTGCCTTTAAACTGATGCTGGCTGAAGTTTTGACTGCGATCATTTCTTGATGGATCTTGGACAGCTTGGGTAACATCAATCCGATCCACTTGAATATTTTGCTGTGCAAATGATTGCCGTAACTGATGCAGCTGACTATCTAACATCTCTTTTCCAAGTGATGTTGATGCGAGTATCCTAGCGGTCATTACACCATTCATTTGAATCAATTCAATTCGAATTTGGCCCAGTTGTTCAGGATTCAGTTTAATGAGCAAACGATTCGTCCCGCCAAATTGGCCAAAGTTAGTTTGCTTGAATATGCCCTGCAATTTGTTCATTAACGTTTCTGATTGACTCGGCGGTCTTGTTTCAAGTGAATCAAGATTGAAATTGTTCTTAGATTGTATCGGTTGAACACTTGAATTCTGAAGGAATTGAGATTGATTTTGTTCGCTTTTCCCTTCATTTGGTGCTTGTTCTTGACGATTTTCTGTAACATTTGTCATCGTCTGTATAAGTTGTCCCAACTCTGACTTAGCAGACCCTGTCGTTTGTCCAACTTTTAACGATTCAAGCGGATTAGCAGTAAGAAAAGCTGAAAACTTAGAATCAGTTGAGAAGCTTCCCGAACTAATCGATTCTCCTAAGCTAGTAAGTTGATCACTTAATTGACTTAAATTCGTTTCCTGCCAGCCAAGCAAATCTTTAGTCGGCAGCAGTGTTTCAACTGACTTCAAAAGGATGAGTAAATCCTTGGCTTGCTGCTGCAATTCTTTACCATTACTCAACATACTTTCAATAGACGTTGAGAGTGTCGGCGAGTAGTCACTTACAGCCTTTATCAATGACCAAATATCATTGGAATATTGAACTTCAGCCAATTCTTCTTTAGTTATCCCTGATTCATTCAAAATTGAAGTAATCGTTTGGAGCAACTCTTCCAAATCTAAGCCTAGTGATTCAGTCCAGTCTTTTAGGGTGCTGGATTGATTTAAACTTTCAAGTGCTTCTAATCCTTTTTCTTGTGAACTGCCTGTTAGTTCTTTTATTGCTTTAGTCAAAGAATGAACGTCAGCAGCGGTCAATAAGTCTTCTACTTTTGCTTTTAGCGATCCTATTCGTTCATCCTTAGAAACGTCAGCATGATGTTCATTGTTTTTAGTCATTTTAGCTACCATGCGGCCGAAAGAATTTGCGGGTTCACCACTTGTTCTAACAGAATTGCCGGCCTTAAGCCCTATTGCTGAAGATGGCAATTGCACAGAACTTATGTTCATTTTTTCACCTCCTAAGACAAATTCTATTACTTTATGATTATATCATTAATTCGATAAAAGAGCAGTATATTTTGCAGCATCTTCAGGGGACATTTTCTCAAGTACTGCCGCTAAAGTGTCCGCTTTCATTCTAGATAAAAGCTGGAGAGCTTTTGCATCATTCATCTTGGTAATTACTGGTGCCGCTGATTTTGGTGACATTTTTTCAAAAGTAGAAACCAGCTGTCCGAACTCTTTCTTGGTATCATCATTGGATTGTTGAAGTGCTGTAATTTCAGCTTGCAGCTTTTCTTGCGCTATTAACAACTTTTCATTTTTCTCATCTGACTTTTTCAAATCATCTTGAATATCCATTAACTGTTGTTCCTTTTGTTTTAATTCTTCCTTCATTACTGTAATTCGTTCAGCTAGAATTTTCTCATCTTTTTCTTTTGAAATACTCTCTTTTTTCTGTTCTACAGCAGGAATAGAGGATGTCCATTGCTTGGCCTTTTCCATCACATCTACATCTGCGACTTTTGCGATAATCAATAAAACAGCAATTGCGAAAATCAGCGGTATAACGAACCAAGCAAGTAACATTTGAAAAAAGCCACCCGCTTTTCGTTCTTGATTAAACGAGTCTGTAGTTTTATTTTTCGTTTGTTTCACCGGCTTACCACCTATTTTCATTTTTACGGAATTTTTGTGTCGCTAGTTCATCCAGACGTTGTGCTTCCTCATGCTCTAATTCGTCTTGATACGCATCGTGATCTTTTTCCCGCATTTTTTCGTATTTCTTCACTTCAATCGTTTTGTCGAGTAATCGCTCTTCATACCAGTTCATTTTCCCTCGCGCTTGAATCACTTGCTGTTGAACAGAATTGATCTTCACTTCTAAACTCTCTATAAATCTGGCGTAGTGATGAATTTCATTTACCGCAAACCCTTTTGTCATTTTCTTTTGCTGGACATCTAAGATATTCTCTTTTTTTTTCAATAGATCATACAACTCAGTAGCAACTTTTTCAAATGATTCTATAGATTGCTTATAAGCAGATTGAGTCTCGTTTTTTTCTTGTTCCTTGAACGTCAGCACTTTTTCAAAACGGTAGTTGTATGATTTCAAGTTTGACTCCCTCCTGATGCGAGAGCTATCAATTCTTCTATACTTTCTTCCATAGAGATATTGTCTTTATAGCTTTGCTTTAAAAATTTCGTAATAAGGGGTTCATATGCTATAGCTTGGTCAATTTCTTTAGAAGTTCCCTTTTTGTACGCGCCAATATTTATTAAGTCTTCCGATTTATCGTAGGTGTAATATAACTCACGCAGTTTTTCAGCAGCTTTCACATGATCAGAATCAGATATATGATTCATCAAACGACTGACACTTTTCAAAACATTAATAGCAGGATATTGTCCTTTATTCGCCAAGGTTCTGTCTAATACAATATGGCCATCCAATATTCCACGCACAGCATCTGCAATCGGTTCATTCATGTCATCGCCGTCCACAAGAACAGTGTAAAACGCAGTGATAGCGCCTAACTCATTTGTACCGCTTCGTTCTAATAACTTAGGTAAGATTGCGAAAACAGAAGGTGTGTATCCCCGTGTAGCTGGTGGTTCTCCTACCGCTAATCCAATTTCCCTTTGCGCCATGGCAACTCGTGTAACTGAGTCCATCATCAACATGACATTCAACCCTTTGTTTCGGAAATACTCCGCAATGGCAGTAGCAGTAAATGCACCTTTTATGCGCATTAGTGCTGGCTGATCAGATGTTGCTGCCACCACAATGGTTCGGCTGAGTCCTTCTGGCCCCAGATCCCGATCGATAAATTCACGAACTTCGCGACCTCGTTCACCGATTAGTGCGATGACGTTAATATCTGCTGTTGTATTACGAGCTATCATCCCGAGCAACGTACTTTTTCCTACCCCTGATCCTGCGAAAATCCCTACACGCTGACCATTTCCTACAGTAAGCATTCCATCTATCGCTTTAACCCCTACAGCTAATTTGTCATTGATAGTCGGCCGTGTTAAAACATTTGGCGGACTTTGCTCAGTACGAACAGTAGCTAGTCCTTTTGGTAATATCGATTGGTCTATCGGATTGCCGAGAGAATCCAGCACTTTCCCTATCAGGTTCATCCCTACTCTTACTTCAAGCGGCTTCCCAGTCCCTTCAACTAAACAGCCGCTTGATATATCCGTAACATTTGTGAAAGGCATTAACATAACAATTTCTTCTCGAAAACCGACCACTTCAGCTAAAATCTGCGAGTCTTGTGCACTCGAATGATTCAAATGAATGATACATAAGTCACCAATTGAACTTTCCGGACCTTTTGACTCGATCATTAATCCAACGACTCTAGCAACTCTGCCATATTTCTTAAAAGTTTTCACTTTAGCGATTTTGTTCGTTAGTTCTTCAGCTTTTTTCATGGTCAGCCCTCGCTTTCCAATAGTTCCACAAGGCGCTCTTTCATTTCATTTAACTGCTCATCTACACTGACTACGATTCTCCCGTGGTTTGTCTCAATGTAACAATCGGTTTCTTTAAAATCATCATTTACGAAAAGTAACAAAGGAACATCCGGCGGAAAAATGGAAGCGAGTTCCTCACGGTTATCTGAAACCAGTTTATAGCACTCCGGAGATACATAGAGTTTAACCTCACGCATCTCCCTCGCTTCTTTTAACCCTCTCTTAACTATCGATAAATACATTTCCGGATTATCGTCCAGTACATGGCCCAGAATACGTTCAGCAGATTTCATCGCAATTTCTAAAATAAGGCGTTCTTGGTGCTCCAAGTAAGACTGTCCGTTTTTTTCTGCAATCTTCACTGTTTCATTTGTCTTCTTAGTAATTTCTTGCATCTCTGAAATACTCTTTTTCGTTCCTTCTTCAAATCCCACTTGAAATGCTTCCTCATAAGCCTCTTGCTGCAACTGTGCTTTTTCAGTTTCCCAAGCGTTACGCATTGCATCAATGTCATCGTGTGCGGTTTGACGCATTTGTTCAATTTCCGCTTTTTCAACATTCACTTGCCTCTGCGCATCATTAAGCAGACGATCCCGTTCCATGATAACTTCAGCTAAATTCAATTGTGGTGCAGTTGAGTTCGACATCGGTTCTATCATCTGTTGGAGATTACGAATCCCTATTTTCTTCACACCGGACGTTTGTTCCATTCCAGGTCTGTAGATATTAGACAATCACATCATCTCCCCCGCCACGGGCAATAATAATTTCTCCTGCGTCTTCCAAACGTCGAATGGTTGCAACAATTCTTGTCTGCGCTTCTTCCACATCTCGCAGACGTACCGGCCCCATAACATCCATCTCTTCTTTAAATGACTCAGCCATGCGTTGAGACATATTTTTAAAGAGAATATCTTTAACTTCTTCACTAGATACTTTCATAGACAAAATAAGGTCTTCGTTTTCACAATCGCGGATAACTCGTTGAATTGAGCGGCTGTCCAATGTAATCATATCTTCAAATACAAACATGCGCTTTTTAATCTCTTCTGCCAATTCTGGGTCTTGGATTTCCAACGCATCAAGTATCGTTTTTTCAGTAGAACGATCTACCCCACTAAGAACTTCCACAACCGCATCTATGCCGCCTGTATCTGAAAAGTCTTGTGTCACAGTCGATGACAACTTACGTTCAAGGACTGCTTCAATCTCACTAATCACTTCAGGCGATGTCGACTCCATCTTAGCAATTCTCTTCGCTATATCTGCTTGAACTTCTTGTGGTAGAGAAGAAAGAATCATTCCCGCTTGTTCTGCTTCTAAATAAGACAAAATGAGTGCAATAGTTTGCGGGTGTTCGTTTTGTATAAAGTTTAAAAGCTGACTCGGTTCCGTTCTTCTCGCGAAATCAAACGGCTTCACTTGGAGTGAGGATGTTAATCGATTTATTACTGCTTGCGCGTGTTCTTTTCCTAACGCCTTTTCCAACACCGTTTTCGCATAACCAATTCCTCCTTGGGAAATGTAATCCTGCGCAAGGGCAATGTTATGGAACTCTTCAATGATTTCTTCCTTTACAGAAGATTCAACTTTTCTTACTCCTGAAATTTCTAGTGTTAACCGTTCAATTTCTTCTTCTGACAAGTGCTTGTAAATTGATGCAGAGACTTCAGGTCCGAGAGAAATCAATAGGAGTGCAGCCTTTTGTTTCCCTGACATATCTTTATCTTTTTTTACCACGTCTGCACTCTCCTTAATCCTCGGCTATCCACGTACGCAGTAACTTTGCAAATTCTTCCGGCTTATCTTTCGCCATTTTTTCAAGTTGTTTCCTGCGCATTGTAGCACCAGTTTCTTTTTCACTATTGATATCACTTACATCAATCGCTTCAAGCTGCTCCTCAAGCGCCTGTGCATCTATTAATGCTTGTTGCTCATCTTTGCGACGCTTCCTTACAACCAAAATCACCAACACAATGATAATTAACAATAATACCCCGCCAGCGATATAGACCCAAACTGGAACGACTGGACGTTCTGTACTAAAATCAGTTTGCTTTCCACGTATCGGCTGAATAGATACAGCGATTTTTTCGGCAAGCTGCTCATCGGTCAATTCTCCGACAGAAGCCTTATCAATCGACGTCCGGATTATTGTCTCAAGAATTCGCTCGATGTCTTCTTGAACGCCAGGTTCTAATGATCCTGGATCGTCTGCTGTTGGCGGCTCGACCATTACTTGCAATCCGATATCTCGGATTTTGTACGGACTTTCTACAATATCTTTACGAATCCGATTAACTTCATTATTAATCGTTTCTTCCATGCGTTCATAATCGCCGTTACCCGTAGAGCCCTCGACAATTGTTGTCCGATTGTCCGTTGGATCTTCTCCCTCAGGTGTTCCGCCCGGGACCGCTCCTTCACCTGTGAACGTCTCTGTAATACGCTGTACGCTCAGAGCAATCCCTTCCTTACTTTCCTCATCTACAGGAGTGACTAAATTTTCCTCGCGGTTTTCCTGTTGGAAGTCGATATCAGTAGTAACGGAGACCACTACCTTATCTTGGCCCATCATAGAACCTAACATCGTTTGAACTTGTCGCTGCAAATCACGTTCGATAGATTTTTTGATAGACATTTGGTCAGCCACGTTAGAACCAAATTGATCACCTTCGTGGTTCAAATCGTAGTAGTCGAAATACTGGTTCATGACTACAATATCTTCTTTAGCTAAGTTCGGAATACTTTTGGATATTAAATTGTATAACCCCTTAATTTGGGATTCAGTGAATTGTTGGCCCAGTTGAGTTTTTAATACAATAGAAGCGCTAGCTGACTGGACATCTTCATTGACAAATACGCCTTGTGTTGGAAGTGTAATCATGACCTTCGCATCTTGAACCCCTTCAATCCCGGTTATCAACTTAGCAAGCTCATTTTGCATTGTTGCAAGCTTGATCATATTAAATTCGTTGTCTGTCGTACCAAATCCGGCATTCTCTGAGAAAAATGAATAATCAATTCTACCGGAGTTTGCCAAACCCTGTGATTCAATAGATACAAGTAAATCATCCACCCGCTCTTCAGGAACAAGTATGGATGTTCCACCCGGCGCAATTTGATTGGGTACTGCTTGAGCATCCAATTCTTCCTTTATCCTGCCGATATCAGAGCGGGAAAGGTCTTTGTATAAAGGTACATAAGTGGTACGTGACAGGAAGAAAGTTAGGAGGGCAGCAACAAGTATAATCGCTGCCGCTACACTTATATATAAGGTTTTCTGCTTCGTTGTCCGGTTTGACCAAAACGCTTGAATGTCATTTTTGATCTTTGTCAATCTCTCTTTCATTCTGATCCTCCGGTCGGCAAACGTCATCCGTACAGCTGCTGCTGAATAACGCTATATTTTTCTTACACTGGCATTCTCATTACTTCTTGATATGCTTCGATCACTTTATTTCGTACTTCCATTGTGGCATTAAGAGCAATAGAAGCTTTTTGTGCAGTTATCATTACATTGTGGAGGTCTACATCCTCACCTCTCACCAGTTTCTCTGTCATCACGTCTGATTGTACTTGAGCAGTGTTGACATCTTGAATCGCTTCTTTCAAAAAGTTTCCGAATTTTTGCTGAGACTCAAATGTTGTTGGAGCCGTTTTCAGCGCATTAGGTGCTGCCCCCGAACCCATCGCCATTATTGAAGGTATAGCCATGATTTATCATCTCACTTTAAAATTATTTTCCTATCTCCAATGCTTTCATCAGCATTGCTTTATTGGAATTAAGTACTGTGATATTCGCTTCATACGATCGAGTCGCAGACATCATATCAATTGTTTCTCTTAGCGGATCTACATTAGGCATTTCTACATATCCTTCTTCATTTGCATCAGGATGTGTCGGATCAAAAACTTGTTTAAAGGGCGTCTCATTATCTTCTTGAATTCTCGAAACTGAGACGCCATTCCCGATTGCGCCACGGTCGCGATTCCCTATAGCAACGTTCAAAAAACTTGAAAATTGTCCTTGCTTCGGTTGAAAGGAAACTGATTTTCTTTGATAAGGCTTCCATTCCCCATCTACTAATTTCCCGCGTGTCGTATCGATATTCGCCATATTTGAAGAGATTACATCCATTCTGAGTCGCTGAGCAGTCAACGCGGATGCTGAAGAATTTAAACTGTGAAAGATAGACAAAGTTACCGTCCTCCTTTTATTACATTATTTAAAGAATTAAATTTACTGCTAATTCGATCAGCGAGAGCATTGTAGTAAATCTGATTGGCTGCTAAATCGGCTTGTTCTTTATCCATATCAACACCATTGCCGTTTTGGTTGAAACGAAAGCTCGAATAATTATGTGTGCTTGAACCAAATGTTGTAGGAGAAAATGGCAAATGGCGTCGGTCGGTACGATGCGCTTCTAGGTGAGCTGTTTTTGCTTCTTGCAAATAATTTTTAAAATCAACAGTTTTCACTTGATAGTTAGGTGTGTCAACATTTGCCACATTTTGCGAAATCGCTTTGGATTTGTCAGATGAAAAGTTAAGCCCTTTTTCCAAAGCTGAAATTGTGCCTCCATAAAGATCCATTTTCTCTCCTCCTTTGTCTATATATGTAAGGAATATATTAAATTCGACACAATCTATTATAATTTAACAATATAATTCATTGTATCGGATTATGAAGTATTTTGTCTATACCATGAATCTACTATTATGAGACCAGTTATATATAAAACCACTGTTTTTTCGACACAAACTTTGAATAACAAGACTTTGTACTTACTATTTTCCTTCCCTTTTTTCCAATAAGTATTACTCTTAATCTTGGAAATAATATCCTGCTTCTATTTTGTAATAAAATTTCATCAAAATTTCTCTTAAAAATAAAAACGAGCAAAAGCGAATACGCTTTTGCTCGTTACAACCAATTATTTATTGAATATCATTATGATTTTTGTTTTTCAAGTTCTTCTAGGAATTTACTGTTAAGAACCTTAATGTACGTTCCTTTCATTCCTAGTGAACGCGATTCAATTACGCCAGCACTTTCAAGTTTGCGAAGTGCGTTAACGATAACTGAACGTGTAATGCCGACTCTGTCCGCAATTTTAGAAGCAACAAGAAGTCCTTCGTTACCATCCAACTCGTTGAAAATGTGCTCAATCGCTTCATGTTCACTATAAGAAAGTGAGTTGATAGCCATTTGAACAACTGCTTTACTGCGAGCTTCTGTTTCAATTTCTTCAGACTTTTCACGAAGAATTTCCATTCCTACAACTGTTGCACCGTATTCAGCTAAGATGAGATCGTCTTCTTTAAAATCATCGCTTAAACGTGCAAGAATTAACGTACCAAGACGATCTCCGCCACCAATAATAGGTACAATAGTAGTTAAACCACTTTTGAAGAGTTCTTGGTTCTCCACTGGAAATACAGTGTATTCACTTTCGATACCAATATTTTGTGAAGTTTCACGAATGTTGAAAAGCTTGTTAGTGTAGTCTTCAGGGAATTTACGATCTTCAAACATTTGTTTCATACGTTCGTTTTCAATTTGGTGATGAATTTCTAACCCAAGCAATTTCCCTTTTCGGCTGACGATGAATGCGTTACAGTCGATAACTTCGCTTAGTTGCTCCGCCATTTGTTTAAAGTTTACTTGCTTACCTGCAGTTTCTTGGAGCATTGCATTAATTTTTCTTGTTTTGTCTAACAGTGTCATTATGTTTCCTCCTTATGATTTGGAACTGATAAGAATATTCTAAAGGTTTTTAATTGTTAAATAAACTATTTTGTTCTATTTACAAGATAAAATGTGACAAATCTTTGTCTTTCACGATATCTTGTAGTTTTTCGTCGACATATGCTGCTGTGATTTTAATACTGGTAGGCCCAATCTCAGAAGCCTCAAAAGAAAGCTCTTCGAGGAGACGCTCCACAATCGTATGAAGTCTTCTAGCACCGATATTCTCTGTGTTATCGTTCACTTCAAATGCAATTTCAGCTATTTTATCTATAGATTCATCTGTGAACTCTAACTGGACGTCCTCTGTAGCAAGAAGTTTCTCGTATTGACGAATAAGTGAGAAATCCGGTTCTTTCAAAATACGTACAAAATCATCTTTAGATAATTTGTCCAGTTCCACTCTTAGCGGAAATCTTCCTTGAAGTTCCGGAATGATATCGGAAGGTTTTGCCATGTGAAAGGCACCTGCAGCTATAAACAAAATATAATCTGTTTTAACGGACCCGTATTTCGTAGTGACTGTAGATCCTTCGACAATTGGTAAAATGTCGCGTTGTACGCCTTCACGTGAAACGTCAGCACTTGAAGAGCCGCCATTCTTACTTGCGATTTTGTCCATTTCATCAATGAATATTATCCCGGATTGCTCTGTTAGTTCTATAGCCAACCGTGCAATTTCATCATGGTCTATTAGTTTGTCCGCTTCTTCCGCTTCTAATACACGTCTTGCGTCTTTTACTTTTAGTTTTCGAGTAACCGTCTTTTTAGGCATAAGTGAAGACATCGCATCTTGCATATTCGCACCCATTTGTTCCATTCCCGAACCTTGTAGTGCATCAAACATAGAAGGTTGTTGTGACGCAACTTCGACCGTCACCTGTTGCTCTTCCAATTTCCCTTCCTTAAGTAGTTCAGCAAGCTCGCTGCGTTTCCTGGTGAGCTCCGTAACTTCTTGTTGTTCCTCATCATCACTGTCATCTTTTTGACCGCCAAATAACATTTCAAATGGGTTTTGCATAGTCCCTTTCTTTTTCTTAGAAGGAACTAATAATTCCACAAGCCGTTCTTCTGCTTGTATAGCTGCCTGGTCTTTCACTTTTGCACGCTGTT
This sequence comes from Sporosarcina aquimarina, assembly GCF_033253705.1. Lineage (GTDB taxonomy): Bacteria > Bacillota > Bacilli > Bacillales_A > Planococcaceae > Sporosarcina > Sporosarcina aquimarina. The sequence goes on from NZ_JAUBDH010000002.1 coordinate 313,642, forward strand.
GTTCTTTAACAATGCGCACGCCCGTTTCCACTAAATCACGCACCATAGATTCAACGTCTCTTCCGACATAGCCTACTTCAGTGAATTTAGTTGCTTCAACTTTTACAAAGGGAGCATCCACAAGTTTAGCGATTCTACGTGCTATTTCAGTTTTACCTACCCCAGTTGGGCCAATCATTAAAATATTTTTCGGGATGATTTCGCTTTTCTCTTCATCTGTCAGCAAGTTTCTTCTATAACGATTTCGAATCGCAACTGCGACCGCCCGTTTTGCTTTATCTTGTCCTACGATATAACGATTTAAAAAAGAAATCATTTCTTTTGGTGTCAGTTGTTGTGAAGTCATTCTCCGAGCACCTCCACGATAATATTATCATTTGTAAATACACAAATCTCAGAAGCAGTCTCTAAAGACGCACGGGCAATCTTTTCTGCAGTCAGTGTATCTCCTGCATATTTAGCTAATGCACGTCCAGCTGCCAAAGCATAGTTTCCGCCTGAGCCAATCGCTAATATACCGTCATCAGGCTCAATAACTTCACCTGTTCCTGAAACAAGTAAGAGACTATCTTTGTTCATGACTAAAAGCATTGCTTCCAGCTTGCGAAGAATCTGGTCGCCTCTCCACTCTTTTGCCAGCTCGACAGAAGCGCGCTGCAAGTTTCCGTTATACTCGGTAAGCTTATCTTCAAAGAGATCGAACAATGTAAAAGCGTCAGCGACAGATCCTGCAAAACCAGCAAGAACATCGCCATTAAACAATCGACGAACTTTCCGTGCAGTATGTTTCATTACTACACTTTCTCCCATAGTTACCTGGCCATCCCCAGACATTGCACAAACACCTTTATGTCGAATGGCAAATATTGTGGTTGCATGAAATTCCATTTAAATATCCTCCTAAGCACGCGGATGCGTATTCATATAGGTTCTTCTTAAATGCTCTTTCGTTGTATGAGTATAGATTTGCGTTGAAGACAAATCACTATGTCCAAGCAATTCTTGTACAGTTCGCATGTCTGCCCCTGCTGATAACAAATGCGTTGCAAAGGTATGACGCAGCATATGCGGATAGATTTTAGATTGAATTGCTGCTCTTTCCACAATTGCATCAAGGACATGTCTCACACCCCGTTCGGTAAGAGGTCCGCCTCGCAAATTGACAAACAACTGATCATGTTTCACATTTTTCATTAATAGTAATCGACTATCTGCCATATAAAGTTCAATAGCCGACTGCGCATAGCTGCCAAACGGGACATAGCGTTCTTTTCTGCCTTTCCCCATAACCCGAACAATTCCCAATTCGTTATCAATGTCACCTAACTTTATAGACGTCAGCTCACTGACTCGAATCCCGGTAGCATATAACAGTTCTAGCAATGCGAGATCCCGAAAATCTCGGGGTTTGGATCCTTGGCATGCAACAAACAGTTTCTCAAGTTCCTCTACATAAAAAAAAGCCGGAAGTCGTTCTTCCTTTTTAGGATGATGCAACAGTCGGAATGACGTGTCATCAATATTATATCGACCATTCATATAATTGAAAAACGATCGAACTGATGAAATCTTTCTGGAGATTGTAGCTCTTGATAACCCTCGGTCATATAATCGGGAAGCAAAAAGCCGTGCTTCTTGATAAGTAATATCCTCTATAGTTGGAATGCCTTCAGCTGCCAAGAATTCAAGAAATTCATCAATATCTTTTTCATATTCCGATACAGTATGAACTGAATAATTTTTCTCCAAACGAACGTACGAAATGTATTCATTGCGTAATTGAAGGACCTTATCATCCATTTTCTGCACCTCCTGAAAAAGAAAAATACCTAATGCTACATCGTAATCGAACGACGAAATTCATGTACATAAACTATTTGAAAATGCGGACTACTCCTTAAATTCAAATTCATCCACGATTTACTATACACGATTCACATACTTTCATTCAACTTTAAGACTCTAAGATGTCTGACCTCTTTAAATCATTTTTGCACATCGTCACTAAAATTTCACAATCGCTTCATAGTTATTTAAAAAAGAAAAAGAAGAAAGGTAATCCCTTCCTTCTTTTCCATGTTTATGAGAACTGCTGTTCTTTCCTAAACAAATCAAGTGCTTCTAATGCACGTGCGGAATGCCTCTCAGCCCGTTCAAGTTTCGAACGGACACGCTCCCCCAAATCCGGGAAAAGACCAAAGTTAACATTCATCGGCTGAAAGTTTTTAGAATCGGCTTCCGTAATATATCTTGCTAAGCTGCCTAGTGCGGTCTCGTTTGGTAAAGTATATAATTCTTCACCTAGAGCCAATCTGGCTGCGTTCATTCCCGCTACCAGTCCAGCTCCTGCAGACTCCACATAACCCTCTACTCCAGTCATTTGGCCGGCGAAGAACAGATTCGGGTTCGCTTTCAACTGGTATGTCGGCTTTAAAACTCTAGGTGAATTGATAAACGTATTACGATGCATGACTCCGTAACGGACGATTTCAACATTCTCAAGACCCGGAATGAGACGCAGCACTTCTTTTTGAGCGCCCCATTTCATGTGGGTTTGGAATCCCACAATATTATAGAGTGTGCCTGCTGCATCATCTTGACGAAGCTGCACCACTGCTTTAGGTCGTTTACCTGTTTTCGGATCTTCTAATCCCACTGGCTTCATAGGTCCGAATAATAGAGTCTTTTCTCCCCGACTAGCTAGTACTTCCACAGGCATACAGCTTTCAAAGTAGATTTCTTTCTCGAATTCTTTTAACTCAGCAACTTCAGCCGCAACTAAAGCATTGTAAAAGACCGAAAATTCTTCTTCGTCCATAGGACAATTGAGATAAGCAGCTTCCCCTTTGTCATAACGCGATTTTAAATATACTTTATCCATATCAATTGAATCTTTCTCAACAATCGGGGCTGCTGCATCGTAGAAGTATAAATAGTCTTCTCCAGTAAGTTTTCGTACTTTTTCAGCTAACGCAGGCGATGTGAGCGGTCCTGTAGCAATCACAGTAATGCCTTCAGGAATTTCGGTCACTTCTTCATTTACAACTTCTACTAGAGGGTGGTTACGCACTTTGTCAGTTACATGAGCCGAAAACTCATGTCTGTCTACAGCAAGAGCACCGCCAGCGGGAACAGAGCATGCATCTGCAGCTGCAATGATTACAGAATCCAGACGCCGCATCTCTTCTTTAATGACCCCTACCGCATTTGTCAGGGAATTCGCACGGAGTGAGTTACTGCACACTAATTCCGCAAATTTGTCAGTATGATGTGCCGGTGTTTGCTGAACCGGTCTCATTTCATATAAACGAACGTTTACACCTCGGTTTGCAATTTGCCACGCTGCTTCACTTCCTGCAAGGCCCGCACCGATAACATTTACTATTGGTGTCACATTGATCCCTTCTTTCAAATACGCTTATTCTTGCGGTTTTTCTTTATAATCACATTCAGTACATTGAGTTTGAAGTCCTTTTTTCAAACGCTTTTCAACCAGTGTGCTTTCACATTTCGGACATGGCCTTGAAATTGGTTTGTCCCATGAAATGTATTCACAGTCTGGATAACGATCGCATCCGTAAAAGATTCGATTCTTCTTGCTTTTCCGTTCAACAACTTCCCCTTCTTTACAAAGCGGGCACGTTACGCCAATCGGCTTAATAATCGCTTTCGTATTACGGCAATCAGGAAAATTAGAACACGCCATGAACTTTCCGTAGCGCCCCATTTTATAAACCATGGGCGAACCACATTTCTCGCAATCTTCACCGGCAGGTTCGTCTTTGATTTCAATTTTCTCCATTTCTTCGTCGGCTACTTTTAAATGCTTTTCGAAGTCTTTATAAAATTCATCAATCACGGCTACCCATTGAATTTCACCTTCTTCAATATGGTCCAAACTCTGCTCCATTTTTGCAGTGAATTCTGCGTTCGTGATATCAGAGAAGTACTGATTGACGGCTGCATTCACGATTTCACCAAGCTCTGTCGGGACAAATCGTTTTGCATCCAGTGTAACGTACCCTCTCTTTTGAATTGTATCCAATGTCGGAGCGTATGTTGACGGTCGACCTATTCCTAATTCTTCTAACGTCTTAACTAACCTTGCCTCGGAATAACGGGGAGGCGGTTGTGTGAAGTGCTGTTTCGGATCAATAGTTGTACAAGTAACAGTTTCCCCTTCAGTTAAAGGCGGGAGAACATTATCTTTCTCCTCTTCCTTGTCATCGTGACTTTCAATATACACTTTCATGAAACCTGGAAACTTCACTTGTGAGCCTGTTGCTCTGAATTGAACATCGTTATTCACTAAGTCCGCGGTCACCGTGTCTAATATGGCAGGTGCCATTTGACTAGCAAGGAATCGAGACCAAATGAGCTTATACAATTTCAATTGATCTTTCGATAAAAACGCTTTCATCGCTTCAGGTGTTCGTAACACTGATGTCGGACGAACTGCCTCGTGCGCATCTTGAGTTTTTGCAGCTGAAGTTTTACTCGCCGCTTTTGTTTTACGCGTGAATTCCTCACCATACATCGTTTCAATATGCGCTTTTGCTTCACCTTGTGCAGTATCGGAAATACGTGTAGAGTCTGTTCTCATATATGTGATTAAACCCACAATGCCTTCTTTACCAATTGTGATTCCCTCATACAATTGCTGAGCAAGCATCATTGTTTTTTTCGCTCGGAAATTCAACTTACGTGCAGCTTCTTGTTGTAAAGACGAAGTGGTAAAAGGTGCAGCAGGATTACGCTTTCGCTCTTTCTTCACTACTTGCTGGACGTTGAAATCGTCACCGTCTAACTTCGCAAGAATTTCATCCACTTGTTTCTTATCCGACAGCTTAACTTTTTTTCCGGCTGTTCCATAGAAAGAAGCTTCGAAGTTGCCTTCTTTTTTACTAAAGCCAGCACCGATTGACCAGTATTCTTCAGGAACGAATCCTTTAATTTCATCTTCCCGATCAATAATAAGCTTTAATGCTACAGATTGAACTCTTCCGGCAGATAAGCCTTTTTTTACTTTTTTCCATAAAATAGGGCTGATGTTATATCCCACAAGACGGTCAAGTATACGGCGGGCTTGTTGAGCATCCACTAAATCAGTGTTGATGGGACGTGGGTGTTTGAAAGAATCTTTAATAGCATCTTTGGTAATCTCGTTGAAAACTACACGACAGTCAGAATGATCATCGACGCCAAGCTGATGCGCAAGGTGCCAGGCAATCGCTTCCCCTTCTCTGTCGGGGTCAGCCGCGAGAAAAATCTTTTTTGCTTTTTTTGCTTCTTTTTTCAATTCTTGCAATATCGGACCTTTACCCCGAATCGTAATATATTTTGGCTCATAGTTATTTTCGACATCTACACCCATTTGACTGCGGGGTAAGTCGCGTAAGTGTCCTAATGAGGCACGCACTTTGTATTTCTTTCCTAAATATCGTTCTATCGTTTTTGCTTTTGCAGGTGATTCCACGATTACTAAGTAATCTGCCATTCTATATGCCCCCCTTAAAGAGGTTCTTTGTATTTATTCATCAAAAAGAATATCTGTTGCAAAATGTATAACAGTTTTCATGGAAATGCAACTATTTCAGTGAAAAGACATTTTTCTCGTCAAGATTCGACAAGTATTTCTACTATTTGAAAGCCGCTCCAAATTGGTCGAGCTCCTTCATCTAATAACCGATTCGGTCCTAAAGATAATTCAGAGTCAATCGGGCCAGGTACTGCAAATACTTCCTTTCCATGATCGAGCGCATGCTCAATTGTACTCATCGTTCCGCTTTTAATGACTGACTCTGTAATTACGAGCGCATCTGATAACCCGCTAATGATTCGATTCCTCATGGGGAATGTCCATTTTGCAGGTGGATGGTACGGTGGAAATTCACTTAATAATAGGTGATCTTCCGCTATGATTGAAGCCAGGTGACTATTCTCTTTCGGATAAATGTGGAAAAAACCAGAGCCGAGCACTGCAATTGTCTTACCGCCATATTCAAGAGCGGCTTGATGAGCCATCGTGTCTGCTCCTTTCGCTAAGCCTGAGACAATTATCATTTCGTGTTCAATGAGTGGCGGGACAATCCTCTTCATAGCTCTTGATGAATAACTGCTCGCCTTGCGTGATCCAATAATTGCAATTTTATTTTCCTCTTTCAGTAATGTATAATCACCTTTCGTATACAATACAGCAGGTGGATCTATTAATTCTTTCAACTGTTCAGGATAGTCTGGGTGGGTGAAAGGAATGGGGATGATTCCTTCTTTCAACAATAAGTCTAACAGAGGAATCGGGGAAAGTTGGGCAAGTTTTTTAGTTAAGTCTTTAGGATATTTACTTGATAAATTCGGAATTTTTTTGGGTGTGTGCTTGGTTATTAACAAATCAGCTAATTTCGGGAAGGGGGCCGGCCAAGCATAATGTAATTTCAATAGCTCGTGGTCAGTCTCTGATAGTTTCATTAAACTCCTCCTACTGGTATTAAAAAAGCAGCGTATTCAATGAATACACTGCTTCTTCTATTCTTAGTGGGTTTTACACTTTTCGTATAGCCCTTTTTCTTTGATTACTTTAATCAATGTTTCACCAATAACTGATGGTGTTTCTGCAACCTCTACACCAGCGTTATTAAGCGCTTTGATCTTTTCGTCAGCTGTACCTTTACCACCTGAAATGATGGCACCAGCGTGGCCCATACGTTTTCCTGGAGGTGCTGTTTGTCCGCCAATGAAGCCAACAACAGGTTTCTTCATGTTCGCTTTAATCCACTCAGCTGCTTCTTCTTCAGCAGTTCCGCCGATTTCACCAATCATGACTACCGCGTAAGTGTCTTCGTCTTCATTGAATTCCTTCAATACGTCGATGAAGTTTGTACCGTTGACTGGGTCTCCACCGATACCAACAGCTGTAGTTTGTCCAATCCCAGCTTCAGAAAGCTGATGAACCGCTTCATACGTTAAAGTACCTGAACGTGAAATTACGCCTACGTGACCTTTTGTATGAATGTATCCTGGCATAATACCAATTTTACATTCGTCTGGAGTAATAACGCCAGGACAGTTCGGTCCAACAAGACGAGTTTTCTTGCCGTCCATATAACGCACTACTTTCACCATGTCCAATACTGGAATGTGCTCAGTAATACAGATTGCCATATCCAGATCAGCGTCTACCGCTTCCATGATTGCGTCTGCTGCAAAAGGAGCTGGTACGTAGATAACGGAAACGTTAGCGCCTGTCTCTTTGACAGCTTCTTCCATAGTGTTGAATACAGGAACACCGTCAACTTCTGTTCCGCCTTTACCTGGCGTTACACCTGCAACGATTTTTGTTCCATATTCAAGCATTTGCTGGGTATGAAATTTTGCAGTCCCGCCAGTAATACCCTGGACGACTACTTTTGTATTTTTATCGATATAAATACTCATCGTTTGTCCCTGCCTTTCTTAGCCTACGATTTCAACAATCTTTTGCGCGCCGTCTGCCATAGAGCCAGCTGCAATGATATTAAGTCCTGATTCGTTCAGCAATGCTTTACCTCTTTCCACGTTTGTTCCTTCTAAGCGAACAACTAGTGGTACTTCAAGGCCGACTTCTTTCGCTGCTGTGATAACACCTTCAGCGATAACGTCACACTTCATAATTCCGCCAAAGATGTTAACGAAAATCCCTTTAACATGCTCATCTGAAAGGATGATTTTGAACGCTTCAGTTACTTTTTCAGCTGTCGCGCCGCCCCCAACGTCAAGGAAGTTTGCGGGTGAACCGCCGTAGTAATTGATCGTATCCATTGTAGCCATAGCAAGTCCAGCACCATTGACCATACAGCCGATGTTGCCATCTAAAGAAATATAGCTCAAGTCGTACTTAGATGCTTCAATTTCTTTTGCATCTTCTTCTTCAAAGTCGCGCAACTCAACGATGTCCTTGTGACGGAACAACGCATTGTCGTCAAAGTTGAATTTTGCATCAAGCGCTAGCACTTGGTCGTCACCTGTTACTACAAGTGGGTTGATTTCAACGATAGACGCGTCTTTTTCAACAAATACTTGATAAAGACCAGTCATGAATTTCGCTGCTTTGTTCACTAGATGTGCAGGAATATTCATGTTGAAAGCCATACGACGCGCTTGGAATCCTGTCAATCCAACAACTGGATCGATGACTTCATGGAAAATCTTTTCAGGAGTCGCTTCTGCAACTTCTTCAATGTCCATTCCGCCTTCTTCAGAACCCATAAGTGTGACACGGTCTGTAGCCCGGTCAACTACTAGACTGATGTAGTATTCTTTTTTGATGTCAGCGCCTTCTTCAATTAGTAAACGCTTAACTTCTTTACCTTCCGGACCTGTTTGGTGAGTCACCAAAGTTTTGCCCAAAAGTTCTTTTGCGTACGCACGTACTTCGTCTAGATTCTTGGCAATTTTTACTCCGCCTGCTTTACCGCGGCCGCCTGCGTGAATTTGCGCTTTTACGACAAATACTTCAGTGCCAAGTTCTTTTGCTGCTTTTACTGCCTCTTCTGGAGAAAATGCTGCAATCCCTTTTGAAGCTGCAACTCCATAATCACGAAGCAGTTGTTTACCTTGATATTCATGGATATTCATCTTATATCCTCCAATCAAACTGATAACTATTCTTTACTGCGTACTCTATTGTAGTAAACTTGTCATACTATGTCCATATTTGTACTCGTTATCTGCGAAATTTCTGTACTATTACAGCTTATAACTGTTTAACTCATGCTTTTTGATCGATCTAATCGATATACATAAGCCAGAACTTCAGACACGGCCTGATAGAGCTGATCTGGTATTGTCTCATTCACTTCGAGCTGTCCCAGTAACTGCACAAGCGACGGATCTTCTTGAATCGGTATATTATGCTCACGTGCCTTTTCAAGTATATTTTCCGCAATCTGCCCTTTGCCTTTAGCTGTGACTTTAGGTGCTTCATTCAGCTCTGGTAAATAGGTTAACGCAACTGCTTCACGTCTTTTGTATGGCTTTTCGTTCATATTCTGTAATCGACTCCTTGCTGTTTCTTATCCGTAGCAAAGTAGGATTGGTTCGTTTTCTGTATTTCTTCTTGAAACGGTTTGAATCTTACGCTGGACAACCGATAGCCCTCTGCACTTAATCCATCTTCCAGTTTCTCCTGAAGGACTTCGCTAAGTAGTTTCAATGTCGAATCATCATTGAAAATAGTAAGTGTAACGACTTTGTTTTGTACTTGCATATCGACGACTGTTTTTTGAAGTGCTTCTAGATCCAAGTAGAACAAAACACGAGCATGATCCGGATCAATTTTTCCATCTTCTTTCATGCGTCCATTCCACTGGATTGTGGCATCCATTTTCCTGCCCTGCAAGCTTAGCGGTACTTGCATAATGATTTGTTGTTGACCACCTGAATCTGTCGACTGCAGCTGTTGCCCATTCAATCTGGAGACAACTGTTTCGGCTGCTTCTCGAAGCGCTGCTCCTGCTATGCCTTCGTGTAATAGTGCGACGAGTTGAGGTTTCAATGAATCTTGGATTTGCGACAATTGCAACTCTTTTGATGCAAGACCCGCCTCATAATGGACACCCAATTTACTTAATACAGCTTGGAGCGCCTGTTTGATGGTACTGCCCGACAATTCTTCATTTACAGCGGTTTCCGCTGCAGCTAAGAACGATTGAATGACAGGTGAATCTGAACGCAATGCCTGCTTCGCAAGTTGTGCTAAGTTCCCTTGTCCGTCTTGAGAGTGCAGCATTGATTGCAGCAGCGGTGATTGTTCAGATTTTACTGTATTCGAACTTGAAGTAGCCGAAAAAGAGGCAGCTGGACTTGAGTTGGATAACAGCTGGCGTGCAGCGTCACTGAATAATACTTCACTGAATTTCGAAAGCAAGACACCTGCTGTTTCATTTGTTTGAGAATGTTTCGTCAAAAAGTTTGTGAGCTGGTTTTTCACATTCGCCGGTAAATCCAATTGTTGAATGTTACGCTGAAGCTGTGTAATCGTCTCTACAGGCATCTTGGTTACGCTCACGGCTGTTTGTTGCAACGTCGCTAACAATTGCTTTACATCCGTATTAGGTTGCCCTTCAGCTTGCAGTGCTTGCGGATTTGCGTGCGTTGTATTGACAGCAGTTTGTGACTGGAAGTCTGTACTCAGCTTCGCTAACACTGCCGATAAATTAGCAAGTGAGGTATGCGCAGGTACCAAACCTGCTGTTTTTAAAAACTGTACCGCTTGGAATCGAAGTTCAGGCGAGACAGTTTTGTCTAAAGCAGTTAACAAAGTCTGCGCTAACAGCCTTTCTCCAGCGGCCTCGAGTAGAGGCTGCTTCACCAGCTGTAAGGTGGTTTGCAGGTCCGACTTTTGTATCGCAGTAATTTTGTTATCTCCTTGTATTGCTTGCTGCAGTGTATCCAAAACTCCTTGAAGCCCCGCTTTTGTTTCAATGCCCATCATTGCTTGAAAAAGCTCACGTGTTATCGGTAACTTAAGGGATGCTAATTTCACAATCGATTGCAGTGCTTCCTGATGTTGTCCGGGTTCTGTTTGCTTCAACAGCCCTTCTCCCGCAAGCAACGATTCCCGAGTAATGGGAATCTGTTGTTTCATAAAAAAATCGACCAGTTTACGCATTTCAGAAGACTTAGTGAGTTGAAGCGTCTCAAGCAAACTTCCCACTTTCACACTCTGACTTTCTCCTTGAGTGTGCGGTCCCGATACCAATTTCAATTGCAGTTCAGGCTCCGTTTCTTTCACTTGAAAATAATAAGAGTCACTTGCTTTTAGGGGTACTTCCAGTTTAGCAGTTAGTTTTTGCGTCCCTATTTGTATCTCTGCCATATTACCAGGATATAATTGTTTAACTTGTCCATAAAACAGCTGACCTTTATTCATTTGCACAGATTGCGAAGAGTGAGTGCTCCCTAAGGCTGACTTCCCAATATTAGACGTTATTTGTGAATTATTCATTGGTGTGTTGCCAATCTCGCAAGAATTGTTTTAACTGGTTCGAATGTCTTTCTATGATGGATACACGGCCCATACTCTTCAATCGCTGTCAAATGTTCCGGGGTCCCGTAGCCTGCATGTTTGTCAAAACGGTACATGGGATACGTTTCATGTAATTCATCCATAAGATTGTCCCGTGTTGTTTTTGCAAGTATCGAAGCAGCTGCAATCGTTAAGCTTTGTGCATCTCCCTTTACTATTGAAACAGCTGGACAGTTTACGTTTAACTTCATGGCGTCTGCCAGGACCTGATTAGGTGAAATTGATAAAGTATTGATGGATTGTTCCATTGACTCGCGTGTCGCGGCATAAATATTCAGTTCATCGATACGTACTGTCGGTTGGATATGAACAGACCATGCAACGGCAATGCGTTTGATAATTTCGGCCAATCGTTCCCTTTCTTTTTTAGATATCTTTTTAGAGTCGTCCAGCCCTATAAGTTCGTCTGTGTCATCCGGCAATATGACTGCGGCCGTTACTACTGGTCCCGCTAAGGGTCCTCTGCCCGCTTCGTCCGTCCCGGCGATTAGAGCCCCCTGAAACGGGGCATATGAATTATCAAATCGCTTCTTGTCTTCATGACTCTTCTTAACTTCAGAACGTTTTTCGTATGCTTTATGCCAGCTTTTCAAGGCTTGTTGAACACCTGCGCGCGTGTCACTTTCCAATTCTTTGATCCATGGTGCTGGTTCAAATGTTTCTTTCAGCTCTGCTTTTAACGCTTGGATCGTCTTCATATGCTCACCTTCCATTCTTTTTCATATGCTTTATCTCTTTTATCGGCAAATTATCTTTGTTTTAGATATGCAAAAAGCCGCAGCCGGTTTTTGTGCCGGCTCCGGCTAGTATCTTATAGTTGTTCGGTCCAATCAAATGTCAGACGACCAAAGTTACCACTTCTAACGTCTTGTATTATCAGCTCTGCAACTTTGTCGTAGTCGATTTCTCCACCAGTTGTATAGGCTTGCCTTCTTGCCCCAACAGCATCAAAAAGGTCTGCTGTATTTTCTTCAGCAGATGAAAACCCATAACGATCTTCTAGCCGTTCTGTATAATGGTCTGAGAGAAAACGCAGTCCATATACAGCTAGATCCTCCATATTGACAATGGTATCTTTAATAGCGCCAGTCAATGCTAATTTTTGTCCTATCTCAGGGTCTTCAAATTTCGGCCATAGAATACCAGGTGTATCGAGTAATTCCAGTTCTTTTTCGTATTTGATCCACTGCTGTGCTTTCGTAACGCCCGGTTTGTTTCCAGTTTTCGCAATGTTTTTATGGGCTAATCGGTTAATGAGTGTGGATTTCCCAACATTAGGAATACCTACAATCATAGCTCGGATTGCACCTGGACGTATTCCCCGTTTTTTCATGCGCTCTATTTTAGGAGCTAATACTTCTTTCGCTGCCTTAGTGACCGCTTGAAGCCCTTTGCCTTCAAAAGAGTTAATCGCGATGGCGCGAATTCCTTGTTCATCAAAATATCGGATCCAGCGTGCGGTTTCATGTTCATCCGCCAAATCCATTTTGTTTAATATCAGCAACCTCGGTTTCTGATGAATGACTTCATCAATCATCGGATTTCGTGATGATAAAGGGAGCCTGGCATCAACTAGCTCAAAAACGATATCAACAAGTTTTAACTGCTCTGTAACTTCTCTTCTGGCTTTCGCCATGTGTCCGGGAAACCATTGAATGGTCATCTGTAATCCCTGCTTTCTTATTCCACTAGTCCGAATTCTTCCATCGGCCAGAAAACAAATTTTGTACTGCCTATAACGTCATCAATATTCACAGCGCCAATGTGTCTGGAATCCTTACTTTTTCTTCGATTGTCCCCCATTACAAATACATATCCTTCAGGGACGGTTTCTCGCTGAATCTTCTCAACCAGAGTGAAATCTTCAGTCAGTGTCCCTTCAGATATTTCTTTTTTATATGTATCCAAATAAGGCTCTTCATAAGACTTGCCATTTATATAAAGAACATCATCTTTGTATTCAACTGTATCGCCCGGAAGTCCAATTACACGTTTAATAAAATCTTTTCCTTCAGGAGCATGAAATACAACGATATCGAAGCGGTCCGGTTCACCGATTGTATAACTGATTTTATTCACAATCATTTTATCCCCATGCTCGAGCGTCGGCATCATAGAAATTCCATCTACGACAATCGGCGTAAAAAGAAACAACCGAATGATAGCAAAGATACCAAATGCAATAAGAAGCGCTTTCACCCATTCTAAGGTTTCATTTTTCTTTTTTGTCTCGTCCATGCCATTGCCTCCTGCAGTCTAATATTACTAGTGTACCTTTTAATCGAGTTGCAGGCAAAAAAGAAAGGAGGCCGTAAAAAAACGGTCTCCTAATCTTACTATTCTTATCGAAGTTCTTTGATACGTGCAGCTTTTCCGCGCAGGTTGCGAAGGTAGTACAATTTCGCACGACGTACTTTACCACGACGAGTCACTTCTAATTTTGCGATTTTTGGTGTGTGTACAGGGAATGTACGCTCCACGCCAACACCGTTGGAGATTTTGCGAACTGTGAATGACTCACTGATTCCGCCTCCACGACGCTTAATAACGACACCTTCAAAAAGCTGAATACGCTCGCGCGTTCCCTCAACGATTTTTACGTGCAAACGCACAGTGTCTCCCGGACGGAATGCCGGTAGATCGCTTTTAAGCTGATCTTTTGTAATATCTGCAATTAGTTGTTGCATAATGTATTCTCTCCTATCCTTAGAGGCTCTTGCAGCGAAGTTGCCACAGCGGAACATCAGTTAAGTATGTGCTTGCATAGAAGCACGTATATCATATTAGCATATACACACGCTGTATGCAACACTCATCGTTTAGATTTCAGTCGTTCTATTATCTTTTTTTGTTCAGGCGACAACGTAAGTTCATCTAACATATCCGGCCTGCGTTCAAGCGTCCTTTTCAGCGACTGCTCCATCCGCCACTTTTCAATTTCACCATGATTTCCTGAAAGCAAAACACTAGGCACAGCATGGCCATCATACGTAGCGGGACGTGTATAGTGTGGATGTTCCAGCAAACCTGTTGAAAAAGAATCCTCCACAGAAGAAGCATGATTACCGAGCACGCCAGGCAACAAGCGGACAACACTGTCCACGATAGCCATTGATGCAATTTCCCCGCCAGTTAATACAAAGTCACCAAGTGAAAGTTCATCTGTAACGAGATGTTCACGAATTCGCTCGTCATAGCCTTCATAGTGTCCGCAGATAAATACCAGGTTCTCTTCTAACGCCAGTTCCTCGGCTTTAGCCTGGGTGAACCGTTCCCCCTGGGGACACATTAAAATAACGCGCGGAGGCTTTTTGGCACCTTCTGTGACGGCTGCAACGGCATTGAATAGGGGTTCTGGCTTTAACACCATTCCCGCACCGCCGCCATACGGATAATCGTCTACTTTATGATGTTTGTTTTCGGAGTACTCTCTGAAATCCGTCACTGTAAATGAAACTGCCTCGTTCTCCTGAGCCTTCTTTAAAATCGAAGTATGGAGCACACCTTCAAACATTTCGGGAAACAACGAGAGGATACTGATATTCATCATGAAAGAAGCCCATCCATAACTTCAATTGTAATTTTCTTATTTTCAATATCGATCTCTTTCACGATATCTTCAATGTATGGAATGTAATGGGGTTTGCCTTTATCAGGTGTAACCGTCCAAACATCATTCGCGCCAGTCTCTAAAATATCTGTGACTGTGCCAATAGAGCCGCCTTCAAGTGATATGACTTCGCAGCCAATAATTTCATGGTAATAAAATTCATTTTCGTCAAGTTCACCAAGTTCTTTTTCAGAGATTTTAAGCATCCCTGTTTTATATTTTTCAACGTGGCTGAGATTGAAGTGGTTTTCAAATGTAAGCAAGTAGAAGTTTTTGTGACGTCTTTGAGTTGCGATTTTAAGTTGAATTGGTTTTGTCTCGTTCGGCATGAACAATGACAGTTCACTTCCTACCGCAAATCGTTCTTCAGGAAAATCGGTGCGTGAGATGACTCTCACTTCCCCTTGAACGCCATGTGTATTGACGAGTTGTCCGACGTTAAACCATTGCATAATCGATTCACTTCCTTAGTTCATTTATAGTAAGTTACTAATCGTTTGTATAGAAAAAGAGAGGAACCGAGGCTCCTCCCTTTACACAGTGTTAGTCAACGATATCCAAGTAAACTCGTTTACCTTGGTGGCTGCCTGCAGCTGATGTAACAATTGTGCGTATCGCACTAGCGACACGCCCTTGCTTTCCTATAATCTTACCCATGTCTTCTGGGTGTACAGAAAGTTTGTAGGCAACCCGTGTTGTTTGCTCATCCTGTTCGACGTGAATCGCTTCGGGATAATCGACCAACGGTTTTACGATTGTATGAATCAGCTGCTCCATGAGCACACCTCCTGATTACTTGCTGTGTTTTGCGTTATGGAATTTCTCCATGATGCCTTGTTCTGAGAACAAGTTACGAACTGTATCAGATGGCTTAGCGCCTTTCTGCATCCAATCCAAAACTTTTGCTTCGTCAATTTTCACTTCAGCCGGCTTTGTAAGCGGGTTGTAAGTTCCAACTGTTTCGATTTGACGGCCATCACGCGGTGAACGTGAATCTGCTACTACGATACGATAGAAAGGTGATTTCTTTGCACCCATACGTTTAAGACGAATTTTAACTGACATAATTGTTGCACCTCCGAATAGTTTCACACAAGATAGTATATTATCAAGCTTTTTGTTGTTTGTAAAGTGTTTTTTCTTAACACCTTGTTTTTTTAGATGAATTACTTAAAAAAAGCATCCATTCCTGGCATTTTCATCTTCTTTTTACCACGCTGCTGTGCACCGGTCATTTGTTTGACCATCTTTTTCATTTCTTCAAATTGCTTCAGTAACCGATTCACTTCCTGGATCGAAGTACCTGATCCTTTGGCAATCCGTTTTTTTCTGCTCGCGTTGATCATCTCTGGGGTTGTGCGTTCTTGGGTAGTCATCGAATAGATCACGGCTTCTACTTTCCCCATCTGACTTTCATCCACTTTGGCATTGTCGAGTCCTTTAATCTTGTTGAAGCCCGGCATCATCTTCAAAATCTCATCAAGGGGTCCCATTTGTTTTACTTGCTGCAGCTGATCGAGAAAATCATCTAACGTGAAACTTTGCGTTCTAAGTTTCTGCTCCAGCTCTTTTGCCTTATCTTCATCCACATTTTCTTGTGCTTTTTCAATGAGGGACATGACATCACCCATACCAAGAATTCGGGATGCCATACGTTCAGGATGGAATGGTTCAAGCGCATCCATTTTTTCACCCATACCCACGTACTTTATCGGCTTTTGTGTAACGGAACGAATTGAAAGCGCAGCACCGCCACGCGTATCGCCATCCAGTTTCGTGAGCACAACCCCTGTGATGCCAATCGCATCATCAAAGTTTTTCGCTACGTTCACAGCATCCTGCCCCGTCATCGAGTCTACTACGAGGAACACTTCATCAGGCGAAGACAGTTCTCGAATGTCCTTCAACTCTTGCATGAGAGTTTCATCAATATGCAAACGTCCCGCTGTGTCGATGATAACAACGTCATTGTGCTCTTCATCCGCTTTTTTAAGTGCCTCACGGACGATTTCCACAGGTGACACATCCGTACCCATTGAAAATACAGGAAGCGTCAACTGCTTTCCTATTGTTTCCAATTGTTGTATTGCCGCGGGCCGGTAAACGTCTGCTGCAACGAGTAAAGGAGATTTGTTATTTTTCTTACGCAGCGAATTTGCAAGTTTTCCAGAAGTTGTTGTTTTACCGGCACCTTGTAATCCAACCATCATTATAACGGTTGGCGCCTTTCGAGCAAACTGGATTGCTGTTTGCTCTTCTCCCATCAACTTTGTAAGTTCGTCTTTAACAATCTTCACGACTTGTTGTCCAGGTGTCAGACTCTTCATGACATCCTGGCCGACAGAACGCTCACTAACTGTTTTAACAAACTCTTTTACGACTTTCAAATTGACGTCCGCCTCAATTAGGGCAAAGCGGACTTCTCTCATCATTTCTTTTACATCTGCTTCACTAATCTTACCCTTGCCTGTGATTTTCTGAAGCGTCCCTTGCAGGCGCTGCGCTAATCCTTCAAAAGCCATGCATAGAACCCCCTTAGTCGTGTTCTTTAATTTGCTGTAATAACATTTGCACGTCATCTGTCAGTGCTTTTTCAGCAGTTAGACGCTGTTCGATTTGTTCAATAATGCCGGTTCGTTCTTGAAATTTATTAAACAACGATAGTTTCGCTTCATAGTCTTCGAGCATCGCTTCAGTTCGGCGGACATTATCATAGACGGCTTGTCGGGACACTTTGTATTCCTCGGCAATTTCGCCTAAAGACAAGTCATCCAAGTAATACAGTTCCATATAAATTCGCTGCTTATCCGTTAATAACGACTGATAAAAGTCAAATAGGAAGTTAATACGTGTTGTTTTCTCTAGCATGCACAATTCCTCCCTAGACCTTCTCTTAATAGTAGCTGTTGGAAAAGAACCCGTCAAGGTATTTTACTTGTCTTCATCCTCTTCGTGTTCCTCATCTGCTTCTAATTCCAATCCATCCGCAAAAAGGCCGTAGACATATTTCTCAGGATCGAATGGCTGTAAATCATCGATTCCTTCACCTAACCCAACAAACTTAACAGGAATGTTCAATTTGTTACGGATTGCAAGAACAATTCCGCCTTTCGCAGTCCCATCTAGCTTTGTTAGAACAATACCGGTTACATCCGTTGCTTCTTTAAAGGTTTCAGCTTGAATCAATGCGTTTTGACCCGTTGTAGCATCAAGTGCAAGAAGTACTTCATGAGGCGCACCTGGAATTTCGCGGCCAATAACCCGGTGAACTTTTTGCAGTTCATTCATCAAGTTCACTTTGTTTTGCAATCGTCCGGCTGTATCACAAATCAGGACATCCACATTGCGTTTTTTTGCAGCATTAACGGCATCAAACATAACAGCAGCGGGATCCGACCCTTCAGACTGCCGAATGACATCCACTCCCGCACGTTCACCCCAAACTACTAGTTGGTCAATGGCGCCGGCACGGAATGTATCGCCTGCAGCAAGCATGACAGTCTTCCCTTCAGCCTTCAAGCGTGATGCCAGTTTACCGATTGTTGTCGTCTTACCAACTCCGTTTACTCCTACCATCAGAAGAACCGTAATACCGTCTTCTTGGATATTCAAGCTATTGTCACTCTCACCTTGAGAATTATAGATTTCAACTAGTTTTTCAGAAATGACAGATTGAATTCCAGCTGTATCTTTAATATTTTTACGCTGAACTTCGACTTTTAATAGGTCAATTAATTCCATCACCGTTTCAAATCCAACATCAGCTTGCAGCAAGACTTCTTCCAATTCCTCGAAAAACTCTTCATCGATTTCGCGGAATCGTGCGACTAAATCATTTACTTTTGAAGTAAAGGAATCCCGTGTTTTAGTCAATCCATCTTTGAATTTGCCAGTAACGGCATCATTCGTACCCGTGATTTTTTCTTTCATTTTCTTAAAAAAAGACATTTTTCTCACATTCCTTTATCAAGTTATGGTGTACTTAACGCAGTTTCGGGAACTTCAGACATTTTAACGGATAGGAGTCGTGACACACCAGATTCCTGCATCGTAATACCATACAAGACATCAGCGCCTTCCATCGTACCTTTCCGGTGTGTGATGACGATGAACTGTGTATCCTCCGAGAACTTTTTCAAATAGCGGCTGTAACGAATGACGTTCGCTTCATCCAACGCAGCTTCCACTTCGTCCAATATACAAAATGGTACTGGGCGTACTTCAATAATTGAAAAGAGCAGCGTTATAGCGGTTAATGCGCGCTCTCCTCCTGACAGCAGGCTTAAGTTTTGCAATTTCTTTCCTGGCGGGCGAGCAATGATATCTACCCCTGTTTCGAGCAGGTTCTCAGGATTCGTTAACACGAGATCCGCTTCTCCTCCGCCAAACATTTCCTTGAACACAGTCCGGAATCGTTGCTGGACAGCTTCAAAAGTAGAACTAAATCTAGTTTTCATTTCCAGATCCATTTCAGACATTGCTTCTTCTAAGGTCGTTTTCGCTTCCAACAAATCGTTTCTTTGGTCTGTTAGGAACGTGTGTCTTTCAAGAACTTCCTTATATTCTTCTACGGCACCAGGATTCACTGGACCTAAAGATTCTATTTCTCGTTTTAACTGTTCCACACGAATGCGTGTTTCGGATGCATTAAAATCTTCAGGCACTTTATAATCAGGATGAAGTCCATAATCCTCAAGCAATCGGATGAGAACAGACTCTAACTTCACTTCATTTCTCGAAAAAGCGACGTTCAAATTGCTAAGTTCTGATGTAATGAATCGAATCTGGTCCGAAGTTTGTTTAAGTGCAGCCTCTTGCTTATCACAAGAAAGCGCCAGCTGTTCCCGTTTAGAACGGTTAGCTACTAATTCCGATCTCACATTTGCAACGATTTGTGTTTCCTCTGAGATTCGTTTTTCAATTTCTTCAGGCGCCAGAACTTCTCCTTCTTCCTGACTTGTCAAAAATTGAAGTTCTTCTTCTGTTTGAGCAAATTTACGCTTTGCATCCTGTAATTCTTGTTCAGCAGCTGTCGCAAGGGAAGAACGATTGGTTACTTGTTCACGTAAGATGGCAGTTTCTTCACGAAGTTCACTATAGCGTTCTCTAAGTGTTTGTTCTTCATTGCGACGATCTGCGGCTAGTCGTTCTAGAGATGCGACTGAAGTTTGAAGTTCTTGTTGCTGAGCTGCCAAACGTTCACTCTGTAAATGGAGTTCTTCCCGTTTAGCAACCAATGCACTCCGCGTATCTTCTGATCCTCTTCTTCCAGCTTCAATCGTTTTCCATTCATTTTCAGCAGTTCGAATTTCAAAAGTTGTTTCTTGAAGATACGAGTCAAGCCGGGTAATTTCAACCTGAAGTTCATCTGTTTTAGTTGAAGATACCGATGCTTTTTGCATCTCTCCGGCAATATTCAATTTGATAGCACTTAACTTTTCCTCGGCGGCAGCTATAGAATGATTCAGCTGATCGAGCTGTCCCGTCAATGTTTCCAATTCTGCTTTACGGGAGAACACGGTCGATTGAACTTTCGAACCACCGCCAGTAAGTGAACCACCCGCATTCACAACATCGCCGTCTAATGTAACGACTCTGAATCGATAACCAGAAAGCTTAGCGATTTCTGACGCTCCATTCAGTGTTTTTGCAATTATAGTAGCTCCCAACAAATTAGCTGCAACATTACGATACGCAGCTTGAACGTTCACAAGCTGTTCACCCGTCCCTATAAAGTCAGGATGCTGCTGGACTTTCGACAACACATCTTTCGAAATATAACGGGCTTTCATGACATCTAGTGGTAAAAATGTCGCTCGTCCTGCATTCTTCTTTTTCAGAAAGCCAATGGCCGCTCTGGCATGCCGCTCAGTTGTTGCGATAATATGCTGCATGGCACCGCCAAGGGCAGTCTCTACAGCTTTCATATGTTTTTTATCAACAGAAATTAATTCCGCTACAGCTCCTTCAATTCCTTGAAGTGTGTCCGCTTGTTTGGCGACAAGTACTTCTTTAACTCCAGAATAAAAGCCAGAGAAATCAGCTTCCATACTTTTTAACGCACGCAGTCTGCCTTGTAGCTCATAGCGCTTATTGACGGCTTGCTGGTGCATGGTCTGAGTCTCTGTTAACTGATTCTCTGTTTTTTTAAGTTGTATCCGATTCATTTCAGCTTGCTGTGCTGCTTCTTTCATGTTTTGCTTTAAGGTTTCAAGTTCAGCAGTCTGCTGTTCCTTTAATTCGGTTAACTTGTCGAGTTTGGATCGAAGAACTTCCGTTTGTCTGCCTGTTTTTTCAGTGGAATACTGCTCACCTGCAAGGCGCTCTCCAATGTGTTTCAACTCATTGCGGACAGTTGCTTCTTCGTTTAGAACTTCAATATACGTTGACTTAAGATTTTCGATTTCTTGTTCAGTTTCAGCAAGTGAGCGTTTCAGTTTTCTTGAAATCGAAGTCATTTCTTCTGTCTTAATAGATAATTGAAGTTCTGTTTCGTGATTATGATCTGTTAGCTCTGCTTTTTTCACTTCTAACTGTTGAAGTTGTTGTTTCAAACTATCCAGATCTTCAGAAAGACGCGTCGAGCGATCATTCACGTTACGTTGTTTTTCCAATGACAGAAGTCGTCGGCCTTCCCATTTTTCCGCTTCTGAACTTGATACGACATGCTGTTCTTGAAGATCTGAAATTTTCTTATCTAAGTTCGCGAGTGTGGCTTTGTCCAGCTGAAGTCTATGTTCGGCGGTACTTGCTTCTTTTTCTAATTCTACTTTCATTACCGTTTTTTCTTCCACACTGTTTTTATTCTCAAGAAGTTCTGATTGGAGGTGGGATGCTTCAACATTAAGAAGACGTACATCTGAATCCCTTAACTCAGCAACCAGCTGTTCATGACGTTCAGCTGCTTTGGCATTCTCAGCGAGCGGCTCCATTCGATCATCCAGTTCTTTTAGGATATCTAAAATGCGGTCTAAGTTATCGTCCGTTTCAATAAGTTTGAATTCCGCTTTCTTCTTGCGCATGCGATACTTCAAAACGCCTGCAGCTTCGTCAAATATGCTACGGCGGTCTTCAGGACGACTGTTCAATATTTCATCGACGCGTCCTTGTGAAATGATAGAAAAGGCTTCTTTACCTAATCCAGAGTCTACAAACACATCGTTAATGTCTTTTAATCGACAGGTTTGACCATTCAGTTGAAACGAGCTTTCCCCTGAACGAAATACACGTCTGCTTACACTGATTTCAGTATAATCGAGCGGAAAAAGTCCCATTGTATTATCCAAAATCAATGTTACTTCCGCAAAGTTTAAAGGCTTTCTGGAGTCACTACCTGCAAAAATAACATCTTGCATCTTCGCTCCGCGTAATGATTTAGCAGATTGTTCACCCAGTACCCATCGAATCGCATCGATTACATTGCTCTTCCCGCTGCCATTTGGTCCCACAACTGCAGTGACACCTGGAACAAATTCTATGGAGACTTTTTCAGCAAATGATTTAAATCCAATAATTTCAAGACGTTTTAAAAACACGTTCAGCTCTCCTCTTTCGTATGCTCATCCAATAACTGCTGGATCGCTTGACGAGCTGCTTCCTGTTCTGCTTCTTTTTTCGACCTTCCGATACCTTCGCCGAGCTTAGTATCTCCGAGCTGTACATAGGTTAGAAACTTTTTCGCATGTGCAGGACCTGATTCTTCTACAATCCGATAGTTCAGTTGTCCATGATTTGTTTGCTGGACAATTTCCTGTAAACGGCTTTTATAATCCATCACATGCGAAAAAGCTCCAAGTCCAATTTTAGGGAATACCGTACGTTCAAGGAAGTCAATGGAAACATCGAATCCCTGGTCGAGATAGAGAGCCCCTATGAATGCTTCAAATACATCCGCTAGCAGCGCTGGACGTGTCCGGCCACCTGTAAGTTCTTCTCCTTTACCTAAAAGAATATAGGCACCGAAATTCAGTTCTATCGAGAATGTAACAAGAGAAGGCTCACAAACAATCGCTGCGCGCAATTTCGTCAATTCTCCTTCACTTTTTGTCGGTTCCGTTGAAAATAAGTATTGGGAAACAGCAAGTTCCAGCACCGCGTCCCCAAGAAACTCCAACCGTTCATTGTCGGAAAACTTCTTTCCTCGGTGTTCATTCACATAAGAGGAGTGAGTAAATGCATTATATAACAAATTCACATTATCAAAGTGGACATCCAGTCTTTCCTGTAATTCATCGAATCTTTTTCGTGCCGCTGCAGGCAGTACCATTTTTGTTGATTTGTCTTTCGGTCTCTTATGAGTGCTCATTCATTAAATCCGCCCTTCTTTACAACTTCTCCTTTATTCTACCCTGTACGGGAGCGTAGTGCAAAATGGAAAAGAGACACTTTCGAACTTCCTAAGGAAAGGACGAAAGAGTCTCCATGCTACACTCATTTAGTTTTTTCTTCGATATATGAGACAGCACTTCCAACTGTACTGATTTTCTCAGCATCATCATCGGAAATTTCCATGTCGAATTCGTCTTCTAATTCCATAACTAATTCAACGACATCCAAAGAGTCTGCGCCAAGATCATCACGGAAAGAAGCTTCTGGTTTCACTTCACTCTCATCGACACCTAAACGGTCGACAACTACTTTAGTAACACGCTCTAAAACTGTAGCCACTGCATTCACCTCCTTTCGCTGAATAAAACCAACCTCAAAGTATTCTAGCACTCTACCGTTGATTTCCGTTGCAGGCGGACGCTTTCCGAGGGGCTTGGTTTCAGCCTCCTCGTTTCGCTTCGCTCCCTGCGGGGTCTTCAACCTGCGCTTATCCCTCCGGAGTCGCCGCCTTCCACTGCAATCAACTACGGGTCAGTTAAATCATTTTAATTCACTTATCCAATAATCTCATTACATCACCATACCGCCATCTACATTCAACACTTGTCCGGTTATGTAGGACGCATCGTCTGACAAAAAGAATGCAACGGCTTTTGCTACATCTTGAGGCTCACCAAGTGATCCCAGTGGGATGCCGCTAAGCAGCTGTTCTTTCATATCGTCACCGAGTGCATCTGTCATATCCGTGGTGATAAATCCTGGCGCTACTGCGTTAACAGTAATACCGCGGGCAGCAAGTTCTTTTGCCGTCGTTTTCGTCAGACCAATGACACCTGCTTTAGCTGCCACATAGTTCGCTTGCCCCGGATTGCCCGCAATCCCAACTACAGATGCTAAATTTACAATACGGCCTGCGCGCTGTTTCATCATTTGACGAGATACAGCTTTCGTACAAAGGAATACACCTTTCAAGTTCGTATCGATAACAGCATCCCATTCGTCTTCTTTCATACGCATCAAAAGATTGTCTTTCGTAATTCCTGCATTGTTGACTAAAAGATCAATGGTGCCAAACGCTTCAAGTGTTTTCGCCATCAGTTCTTTTACACTATCTGCAGACGTTACGTCAGCTTGTACCGCAATGGCATGTCCGCCATTTGATGTAATTTCCTGTACGACTTCCTCAGCGCGCTGCTGACTCCCGCTGTAATTGACAGTAACATTCGCCCCTTCACTCGCGAGTAAGAGCGCTACGGCACGTCCAATACCTCTTGACGCCCCTGTTACAACTGCCGTCTTACCTGTGAACTTCCCCATTAAGACCACTCCTTTGCTGCTTCTACTACAGCAGTTAGTGTTTCTTCATCATAAACTGGCCAAACCGTGACGCTTCGGTCGATTTTACGGACAAGTCCGCTCAAAACTTTACCTGGACCACATTCTATGAATTGAGTAACTCCTAAATCCAACATTTGTCGAACTGATTCTTCCCAACGAACAGGAGAGTACAATTGTTCGATTAGCAGCTCTTTCACTTCATTACTGCTAGTAACAGGGTTCGCGGTTACGTTTGCAATGACAGGCACGTCTAAATCCTTCATTTCAATACTTTCTAATACTTCACCGAGTTCCCCTGCAGCCGGACGCATTAATTCCGAATGGAATGGTCCGCTAACATCGAGCATCAGTGCACGTTTTGCACCAGCTTCTTTTAAGCTCACACAAGCTTTATCCACACCTGCTTTAGTACCGGAAATCACAATTTGTCCGGGACAGTTGAGATTTGCAGGCTGAACGAGATCACCTTCAGCAGTTATCTTTTGTGTAACTTCTGTCAAAGTCTCTTTATCTAAACCGAGGATAGCAGCCATCGCTCCTTCTCCCGCTGGCATTGCTTCGTTCATGAACAATCCACGTTGGTGAACCGTTTTAACTGCATCTTCAAAAGTCATCGCACCAGATGCGTACAACGCGGTGTACTCACCCAAGCTATGTCCCGCCGTATAAGAAGGCTGAATACCGGCTTGCTTCAAACGGTCTGCTATCATCGCGCCTACAGTCAGCAGTGCAGGTTGCGCATTATACGTAACCGTCAATTCTTCTTGTGGTCCTGTTTCCATAAGTTCACTTAGATTAAATTCAAGAACACGATCAGCACTTTCAAAAAACTCGCGGCTACCCTCGTGTGCTGCTAATTCTGTTCCCATTCCAACTTTTTGAGACCCTTGTCCCGGAAATAGAAAAGCTACTTTTGTCATCGTGACTCCTCCTCTTTAATGGTTTCACGAATCGTTTCACTTACATGATGCTCTGCCATAATTCGTGCCTGCTTAATTGCATTTTTAATCGCTGTTGCATTTGAAGATCCGTGGGCTTTGATAACGGGTGAATTCAACCCAAATAGCGCCGCGCCGCCGTACTCCGTGTAATCCATCTGTTTTTTCAATCCACGCAGATCATCTTTCACAAGCGCTGCTGAAATTTTGGTTTTAACTGAGGAAGCAAATATATCTTTTATCATGGAAAACAATCCGGATGCCGTTCCTTCAATTGTTTTCAAAACCATATTCCCTGTGAATCCATCGGTCACTGCTACATCGGCAGTACCCGTTAACAGATCACGCGCCTCAATATTGCCGATAAAGTTAAGTGGCGCTTTCGTCAGTTCATCGTAAGCAGCTTTTGTTAAGTCATTGCCTTTGCCCGCTTCTGTACCGATGTTTAAAAGCCCTACACGTGGATTTTGAATGCCGCGTACTTTTTCTGCATAAATACTTCCCATAATCGCATATTGCACGAGATGACTCGGCTTAGCATCTGAATTGGCTCCAACATCAAGCAAGACGAATCCTTCTCCTCCGATTGTCGGAAGTGTTGGCGCAAGTGCTGGACGTTCAATACCATCGATACGACCGACAACGAATAAGCCAGTTGCCATAAGCGCACCTGTATTTCCAGCAGATACACACGCATCTGCATCCCCATCTTTCACCGCTTGCGCCATTCGTACCATGGAAGCATCTTTCTTCCTGCGCACAGCACGCACAGGCTCATCCTCCGGTGCAATCACTTCACTGCAATGGTGAACAGTGAGTCGCTCGTTGGGAGTTAGAAACGGTTTCATCGCTTCTTCATCACCATAAAGCTGTATATGTATATCGTTAAATTCCTGTAAGCTCTTTACAACACCTGCGATAATTTCTTTCGGCGCATGATCTCCGCCCATCGCATCTACTGCGATTCTCATTGACCTTCCTCCTGACTCATTCCTGTAGACCGGAACATTTGGAACTCCCCGCTGAATACTTTTTCATCTCCAACTGTGGAAGTCACTTCGACAAGAGATCGATTATCCCTCTTTCCGCGCACGATTGCTCTAGCTATTACACGGTCTCCGGCCTTAACTGGCTTGACAAAGTGTAGCACAGATTTCGCTGTCAATGCGAGCTCATCATCAAGAACTGCAACGGCTAAGGAGTTCGCCTGTGCGAACAAATGATGTCCCCTCGCGATTCCACTTTTTTGGAATACATGAAGCGGAGTTATATCAAGGATTGAAATCGCTTTACTATCCAATTCGATATCGATAATTTCACCAATCACTTCTTCTTGCTGAAGAGCTTTCACTTTGTCTGCAATTGTTTCAGTTGCCGCTGTTCTCATGCGTTCCCGCAATTCCGGAATCCCACATTCGAGGCGGTCTAACCGTATCGTTTGGACGCTCACGTCGAAGTGCTGTGCGATTTCCTCATCTGTCAAAAAAGGGGTAGCATCTAACAGCTGAGACAGCTGTTGCTGACGTTCTTTTTTCGGTACTCGCAACATCGTCACTCCTCATGTTTAGCACTTGGTAATAGTAACAGTATATAAAGATAAAAAAAAGAATGCAAGAGGGTCATTCTCTCAGCATTCTAAAACCGATTGGATTCAAACGTTTGTGGATACAAATCATTCATTTCTTCGTTAGTCAATCCTTTCATTTTTCAAGACTCCCGACGCTTCAACTGTTGCGCGAAGACTCGCATATTCAGAGTCATTCCAGAAAGAATCCAGTTCCAGCATTTTCTCTGCATCTTGTCGGGCAGTTTCCAATGCTCGATAGTCGTGAATTAAATCTGCCATTTTAAATTCAGGTAATCCGCTTTGCTTTTTCCCGAAGAAGTCCCCAGAGCCACGAAGTTCAAGATCTTTTTCAGCTAATAAAAACCCGTCGTTCGTTTCAGCCATGGTCAGCATGCGCTCTTTCCCTTCTTCTGTTTTCGGATCTGCCAATAGCACACAATAAGACTGATCTGCTCCTCGACCTACTCGCCCTCTCAATTGGTGGAGTTGAGCAAGGCCGAAACGGGTCGCATCGTAAATTAGCATGAAGGTCGCATTTGGTACGTTTACACCCACTTCCACTACAGTCGTGGATACTAAACAATCGATTGTGCCTTCACTGAAAGCACGCATAACCTCATCTTTTTCGTCACTATGGAGCCTTCCATGCATGAGACCTACTGTGAATCTACCCGCAAAGTACGTTGATAGCTGTCCAAAAACTTCCACAGCATTTTGCACGTCCAGAGTATCCGATTCTTCAATTAATGGGCAAATGACATAAGCTTGTCTTCCAGCCTGCAGCTCCTTCTCCATTCTGCGAAGCACGGGCCCAAGTGAATCCTCTTTCAGCCAATGTGTTTCAATTTCTTTTCTGCCCGCTGGCATTTCATCCAATATCGAGACATCCATTTCCCCAAATACCGTGATCGCCAATGTCCGGGGAATCGGAGTCGCAGTCATAAAGAGTACATCCGGGCTTTCCCCTTTGTCTCGGAGAACACGTCTTTGTTCAACACCAAAACGATGCTGCTCATCGGTAATAACCAGACCAAGCCGGTGAAAATTCACATCAGGCTGAATTAGAGCGTGTGTACCGATAAGCAGGTCGATTTCACCAATTTCGAGTCTTGAAACGATTTCCTTGCGAGCTTTCCCTTTTGTAGATCCTGACAAAAAGGCGACAGTTACACCGAATGGCTCCAGCCAACTTGCAAGCGTTTCAGCATGCTGTTCAGCAAGTATTTCCGTCGGTGCCATGAGTGCGCCTTGATAGCCTGCTGTAATCGCGGCGTATAAAGCGATTGCAGCAACTACGGTTTTTCCTGATCCAACATCACCTTGAAGGAGACGATTCATCCGCAAAGGACTTTTCAGCTCAGCACATAATTCATTGACGACTCTTTTTTGGGCACCCGTCAAGTCAAATGGAAGCTTTTCGATAAACTGTTTTAATTTCTCCAAATCGTACGTAATTGAAATTCCTTTTCCCGCTTCTTTCCGCACTTTCTTAAGGGCTGCCATTTTCAATTGAAAGTGAAGAAGTTCTTCATATACCACGCGGCGCCGTGCTTGTTTGACATCGTCAGGGCTGCTTGGAAAATGGACCATTTCCAAGGTGGCGGAGAGGCGAGGAAGTTTATACGTTTCTAATAACTGTTCAGGCAGTGTCTCTGGCATCTCATCTGCCACTTCATCTAAAGCAGTTCTCATCCATCTTCTGAAAGTGGGCTGCTTCATAACACCTTTTAAACTATAAACAGGCTCGAAATCTGCTTGGCCAATTTTAGGTCCTTCTTTAAAATTACTTACGTTTATGAGCTGCCGGCCGCGGTCCCATTTACCTGTAATCGTTACAACCTGTCCAGGATTAAGACGATCCTTTAAATAGTGCTGATTAAAAAATACCGCTTTAATAAGGTGATTGCCTACAAGCAATTGTACTTGTAGACGAGAACGTTTTTTACCGGTAAACAGGACGGATGGAATACTTTCCACCCGTCCTTCGATTGTTACGCGTTCTTCGTGCGGCGTTTCAGACAAATCTTTCAATCTGAAATCTTCATGCCGATATGGAAACATCATAACTAACTCTTCAATTGTGTGAATTCCTAAGGTTTCAAGCTGCTCGCCAGCTGTTTTCCCAATTCCTTTTAAAGATGTTACTGGATCATTTAGTGACTGTGTCACGTGATTCTTTGTCCTTGCCGAAAATTTCAGCTTCTAACGCTTTTCCAGTCGGTGTAGCAGCGAGACCGCCTTTTGCCGTTTCTCGCAAAGCAGATGGCATCGATTGTCCAATTTTGTGCATGGCTTCAATCACTTCATCTGTAGGAATGACACTGACAACACCTGCAAGCGCCATATCCGCACCAACTAGCGCTTTAGCTGCGCCCATTGCGTTTCGTTTTACACACGGCACCTCGACGAGCCCTGCGACTGGATCGCAGACGAGACCGAGCATATTTTTCATAACAATTGAAAATGCCTCTGCACTTTGCTGAGGAGTTCCTCCTGCCATTTCAACAATTGCGGCAGCTGCCATAGAAGCGGCAGAACCTGTTTCTGCCTGACATCCGCCTGCAGCCCCGGAAATAGATGCATTGTTCGCAACGATGAATCCAAAAGCACCTGTTGTGAACAAATAATTAACCATTTCTTCTCGAGTTGGGTTCAGTTTGTTTTTCACAGCGAATAAGGTACCCGGAACGATACCGGCAGCACCCGCTGTTGGCGTAGCACAGATCAATCCCATTGCTGCATTGACTTCGTTCGTTGCAACAGCCTTACTTACAGCGTCCAGCAGCAATTCTCCAGATAACGATTTACCTGTTTTCATGTAATCTTGAATAAGGACCGCGTCGCCGCCAGTTAAACCAGAAGGAGAGTGGACACCTTTCAATCCTTCTTCAACAGAGCTTTCCATCACTGCTAAATTGTTCTCCATTTGTTCAACGATTTCCTCACGGGATCTCCGCGTTAACATCATTTCTTGCCGAATCATTATCTCAGAAATCGGCTGCTGATCTTTTTCAGCAATCGCTACAAGTTCTTTTACATTTGAAAACAAAATATCCATTATAGTTGCCCCCTTAGTTAGCCAATGTCGATACTTGTGTGACATTTGGCAACGCTCGTAATTCTTGTATCAATTCATTATTAACGACCTGATCGACTTCAATAACCATAAGTGCCATCTTCCCTTTTTCTTTACGTCCGACTTCCATATGTGCAATGTTCATATCTTGTTTTGCAATTGCGTTTGATACATTTGCAATAACACCGGCACGGTCATCATGGACAACAAGTAATGCAGGAAAATGTCCAGATAGGCGTAACGGAAAACCATTCAGCTCGACAACTTCCATCGTTCCTCCGCCAATCGAGATTCCAATGAGTTCCATGGCCCCTTCTTTGTCTCCAATAATTATTTTTGCAGTATTCGGATGATCCATTTCTTCTTCTTCAGCTATGAAGTCAAAGGACATCCCTAGTTTTTCTGCGTCTTCGAATGCAGTACGAATGCGTTCATCGAACGTATCATAGCCAAGCAATCCCCCGATAATAGCCACATCGGTTCCGTGACCTTTGTAAGTTTCCGCGAAAGAACCATATAAGTGGATTGTCGCCCATTCCGGCTGACGACCAAATAAATCTCTAGCTACAAGTCCAATACGTGCTGCTCCTGCTGTATGTGATGATGACGGTCCAATCATGACCGGTCCGATAATTTCAAAAACGGATCTGAATTTCAACAATAACTCCCCCTTTTGCCCATATTCCTAACTTCCATTCTACACGATGCACCGCTAGAAAACAAAAATGTCATCTGTTCTATAAGTACACAAAAAGCGCCTGAGACAGGAGTCACGGCGCTTTTTACGTATTCTTATTCTACTGATAAAATATATGGATACAATGGCTGTTTTCCATTGTAGAGTTCAATTTCAACATGGTCGAATTGTCCTTCGATATAGGCTGTCATTTCTTTCGCATCTTGCTCTGCAACGTCTTCTCCGTAAATGACCGTTACGATTTCGTCGTCAGCTGTAATCATTCCATCAATTAAAGATTTCATCGTTGTTTCAAGAGATGGTGTCGCACTTGTGATTTTGCCATTCGAAATTGCCATATAGTCATCTTTATGGATTGAAACGCCATCAATCGACGTATCTCTGACTGCAGTTGTCACTTGTCCTGTTTTGACCACTGAAGCAGCTGAAGTCATTGATTTTGCATTTGAAGTGACGTCAGTCTCGGGATTAAAAGCTAAAATTGCCGCAAGTCCTTCCGGCACTGACTTCGTCGGTACAACAGCCGCCTCTATTCCTGCAACTTCCGCCGCTTGTTCAGCTGCCAATACAATATTTTTGTTGTTCGGTAAAATCAGTACCCGCTCAGCACCCACTTCTTGAATTGCTTTTACGATATCCTCTGTTGACGGATTCATCGTTTGACCGCCTTCAATTACATAAGACGCTCCAATGCTTTTCAGCAATTCCGCAATTCCTTCTCCCATTGCAACTGTAACGATTGCATAAGGAGTCTTCTTGACGACATCCTTCTCTTTTTTTCGAGTTGAGTTATCGCCTACAATGTCCATATGCTGTTGACGCATGTTTTCAATCTTAATGTTAATGAGTGAACCAAACTGTTGTCCAAAGGAAAGCGCATCTCCAGGATCTTCAGTGTGGATATGTACTTTTGCAATCTCGTCATCGGAAATCACTAATAATGAATCTCCTAACTCACTCAATTGCTGCCTGAAATTATCTTCATCAAATGGCTGGCCTTTTGTTTTTTCATCTTCAAACCGCACCATGAATTCTGTACAGTATCCGAACACAATGTCTGCCGTGTCCATGAATCCTTGTACATTACGATGGTGTTCAGCACTTACAAGTTCGTCCATTGACTGGGCAACTGTGCGTTCAGGTAATTCCTCGCCTTTTAAGCAAGCTAAAAACCCTTCATATACGTAAACGAGGCCTTGTCCGCCCGAATCGACAACTCCAACTTCTTTTAACACGGGAAGTAGGTCCGGTGTCCTTTTGAGAGACGCCTTTGCTTCAGTCACAATGGCTTCCATTAAGAGAATGATGTCTGTTTCTGTTATCGCTGTGTCCACCGCAACATTTGCAGCGTCTTTCGCAACTGTCAGAATCGTACCTTCAACGGGTTTCATTACAGCTTTATAGGCGGTTTGAACACCGTAGCGTAATGCTTCAGCAAATTCGCTTGCTGTAAGTGTTTCTTTTTCTTCAACAGCCTTGCCGAAACCTCGAAACAATTGAGATAAGATAACACCAGAATTTCCTCGGGCACCCATCAGCAATCCTTTTGACAAAGCTTGTGATGTTTCTCCTAGATGTGCCGAAACATGTGCTTCCGTTTCTTTTGCACCCGAAGTCATAGATAAATTCATGTTGGTACCTGTATCACCATCTGGTACAGGAAATACATTTAAAGAATCTACGTAATCTGCATTTTGCTTTAAGTGGTGTGCACCCATTTTCACCATCTCTGCAAACTTATAACCATCCATCAATTTCATAGTACTGTGTTCCTCCTTCACAGGTTCGTTACCCGAACGCCCTGTACATAAATATTGACGGAATCGATCGTCAATCCAAGTATTTTTTTTAGTGTATAGCGCACTTTCGATTGAACTTGATAGGAAACTTCAGTAATTTTCGTGCCGTAACCTACAATCAAATATAGATCGATTTGCGTATCAGCACCTGCATTTCTTACAACTACACCTCTACTGAAGTTTTCTTTCCTCAAAATTTCTGTCAGTCCGTCCCGTATTTGATGCCTGGAGGCCATTCCGACAACTCCATAGCATTCAACTGTAGCTTCACCGACGACCCGGGCGATTGTCTCATTCGTTATATCAATTTTTCCATAATCATTTTCAATTTGAATCGACATGCTACTATCCCTCCTGAATCCAGTTTCACTGTTCACATTGTACTATATACATGGCTATAAGAAAAGAAAGCAAGCGTTTTCTTTATTGTGTAAAGCAAAAACACTTGAGAGAACAGAGAAAAAAGCTTGCATGCAATAGACGAATATGATAAATTAATCTAGTATGCGAAGTATAAGTGAAACGCTTAATCATCATTCGCGAGGAGGTTGTAAAATGGCTAAGGAATGTGTAATTACTGGTCGCAAAGCACGTGCAGGGAACAATCGCTCCCATGCAATGAACTCTAGCAAACGTACTTGGGGTGCAAACCTTCAAAAAGTCCGTATTCTTGTGAACGGCAAGCCGAAGCGTGTTTGGGTTTCTGCCCGCGCACTCAAATCAGGTAAAGTTCAACGCGTATAATAGACCGCACTAAATAAAAACGCCAGGCTGAAATTCAGCCCGGCGTTTTTTCGTGTCGCTTTTTTCGTTTCTTTACTGCAGTTGAGGAAGACTTTTTAGGTGTCTCCTCTTTAGAAAATACAACCATACACTTTCGCACAATTCCACTTACAAACTTAGGCAATGTAAAGGTATAAATCCGCAACTCCCCACTCCTTTCAGGAATCTGAGCTCCTTACCATTAAACATATGCCGCTCTGTATCGAGATAGTACAAGATGCTCTCAATATCTCGTTGCTTGTAAAGCGAGTATCTCCTAGATCAATGTCTTCGGAATGTACTTCATATTTAACTCCAGTGATTGAGATCCCTTGTACAGCTTCACTTATACTGAAGAATGATAGATAAGGAAACTTCATGTCACGTTGGACTTGATGAGTTCCTTCCTGCAGCAGCATCAGTTCATTTTGCTGATTTGCAATTAAAAGCTGTGTTTGCTTTTGGACATCTAAATGGCGTACTAAAAGCTGTAAGGCTGAAAACATATGGTCCAGGCGTCCGCCAGTAACCCCCGTTAAAATAATTTTTTCGGGTTTCCATGAGAAGGCGAGATCCAAAGCGAGTTCAGTATCCGTCTCATCCTTTTCAGCTGGACGACGTTCTATGAAGCAATTTGTATCTACTATTTTCTTCATTTCCTCTACACTGACAGAATCAAAGTCACCTACTGCGGCATTTGGAATAATTCCTGCATCCAGCAATTGCAAAGTTCCGCGATCAGCGCCAATAAACCGGGTTTCGCTGTCTATAAAGGGAGCCAGAGGAATAAGCTCTTCCTCTGGCCCTCCTGCACATATAATTACCTTCTTCACTTGACTCGTGCCTTTTCTCCAGCACTGCGGATGTTTTGAATTGCAACTGCGCGGTCTGTTTGGTTATAGATAGCAGACCCCGCCACGAATACCGTAGCGCCAGCTTCTACACACTGCCCGATTGTTTCAGGTGTAATTCCGCCATCAATTTCAATTTCAATAGACAAATTTCTTTCCTTAATTAGCTTCGAAAGCTGTTTAACTTTCGGAACAACTGTAGGAATGAACTTTTGTCCGCCGAACCCGGGATTAACTGTCATAAATAGAACAAGGTCAATATCTTCCAGCACATGTTGTATCGTTTCAATAGGAGTATGCGGATTAAGTACCACCCCCGGCTTAACTCCGTGTGATCGAATCAGCTGTATCGTTCTGTGAAGATGGCGGCACGCTTCCACATGGACCGTAATATAGTCTGCGCCGGCTTTAGCAAATTGCTCGATGTATTGATCAGGTTCTTCAATCATTAAGTGTACGTCTAAAGGTAACTTAGTTACAGGGCGGACCGCTTCGACAATTAGAGGACCCATTGTAATGTTTGGAACAAAATGTCCATCCATAACATCAACGTGAATCCAATCAGCTCCCCCACGTTCAACTTCCTGAATCTCTTCGCCTAGCTTGGAAAAATCCGCTGATAATATTGAAGGTGCTATTTTTATCATCGTGTTAATACCTCGGCTTTCTATCCATTATTTCTTGCATAAACTGAAGGTAATGATCATATCGACTTTTTAGGATTTCGCCAGATTCGACTTGTCTTTTCACTTCACAAGAAGGTTCTTTTAGGTGCAAGCACCCTCTGAATTTACACTGTTCAGCTGCTTTTGCGAATTCCGGGAAACAGCTTCCCACTTCTTGTTTTTCAAGCGTCTCAAATTCAAGCGAGCTAAATCCAGGTGTATCCGCAACTAGGCCTCCCGCCACTTCATGCAATTCTACGTGACGGGTTGTATGTTTACCACGTCCTAAGGATTCTGAGATTTCACCAGTTTCAAGTGAAAGACCAGGAAGCAATGTGTTTAATAAAGTTGACTTTCCGACTCCTGATTGACCGGCCAGTACCGTAGTTTTTTCTTCAAGATATGGACGAATCTTGTTTAGTAAGTCAGGTTCATTAATGGAGGTTAGTAATACATCATAACCAATCGATCTGTAATACGTAGCAGCTTCTTCAGCCGCCTGTAGTTCAGATTCGTTCGTTTTGTCTTTTTTAGTCAAACAGATAACAGGTTGAATCCCATGAGATTCGACCAGTACAAGGAACCGATCTAACAAACTGGAACTGAACGCAGGCTCTACAATTGAAACCGCAAGTAATGCCAGGTCAATATTCGAAACAGGTGGCCTGACTAACTCGTTTTTTCTAGGATGAACTTCTGTAATCGTCGCATCTTCTTGCCCTTCTTGAACATACGTCACCCAGTCACCGACGAGCGGCGTAATTTTTCGTTTCCGGAAAACGCCGCGCCCTCTACAACGAACTGTACCTCCATCATATTTCACGTAGTAAAATCCGCTGATTGCTTTTCGAATTTGTCCTTCTGGCATCCTATCCCCATCCTTATTGAATGTCTTTGTAGTCAAATGTCTTTTCTTCGATAACTGTGGTGTCTCGAAGGATTCGATAACCGCCGCGCTGGCCTTCTTCAAGTTCGACAGTAATTTGTTTTTCCGTATCCTCGGTAATTTCAAATTCTTCAATCGGATCCGTCATCGAATGCTCACGATCTTGAATGTAGATCCGTACCGTTTGTGGGACTTTTTCTTTTTCACCATCTGTATCGTCTTCACCATCAGGTGGATCTGTTTCTTCAGCAATTTGATATGGGATTTTCACACTTTTCACATATAATTTAACTGGTTTTTGTGCTGGCCCTTTTGATACTGTGACATTGATTTTAGATCCAATCGGAAGAGATTGCCCTGACGACGGATCTTGTTTCATCACTTGTCCGGCCGGAATCGTATCCGAATTGGATTGCTTCACCACTTCAATATTGAATCCAGAAGAAGTCGCATACTCATTTATCTGGTCGTCTGTGTAGCCAATTAAGCTTTCTACAGTTTTTAATTCAGGTCCTTTACTGACTGTAAAGACTACATCGGTTTCTCCCGGTACAACTTCTGTATCTGGATCGGGATCCTGCTTTAAGATTGTCCCTTCAAGTTCATCATCGTAAATTTCATTTGCCTCAATAGATTTAAATTCATAAGTTTCAAGACGTTCTTTTACTGAACTATATTCTCTTCCCGTATAGTCACTAAACGACATCGTTTCTTTTCCTGTACTAATGTATAACTTAACTGCACTGCCTTTATCACGCTCTTTGTTGGCTTCAGGGATTGTTCTGAACACTTCCCCTTTTTCATACTCTTCAGATGGCTGCGGCACTTTATCATCCACGACAAATCCACTTTCTTCAAGCATTGCAATAGCATCTGCTTCATCTTTACCTAACACATCAGGAACAGTAACCTTTTGGTCAAAAACTCCAGTGAGAAACAAAATTGAGATCACTGCCGCTGCTGTGAGCAGCAATCCTACAAAAATTGGCCACTTTTTCCGTTTTTTCTTAGCAGGTTCTTCCGCGGCTTGCGGTGCTGTCTTCTCAGTTTGTACAGGCGTAATTCTTACAGTTTCCTCGGAATCCATTAATCTAGGGGCATTTTTAATAACTGGAATAGCCATCGTTTCATCTTCATCGAATGGAATGACAAACTTCTCTTCGTTTACACGGTTTGCGTCAAGAGCGGTTAATAAGTCTTCATACATTTCATCTGCAGATACATAACGATGTCTGGCATCTTTAGTCGTTGCTTTCAGTATAATGTTTTCTACACTTTGCGGAATCGCTGGAAAATCCGCACGTACTGAAGGCGTTTCTTCTTGTAAATGCTTTAAAGCTACAGCTACTGCGGATTCTGCAGAAAAAGGAAGTTTCCCTGTCAATAGCTCATAGAATACAATCCCTAGTGAATAGATATCGGATTTTTTGGTAGCCATTCCACCTCTTGCTTGCTCGGGTGATAGGTAATGAACCGTTCCAAGAACAGAATTTGTTTTCGTATGCGAGGTGGCTGTAAGCGCCATTGCGATTCCAAAATCCGTGATTTTCACTGTTCCTTCTTCATCCATTAATATGTTTTGTGGCTTTACATCCCGATGGATAATACCGTTATGATGTGCATTAGAAATTGCAGCTACCAGTTGCAACATAATAGGAATTGCCTGATCAGGTGCAAGAGGACCATTTTCATGGATGTACCGTTTCAATGTTAATCCTTTTACGTATTCCATTACTAAATAATGGAGTTCCCCTTCTTCTCCTACGTCATAAATATTGACGATATTCGGATGGGTCAATGAGGTTGCTGAAAGCGCCTCACGCTGAAATCTCCGTTTTAACTCTTCCTCATTTGCAAAATCATAATTCAGAACTTTAATGGCAACATCACGATCTAAAATCAAATCATGCGCCAAGTATACTTTAGACATACCGCCTTCACCGATTGTTCCAATGATATCGTAGCGATCACCGATTCGATTTCCCATCATAAGACATCAGCTCCGAGCTTGGATGCGGACAATAATACTGCAGTAATGTTGTCCTCCCCACCCCTGTCGTTAGCCAAATCGATCATTTGAATTACTTTTTCCTCTAATGTTGCATCTGTATTGACCATTTGATGGAGTGTTTCAGCATCCACTTTGTTGCTAAGACCATCGGTGCAAAGTAACAAATAATTTCCATCTTCTTTAAAAGGTACATGATAGAAATCAGGATCAATGCTTTTCTCGGATCCTACAGCACGCATAATCCAATTACGCTGTGGATGGACTTCTGCTTCTTCTTCCGTAATTTCCCCACTCGCAAGTAACGCATTGACATAAGAGTGGTCTTTTGTCACTTGAGTCGCGTTTTCAGCATCAATCAAGTACACGCGACTATCCCCAACATGCGCAATGTAGCATTGGCCCTTAGCGATAACGGCTGCTTCAAGTGTTGTACCCATTCCTTCATGCTCAGCAGATGACTGGGCTTTTTCATAAATCAGATGATTGACATTCCGTACATTTTCGCTCAGCCATTCATTCCACTGTTCTCGTGAATCAGGGATCTCTGTTTTAAGCCCAGTGAAATACTCTCCCATTAAACGGACGGCCATGGAACTCGCTACATCACCGCTCTTATGTCCGCCCATTCCATCTGCGATGACAGCTAATATGTACCCATTGTCAAGTACAAAAACCGCAGCTTGGTCTTCGTTAAACGTACGCTTTTTGCCAATATCTGTTCGAACACTAAAACACATTTGGCTCCCCCCATTCTCCCCGTTTAGTTATTCACTAATTGCCGGTTTTTGTAAAGTTGCAGCAAAGAATCCATCACTGCCAAAATGTTGAGGCAATACTTGGAGCATACCATTTGGCGTCGATAATCCTGCCTCTTTGAAAAATTCAGGGACTAGTTTTTCAGCTTCAGGATGTCGCTCCAGAAATTGAAGAACAACACCATCGTTTTCAGTTTTATCTACTGTACATGTACTGTAAACTACTTTACCGCCCGGTTTAAGAAGGGTCCATGCCACTTCCAGCAATTCTGATTGAATTTTCGTAAGTGATTCCAGGTCGGCTTCTGTCTTATTGTACTTGATTTCAGGTTTTCTTCGAATGACACCAAGTCCACTGCATGGTGCATCCACTAAAATACGATCGAATGTGTTCGGTTCATACGTATACCCGAGTTCACGGCTATCACCGCTTGAAGTCCAAATCGATTTCAACCCAAGTCGCTCTGCATTCTCTTCGATCAATTCGAGTTTGTGCTCATGCAAATCATGTGCGTGAACTTCTCCTGTATCTGCTAAATGCTCAGCAATTTGTGTCGTTTTCCCACCAGGCGCTGCACACATATCGAGCACTTTCATGCCTGGCTGCACGTCAAGTGCATAGACAGGAAGCATTGAACTTTCATCTTGAACAGTGAGCCAGCCTTTCGTGTACGTATAGGTTTTCGCGATATTTCCTGAATGACAATGGATTGCTTCAGGCACCACTTTTCCTAACTCCACTTTTGCACCTTCACTCTTTAACTGATGCATCGCTTTTTCAACAGTTGTCTGCGCGATATTGACGCGTGCTGTATTCAATGGCGGTTCATTATTAGCACGTGCCATTTCTGCAGTTGTATCCATGCCATACTGATCCACCCATCGTCGGATCAGCCATTCCGGATGACTTGTCTCCAAGGATAAACGCGTAATTCCGTCCGTGATTTCATCCAGTGATCGGACTCCCTGACGCAATACTGATCGAAGCACTCCATTTACTAGCCCTGTTGTTCCTTTATGTCCTCTTACTTTGGCAATTTCCACAGCCTCATTTACTGCAGCATGGGGAGGAATCTTTGTTAAGTAAACGATTTGGTACAACGACATACGCAGCAATTCACGGACCCAATCATCGAGTTTTCCTTTGATGAATGGGGCTAGATAATAATCCAGCGTCAATCGATACTGTAACGTGCCGTATGTTAAATTGGTTAACAACGGCTTATCCTGTTCTTTAATTGCATAGGATTTCATCGTCCTAGTCAGTAATAGATTACTGTACGCTTGGTTACGGCTCACTTCTAGCAGAATGGAAAGTGCCGCATCGCGGACATTCCCCTGCATCATTATTTTCTTCTTTGCTGTCATAGGAAAAGGTCTCCTTTTTTCCACTGTCCGCCTGAACCATTTAAGAACACTGCGGATGTCATTCGTTTTTTACCTGAAGGCTGTAATTCGGTGATTACTACAGCGTTTTCATCGCCTGACTTTACAATGATTTGATCTTTTGTCAGTTCCAGAATCTCTCCTGGTTTTCCGTCCGCATTACTTTGTACAACTTCAGTCTTCCAAATCTTTACGTTTTCATCCGCAAATGTTGTATAAGCGGTCGGCCAAGGAGTAAGTCCTCTTACTTGGTTATGAATATCGATTCCAGAGCGGTTCCAATCGATTCGTTCTTGCTCTCTAGAAATGTTTTTGGCAAAAGTGACGAGTTCTTCATTTTGCGGAATTCGTTCATTCGTACCTTCTAAAATTGAGGGTAACGTTTCTTTCAACAGAAGTTCCCCAGTTCGTGATAGCTTCTCAAACATACTGCCCGTGTCGTCTGTTGCCAAGATAGGTTCGGCAGCCTGCGAAATAATATCACCTGCATCAAGCTTTTCAGCCATATACATTATGGTGACACCCGTTTCAGCACATCCATCCATCACTGCTTGATGGATAGGAGCGCCTCCTCTATAAGCGGGCAGCAAGGATGCATGAACGTTGATACAACCTAATTCAGGGACATCGAGCAGTTCTTTCGGCAATAGTTGACCAAACGCAGCTGTGACGATCAAGTCAGGTGCTAGCTCTTTAATTTTCTCTAATTCAGTTGACCCTTTCAGCTTCTCAGGCTGAATAACAGGAAGACCTAGTCGGAGAGCTTCAGCCTTTACTGGCGGTGGTGTCAATACACGTTTTCTTCCGACTGGTCTGTCAGGTTGTGTAACGACACCTACAATGTTATATCCCTCTTCATGCAGCATGCGTAATATCGGAACTGAAAAATCAGGAGTTCCCATAAACAATAATTTACTCAATGTCTTCTCCATCCTCTCCGAGCTTTACAAGTTCCTCGTCCAATTCATTGAACTCAGAAGCATCTACAATACGACTGATTTTAGTGTTGAACAGGATACCGTCTAAGTGATCGATTTCGTGCATGATGGCACGGGCTTCAAAACTTTCTGCCTCAATTTCGTATAGTGAACCATCCCGCTCTTGCGCTTCAACACGCACGAAAAATGGTCGTTTTACTTCACCATATAATTCTGGAAAGCTTAAGCAACCTTCCAAATCGACATCTTCGCCGCCAATTGCTGTAATGACTGGATTGATGAGTTCTATTGGTGCGTCTCCTTCGCCGATATCCACAATTGCAGCGCGTATGGAATGGCCAACTTGCGGCGCAGCAATGCCTACCCCGTCCGCTGAAATCATCGTTTCCAGCATATCATCTAAAAGCTTGTGTAATTTCCGGTCAAATTTCGTTACTTCTGCAGTCTTCGTTTCAAGTATTTCAGCAGGATACTTTACAATTTCTAATACAGTCAAACAAATTCCTCTTTTCTCACTCCTGGTTAATAAATAACGACAGGGGATTTATCGACAGAAAGCTGCAAACCATCTTTGATCCAATCCGTCCGGTAAAAACGAATGAGTGCTTGCAGCGTTTCGGTAAGTTTTGGTTCTTTTTTGTATTTTATCAAACATTGATAGCGATATCTATTATTCACACGGCTAATTGCAGATGCAGTGGGTCCTATAATGACGCTTTCAGGACTAAGACCTTCCGCTAAAAAGCGGGCTGCTTTTTCTGCATAATCGACGACTTTCATTAACTCTTCATGGCTAAATTGAATATTGACGATATAAAAGAATGGAGGGTAACCGAATTGTTTTCTTGAACTCATCTCCATATGATAAAAAGGCTCGTACACTTGAGCTTTGGCAAGTTCAATCGCGTAATGTTCTGGCGTATACGTTTGAACAAATACTTCTCCCGCCAAATCATGGCGGCCCGCTCTTCCGCTTACTTGCGTCAATAGCTGAAACGTTTTTTCCGCTGCGCGAAAGTCTGCTAAGTGCAGCGTCGTATCTGCAGCTAGTACTCCTACTAACGTAATGTTCGGGAAATCGAGCCCTTTTGCAATCATTTGTGTCCCAAGTAAGATATCGGCTTGTCCTTCGCTGAACTTTTGCAGCAAACGGGCATGTGAACCTTTTTGACGGGTTGTATCAACATCCATTCTCAATACCCGTGCTTCAGGGAATAGTTTCGCAATCTCTTCTTCTGCTTTTTGAGTCCCCGTTCCGAAAAAACGAATATGCTCACTTTCACATTCTGGACAAATCGTTGGAACACGTTCTTCATGCCCGCAATAATGACATTTCAAATTTTCGGTAGCGCGGTGGTACGTCAAAGAGATGTCGCAATTTGGACATTGGATGGTTGTTCCGCAATCCCTGCATAAAACAAACGATGAAAATCCGCGTTTGTTCAGAAACAAAACTGTCTGTTCGTGTCGATCCAATCGTTCACGAATTGCCTCCGCCAAAGACACCGAAAACATGGAACGGTTTCCTTCTTGCAATTCCGCACGCATATCAACAATATTCACCGTGGGCAACGCTTGTTCCTTCGCTCGTTTCGGCAGTTCCAATAGCTGATAAACACCTTTCGATGCTCGGGCATACGATTCAAGTGCCGGTGTTGCACTTCCTAACACGACAGGACATCCGTTATAATTCGCACGCCAAATAGCAACGTCCCTTGCATGATAGCGCGGTAAGTCTTCTTGTTTGTATGTCGATTCATGCTCTTCATCCAATATAATAATGCCCAGTTTTTCAAAAGGTGCAAATATTGCAGAACGCGCACCAACGACTACTTTTACTTCTTTGCGATGAATTCTGCGCCATTCATCGTACTTCTCTCCAGCAGAAAGAGCACTATGCATCACTGCAACTTGGTCACCAAAGCGTTCTTTGAAACGGGAAGTCATTTGAGGGGTTAGTGAAATCTCCGGTACGAGTACAATTGCTTCCTGTCCCTTGGATAGAACTTCTTCAATTGTGCGCAAGTACACTTCTGTTTTTCCGCTTCCTGTAATTCCATGCAACAAAAAAGTTGTATCTTGTTTTTTATGAAACGCATGAAGAACTTCATCAACAGCATACTGCTGATAGCTAGTTAACCGAGTCGGAACAGCCGTTTCCCGTAATTGGACAACTTCTGGCTCACGATATACTTCTACTTTCTTTTCATGAGCAGCTCCTTTGTCGATCAACGTCTTTAATACAGTTGCGGACACACCAGCATCCTTCAACAGTTTGCCAGCTTCAATCGATTCACCTGCATGACCAATCATCCAGGTCACCAGTTCTCGCTGCTTCACAGCTTGTTTACTTAAAGAGTTTAATAACTCTTCTAGAATTGGTGCCTTCACTATATGAATCATACGCACTTTCTTCATAGCGGTTTGTTGTTTCACTAGTGTATCGACTTGCACAGCACCGCTTTTCACATAGGCCTTCAGCTGTTTCAATAATATAGGTGAATCCGCGTATTTTAACGGTACGCGGTCTCGCCCTTTTAACATAGTTAAAAAATCCGGTTCAGTTATAGCGTCCAGTTGTTCAACTTGAATGAACTTTTCGTACTTTGCTCTCATTGCTGCAGGCAGCATTACTTGAAGAGCTTCAATCCTGTAGGCAAGCGTATCTTCTGCAAGCCATTTAGACAGCTCTAGCAATTCGGGCGACAGAATCGCATCAAAATCGATTAATTCTTCGAGTGGCTTTATCTTATTTTCCGCTAGTTCACTTTCACCTTTCACATCGACTACATATCCCACTACTTTACGTGGGCCAAACGGAACTTTTACTCGCATGCCTGGTTCCACAAATCCTTCAAACAACTCTGGAATTTTGTAATCGAATGGACGGTCTATCGGATATGCAGCGACATCTACAATAACTTCTGCAAACATTAATGCTTTTGTCCTTCTTGTACAATCGTTTCAAGGAGCTGTTTAGCTAGTTTTTTCTTTTCCATCGCTGGGAAACGCCGCTCTCTGCCTGAACGGGATAGAAGCGTTACAACATTTGTATCACTGCCGAACCCGCCGCCAGGGTCTGTTACATCATTGACAATAATCCAATCCAGATTTTTAGACTCTAACTTCCCTTTCCCATATGAAATCGCATCTGTTGTTTCCGCCGCGAAACCAATCAGACACTGCGAAGTTTT
This sequence comes from Sporosarcina aquimarina, assembly GCF_033253705.1. Taxonomy (GTDB): domain Bacteria; phylum Bacillota; class Bacilli; order Bacillales_A; family Planococcaceae; genus Sporosarcina; species Sporosarcina aquimarina. The sequence goes on from NZ_JAUBDH010000002.1 coordinate 357,508, forward strand.
CTGCTCTCCTAATGTTTTTAAAATATCAGTTGTGCGCTCTAGTTCTATAGAAGACGCTCCTTGTTTTTTCTTCATTTTTTGATTGTGCACTACTGCTGGACGATAATCAGCAACTGCTGCAGACTTCACTACATAGTCTGCATCTGCATACTGGTTTACAACTTCTTGCAGCATCTCCTCGGCACTTTCAACACGAATCAGTTCTGCCCCTTTAGGTGGCTCAAGTGAAACAGGACCTGAAATCAGTACAGTCTTAGCTCCCATTTCAACGGCTGCCTCTGCCATGGCGAACCCCATTTTTCCACTTGAAAAGTTTGAAATGTAACGTACCGGATCAATTCGTTCTAATGTCGGTCCTGCCGTTACAACCACTTTTTTTTCAGCCAAAGGTAATACTCTAGATTCATTAAAGAAAGATACCACTAATTCAGTAATACGCTCAGGTTCTTCAAGACGTCCTTTTCCTACATACCCGCATGCTAAAAAACCTTCAGAAGGTTCGATGAATCGATAGCCATCTTCATACAGACGGTCGATGTTTCGAAGAACTGCAGGGTGTTCGTACATATGTACATTCATAGCGGGAGCAATCCAAACAGGTGCTGTTGCCGCTAGTAATAAAGTTGAAGGCATATCATCTGCTATGCCATTCGCCAGTTTTCCGATGAAGTTTGCAGTAGTCGGAGCAACAATAATGAGATCTGCCCAATCAGCTAGATCGATATGTGCAATGACGGATGAATCCTTTTCATCGAACGTATCCCAATAAACGTCGTTTCGAGACATCACTTGGAATGACAATGGCTGAACGAACTCCATTGCTGAGCGAGTCATGACGACTTTGACTTCAGCTCCCGATTGACTCAATTTACTAACTAACGCAACTGCTTTGTAGACTGCAATGCCTCCCGTGACACAAAGCAGTATTTTTTTACCGGATAACATGGCTTTCATCCTTTCTTAAAATGACAAACTCCCAAAGAAAGTACGTTTTCTAAGGGAGCCATCCATATGTGTATTCAACTAAAATCGTTTAAATTTCGTCTTCGTAGACTATGGAATCATCTGTTTTCCGTTTGTTCAGGAAGCCAGCCGCCACTTCTTCAAGTGCTTTCCCCACATTTTTGTGTGATTTGTAAGAAACCAATTGCTCATCTTTCTTTTCCTGCATTTCACGCGCACGCTTTGCAGCAAGTGAGACGAGTGTGTACTTCGAGTCGATCTTTTCTTTTAATGAATCTACAGACGGATATAACATAGTCTTATTCCCCTTCCAACATGGCTAAATAGCGTTCTTCAACGCGTTCTCTTCTACAATGCTCAGCAGTGACAATGGCATTAATGCGGTCACACGCTTTTGTTACTTCATCATTTTCCACTACATAATCATACAAATCCATCATTTCAAGTTCATCGCGAGCCTTAGCTACGCGTGATGCAATGACTTCAAGAACTTCCGTACCGCGTCCGACGAGCCTTTGTTCTAAGTGAGACAAGCTTGGCGGTGCTAGGAAAATGAACAGCCCGTCCGGCATCTTTTCACGCACTTGGGCAGCACCAACGACTTCGATTTCCAAGAAAACATCTCTACCGGAATCGAGTGTTTCGTTCACATAGTCTAGTGGTGTACCGTAGTAATTCCCGACATACTCGGCGTGCTCAAGAAGTTTTCCTTCTTCGATCAGTGTTTCAAACACTTCACGCGGTCGGAAGAAGTAATCGACTCCATCGACTTCGCCTTCTCTGGGGTTCCGTGTAGTCATCGATATGGAATATTCGTAATTTGTGTTCGGAGAAGCAAACAGCTCTTTTCGAACAGTACCTTTCCCGACTCCTGAAGGGCCGGAAAGAACAATCAAAAGTCCTCGTTGTTTAAACATGCAATCCCTCATCTAATATAGTCTCTCCATTCAAATCAGCCCTCTAACTAGAACGATCCGAAGTTTGTATTCGTATTATACCATATGTTAGAGCTGTAGTGCTAAAATGGAGGAAACGAAAAGAAAGAGGAATTCATATGGCATTTGATGGGTTGTTCACAACCGCGATGAAACGCGAACTACAAACAATTGAAAACGGCAGGATCACTAAAATCCACCAACCGAACTCGCAAGAAACCGTATTCATTATCCGCGCAGGCGGTCAAAACCGAAAATTGCTTTTTTCGGTGCACCCTTCCTATGCGCGCATACAATTTACAGAAGAAACGATTCAAAACCCGAAAGAGCCGCCAATGTTTTGCATGACGCTTCGAAAACATTTGGAAGGTGGAACGATTACTGCTGTTGAACAAGTTGGTACAGATCGTATTTTAAAGTTCACCATCCGTTCGAAGAATGAAATCGGTGATGATATGGAGCGCATCATCATAGTTGAAATCATGGGCCGTCATAGTAATTTCATACTGATTGATCCTGAACGGGAGATGATTATTGATAGTATGAAACACTTGCCTCCAAGTGTAAACAGTTACCGAACAATCATGCCTGGACAGCCTTACATCCCAGCTCCGCCACAAGATAAACTAAATCCATTTACACTGACTCAAGAAAATTTTGATGAACTGATTTCTAGCTTTGACACACCAAAAGCTGTCGTACAAGTGTTATCCGGATTTTCTCCTGTACATGCAGAGGAGCTATTGTACAGAATCGCCAATGCATCTGGGCAATCACCATACAAAATATATCAGGAGTTTGTCGGAATTTTTTCCAATGGACCATTCCATCCGAATACCGTTGAAAAGGATGGTAAGTTATTATTCTCCGCAGCAGAATTGAAATTTACACAAGTCCCAGCTACGGTTTATCCAACACTCGGAGACTTGCTCGACAAAGTCTATTTTGCTAGGGCCGTTAGAGAGCGGGTAAAAGCCCAAGCTGCTGATTTAGAACGCTGGCTCGATAATGAAATAGCAAAATTGAAATTGAAAGTACAAAAGCTAACTAAAGAACGTAAAGATGCTGGTCGTTTGGATACATTCCAGTTATATGGAGAATTGCTGACTGCTAATAGTTATGCGATTGAAAAAGGTCAAAAAGAAGCGGTAGTCGAAAATTATTATGAGCAAGGGACAACTGTAACGATTCAGCTTGATCCGCGAAAGACAGTAATCGAAAATGCACAACGATACTTTTCCAAATATACGAAAGCAAAAAATGCCTTGATCCAAATAGCGAACCAATTGGAAAAAGCTCAAGAAGACATTGAGTATTTCGAAATGGTAAAGCAGCAGGTCATGCAAGCCTCAACTGATGATATCGACGAAATCCGTGATGAGCTTGCTGAACTTGGTTTAATGAAGGCACGTAAGGGCAAGAAGAAAGTGAAGCCGAAGAAACCAATGCCGGAGTCTTACCAATCGACGTCCGGAGTCAAAATTTCCGTCGGAAAAAACAACCGTCAAAATGACTGGCTGACCTCAAAGTTAGCTGCACGAAATCATATTTGGCTGCACACTAAAGATATCCCTGGTTCCCATGTTGTCATTCACGATGAGGAACCAAGTGAAGAGACGATTCAAGAAGCCGCTACGCTCGCTGCCTACTTTAGTAAAGCTCGCGGATCCGCTTCTGTGCCTGTCGATTTCACACAAGTTCGTCATGTGAAAAAACCAAACGGTTCAAAACCTGGTTTTGTCATTTACTTTGAGCAAAAGACGATTTTTGTGACGCCTGATGAAGATGTCGTAAGACAATTGAAAGCTTAAATTGAACCAGCACGGCTCCGGCCATGCTGGTTTTTTGTCGAATTTGCAAGTTGCTCATAACTCCCCGAATTTGCTCATAAAATGACGATTCTGATCATAACTTCTCAAATCTGCTCATAAAATCCTGAAATTGATCATAACATGGTAAATGTGATCATAATCCCTATATTATGCTCATAAACTCCAAATTGTGATCATAATTTGCAGAATTCATCACAAACCCTTCCATCTCAACAAGAATCACTGTTAATCTACAAACATATTAAAAATTAGACATGATACGACACTTATCAAATGCTGTCGAAACTCAAAACTCCATAAAAAAAAGAAGCATAGCGCAATCCGCCAGCTTCCGTCATTTATTGCAAAGTGCCTGTTTTTAACTTTTCGTGCCAGTCAAGAAGCGGTCCAACCGAGTCCTCGCGGATTGCTCCTGAACGTGTTGCCACTTCAGCAAGAGCGTTAAAATCTGTAAGACTCGTATAAGATAACCCTGCTTTTTCAAATGCCTGATCTGCACTTTCCAATCCATATGTAAAGATTGATACGACGCCTTCAACTTGTAACCCTGCTTCTTTCAAAGCATCTGCAGCTGTCAAACTGCTGCCGCCTGTAGAAATTAGGTCTTCCACAATAATTGCTCGATCGCCTTCTTTAACTTTACCTTCAATCTGCTTGCTGCGGCCATGACCTTTTGCTTTAGATCGCACGTAAACCATTGGCAACCCTAAAATATCAGCAATCCAGGCCGCGTGCGGAATCCCTGCTGTTGCAGTACCTGCAATTACGGTTGTATTTGGATAATTTGCCTTGATGGAAGCGGCCATTCCCTCAGCAACACGTCTTCTTCCACCTGGGTCCGACATGATAAGACGATTATCACAATAGATTGGTGATTGGATACCCGATGCCCATGTAAAAGGTTCATCTGGATTTAGAGTAACAGCACCTACGTGCAATAGTATTTTCGCAATTTCTTGTTTTGTCATCATTCAGCCATTCCCTTCCATTGTCGTGCAATTTCTTGATAGGCAACTAGTGGATCCGCAGCTCCTGTAATCGAGCGGCCGACCACGATATGCGTTGACCCCATTTTTTTCGCTTCAGCTGGTGTTGCGATTCGCTTTTGGTCATGCGCTGCATCATTTGCAAGTCGAATTCCAGGTGTCACTTTTAAAAATTCACTGCCACATAAATCTGCGATAGATCCAGCTTCCAAAACGGAACACACTACCCCGTCCAGCCGTGCACTTTGCGCAATTTTGGCGTAATGAAGAACTGAGTCATTCAATGATTTGTGAATCAGTTGTTCTCGCTGCATCTGTTCTTCTGTAGTAGAAGTCAGTTGTGTAACCGCGATAATTGAAGGGCGTTTCTTACCTGCTGCTGTTCCGATTTCCAATCCCTCAACTGCCGCCTCCATCATGAAAGATCCACCTGCTGCATGGACGTTCACCAAATCTGCACCTACGGATGCAAGTGAAGTCATCGCTGACTTTACAGTGTTCGGGATATCATGTAATTTCAAATCCAAAAATACGTCAAACCCTTGCTCTTTTAGACGATAAACAATCGCAGGACCTTCCTTGTAAAAAAGTTGCATGCCCACTTTGACAAACGTACCGCTCTCAAAAGGTGTTAAGAAGGATAATGCGGCTTCTTGGTGTTCAAAGTCCAATGCTATGATTGGGGATGTGTTCATACCGCATGGCTCCTTCCGATTAAGTCTGTAATTTTTTCAAGTCCCAGTTCATCGAGTACACTTGGCAGCGCGTGAATAATCTCGGGACAGACGAATGGATTAACAAAGTTTGCTGTTCCGACTGCCACTGCACTCGCACCTGCAGACATAAAGTCGATGACATCATCAGCGTCCGTGACACCGCCCATTCCGATAATTGGAATATTGACTGCTTTACTCACTTCATACACCATACGGATAGCCACTGGTTTTACCGCTGGTCCTGAAAGACCTCCAGTACCATTTGCGATGACCGGCTTCCCTGTTTTCCGGTCAAGGCGCATACCCACTAATGTATTGATCATTGTAATGCCATCAGCTCCCGCTGCTTCCACTGCTTTTGCAATCACTGTAATATCTGCGACATTCGGAGATAACTTCACATAGACAGGAACACTTGAAACTGCTTTTACAGCAGCTGTCAGCTCAGAAGCAAGTTTAGGGTCAGTACCAAAAGCAATTCCCCCGCACTTAACATTAGGACAAGATATATTTAACTCCAATGCATTGACATTCGATGCTTTGGAAATTTCTTCAGCAACTTTTACATAATCTTCAATTTCTGAACCGGCGACGTTGGCAATGATGGGCACATCATGATTTGCAAGTCTTGCTAACTCTTCTTCCATCACTCGTTGTAATCCAGGATTTTGCAGGCCGATTGCATTTAACATCCCGGAAGCCGTTTCAGCTACACGGGGTGTTGGATTCCCAAATCGAGTTTCAAGTGTCGTAGCTTTAATCATAATCGCACCTAGCTGTGATAGATCGTATAGATTCCCATACTCTTTACCAAAGCCGAAACAACCAGAAGCTGGCATGATCGGATTCTTAAGTGACAATCCTGGTAGTTCAACTGCTAATCGATTCATATCGCGACCACCCCCGCTGGAAATACAGGCCCGTCTGAGCATACTTTTACGTATGCTGCATCTTGGCCTTGCTGTGTTTCACAAACACAGGCAAAGCAAGCACCGATTCCGCAACCCATTCGTTGTTCAAAAGAGAGAAATCCTTTTTGCTCTTGAAATGCTTGCTGAACTGCATGAAGCATTGGTGTGGGGCCGCATGTATAGTATGTAGTGAAGTCGACTGGATTTCTAGCCAGTGAATCTGTAACAAACCCGGACTCACCCGTACTTCCATCCGCTGTGACAATGCGTGTTTGACCTAGTGCAGCAAATTCCTCCTCATAAAACACTGCGGCAGCTGTTTGGAATCCGAGCACATGAACGCATTTAACTCCTTTAGCTGTCAGCTCTTTTGAAAGCTGATACAATGGAGGAACACCGATCCCGCCGCCGATCAATAATGCCGTCTCACCTGATTCAGAATGATCCGCAGAAAAACCGTTTCCAAGCGGACCAAGCACATTCAATGTATCACCAACTGCTTTTGCAGCTAACAGTTGTGTTCCCTTACCTTCTGCTCTAAAAATAAGTGTCATTTGTTCGTTTTCTTTATCATAAGAAGCAATTGAGATCGGGCGTCTCAGTAAGGGTTCAAGCGTATCCGTTACACGAATGTGTACAAACTGACCGGGCGACGTAATTTCTTTCACTAAACTTCCTTCTAAAACCATTTCAATGATATTATTGGCTATTTGGCGTGTCGAGCAGACTTTCATTCGATCCTGCAGTATCATGCGAGAACCTCCTTCATAATTGTCCTGCCTGTTTCAGCTGGATCGTTTTTTGTATCAGTTGCGTTCTGAGAAAACCGTTTCACCGCCGAAAAGAGTCAACACCGGCCATCCTGTGCATGTAGTACCGGTGAAAGGTGTGTTTTTTCCTTTCGACAAAAATGTACTTGGATCGACATCGTGCTCCGTGTTCAGGTCCAACAACACTAAGTCAGCGATAGATCCTTCTTTGATTGAACCGTAAGGAAGTTCAAAAACGTCACACGGTTTCTTTGCAAACCAGTCAACTAATTGTTTTAATGTCCAATCTCCGTTTTTCACAAAGTTTGTGTAAAGTAATGGGAACGCCGTTTCAAATCCAGTTATGCCGAAAGGCGCTTTCTTGAATCCTGCAGCTTTTTCTTCTGCACTATGAGGTGCATGATCCGTTGCGATGAAGTCAAGTGTTCCGTCGAGCAAGCCTTCTCGAAGCGCTGCAAGATCTTCGTTTCCACGCAGTGGCGGATTCATCTTCCATACTGCATCATCTTCTGGAATGTCATGCTCAGTCAGCAATAGATGATGTGGCGTCACTTCAGCTGTGACATGGACACCTGCACGCTTCGCATCTCGGATTACACGAACAGATTCTTTCGTACTGACGTGGCAAACATGATAGTGCGCACCCGCTGCTTCAGCAAGCAGAATATCCCGGGCGATGTGAACAGACTCTGCAACAGAAGGAATACCCGGAAGTCCAAGTTCCTTATTCCGGATTCCTTCATGCATCGCTCCGCCATAAATTAGAGTATTATCTTCACAATGAGCAACAACTGCCATATCAAGCTTTGCAGCGTCTTGCATCGTCTCGAGCATCATCCCTGCTTCTTGGATTCCTACACCGTCGTCCGTAAAAGCGAAGGCTCCGTGTTCTTTTAACTCCGCTAAATTAGTCCGCTCTTTTCCAGCTTCACGGATTGTAATTGAAGCATATGGTAAGACTCGAATCACTGCATTCTTTTCAATCAACTCATTGACATGTTCAATATTCTTAATTGTATCTGGTACTGGACGAGTATTCGGCATTGCACAAATGGTTGTATATCCGCCTTTTGCAGCAGCCTTCGTTCCACTTTCGATCGTTTCTTTATGCTCTCCGCCCGGCTCCCGTAAATGCACGTGCACATCTACAAACCCTGGTGCGAGACAATTTCCTTTACCGTCAATCACTTCTGCGTCTTTCGCTTCCAAATCTTGACCAATCTCTGTGACCTTACCATCTTGAATTCGAATATCCTTCAAATCATTCTGTGTTTCATCATATAGCCAAATATTTCGGAGCAGCTTGTGCATGTACATTTCCTCCTCTTAATATCATTTCCATTGCAGCTGCGCGGATGTAAACTCCATTTTCAACAGCTTCATAAACCCGTAATTTCGGATGAGTAGTAAGTGATTCAGCAATTTCAACACCCCAGTTGATTGGAGCTGGGTGCATAATAATGGCATTCTTTTTCAACTTAGACGCACGCTCTTCAGTTAATCCGTATTGTGCGTGGTATTCTTCTTTAGTAAAGCTCATTTGTTCATCATGACGTTCATGCTGAACTCGCAGCAACATCACAACATCTGCTTCTTCGATTACGTGATCCCAACATGAATTTGTTTCATAATCACCAGACCATTCGTCTGGACATACAAACCGGACATTTGCTCCGAGTTTTCTCAAAGCTTCCGCATTAGATGCAGCGACTCTGCTGTGCGACAAATCACCTGCAATCACTACGTTTAATCCTAGGAAGTATCCGAACTCTTCTTTGATGGTAAATAAGTCAAGTAATGATTGGCTCGGATGCTGCCCTGTTCCGTCTCCGCCATTGAAAACCGGAATTTTAATTCCTTCGAGCTGCTTATAGTACTCTTTTTCAGGGTGACGGATGACCACCGCATTTACACCTAGCGCTTCAAGCGTCCTGACTGTGTCGAATAACGTTTCACCTTTAGTAGTGCTTGAGTGCCCTGGATCGAATTGAATAATCTCTAATCCTAACTTTCTTTCCGCAATTTCAAAGCTTAGCTTTGTACGGGTACTCGGTTCAAAAAACAGATTACTCACTAAATATTTCCCGGGCAATTCACGAATCCCGTGCCGTTTCAAGTACTCCGCATAATTTAAGATTTCCATAATGTTCTCTTCACTGAATTGTTGCATTGTTAGTAAGTTATCCATGTTGTTGTCCTCCTCTTAGGTTGGGGAAGGTTTTAAAAAAACCTTCCCAGCATATAGGAAGGCCATTTATGTATGCAGGTGTCCCGATTTAATAGGTCACCTAGTCACATAAACCTTTCCTTGTCTCTCAGTACAATGTTAAAAGGTCTAACGTATTTAGTTGTCTTTATCTACAAGCAATGGTTCTTCAGGTACATCTTCTAACGTATTATTCTCTCTTCCAGGAAGTACCAAGTTCAACACTACTCCGACTATTGCAGCTAACGCCATGCCTTCAATGTGGAATGTTTCACTGAAGTTGATGGACGCGCCACCAATTCCAACTACTAAAATGACAGACGTGATCACTAGATTTCGTTGATTATCAAAATCTACATGGTTGTCGACTAGCATCCTGAGTCCTGACGAAGCGATGATTCCGAACAGCAAGATTGAAATACCGCCGAGAACCGCTGTCGGGATAGTTGCAATAAGTGCCATCACTTTCCCCATGAATGAGAAGAGGATCGCGAACACCGCAGCCCCTACTATGACGTAAACACTGTAAACCCGAGTGATTGCCATGACACCGATATTTTCACCATATGTCGTCTTCGGCGGTCCACCAAGCAACCCGCTAATTAACGTTCCTAGTCCGTCACCAAGCAGTGAGCGATTTAATCCTGGGTCTTTTATGAAATCACGCTCAACAACTTTCCCAAGAACAAGTTGGTGTCCGATGTGCTCTGATATCGTTACAATCGCGATTGGCACCATGATGAAGAGCAAGGTTGGTGTGACAACGAAGTCATAGTGCACACCCGGAATTAGAAAATCTGGAACTTGAATCCACTTTGCTTCTAATACTGGTTTAAAGTTTAAAATCCCGATCGCTGCGGAATAAATATATCCTACAATGATACCGATCAAGACTGGCATCAAACTAATAACTCCTTTGAAAAACATAAGACAAATGATTGCTGCAGCTAATGTCACGATCGCGGCTGAGAAATGAAGCAAACTATAAGTGGAGACACCGTCAATATCGATTCGGCTCGCCATTCCCACTGCTGTAGGTGCAACGGCCAGACCGATTACCATAATAACCGGACCTACAACAACGGGTGGCAGGATGTTCATTATCCATTTATGACCTGTTTTCCAAATTAGCAAGGAAACAAGTGCATAGACCAGTGCAACAAACATACTTCCGATCATCGCACTGCCAATTCCGCCAGTCTTTGTCGCTACTGTAATTGGAACGATGAAAGCAAAAGAAGATCCGAGATATGCTGGCACTTTCCCTTGAGTTATTACAACAAAAATCAGTGTTGCAATGCCGCTCGTCAGTAATGCGATGGCAGGACTTAACCCGACGAGCTGCGGTACAAGAATCGTTGCACCAAACATGGCGAACATGTGCTGGAGACTTAATACAAGCCATTTTGCGCTTGCTGGTTTTTCGTGAATGTCTAATACTTTTTGTGCCATTTTCAGTATGCCTCCAAGCGGTTTCCAATTAACGTGAATGGATGGTAACGTTATCTTCTCCATCTGATTCAATTACATTCACAACGACTTGTTCATCGCTCGATGTCGGGATGTTCTTTCCAACAAAATCTGGTCGAATCGGCAATTCACGATGACCTCGGTCAACTAAGACAGCGAGTTGAATGGAAGAGGGTCTTCCTAAGTCCATGACAGCATCCATTGCTGCACGAACAGTTCTTCCAGTGTAAAGGACGTCATCCACTAAAATTACTTTCTCATCTGACAAGTTGTACTTAATGTCTACTTGTTTAACAAGCGGTTCTTTGTTTTCGTATTTCATGCCAAGATCGTCTCGATAAAGTGATATGTCGAGTTCACCGATGCGGATTGCCTTACCTTCGATTTGCTCAATCTTTTCTGCCAATCGGTTGGCAAGAAAAGCCCCTCTAGTTTTGATGCCCACTAAAATACAATGATCGATTCCTTTGTTGCGTTCAATAATTTCGTGTGCAATGCGTGTGAGTGCTCGATTGATGGCACTTTCGTCAAGAATATTTGCCTTTTCTACCAAATCATCCGCCTCCTTTTCCATATAAAAAACCTTCCGGCCGTCTATCAGGCAGGAAGGTTTACGTGCGTAAATACATTTCAGCGATAAACGCTCAGCAAGCGCTCATCCTGAAATACCGTGCATCCTTCCCAACCTCTCTGGATTGGCGTTAAAGGTTCGCTATTTAGTTTCTACAACAAGCATACAGGTTGGTGTTTCTGCAGTCAACCCTTTTTAGCTCTAAGCTCATTCAGTAATTGTTCATAATTTTCCGGCAGCGGAGCCTTGAATTCCATATATTCTTCAGTAACAGGATGAACAAAACCTAAAGTGCCTGCATGTAAGACTTGGCCATCAAACTCAATCGTCTTTTTAGGTCCGTACTTCGGATCGCCCGCAAGCGGATGTCCGATATACTTCATATGCACACGAATCTGATGAGTTCTGCCCGTCTCTAATCGACATTCTAAAAGTGTGAAATCACCAAAACGTTCAAGTACTTTAAAGTGAGTGACTGCATTTTTCCCTTGGTTTTCAACAGCCATACTTTGACGATCTTTTTGATTTCTGCCGATTGGCGCATCAATCGTACCGTTATCATGTGGAATATGCCCGTGCACAAGTGCAGTATACACGCGCGTAACTGATTTCGCTACGAGTTGATTTACAAGCGACGTATGCGCATTGTCGTTCTTAGCAACCATAAGCAAACCTGATGTATCTTTGTCAATACGATGTACAATTCCAGGCCGCATGATGCCATTGATTCCCGATAGGTCATCACAATGATACATAAGCCCGTTTACAAGTGTCCCCGTTGTATGACCTGGTGCTGGGTGAACAACCATACCGCTCCGCTTATTTACTACAAGTACATCGCTGTCTTCATAAATGATTTCCAAGTTTAAATCTTCTGCAGGCATATCCAGTTCTTCCGGTTCTGGTTCATCGACGGTTAAGACATCCCCATTTTTAACTTTATAATTCGCTTTCACTTTGCTTTCATTCACCAAGACAATTCCATCTTTTACCCATTGTTGAATAAGAGTACGTGACCAATCCGCGTTCAATGTTGCAAGCGCTTTGTCGATCCGTTCACCTGCATTTTGCTCTTCAATTACAAATTGAAATTGTTCCATTATGCCACCTTATCTTTCTTGTTCTTTTTTTCATCTAAAAACAAATAAATTATGACGAGTATTACACCTGCTGTTAACGATGCATCTGCGACATTGAATATAGGAAAGTCATAGTTAATGACTGGGACAAGTACGCTGACAAAATCGACAACTTCACCTCGAACCATTCTATCTATAAAATTCCCAACCGCCCCTCCAAGTAAGAGCATTAAACTCCATGCAAATAACGGATTGTTCTTTCCTTCTTTTTGAAAGTAATATACGATGCCGCCAACGACGACAATTGTAACAATGGCAAATAACCACATCTGACCTTCCAACATACCCCAAGCCGCACCACGATTCCGGTGTGATAACAAGCTGAGATAAGGGTCAATTAAAGGAATACGTTCCCTAACTTCCATATTTGTTACGACCAGCCATTTAGTTAGCTGATCTATTATAATCACGAGCGCCGCAATACCATAATAAATGAACAAACCGGTTCCCTCCGTCCTGCACTGTCCTGTTTAGTTTATCATACCCAGTACGCATCCGTGCAAGTCTAATTTCAAAGAATGAAAAAGAGCGCTGCTAACCCGAAACAGACGGATTGCAGCGCCATTTAGTATTCGTTATGCGTAATGGTGTGCTACAACGTCTGCACATCGTTGACACAGCTCTGGATACTCTGTATTCTTTCCGACTGTTTCAGAAATAGTCCAGCAGCGTGCACATTTTTCTCCTGCTGCTTTTTCAACAGCTACTTTGCCCGTTGAAAGGGAAAGCGCGTTTTCAGGAAGTTCAGATGCAGCTACTGCGCTGAATTTAGAAACGATGAAGAATTGAGCAAAGTCGACTGTATCTGTTTCAAATAGTGAAACAAGATCTTCTCGTACAGCTACAGTAACATGAGCTTCAAGTGATTTACCGATTACTTTGTTGTTTCGTGCTTCTTCCAATGCTTTTAACACATCATCGCGAACAAGCATTAACTGGTCAAATTTAGTGCGTAGATCGGCTGCTTCCAATTCTTGCACATCCGGCATATCAGTAAGCTGAATACTTTCTTCTTTTTCGTTTTCCAAGAATGCCCACATCTCGTCAGCAGTATGCGGCAAGATTGGTGCAACTAATTTCAACAATGTAATTAATGAATCATACATAACGGTTTGCATCGCACGGCGATGCGGATGATCTGCCGCTTCGATGTAAACCACGTCTTTAGCGATATCGAGATAGAACGAACTCAATGTACCCGTACAGAATGTGTTAATCGCATGATAGACTGTTGCAAATTCGTATTGCTCGTAAGCCGTTCTCACTTCACTAATCAAGTCCTGAAGCTTCACATACACGTATTGGTCAACTTCGCGCAAGTCCTCGAATGCCACTGAGTCTGCTTCTGGTGTGAAATCAGATGTGTTTCCATGAAGGAATCGAACCGTATTACGAATTTTACGATACACTTCAGATACTTGTTTGAAATTCGAATCTGAAACGCGTACGTCGGCTGTATAATCGACTGATGCTACCCAAAGACGCAGAATGTCTGCTCCGAATTGATTGGTAACTTTGGATGGTAAAATTACGTTACCGATAGATTTACTCATTTTGCGACCCTCGCCGTCAAGAGTGAATCCATGGCTTAAAATACCTTTGTATGGTGCAATTCCATTAATCGCAACACTTGTAGTTAATGAAGAGTTAAACCATCCGCGGTATTGGTCAGAACCTTCAAGGTATAGATCTGCTGGATACGAAAGATCATCGCGCTCTTCAAGAACTCCTTGATGTGTTGAACCTGAGTCAAACCAAACGTCCATGATGTCCGTTTCTTTCGTAAACGTACCATTCGGACTGCCTTCATGTGAAAAGTCTTTTGGCAATAAATCTTTCGTTTCCCATTCGAACCAAATATTCGATCCATGTTCGCGGAACAACGCAGAGATATGATCGATTGTTTCGTCTGTGATAATCGGTTCTTCATCTTCGCCGTAAAAGACAGGAATCGGAACGCCCCATACACGCTGACGTGAAATACACCAATCTCCTCGGTCCCGTACCATGTTGTAAAGACGTGTTTCGCCCCATGTAGGTGTGAAAGATGTTTTGCGGATTGCTTCTAGCAGTTCACCTCGGAATGATTCAATCGATGCAAACCATTGTGCAGTCGCACGGAAGATGACAGGCTTTTTTGTACGCCAGTCGTGCGGATACGAGTGAGTAAAGAAAGATAGCTTCTCAAGTGCTCCCACTTCTTTTAGTTTCTCGGTTACCGCTTTGTTCGCGTCTTCATAAAACAGTCCTTCAAACAAAGGTGCTTCTGCAGTCATCACACCTCGGTCATTGATAGGTGATAGTACACCAATACCATATTGTTTTGCTACATAGAAGTCATCCTCACCATGACCTGGAGCTGTGTGAACGCATCCTGTACCGGCGTCTGCTGTAACGTGTTCACCGAGCATAACAAGAGATTCGCGATCATAAATCGGATGACTTGCAGTGATTCTCTCAAGTTCGCGTCCTTTTAATTCACCAGTCATCGTGTATTCTTCCCATTCCAATTCTTTTGCTAGATGTTCAACTAAATCTTTCGCAACTAAGAACTTCTTACCTTTCGTTTCAACAATTGTATAGATGAAATCAGGGTGTACAGAAATTCCAAGATTTGCAGGAATCGTCCAAGGTGTTGTTGTCCAGATTAAAATGTTAACATCTGCATCCAACACACCTTTTCCATCACGGACTGGGAAGCCTACGTAAATGGAAGGAGACTTTTTATCTTTATATTCAATTTCAGCTTCTGCTAATGCAGTTTCTGATGAAGGTGACCAGTATACCGGCTTTAGACCCTTATAGATGTAGCCTTTTTTCGCCATATCACCGAATACTTTGATTTGACGGGATTCGAATTCAGGCTTGAGCGTGATATATGGATTTTCCCAATCGCCTCGTACTCCAAGACGTTTGAATTGAGTACGCTGGCTGTCGATTTGTGATAGCGCATAGTCTTTACACATTTCACGGAATTCTGCAATGCTGTGTTCTTTACGTTTTACACCTTTGTTAACAAGCGCTTGTTCAATTGGCAAGCCGTGTGTATCCCAGCCTGGCACATAAGGCGCGTGGAATCCTGTCATGGACTTGTGACGGACGATGAAGTCCTTAAGTACTTTATTGAGCGCGTGGCCCATGTGGAGGTCACCGTTAGCATATGGAGGTCCGTCATGAAGAATGAACGTCGGTTTTCCCTTTGTACGCTCTTGAACTTTTGCGTACATATTTTCGCTATCCCATTTTTCTTGCATCTGAGGTTCTTTTGTAGGCAAACCGCCTCTCATCGGAAAGTCAGTTTTCGGCATAAGTAACGTATCTTTATAATCCATTCCAATTCCTCCTTTTAAATTAACAGTACATGAATAACAGTTGTTTCAACATAAAACATTAAAAAATCCCCGTCCCTGTAAAAGGGACGAGGATTGTGCTCGCGATACCACCCTAGTTGCAGCCGTTGTAAACGACTGCCTCTCGAACACCATAACGGGGTGTGCTCCGGGATTGTGAATACAATCCGGCTCCAGAGTGATCTTCCTTTCCATTCTGCAGCCGGGCTCTCACTACCCCCGACTCGCTAGTTCGCAGTCTTATGAAAAGTACTATCTCTTTCAGCGCCTGTCTTTCAATATGAAACATATTATAGGTGTAACTTACTTACTAAGTCAAGTGTAGATTACTCTTTATCGGCTGCAGCTTCAAGCTTGCGCGTATCCGTTTCATACTCCAGAAGTGCATCCCAATCGTCCATCTTCACTAAATCAAGCTGTGCTTCGATCAGCATCCGGAAACGATTGCGGAAGATTTTAGATTGTTTTTTCAAGTCTTCAATTTCCATTGTGATTTCACGTGAACGTGAAAGAGCTTCGTTTACAATACGGTCTGCGTTCTTTTCAGCTTCTTTAATAATCAATTTAGACTCTTGCGTTGAATTTCTACGCACGTCTTCTGCTGCTTCTTGAGCAATCAAGATAGATTTTTGCAATGTTTCTTCAATTGCATTGTAATGTGAAACTTGGTCTTCTGTTTCTTTCAATTTGCGTGTCAGTTCTTTGTTTTCCGTAAGCACGTTTTCATAATCCTTCATAAGTTGCTCAAGGAATTCATTAACCTCGTCTTCATCGTATCCACGCCATCTGCTTCCGAACGTTTTATTATGTATATCAATTGGTGTAAGCGCCATGCAAGTCTCTCCCCTTTTGATGAACTTTATAAGTTATATCGTTGACTATAACAGAAATCTGTCTTTTTCTAAAGTCTGTCGAAAAAATTATTCCAACTTACCTGTCATTAAACGAATTTTATCTTTTTTCGTCCTGCCTTCAATTGCAATCATTTTAAACCGGCCATGCCCTCTAATTGACAATATATCAGATTCGTTCAACTCAAACGCAGGTTGTTCTACCACCCGCCAGTTCACCTTCACTTTCCCGCCAGATACATACGATGCAGATTTTTGACGGGACACGTTTAATAACGAGGCAATCACTGTATCAAGACGCAAAGAACTTATAATTTGAGTTTCTTCCAGCCACACTTCTTCAAGCTCTATCCACTCTGTACGATTCGTCAATTCTGTAACATGAATCTTCGCTTTGCCTGCTGTAGTGAAATTCGCCGTTAAATAAGTGCTAAGTTCTGTCACTGTAGCAAACTGAACGTCGCCTGACATGAAACGGATATCTCCAAATTTAGATCGGTCAAGGCCTAGTCCCATTAACGAGCCTAGCATCATTGGATGCTCAAGTGTTAAAAACTTTGATGCATATCTAACATCGAACACCGTTATTTGAAAATCTTCATGCGTGGGCACATAGTAATCTGGATAGATCAACATGCGCTTTCTTTCAGCACCTGAAAAGCCGCCATCTTCTGATACTAATAAGCCACTTCCCCCGACAACCGACTCCACAATAAAACGTTGGCGAGGATCGAGGAAATCAGTCAGTTTAGGCGAATATAAATCCTCAACTTCTCTCATCCACCCCATTGCCATTTCAATAAAAGGCTGTTCTTCTTTTCTGAAATGCTGCAAGATGCCATCCATTGTTTTCGTCTCCTTATAGAAAAATCCCCACTGCGTGAGGATTGGTTCAACTATAATCACTTAAATCATCAAGAATAAGTGAACTTCAAAATCATTTTAAACAGTGCTAAAATCCCACCGGAGATTAATCGTAAAGCAATTAATGCAACAATCGGAGAAATATCAATCATTCCTAGTGGCGGAATGAACTTTCTAAAAAACCCCAAGTAAGGTTCAGCGATCTTCTCGAGAAATCTTCCAATCGATGTGTCTCTGGACGCAGGAACCCAAGACATCAAAATATAGATGACAAGAGCTATGGAGTAAACGGATATTGCTACCGAAATTACTTGGTAAACTTGACTCAATATAGCATACATTACAGTCGGTACACCTCATTTAGTTTCTTTCATTCATATAGTCGGAAATTGAACCATTTACTTCTACGTTTTCCGGGACGCATAGAAAGATATCAGTACCAATGCGTTGAATATCTCCATTCAGAGCATACACTGCTCCGCTTAGAAAATCGACGATTCGGATTCCCTGCTCTCGGTCGATACGTTGTAAATTTACAATTACCGCACGTTTGTTGGTCAAATGTTCAGATATGTCTTGTGCTTCCGCATAAACGCGCGGCTCTACTAAAATAACCTTTGACGCTTTTTGGACGCTTTGCAGACTCACAATGTTCCCGGTTCCGGTCGATTGAGGGTCTTTGCGTTTCTGTTTTGGCATTGGAGCATTTTTTGCAGTTGGCTGCTTACTGAAGTTCCGCTCTTGTTGAACAGGGGCTTGTTTCTTTGCTACTGCTGCTTCCTTTTCTAATGCTTCTTCTTCGTCAAGGTAGAACCACTTCTCGAATTTGTTTTTAATACTCATCCGTCTCCCTCACTCTCCGAACCGACGAGCGCCGTCCCGATACGCACATGGGTCGCTCCCTCTTCGATTGCAATGCTGTAATCATTAGACATTCCCATGGACAATTTGGTGACGGGTGCATGTTGCATCTTTTTCGCGGCAAGTTGATCTCTTAGGATGCGCAGTCTTTTGAAAACATCACGAATGACTTCCTGATCTTCAGTTAACGGAGCCATCGTCATGAGCCCAATCACTCGTATTTTATCGTAATCGCGTAAAGCTGAAACAAATTCTTCCGTTTCTTCTGGTGTCATGCCAGATTTTGAATCTTCACCTGATACATTTACTTGTACAAAACAGTCAACTGGTTCAACTGCACGTTTTTGAATTTCCTTTGCAATACTCATTCGATCGAGTGAATGCAAGTAATCAATTCGTTCAATAATATCCTTCACTTTCCGGCTTTGAACATTTCCTATGAAATGCCAAACAGCTCCTTGAGGAATCGCATGTTGTTTGGCTAGAAGTCCTTCTGGACGATTTTCACCAAGATGAAGCATTCCAGCATCCAAAACATCGCGTGCGCGTTCTTCGGACACTTGTTTCGTGACAGCAATAATCGTAACATCATCACGATTTCTTCCTGCCCGTTCACAAGCTTGACTGATTTTCTCTTCGATTGTTTGTATGCGTTGTTGTAATGGTTCCATATTGATCACTACTTTTCTCGATACTTTGTTCTATTGTATCAAGCAAACACTTAGTTATCAACGATAAGTCACTCTTTTGGCTGTTTCTTTTGAATAAGTACGATATCTTTTCCAATCGTTACGACTTCATCGTATCCGAATTGCTTTTGGTCCTTAACCCGCGTTTCAAGAAATAACGATCGCTCTGTATCGCCGATATGCAACGTGTTGATCTTTCCGCTGTTTATGTCAATCGCTGCATCTTGGATGAACCCCAGAAATTTTCCGCGCTGCATATCAATCACTTCTTTTTTTTGAAATTCAGAAAAGCGCATAAAACTCCTCCTTTACCTCAGTATATGCGTAAGGGACATAAAAAAAACGCAATGCGCTATTCGCATTGCGTTACTTACTTTGTTCCATCCCTTCACGAATTTGAGCAATAGCCTGTTTCTCAAGTCGTGATATTTGTGCTTGTGAAATACCAAGCTCTTGTGCAATTTCCGTTTGCGTTTGACCGAGGTAAAACCTCTTTGATAATATCAGCTGTTGTCGATTATCTAATTCCGTCATAGTTTCTTTCATAGACACATACGTTAACCAGCGTTCTTCGGACACTGTTTTATCATGAAGCTGATCCATCATATAGATTGGATCCCCGCCGTCACCATTCATCGGTTCATGGAGTGACATCGGGTCTTGGATCGCATCCAGTGCGAACAGGATATCCTCTTCTGGAATGTCTGTCATACGTGCCAAATCAGAGATTCTCGGTTCCTTTTGGTTTTCATTGATGTATTCTTCTTTTGCCCGAATTGCTTTATACGCAATATCTCTTAATGATCTGGATACGCGAACTGAATGATGATCTCTCAAATGCCGTTTTATTTCTCCCACAATCATGGGAACTGCATACGTTGAAAATCTAACGTTATGCTTTAAATCAAAGTTATCAATGGATTTAAGTAAACCTACACAGCCGACTTGAAACAAGTCATCGGCCTGTTCTCCACGATACGCAAATCGTTGTACTAGACTTAACACAAGACGTAAATTGGCTGTGACAAGCTCATCTCTTGCTGATTCATCTCCACTTTGCAAACGGATAAACGTTGCTTTCATAACTTCACTCGACAGAAGCGGCAAGCTAGATGTGTCGATACCGCAAATTTCCACTCTTGTACGTACCATCTGAATTCCTCCGTATTCTGTAGATGACTGTACGAGATAGCTTATCCTCTGAGTGAAGTTCTATGCGGTTTTTTGAAACGCCAATTTCAACCATTATGCAATTGGATGATTTAAACGCTCCCGAAGTTCTGAAATTATCTTCTTTTCTAAACGTGAAATATACGACTGTGAAATGCCTAATAGATCTGCCACTTCCTTTTGAGTCATTTCAATCTGACCTGTCAGACCGAATCTGCATTCCATAATGTGCCGTTCACGATCACTAAGAGTCGTCACCGCATCGATCATGTGCTGCCGTTCTAGTTTCTTTTCAACGTCGTCCGTAATAATGTCTTCATCCGTCCCTAAAATATCGGACAATAATAGCTCGTTGCCGTCAGCATCAGAATTTAAAGGTTCATCGAATGATATTTCAGAACGCGTACGATTTGTCTTCCGTAAATGCATTAAGATTTCGTTTTCTATACAGCGTGATGCATATGTCGCCAATTTAATATTTTTATCGCTTTTAAATGTTTCAATAGCTTTTATAAGACCGATGGCTCCGATACTTATTAAATCTTCAATATGGGTATTTGTATTGTCAAAGCGTCTCGCAATGTAAACAACGAGCCGTAAGTTTTTCTCGATCAGCCGATCTCTTGCTTGCTGATCACCTGCCATATAGGCAGCGATCGTTTCGGCTTCTTCTTCTCTAGTTAACGGTTTTGGCAACGATTCATGTCCACCGATATAATAGGTTCCATTCTTCTTTTTGAAAAAACCTGCTAGTACGGCTATCCATTTTTTAATTTCATGTAGCATGGAGTAATCCCCTTTCTTCTTCTTTAGTTTCCAATGCAGAGACGTGCAATATTGCGGACGCACTATGTGGATATCGTGCATTGTCAGCAGTTAATACGATATAGCCTTTTTCAAGTGAATGTTTGCCTTCTAATTTCCAATCATCAAAACGAATACCGACTGCCCAATTTGCTCCTTCTACAGTTTGAATACGAATAAGGCGTAATTTCTTTCGAAACTTTTCCGGGAACTTCGACAAATCGGGAATCGCAGTTTGACTGACTTCAGCAGCTTCTAAACATGAGAGCAGTTCTTCGGGAAGGATCGGTTTGACTGCTTTAAGAGAAACAAAATGTACAGCATCATTTGATAGCGGTTCAGTACAACTGTTTCCAGTGTCGATGAATACTTGTAACTTTACAGAAGTACCAAAGAGAACCAATTCCGAGCTGCAGGCAAATTCTGAAAATCTACTGATTTTACGCACGTCCAACCACTTAACCTTCACCAGCTGCAAACATCCATAAGCGAGAACTGCATAGAATAACAAACGAAATTTGAAATCCTGTCCCCACTGAGTAAAAGGAAGAGCTGATAATAATCCACCTGCTAAAAAGGCACCGATTAAAACTAATACACCAGAGGCTTTCCAACGATGGGCTGAAAAACCAAATGCACAGACTGTCATAAAGGCGAACGCTATAAATGACGCCGTTAAAGATCCTGGGAAAACAACAGCAGGAATGGCGCCTGCAAAAGCCGCTAGAACTAATTGCTTTTTACCGATTTTTGCATTACCGGTCGTATTGGCAAATGACAGAACTGTATAATTGAAGACCATATTAATGCCGATCATGACTTCTCCATACATAGGCTGTCCTCCTTATTTGCAAGATTATCATTTCCGCTGCAAGAGTTTTGTCAGTTCACGGCATGAAACTAAAAAAGAGTTCGACAGATTGTACGAAAGAAAGCACAAAAAAACCTCCAGCAAAGTTGCTGAAGGTTTTTTAGTTGATTATTTACGGCGACGATTACGTAAGAATGTTGGGATATCCAGGCCATCGTCTTGTGGTGTCTGCTGCTGGTTGCGAGCAGGCTCTTGTTGATGTGACGGCTGCTGTTGTACCGGCTCTTCATGTCGGTGCTGGTTGGATTGTGGTGCATGGTTTTGCGGAGCTTGTGTTTCCCGCTGACGCATGCCTCCAAATCCAGCAGAGCGATTTCCGCTGCGAACTTGAGTGATCTGCTCATCTGTAAATCCTGTTGCAATAACAGTTACAATGATTTCATCCTTCAAGTCATCATTAATGACAGAACCAAAGATCATGTTAACGTCTTCATCAGAAGCAGATGCTACGATATCCGCAGCTTCTTGTACTTCGAATAGACTTAAGTTTGAACCGCCAGTGATATTCATCAATACACCTTTTGCTCCATCGATAGATGTTTCGAGCAATGGACTTGAAATTGCTTTTTTCGCTGCTTCAGAAGCACGGTTTTCTCCTGTTGACATACCGATACCCATAAGAGCGGATCCTTTGTTAGACATGATTGTCTTCACATCGGCGAAGTCCAAGTTGATCAATCCAGGCACAGCAATCAAGTCTGAAATACCTTGTACACCTTGTCGAAGAACATTATCCGCTTCGCGGAAAGCTTCTAACATTGGCGTGTTTTTGTCAACAATTTCAAGCAATTTATCATTAGGGATTACTATTAGAGTGTCCACAGATTCTTTCATAGCTGTGATTCCGCCAATTGCTTGTGTGGAACGTTTGCGTCCTTCGAAAGTAAACGGACGAGTTACGACACCTACTGTTAGTGCGCCAAGATCTTTAGCGATTTGTGCAATAACGGGCGCAGCTCCTGTACCTGTACCGCCGCCCATTCCAGCAGTCACAAATACCATGTCTGCCCCTCTGAGCGCTTCTTCTAGCTGTTCACGGCTTTCTTCAGCAGCTTTCTTCCCTACTTCAGGATTAGCCCCTGCACCCAAACCGCGTGTAAGTTTCCCGCCAATTTGTAATTTCACTTCTGCTTGAGACAAGTTTAGTGCTTGTGCATCTGTATTCACCGCAATGAACTCTACACCTTGTACTCCGTGCTCTATCATTCTATTTACTGCGTTATTTCCACCGCCACCAACACCAATAACTTTGATGACCGCGAGCGCTTCAATATTCGTATCAAACTCTAGCATCTCTTTTCCTCCTAATCACTCACCGTTTTATTCAAAAAAACTATCGAAAAATCGTTTTGTCTTGCCGAGCAATGAATCTTTTGACTGCTTTGGTTCTTGACTTTTCCTAGACGGAGCTGCAGTATCTTGTTCGATTGCTTGTCCCATCGGTTCTGAAGACATTTGTCCAAAGAATGCATCTTCCATATAGGCATAGCGAATGAGACCGACAGCTGTAGAATACATCGGTTCGCGAACACCAATGTATTCAGGTGTGTGGATGCGCACACGTGTGTTCAATACATGACGCGCTAGCTGCAAAACACCATCCATTTTAGTAGTCCCGCCAGTTAGCACAACACCACCCGGCAGATCACGGATACCTAAACGGTACATTTCTTCAAGGACAAGTTCAAATAGTTCTTCAAGTCTTACCCCGATAATCTCCGATATGTATTTTTGGCTATACTGATCTTTTGTATCTGCACCAATTACCGGAACTTCAAATAATTCATCATCAGATGCATCATCGTAAAATGCGTGGCCGTATTGGTGCTTAATCTTTCTTGCTTGTTCAGTTGGTGTCTTTAAAATGATGGACAGATCTTTTGTAATATGATCTCCTCCAACAGGTAACACCGTTGTAGCTGCAAACCGATTTTCCCAAAATACGGAAACCGTGGTAGAACCTCCACCAATATCAATGAATGCTGTTCCGTGATTCATTTCGTCTTCTGTTAATGCAAACATTCCAGAAGCGAGTGGCTGCAAATAGATTTCACGGATTGATAAGCCTGCACGTTCAACACAACGAAGGATATTGTGTACAAGCGTTTTAGAAGTCGTAATCATTGTGCCGTCCATCTCAAGACGCACGCCGATCATCCCTCTTGGATCTTTTATTTCATCATAATCGTCCACAATAAATTGCTTAGGAATAATATTGACAATTTCTCTTTCGGGTGCAACGGACATCACTTGCGCCGACTCCATTACACGATCTAAATCGTCATCTGTAATTTCCCGATTAACGGAGTTTACAGCGACAACACCTTTAACGTCTTGTAATGTAACACCATTCGATGGTATTCCAAGAACAACTTCTGTTATGCGCAATCCTGTCATTCGTTCTGCTTGCTCCACTGCCTTGCGAATAGACTGAACTGTTGCATCGATGTCCACAATGGATCCTTTTCGAATGCCAGCGGATTGAACATTGCCGACCCCAATAACATGCAGGGATCCGCCATCCATCTCACCGATTAGGACTTTGATAGTGGAGGACCCGATGTCGAGCGATACATACATATTTGACTGACTCATCTTTGGCACCTCCCATTGTTACTCTTCTTCCATTCTATTGTATTCTTACTGCGTTGTCTAAATATTTTCGCCATCTCTTCTCAAAATCCCTTCATTTTGTCGAATTTGTAGTAGAAACTTTACGATATTCTGACCATTTGGTTAACAGTACTCTACGTATCACGGCAAGATTCTGGAATAACCGAACTCCAAATGCAAAAATGGCGGCCAAATATAAATCTACGCCTAGGTGTACTCCAAGGAATGCGAGTCCAGCAGCCAGCAAGATATTAAAGAAAAATCCTGTGACGAATACCTGGTCATCATACACTCTTTGCAGATGTGCCCGTATCCCTCCAAGCAATGTATCAAGTGCTGCCAACACGGCGATTGATAGATAATTACCATATTCCTGAGGTATTTGGATATCTGATAAAAACCCAAGTGATACACCAAGTATTAAACCTAATATCGGTAACCACATTGTCAGCCCCCCTTTGGCAGTTCTTTCAGATATCGATTTTCAGATTGATCTGAGCGACCGTTAATCTTCACATTGTTTTCAGGTTCATTGATTTCTAATATAAAATCATCTAAGTAAAAATCATCTAAAATCGATGAGGACTGCAAAAAGTTATACAGCTTTTCACTTTTCTCGATATCTGGTGACAAGATCTTGATTTGGAATGGAGGAATTGTAACCGGCAAGCCGTTCACAGTTGTCTGTCCATTGATGTCTCTAATAGCACTTAACGCAGTCACACGCTTTCCATCAATATCCATATCAAGCCCTTTGAATCGGTTTACTTCATTCACAAAGCGAGTTAGTAATTCCGGACTGATTTCATGAAGCGGAGTTCCCATAGCTACACTTTCTTGGGAGGGTACAACGTCAATTACAATTCCAGGACCGCTTTGTTCAGTTATTCCCGCTTGCTGACGGAGATCTTCAACAGTTTCAAGTAATGCTTGTCCTTTGTTGCCTTCTTCTGAAGCATTGTATTTGTCTAATGTCTCATCCAAAGCCCGTACTTCAGTTAATAATTCCGAATGAAGTTTACGCTCTTTAGCTAATTCGTTTCGGATTGCCCAAATATCACGGGTATCTCTTTCTGATGGCTGCTGGACAGTATTGTACTGCACTGCCACCATGAACCCGACTACGAGCAGAATGAAAGTAAACATCCATTTGCGCTGCATAAGCTCTCATCCTCCCTCGTCGGATTAGTTAACCTTCAATATCATCTCGTAATGCAGGCATTAAAATTTCTTTTTTCTTTTCAATCGTCATGACAATATTGTCGGACATCACACTATCCATCACGCCGCCTTTTAACGTTAAGGAAGAGTTTAGCGCATCCGTATCTCCAATTGCTTCTACTACAAATGGTGCGGGGAATGTTTGTCCATCTATCGCAATGACAGGACCTGTACATTTAATACTAGAATTCGAATTAATTCTCTGACCATTGATTGACAAAGCCTGAGCACCGGCAATTTTAAGCTCATTTACTACCATTAACACTTGGCTTTCATGAACAATATATTCATTGGGATTTTGCTGAGTAGGATCGTAATCCCCATCTTCCAATTCGACCCGAATCCCTTGTCCGCTTGCAGGTACTACGCCAAGTAATAGTCTTAAACTTTTTGCTTCTTTAACGAGTGCGTCGTGATTTTGTTCTGAGTTACTAAGCAGCTGTTCGACGTCTGCTATAGATTTTTGCTTCTTCGAAATTTCATCTGCCAATTGTTTGTTACGCTCTTTTTGTTCAATCAAATCTTTACGAAAGGTCTCTTCACGATCATTCACTTCTAACTTCATCTGCTGGGATTCTGAACCTGGCCCTAAAGTTCTGTATGAAAAGGAAAAGATGAAACCTAATACTAAAAAAACGAGCGCATATAAAATACGATTGTTGCGCTTCTTACGATCACTCGTCTTCAGACTCATCGACATCACCTTCTTCTTCCTCTGCTGCATCTTCACTCCCGTATAATTTACTGTAAGGTGTAAAATACGTCCCTACTTCAACGTCTATCACACCTTTTTCTGAACCGTTGAGCTGATTCACGATATCTGGATAGTACGAGAGCTTGTCCGCCATTGTAGATAGTGAGGCGTGGACTTCGAAGCCGTCATTCATGTAAAGAATAACTTGATCTCCATCAGAATCTGCTGGCTCCCGTATTTCTGAAACGAGCTGATACACTGATTCATCTAGTTCCAACAACTGTGAAGAAAGGATTTCCCGAGTCGAATCTTCTTCGAAGCCGGTAACAATTGGAATATCTGCTGCGGGCTCATGGTTCGGCTTAAATATATCCCCATTTTCAAGAATAAAAGAGTATTGTCCTTTTTGGTCAATCCATGCGATGGGACGCCACTCTTTAATTGATATTGATACCTCACGAAACCATTTTCTCTTCACAGAAGCCTCTTCGACGCCTTCAACACTTTGAAGACGCTTTTCAGCATCTGTCTCCTTGAATCCCCACATCGATACACCTGGTGCAAGCCCAGCTTGTTTTAAATAGAACTCTTTGTCATGGAGAACCGTACCCGTAAGATTTATAGTTTCGATTTTGCTCGCTTGTGATTGAAAGTAAAGGAGGATGAGGAGCACGACTACAAAAACGAGTAAAATAATGACAAACTTTCTATTCGTTTTTTTACGCCGTTTTTTTCTCATAGAAGGTATACGGTCTTCAATGTCGATAACTTTTTCCAATTCCTCCCCCTCCTTTTCACTCAATCTTTTGTTTTCTAGAGAAATGTAAAATTGCTCCTACAGCTAACCATGTTGTCAACATCGAAGAACCGCCATAGCTTATGAATGGCAAGGTTACGCCTGTTACAGGCAGCAAGCCTGACACAACACCGATGTTTAAAAACGTTTGAAAAATAATAATGGATGTCATTCCCGCGACAACAAGGCATGAGTTCCAGCCAACAGTGCGGATTGCAATCCCGAATGCTGCTATCAAAAGACAGACGAATAATAATATGACGGCTGTTGCTCCTAGAAAGCCTGTTTCTTCCGCGATTATCGAAAAGATAAAATCATTTTGAGGTTCAGGCAGATACAAATACTTTTGCCGGCTGTTGCCAAAACCATGTCCCAGCAAGCCTCCAGGTGCAATGGCAAAAAGTGATTGTATTCCTTGAAATCCTTTTCCTAACGGATCACTCCATGGATCGATATAAGACTTAATACGATCCAAGCGATACGGAGCAGCCAATATCAAAGCAGTAAACGCGCCAACTCCTGTCACTCCTAAGATAGAGAAGAAAGAGAGCGGATAGCCGGCTACAAACAAAACTATGAAAGCAGAAACGATCATAATGACGGCTGAACCCAAGTCAGGTTGCATCATAATTAGGGTAAATGGCAAAAGAATCAATGCGAAGTGGCGCCAATCCCAAACTTTTCGGCCAGATTTTTTCTTCATACTCATCGCTAATTTGCCGATCAATGCAACTTTCACAAATTCTGCCGGCTGCAAACTCAAAGGACCTAATGCAATCCAACTTTGTGAACCATTCCTAACAGCCCCAATACCAGGTATTAAAACTGCTGCTAATAAGACAATCGTGACCACATAAAATAGTGTCCAAAACTTTTCTGTAGATAATACAGGTGACCGCATCATCATGTATGCAACTGTAATGGAAACAGCTATGTAAATGAGTTGCTTGACTGCAAACGGAGCAGATTCCGCATATCGGATTTCTCCCCAATAGGCAGCTGCCGAATGAACGAATAGCACGCCTATCAAAGTTAGGGCAACAGCAGAAATCATAAATAGTGTTCTATACTTAGAAAGCAGTGGATGCATCCTTTCGCTGTTGGATTTACCAATTCATTAAGTTAGATTTTTAATTGTTGAACAGCTCCAATGAACTCGTCGCCTCTTGCTTCGAAATTTGGATACTGGTCCCAACTTGCACATGCCGGGGAAAGTAAAACTGTATCTCCCTTCTCTGACACTGCATACGCTTCTTTCATCGCTTCCGGAAGTGTACCCGCTTCTTTTGCAACACGAACGCCACATGAATAAGCGAATTGTACAAAGCGGTCTCCAGTTTCACCAATCCCAATTACTGCTTTAACATTATTCATGTGAGGCCGTAATTCTTCAAACGAGTGTCCGCGGTCTAATCCGCCAGCTATAAGTATCGTCGGTGTCTCAAAAGAAGAGAGTGCACTTTTCGTTGCCAGTGTATTTGTAGCTTTCGAGTCGTTATAAAATTTCCGGCCATTGAATTCCTTAACAAACTGCATGCGATGTCTAACCCCTGTAAAAGAGCTCAGTACGCTTTCAATCGCACTGCGTTCACACCCATATAATAATGCTGCCGCAGTTGCTGATAAGATGTTTTCTAAGTTATGAGCACCTGGCAGTGTGATTTTCTTACGAGAAATAATCGGCTCACCCAGCCAGTAAATGGATAATTCATCTGCGGAAATCCCTTGTACAGACCTTCCCTTTGTTGTAAAAGGAACTAAAGTAGCATTGGTCTCAGAAATGTATCGTTGAATTTCAGGCTGATCTGCGTTAAAAATCAAGAAATCTGTTGCTGTTTGATTTTTTGTAACTTGGGCTTTCGCTTCTGCATACGCTTCAGCACTCCCATGATAATCCAAGTGTGCTTCGTACAAATTGGTCCAAATTGCAATATGCGGCCGGAATGCATCCACCCCCATCAATTGGAACGAAGAGGCTTCCAGGACGATTGCCTCCTCTTTCGTTGCATGACGAGCAACCGTACTTGCGACAGTCCCTATATTGCCGGCTATCAGAGGATGCAGATTGCCGATATTTAACATATGGTACAACAAAGTGGTTGTCGTCGTTTTGCCATTCGATCCAGTAATCGCAATTATTGGAGCATCACTTATAAGATAAGCAAGTTCGATTTCTGTCCAAATAGGCACGCCCAATTGTTCAGCTTGTATAATGACAGGATTGCTATATGGAATTCCAGGATTTTTGACAATGAAATCAAAACCTTCATGTAAAATCGTATCCGGATGTCCTCCACAAATCACAGTAACACCTTTATCTCTGAGCTCAGCAACGAGCGGATTGTTATCTTCAGGTGCAAAATCATTTAAAGTTACAACTGCACCGCAGTCTGATAGTAAGGTTGCAGCCGCGTGCCCGCTCTTTGCTAATCCGAGTACAAGTGCTTTCTTTCCTGCAAATTGAGTTCCGTTTTTCATGTTACATCACCTCCATAAGTACAGGTACGATTGCTGCTAGGAATGCAATTCCCCAAAAGACAAGGACCACTTTCCATTCGGACCATCCTGAAAGTTCAAAATGGTGATGGATAGGACTCATCTTAAATACCCGTTTGCCTGTCGTTTTAAAACTAATGACTTGAATAATAACAGACAACGTTTCAATCACATACACAATCCCAATAATCAGAAGTAAAAACTCCTGTTTAATAAGGATGGAAATCATTGCGAGTGCACCGCCAAGTGCTAGAGAACCTGTATCTCCCATGAAGACTCTGGCTGGTTTCATATTAAACAACAGGAAACCGAGCATTGCACCCGAAACGACAAATGAAAACATCGCAATATCTTGTTGGTTGAATGAAACTGCAAGAATACCAAACGCAGAAAATGCAATGGAAGATGTCCCTGACACGAGACCGTCCAAACCATCTGTCAAATTGACGGCATTTGAAAATCCTACTAGCCAAAAGATCAAGAACACAACATAGAAGATACCCATTTCAATGTCAATCTCTGTAAACGGGATAGAAATGACTGTATCGAATGGTCCTAATTTCAAAAGGAAAAACGCGAATATCGCAATAATGATTTGACCGATAAGTTTTTGTATTGAAGTTAATCCAAGATTCCTTTTCATTACGACGATGATGAAGTCATCAAGAAATCCGATTGCACCAAAACCGACCAAAACAAGCAGTAACACGATTGTTTGGGTGGTCAGCACACCATTTATGTAAGACAAAACAGGCGTAGCGATCAGTATCGAGACTAGAAAAATCAGTCCGCCCATTGTTGGTGTCCCTGCTTTTTTCAAGTGTGCTTGTGGTCCTTCTTCCCTTATACTTTGACCGAATTTCATCCGTCGCAGTAAAGGAATGATGGCATAGCCTAGAATAGCCGTAAGGCCAAATGTAACGGCAATAGCCGTAATTGTTGTGACGAGCGTCATGTGTAGATCTCCTTCTATGTTCCCAAACAAGTTGTTGGTTCAATTATATTAAACGATTAGTCTGTATACACATGTATAACATCTTCCTCGTTCATTTCAGTTCCTGATATAGGTAATTGTTTGTTAATTTTCTTGCCATCTCCATGCCATTCAATACGCATCGTGAGCTGCTGTTTCGCTACTTCATCTTTTGTCAGCCCTTTAAGATCTGGAACTTCGAATGTGATAGGGTCCCCCCAGCGATATTCTTTTTCAATTTGACCCTTTTGCGCTGAAATTCCTGCTAATGGTGCGATTTCATCAATAATTCTCCCAACAATCGGAGCAGCAATCACGCCACCAAACTGAACAGAATTTTTAGGACTGTCTATCGCAATGTAAACGACTAATTCAGGGTCGTTAGCAGGGGCGATTCCAATGAAAGACACAATGTAATCTCCCTCTTTATACTTCCCGTCCTCCACTTTTTGTGCGGTTCCAGTCTTACCGCCTACTCGTATACCATCAACGTAAGCGTTCCGTCCCGAGCCGTTTGCAACGACTGATTCCAGTGCTTTCCGTACTTGTGCAGATGTCTCTTCACTAATCACACGGCGTTTCATTTCTGGTACATAAGATTGCGATGCCTTTCCATCTGGTCCAATTATCTCTTTAACTATATATGGCTTATACAGCATTCCTCCATTAACAGCTGCCGCTACAGCTTGCACCTGTTGGATAGGAGTCACCGAAATACCTTGACCAAATGCGGTAGTTGCCTGCTCTACAGGACCAAATGCATCCTTCGCAAACAATATCCCTTTTGCTTCGCCTGCGATACCGGATTCAGTAGACTCACCGAATCCAAAATCTCGAATATATGCAGAAAGTTTCTCTTCACCCAACCTGCGTCCCATCTCGATAAATCCCGGGTTACAAGAGTTCTCAACGACCTCAAGATACGTTTGA
Source organism: Sporosarcina aquimarina (assembly GCF_033253705.1). Lineage (GTDB taxonomy): Bacteria > Bacillota > Bacilli > Bacillales_A > Planococcaceae > Sporosarcina > Sporosarcina aquimarina. The sequence continues at coordinate 389,190 of NZ_JAUBDH010000002.1, forward strand.
TGACCATGTCCCTCGCGTTTCCAGCAACGCAAACGCGCACCGCCTACCATAGTATACCCTGGATCATTGAAGGTTTCATTCTCTAAGTCTATAAGATTTTCTTCCAGCGAAGCTGCAAGTGTCATAATCTTAAACGTGGAACCCGGTTCAAACGTCATCCAAACTGGTAAATTCCGGTTATAAATATCCGGATTCGCATCTTGATAGTTTGCCGGATCGAACGATGGTGCAGAAGCTAATGAAAATAATTCTCCTGTTTTTGGATTCATTACAATGGCCAGCGCTTGGCTAGCATCGTACTTCTCCATCGCTTGAGAAAGTTCCCGTTCTACAATCTTTTGGATTTCTGAATCGATTGTCAGTACAACGGAGGAACCTTCTACGCCATCTTTAAAATCATCATCTACATGAGGAAGGGATATCCCTCGCGCATCGGTATACATCCGTATTTTGTCTCCGGTTCCGTTTAGAAATTCGTTGTACGCATACTCGATACCTGCAAGTCCTTCCCCATCATAGCCTGTGAACCCTATAAGGCGTGAAAGAAGTTCTCCATTCGGGTAACTGCGCATGAAGTCCACTCCAGTATACAAACCTGGAATTTTCAATGCTGAAATTTCGTCAGCTTGAGCTTTTGAAATATTTTTTGCTTCGGGCGCTAATTTAACCATATAATCTTTTTTATTCATTTTCTTTGCTAACTTTTTTTGATCTACTTTTATAATCGGAGCAATCTTCGCTGCCGCACCTTCAGGGTCTGGATTTTGTGCAGGCATGAAATACAAAGTGGGGGCGAGTTCGTTTCCGACAATTAACTTGCCATGCCGGTCAACGATCTCTCCGCGCACTGGTCCGAATGGTATTTCGCGGTCCCAATTCGCTTGTGCTCGCTCTTTTAACCATTCATGTTTAATGATTTGTGCATGAAATAATTTACCTATCGTTGCGCCGAGCAGCAGTATAAAAATAATGAACACGGCACGCAGCCTCTTTTTAGACTGCATTCCGATTATTCCTTTCAAAGAGCTTCACACCTCTCGTTTTATTTCTAATTTATGAGAGAGTATGCTCAGCTATTCATCATCCGCCAATAATCTCAGGCTCTTCGTCCGGTTCAGGCTCAGGTTTTGTTTGATTACTTTGTTCAGGATCTTGAAGTGTTATCACAATCGGATCTCCATCTGAAACGGATGCGCCTTTAGAAAGGCTTTGTTTTACCACAAATCCTTCACCATTTAAACGGATGTCTAATCCTGAGAAGCTCTTAAATACCATAACTTGCTTCTTTGACCAGCCGGTAAAGTTAGGAAGTGCTGTTTCACCAGAAGTCTTTAAAAGTACAATCGAACCTTTAGTTAGTTTCGTTTTTGCTGCAGGGGATTGTTGAACTACTTCTCCCGGCTGTCCAACTACAATTGGTTTCATGCCCTGTTCTGTTAACTCAGCAACCACTTTTTCTGATGTCTCTCCTTGATAATCTTGAATTACTGAAGATGCATCCGGTTGTTTACTGTCTGGTGCTATATTCAGGTATTTCAAGCTGCTTTCCATAACTGATGTAAATATTTCGGAAGTAGGATCTGAACCATACTTCCCTTCTTTCAGTTTCGGCTTTTGTACAAGGACATAAGTCAACAGTTGAGGATCATCGATAGGGGCCATCCCTAAAAATGAATACAAGTAGTTACCATTTCCTGAAATATACCCTCCGCCAGTTGTTTTCGGGATTTGGGCAGTACCCGTTTTCCCTCCAGCATCATAGCCATCTAGCGCAAATTTCTTTCCAGTTCCGTGCTCAGATGTAATCGTTGAAGCTAGAATCTCACGGACTTGCTTCGCAGTATCTTCTGAGATTGGACTCTTTTTTTCTTCAGGTTCGTGCTTTTCAACTACTTCATCTTTATTCGGGTCAATGATTTGGTCAATAACGTACGGTGTCATCATCTTTCCATCATTAGCAATAGCTGTAGCAGCCTGCACCATCTGAATGGGGGTCACTGTAGAGCCTTGACCGTAGGATGTCGTTAAACGTTCGCTTGGGAAGTTGGCGAGAAGAACCCCTGGCGCCTCATTCGGCAAGTCAATCCCAACCTTTTTTCCAAAACCAAACTCTTCGAAGTATTCAATGAGTGTTTGGTCTCCTAATCGTTCAAGTAAATAAGCCATAGAGACATTTGAAGACCGCTGGAAACCTTCCAAAAAGGTAATCATGCCCCAGCCAACTCGGTTTACATCACGAATCGTTCTGTCGTAAATTTTGTATTGTCCAGATTTATAGTACGCATTCGGATCCCATCTATTTTCTTGAATAGCTGCTGCTAATGTAAACATCTTCATTGTAGAGCCCGGTTCGAACGTTTCTTCGACCGCTTCATTTAACCAGTTCTCCGTCAATCCTTCACGCGTTCCAGGATGAAAGGAAGGTCGTTGACTCATTGCTAAAATTTCTCCAGTCTTAGGATTTACAACAACAGCCATCATTTTTTCAGGGCTATATTCCTTTTCTGCACGATTCAATGCATCTTCCACGAAGTTTTGTATTGTTTTGTCCAATGTCAGCTGAATTGTCTGACCATCTTGAGGAGCTTGAATATTTTTTTTCGTATCCCGAAGTTGGATTCCCCATCTGTCAGTTTTGAAATCGGCTTTTCCATCTGTTCCTGTCAATTGTTTGTTATATGTCTTTTCAAGCCCCATCTTTCCGATAGTTTCAACGGAATCACCTTCAGTTTTTTCCGGCATTGCAAACCCGACTAAATAAGATGCGAAATTCCCATTTGGGTACAGTCTTTTCTTATCTTCAAAAAAGCGGATACCTGGTAATTCTTCTTTCTTTATAGCATCGGCCGTTTCGTTTGATATAGAACGGCCTGCTTTACCGAATTCAACTTGATAAGCATCAGGAGAAGCACTTTCAAATCTTTCTAAAATTTCTTCTTTGTCCATATCGATATACTTACTTAATACTTCAGCAGTTTGCTCGAAGTCTGTAACGTGTAGCTGCTTTTTAGAACCTTTTGTTGCTTTTTCGCTCAGAACAGCGATTAGCCGGTAGCTGAGTGTGTCTGTTGCGATCACTTCACCCGCCCGATCGACTATTTTACCACGATCTGCCCGTAAGACACTTTCTTTTAAATACTTTTGGTCTGCCATGGCAGCCAGCGCACGACCGTCAATTTGTCCAGTGACTTGAATTTGAAGCATTCTTCCGAACAAAAGGAAAAAGAGCCCTCCAAATAACAAAAGCATTAGAAAGGCTCCACCTTGAAATCGAAATTTCTTTTTGTTCATCGTCCAGGCACGACCTTTACGTTACTTTCATTCAGATTCAAGCCAAGTTCCTTCGCTTTTTCCCAAATTCGCTCGTATGTCGATTTCTCGCTTACTTGATTGGACAATTCGATATTCTGTTTTGATGTTTCCTCGATTTGGTTGGATAGATAGTACATATCTTTGTTTGTATCATTTATTTGTGCTTGAGTATGCAAAACTGTTGTAGAAAACAATACAACAGCTGCTGTGAATACGACAGCTATAAACTTCTCTCCCGGCGAGAAGAACTTCCGGGGTTTCGGTACAGGACTAACGTTTGGACTTGCCTGAATCTCCTGTTCCGGTTTGTAATTAGGTTGTATCTTACGTTGCTCTAATACCATTCTCCATCATCCCCTCTTATTTTCTTTCGGCTATACGAAGTTTTGCAGATCGCGCTCTCTTGTTTACTTCAATTTCTTCTTCGCTTGGCAATATAGGTTTACGCGTAATCAGTTTTAATTTAACATCAAGTCCTTCAGGTATTACAGGTAAATTAGGCGGAAGTTCTGGCAGTGAAGATGCTTCTTTGAAAATCGTTTTGCAGAGACGATCTTCCAATGAATGGAACGTTATGACGCTAATTCGTCCCTGTGGATTCAACAGTTCAATTGCATCCGTTAGTGAAGTTTCCGCAGCTCCCAATTCGTCGTTTACTGCAATTCGTATAGCTTGAAAAACCCGTTTCGCAGGATGTCCACCTGTTCGACGCGCAGCTGCAGGAATACCTGTTTTTATCAACTCAGCTAGTTCTGCTGTTGTTTGAATTGGTTTTTCCGCACGGGCTTCTTCGATTCTCCGAGCGATGCTTTTTGAAAACTTCTCCTCTCCATAACGGAAAAAGATACGTAAAAGTTCCTGATAACTCCATTCATTCACAACTTCAAAAGCAGTTAATGGTGCTGAAGTATCCATACGCATATCAAGCGGGGCATCGTGATTGTAACTAAAACCACGCTCTGGTGTATCCAGCTGCGGTGAAGAAACACCCAGGTCATACAAAATTCCGTCTACTGATTCAATTCCAATGTCATTCAGTTCTTTTTTTATCTGACTGAAATTCGCATGAATGAACGTTACCTTTTCCAAGTAATCAGCCAATGTCTCTTTGGCAGCTTCAATTGCAGTCATATCTTGATCGAAACAAATCAGTCTTCCATTTCCTTTTAAGCGCTTAGCAATTTCCATACTATGACCTGCTCCACCAAGTGTGCAGTCGACATAAATGCCATCAGGTTTTATGGAAAGGCCTTCTACAGCTTCGTTCAGTAATACTGTTGTATGATCGAACACACATACCGCCTGCTTTCTAAAATCTACAATTTAAAGTTCATATCAAAAGTCAAAATCCATAATGTTTTCTGCAATGTCATTGAACGATTCCTCTGATTCCTCGTAATAGGTCTGCCAATTCTCTTCAGACCATATTTCAAATCTTCCCGAAACGCCAATAACCATACAATCTTTCGAAATCTTAGCATACCCAAGCAGTGAAGGCGGGATGTTGACGCGTCCTTGCTTGTCCAGTTCAACCTCGGTTGCACCAGAGAAGAAAAAACGCGTAAATGCTCGGGCATCTTTCTTAGTCACAGGTAACGCTTTCAATTTCTCCTCAAGCTTTTTCCACTCTTGCATTGGATAGCCAAAGAGACAATTGTCGAGCCCACGAGTCAACACAAAACCATCCGAAAGATCTTCCCTAAATTTTGAAGGGATTATCAAACGGCCTTTTGCGTCGATTGTGTGCTGATATTCACCCATGAACATACCCTTCACCCCACTATATGAATTTAATGTACCACATCCCCCCACTTTCCTCCACCAATTTTGTAAAATGCAATAAAAATGTATCAATAGTACTTCATTCATTGAGATTATTACAATTATTACAAAGAAAAGCATCCCTATATACACAAGTGCTGTGCATAAGAGATGCTTTTCTAAATTGCTTATAAGTAAACGACTAAGTGCTCCCCATTCATCGGCAGTGACTCTTGTAACAAGTCATCCACCAAAGTCGGTCCGTAGACATTCAAATAAGGATAAGGGGTATACGTACGGTCTTGAAGATTGCGTTCCGGGTATAAGTCTCCTTCAATCTGACTGTAGTTTCGAAGAACTGCCGCATATTTCCGCAGCAATGCATCTTCAGCTTTGTCGTGAAGGTATTTAACTTGCCGTAAGTGATAGGCTCTGTTCTTTTCGGCAAGGTTCGTTAAATCTTCGTCTGAAATATGATCTGTAATTTTATTGTACTGCTCTTGAATTGACTCTTCTGTTTCTTGCAATAGCATGTCCAGCTGACTATCACGATTTTCATCTAGAAATTGTTCTCTGCGCACAATTACTTCACCGGACATGACGTCATCCCACGATAGCTCGGATTTGTTCATGGCGTGTTTAGTTTCAGGCGTAATCAATGTCATTGAAATTCTAGGAACTACTATCGGCATTTTCATTTCCAGATGATTGAAGGCCTCTTTCAATAAGGACCAATAGGCAATTTCACCGGGACCTCCAACAAATGCTAGTACAGGAAACACCATATCCTGCATTAACGGTCTTGTTGCTACGTTATTACTAAGAAGCCACGGAGTTTGCTCGGCAACTGCCAATAGCTCATCTGTTGTAAACTGAACTCCTGCTGACTCATTGACGAACAGTTCTTCTTTTCGGGTAAGTAACACGCGGCCCGTATCATGCACGTAAAACAAATGCGCTGCGTCAGCTGTCGCTTGAATAGGTGTCCCGTATCCTTGTTCTTCAAATAGCTGTTCTTTACTTACAATTTTTTCAGCAAGCGCTTTAGATTCCTGTATGAACAGTTTAAAATATTCAGCTTCAAGTTCACGAAGTGATTTGTCCGCGGAGTCTATGAATAGCAGACCGTGTTGTTGAAATAAGTTATTCATGAGTCTTACGAAAAAGCCCGTAAACGTTTTTTCCTGTTCAACTGCATAAAGTACTTCTTTTAATAAATTCTTAGTATACGCTGTTTCTTCATAATCTCTGAAAACCAATCGGATGTAAGATGACATCGTGTCGGCATCATACGGGGTATCCGAAGCCATCGTTTTTAAAACATACCGTTCAGGATATTGCTGTTTAACGGGGCGGCCGTCTTGTTCAGTAAAAACATGATTAATTTCTTCTAAATCATGATCTTCCCCAGCTACCCAAAAAACAGGAATAACAGGAATGTCCAACACTTTCCGTTGCTGCTCAGCAAGCAATATAACAGTAATCGCTTTGTGTACGGAATACAGCGGTCCGGTTAATAAACCCGCTTGCTGGCCGCCAATGACAACAACACCATCGTTTTCAAGTTCATTTAAATGGACTCCAGCTGCTTCGGAAATACCGAAAGGCTCCATGAATGAACGAATCGTTTTTACGAGTTTTGTTCTTTGGAACGAGCGTTTTTTTAATTCCGACACCCGTTTTGGGTAACTGTTTTCACTTAGTTTGTAGTCATAAAACGTTTTGTTGAACTGTTCGTCCTGTTCAAACGCTTGCATGACAGCATTTTTATGTACGTTTTGTGTTACAATTTCCATCATTCAAGCCCCTTTTTCACTTTCAATATATGGGTTGAGTATATCACTCCACTCTAATTGTTTAAAAACATACGCTTAGTCTTTACTTGGTTAGGTATTCAAAAACGGTTTTTATAACCCCTACCAACAGTAAAAGTATATAAAGTATAGATAGTACGAGGAACAGCATTCTCCATAAGTTGCGGATCATTCTCTTCATTCTAAATTCTTTACTTCGAACTCTTTCAGCAGTTGCATACCCAATCGCAATTAAAAGAATACCGATCATCAAAATGATATTGGTTTGCATCCCGGCAATCATTGATAATAATATGCTTACCGATACAAACAAAAACGGAACCGTTACGTCCGCTGCGATGCGAAGTGATCTAACTGAAGAATGATGAGTTACTTTGAAAATGACAAACAAAAGTAATGTAACTGCGTATGGTGCGATTACAAAAATCGCCAATAAGGGCTGAAAAAAATCTTTCATGTACTCTCGGTCCCTTCATCAATTGCTTTTAATAACATTTCTAATAGAGCAAGTGTCGGCATCTTGTGTCGATACTCGCCGAGAGTGGCACTTACAATCGTGTCAATTTCCATCGGCACGTGATTAGTTCTGTCAATCAGCATTGAAGAACGATTACTTGCAGTACTGTCGCAAACCTTTTCTATAACAGAAAACGGCAACCTTTTTATAGTTTCCGGATAGACAAGAGCGAGCTCATTATACACGGCTTTCATCAGTCTACGAGATGTTTCGTGTTGAAGCAACTCTCCATTGGTTTTCCCTAAAATTGCAGTTAGCGGATTAATGCAGCAATTAATGATTGCTTTTTCAAGCAGCATTCGGAACCCGTCTGTATGAAGACGAATTGGAAAGCCTGGTGAATTCACGGTAAGTAATTGATCGGTAAGCTCCTTATCCCCTCTTAGCTGAGCAAGATTCATCACTCCGATTCCTTTATGTATAACTGATGTATCCGTTTCTTTACCGGCACCGTGCGTAAGGGATGCGAAACCAATTGAAGATACGGAGGATTGCTTACCCATCTCAAAATGACGAAGGCCATTTTGAACAAATAACAAATGCGCGGGTTGTGCTTTGTTCTCTATAGACACGATCAGTTTAGAAAGATCTTTGGATTTCACAGCGAGTATCCAGAGCGCACCTTCGGGGGCATCCTTCAGTTCCGAAAAAGCATTCACCTGCACTGTCTTAGATTCTCCATCCAGGATTCTTGTGACCCCATTTACTCTAAGTTCTTCTGCTTGAGAATCCCTTCTTGTAAAAAAGGATACGGATAAGTTCGACTCTGCTAAATAAGAACCGATTAAAAGACCCATCGCACCAGCACCTGCAACGACAACTTTCATACTTCCACCCCTTTCAATAGAAAAGTCCGCCCTATAGGCGGACGAATACACTTTTAACTTACACTGGATAGACCGGGTGTTTCCGAGGAGGCTGGGGAATCGTCTTCGTGCTGTACAATTCAAAACGGGCAGCGAGAACTTCTCTTAAGTCAGAAGGTTTGACGATTTCATCGATAATCATTTCTGATGCAAGACGATAAATGTCAATCTCTTCTTTGTATTCCTGCTGTTTTTGCTGCACATAGGCACGGCGTTCTTTCGGATCTTCAATCGCTTCAATTTTGTTTGAGTAGACAGCATTTACAGCCGCTTCTGGTCCCATAACCGCAATCTGAGCTGTAGGTAAAGCAATACATACATCCGGTTCAAACGCCGGACCAGCCATTGCATATAACCCTGCTCCGTAAGCTTTTCTTACTACAACTGAAATTTTAGGCACAGTTGCAGAACTCATCGCCATGATAAGTTTAGCTCCATGCCGGATGATGCCCTCTTTTTCAACTTTTGTTCCAATCATAAAGCCTGGTACATCCGCTAAAAATAACAATGGAATTGAAAACGCATCACATAGGTTGATGAATTTCGCACCCTTGTCTGCAGAATCCACGAACAGAACTCCGCCTTTAGCTTTCGGCTGATTCGCAATAATTCCAACTGACTTCCCATTAATGCGTGCTAACCCTGTAATCAGTTCTGGCGCAAATTTCTTTTTCACTTCAAAGAAACTCTCTTCGTCAATCAATGTATCAATAGCTTCGTACATATTGAATGGGGCATTTTGGTTCTCAGGTATAATTTCTTCCAACGTGCGCCCAACCTTTGCCTCTACCGCTTCTGCGATTGGAGCAGGCTCGGTGAAGTTTGCAGGGAAGAAGGCTAAGTAACGTTTCGCTTCAGATATCGCTTCTTCTTCGTTTTCCGCTAAAACATCACCACATCCACTGATAGAACAATGCATTTCGGCTCCGCCCATTTCTTCTAGGGTTACTTTTTGACCAATAACTTTCTCAGCCATTCGAGGGGACCCTAAATACATAGAAGCATTCCCTTTCACCATAATAACAATGTCACAGAACGCGGGTATGTATGCACCGCCAGCAGCAGATGGTCCGAATAGAACACATATTTGCGGAATGAACCCCGATAACCTTACTTGGTTGTGGAAAATCCGTCCGGCCCCTCTGCGATTCGGGAACATGTCTAGCTGATCTGTAATTCGAGCACCTGCTGAGTCAACTAAATACAACATCGGCACACGGTGCATTTCAGCTGTTTCTTGAATTCGGATTATCTTTTCTACAGTGCGAGAGCCCCAAGATCCCGCTTTAATTGTAGAGTCATTCGCCATGACGCAAACAGTTTGACCTCCAACTTTCCCCATTGCAGTCACAACACCGTCTGCTGGTAAGTCTCCTGCTTCACAGTTTGCGAAACGTCCGTCTTCCGTATATTTTCCATCATCAAACAACATAGCAAGACGTTCGCGCACGAACATTTTACCTTGCTGGGCTGCTTTTTCATGATACTTCGGCTGTCCACCAGCAAAGATTTTTTCCAATTGTTGTTCTAATTTATGATTATACCCCTTTTGTTCTTCTGTATTACTCGTCATGTGAACTCCCCCCTTACGAATTTAACCATCATTCAAACGTTAGGATAAGATCCCCTTCATCAATGAAATCTTCCTCTTTAACAGCAATTGATGCTACTTTTCCATCCATTTCCGCTTCTACAGGAATCTCCATTTTCATTGATTCGAGAATAACTACTGTATCCCCTTTTTTCACTTCTTGCCCAACTTCAACTTCAATTGTAAAAACTGTTCCAGTCATTGTAGATAGTACTTGTGCCATATTATTTTCCTCCTCAACTTTTGTCACTTTCAGATAGATGATTTTTTTCATCTATCTATAGTTTATCTGATAATTGAAACCGTTTTCAACTATTCAATCATCTTTTGAATTTTCAATCTTTTGAACTGGCTAAGCTCGGCTTCGAAATTTAGCTACCGCCGCATGATGTGCATCAGATTCCCACAAAGTTGAACACTGTTTGCACTCTGCGAGCATTCGCTCTTTCAAGCCCGTTTTCTCCCATTTCCGAATCGCAATTGACTTATAGGCCTGGAGTACTGCTGCATCGACATGTTCTGAATTTGCTATAAACTTAGCGAGTGCATCCTCTTTAGATTCACTGTATACGTCAGTAAGCCATCCCCACTCATATAGAGATTGTGAATCATGAACTCGCGCTTCAGTTAGAAAACGGAGAACCCTGCTGTGTAATTGTTCTTTTTCGTAGAGTAACGAAGCACCGCCCCACCCTGTCGTAATGGCAAGAGTCCCTTGGATGAACCCCGCTTTAGCGCCTGTCTTCATCAAACGATAATCACAAGCTGCTGCAATTTCACAACCGCCGCCAACAGCAGTACCATCCATCAGTGCAATAGTAGAGATCGGTGAAGCGGCAAGACGATAGAGTAACTTGGTCATTCGAGATAGCATAGGTAAGGCTTCCGCAGACGTTTCAAGCGCATGAAACTCGCCTAAATCACCACCTGAACAAAATGCTTTCCCACCTTCAGAAGTGATGATTCCCCACTTCAAGGAAGTGTCGCGTTCCAGTTGATCAATGAATTGCTCTAACCCATCCATCACTTCATAGTTTACTGCGTTCCTTACTTCGGGACGAGAAATTGTAAATGTGATTTTGTTTATTTCTTTTGTGATGCTATAGGACATAACACGGCCTCCTTAAACACAATTTATGTATACAAAAAAGACTACCGTGAGCCATGGTCTCACGGTAGTCTTACGATAGCCGGAGCTATCAGGGGGTTGAGGCAGAATCTTGTTATTCGCCTACAACGACTTTCCCTTTGTATTGACCGCATGATTTACAAATGCGGTGTGCCAATTTCATTTCGCCACAATTTTCACAAGTTGTCATACCTGGAACCTGTAACTTGTAATGTGTACGGCGCATATTCTTTTTGGTTTTAGATGTTCTTCTCTTTGGTACTGCCATTAGAGGGCACCTCCTTAGTTCGACTAGTCGTTATCGGATTCAAAAAATCTTGCTAAGCCTGCAAGTCTAGGATCCGTTTTTTTATCCTGCTCTTCCGTTAGCTTTTCATTGTACACTTCGTCAGTCGTATACGACCAACCCGTACCGGAGGCTTCCGTTACGGTATCCGCGTCATCACAGTAAACCTGCAATGGCACTTCTAAAAGAATAAGCTCTTCAAAGACTGGCATTGGATCGATTGTATCCCCCACTATTGGGTGGATTTCATCGTCTTGCGCCAATACTTCTTCGTCCCAGCTGAATTGTTCATCTGTTTCTATAGAGAAAGGAAAATGAACATCCTCCCACGTTCTTGCACAAGGCAGCGTCATGGAACCTTCCAAATGGAAGTGAAATGAAACTTTTTTCGAACCTACTGTACAACTTCCAGTTAACCGAACCGGTGAAATTGCTCGGATTTCCGAGTTTCTTTCTCTTACAGATCCAAGATCAACCACTTCGTCAAGCGGCATTGCTCCCTGCCTGAACTTACGCAATTGATGAATTGACCATTTCATGCCTATCACCTCAAGACAACACTTTTGATTATATAGCGGATAAAAAAAGATGTCAAGATATTTTCTTGTCACTTCAACGCTTAGTTCATTATACTAAAACAATAGATATATTGAAAGGAGTGAGCTTCATGAAAGCTGTAGGAATCGTAGTTGAATACAACCCGTTTCATAATGGACACTTGTACCATGCGGCTGCTGCAAAAGCACAAACTGAATCTGACTTGGTAATTGCGGTCATGAGCGGAAACTTTCTTCAAAGAGGTGAGCCTGCACTCGTAGATAAATGGACAAGAACTTCTATGGCATTGGAGAATGGCGTGGATCTAGTGTTTGAGCTGCCATATGCCAGCGCAACATCAAATGCTCCCGCTTTCGCAGCCAGTGCTATTCAATTGTTAGATGCAGCACAATGCGACAGCTACTGTTTCGGCAGTGAGGACGGGTCCATCACTTCATTTATCGAAACGTTAAATAGGATTTCCACTTACCAAGCGGACTATGATGACGCAATTCGAAGTTCGGTTCAAAAGGGAGTAAGTTACCCCCAAGCACTCAACGAGGCCTATTCATCAATCACACAACCAGCCGATGGGAATCCAAGTAAGTTTGTGGATTTATCACTGCCTAATAACATTCTTGGATTTCACTATATGGAATCTGCTGCAGCCCTAAAATCTACAATGACTCCAGCAACACTTCCGAGGCTCGGGGCAGGGTATCATGACGATGTATCTCCAGATACAAAAATCGCAAGTGCCACAGGAATTCGTAAAGAGTTTTTCACAACACAAAATACCGAACACATTCGACAGTATGTGCCGAATCGAACTTTTCATGAACTTGAACACTGGCTTGAGCAGAGAGGCAATTTCGGCAGCTGGGAACGATTTTATCCGCAGTTAAGATTTCAAATTCTCAGAGATGGCCCAGAACGTCTGGCGCGTATTGCAGATGTTAAAGAAGGAATTGAAAATCTATTCTACAAAGCAGCTAAACAAGCTGAATCGTTCCAGCACTTCATGAGCATCGTGAAATCTAAGCGATATACTTGGACTCGTATTCAACGAATGCTGACACATATCTATACCGGTTTTACATACGAAAAACGGAACGTTATGCAAAATCCTGATCATTTAAGACTGCTCGGAATGACACCACTTGGCCAAGCGTATTTAAAAGAGAAGAAAGAAGAAGTGAAACTGCCAGTAGTGAGCAGACTTGCAAATTTCGAAAGTGCTTCAGCAGCGTTTTCTGCTACTGTATCTGATTTGTATGCACTTGGTATCGATCCTTTAACACCTTCGCTCGGCCTTGATTTCCGGACGCCGCCTATCCGGCTCTGATATCACTTTTTAGGCTTCAACTTGTCTAAATACTCCAACGCGTCATCTACTGTTTTAACAGGCACGATTTTCATCTTCGTGCCTATTTTTTTTGCTGTTTCAGCAGCTTCTTCGTAGTTACTCTTAATACCCGGATTCGCTGCCTTTACTTCTTCCGGCAATTCATCATCCGGTGCAAAGAAAATCTCCATTCCGTCTCGATCTGCCGCCATCACTTTAAAGTCAATTCCTCCGATACGTCCAACCGTACCGCCTGGCATCATCTCTCCTGTTCCTGCAACAGTATAGCCTTTTGAAATGTCTTTGGTATCAAGCTGATTGATGATTTCCAGCGTAAACATTAACCCTGCAGACGGTCCGCCTATTTCAGAAGTATTAAAGTTTACCTTTGGAATCGTTTTTAGCGAGCGATCCACTAAAAATTGAATTCCGAGTCCTACCTTACCTTCCGTTTCAGGGATTTCTTTCAAAGTGATGTCCGTTTCAAACTTTTCCCCGTCACGTTCTGCTTCTACTTGAATCGTATCCTCTTTACGCTGGTCTGCAACGTAAGTGGCAAACTGATCTGGCTCAAGCAGCGGTTTGCCATCTACTCCGACAATACGGTCCCCTGCTTGTAATTTACCATCAGATGCACTTCCCTCAACCACATGTTGAATGTAAATGCCCGTAAAATCGATTTCTACCGGCTTACCCGCTTTTTCAAATGCAACAGAAATTGCATTGAATTGGGAATCGCTCATTAAACGCAGCTGACGCATATTGTATTCCTGATCATTCTCTCCTCGCCGTCTGACTTTGCTGGCCGGAAGGAGTTTCATCTTATCTGAAACCTTCGACCAAAAATATGTAGCTGGTGTCGCCTTGCCAACTGAAATGGTCATTAGACTAAAAGTTCCTTTGTCTTCTTCATCTCCATTTTCAACTTTCACTAGCGGGGATAATTCATATGCTCCGCCTGGTTGAGATACATAGCTGTCTAGTGGATAGACCATAAAAAGAGCAATGAGCACCGTAATAATTGCGGTGATTCCGATTCGTTTAATTGTAATTTTACCTGCACCTCCATTAATAGCCTGTACCTCTTTAACATATGGTTAAGTGTACCATTTGAAAATTGAACGGCACAATGATTTTTATTTGGACTGAATACACAAGAGAGAAAGGAGACGCAAGCGTGAATTCATTGCAATCTGTACTTGCACAAGACGCATGATAAATGTAATCATGATTTGGTCACTTATCGCTTTGTTCATCTTACAGCCAGGTATTGCACACGATGGAGCAGAAACAGGAGTAAAGTTATTTGTGCAGGCGCTATTGCCTTATTTACTTCCTTATATTATTTTAACTCAGTGGCTCTTAAAATTGCCTGTTTCAGAGAAATCGTCTCCAGCTTGGATGCGGTATATAAAAGCGTATACGCTTGGTTCGTTTGGGGGATTTCCTGTTGGAGCTGTTACAGTAAGTGAAATGAAAAAAAATGGACAGCTTTCTAAATATGAAAGCAGCCTGCTGCTTGCTGCATGTCATGCACCAGGACCTATGTTCATCGTCGGATATGTTGGTCTTGAGCTGTTCGGTGATTCTATGTCCGGTTGGAAATTACTCTTCGCAATCCACGCAGCTAATATTGTCTTCTTCTTATTCGTATTGCTATTGATGGCGTCTCGGCGTACTCCTGATGGAGAGAGGAAGCATAGTTCTATTACGAACCCCAGCTCTGCACCTTTGCTGGACGCATTTAAGGAAAGCTCTACAATCATCATTTTAGTGGCAACCACCGTGGTTTTCTTTTCTTCACTAGGCAGCGTTTTGACAAACGTGATTCAAGCTGCTGCATCTGTTGAAATGGGCATTGTGAAAACGTTCGTCTTGTCGATATTTGAGATGACCTCGGGTGTACAATCCGCCGCCTTACATTTTTATGGTGCCCCTATCTTTCCTTATTTAATCGCTGCGATTCTATCCATAAACGGCCTTAGCATCCATATGCAAGTTTTTGTCATTGCGCGTTCAGCTGAACTGTCACTGAAACCTTATGTGATTGGTCGAATCTGGAGCGTTCTTGCAGTGCCCGTTTTTCTATATATATTGCTTTAAGAAAATTTATGGTTATTGAATTTATGGGAACCTTAAAATGGCAGATGTATAAAAAAAGCTGAACCGGGAAGTCATGGTTCACGACTTCTCAGCACAGCTCACTTATTATGTATACATTTTCTTCAATGCTCTATTTACAGTTTCCGGTACAAGTGCAGAAACATCCCCGCCGTATTTTGCAACCTCTTTTACAATACTAGAACTTAAAAAAGAATATTGGTTCTTCGTCATAACAAAAAACGTTTCGATGTCTTCATCTAAAAATCGGTTCATAGATGTAATTTGCATTTCATACTCAAAATCCGATACTGCACGCAACCCTCTAACTATTGCAGCTGCATTAATGGTTTTTGCGTAGTCAATCAGCAAACCAGATGATGAGTCAATCTTGACAGACGGATACTCAGCAGTGGCTTGTGCAATAAGCTGCTGACGTTCTTCTACTGAGAATAATGGATTCTTAGACGAGTTATTCATCACCACTACATGAACTTCGTCAAAGATTTTTACTGCGCGCTTAATGATATCCAAATGACCATTCGTCAGTGGATCAAAGCTTCCTGGCACAACTGCCACTTTAGACATTTCAGAACCTCATTTCTTATAAATTGTAATTGCACTTCCACCGTAAACAGTGGTTCCTGTTGACTCAAAACTGCCATATGAAAGGGGAAGTGTAAGCTGCTTGTCATGCTCGCAAACAATTATCGCGCGGTCCGTCAATAAGCCTTCGTCGGCGAATTGAGCTGCAATGTCGTAAAATTCTTTTTTTGCATAGGGAGGATCTAGAAAAAGCAAGTCTGCTTGGATGCCCTCTTTACTAAGTTTAGCAGCTGCAGAGCGAGCATCCCCTCGAATAATTTGAAGTTCGTTCACAAACTTACACTTCTCAGCGTTAGCTTTAATAACAGCAATTGCTTTAGGATTCCTTTCAAAAATCCATGCGTGTTCTGCACCTCGAGAGAGCGCTTCCAATGACAAAGAACCGCTTCCGCCAAATAATTCAACAGCAGTGCCTCCATCAAAAAATTGGCCGATTTTACTAAACAACGCTTCTTTTACTTTGTCTGATGTAGGACGAGTATCTGTACCAGTAATCGACTTTAAAGGAATTCCTCTTCTCGTTCCAGCAATAACTCTCATTTTTGTAACTCCTTTTGTCAACCCTTCAAACCATTCTGCAAACAATGTGCACGCGTGCTATGATATGAATTATACTTTTTGAAAGGTGTGGTTCTGTCATGCGACAACAACGATTCATCGAGCTTGGTGAAGGGTACTCAGATATTTATGAACTATGCGAACTGATATCCGCCAATTCTTCTAGACTAAAACGAACATTTTTATTTACCTCAACAACACCGGATGGGAAACGGGTTGTTTCACTTGCAGCCTCTTTTGCTCCAGCAGGTGAAGGCGGGCTGTTCCCTATCTATATCTGTCGTGAAGGCATTCCATCCAGAGAAGGCAGTATTTCAAAACGGCAACAAGTATTCGAAGAGGCTGCAGCCAGTGTTGACAGCAAGCCAGTCCCAGTAGACATTAAGCATTCCTCAGAATTTCCAGAAACGAAGTTATTCTATCAATACTTGACTGGCATATTACGCCTTAACCATTTACTGCCGCCTCTTGACGATCCTTATAGACCGGTTTTGTAATCATATTCCTTCGCTTTGTCAGGACGTGCATTCTCGTATTCTGTGCGTACAAACGGCCGGTAAGATGGGATTGCTTTTTTTACTGATGAAAGCCGTTCCACTTTGCGAATGACGTCCTCGACATCGCTTTGACTGCAATAGAGGACTACATACTTCATACGACGTGATATATAGTGAACGTGTCCGTATTTACGAAACGATTTCGCCTGTTTCAAATGATGGAGATAAATGATAACTCCTTGACGATCTACCAATAGTATCCCTCTTTTCTATCCCTAACAATACCATAAGTTTTAAAAAAGCCGCAACCAGACTTTACTGACAGTTCATCCAATTTGTCTTATAATGAATTCAAAGGATTTAACAGAGGAGGAATTAGAAGTGGGAAGAAAAACAAAAGTTGCACTGTCCGTAGGTGCCGCAGGTGCTGCAGCCTGGGCTGCTTCCAAAGCAATTATCCGTCCAACGGCCCGGCCTAGTAAGGAAGCACTTCACTTTGAAGGTCCCATTGTAATCCAACAACTTTCCGGTTCAACAACTGTTAAACAAGCAGCAGAAGCTGCCGCACTTGGTGTACAAGGTCTAGCGATGAACGTAAGACTTACAGCTGATGAGGAGATTATTCTGACAGACAGCACCTTGTCAGAATCAGCCCGCTGCTTATTAAAAGATATGTTGGAGCGCTATCCCCACCTGCTATTCCTCATTAGAATTGTAGATTCTCCTGATACGTATGAGGGGAGCTTAATGCCTTCAAAACTTTGGAAGTTACTTGAAGAATGTAATGCACAAAACCAAGTCGCAGTCATTAGTCATTATGATGAGCAGGTTGATCGCTTTAACTTATATACACAACATCTCGCAGCGGTCGGAGCTGGCGCAGAAGAGATGAAACAAGCATATGCAGCTTATTCTAGCCGCTTCGGTCATCTTTACAACCCGCGCACAGATCTTTTTGTGTTGTCCGATAGGATTGGACCATTCCAGCCAGCAAGTGTTGGCTTCATCCAATTTCTCAAGAAACTGAACGTTTCGGTATACATTGATCATGCAGAATTTGACGATGTGTTGAAGCTCGCACATGCTGGTGCTGCAGGGTTCATAACGGATACACCGGAGACAGTTATGAGTCAATTGGATACGTTACACGAACAATAAAAAAAGCAGAGGCTGCGAAACATTCGCCCTCTGCTTTTTTGTATTTGCGGTGAAGCACTATTCGTTACGCCGAACACGAACAGCCTCCGCCAGTGCCGCAACTTCCTCCACATGAAGAATCCGTTACGAATGTATTGTCTGTCGGCAACTTCACCGATTCAGATACAGAATGTGCGATACCTGCGCTGATTTCATCCAGCAAATATTGTACATCATTTTCTGACAAACGCAGTGCAGCTACTTTCTCATTCATATCTAATGCTCGTTTGTCGAGTCGAATCGATTTCATTACTCTATTGTAATCCGGATGGTATTTTCCAAATCGTTGTACCTCTTCATAGCGTTCTTTCAACTCCGAGAAGTCTCGAATCTGTTTTACCAAATCCGGATCGCTATAAACTTGCTGATGAGCAGAACGGTAGTCTAACAGAACATCGGATGTCATAATCATCTCTGCTAATTCATCTGTATGCTCGATGATGGTAAGCCATTCATCGGTTATCATCATAAGTGGTTTCCCTCCATTCACACTTATTATACCAAATAGAGGGAGTAAGCGCATCACTTGAAAACTACTTCACCGTTCCTAACTGATTGAGAGCTGCCATTACTTCTTTAAAATCAGACAAAACGGTTTCTTTGCCAGACACGAGTTGAGATGTTTCATGTCCTTTTCCTGCAATCAGAACAATGTCTTGAGGCTCACTTAATTCGATCGCCTGTTGTATCGCACGCTTTCTGTCAGTTTCTATGATGACAGCTGAAGAATTCTTCATTCCGCTTACGATGTCTTGAATGATGTGATCCGGATTTTCATTCCGAGGGTTGTCAGAGGTTACATAAATCTTATCACAATAATTCTCTGCTACCTCGCCCATAATGGGTCTTTTGTCTTTGTCACGTTCTCCGCCACAGCCGAATACACAGATAAGCTGTTTCTTTTTTAACGATGTCAATGCTTGTAAAACAACTTCTAGCGCATCCGGAGTATGAGCGTAATCCACAAAAACTTGGCGTCCAGCCTGCTCCGCCAGCTGCATTCTGCCTTCAGGCAAACGCAGCTCTGAAAACATCGAAAATACGTGTCTCTCCGGAAAACCGAGTAGACAAACTGCCGCTGCAGCAGCCATTGCATTTAAACGATTATGCTCTCCAGGAGGAAGTGTCGCTATCAGATTTTCGCTAGGCATAAACCGGCCCGCAACTTTTCTTCCAAATTCATGGACAGGCACATTCGCATCTGCAACAAGTTTCATGCATTCCGCATCTTCACGATTCACAAGAATTTGGTCGGATAGTTCACATAGTTTCTTTTTAGCATTTAAATAATTGTCCCTTCCGCCATGTTCTTCGAAATGATCGACCCCAATATTTAAGAACACGCCAACAGCTGCCCTGCAGTGAGCGAGGCGCTCCATTTCCAGCCCTAGGGAGGACGCTTCAAGCGCCACGTGGGTGACTCCTCTTTCGAGACATGTCTTTAATAAAGGGTGCAAATACTCCGCAGTCAATGTAGTAAGCGATGGTGTTTCCACATCTAGTTTCTCTCCATTAATATAGCAGCCCGTAGTTCCAATTACTGCTGCTTTAACACCAAAGTTTGCAAGTAATTGACCGACGAAATGCGTAACTGTAGTCTTTCCGTTTGTTCCTGTTACCGAAATAATTGTAAGTTCTTCTGCTGGGCTTCCCGCAAGTTGTGCACAACTATAAGACAAAAATTGTTTGCACTCAGGGACAGTTACAACTGCAACTCCACGACTGACCCAATTCGAAACCTGCTCTTTCGGTACAATTCTGTCCACTACAATTGCAGCTGCACCATTGTGAATTCCTTCTTCAATGGAATCCAATCCATCATGGCGGGCACCTTTTCTAGCGACAAACAAACTTCCTTTTGTAACCCGCTTTGGATGCTCTGTCACTGCATTAATCTCAATATCTCTCCAATTCCCACTTATCGTACATGGCCAATCTTTTAGCAATTCAATTAGGTACAAACCCGTGTCTCCTTCCCGAACGTTTTTCTTTTCAAGGAATATAGTAAGGATGAACATACTTCAGCGTATGAAACGATTCGTGTGAATGTCACGAAGAAAGTTGGGAGACGATATGATAATTCAAAAATTTGGCGGCGCTGCGATGAGAGATCGTACGATGCGTCGCTTATGTATTGAAAGAATTCAAGATGGACTGAATGTACACAATCAGGTAATCGTCGTTGTCTCTGCAATAGGCCGTGAAGAAAGCCCTTATTCTACAGATCGGCTTCTCACCATTACCCCTGACTTTGAAGTAGGTACGGCTGCATGGGATCTTGCAGCATCATGCGGTGAACTGATCGCATCAGCAGTACTAAGTGCGGAGCTAGCTAAACTTGGCATTCAAAACAAAGTGATGCACAGTAATAACTCTGGTTTACAAACAACGGGTACTTTTGGAAATGCAACTATCCATCGTGTCGAGACAAGCTATATTGATAAAGCACTTCAAACACAGCAATGTCTGATCGTCCCTGGATTTCAAGGAATGAATACTACAGGCGATTACATGACACTTGGACGCGGAGGAAGTGATTTAACGGCGATTGTACTGGGGAGCAGCCTTGGTGCGTCTTGCGTGGAATTTTTTAAAGACGTTCCTGGGGTTATGTCTGCCGATCCGAACGTTGTTGAAGATGCGGTAAAATACGATTCGCTGACAATTGATGAATTCATTCCGTTACTTGACTGTGACCGTCCTGTCATTCAAAAACGGGCTGCACTTTATGCAAAAAAAACAGCAATCCCCTTATGCGTCAAAGGAATTGCCGTCAGCGAAGAAGGTACGTGGATCATCCCATCTACTGAATGATTTCACGTTAAGGTGTTGGCTTCTCTACTTCTTGTATTAAATTTTGGGTATAATAGTTACCATAGACACCCGTACCAATATGAGTGAAATTTTTGTCCAGCAATACTTCTTGGTGTGCAGGAGAGTTTAACCAGCCATGAACCGCTTCAATAGCATCGGTATAATTCAACGCTATGTTTTCTCCTGCTTTTTTGACTTCAATATTGGCAGTTTTTAAACGATCTGCGAGAGTACCTGACGTGGGTGAATCTTGAGAAAAATAATTCTGCAGCGCCATTTCTTTACTATGTTCTCGTGCGACGACTTGCAGACCGTAGTCTTTCTTTAATTTATTCACACTATGATTTGTTCGATATATATTCGTAATATCGAGTATTTGACGCTCCAGAGCACGATCAACGGCAAACTGGTCCTCCGATGAAGGTTTTTTCACTTCAACCAGCTCACCCTTGTAAAACAAATCATAAGGCTGCTGCATAACTAGTGTCATTGGTTCGATGAAACGCACCCCTTCTAACTCTTCACCTTTTTCATCCATATACAATTGAGTGAACAGTCCATCTGATTGAATGAGCATCTTATTTTTAATATCATCGCCATTGAGTACGAATGTATATTGGTTATCTCCTACCACTACTTCCAATTCTGATTCAATAATCGTACTCCGGTAAATGTCTTGGCTGCTTTGACCATTGATATATGGATAGACATCTACTTCACGATCAGGACTATAAATTTGGTTGACAACACCGTCAGCAACTCCTGCCATTAACATGGGATTCGTCTCATAAATCCACCACTCGAAACCGAACACGGAGAGATCTACTCGGTCAGGTTTCCCAAACTTTTCACTTAACTTTTCAGAAGATTTTCCTACAAGTGTAGAAATCCCTTTTTCAGGTCTTTTTGCATCAGTGACTCCTTGTTGTATAGGGGATTCTCCCCCACTAATAGCAGTCCCTGGCTTGACAGGTGATTCCAATGGATCATTTTCGCGAATGCCATCATCCCAAAAGTAAAACGTTAGAATAACAACCAATAAGACTAAAAGTACTTTCCATAACCGTTTCACTTCCCCCACACCTTCTTTCTATATATATTCCCCACTTGTTTCTCTATGCAATATCGTGATTTGACTAGTAATTTCATCATTTTCTTCTTGAATACGTTGTTATCCATCTCGGACACAATGTTGCCATTGCAACCGACTTCTATTTGTTCTATGATTATAAACGAATAGCAATCGATTGATGGTTATATAAGGAGGAAATTGATCAATGGACTTTATAAACACTGGTATTGAAGAGATCGCTGTAGATATCCGAACTCTTGAAGAACTCGTTAAAAAGCATGATTTGGTTCTTGCTGGACAATGGGACTACGAGCGTATGACATTCGACAAAAAGTATACTGTCAGCGATGGTGTATACTATCTTCGTGTCTACGGGATTACTCCTGGGGACGTCGGCAAAGATGAAGGCGTCGTTGAATTCATCACTCCTCAACTCGGGAAACACTATTATCCACACGGTGTTGAATATGGCGAGGACGAATTTTATCCTGCTTTTGTAGTCAATGATAGTAAAAAAACATTGGCGGCGCTAGTAAAGGACCTGCAAACTTTCAACTTAAAATAATTGTCGGAAACCGGGGAATATTTTGTTCCCCGGTTTTTTATATGCATTTACATTTGTTTTGGCTATAATAGAAATAATACACCATTTGGGGGAATGCCGGGTGACAAAACGGTTAACAAAAAAGACTTTGATTATCATCGTAACTGTAGTTATCGCAGTTGCCGCTTTATTTTTCATACTCCCGGTTTCCATACCGCTAATATTAGCATTGTTGACAGCGCTGATTATTGATCCACTCGTCAAACTAGTGGAGCACCGTTTCAAATGGAAACGAAAACTTTCTGTAATCTCGGTATTCATCTTCGTCGTCTTAATCGTTGCTGGCGGTGTTTATTTTTCCGTCACATCTTTAATTGGCCGAATCATTCAATTCACCAAAGATGCTCCGGATTACTTAAACACTCTTTCAATTGCTTGGATCGACGTGCAAGAAAAAGTATTTACGTATACATCTGGACTTCCTTCAGATATTGTTTCTGCTACACAAGAACAGCTGACAGCTGCGCTCACCTCTTTCAAAGATTCTCTTCTTGAACTGTTGAGCTATGAAAAGATTATTGCTCTCGCTTCTGAAATTCCGAATTTCCTCGTGAGTTTTATCGTCTTCTTAATTGCGCTGTTCTTATTCATGCTAGAACTTCCACAACTGAAACAAAGAGTCTATAACCGATTCACTGATCGGACCGCAGAAAAGGTCAAATATATGACTACGAAATTGAACGCTACTGTGAAAGGCTTTTTAAAAGCGCAATTGCTTGTAAGTTTCATCATCTTAGCCGTTGCTTTCGTTGGACTACTACTCATTGTTCCAAAGTATGCAGTGGTGATGGCTATCATTATCTGGATTATCGATGTAATCCCTATTTTGGGATCGATTATTGTGTTGGCACCATGGGCTCTGTATGAGTTTGTCAGTGGTGATGTCGCTATGGGGACGAAACTTTCTATTTTAGCAGCAGTGTTATTAATCATCCGTCGAACTGTTGAACCGAAAGTGATGGGTTCACAAATCGGCTTGTCTCCTCTTCCGACGTTAATCGGGATGTTTATCGGATTAAAGCTATTTGGAGTTCTTGGTTTCTTCATAGGGCCAATGGTAGTCATTCTGTTTACCACAGCAATTGAAGCAGGAATCATCAAGCTCAACTATAAAATTTAACTTGATGAAAATCGATACAAAAACACGCATGTCCCCTAAAGTGGGGCATGCGTGTTTTTGTTAAAATCCTAATATCGCTTTAAGCATCGATGTAGTTTCGCCGCCTGTATAAAAAACGTAAAGAAGCAAGTACACCACAACACCTGTAAGTGCCGCAAAAACCCACACCGTGCTCGTTACAGGTCCGAGACGTCTGTGCCTAGGTAAGTTATCCTTAAAGCCCGACACAAGCGACAGAACACCTAGAAACGCTCCGAAAGTCGCTAAGCATATATGGAATATCAAGAAAATTGTATAGTAAATCTTAATATTGTCAGGTCCGCCAAATGAGGTATTCCCAAGGATCGCTGTCCTTGATAGGTAAATCACTAAAAACAGAAGCGCTGAAATGGACGCGGCAATCATCACTTTCTTGTGTGCCTCTTTACGCTCATGACGTATCAATATCCATCCAATCACCACTAAGACTCCGGATATAATGATGAGCAAAGTACTCAACGTCGGTAGAATTGGTAAATTCATGCTAGTTCTCCATTTCTATTCAGGTATCGAATTACCCGTGTACAGAAAGATTTTTACGATTGATCAGATCTTGTCGAGTGATCTCATCGGCATTGTTTTGCTCATCACGGTACCAAGTAATGAAAATTTTACCGATTATGAACACATACAATAGCTCTTGCATCACTTTCATAATGATTCCGCCAAGCTGCTGGTCATAAACTGCAGGCATATTTGTAAATAACTCCGGACCAGAAATGGACAATCCGGATAAAGTCCCCGCCGGAACACAAAGAGCCATCGCTTGAAGCCACGCTTCTCCACTCGCATACGTTGCGTATACTGGGACATCCGCAAAGATGATCAATGAGCATGCGGGAGTCAGCAAAATAGCACTTAGAATTACATAGCCAATCTTTTTCAACCCATGTAATTGCGGTTCACCGGGCAGTGTGTTAAATATTGGCCACCATAAGAACAAAGCAGACAAAAACAATGTCAATGTAAATAACGTGTGCAATGTAAAACTAAGTTTAATCGTATCCAACACCAACGGATAGTGGTTCATGGAAAACATAAGTGTAAATAACATTAAACTGATGACAGGCTTTGTAAAGAAGTGAATCACTGCAGCTAATTTAGGATAGCTGAAGATTTTCTTCCATATAAAGTTCGGTACTCCCATGATGAATAGCGGAGCAATCATCAACAATAAAATTGCCATTTGCGCCATGTGGACCGAGAACAAAATATGACCCATTAAGTCCATCGGAGACCCTTTTACAATATATAACAGCACAACAGCAGAGATGAACAACGCAGTTTGCTTTGTTGTAACGGGCTCAGTCCCTTCAAATTTCGACCTCCACTTTTTAGTCAGTAAAAAGTAAAGGATAGTCAACACGACAAGAGATAAGAAAAAGTACGGGCTCCATAACGCGCGAAAGCCAAATATACTTAACGGCAAGTGCCCCAGCTCCTTTTATAAGTTCTCTACTTATTATAGATCGTTTCTATGTCTAAAACAATGAACGTTCCTTGACATCGTGAAAAGAAAAACCTCTGACAATGGCAATTGGCCAAAGTCAGAGGCTTTCTAAAATTTTACCACCAAACAATTGTAACGAAAGTCAGTGGAATCAGGAATGCAAACACAGCTCCTGTAAACATAAACATTTGTGGTACACCGTGTCCTTTATCTTTCATGTGCATGAAATAATAAAGTTGAAGTGCTACTTGAACTGCTGCAAACAGGAACAGAACAGGGATTACCATATACTTAGTAAATCCTTCTACTCCTTGCTGGAAAGCTACGACGAATGTAAATGAACAGATGGTCATAAAGATCATCAGCGAGAACATCATCACTTGGCCGCGCATTGTTTCTTTTGAGCGACGGACAAATAAATCTTGCTCAATCGGTGATCTTTTATACATTTCGATTTCAGCCATGTTATCCGATCACTCCCATCAAGTATACTACCGTAAAGATGAATACCCATACGACGTCAATGAAGTGCCAGTAAAGTGAGAAAGTATAGTATTTAGTTGCATTATACAGGTTAAGTCCGCGTTTTGCATTACGGAAGATTAGAAGTGTAACCCAAACCAATCCGATTGCTACGTGGAAACCATGCGTTCCAACCAATGTAAAGAACGCTGAACTAAATGCACTATTTCCAAATGTAAAACCTTCTTTAACATAGTGAGAGAACTCATATACTTCAAGCCCTAGGAAACAAAGTCCTAAAATTGCAGTTATCGCAAGCCATAGCTGCATTTTCTTGAAGTTGTAGTTCTTCATGTGGTGCATTGCATACACACTTGTAAGAGATGATGTTAATAGCAATAACGTCATCACGAATACGAGTGGCAATTGATAAAGCTCTTGTGTTGAGAATCCAAAACCACTTGGCCCCTTATTCTTAAGAGCCATGTAGGTTGCAAACAATGTTGCGAACAAAATTGTCTCTCCGCCAAGGAAGAGCCAGAAACCAACAAACTTATTCTTGGCTTCAAGAGTCGCACGCTCAGGATGTTCAGGCCAAGTTTCTGGAGTGAATTTTTTATTCAAATCCATCAGTTACGACCCCCTTTACGAGCATTGTCAATATCACGCTGAATTTCTTCTTTCGTTACATAGAAACCAAGATCATCTTTCACTGAACGCATCGCCATCGACACGAATATCCAAGCAAGACCAAAGATCAGTAATGGCAATCCCCAAGAAGTTTCTTGGTGGAACATTGCACCGAAACCAGCGATGAACAAACCAAATGTCATAAAGAACGGAATGATTGAACCATTCGGCATGTGGATGTCTTGAACAGGTTCTGCTGGTGTAAGCATTGTTGTGTTACCCTCCATTTTTTCAATATAAACTGTATCAAGACCACGTACAAGTGGCGTTTGAGTAAAGTTATAGAATGGCGGCGGTGAAGGAATCGCCCATTCAAGTGTACGTCCGTCTCCCCAAGGGTCGTTACCTACACGTACGTTTTTAACAGTTGTCATAATGATATTGATAACCAATACGATAACTCCGATTGCCATAAGAAGCGCACCAATCGAACTGATTAAGTTCGCTGTGTTCCAGCCCTGCCCGTCCATATATGTCCAAACACGACGTGGCATTCCCCAGAATCCGAGCCAGTGCTGGATAAGGAATGTACAGTGGAACCCAACAAAGAAGAATACAAATGTAATTTTACCAAGTGTTTCACTAAGCATCGTTCCAAACATTTTAGGCCAGTAAAGATGTACACCTGCTAAAATCGCAAGTACAACGCCACCAACAATAACGTAGTGGAAGTGAGCAACAATGAAGTAACTATCATGCAACTGATAGTCAAGTGGTGCTGCACCCTGCATAACACCTGTAACTCCACCCATTACGAATGAAGGAATGAAACCAAGTGCATATAACATTGGCGTTGTCATGCTAATACTACCGCCCCAAATAGTGAGCAACCAGTTAAAGATTTTAACACCTGTCGGTACTGCAATGGCCATCGTCGCTACTGCGAAGATGGCGTTCGCTGTTGGTCCAAGACCTACTGTGAACATGTGGTGAGCCCAAACCATGAATCCTAAGAATCCAATCAATACCGTCGCAAATACCATCGCTGGATATCCAAATAGGCGCTTACGAGAGAAAATTGAGAAGATCTCAGAGAAAATACCGAATGCCGGTAAGATCAGGATATATACTTCAGGGTGACCAAATATCCAGAAAATATGCTCCCAGATAATTGTATTTCCACCCATCGTATGATCGAAGAAGTTACCGCCGAACATACGGTCAAACGTTAGGAAGAACAAACCAACTGTAAGTGGCGGGAATGCGAAAAGAATCATTGCTGAAGCGACAAAAGTCGTCCAAGTGAACAATGGCATTCTCATATACGTCATACCCGGCGCACGCATATTAATAATGGTTACGAGGAAGTTAATCCCGGCCATCAGCGTACCACCACCCGCGATTTGAAGTCCTATCGCGTAGAAGTCAATACCATGTCCAGTGGAAGCAAGTGATAGTGATGCATATGAAGTCCATCCTGCATCAGGAACCTGTCCAATTAACCATGAAATGTTTAGGAATAATCCTCCGAAGAAGAACATCCAGAAACCTAACGAGTTAATGAACGGGAACGCAACGTCACGCGCTCCAATTTGTAATGGCATAATATAGTTCATAAAGCCAAATAATATCGGCATGGCTGCAAGGAAAATCATCGTTGTACCATGCATCGTGATTAAATCATTGAAAAGACCTGCACTAACTAGGTCATTGTTCGGCTTTAACAGCTGGAGACGAATAATCATCGCTTCAATACCACCAACGACGAAGAAGAAACCGCCGCCAATGAGATACAGAATTCCGATCTTTTTATGGTCGACAGTGGTCATCCAATCCCACAGTGCTGCGCCGAATCCTCTTTTTTGAGCAACAGAACTCACGTTGTTTTACCTCCTCTTCAATATCGCATTACGAATTACTGCTCAACAGACAAGCCAAGTAAGTATTCAGCTAAGTCATTCAATTCTTGATCAGACAGCTGATCTTCGAAAGAAGGCATTGTGTTGCCTGGTTTAATTTTTTGTGGATTCTTAATCCATTCTTTTAACTTCTCTTCATCGTGTTCCAAGAAACCAGCGATACGGTTACGATCTCCAAATGCTGCGAGGTTCGGACCTTGAGATCCACCTTCACCTGCACCAGAAGTTGCGTGACAGCCGATACAGCTTGCTTCGAACACTTCTTTACCATCTTCGTTCGCAACAGCGGTTTTGTCTGCAGTCGCTTTCATGTTTTTAGCCCAAGCGTTAAACTCATCACGTGGTAAAGTTTTTACCTTGAAGTCCATTAGTGAGTGAGATGGTCCGCAGAGCTCCGCACATTTACCATAGAATACGCCATCTTTAAGACCTTCTGATTCTTGGTCGAATGTAAGGTAAAACTTATTCAAGTTTTCTACGTTCGTATCCAACTTACCGCCAATTGCAGGAATCCAGAAGGAGTGCTTAACATCTGCTGCTTTAAGGTTGAAGAATACTTTCTCCTTAGTTGGTACAACAAGTTCTTGAGCTGTTACGATCCCTAGATCCGGGTATTCGAATTCCCACCAGTAAAGTTTAGCAGTAACGTCAACAACTAAATGTTTCGCATCCCCGTTATCATCTACTTCTTCCATTGCTTTTACGTCTCCAAGTTTATATGTGTAATACACAGTAGGGACAGCAAGAATAAGAATGAGGATAATCGGAATGATTGTCCAGATTAGCTCTAATTTCTGACTGCCTTCAACCTGTTCAGGTATGAAGTCATCTCCAAGTTTTGAACGTCTGAAACGAATCAGTGCTACTACATAAATTGCGACTACAACAAGAATGACGAACAGCATGATACCTGAAGAAAGCATCAGTAGCTTAAACTGATCTTTACCAACTTGACCAGCTGGTAGAAGCGTGGATAGTTCCTGCTGGCCGCATCCTGCTAGAAATACAGTCAGTACAGCCAATAAGGAAAAGAGACGCCATTTTTTGAGTCCTTTCATCATCGCTTCATAATCCCTCTCTTTCTAATAGTGTTTTCTTTCACTGAGGAGTAAAGACCTCTCTATAATGAATTCCTGTCAAAGAAAGAATTCCAAACGTTTAGATGAAAATCGAAAAGATAATCATCGAGACAAACAAAATAGTCATGTAATTCAATGAGTAGATGAACATGGAAGTTGCCCATTTCAAATCATCTTTTACACGGAACCCTTTAAGTGCGAAGAATAACCAACCCGCATTTAACAGTGTTGCCAATACTAGAAACGCCGTCCCTAATTCACTAAGTAAGAATGGCAGCGGAAATAGTAAGACAACCCATGCAAGCATGGACTTTTTTGTTCGGGCAAACCCTTTTACTACAGGTAACATCGGAATACCAGCGGCTCTATACTCTTCTGTCTTTTTCATAGCAAGCGCATAAAAGTGAGGCGGCTGCCATACAAACATAATAAGAAATAGTGCCCAAGCTTCCAGACCAAGAGACGGATTTACAACCGCCCAGCCGATTAGCGGCGGAATAGCACCTGATAAGCTGCCTACAATTGTGTTCGAAACGTGTCTGCGTTTAGACCACATTGAATACAAAACAACGTAACTAAACACTCCCGCAATACCAAGCAATCCTGCAGTTGCATTTGCTGAAAACAGCAATGCTTCTCCTAGAACTATAAAGGCTAACGCTGCAGCAAATACAGCAGGTGCTTTAAAACGTCCCGTCACTGTAGGTCTAGTTCTCGTACGTGTCATGATGGGATCTATATCCCGATCAATCAGGTTATTGAGTGCTGCTGCGCCGGCAATGATAAGGGCA
This sequence comes from Sporosarcina aquimarina, assembly GCF_033253705.1. GTDB lineage: Bacteria > Bacillota > Bacilli > Bacillales_A > Planococcaceae > Sporosarcina > Sporosarcina aquimarina. The sequence goes on from NZ_JAUBDH010000002.1 coordinate 419,286, forward strand.
GTTCCAAATAATGCAGCAAACACTAGATCCAGTCTATGTACAAAGTTAATGTTCGCAAACTGGAATGCCAGGAAAAGACCCGTAAAAGCTGTTATTAAGTTTGAATTTACAATTCCAATCTTAATGAGTGCTAAAAAGTCTTTCAAGAATGTTGGTGTTATTGCAGTTTCCGGTACCGATTGTGCAGCAGTCGAACGACCGTTTGACATTTTCGTCCCCCTTTCAAAGCCTGTTAAAAATGACCGCTATAATTAACTATATCGAAAATCCTTCACAATTTCTATACAAAATAGCAATTTGTATAGAATTGCACAATCTTTCGAGGAATTATACAGTGCACATACTATAGTAAATCATTACACCCTGTCATTTGTGAAGTTATGAAGTCTTTTTTATGAACGTTTTGTGAAAAACTTATCTTCAATACAGGTTATCTATTTATGCCATTGTGTTTTAGAGCGTGATTCTCTATCATTAAAAATTAGAGACCTACAACAGCGGTCGATATTTCATAGAAGAAGGTGTCTTTGCTTGAAACGATATAACTACTTAAAATGGTTCGCAGTTGCTGCAACAATCGGGATGCTGCTTATTATGCTGGGCGGTGCGCTCGTTACGAAAACAGACAGTGGCATGGGCTGCGGCAGACATTGGCCAGGCTGTAACGGACAACTGATTCCAGATGAAATAACTACAGAAGTTCTAATTGAGTTTTCTCACCGGCTTGTAACAGGGGCTGTCGGAATCTTAATTTTAGTATTAGCGGTCTGGTCATGGAAAGCAATTGGACATGTCCGTGAAACAAAATTCCTTGCAGTCATGGCGGTCTTCTTCCTTATCTTGCAAGCACTTATTGGAGCTGCACAAGTTAAATGGGGACAAGGAGATTTCATTCTGGCACTGCATTTCGGAATTTCACTTATTTCTTTTGCAGCAGTTCTGCTTCTCACTCTTCTTATATTTGAAGTCGATAAAAAGTTTGAGGCTGATAAAATCCAAGTTGGACGGAAACTTAAGTTCCATACAATTGGCGTAACTGTCTATTCGTATATTGTGATTTACACGGGGGCCCTTGTACGACATACGGAATCCGGACTAGCGTGTGCGGATTGGCCGCTTTGTAGAAACGACCGTTTTGCAATGCCCTCCAGTTTAAATGAATGGGTCCAAATGGGACACAGGACAGCCGCTGCACTCATAGTCGTTTGGCTTATCTATATTGCGATTCATGTCATACGCAATTATAAAGGTCAAAAAGTGTTAGTATGGGGTTGGAGCATGGCATTGATTCTTGTTCTTGCACAAGCAACAACCGGTATGCTTTCTGTCTTAACCCGACTCAATTTATCAGTAACATTACTTCATACCTTATTAGTCACGTTGTTATTCGGATTGCTGACGTACATGATATTATTGTTATCAAGAGTACGTATTCGAAAATAATGATAAAAACAGCCACTCGAGCATTTTAACCGAGTGGCTGTTTTTATCTGTCTCATTTACTTTACAGCTTAGTGTTCCAATTCTATCAATAAATCACCTGTTGAGATTGCTTCTCCGGGAGTTACATAGATTTCTTTCACGATTCCATCGTATGGAGTTTGAATGGTTGTTTCCATCTTCATAGCCTCTGTAATGAGCAGATGCTGCCCCCTGCGGACACGGTCTCCTTTTGCTACTGCAAGCTGCAGCACAGTACCAGGCATTGTTGCCGCGATATGAGCGTCATTAGTCGGGTCAGCCTTTTGTTTTTTAACTAAATCCGTTTCAACATTCACATCTTGGATAATCACTTCGCGAGGCTGACCATTCATCTCGAAGTAGACAACTCTAGTTCCATCATTTTGCGGTTCTCCGATAGAAACCAATTTAATAATGAGCGTTTTACCTACTTCAATCTCAACTTCAATCTCTTCGCCCAATCTCATTCCATATAAAAACTCTGGTGTTTGAATGACCGATAGATTGCCAAAGTCTTTGTTCATTACTGTATATTCTTCAAACACTTTCGGATATAATGCATAGGCTAATGCATCATGCTTAGTCGCTGGTCTTCCCAAATCACCTGTAAGCTTTTCAATTACTTCATCAAAGTCAACCGGTTCCAGCAGCTCACCAGGCCTTACGGTCAAAGGCTCTCTCCCTTTCAATACAACTTTTTGCAGCTCTTCAGGGAATCCGCCGTATGGCTGGCCAATATATCCTTCAAAGAACTCAATAACTGACTCTGGGAAGTCGATTGAGTTCCCTCTTGCTAACACTGCTTCTTCATCCAACTCGTTTTGAACCATGAATAATGCCATGTCTCCCACTACCTTTGATGAAGGAGTCACTTTTACAATATCTCCAAAGAGCATGTTAACACGGGAGAACATTTCTTTTACTTCTTTCCAGCGGTTTCCTAGACCTACTCCTTTAGCCTGTTGCTGCAAATTGGAATACTGACCACCCGGCATTTCATGTACATACACTTCAGAATGTGGACTGTTCATCCCACTTTCAAAATGACCGTAATACTCTCGTACATCCTCCCAATAAAACGATAATTCTTCAAGTGATTTCACATCTGTACGTACGTTGCGGTCTCCATACTGAAGTGCATAGTAAAGTGAATTCGCTGAAGGCTGGGAAGTCAGTCCAGACATTGCACCTAGAGCTGTATCAACAATGTCTACTCCAGCTTCAATTGCCCGTGTATACATCGCAATACCATTTCCACTCGTGTCATGTGAGTGAAGATGTATCGGAATGTTTACCGTGTCTTTCAATTCGGAAATAAGCTGATAAGCAGCTTCAGGTTTCAGCAGCCCTGCCATATCTTTCAATGAGAGGATATGAGCTCCTGCGTTTTCCAGCTCCTTCGCCATTTCTTTATAGTAAGCAATCGAATATTTCGTTCGAAGTGGATCTAATACGTCACCTGTGTAACACAAAGCGGCTTCGGCCACTTTTCCTTCTGTGCGGACAGCATCTATCGCCACTTCCATTCCTTTTATCCAGTTAAGGCTGTCGAAAATACGGAAGACATCGATTCCCGCAGAAGCGGACTCTTTTACGAACTCCCGAATGACATTATCCGGATAATTTTTATATCCGACTGCATTCGCGCCTCTAAAAAGCATTTGGAACAATACGTTCGGAATTTGTTTGCGCAGAATCGCAAGACGTTCCCAAGGGTCTTCTTTCAAAAATCGATAGGAAACATCGAATGTTGCTCCGCCCCACATTTCAAAAGAGAAAAGATCAGGCATTAATCGTGCGGACTCTTCTGCGATATTCGTCATATCAGAAGTACGGACGCGCGTCGCAAGTAAGGATTGGTGTGCATCTCTAAAGGTTGTATCTGTTAGTAATACATCCTTCTGGTCTTTAACCCAATTCGCCAATCCTTCAGCACCCTGTTCTTCTAGGATTTGTTTTGTTCCTGGTTGCGGCGGTGTAGATAAATCCACTTCAGGCTTTCGAGGCACCGCAAAAACTGGTTTTGACTGTCGGCCAATACCCGGAAACCCGTTGACAGTAATCGTGCCTAAATAATTTAATACTTTCGTTCCACGGTCCTTTCTGACTGGGAATTCAAATAATTCAGGAGCTGCGTCTATAAAGCTTGTAGTATAATCCCCTGTTAAAAAACATTCATGACGCACTACATTCGCTAAGAAAGGGATGTTTGTCTTGATGCCGCGGATTCGGAACTCTTGCAGGTTTCTGTCCATTTTCGCAGCTGCTTCTCTGAAAGTGCCGCCCCATGTTGAAACTTTAACAAGAAGTGAATCATAATAAGGTGTTATTACCGCTCCTTGGAAACCATTCCCTGCATCTAAACGAACACCGAAGCCGCCTCCTGATCGATAAACCGAAAGCTTTCCAGTATCAGGCATGAAGTCATTCAATGGATCTTCAGTCGTGACTCGTGCTTGAATCGCATATCCAAACAAAGGGATAGCATCCTTTTCAGGAATGGCCGCTTGTCCAGAATGGAGGTCTTCCCCATCAGCTATAAATATTTGTGAGTGAACAATATCGACTCCTGTAACCATTTCAGAAATCGTATGCTCAACTTGAATACGCGGATTTACTTCTATAAAGTAAAACTCCCCGTCAGCGACTAAGAATTCCACTGTACCTGCATTTATGTAACTAACATTCGCCATAAGTTTTACAGCCGAGTCACAAATTGCTTGTCTTAAATCATCTGTCAAAGAGATGGATGGTGCGATTTCAACTAACTTTTGATGGCGCCGCTGCACAGAACAATCCCGCTCATACAAATGTACAATATTTCCGTGGGTATCCCCTAAAATCTGTACTTCAATATGTTTGGGTTCTCTGATCAGTTTTTCTACATACACTTCATCAGACCCAAATGCAGATTTCGCTTCAGACTTTGCGCGTGTGTAAGCTTCTTGAACTTCGTCAGCATGCTCAACGATTCTCATTCCGCGTCCTCCGCCACCAAGTGAAGCTTTAATAATAATTGGATATCCATGGGACGTTCCAAACGCTTCTACATCCGCCACAGAGCTAACGGGTCCGTCTGTACCCGGAATAACAGGTATACCTGCTTGTATGGCTTGTGAACGTGCTTTGACTTTGTCTCCAAACATTTCCAGATGCCGTGAAGTGGGACCAATAAAAATAATTCCTTCTTTTTCAAGTCGTGCAGCAAATTCCTCATTCTCCGCTAAAAATCCATAACCCGGATGAACTGCGTTTGCTCCAGAGCGTTTCGCAATTTCAATAATGCCCTCAATATCCAGATAAGCATCAATCGGTTTTTTTCCTTCCCCGATCAGATAAGACTCGTCCGCCTTATAACGATGAAATGATCCGCGGTCTTCTGCAGAGTAAATACCTACTGTAGGGATCTGAAGTTCTGTACAAGCTCTAAAAATACGAATCGCAATTTCCCCACGATTCGCTACAAGAATCTTTTTAATGGATTTCATTTCCACCGGAGGCACGCCCTTTTCTATTTATTTTTCTCATATCTAGTGAACATTGAAACATTCATCAATATTCCTAAAGCTAAAGATAACAGAATAATCGAAGTTCCGCCATAACTAATAAAAGGCAGGGTAACTCCGGTTAGCGGAATAAGTCCCGTCAATCCGCCTAGATTGACGAACGTTTGGATTCCAATAAGGGCCCCAATTCCAGAGGCTAGCATTCTTGCATGCGGATCACGGGTTTTTAACGCGATCATAAATGCCCGGATGACTAAAAAACCTAATCCCCCAATAACAATCGTAGTTCCGAAGATTCCAAGTTCCTCAGAAATGATTGCCATTATAAAGTCCGTATGCGGTTCTGGCAAATATCCCATCTTTTGAACAGAGTTACCTAGCCCAAGTCCGAACAAACCGCCAGCACCGATAGCAATATAGCCATTAACAATTTGCAATCCTGATCCTTGAATGTATTTAAATGGATCTTTATAGGCAGTAAACCGTCCCATTCGGCTTTCTGTCATGACAGAATCCCATGAGAAATATAAGAAGATCGCAACTAGCACTAGAATTCCTGCTACAAAAACGCTTAGTTTACCAAACGTTTTAATATTGATACCACTTGTTGCCATGACACAAAGTGAGACAGCGATAATGATAAATGTTGCTCCGATATCGGTTTCTGACATAACAGAAGCAACCGCGATTCCCAATATAATGACCGGCGGTACGATTGCAGTGTTAATGCTGTTAATAGTTCCTGCATCATACTTGTTCGCAAAAACTCCGGCAAAGTAAATTACCATGACAATCTTTGCAAGTTCAGAAGGCTGCAAACTCCCGATTGGCAAGTTAATCCAACTTTGTGAGCCGACTGCTCCACCAAAACCGATAACATGAACGAGACCGAGCAATATAAGCATAAGTGCTACAGAAAACATCATGAAATACTTTTTTCGGTAAAGCTTATATGGAAGAAAAGCAGTGACAAAAAAAGCTGGAATCGCAATGCAGACACTTGCCAATTGCTGATTAAAAAACTTATCGGGTTCCCAGCCATAACGATTTACAGCCCATACCATACTTGAACTGTAAATCATGATTAGACCAAACAAGCAGAGTACTAAATATGTAAAAAATAATGGGAAGTCAAAATGGCGGAATAACCGCTTCGCGTAACTTTTCAAGAAAATCCCTCGTATCTGTAAATAAAAAACTCAAACCTTAGGAAAGTTTGAGTCTTTAGTTTATTTTTTTATGCTCAATTCATGTAAGATATTCATTTCCTTTTCTAAAGCAGAAAGAATAAGCTTTCCACGTTCTCTCTCAATAAGACCAAGTTTAACAGCAAAGTCGATTTCACGGGAAAGTCCATACATTTGTGTATCCAAAACTTCCTCATATAGAGGACACTGCGGCATCGTCAAATTATCCATTTGCACTTTAATGAGCTGGGCAATCTTGTCTGCATCCGCCTGCAGCTGCATTATCGCTTTTTCCTGATAGGTTTCCTGTACTTCTATTTCCATGAGGACGCCCCCATTACTCTTATTTCAACAATATGTTATAGAGTAAATTGTATCTGTAGAAAGCCTAAATTGCAAGTAATTCCCGTATCCACCCCACACCTTCTAACCAGAAAACTTTCGATAAGAAAGAAAAACCGGTATACTGTAAACGAGATACGTTAGAATTGGGAGGATATATATATGGAAACAATTGTACCAATTAAGGGAAATGTGAAGCATACAATTACGTTAGACCCTACTGTGTGGATTTTTGATGATCGACGTCTGGATTTAGAAACTTATTTCACAGCTGCGCGTGAAGAATTTGACGAAATGGAAGATTACAAAGAGCGTATGGGAAAACACTGGTCCCGTGAAATTATGGAAGGCGCGACTTACCCTCCAACAATCAAAACGGAGAAAAAATACGAAAAACAAAAAATGCTGACTGGCACTTTTGGTATTCTTTTCGAACCATTTTTAAAAAATGCAGTTCCAGCAGAAGACGCTTCTGAAATCATTTTTGAGACGGCAGACGGCGAATTCAGTTTTCCAATCGAAGATTCCGCTAATTTACTTTTCCAATTTAGTCTGAAAGGCAAACCATTAAAGGAAGACGGCCCAATTCATGTCATGATGAAAGACGGCTCCATGCGAAATGATCCCATTCGCAATGTAACAGGCATTCGGATCAGCTGAAAAGAGGTGCAGCCATGCGTGTCAAATGTGTAATTTGTGATGAAATCGGTAATTTGAATGATGAAGATCCATTAGCTAAAAAGCTGCGGAATCGACTTATTCATACGTATATGTGCAAGCCATGCAGAGATCGGATTGGAGAGTTAACTCAAAAACGCATTGAAACTGGAAATTTCAAGTTTCGACGCAGTTCCCATCCTGCAGAAAATGAATTCTAAAAAAAGAACCAGTCGGATTTATGCGACTGGTTCTTCTTTATGTTCATTCAATCTGCGTACTCTATAAATGATCAAAATCAAAGCTGCAACAATCAGCCCTTCTACAATCGGAAGGAAAAATGCTAAGAATGTCAGCGCGAGGCAGCCTATAAACAAAAACGTATAAATCACAAGGTTTTGCAATGGCTTGATTTTTCTAGCAAACCCCAGTTTATAGACAAGGGCAGCGAGCAAAAACACGAGGGCGAACAGTACGTAGCCGGCGGCATCGAAATTCGGCATCATTTCATAGATAAATTTTGCGATACCGGACATCTTCGTCGCTACGAGCTCTGAATCCTCTACCTTCATTTAATACATCCCTTTCCCTACTGCTTATTTACTCTTTTTCTGTGACTTTTCACGTTCGTTCTTATCAAGAATCTTTTTACGAATCCGAATCGAAACAGGTGTTACTTCGCAGTATTCATCATCGCTTGCATATTGCAGCGCTTCTTCAAGCGTCATAATCTTAGGTTTCTTAGTTGAAACTGTCTGATCTTTTGTAGCTGAGCGTACGTTGGTTGCGTGTTTAATGCGCGTTAAGTTGATAGTGATGTCACTTTCACGAGTATTCTCCCCAACAACCATACCTGCATAGATGTCCGTACCCGCTTCAACAAACATGATTCCACGGTCTTCTAGCTGCATAACACTATAAGCAGTTACTTTACCATTCTCCATTGAAACTAGAACACCATTACGGCGTCCGCCGACTTTTTCAGATGTCATTGGCTGATAAGAATCGAATGTGTGGTTAATGATTCCGTATCCGCGAGTCAACGTTAAGAAGTCAGTAGAGTATCCGATCAATCCGCGTGCAGGTACTAAGAACGTCATACGGACTTGTCCGTTTCCATTGTTGACCATATCCAGCATTTCGCCTTTACGTTCACCCATGGATTCGATAACTGCTCCTGTATATTCTTCAGGTACGTCAATTTGAACATTTTCAACTGGCTCACAGCGTTTACCATCGATTGTTTTAACAATAACTTCCGGTTTTGAAACTTGAAGTTCAAATCCTTCTCGTCTCATGTTTTCAATCAAAATGGACAAGTGAAGTTCACCACGGCCAGAAACCATCCATGCATCCGGAGATTCTGTTGGGTCAACACGCAACGATACATCTGTTTGCAATTGCTGTTCTAGACGCTCTTCGATTTTTCTTGAAGTGACCCATTTACCTTCACGGCCAGCAAACGGACTGTTGTTCACGAGGAACTTCATTTGCAATGTCGGCTCATCTACGTGCAGCAAAGGCAGTGCTTCTTGATGGTCAGTAGGACAAACTGTTTCTCCTACGTCAATGTCATCCATACCAGAAACGGCAATCAAGTCACCAGCATATGCTTCTTGAATTTCAATACGTTTTAATCCTAAGAAACCATACATTTTAGTAACACGGAAGTTTTTAGCTGAACCATCACGCTTCATAACACTAACTTGCTGTCCTACTTTCATCGTTCCGCGGAATACACGTCCGATACCAATACGGCCAACATAATCACTGTAGTCAAGAAGTGATACTTGGAATTGAAGCGGCTCTTCGCGGTTGTCAATTGGAGCTGGGATTTTATCTAGAATTGCTTCGTACAATACTTTCAGTGTATCTTCCTGATCAGCTGGATCTGGAGAAAGACTCGCAGTACCGTTGAAACCTGAAGCGAATACAACTGGGAATTCAAGCTGCTCATCGTTTGCATCCAATTCGATGAAGAGTTCAAGAACCTCATCCACTACTTCTTCCGGACGTGCAAATTCACGGTCAATTTTGTTTACGACAACGATTGGCTTTAAGTTAATTTCCAGAGCTTTTTTCAATACAAAACGAGTTTGCGGCATACATCCTTCAAATGCATCAACAACTAGAACTACGCCGTCAACCATTTTAAGAATACGTTCTACTTCTCCGCCGAAGTCAGCATGTCCTGGTGTGTCCAAGATATTAATTTTAGTGTTTTCATATTCGATCGCAGTATTTTTCGCAAGAATCGTAATTCCACGCTCACGCTCAATTTCGTTTGAATCCATTGCGCGTTCTTCAACTTGCTCATTTGAACGGAAAATACCTGATTGCTTCAATAACTGGTCGACAAGTGTCGTTTTACCATGGTCTACGTGGGCGATAATAGCTATATTTCTAAGATCATTGCGTGTGTTTGTCATTATTTCACTCCATCTGTCTTTATTCAGTTGATTAACTGTGTTATTATAGCACAAGATACTTCTAGAAAAAAAGATTTACTTTATCAGGAGGCGAATTTTTTTGAAAAATATCAAATGGGTGTTCGTTTTATACTCCTTAGGCGCTATTTTATCCATGTTTATGATTGGGGTTGCAGTCGGTGTAAAAAGTTACTTGCTAGCACTCGCAGCAATCATTTCACTTATCATGATCATGGGAAATGGATTTAAAACAAAAAAGAAATACCGCGAACAAGGATTGCTTTAATAGATGGGTGAAGGACGTTAGGTAAAACTAATGTCGCTTCACTTTTTTAATACAATGAATTCGTTCAGTAATTCTGAGTGGATGCTTTCATTTGCTGCAATAAATGTCTCTTGTCCAAGCATACCAAGCGGCTCTCCCGCCATTGTAGAAGAAATCGCACCAACCTCATTTGCAATAACCATCCCTCCCGCTACATCCCACGGCGACAGCCTCATGGACATATACGCATTGACTCTCCCTGAAGCCACATGCATCATTTCAAGAGCTGCAGATCCATATGAACGCGTGCCTCTGCATTTGTTAACGAGTTCTATTATAGGTTCATGATCCACATAACGATTCGGCGCCACCCAACTTGCATTGACTCCGATAATCGATTCCTCGATTGACACTGGCTCAAGACTTGGCAGACGAACATCGTTCAGATAGGCCCCCTCGTCTTTCATAGCAGCGTACAAATCATCATTCATCACATCATAGACATACCCAAGCATTCCTATACCATCCACGTAAATCCCAAGTGAAATTGCGAAATTACGCTTTTGATGAATGAAGTTCATAGTTCCATCTATTGGATCTAAAAACCAAATGGTACCATCTAAAGATTGAATATCGTCACCAAAACCTTCTTCTCCCATAACCCGATGATCTGGAAAGTCTCTTCGAATGCGTTCGATGAAAAACTGTTCTATCTCACGATCAATATTCGTCACTAAATCATTTTTTGATGATTTTGAGTTGATTTCAATTTCGATGAAAAACGAATGCTTGATTTGTTGCCCCGCTTCTTTTATCAATGATTTCGCATAACGGTCCATTGAACCCCAATTCATCTTAAATCCCTCCAGTTCATCTCCCTTCAGTATAGCATAGCAAACAAATGCCAAAACAAAAAAGGCTTCTGTTCACGATCCCTGTTAAGAGAATGGTGTCCAGCAGCCTTTCTAATAGTGAATGATTTGTTTCAACTCAAAAGCCATTCAACTTCTCCAATTCACTGTGAATTTCAGACAATCTTTTCTTACTCTTAGCAATTTGTTTGGAATCCTCTTCCTCCAATGCATCATGCAAGGTAGCTAATTCATAATCCAATTCCAGATTTAACACTTTCAAGAATTCCTTTTCTACGTCAGCTTTACGAATAACATGGACGACTTGTTTCATCGAAAACACCCCTTTTTTGAAAGTATGTGCAATTTCCTGTTACCATAAGATATGCGGGAATCGTTAGGACAGCTAGATAATATGTCCTCTTGTCTTAAATTGTTCCCCAAAATTCTTACATATAAACGTGGTATAAAGAAAGGAGATTTGAAATTGTCAAAAAACTTTTGGACTCAAGAAGACTTTTCGGTTTTTGAAACTGAAGGATTAGATGCTCGTATGACTGCTTTACAAGACTTAATCCAACCTAAATTCACAAAACTGGGGGAACTTTTCACTCCATTATTATCTGCACATGGAAAAGGTGAATTTTTTCCACATGTAGCAAAACATGCAAGACGTACTGTAAATCCCCCATCAGACAGCTGGGTAGCTTTCGCACCTGCCAAAAGAGGTTATAAAGCTTTGCCACACTTTCAGATTGGCCTTTGGAGATCACATTTATTCATAATCCTAGCAGTCATTTACGAAAACCCTGACAAGAAAGGAATCTCGGAGCGTTTACAAAATGACTTGTCCATATTAACTTCTTTGCCTAACGACTACATCGTCTCGGGAGATCATATGAAGCCTGAAGCCCAGAAAATTAATGACCTCGGCACAGAAGGACTCGTCACACTTTTGGAACGTCTGCATGATGTGAAAAAAGCTGAATTTCTAGTCGGACGCCACCTTGACTGTAACTCGGCTGCTGCAATGACTGAAAAAGAATTTTTAACTTACACTGAAAAAACTTTCGAAATGCTTCTTCCTGTCTATGACCGTATTGTTGGTTAAAACAATGGAAATTATACAAAAAACGATTCAAGAAACTCACGCTGCGTGAGACACTTGAATCGTTTTTTAATAACAAGATGAATAGGGCTTATACTATTGTATTCGTGCTTTCTCATCAGCCTTTTATTAGGTCGCCGCGAGAGCCCTCTTTAGAGCGTTTTACTACTTTATAACATTCGTAACTACTAGCTTCCTTAAACTCTTTAAAAAGCGTTTTCTCTTCCGCCATTGAAGGAACTACTTTCTTAAACGTGTTATAGGCATTCAGCAGTTCATCACGCTCTATACCTTGTTCAAATGCTTTTTCAATTTTCGTGAAAAACTGAGTGACAATCATAATCTCTTCTGTAGACCAATCGGGTCGTAGTGGATAACTATACTCCATTATCGAATCTCACTCCTTTGCAGTAGTATACGTATAATTTAAAAATCCTATCCGGCATGGCCGGATAGGATTTCCAACTGCTTATTTAGAAAGTATGTGAATTGGCGTACCAAGAGCGACTTCGGCAGCTTCCATTGTGATTTCTCCCAATGTCGGATGCGCGTGAATAGTCATGGATACATCTTCCAATGTCATTCCGCCCTCAATAGCAAGTGCCATTTCAGCGATCATATCAGAAGCATTTTCTCCAGCAATTTGTGCACCAATTAGCAGCCCGTCTTCCTTACGTGCTACTAATTTCACAAAGCCATCTGTAGCATTCAGTGCAAGCGCACGGCCATTTGCAGCAAATGGGAATTTGCCGACTGATACTTCATATCCTTCGTCTTTTGCTTGTTTTTCATTTAAACCGACTGTAGCTAGTTCTGGATCCGTAAAGCAGACTGCTGGAATCGCCATGTAGTCCACTTCAGATTTTTCTCCAGCAACTGCTTCAGCAGCAATTTTACCTTCATAAGATGCCTTATGGGCAAGCTGAAGACCTGGGACGATGTCACCAATTGCGTAAATGTTAGGGATGCTTGTGCGACATTGCTTGTCGACACTAAGAAGGCCTCTCTCTTCGAATTTCAAGCCAAGCTCTTCTAATCCCATTTCGTCTGTATTAGGACGACGGCCAACTGTTACAAGTACATAGTCAGCTTCAACTGTTTTTTCTTCACCTTTAGCTTCATACGTAACTTTCACACCTGTGTCTGTCTCTTCAACGCCTTTTGCAGTTGCTTTCACAACTACTTCAACGCCTTTTTTCTTCAATCCTTTTTTAACAAGCTGAGTCATCTGCTTTTCGAAACCTGTAAGAATATCGTCAGCACCTTCGATGATTGTAACTTCAGAACCTAGATTCGCATAGGCAGAACCTAACTCCGTTCCAATGTATCCTCCACCGATGACAACAAGCTTTTTAGGAAGCTCTTGAAGTTCAAGAGCCCCAGTAGAATTGACAACACGTTTTGAAAACTTGAAGTTTGGAATTTCAACAGGACGTGCACCCGTTGCAAGAATTACATTTTTGAATTTATAAGTCTGTGCTGAATTATCGTCCATAACACGAGCTGTGTTTGCATCAACAAAGTACGCTTCACCTTTGACGATATCGACTTTGTTTCCTTTTAGAAGTCCTTCAACACCGCCAGTAAGCTTTTTCACAACGCTTTCTTTAAAAGCCATTGCTTTAGAAAAGTCTAATTTAACATCAGATGCTGTAATGCCCATTGCATCTGCCTCTTGTGCACCGACAAAACGGTGACCGACAGAAATCAATGCTTTTGAAGGAATACAGCCTACGTTTAAACAAACGCCGCCGATTGTATTTTTTTCAACAATCGTCACTTTTTGTCCAAGCTGTGCTGCGCGAATTGCTGCTACGTATCCTCCAGGACCTGATCCGACTACGAGCGTATCTGTTTCAATTGGAAAATCTCCTACTACCATGGTTTACGCCTCCATTAATAAAAGTTCTGGATTTCCGAGCAAGTTCTTAAGATGATTCAATGCCTGTTGGCCTGTAGCCCCATCGATTACTCGATGATCAAACACTAAAGATAATGCTAACATAGGTGCGGCTACGATTTCACTATTTTTAACAACTGGTTTTTCAGAAATACGGCCAATTCCTAAAATCGCAACTTCAGGATGATTAATGATTGGTGTGAACCATTGACCGCCTGCTGAACCAATATTCGTGATTGAGCATGACGCACCCTTCATCTCTGAAGCAGAGAGTTTACCGTCACGCGCTTTTCCGCCAAGATCAGATATTTCTTTAGAAATTGCAAACATAGATTTGCGATCAGCATGCTTAATAACAGGGACAAGTAGACCACGATCCGTGTCTGCTGCAATTCCGATATTATAATAGTGCTTTTGAATAAGCTCTTGAGTTGCATCATCCAGAGATGTGTTCAACTCAGGGAATTTGCGTAAAGTGGAAACGAGTGCTTTCACGACGTAAGGCAAGTACGTAAGTTTGATATCTTGCTCTGCTGCAATTTCTTTGAATTTCTTACGGTGTGCTACAAGTTCTGTAACATCTACTTCATCGAGTAATGTTACGTGAGGAGCTGTATGCTTCGAGTTGACCATTGCTTTTGCAATTGCCTTACGAATACTTGTGAGCTTCTCTCTTGTTTCCGGGAAGTCACCTTCAGGAACTTCAATTGGAGCAGATTGTGTCTGCTGCTCCAATTGTGAGTCCGCGACAACATTTTCTTCTTTCGTTTCAGTCTCAGTTTCCATTGCAGCGGATTTGTTTCCACCTGCTTTAAACGACTCAATATCTTCTTTTAATACTCTACCGTTTTTACCTGAACCTGCAACTTGATGAATGTCAACGCCCTCTTCCCGAGCAAATTTCCGAACGGATGGCATTGCGATGACACGGCGATTCGGATCCACTTCTTGACTGCCTGCTTGCTGTTCAACGTTAGGCGTTACATCCTTACCTTCTGAAGCCTCTTCTTGAGGAGCTTCCTCCTTATCAACAGGCTGCCCTTTTTCGGCAGTACCTTGCACTTGAGATTCAGTTTCTTCTTTCGAATCAGCAGGTGCTTCCTCGACTGGTATGTCTTCTTCCTCATCTTCGTGATCCGGAGAGTCGATTCTAATGAGCTTATCTCCTACGACCGCTACTGTACCTTCTGTAACTAGTATCTCTTCTATAGTTCCGGACACGGGTGAAGGAATTTCAACAACTGATTTGTCGTTTTGTACTTCTAGAAGGGTATCGTCTTCATTAATGGTATCGCCTTTTGCTACGAACCATTTTACGATTTCACCTTCATGTATTCCTTCTCCGATATCTGGCAAACGAAAATGATAGGCCACGTAATTCATCCTCTCTTTAGTCCATAAGACTAGCTATTAAAATTCAAGTACTTTTTTCGCTGTTGCAGCGATATCTTGTGCGTTAGGCAGCCACGTATTTTCACCTTGTGCAAACGGATAAATCGTATCAGGAGCAGCGACACGTAAAACCGGCGCTTCCAGACTTAAAACTGCGCGTTCCATGATTTCAGAAACAACATTGGCAGCAACTCCAGCTTGACGCTGTGCTTCTTGAACAACGATTGCACGATTTGTTTTCTCTACAGAAGCAATAATTGTCTCGACATCAAGCGGTTGAATTGTGCGCAAGTCAACAACTTCAACTGAATGCCCCTCTTTTTCAAGCGCTTCAGCTGCTTTCAAACTTTCTTGAACCATCGCGCCGTAAGTAATAATTGAGAGATCTGTTCCTTCACGTTTCACATCCGCTTTTCCTAGAGGAATTGTATACTCTTCTTCTGGAACTTCTTGACGGAACGAACGATAGAGCTTCATGTGTTCTAAGAAAATAACAGGATTATCATCTTTAATAGCAGAAATCAGGAGCCCTTTTGCATCGTAAGGAGTCGAAGGGATCACTACTTTAATACCTGGTTGTTGAGCAACAAGGCCCTCTAAGCTGTCTGCGTGCATCTCAGGTGTAGCAACGCCGCCGCCAAATGGGGAACGGATAGTAATCGGTGCATTCAGCTTTCCAGCACTGCGGAAACTCATGCGTGCAGCTTGTCCGCTGACAGAATCCATTACTTCAAATAAGAAACCGAAAAACTGCAGTTCCATCACTGGACGGAAACCAGTCAATGCAAAACCTATTGCAAGTCCGCCGATACCTGATTCTGCAAGTGGCGTATCAAATACGCGTTCTTCTCCGAATTCTTTTTGAAGTCCTTCAGTTGCTCGGAAAACGCCGCCATTTTTACCAACGTCTTCACCGAATACGAGCACGTTTTCATCATTTTTCAATTCCGTGCGCATTGCATCGGTAATTGCTTGGATCATTGTCATTTGTGCCATCGGTTATTTCGACTCCTTTTCAGTGTAGATATCGTACTGTTCTTGTACATTAAAAGGCATATCTCCAGAGTACATAATTTTCAAGAAATCAGTAACTTTTTGTTTAGGTGCCTGATCTGCTTGTTTGATTGCGTCCTTAATTTCTTGTTTTGTGCGTTCAATTACTTCATTTTCTTTTTCTTCATTCCAAAGATTCTTATCTTCCAAATATGCTCTGAAACGAACAAGCGGATCACGCTTTTCCCATTCGTTGTCAATGTCGGAAGTACGATACCTTGTAGGATCGTCTCCTGCCATTGTATGTGGACCATATCGGTAACACATTGTTTCAATCAATGTAGGTCCGTCACCTTTAATTGCACGTTCACGAGCATCTTTTGTTGCTACGTAAACAGCTAAAGGATCCATTCCATCTACAAGTACACTTGGAATTCCAGCCGCGATGCCTTTTTGAGCAAGTGTTTTCGCTGCAGTTTGCACTTCACGCGGTGTGGAGATTGCAAATTGGTTATTCTGTACAATGAAAATCGCCGGAGCACGGAATGCGCCTGCAAAGTTAATGCCCTCGTAGAAATCACCTTGAGAAGTACCGCCGTCACCTGTGTATGTCATGACAACAGATTTAGTACCTCTTTTTTGATAACCTAGTGCAACTCCTGCAGCTTGAACGTATTGCGCTCCAATAATAATTTGCGGTGGGAAAATGTTCAAACCCTCTGGAAGTTCACTACCTAGGAAATGTCCACGTGACCAAAGGAAAGCCATATGTAAAGGCAAGCCATGAAAAATCAGTTGTGGTACGTCACGATATCCAGGAAGAATAAAATCATCCTTCTCTAAAGCGAAATGAGAAGCAAGTTGTGATGCCTCTTGACCAGCAGTTGGCGCGTAAAAACCAAGACGTCCTTGTCTGTTGAGAGCAATTGAACGCTGGTCTAGTATACGTGTGTAAACCATGCGCTCCATTAGCTCTGTTAACTCTTCGTCTGATAACTTAGGATCCGCTTCTTCGTTGACAATCTTTCCATCTTCATTCAGAACCTGAAACATTTCAAATTTATCTTCGATCTCATGTAATACACTTGTTGGATCGAACTGCTTATTCTTTTCTGCAGCCATTTCAGCAACTCTCCTTCATATATCTGTATTAGGCGAAACGCGATATTCTAGTGGTACAATCTATCTTCCACACTCAGTATACTGAATCACAAAGAAACGGTCAATCCATGGAGCATCTAGTCAAACTCATATTTTTATCGGACGGGAAATTCAATCACTCTGTACTAACACAACGATTTGTCTGTCTTATAATAGAATTTCTTTAAGCCATTCTAATCGGTTTCTATTTGCTGCGTTTCACTTAACGCACTGTTTACTTCGTTCGTGGATTGGTTAAATACCTGTGTCGCGTCATCAAGCTGAGCTTTCGTTTTATTAACTAGCAATATCGCCTTTTCCAGCTTTACCCGTTTTACATTTTCGTCAATCAGAAAGTTGTAAACAGCTAGTTGACGCCCAGTCATTTCGATATAGATTTCAATAACTTTATGATGCAGTTCATATCTCTCTGCCAACGCCTTTTTCAATTTTGCAACAGCGCGCGTGCCATCGTCGCTCTCAGCTGGAGGCAAATCAGAAAGTCGCGCAGCTTTCTTTTCAGCTTCATCTACAATTATCCGTTCTTCTTCTATTAACTCTTGTCGCTCACTCAACAATGTTTTCATGCGCGTGACGTTCGATTCTACAAGGTTTTGGTCTTCGACTTTTAAATTCAATGTTTTTTCAAAAAGTATTTGTTCTTTCTTTTCAATCGCCGCCAGCTGGGTTTCAAAATCTGCGGCTTCTTTCTCGTGGGTTTGAACTTCATTTAATATCTCCGAAAGTTCTTGCTGCATTTCATTTTCATTTTCTGTACAACCCCCGAGTGTGAGCAACCCGCACAATGACACAGCTAAAATCATTTTCTGCATAGAATCCCCCGTTTTCATTATATTTTTTCGTTCAGCAGTAAATCCTTTATCACAATTCCTTCTTCCATTATACTAATACCATGCATTAAAACGAAAAGGAGCCACCATCATGATACTAATGAGCGATATTATACGAGAAGGTCACCCAACACTTAGAGAGCGGTCTGAAGAAGTTAAGTTCCCTTTGAGCCAGAACGACAAACAGTTAGCAGCAGATTTATTGGAATATGTTATAAACAGCCAGGACGACGAGATTGCCGAACAACATGACTTACGCGCCGGTATCGGTCTAGCGGCACCACAAGTAAACCAGCCAAAACGAATATTCGCTTTGCATATTGAACAAGAGGACGAAAAAGATTTAAGCATAATTGCTATCAATCCTAGAATTGTTAGCCATTCAGTAGAACAATCCTATTTACCAACAGGAGAAGGATGTCTCTCAGTCGATCGTGAAGTCGAAGGCTTTGTACCACGTTATGCCCGAATTACGATAAAAGCATTCGATATCGAAGGAAAAGAATACAAAAAGAGGTTAAAAGGGCTTCCCTCCATCGCTTTCCAACATGAACTTGATCATTTGAACGGCGTGATGTTTTATGATCATATTGATTCGAAAGATCCTTACAGACCTATCCCTGGTGCTTCACCATTAGAAAAATAATAATTCAGACTTGACAGAAAGTTATAAATGCGTTATGCTTCTTTAACAAGGAGTGATATGGCCATGTATAAACGCCTGAAACGTAAATTGTTGAAACGGCTGAATGGCATACTCGGGAAAAAGTCTATCGCATAACGCATATTCGCCCACCCTACTAAAGGTGGGCTTTTCTTTATTTTCCATGAATGTCGTGGTATTATTAAAAGTATCAGTCCAAAAATCGAACGTTAGAAAAAGGAGAGCACAACATGATCTATAAAGTTTATTATCAAGAAAGCAAAACTCAGGTACCTGTCCGCGAAAACACACAAACGATGTATGTGGAAGCAGCATCACCACGTGAAGTACGTAAAAAATTACAAAGCCGCGCTTTCAACATCGAATTCATTCAACAGCTTGAAGGGGAGCATCTCGAATATGAGCAAGCTTCTGAATACTTTGAGCTTGAGCAGGTGTAATGCATGAAATCCATTAAAAACAATGAAACAGCCGTTTTCGCTCTAGGCGGACTAGGTGAAATCGGTAAAAACACGTATGCTGTGCAATTTCAAGATGAAATCATCTTGATTGATGCTGGTATTAAATTTCCTGAGGATGATCTGTTAGGTATCGACTACGTCATTCCAGATTACACGTATTTGAAGCGAAATGCCGATAAAATCAAAGGTCTATTCATCACTCACGGTCACGAAGACCATATCGGTGGAATTCCTTATTTACTTAAACAAGTGAATATGCCTGTATATGGCGGAAAACTTGCACTCGGTTTGCTCCGCAATAAATTAGAAGAACACGGTTTAGTACGCTCTACTAAATTGATCGAATTCGGTGAAGAGGATGTATTTAAGTTCCGTAAAACTTCTGTGTCGTTTTTCCGTACAACACATAGTATTCCTGACGCTTTTGGGGTAGTTGTTAAAACTCCATCAGGCAATATTGTGCATACAGGAGATTTTAAATTCGACTTCACGCCTGTTGGCGAACCTGCCAATCTAGCTAAAATGGCTAAGATTGGAAGTGAAGGCGTCCTTTGTTTACTTTCAGATAGTACGAATGCTGAGGTTCCTAACTTCACGATGTCTGAGCGTAAAGTCGGAGACAGTTTAAATGACATTTTCAGAAAAGTAGATGGACGTATTATTTTTGCAACGTTCGCTTCTAATATTCACCGTCTTCAGCAAGTAATTGAAGCGGCTCAAATTCACGGTCGTAAAGTTGCGATCTTTGGCCGCAGTATGGATAATGCGATTACGATTGGACGAGAGTTAGGTTATATAGATGCACCTAAAGATCTATTCGTAGACACTCAAAGCATTAACCGTTTACCTGCAAACGAAGTAATGATTTTATGTACAGGCAGTCAAGGTGAGCCTATGGCTGCATTATCCCGAATTGCAAACGGGACACACCGTCAAGTCCAGATCCAGCCTGGTGATACAGTGATTTTCTCTTCATCACCTATCCCTGGTAACACTCTAAGTGTAAACAAAACGATTAATGCACTTTTCCGCGCAGGCGCAGAAGTGATTCACGGTGCATTGAATAACATTCATACCTCCGGCCACGGTTCTCAAGAAGAGCAAAAACTGATGTTGCGTCTGATTCAGCCTAAGTTCTTCATGCCGATCCACGGTGAATACAGAATGTTAAAAATGCACGAGGAACTGGCTATCGCATGTGATGTGGAGCCAGAGAATATCTTCATCATGTCAAATGGTGATGTGCTTGCACTCACAGAAGATTCAGCCCGTCTTGCAGGACGTGTTCCTTCAGGGGATATCTATATTGATGGCAGTGGTATTGGTGATATAGGCAACGTGGTATTACGTGACCGGAAAAACTTATCTGAAGATGGATTAGTCATTGTCGTCTCCACAATTGATAAAAAACGGAATCGTGTTGTTTCAGGGCCAGACCTCATTTCACGAGGATTCGTCTACATGAGAGAATCAGGTGCAATGATTAACGAAGCTCAATATATGCTTACGCGTCAAATGCATCGAAAACTAGCTTCGGGTCCAGCTGATATAGGTGTATTGAAGAGTGACATTATTGACTCTTTAAGTTCTTATCTTTATGACAAAACAAAACGCAGACCTATGATTCTTCCAGTTATTTTGGAAGTATAAAAGAAAAACAGCCTTTCCCGACGACTCTCGTCAGGAAAGGCTGTTTTATTAATGTAAAACTTTTTTCTCGAATCGGTGGATGTCTACGTCTGATCCGATCACAATAAGAACATCGTTTAACTGAATCTCTTCAATCGCTTGTGGAGAAACTAAAATATGATCTTCCCGTTTAATTGCAACGATGTTAACGCCATATTTTGCGCGGATGTCGAGGTCTATCAAAGTACCTCCCGATAATTTCGAGTTTGCCCGAATTTCCACAATTGAATACTCATCT
Organism: Sporosarcina aquimarina; assembly: GCF_033253705.1. Taxonomy (GTDB): domain Bacteria; phylum Bacillota; class Bacilli; order Bacillales_A; family Planococcaceae; genus Sporosarcina; species Sporosarcina aquimarina. The sequence continues at coordinate 440,420 of NZ_JAUBDH010000002.1, forward strand.
GAAAGCTCCAGGTAATCAAGAATATCATTCGATACCATTCGGTTTGCAATTCGTCTGCCCATATCGCGCTCCGGATGGATTACATGGTCTGCTCCAATTTTACGCAGCACTTTTTCATGATAGTCATTTTGCGCTTTCACTGTAATGGTTTGTACACCAAGTTCTTTCAAAATAAGCGTTGTTAAAATACTCGCTTGAATATTTTCTCCAATCGCTACAACAACATGTTCAAAATTACGAATACCTAATGACCGCAAAGATGATTCATCGGTCGTATCCGCCGCGACAGCCTGTGTTGCAATTTGAGCAAATTCATCTACCCGCTCTTGGGATTTATCGATCGCCATGACGGACGCATCCAATTCGATGAGCTCATTTACAATACTTCCGCCAAAACGGCCAAGACCGATTACGACAAATTCTTTTTTCATATCTCATCTCTCCGATTCGCTATAAGAATGCGTTAAGTTTACCACAGCTAGGCTACTCGCTCAAATATCGAGAAAACCCGACGGTCCGTAAAACGGAACGCCGGGTTAGCAATTTACTTTTTCATTTCATCGAGTACACGGTTTACTCGTTTTTCCAGCATCTTCATGCCGCTTCCGCCTGCTTGGAAGTGACGAAGCTGACCGTCTTTGTCAAACACATAATAAGCAGGTACATATTGGTTTTCGAACGCATCATTCAACTTAAGTTCACTGTCAACGTAGATTGGTTGTGTAATATCGTGTTCAGCAGCGACTGCTTTAATATTATCCAAATCTACATCGTCTTCAGAACGCGGCATATGGACAGCCACAACATTCAATTCATCTTTATACTTATCGCGGAATGCGTTAACTTCAGGCATTGCCTCTTTACACATATGACAGCTTACAGACCAGAAGTGAATAATAGTTGGCTTTTCACCAACAAGTTCTGATTTCGTAACTTCACCGTTTAACCATGCAGTTGCGCCTTCTAATTCAGGCATTTGTTCACGTAATTTCATGTATTCGTTCCTCCTCTTGGATAAAAATCCCCGCTCCATTACTCAGCGGGGAATTACAATCAATTGTTAGTGTATGGAATTATAGTGTTTCTTGACCGGGACGCCAGTTTGCTGGGCAAAGACCGCCAGTTTGAAGCGCTTGAAGTACACGAAGTGTTTCGTCTACATCACGGCCAATGTTGTTGTGGAATACTGTTTGGTATTGCATTTCACCTTCAGGATTGATGATGAAAAGTCCACGCAAAGCAATTCCCTCTTCTTCAATTAAAACACCGTAGTTACGAGCCACTTCGTGGTTTGTATCTGCAGCAAGCGGGTAATTCAAGTCCCCTAGACCGTTATCTTTACGGTCTGTATTGATCCAAGCTTTATGTGTATGGATAGTATCCGTAGATACACCGATTACTTCTGCATCAAGGTCTTCGAACTCATCGTAACGATCAGACATTGCAGTAATTTCTGTCGGGCAGACAAATGTGAAATCCATTGGATAAAAGAACAATACTGTCCACTTATCATTTTTCATGTTTTCTTCTAGGCTGACTTTGCCGAATGACTTGTCCTTCATTACAGCTTCCATTTCAAATGTTGGAGCTTGTTTACCTACCATGCGTTCTACCATTCAAAATCCCTCCAATTATCTTAAGAACAGAATTCTCACCTGTTCAATTCCTCTATATCTTATCAAATCCTATTTATAAATTCAATTAGAATGACTTACAGGTAATAATCATTCTCGAAAACTGGTGGTTAATTGAGAAAAAGGATACTCTATCCGTCCTTTTCGTTTTCGGAACACATAGACGGCTTTGCTGGACGCGTGTTGCAAAACTCGCATTCTTCTTCATTGCACGCTTCTTCTCTCCACTCGTCGCAAGAAGGACAATAGACAGAGTCGAATTCTTCATTATATACAAGGGATTGCATGCAGTGAATGCAATGATCCGCCATCTCTGACCATTCGATGACCTTTTTATTATTAGCCAAAAACACGAGCTTATTCCCATCATTTATAGGAGGCATATCCTGACTCAATGCAAATTTCATTAGATTATTCCAGTGCCGGTCTTCCGGGTCTAAATAAAAAACTTTTTTCTCGCCCAATTGAAGCCCTCCGTTTCTCTACTATTATTTTACTACTCTCTTCTCAGTAATACAACGAAAGCAGTATTCCCTTAAATTCTTCTACTTAGAAAAGTAAAAAAGCCGATTCAGCAACTTTTTGCAGGCCTTATCAAAATCCCCTTGCTTTCCAGTGACGGTTTTGTATAATGATAGATGCTAAAAGTAAACTTGAAGTACAGTTAAACTAAACTTCCGAGAAAGAAGGGGACGTTATGGAAATCGGCAGCAAAATTAAACGGCTCCGATTACAAAGTGGGCTCACTCAAGAAGAACTCGGTGAACGCACGGATTTAACGAAAGGCTATATTTCTCAATTAGAACGTGAGTTGAATTCTCCTTCCATTGAAACGTTGTTTTCTTTACTCGAAGTACTCGGAACAACGCCAAAAGACTTTTTTGATGAAACAAAGAAAAGTGATCCTGTCGTTTATTCACCTGAACAGCAAACAACGTATACCAATGATGAACTGAATTATAAAATACGTTGGCTCATCCCCAGGTCAAATGAGAATGAAATGGAACCCGTTCACATCACTTTTTCTCTTAAAGGGGAACTAAAACAATTTAATCCCTCCCTATCCGAAACGTTTATCTACGTTCTTGTAGGGAACGTGGAAATAGAGATTGGTACGCGTGTATACCACGCAAGTGCAGGAGATGCTGTCTATTATGTGGCAGAAGATCAGCATCGCATTTCAAACGCACACGAAGGGGTAAGTGAACTCTTACTTGTCGCGACAGAATCTTATTTATAAAAAAAGGGGGACCTTCATTGTCCACACAACCAATCATTCGTTTTGAGAATGTCAGTAAACGTTTTAATGAAGATACTACAGTTTTGGATGGCGTCTCATTTGAAATGGAACGCGGAAAGTTTTATACATTGCTTGGCCCTTCTGGCTGCGGGAAAACAACTATTCTTAGATTGATTGCAGGATTTTCGGAACCGTCCGAAGGAACAATCTATTTTAATGGGAAATCAGTGAACCAAACACCAGCTAACGAGCGTCAAGTCAATACAGTTTTTCAAGATTATGCATTATTCCCTCACTTGAACGTTTACGAGAATGTCGCGTTTGGACTGCGTATTAAAAAGGTCAAAAAAGCTGAAGTCGACCGCCGTGTAAAAGAAGCTTTAAAATTCGTCAATCTATCCGGGTATGAAAGTCGCGAGATCACTGAAATGTCAGGTGGTCAGCGTCAACGGGTTGCGATTGCACGCGCAATTATCAACGATCCTGAAGTCATCCTATTAGACGAGCCCCTTTCAGCACTGGATTTGAAATTACGTTCTGCGATGCAGTATGAATTACGTGAACTGCAGCAGCGGCTCGGCAAGACATTCATATTCGTTACACACGACCAAGAAGAAGCACTTGCAATGTCTGATGAAATCTTTGTTATGAACTCCGGACAAATTCAGCAGTCCGGAACGCCAATCGATATTTACGATGAACCCATTAACCGCTTTGTAGCAGATTTCATCGGTGAATCGAACATTGTATCAGGCGTCATGATTGAAGATTATGTAGTTGAATTCAATGGGAAACGATTTGAGTGCGCCGATGCCGGACTGCAGCCAAATGAGAAAGTGGACATTGTATTAAGACCAGAAGATCTCGAAATCACACCATTGAATACAGGAAAACTTACGGTTACAGTCGATACCTCCTTGTTCCGTGGGGTTCATTATGAGATTTCAACATACGACCAAGATGGAAACGAGTGGCTCGTTCACTCGACGAAGAAAGCCGACGTCGGCATGCAAATCGACTTGGATTTCATCCCGGAAAATATTCACGTAATGCGTCTCAACGAGTCTGAGGAAGACTATGATGCGCGGCTTGAAGCGTATGGTGCGGCGGATGAAAACTAATCGACTAGGACTGCGTTTGTCGACAGTCCCCTACACTCTCTGGATTTTACTATTTGTCATCGCACCAATCGGACTTATCGTCTACTACTCATTTTTCGATTTAGGCGGACAGTTTACGTTCGATAACTACAAAAACTTTTTTACATCTGTCTATCTCAAGTTAACGATCAGTTCATTTTGGTATGCGTTTCTTATTACATTTTTCTCGTTGCTCATTTCATACCCTACCGCTTACTTCTTAACAAAATTGAAGCATAAGCAATTGTGGCTGCTGCTTATTATCATCCCATCTTGGATCAATTTATTATTGAAAACCTATGCATTTATCGGATTAATGGGGTTGTACGGTCCAGTGAATGCGTTGCTCGAATCTGTAGGAATCAGAAAGCAGCAAATCCTGTTTACAGATTTCAGTTTCGTGTTCGTGTCTGTTTATATCTTTATTCCATTTATGATCTTACCGATTTTTAATGCACTTGATAAATTGAATCCTGCTTTAGTAGATGCTTCGAGAGACCTTGGAGCGAACGCTTGGACTACTTTTACTCGCGTTATTTTGCCTCTTACACTAAACGGTGTGAAGTCAGGAGTACAAGTTGTGTTTATCCCTGCCCTCTCGTTATTCATGATTACTCGGCTAATTGCAGGGAACAAAGTAATTACACTCGGTACCGCTATTGAACAGCAGTTCCTCGTTACACAGAATTGGGGAATGGGATCGACGATCGCTGTATTCCTAATCTTGTTCATGGTTATTATTTTACTGCTCACGACTGCAAACGAAAGGGGGGTGGCTGGAAGTGGAAAGAAACGGTAAACTCCCTAAGATCTATTTAACAGTCGTCTTCCTCGTTCTCTATGCGCCTATCTTTTACTTAATTTTTTATTCATTCAACTCTGGCGGCACGATGTCTCATTTTGAGTCATTCACATGGGAGCATTACGCTGCTGTATTTGAAGACAAGCGGCTAATTATAATCGTTCTCAATACTGTAGTGGTTGCCTTACTGTCGGCGTTAGTATCTACTGCCATCGGCGTCATGGGTGCCATTACAATCCATTACATGAAAAACAAAGCGATGCGGAACGCCATGCTGTCGATGAATAGTATCTTGATGGTGAGTCCCGATGTTATCATTGGTGCCTCGTTCCTCATTCTCTTTACATTAGTTGGCATTAAACTTGGATTTGCGTCTGTTTTGCTTTCGCACATTGCATTCAGTATTCCAATTGTCGTCATCATGGTATTGCCAAAGTTACAAGAAATGAGTCCGACGTTAATTGACGCAGCACTGGATCTTGGAGCAACTCGAAAAGAAATTATGTCACGCGTCATTTTACCGTTCATCAAGCCAGGGATTTTCGCTGGATTTTTCCTCGCATTAACATATTCCCTTGATGACTTTGCTGTAACATTTTTCGTTACTGGAAACGGATTCTCCACACTGTCCGTCGAAATTTACTCGATGGCGCGTACAGGTGTAACGTTGACCATTAACGCACTATCTGGGCTCATTTTCGTGATCACTGCTGGCTTGATTTTAGGATATTATTTCATTACCAATCGGCCTAAAACTCCAGCTGCGGGGGTGAAGCGATGAAAGGGTTAGTAAGAGGAGCAATTTTAATAGCTTTTACCGCCGCGGTCCTAATGATTGTCAACGCTCAGCTTGCGAAGAGCGGTGCACAATCCGGTGGAAACACACTGACAGTTTACAACTGGGGAGAATATATTGACCCGGATCTCATTACGCAATTCGAAAAAGAATCAGGGATTAATGTGATTTATGAAACATTCGATTCCAATGAAGGTATGATGGGTAAAATTGAGCAAGGCGGTACTTCTTACGATATTACCGTGCCTTCAGAGTATATGGTGGAAATGATGCGCGAAAAAGATTTACTTATTCCACTGGACTACGACAAGATTCCAAACATCAAAAATATTGATCCCTATTTCATGGACCTTCCTTTCGATCCTGACAATACGTATTCCATCCCCTATTTCTGGGGCACACTAGGTATTGCCTATAATCCTACGTTGCTAGAAGGGCAAACTTTTGAGAGCTGGGATAACTTGTGGGATCCTTCATTGAAACAGGAAGCGGTGCTAGTAGATAGTGCTCGTGAAGTGATTGGAATGAGTTTGAATTCTCTTGGATATTCTCTCAACTCAACGAATGTTGCGGAACTTCGTGAGGCAACAGACAAACTGAAGACGCTAAGCCCGAATATTAAAGCGGTTATCGGTGACGAAGTTACTCAAATGATGATGAATAACGAAGCTGCCGTTTCGCTGATTTGGTCTGGCCAAGCCGCGGATATGATGTCAGAGAATGAAGACATCACGTATGTCGTTCCCGATGAAGGCTCCAATCTGTGGTTCGATAATATTGTGATTCCGAAGACGGTTAAAAACATTGACGGCGCATATGAATTCATCAACTTCATGTTACAACCCGAAGTTGCAGCGCAAAATGCGGATTATGTAGGCTATTCAACACCTAATGAAAAAGCATTGGACTTCTTAGATGAAGAAGTCACTTCCGATGAACGGTATTATCCCGACGAAGCAGCACGGGACCACCTGGAAGTATATAAAAATCTAGGTCTTGAAATGCTTGGTACGTACAATGAATTATTCCTGGAATTCAAGATGGATATGAAGTAATTGTGGGAATTACGGCGGGAGCGCTTTGGCGCTTCTGCTTTTTTTGTTGCGTGTGGGTTGCTGAAGGGAAGATTTTTTTGGGGATGAATTGCGGGCATCACTTTCGCTTTATGTGCTCGTTTTGTTGGTTTATGAGCTCTTTCTTTGTTTTATGAGCTCTTTCCCTGGTTTATGATCACTTTTTTTGTTTTATGAGCTCTTTCTCTCGTTTATGATCACTTTTCTTGGTTTATGAGCACGTTCTCTGGTTTATGAGCTCTTATCTTGCTTTATGAGCACTTTCTCTGGTTTATGAGCTCTTTTTTTGTTTTCTGAGCATTCCACTGGCTATGATTACTTTAAAGATTTTTTATCACATCTATAAATTAAGCTTGGAGAGTCGTCCGAGTTGTTCGAATACTGTACGGACAGGCGGTATGATACACTAGGACGAGTACATAATTGAAAATAAGGAGGAACGCGATTGGCCAGTAAATCCACATCATTTGCAATTTACATCCTGATGTTTAACATGTTCATCACTATGTCAGGAATTGGACTTATTATCCCGATCATGCCTGATTATTTGGGCACTTTTGGTGTAGCTGGTGCAGCACTCGGTTCCCTGATTGCCGTGTTCTCATTCGCTCAATTTATCTTTTCTCCTATTTCCGGCTCGTTGTCTGACCGGCATGGTCGGAAGAAGATTATTATTTTTGGACTCGCTCTCTACGGGGTGTCTCAATTAGCTTTTGGACTATCTACCGAATTGTGGATGCTCTTTGCTGCACGGTTCTTCTCAGGTATCGGCTCCGCATTCCTGATACCTCCAATGATGGCATTCGTTGCAGACATTACCACGTTTGAAGAACGAGGACGCGGTATGGGATTACTTGGTGCTTCGATGTCACTTGGGTTTATGATCGGTCCTGGAATTGGCGGGTTTCTTTCCAAGTTCGGTCTGCAGTTTCCTTTCTACTTCGCTGCAGGAGCTGCACTATTTGCTGCGATTTTGTCCCTTTATATTTTACCGAATCCCGCTCCTAGTCCTGCGGCTGAAAATGGGCCAAGACGGTCGGAAAACTTGTTCACGCAAATTGTCCAATCGACTAAGAAATCCTATTTTGTCGTCTTGATCGTAATGTTTGTATTCTCTTTCGGGTTAGCAAACTTCCAATCGACAATTTCGCTGTATGTCGGCATTAAATATGATTATACACCTCTCATGATTGCCGTCGTTATTACAGTCGGCGGCTTTGTAGGAGTCATCATTCAAACTTTTATCATCAATCGATTATTTAAACGATATGGTGAGATGCGTATTATCCTAGTCAACTTGGTTGTAGCCGCAGTCGCCATGCTCGGGATTACATTTGTGAATATGTTTTGGTCGATTTTATTGGTGGCAACGATTTTCTCGACTGCGACTGCTTTACTGCGACCTGCAGTCAATACATTAGTCTCTAAATTGGCAGGTGACGAACAGGGCTATGCAGCAGGAATGATGAATGCGTATATGAGTTTAGGAAACATGGTGGGTCCTGCCCTTGCAGGGTTTGTCTTCGATTGGAAAATGACAGCACCTTATTTCCTGGGTACTACTATTCTTTTAATCTGCTTCCTGATCGCTGCCACATGGGCGAAACGCAACGTTCAAGTATTATCAACAACACGATCTTAACCACAAAAAAGTTCCAAAACGCATTCACGCGCTTTGGAACTTTTTGTATGGAATTCAACGCTTTCTTTTTTGCTTCAATAGCTCGCTCACGCTAGTTTGCGGAGATGGTTCAGGCATTTCCGAAACTGGTTTAGCCCGCAGCCTCGGCACCAAACGACTGAATCGCCGCAATGTGATATCAGCGAAGAAAAGAAGTAAAGATGCGAAAAGCAACCAATTCGTAATAGTTCTATTTTCTTCTCCTTTAAATGGATGTGGACGAAATGCTTCTTTTGGATCTCTTAAAAGGGTTCCCCCAGTTTGCGACATTACCTTTTCTAAGAGTTGTTCATCAGGTTCTCTTGGCATATACTCTTCTCCGTAAGGTATAGTGACGCCTGTTTCAAAAAGACTGCCTTGGTCATCTGTAACACTTAGATAGACAAGTCCCGGGTCTGACTCAATAGTTACTGTTGTATTGCCCGGCGTTGTTTGCTCTTGTTGGACTTGTACTTCTTCCCCATCTTCAGTTACAGCAGAAACTTCCAAAAATGCGGCTTCTCCACTTGTATCTGAAATTGTAAACTTCCCGCCATCACGTTGTGTTATGACATAGGGAGCTGACCGATACGAAGGTAAAATACGGGTCATAGCCGTACTCCAGAAATCAGGATACTGAGACCATGATGCTAAATCTCCTGACCACTTCCCAGAAGAATCTGAGGTGAAAGCAACCGTGCGACCAAGACCATATTTCCATTCCGCTATAATTGGATCCTCTTTCGGACTCATAGCTGCAACACGTGCTGTTTGTTTCGCAGTGGTTGCAATATATGCATTCATCTGAGGCACTCCTTCTGCAAACAGCTGATTCCACTCAGCTACTCCCCCCAACTTCATCCTGAATGGATTATCCTCAATATAAGTTCTGGTCATTGTAATAGTTTCACGGGATAGAATCGCAGGTACGGTTGATTCATCGATGACGCCGTAATACCGTCCCCCTCCTGCTTCCGCCATTTCTTCCAATAATCTTTGGTCGGCATCTGATCCGATCCCTACTGTAGACAGTGTTGTATTATTCTCTTTACCTTCAGCCAAAACATCCAAATAGCCCGGAGGCATTTGAGATTGCCCATCTGTTAATAAAATTATATGTTTTCTTTGTAATGAGAGATCTGATAAATCTTCATATGCTTTCGCAACAGAAGGAAAAATTTCAGTGCCCCCGCCTGCTGGTACGGACAAAATTTTAGAGGTTACATCTTTCTTATTTTGTAGTGGGGCTAAAGGTACGATTTCCCAAATGTTTTCATCGAATGCCGTAAAACCGAATGTATCTTTTTCACGCAGAAGGTCGACTGAACGGGCGGCTGCTTCTCGGGCAAGAATCAGTTTTGAACCGCTCATACTTCCTGATCTGTCCATCACAATCATAAGTCCTAGAGATGGAAGTTCCTCTTTTCCTTTCACTTCCATTTCAACAGGAAGCAGCTTTTCAATTGGCGTTTTAAAATATCCACCCAATCCAAAACTGTTCGAGCCCCCAGTCATCATGAACCCTGTTCCGAAGTTCTTAACAGCTTGTTCAATGAGGCCCATCTTTTCTTCTCCAACAATCGTGCCTGGTACATTATCAAAAATAATAGCTTGATAAGGTAAGTACCCTGATAGTGTCGAAGGTAACTGTTCAGCCCGCATCGTTGCTACATTTAACGCATTGTTGTCTAAAAGATCCGGGATAACTGAAGGGTTATCTTCTGTATCCACAACTAAAACGGATGGTTGTCCTTGAACGGATACTGCTGCGAACATTCGATTGTTTTCAAGAAAATGATCGTCTTCTACGACTAGCTTCGCTTCATACTTCATTAAGCCCGTTTCATAATCAGTGATTGGATAAGTAAACTCATTTACCCCCGGTGCAAGGTCAATTTCCTTTTCACCAAGCGGCTGATCATCTTTATATAAATAAAGGGTGCCTGAAGTTCGGTCAGATGCGTTGATTTCCACTTTCAACAATTGCTGTTGGCCAGCATAAGAAGTTCTCGGTAGTTCCAGTTTCGTAAGTGCTGCGTCTGAATAGTGTTTACGTTCAAGTTGTGCGACGTCTATCTGGACGCGGCCGTCGGTGAATTTACGTAAATAATTCGCGACGTTTCCGTTTGTCTCTAACCCATCCGACAGTAAGACAATACGAGTTGCTGAGTCTGGTTTGCCTGTTGAAGCCGACAGTGAAATTGCTTTTTCAATGTCTGTTTGTCCGGCTTCGAGCATTGGTTTCGTTTCGGGTAAGCGCAAATGGTCTTTAGTTATCGCAACATCTGTTCTGAAATCCCCGGCAAATGAATAGATCCCTGCAGATTGATCCGTTTTTTTGGCGGATAGACCTTCTTCTATCCAACGATCGATTTCTTCCTGTACGCCATCATTCGAAGCAGAACGATCTGCAAGAAATAGAATTTGTTCTTCATCGTCATAGAGAAGCAGATAGGGCGTTGCGAGTGCAGCAAGCAGTAAAACGATCGCTCCGCTTCTAAGGATGAAAAGAATTCTAGTTCTTGCTGTCTTGTGTGTCACTGATCGCCAGCTGAAAATCAGATAGGCAGCGGCTGGTACTAAAAGAAGTAACCACATTGGATGTTCAATACGGATATCCACGTCTGCGCTGCACCTCCCATTCTAGTAGTAACAGAAGCAAGAGAGGCAAAAGAAATGGCCATATTATTGGAGTTATTTGCTTCGTTTTTTTATCGGTTCCTACTATGTTGCCGATTGTATACGTTTCACCAACTGCAACATTTTTTTCGGAAGATTCGAGTTGAACAGCGAATAATTTCTCCGTGTCTCCATCTGTCACTTTGTAAATTCCAGGCTTGGCTGGAGCTTGTAATGTATTAGAAGACTCAGTCGTTGTTAAAAAATCCCCTTCCATATCGTACATGTCTGCTGCATTTGCCATTACTACAGATTTTCGCTGCAATGGTGTAAATACACTGAGGGAATCCGATTCTTCTGCTAACGAAGTCATGACACTCCATACAAATATTGGAAAAGTAGGCTGCAGTGGCCAATCTGTAGATTCCAAATCTGCAAGAAACACAACATCCCCTCTAGGAGATCGTTGTATGAGAGGTTCGCTCCCTATTGTAGCAAGCACCTCATACCCATCAAAGGCGGGGTAGATTTTCTCCACATACATTTCTTTTGGTGATGCGATTGAGAACAGTGAATCATCGGTAACTTCGATATCACCGACCGCCTTCACGGGCTCTGCATCATCTCTTCCGATCAATAATACTGGCCGGGATCCTTTATGTAACCAATCAGCGGAATTCGTAATTCTTAATACATCATCTGCTGTCTGTTCGGCTTCGCCATCCTCCGATACATCGTCATGAATCGCTTCTACTGCTTTTTTAAGCAGCTCATGAAGTGCGGGATCGATGACGACTCGTGTACGTTCAGACGCTAAAAGTGTAAACTCATGATCATCCGCACTATAGGAATCAGCTTCTTCAAGCTCAGCAACTAGTGAAGAAGCATCGGTTTCAATCCCTTGGAATGAAATCAGCTCCTCAGTTCCCGGCTCTCCTTCGAACTTTTTTACCCCTAACAGTTTTCCACTTTTTGCTTCTTTCAATTGAACGGATCCTGACTCTTTTTCAACCGTATCATGCTGCACTTTTACGATTGCTGACACAGTATCTTGTTTACGCACTGCCCCAAATCGGCTAATTGAATGATTAGTGATTTTTTGCTCATTCGCATGAACGTGCCATCTGATTTTGTTATTGTCATTCGATAGCGCCGTTCTTTCAAGTGAATCCGTAAAAATATGAACTTCAGCACCTTGGTCATGATAAATGGACTCCACAAGCTCAATGGAATTTCCTATATGGCTTTGTTCGTACTGTACAGATAATTGTTCAGCCTCACGGAGGGCTTGTGTAACGCCAGTATCTTGAGCTGCAAATTTCGGTTCTTTCCCTGTCACTACTATCGAGATTGGACGGCGCTCCGCTACTTCCACTAACTTCTTCATTGTGTCCCGGTTTGTTTCAAATAGAGTGCGATCTGTCGGCTGCGCAAGCATAGTCGCGGAGCTGTCGATGATGAAAACAAGAGGAATACCATCTGTTTTTTCTTGTTTGACGAATGGCCCCAGCAATAGGAATACGAGAAGGAAGAGTGCGAGTAACTGAAGATAGAGTAACAAATTGCGCTGCAAGTTTTTAATGTACGGAGAGACTTGTTCTTCTCTTCGGTCATGCGTCCAAAATAACGTAGAAGAAACCGTTTTGGATACAAACCGTTTTCGGAACAAATAGTATGCGATGACTGCTAGTGGAAAAACCAATGTCCACAAGTTAGCTAAACTGCTAAACCCCATCTTTCGACCTCCTCTCTAGCGAACCCAGCCAATCTTACGCATCTGCATCGTGAATACATCGACCGGTCCTGTTTGAGGGGTCGTTTTTAAAACGCTTATGCCGTATTTAGCTGCACTTTCCATCATGCTGATTTCATGGGATTGCATACGTTTTTGATAGTCTGCTTCTGTAGAGTGCATCATGGTTACTTCTGCATTGGCATTACTTTCACTATCAATCAACCTCAAATCCCCTTGATAATCAGGTTGAAGTTCTGATTTAGATCGAACAGTGACAAATCGAATGTCAGGACATCTGCTTGAAAGATTTTGGAACAGTTTTGTAAGCTGTTCAATCGTTTCTAAAGCATCCGTTAACACAAACAAAATTGTAGTCCCTCTAGGAATAGAAGGAATTGCGTCTATCAGTCCATGTCCTTCTCTTGGCGGCTCCATTTTACTTATATAAGATGTCCATGCTCCAGATTGTCGAGCACCTTTTCTGTTGAACATCTGTTTTTTTCCATCGAGCATTCTACTAATCGATACCGTATCCCCATTCTTTAAAGCGATTTGACCGATACCTACAGCTAGTTTCTGTGTGAATATCCACTTATCTTCAAATCCCATAGAACAGCTAGTGTCTAGCAAAATATGAATACGCATCTCTTGTTCATCTAGAAATTGTTTAATGAAGTAAGAATCCGTTCGGGCATAGACATTCCAATCAATATGGCGTATGTCATCACCGGGATGGTATTCCTTGAAATCGGAGAATTCCAAGGAAGCTCCCGTCTTTTTGGAAACGTGACTTCCCTTGTGATGTCCTAGACGTCCACTGCGTTGAACAAACGATAATCTTCCAAGACGGGATGCCAAGCTTGCAGGGAAAAAAGAAGTCATTAACCAACCGCCTCTTTCCGCATTTCAGCAAGTACGTGATCTAAAAACTTATCATTTGTAATCCCTTCAGCCTCCGCTTCATAATTCAATTGAATTCGATGAAGCAATGCGGGTTTTGCAACAGTCCGTATGTCCCCAATGGACACGTGGATTCTTCCGGAAAGAAAAGCTCTTGCTTTTGCTAACCGAATAATCGCCTGCAGACCGCGAGGACCGCTTCCGAACTGGATATAAGGTGAATAGGAGTTAGCATCCCCTATCTCTTCATGCGTCATCGATACAAGTTGAACAGCGTAGTCGATCATTTCTTCAGCAATTACAATTTCACGCACTAACTGCTGAGCTAATAGGAGCTGGTCGTCATTCATTACTTTTCGAATGGAAATGACCGCCGTTCCAGTTGTACGTTTCACAATTTCTTTTAATTCACCGGCTGTTGGATTTTCAAGGTTGATCTTACATAAAAACCGATCCAATTGGGCTTCTGGCAATGGATACGTCCCTTCCATATCAATTGGGTTTTGAGTAGCTAAAACGAAAAATGGTTTAGACATAGAATAGGTCGACCCTAATACTGTTACTGTTTTTTCACCCATCGCTTCAAGTAAAGCACTTTGTGTTTTAGGAGTCGCTCTGTTAATTTCATCCGCTAATACAAGCTGGCTAAAAAGCGGTCCCTCATTGAATGTGAATTGTTGACGTCCATCGTCTGTTCGCTCTAATAGAGTTGTGCCTGTAATGTCGGATGGCATTAGATCGGGTGTAAACTGGATTCTTTTGAATGACAGATCCAACGCTTCACTAATCGTACGGATGAGCATGGTCTTCCCGAGTCCCGGTGCTCCTTCTAATAATGCATGCCCGTCCGCAAGGATTGACAGCAATGCGTATTCAATAGCTTGTTCTTGTCCGACAATGAATTTCTCGATTTCAGTTCTCACTTCAATCATTTTTTGACTCATCTCTTCAAATAATTCCAGGGATGCTGTCATCTTGTGTTCCCCCTTTTCCACATTCACTATTCAATCGATGAAAAGTAGTCTGTCAAAATTTTCTCCAGCTCAGGTGAAAGCGGCAGCTGGTCTGTACGTTTTAAATAGGCATCCTTATACTGACCAACGACTTCTTCGTATGGCCGAATGGTGCCCCGTTCATTCGTGGTCTGCTTATCCTTCGAATCCACAGAATCACCTTTGCCTAACTTTCCGTTATCGCGGTCCATTCCAGAGCTGTTTCCGAAGCGTGAATTCGGGATTGAGAGCAGGTTTCTGCCACCTTCGCCTTTGCCTGGTCCATTGCCTTGTCCCTGACCTTGACCTTGCCCTTGACCCTGACTTTGGCCTTGCCCTTGGCCTTGGCCCTGTCCTTGGCCTTGGCCTTGACCTTGGCCCTTGCCTTGTCCTTGGCCCTGTCCTTGTCCTTGGCCATGGCCCTGTCCTTGGCCTTGATCTTGACCTTGGCCCTGACCTTGGCCCTGTCCTTGATTTTGACCTTGGCTTTGACCTTGACCTTGACCCTGGCCTTGACTTTGCTCTTGGCCATTATTCCCATCGGGGTTTCCGTTTTCAGAGGGCGATTGTCCTGGTTTCGTTCCCTGGCTACTAGGGGAAGGGTTACTGTTCCCCTTTGAAGGATCGTTCGCACCTTGTTGACCGCCAGCGCCGCTTTGTCCTCCTGCTAATTGAGGGATCGATGGCGCTTTACCAATTGCTGTTAGTTCTTCATTCGCCACATCTGATTGTTGTGCGAGAGATTTTGTTATCTTTTCCAATTCACCGAGCTGCTGTTTTTGTTGAGCAGTTAAATTAGATTGTGCATTCGTACTCGGTGCGTTTCTTTTCTTTTCAACTAACTGCATTTGCTGGAGCTTTAATTCTTTTTGCGCCTTCACAAACTTTTTAAGTGCTTCTTCTGAGCTGTCCGCTTTTTTTAAGTCTGATGCAAGTTGGTCTAATTTCTTTTTCACTTCAGGATTTTTTACCCGCTTGAGTTGGCTGGCCGTTTCTTTCGCCAGTTCGCTCACTACTTCTTTTTCCTTTTGAATCACTTTCGCTTCTTGCTGAGCAGGTGAGGGAAATAGCAGAAGAGTTATAAGGAGTAACCCTGCACCTAATGCAGCCAGTGCAACTTTCCCCTCTGGACGTTTCTTTTTTCGAGTGTAAAACAAACTTAATGCAGCTGGAATTCTAGCAACAGTTCTTTGTATTAGCAAATCTCCGAAGTCGGTTTTCTGGATTTCTTTATCCAACGATGTAATTAGTAAGTTGTCAGGTAAATAGCCATCCAATGCATGGATTGCATGTGCTGATTTGATCCGCTTCTGCAAATACATTGCGACCGTTCCTAGTGCAATAACGAATGCAGCTAGCCACGCATATCGTTCATAGTAAGGAAACACAAACAATCTCGAGACCAAAATGACTGCAGCAGCTGCTCCAATGGCAGCAGCAATACCTCGAAGGGCTAAAATACTCGCTTGTTCCAGCCGTAAACTTCTTTTAACTTTAGTGATTGCCCGGTTGATTACTTTCAGAGCTTCAGAACGCACAGCCATTTTGGTCTCCTCCCTATCTACGTTTTTTCATATTCACTCGTAACCGCTTAGTTGCAATCCAAATAGAAATGATGGCCACCAATCCGTAAAACACTAAATAACCAATCCATAACGGAAAATGGACCTGAGTCACTTCTTGCAAACTCATTTCAAGTTCCGGTGACAGTAACGTGGCAAAAAATATTTCGGGATTAATGCTTGCAAGTACGTGACCAAGATAAGATTTGGAAAGAGTAGACCCCATAGCCCCCAGCTGGTTTACTTGTATCACAATAAGAAACAAAAATGGTACAACTGCTGTGAAAAATAGCATACTTCCATAAGCCGCAATCATTGAAACCGTCGTACGCCGAATTAATGTTGAAAACAATATTCCAAGGCTGCCAATCGCAAGTAACGTCACAATCAAAAACAGTAAAGACTTGACGAACAGTACAGGAGATATTCCTCCGAACAAAAACACCATACTGTAGACAGGTAATCCAGCAACAATTAGCAGCAGTAAAAACAGGACTGAAGATAACAACTTACCCGTTATAATTTGAAATGAGCTTTGTGATGTTGTTAATAACATAGGCAAAGTTTGTCTTTCCCGCTCCCCGCTAATTGTTCCCGCTGTCAGACCAGGCGTGATAAATAACACCAGTCCTAATTGTATGAAAGTTAAAAAGGTAAACAAAATAACACTTTCTGATGGTTTGAAATAGACTGTTCCTGAAAGTGATGTTGTCGTATAGATGAATCCGAATACGAATATGCACATCGCGATCAAGTAAAGCAGAATACCAATGAAACTTTTAGAGCTGCGAAATCGAAGTTTAAGTTCTTTAGCGAGAACGGGATTAGTTAGATTTGCTTTCAACATGACCCACTCCCTTCGTGATTTCCATGAATACATCTTCAAGATCTGCAGAGTTTTCGGAGAACGAAACGATTTGAATCCCTGACAATATAGCTTCCCTCAATAATTCAAATTGCTGCCGGTCGTCTCCTTTAAACGTGAACGTTAAGCAGTCGCTTATACTGTCTTTTGAAATTGCCGAGACATTCGGGTTGTTTTCCAAGAATGTAATTGCCGCTGGAATGTTCCCATTAATGCGGGCAGTAATTGCTTTGTCTCCTTGTAACTGAGTTTGAATTTCCGCCACACTTCCGTGTGCAATGAGCTTCCCATTATCAATGACGCCTATTTCATCACACATCTCCGCAAGTTCTGGCAGTATATGTGATGAAATTAAAATAGTTTTCCCCATTTTTTTTAATGACTTTAAAATGTCACGCATTTCAACACGTGCTCTCGGATCTAAACCGGATGCTGGTTCATCTAAAATAAGAACTTTGGGATCGTGAATTAAACTCCTTGCCAGACAAAGCCGTTGTTTCATTCCTCTAGAAAGCGAGTCAACATACACATCTCGTTTGTCTGTTAAATTCACAAGTTCCAATAACTCTGTAATTAACTGATTCCTCTTCTCTACGGGGATCCCATAACTGGCACCGTAAAAGTCTAAATACTCGTGAGCTTTAAGTTGGTCGTAAATCCCGAAAAAGTCTGGCATATAGCCTATCAGTTTTCTAATCTCTTCAGGCTTTTTAGTATTATCAATTCCATTAATAGTTACTGTCCCAGAAGTAGGTTGCAAGAGTGTTGCTAAAATGAGAAATGTGGTCGACTTCCCTGCGCCGTTTGCACCGACAAAGCCAAATACAGTTCCCTCGTCCAGTGACAATGTCAGATTATCCAGCGCTGTAAATTGACCATATTTCTTTGTTAAGTTTAAGATTTCTATCATTTTGCAACCTCCCCTGTTAAACGAATTTCTGGCGGGTGTACAGGCTCACCCATTTGAGCATCAGAAAAGGTAAGCTTTAACTTCACTTCCCCATCCTTAGACACGTAATTATCTGCAGGTTCAATAGCTGGATTCGCTTTATCTTCCAACAATTCATACTCCCCTGATTTAACATTCAGTAAATGAACTTCATAGCGGTTATAATCCACACCGAATAATTGGAGTTTACTCCATACCTTCACTGTGTCTGTAAAGTCTTTCGGCAATTTCCAAGTTTGTGTATACTCCTTTTCAGAGAAGATATACTCCTTAGTTATTTCATCTAATAAATCCGCTGGATATCCAGAAGATGAGCGCATCTCCATTTCCATCAAATCTCCGTCTGCTCTGACAGTCCCTGTCAATTTTGAGTCAATATCAATGGGTTGAAGCAGCATAGATAGTGGTGAGTTTTTCGCTTTTCGATCTTTCAATGAGAGTTCCATAATCTGAGTCTCTGTCGTTGCTGATAATATCGGCTTCGATGAATCATTCAAATGGGTTGAAGAAAATTCTAGCAGTCCTTCTTTTCTCATCTTCACTAAATCCTCTTGACTCGATGCCGATGGATTCATATACCCACTTTGTGAAACGCTTCGTGCCCCTAATATTGTCGCTTTCACTTCTTCTTGAACATTCATAGTTTCACCAGCTAGAATAGATCCAAGCTCAATCTTTTTACTGCCAGACAAAATCGTTACGTCATTGACTTTGAATGGGAAATTGTTTGTAATAGTGCCCGTTAAGCTATTTTTTTCTAGCGTCAAATCCGTTTCAAAACTTCCAATTGCATTTGTTTCAGTTTTACCATAGACGGAAGCCACGTTCCAAAAGCCTAAGTTTCTAAATGACAGAAGTTCTTCCGTAGCCCCTTTTTCTAAAACTGCCCGATGGTGCGGAGGCGTTGTAGATCCAAAAATGAAACTTGCCGAAGAATTCACAGCAACTGTACTTGGATTTTGAATTGCGAACGTGAAATCACCGCTCTTGTCAGTTAGCAATGCTTCAGTATAATACCCTAATAGGCTCTTATCCGGTTCCACAAAGTAAACAGCGGAATGCTGTAACTGAGCATGACTTAAGCGGTCTTTTCCTCCATAAGCGAAAATCGCAAAAGAGACGACGACTGCAGTTACAGGTATAATCCACCACGCATGCTCTCTTTTGTCCCGCTTTTTCAAAAAAAGATAGAGCAGCGGAATGACCAAAACAATATATACAATAATTATTCCAAAAAGCAGTGGAGTCGAGACTTTAAATGATGGAAATAATTCGTTCGCTTCCCCGACACTCCATGTTAAATCGTCAGTTGGGCTATTGTAATAAGGCTGCATAGGTCGCGAGTTTAATAATTGATCTCGCTTATTCAACAGTTCCGTCCAAAAAGATTTTGAGCCGATGGAAGATCTGAATGCTTCACTTCCCATTGAAAATGAGGTCTGCAAAATCATACCTGAGCCTACAAGTTCGGATGCAGCTAAAATCGTGTCTTCTTTCTGTGAAAGAATAACAGCATCTTTTTTCAACTTTGTGGAGAATCCCGGTATTGGACTTTTAAATTTTTCATTGAACAAAGCCGGTGCAAGTTCTTGATTCCCCGTAATTTCCAGCGGCAGCATTTCGGAAAAAATACCTGCTTCTGCAGAAATATTTTGTGATCCGCCGAGTAGCAGCGTTCCTCCCGATTCCACCCAAGCAAACATTGCTTCTTGCTGCTTTTGAGATAAATCTGCAATCGGAAAACCATCTGCTGCGATAATGTCTACTGCATCCCACCCTTTCTTTTCATTAGGAAGGAGCGTTCGGTCTTGCTTCGTCAAATTAAGAAGTTGTGTGCCCTGTCGATCTT
Source organism: Sporosarcina aquimarina (assembly GCF_033253705.1). GTDB lineage: Bacteria > Bacillota > Bacilli > Bacillales_A > Planococcaceae > Sporosarcina > Sporosarcina aquimarina. Next base: position 460,235 of record NZ_JAUBDH010000002.1, read on the forward strand.
TTAGGTTAATGTCTTTTAAAGAAGAAAGCCGATCAATATTGTCTGATAATCCTGCTATGAATAATGAATCTTGAGGGAAAGAAGACGATGAGACGAGTTGTGATCCAGAGTGCTTAATTTCTTCACCTGAACGCCATCCGTTTTCATAGAAGAAAATGTTTTTCTTAGTTGGGGATCCGTAGTTCATGGGATCATTAATCGAGTCGACGTACATCGTGATTGTTTGTTTTTCACCTTCTCCAATCGTAATGGGCACGGATTGTCCAATACCGCTTGACTGCCCAGATGCAGTATCCACGACAAGATCTCCGGTGAACTCAGTTCCATTATTTTCGATTGTAAAGATGATAGGTGCACCTCTACCCTCTTTCGATTTTTGGTCCAACCCTGCTTGAACAGACACATTAAGGTTTGGCGCGGCATAGGTTGTACTCATTGGCCATAAGAAAACGATTGTGATGAACAATAGTATTCTACGAATCGATTTACACAGAGGATTCGACAATTGGACCACCTCACTTTCTGAATTGTTATTAATTAGTTCGATAATTAGTACGTTCTATTACCTAGAAAGTTCCATCTCCAAGTAAACTCGAATCTGCACGCAATTGTTCTGCATGGTTTTCTATTACTTTTGAAAATGCATCGACTTGTTTCAAGTCAAAAATGGATTCATAGCCGATTAAATACGTATCTCTTGTAAGCTCAAACTCCGCCTCACTATTCAGGAGAGGAATCTTATTAACCTGCTCGTCTCCGCGCAGTGTAATGGATGGTAAAATCGCATATCCAATCCCGTTTAACACAAGTTGTCTGCATGTTTCCATTTGGTCAACTGTCAATTGTCTTCCAGGATTTTTAGAGAAATGCTTCTGCCACCATTGCTGAATTTCTGTATAATAGTTAGAATCACTTTTAAATTGGATATAAGGGCGTTCGGTATCTTTTAATTGTTCTAGTGAAGTAATTTCCTTGTCTACTAAATACAGCTGATCACGGAACAGATATTTCCGTCTGCTATTCCAATCCACTTCTCCCCGGACAATTCCAACATGCGCCTCGCCTTCATAAAGAGCCTTTAATATTTCTGATGTCCATCCAGTCATTAGTGAAATTTTAGCATCCGGGTATTGCTTTACATAGTCTTTAAGGACCTCTGGCAGCCATGTTTGACCCACTATAGATGCACACGCAATTTTAAGTGTACCGTGCACCCGATCTGCAAGACCTGCAATTTGTTCTATCGTTTCCTCTTTTCGCTGAACCGTCTCTTTTGCAAATTCAATCACTAATTCACCTGCAGCAGTAGGTACTAATCCCTTTTGAGATCTGACGAACAACTTGGCACCCCATGCTTTTTCAATAGTCTGAAGCCGTTGCGAAAGTGCAGGTTGAGAGATGAAAAGCCGTTCAGCAGCTTTTCTCATATTTCTTTCTTCGGCTAATACCTTCAGAATCTCTGTTGTATTCATATAATTGTTCATCACCTTTGTTCGAATGTTGTTACATCTGTCCATTTAAAAAGAAAGAGGCTCTTTTATAAGAGCCTCTAGACATCGTACATACCTATCTGCACTTGCAGTTTATCTTGAACTATATACGTACTTCTTAAACTGCTTCAACATCACACGACGAGTCAATATTCCTGCAAATGTGCCTTCTTCATCCGTTACGCATAAGAACGTGTGGTTGATGAGTAAATCCAACCCTTTTTGAAAACGGTCTGTCGTTCGGATTAGTGGCAGATCCGTCTGCATGATATCATCCACTTTCAAATCTGAAAGACGTTCATATTCAATCCGTTCTAATCCCAGTATCGCATCTGTAATCATTCCGATGCCTAACAATCCGCGTAACTTATACTTTGCATCCAACACTGGAATTGCAGAGTAGCCTGTTTTCGTCAAAACTAATAGTGCATGCTCTGCATTATTTCCAACCTGTACATGAGCAACCTTTTCAGAAGAAATCAGATAGTCAGATATTGGCATGACCAAAAAGTCATTATTATTCAAAGCAACCAATTTAAATCGCTCCTTCAGCAGCAATTTACTTCTAGCTATGCTGCACTTCTACTATATCATACCACCCCCTAAAAAATGAATAACTCTCGGAGGATTCTAACATAATTTACCGGGTTCTATTAGAAAAGCCTCTTTCAATTAGAAAGAGGCCCAGTAGTACATAATAATGATCACCATGAAAAGTGCAGCAACTAGACAGACCCAAATAATTGGATTCAGTGCAAAGGGGTGATCTTCAATCGGCTCCGCCACACTTCGATCTTGCCTATTGAGAACGCCTTCCGGATTGAATTCCGGTTTTTTGCGCACTGCGAGAACTCCAATTAGGCCAATTAGCGCAATGACTACTGCCACCGGTACTGTCCAAACATCGAATAGCACATCTAACATGTTTTCACCTTCCCTCATTCGACCGCTTTTTTAGCCAAGCTGTCTTATGAAGTAGGATGGACATTTACTGATTAAATTAACCGTTAAAATGGAAATTGGTTGAGCCACTGTCCGCCATCTAATGTAACGATTTCGCCATTCATGTAGGAGGCCTTGTCTGACATAATGAAAGCAGCCAGTTCTGCGATTTCTTCCGGCTTTCCTACACGTCCTAACGGTACAGACTGAATCGTCCGCTGTGCAGCTTTCTCAGACTGGAATAACTTCTCGGCTCCGCCTGTCCGTTCAATCGGACCAGGGGCGATTCCGTTAACCCGAACACCGTACTTTCTCCCCCACTCTACAGCTAGCGTCCTTGTCAAGGACATAACCCCTGCCTTTGCAGCAGCTGAGTGTACAACTCCCGGGCCAGCATCCCACGCGTAGGTTGCAAGCATATTCAGAATCGATCCTTTTTGCCCTTTTTCTTTCCAATAATTCATCACTGCACTTGAGCAATAAAATGTCCCATTCAATACAATATCGATAACTGATTTCCAGCCGTTCGGCGATAAGTCTTCTGCTTGTACGATAAAGTTTCCCGCTGCATTGTTGACAAGTCCATCAATGCGGCCGAATGTTTCATCGGCATAATGGATCAGTGCTTCAATTGTTTCAATTTGTCGCACATCCATTTGAAAGACAAATGCATTTTCACCAATTTCTTCTTTCGCTGCATTCAGTTTCTCCAAATCTCTTCCTGTAATAATTACATTAGAGCCGTCCTTAGCAAATTTCTTTGCCATGTATTTACCCATTCCATTTGAGCCGCCTGTAACAATAACCACTTTTTTCTCATCCATTATTAGTCCCCCTTATAAAGTGAATGAATACTCATTCAAAATTGTAACATAAATCAGACTCCTTTTCATCTACTTCCATAAAGCCATACCTTTTGTGCAGAGTTTAAGTATCTTTTCTAGATTGTGTCTTTTTTTGTGTACTTCTATTGGATTTACTAGTACAATACTGTCAAATTGAAGTTTCCTATTTAGGAAGGAGGGCTAGCTATTGGCAGAAGCCAATTCACTGCGAGAACTAGCAGTCGCAATCTATACTGTTAATCGTCACGCAAAAACTGCTCCAGATAATCGACCACTTTATCAACTGAAAAAGCAGGCAATCGCCAAACTTCTTACTACTGGCGGTGCAGAAAAAGTCGGATTGCACTTTGTAGATAATCCAAAACACAGTAAGCAGCATTCCACCGTCCTCGTACGATGTGAGGAATTCCTCTTTCATACTCTCCCTGAAAAAGAAGACTTCACCCATTTGCCGCATTTAGGTGCCCAAGATTTAGAGTTTAGGAATCCGCAGGAACGTATGAGCCTAAAAGCAGCAAGAGATATTTTGACGAAATTCGCTGGAGAGGTTGGAGAAAAGTCAATTCCGTCATCTAATAAGAAGCCTCTTCCCACAAAAAAGAGACGCGTGTCCAATACGGAAGTGTTCAGGTCTTCCTATTTAGATGGTAAACGGTGAAAAAAGGATACGCCTGAGCGTATCCTTTTTTCATTTATAGTGTTTAAACAAGACTTGTGTTCCTTTATCGCCATATCCTTTTGCTATTAAGTCTTCATAAAGATGAATTGCCAATTCCAGCCCCGGCAGCTTGAGATCCATCATCTTCGCTTCATCTAATGCAATCTTCAGATCCTTCATGAAATGCTTCGTATAAAAACCTGGTTCAAAGTTATCAGCCAGCATACGCGGTCCTAGATTTGACAGGGACCAAGAACCAGCTGCTCCCGGTGTAATAGATTCTAGAACGCGCTCAGGATTTAAGCCTGCTTTCTCTGCATAGACGAGCGCTTCACAAACTCCGATCATATTTGTTGCGATTGCCAATTGGTTGCTCATTTTTGTGTGCTGACCTGCTCCTGCTGGCCCTTGTATAATCACTTGACCGCCAAATAATGCAAAGACAGGTTCAACGCGACTGAATACGTCCCCTTCGCCGCCGCACATAACCGAAAGCGTACCATTTTTCGCACCCACATCTCCGCCTGATACCGGAGCATCGAGTGAAAACATCCCCTTTGCAGCTGCCTCTTTATCAATCTTAATGGCAAGGGCTGGACTCGAAGTAGTCATATCGATCACAATCTGTCCCGGCGTACCTGCCGAAAGGATTCCATTCTCTCCAAAGTAAATTTCCTCCACATCTGCCGGCATACCAACCATACTGAAGATTAAATCTGCTCCTGTAACAGCTTCTGCGACAGAAGAAGCCCACTGTGCACCTTCTTGCAGTAAGTCTTCCGCTTTTTCTTTAGTACGTGTATATACGGTTACTGGATGTCCCGCTTTAAGTAAATGCTTAACAATACTGGCTCCCATCACTCCAGTACCGATAAATGAAACGTTCTCCATGCTGACACTCCCCTTTTAAAAATTAGCTGATAAAGATATAATTCCTCACAAACCTACATTTTCCTGCACAAAAACAAAAAAGAGACAGTGCCCGGGATAGGCACTGTCTTCAAAAGGGGGAAATGAGAATGTTGCTGTGTTCAATAGTAGTATCCCCGCTTATCCAAGGTCTAAACATATTTAACATAATCTTTTTGTATTAATTCCGCAAACTTCTATATTCGTACTCCATTTATCATTCGATTTGGATTCATTATAATAATGCACATTTAACAAATGATCCAATTCCACACTAAGTCTAATCGTATCGTCGGAGGACAGACCTTTTTCATTTGCTGTCTTTAGAAGTTCCTTGCGTATAAACTCAATTCTTTTTTCAATCAACTCCATGGACAGCCCTCCTTAAATTAAAACATAACTAATTATAGAGTAACATGGTAACCGGCTCGAAGATATCTAAACTTTTCGACAAATAGCGACACTAGAATTATTTAGCTATTATTATTTGTGCAAACTGTTAATTCATGATATTTTACTGGTATTAGTTTTGTACTAGCAGCCATTTTTCTACTAGTTTTGAAAGGAGTTGAATCATATGGAAGAAATAGATGATATAGAAGTTGCAGGGGTTGGCTCAATCATTGAATTTAAAGAAGGACTGCAAGGTATCGTGGAAAAAGTGAATGATAATTCGGTAATTGTAAACTTAACGTATATGGAGAACTTTGAAGAGTTGGGTCTTGAAGAAAAGACCGTTGTTAACCATAAACGGTATACGATTCTCCATAAGAAAGAAGCTTGAAACTTTTACCTGACAGCTGCGTCAAATTGAATAAGGAGGAGATTTAGGTATGAAAAACAAAAAATTGCTTTATACAGCATTATCTGCCTCACTGCTATTAGCTGCTTGTGGTACAGATACAAGTGATCAAGACAACGAAAACACAACGGTTGATGGTGCCAATCAAACTGAAGGTACTGATGGTACTGTAACTGAGGGTACTGAATCCCATGATTCTTCAACTGAAAACGCTGAAGATACTACAACGGATGATACGGACAGCGATGATGCCACTTCGGAGAATACAGATGACACAGAAGCTGGGGCAGATGACAGTCAATCTGGAGATGCTGAGGACGGTTCTACGGCATTAGAAGGCGCTGAAGACACAGACAGTGATGAACAAGACTTCAAAATGCAAGTGCTCCCTGAGTATAAGCTGACAAGTGAAGAACCCGGCCGTGACGTACTCTACGCGGAAGCTGACTCAGAATACTTCATGAAAGTTGAAACAACAAAAGCTTCCGAATCAGATTACGATAAATCACTGGAGAACTGGAATGAAACGCTTGCTGCTTCTAGTTCTGAGGCATCCCCTGTTGAACTGACAGATGAAAAGCTGCTTCCTCAGAATGATGATTTCGAAAAATTGAAAGCATACCGTGTTGCCGCTGCCGAAGGTCCGATTACAGCTATGATCTTCCAGCGCGATGATTTGCTAGTCCGCGTTATGATGTATGATAATACTGATGAAAAGTATTATGATGATTTCTTGCGTATGGCTGAAACAATTCAAGCTAAATAATATCAAAAAAGCTGAACGGCAATTGCCGTTCAGCTTTTTTATGATAAATCACGAATCGATAAGCCTAATTTCTGCATCAGCGCTGTTGCTTGGTCTTGTTCTTCTGGACTTAAAACTGAAAGCAATTCAGTGATTTTGACGGCATGATCTGGAAATAAACTGCTCATGAGTTGTTCACCTTGTTCAGTAATCTCCACATATGTGACTCTCTTGTCGATTGAATTGACTTCACGTTCTAGATAACCATTTGACTCTAGTTTGTTAATAACATATGTCATAGAGCCACTGCGCATTAGAATTTTTTCACCAATCTTCTGGATTGGCTGTTTACCTTTATGATACAGCAGTTCTAGCACCGCAAACTCAGTCGGATTCAAGCCCTTCGATGAGATAAGTTGATTTGTCTCTTCATGTAATACTTTGTTTGCTCTCGACAACACTACAAATAACTTGAGGGCGCGTTCGTTTGCATTACTCATAAATTTATTCACCTGCTGTTTTCCAATTTGAACTATAAAAATAGTATAGCGGTTACAATAGTATTCCGTCAAAAAAAACTAAGTCTTTAAAATTAGTTTGCTGAATTGTGTTGAAAGCTTGTCTTTTGCTCCAGACAATTTTGTGGGAACGCAAGAGTGAATGTTGTTCCTTCATCCGGCTTACTAGTTACTGCTATAGCGCCTCCAAGGTCTTCCATTGTCTTTAAAACAAAAGGCAATCCTAAACCAGTCCCCTCAGGTTTCGAAGTGAAGAAAGGCATAAATATGCTTTGAATTTGGACAGTGGACATCCCCTTACCTGTATCCGACACAGTGAGCTGAAACGAATCATTTTCCGCTTTCTTAAGCTTTAAAGTCAACACCCCTCCGGGTTCCATCGCTTCAAAAGCATTTTTAAAAATATTCAGCAACACTTGCTTAAGCTTGTCCGCATTGGAATAGATCATGGAATTGCAAAACGAAGCGTCATGCCAATCTATGTGAATCGATTCAAACATTGCTTTAGGCTTCATAATTTCCAATACTTTTGTAATGAGTACACCCAATGAAAACTCTGAATTTTTTTCTTCGGAAGGTTTAGACAACATTAACATTTCTTTTAGAATGGACTCCATCCTTTGAAGCTCATCATCTACTACTTGTAAATATTTAGCAGTGTCTCCTGTCGCCGTAACTTCCATAAGTTGTACAAATCCTTTTAACGTGGTCATGGGATTACGAATTTCATGAGCAATGCTCGCCGCCATTTGACCAACTGTGGACAAAGAACCTGAATGATCCAGCTGTCTGCGGAGCATCTCGATTTCTGTACGGTCTTGCAACTCAACGATATACATGTCACTGTCGTTATTGTATACAGCATGTATTTCTAAAAACTGTATATCATTCGGATTATTTTCGAATCGCTCCGTAAACAAAACTTCTCCATACGTTTTTAATGCTTTGATATACTCTGCATATTTGGATTCGCCATCTGATTTTTGCGTATTGAATTTCCTATAAATTGTCTGGATTCGTTTTCCGATTACTGCGCTTCTAGTTAAATTGAATATGTCCTTTACCCGATTATTGACATCGACAATAACACCTTCATTGTCCACCATCAAAATAGTCCTATTTGCATTAGTAAAACAGCCTACATATGCAGAATCAGGAAGTTCATCACAAACCGCCGGTAAGACAAAAGTGATCGTAGCGGCATTTCTGCTGCTGGAGTAAAAAACGTGAGCTTTGCATAAGCATTCAACATTTCCTTTTGACAACATCACTAAGTTTTCAAACAAACCCACTTTTGTTTCAGTAGAATCAGTTTTAAAGTCATTCCATCGTCGTAATCCATGTCTTGTGAGAAGAGACAAGAAGTTATCATTTCTCTTCAACGTGAATTTGTTTTCAAACAAAGAGTTAGTATGCGTAATCACACCATCCATACTAACCAAAATACAAGGGTTGCGATTGTCCTCAACAAAAAGAGACATGCTTTCGTTCACATTATCTAATTGATCAATCATCCTTAAACCTCCTGTGGTCGTACAGATAAGTTATGATTTAAAATTTAAAATTATAACCTATTTATTTCCGTATATCATTTCGTTACTCAAATTATTCCACATTTCACACATTCCTCATATAGGTATTATGACTCATATTGATTAAATATTCTTCCAAATAAAGAAACTGTGAATCCTACATTGAGCCTGTTTACTTTTAATGAAAATACTATACAACTTATTTTAACCGATTATTACGCGTTCTTTAGGATATCTGAAGGAAGTTTTATTTACTTTACCGCCTAACGTAAATAAGAACGATATTAATCCTACCCGACCAATAAACATCAGCGCCATAATAATCAATTTTCCTGGTATGGATAAATCCGAAGTGATTCCGAGCGACATTCCACAAGTTCCAAAAGCAGAAGTAATCTCAAATAACAACGAAACTACTGGAACTCCCGGCTCTGTGATCAACAAGATTAATAATGCAACAATGACCATGAAGCATGCTAGCAAGATGACGGCATAAGAGCGAAAAATGTCGACAAGTTTAATTCTCCTTTTAAAAATGTGAATAACATCTTTACCTTTCGCAAAGTTGATAAGAAACAAGATTGCGATTGCGAATGTTGTCGTTCGAATCCCGCCTCCCACTGAACTTGGAGAAGCTCCTATAAACATAAGAGAGCTTATTAAAATATCGGTAGCATCACTAAAATTCGTAATATCATACGTTGTTAACCCTGCTGATCTTGCTGATACTGAATGGAACAAGGACGAAAAAATCTTTTCGTGCCACGACATCCCTTTGAAAGAATGAAAAGACTCCAAGACAAAGATCATTACTGCACCACCAGCAAGCAGAATGCCGAAAGTAGCTGTTGTTATTTTAGTAAATAGAGAGAATCTAAAATGCGGAACCTTTTTCGAGAAGAAACTCTTTACTTCTACAAGAACCGGGAATCCAATTGCCCCTAATATAATGAGCATCATAATGATGGTTTGAACAAAGTAATCATTGAAATAAGGCAATAAAGATGCATCTGTAATGTCAAAACCCGCATTTGTCGTTGCGGATACAGAAAGGAACATTCCATTTAATAACGCTTCGGAAAACTTATCGTAAAGCGGCATGATATATAAAGTTAACGTGATTCCCCCGATAATTTCTATCATCAAAATGATACGGACAATTTGTTTAATAAGTTGAACGACACCCGCCAGCGTGTACTGATTGTGATCGACCATGATTAATTGCCGTTCACGCAAGCCAATCCGTTTTTTGACTAATAGCCAAAAGAATGTACCAATCGACATAATTCCGATGCCGCCTAGCTGCAGAACGAGCATGAGCATGCATAGTCCAAAGACTGTGTAAGTTCCTGCGATACTAATTGGAGTGAGTCCTGTGACACTGACTGCACTAACCGCTGTGAATAAGCTGTCGATGAACGAAACTTTCACGCCAGGTTTATAAACGCCAGGCAGATTCATTAAAAGAAATGAAAAAGCGATAGCTAAAAAGTAATAGAACACAATTAATTGAGCAGGTGTAAACCTGTGTAAACTTTCTCGATTCAGTTTCATTTTCATCCGATCCTTTCCTTCAGGAGGACATAATCATACCATATTCGAATTTGTCGTGTCAGAGAAAATGTGTATGTTCCTTAGCATGGTCTGATACTTGTTTGTTCAATCCATTCATAAAAATAAAGAAAAACTGCCTGATGCGATAATATATCATCGCTTCAGGCAGCTTTGTTTTTAATTATTACTGATTTTGCGCTTCCCCGATACAGCTGTGAGCCATCCACCGATGGCAATTGCTGCAAGGACTCCCCAGAATGTCAATTTCCATATGAAGGAGTGAGGGAATTCCGTGTCGAGAATCTGGACATTCGGATGCGATAACGTCATCACTGTCAATTTCACGCCTACCCAGCCGACAATCAGGAACGCTGCAGTTTCAAGAGCAGGATATTTCTCAAGAAGCGTAACAAACTGACGAGCTGCAAATCGAATCAATACCAAACCGACGATACCACCTAAGAGCATGACTATGAATTGTCCGCCGTTAATGCCGCCAATGTGGAAATTTCCAAGTTCCGGCAGTGTCACAGCAAGTGCAACCGCCGCAAGCATTGAATCCAAGGCGAATGCGATATCTGCCAATTCCACTTTTAGTACTGTCATCCAGAATCCCGATTTCTTCCTTTTCTTTTTCGTCGGATCATCTGCTTTGTGATGTTTTTGGTCGTAGATATTCTTTATTGAAATGTACAATAAGTAAATTGCGCCGAGCGCTTGGATTTGCCAAATATTAACTAAGAACGTAATCAGGAACAATGCCCCGAACCTGAAAACAAAAGCTCCTAACAGTCCGTAAAACAACGCCTTTTTCTGCTGCAGCTTCGGAAGGTGTTTTACCATCACCGCCATTACCACAGCGTTATCGGCAGCAAGCAGCCCTTCCAACACGATAAGTACAAGGAGCACCCACGCGTATTCTAAAAAAATCGTTTCCACTAGAAATTCCTCCTTATTTTTCCCATCAAAAAAACCCTCACCTAATAATAGGCAAAGGTCTCGCTAAGTCGGAATTTGTGTAAAATCCAGCTATCATAACCGATGGCGCTGTATCACCATGTATTGACGACTATGAAATAGGTTTCCCTATAGCTACTCCCCTTTGACAAACGTCAAAGACATTCAGTTGTTGGGTACTTTTCTCTCTTCATTATACTAAGGGAACATTGATCTGTAAACAGAACCTCTATAATACTCGAAATTATTTCAGCGGCTTGTTTTACTTTCGACATATTTATAGTCCCTTAAGGAGAATCGTATAGGAGAGCAGCTGTGGATTTAATCGACTGTCACATTCCTTTGCAGTTACTTTAAGTATATGAACAACGTGCCCATAGTATGAAAGTTTGTCCAGTATAATTAGAGTCAAAAAAAGCAGAGGATAGATACTCCTCTGCTTGTAGTATTATGCGTTGTCGGTACTCTCCGTGTTTGTTTTAGGACGAGCACGTCTTCTCGTTTCTTTATCGAACAAACTATAAATAATCGGAACGATGAAGAGCGTCAAGAGCGTAGAACTGATCAATCCTCCGATTACGGCTATCCCCATCGGTTGGTTGATTTCCGTTCCTTCTCCGATACCAAGAGCAAGAGGCAGCAAACCTAGGATAGTTGTAAGAGCAGTCATCAATATCGGACGCACACGATTTCTGACAGAAACTACAATCGCTTCGTACGATCTCATCCCTGCAGCTTTTTGCTGGTTGATATAGTCAACCAACACAATTCCGTTGTTCACTACAATTCCTACTAATACAAGGATACCAATGATAGAGGTTACACTAATCGGCGTATTAGTTACGACTAATCCGATTGCGACACCAATGATCATAAGCGGCACTGAGAACATGATGACGAACGGATACTTAAAGGATTCAAACTGTGCTGCCATGACGATGTATACAAGCACTACTGCGAGTATAAGCGCGAGTAACATATCATTTGCTGCACTTTCGAAGAGTTCACGGTCTCCGCTATATGACATTTTCACATCATCAGGCAATTTAAGTTCATCAATTGTGTCATTCACTGCAGCAGTCATTTCTCCAAGCGAACGAGAGTTTTCATATTTAACATCATATGAAACGGAGTGCGCTTGGTCTACACGTTGAATTGCAACGGGCCCTTCTGCAATGTCGATTGTTGCCAATTGGCCAAGTTTAATATATTGACCTGTTTGGGAACGCAGCTTAATTTTACGTAATGCATCGGTATCTTTATAAAACTTTTTATCATATTGGATATTGACGGTTAACACCTGATCGTCTTCATCGACGATTTGAGTTGCAAACGAACCGCGAGTAATATCGGTAATCGTCTGTGCAACTTGGACAGGTGCAAATCCAAAGTCTGCTGCAAGTTTACGATCTACGGTTACTTGGACTTCCTCAACAGTGTCCATAAGATTGTTGGATACTTCAGTTACACCGTCAAGCTCACGAAGTGCTTTGTCTACTTTTTCAGTAGCTTTGTTTAACCGTGACTCGTCTGTATCTTCTAATGCAAACGACAATGTATTTGGACTGGATCCTGCAGCTGCTTGAACATTGAAGCTCACTTCCGCTGTATCTCCAATCGCTTTTTCAACTTTAGGTTTCACATCATCCATGAATTCGAAGACTGAACGGTCGCGATCATCCAGCGCCTTCAGTTTCACGTACATTTCAGCAGTGTCTGCTTGCGAACCGCCTTGAGCCATAGATTGTTGTGTACCACCCACTAGACTCACATAGACATCGACATCTTTTTGCTTCTTTAAGATGTCTTCCACTTTTTTAACAGCGTTGTTTGTCGTGTCTAGTGAAGAGCCATTCGGTGTGTCTACAGTAATACTGAAAAACCCTTCATCGGTCGATGGTAAAAACTCAGTACCGACTTTAAATAGTCCAAGACCACTAGCAACAAGTAAAACTGTAGTGATCGTTAAGATAATGAATCTATGGGCAAGCGACCACTTAATAGATTTCTCAAACGTATTCAATGTCTTCGAACGACGTCTGCGCGCTTCCACATTACGGCGCGGTTTACGCAACATCCGGCTTGCCATCATCGGCACAACTGTGAGTGCAACAACTAAAGAAGCAAACAGACTAAACGAAATCGTTAACGCGAACTGGGTAAAGATTTGACCAATTAGTCCGCTTATGAAAATAACAGGAACGAATACTGCAAGTGTTGTCAGTGTCGATGCGATGATAGCTCCTGCAATTTCTTTTGAACCTTCACTAGCTGCAACTTTTCGTTCTTTCCCCATCGCAAGATGCCGTTCAATATTTTCGATGACGACGATGGCATTATCGACGAGCATTCCTATTCCGAGTGCTAATGCACCTAACGTCATGATGTTCAATGAGAAGTCCGCAAAAAACATGAGCACAAATGTCACGATGACTGAATATGGAATCGCAACCCCGATAATAATAGGACTTCGGATTCCTCTCAAGAAGAAGAATAAGACAATCATGGCAAATATGCCACCTAGGATAAGTGATTGGCCAATGTTGTTAATCGCCAATTTGACGTAATCCCCTTGGTCAAACAAAATGTCTGCATCGACATCTTTATATTGTTTTTCATCTAACAAGCGATCTAATGATTGTTTGAAAGACTTCGAAACTTCAGCGGTATTTGCTCCGGACTCTTGTAAGACGGAAAGCAATACTGCTTGTTTGTCATTTGCGCGAGTAATAGTATTCGTATCTTGTTCAGCGAGATTTACTGCTGCAACATCCTTAACATACAGCCGCTTCCCCGTTTTTGGATTCGGTCCGATAATGACGTTTTTCACATCATCTGCATTGTTGAGTGTACTAATAATTCGTGTCGTAAGCTCTTTTCCGCCAGCTTCACTTACGGGCTCCCCTGGCATGGTAACGTTAGAAGCTTGAATGGCTTGTAAGACTTCAGCCTGGGTCAGTCCGTTCGCCTGCAATTTCTTTTCATCCAGGATTACTTGAATTTCTTCCACTAATTTACCGGAAACACTTACACTGGCTACGCCTTCAGTTTGACGTAATTGCTTTTCTAGGTCCTCAGCAATTTTACGGATATCAACATCTTTTGAACCTGTTTTAAGAGCAAGCTGAATAACCGGGAATTGGGATGGGTCAAATTTCATGAATCGTGGCTTATCTGCTCCTTCAGGAACAGGAACTTGGTCAATCCGTTGAAGGATGTCCAGTTGAACATCATCAATATCAGCTGACCAGTCAAACATCATGAAGACCAATGTAGCTCCTTCTTGAGATGTCGATTGTAAAGATTTAAGTCCAGGTGATGTGGAAAGGCTCTCTTCTAAAGGTTTTGTGAGTTTCTCGCTCACTTCAGTAGGTGAGGCACCTCCATAATTTGCAACGACTACTGCGACGGGTGGATTTAGATCTGGAATAAGTGTGACAGGTATCCTGAAAAATGACACAGCTCCTAAAATGATGATTAAGAACATCGTGACAATCGTGAATACCGGGCGTTTAATAGAAAAATCACTAATTTTCATGTGCGCGTCCCCTTTGTAAAATACAGTACTTTCATCATATGCAATGCGACGCTTGAGTTCAAACAGAACGTTTGAAAATTTGAATTTAAATAAAAACCCGTACACAAAAATGTAACGGGTTATCAAATGATATTATTTATAGAAGGCTGTACAAACGAATGTCTGGGAACTTGTCACTAAACCAACGCATAGCAAAGTCATTCTCAAATAAGAAGACTAAGTTATCAAAACGATCTTTAACAAGCATTGAACGCGGTCCCGTCATAGATTCTTTTACATCCGCTTCGTTTTCAATCCAACGGGCTACTTTAGAGCCGATGTGCTCCATTGAAACTTCCACATTGTATTCATTTTTCATTCGATGCTCGAATACTTCGAACTGCAGCTGTCCTACAGCTCCCAGTATTACTTCTTCAGTATGCAAAGTTTTGTAGAACTGGATAGCTCCTTCTTGAACGAGTTGAAGGATTCCTTTATGGAAGTGTTTCGATTTCATTACATTTTTTGCAGTAACTCGTACAAATAATTCTGGGTTAAATTGTGGCAGCGATTCAAATTGATAAGATGACTTGCCACCGACCACGGTATCTCCAATTTGATAGTTTCCTGTATCGTAAAGTCCAATAATATCGCCAGCTACCGCATCATTGACTGTTTCACGGTCATCTGCTAAAAATTGTGTCGTTTGTGAAAGTTTTACTGTCTTGCTGATCCGCGGAATATTTACTGTCATTCCCCGCTCAAAAGCTCCAGATACAATCCGTACAAATGCGATACGATCCCGGTGAGCCGGATTCATATTTGCTTGTATTTTAAAGATGAATCCTGAAAACTCTTCATTCATTGGATCTACGTATTGTTCATTCGCTGTTAGGCGCGGTTGTGGTGAAGGTGCAAATTTCAAAAATGTTTCTAAAAAAGTTTGCACTCCAAAGTTAGTCAATGCACTGCCAAAGAATACTGGGGTCAGTTCGCCCCGTGCAATTCGGTCGGTATCGAATTCATTCCCTGCTTCTTCAAGAAGAAGCGCATCTTCAACTGCTTGCTTATAATAAGAAGTTTCCATCATTGGATGCGGATTCGCAAGCTGACCTTCCTCGTCAAGCTTTAAAAACTTCTCTTCGCCTTCAACACGTGCTTGTTCAATACGGTGATTGTAGCGATCGTAAATTCCCATGAACTCTTTTCCCATACCGATTGGCCAGTTCATAGCGTACGATTGGATTCCAAGAACTTCTTCAAGTTCTTCCATAAGTTCTAAAGGTTCTTTACCTTGACGGTCCATTTTGTTAATGAACGTGAAAATTGGAATGCCGCGCATACGACAAACCTTGAAGAGCTTGATGGTCTGAGGTTCAATACCTTTTGCTGAATCGACCATCATAACAGCAGCATCGACTGCCATGAGTGTTCGATACGTATCTTCACTGAAATCTTCGTGTCCGGGAGTATCCAAAATGTTTACGCGTTTTCCATCATAATCGAACTGTAAAACTGAAGAAGTCACCGAGATTCCCCGTTGCTTTTCAATTTCCATCCAGTCAGAAGTTGCATACTTCCCTGTTTTTTTACCCTTCACTGTACCCGCATCGCGAATAGCTCCGCCAAAGTATAGCAGCTTTTCAGTCATAGTCGTTTTCCCGGCATCCGGGTGAGAGATAATGGCGAAGGTTCTTCGCGAAGCGATATCTTGTTCCATTTGTTTATTCATTTAGTTATTCTCCTTCGTATACGAGCTCGACAATTATTTGCCGATCAAGCCTTTACCAAATTTCTTCTCCGCTTCTTCCAATGCTATGGACGCATCAGAATGCGGATATTTTGTAGAGCCGATAATTTGAAAATCCTCGTGGCCTTTACCTGCGAATATGATGATATCTCCTGCATCCGCAACTTCAATTGCATGACGAACAGCCGCTTCACGATCTCCGATACAAGCGAACTGATCATGAGTCATCCCTGATGCCAATTCGGATGTAATCGAATCGTATGGCTCGTCCCTTGGATCATCCGTAGTCAATATGACGTAATCGGCGGCAGATGCTTTTTCCGCCATCACTGGACGTTTTTTCCGATCCCGGTTTCCACCAGTGCCAATGATGAAAATCAGTTTAGATTGAGCTGGTTTATATGGTAATACAGCTGCAATCGCTTTTTCAATTGCATCCGCAGAATGGGCATAGTCCACATAGATCGTTAAAGGTAAATCCGTTTCGACGCGCTCCATCCGGCCTTTAATCGGTGCCAGATAGCGGAGCGGCTCTATAATATCAGGAATGGCTAACCCTTTTGCATAGAGAGCTGTGATTGCAGCGAGTGCATTCGAAACACTAAACTCGCCAATCATCCTCATCTCCACTGTATAGTTTCCTTCTGGAGTATCCAGTGTAAATGTTGTCCCATCTGTTCTGAGATCGATGTCAGTTGCTCTGAACATTGCATCGGAATGAATACCGAAAGTAAACGCAGGATATGAAGTCATTTCTTTCATTTTACTATGCCAAGGATCATCCGCATTTAATACAGCTACTTTTCGTTTTTCTAAGTCTTGTCCTAGCTGAGCAAAAAGCAGACCTTTTGCATTGCCGTAGCTTTCCATAGTTCCATGGAAATCCAAGTGATCATGGGTCAAGTTCATGAAAATCGCGATGTCAAACTCTGTACCCGCGAGTCTGCCTTCAACGAGTCCGTGAGAAGAAACTTCCATCGTCATTGTGTCGCAGCCTTCTTCAACAGCTTGTCTGATCATTTTTTGAGTCGTCAAGACATCCGCTGTTGTATTCTCAGTTTCGTATAGAACACCGTCCAAATTAAAACCAATTGTTCCTGAAACTGCTGAGCGTTCACCCGCGCCCATTAAAATTCCGTGGATAATGTTACTGACACTTGTCTTTCCATTTGTGCCAGTCACACCAATCATCGTCATCTTTTTAGAAGGATACTCACACCAAACTGATGCGAGTAAACTGATTGCTCTAGACGTATTGTCGACGTAAATGACTGCTATTCTTTCTGAATCCACTTTGATGGGTTTTGAAGCGACAATGACTCGTGCCCCAGCTTCTTCTGCTTGTTTCACATAATTATGTCCATCCACAGTAAACCCTTCAATGCAGACAAACATGCCCCCTGCACTGATTGCTCTGGAATCCGCGGTTAAATCTGTTATTTCTTCGGGCAATTGACCCACTAGTTGTTTAACTGGCAAAATCGCCAACAATTGTTTTGTATTCATTGTACTCCTCCGTTCAGCCGTACCTCGCAGAAGTGTGGAACCATCGTTCGGCTTTCTGCTCTTTTTTCAGGCAATACGTTTATTATACGTTTTTTTACCCGCTACGTCATTGCTGAATTCATAAATCCAAATAAAAACCGCTGTTCTTAACGAATCAGCGGTTTAATGTATTTCAGTTTGTTGCCATACGGAGGAAAAGCAGCCCGCATTGGAATTGCCGTACTGCGGTTCATCATAGCTTTCTTATGTGTAAATGCATCAAAACTTGCTTTTCCGTGATAATTCCCTTGTCCAGAAGAACCTATGCCGCCAAATGGCAAGTAAATGTTTCCGACATGTGAAATCGTATCATTTATGCATCCGCCGCCGAACGGCAGTTGTTCTGTAAAGTAAGCCGCAGCTTCTTCATTTTCAGTGAACATATAGCCCGCGAGCGGTTTAGGTAATTTTCGGATTTGATGGAGAACGGCACCTAAGTTTTGATATTCGAGAACCGGTAGAATTGGTCCGAACAATTCATCTTCCATTGACGGGCTGTCGAATCGGACTCCTTCTAATACTGTGGGTTCAATATATAGATCTGCTTTGTTCGTGCTTCCGCCAAATTTGATGAAGGATTGCTCTTTGTTCAAAATAGCTTTCAGCCGATCGTATTGTTTTTCATTTACAATACGGCCATAATCGCTGCTGGCAGATGCATCCTCACCATAAAACCGTCGAATAGCTTTCTTCATCTCTTTGATCAGCTGCTCTTTAACTGAAGCGTGAGCCATTACATAGTCGGGAGCGACACAAGTTTGCCCTGCATTTGAAAACTTCCCCCATACAATACGTTCAGCTGCAATTTTTAAATCAGCAGTCTGATCTACGATAGCTGGACTTTTACCGCCAAGTTCAAGTGTAATTGGTGTCAGCCGTTCTGACGCTGCCTTCATCACTATTTTCCCAACAGCTACACTTCCAGTGAAGAAGATTTTATCAAAAGAAGCGTGTATTAAGGCTGAAGTCTCTTCTTTTGCTCCTTCTACTACGCGAATATAATCGGAAGGAAATTGCTCTTCTAAAATCTTTCTGATAATAGCAGCTGTATGTGGAGCTGTTTCCGCAGGTTTCACTACGACACAGTTCCCTCCTGCGATTGCACCGACAATGGGTTCCATCACAAGTTGAAACGGATAGTTAAAGGGTCCTATGACCAGCACTGATCCGTACGGTTCTTGAAGTACAAAACTTTTTCCAGGTTGTAAGTAAAGAGGTGTTTTGGCAGTTTCGGGCTCCATCCATTCATCTAGATGTTTTAATACATGACCAATACTGGAAAGGACGAAACCAATTTCAGTTACATACGCTTCAAAAGCATTTTTACGTAAATCTTTATAAAGAGCGGCTTCTATTTCCTCTTCATGAGTTTGAATCGCTTCTTTCAAGCGGTTCAACATTTCCTTTCTGAATTCAACAGGTCGTGTTGCGCCAGAAAAATAAAAGTCATGCTGCCGCTCAATCATCTTTTCTACATCAGCAGGTGTAAAGTTCATGGGAGTTCCTCCTTCAACGAAACGGTTTCCTCTATCTTAACGGCCCTTTAGTCGATACGCAAAAATCTGAACTTCCACTACCAAAGTAATTATCGAAAGTCAATGACTCTAAAGGTACTGTTTTCCTCTTTTCGAATTCCGACAAATTACGCAGGTTAGGGAGTGCTGTCGATTCATATACTAAGATCATCAGGCAGCTGAACAAATCGAATAATTCTCGGGACTATCGGAGTCTTTTTCAAAAAGAACGTTTCATGTCTGAGTGAGTTAGGGTAAAGATTGTTACATGAAAGCAACCAACCAGATCGTAAAGGGAGGAACTTATGATGACAACAACTGAAACTTGGTGGGAGACCATTTTCGAAGGCGATTTAGCAGCGGGACTTAACAAAGAACGGATGAATGAATTAGATGATGAACACTTCCTGTATTTCAAAGACGAAGAACTTTCCCAAGAGGTCGTTAACTAATTTTGAAAAATGAATTATTCGGTTTTTCTTTTTGCTTAGACTTCGATACATAGAACAGCTTCTCTTTTTGCTTAACTAAATAGAGAAGCTGTTTTTGTATGTGGAAATTACACATTGTGTTTTTTTATATTGGACTTTTGCTGGATAGTGCTCTGTTATCATGTGCTGAAATTCGAATTTTATTTCATAGGTGAGACTTCAATACTTCTCCACAAATACAATGCGGCATAGCTTAAATAAGGAGACCAATCCTGGAACCGTGCACGCATCTCATCTTGGGTAGGCTTACGATCTAACTGCCAAAGTTTCTTAAGTGCGTTTTGGAGTCCTACATCCGCTACTGGAAATAAATTAGCTCGACCGAGACCGAACATCAGAAACCCTTGAGCTGTCCAAGGTCCTACACCGCGATAGGCAGTCAATTCTGTTGTCACTTCTTCATCCGATTTCTCTCTAAGCGATTCCAAATCCAATACATTTGAAGCAATTGCTTGTGAAAGCCCGATTACATATTCCGCTTTTCGAGTACTGAATTGCAGTTCCCTTAGTTCTTCAACCGGAACAGTGGCAATCCGTTCAGGCTCCGGATAAACCCATACACCATCAATTTCGGATCCATACTTTTCAACAAATCTCATCAGAAGCACATTTGCGAATGACATATTTAACTGTTGATGGATAATGCTTTTCATCAATTCTCCGTAAAGCGAAAAACTGCGGACTAAAGGCGTTCCCAGATGTTCTTTAAAAATCGGTGCCAAATCTGTTTTTGAAAAATGAACCGCAATGCCATCAAGTGATTCTTCGAAGTGAAAAACCCATTTGATATGGTCAAGCTGTTTTTCTGAATACACCCCTTTAATAATAAAGGAAGGTTCGTAAAGAGTACCTGTAGCTTGCACTGTTACTATATTTCCTTCGTCCATAGGGACATGAACGCAACGCTGTTCAAGATTTACCGAATGTACAGGGTTTCCCGCAAGTCGCTCAAGAGCCCTATCAAAATCATAAGAATAAGGGAGCGTTAAATTAACATTCATTAGAAATCCTCCTAGTTAGGGATATGTTTTCATACATATATTGTTTTAATTATCTATATATTGTAAAATTACAACTACAAAGTGCGTTAATAAGGGAGGAAACGTATGGAACTGTTCATATTGGGGGTACTATTCGTATTTGCTAAAGTCAATTTACATTTCTTTGATACAGGAGTGTTTTTTTATAGTACAAATATTGTTGGTTATCTCCTTATTTACTTGGGGTTAAAGAAAATCGGATATTTTTCTAAAAACAACAAAAAGATGCAGCTAATTATTTTACTCATGATGATCCATAGTGTCGTTTTCACCCTTTTGAACGGCTCGGGGCATTCCATTCAGACGATTGAGATGTCTACAGCATTTGGCTCGCTGACCGCATTAACCGTTCTTGTCCTTGCAGCTATCGGCAATGTCATGATTTTCTATATCCTCCATCAATTCATTCTCTCTGTTCGGAATAACCAAAGCGATGACATCTTTCATTCTAACATAGCCTCGCTGGAGATTTTTGCAGCTTTGCTATTCGCATTCGGTATTGTAACTGGCGCACTCTTCTTTATAATAGCGAGTGTTGCTTCCATTTCGATGATTTTATTGCTCGCAGCGGAAATCGTTTTCATTGTTAAATTTTCGACTAAGGCTCAGACTGTATAATAAAAAGGTTAATTCATCAGAAAGTCTTAAGGATGAGTTAACCTTTTTGGTGTATGCAATTGATTTCCAAACGTTTGATAGTTGCTGCGCAGACTAATACAACGCAAAAAAACAGACCCTAGGCATCCGGCCTAATAGGTCTGTTTTGGAGAAGTATCGTTGTTCCGACGATACTTCCGTGGGTTTGGCACCCAATGATTCCTACTGGGCTCGAACCAGCGACCTCTACCCTGTCAAGGTGTGAAAGCTGACTTTCACATTAAACCAGCAGGTGTCCAAACCTTGCAGTGACGCTGTTTATCGGTCACTATATTGTCAATGACGGTCACCATTTACCGACTTCTTTCGATATTGGTCACTAGTTGGTCACTCGGTGGTCACTTTGAAAGGACGTATAGGCATGGAAATAATAACTGATCTCTTCGAACAGACCACGATGACGATCGACGATATCTAATACGTCTACAAAAAAATAATCTGAACTACATGCTGCTGGACGACTATGATCTGAGGGTGTCCGATGGAGTCGACGAGGTTGCCTTACGTGTTGTCGTGGATGATGGCCTCGTTTCAATATTTGAAGCCGAATACTGGGCGCACAGAAAACGCCCTATCCATAAATGGATAAGGCGTTTCAGACTGTTGACAAAAGGGTTGGAAATCAAATCGATTTCCAACCCTTTTGGTTTTGAAGTGATAAAAATGCAAGTGGTCGAAAGACGTTGATCTCCGTTCCGGGCGGACGCTTTCCGGGGGGCTTGCCCTCAGCCTCCTCGTAGCTTCGCTCCTGTGGGGTCTTCGCGCTGCGCTGATCCCCCAGGAGTCGCCGCCCTGCACTCCGATCAACTCGGTATCCCTTAGGACACTGAATATGTATGGGCACCTTTGTTACCAAGTGGATTCCATGCCCAGCTGGCAAGTTTCTTCAGATTTTGGGCAGCAAAAGAAAGCATCGCCTGCATGGACAATTTTTTAAGGCCCCTCAGGACTGTCCATCGCATTCCATGCTTCTCTTTCGCATCCGCAAAGACACGTTCAACCGTCTCTTTCCTCTGCTCATAAATTTCTTTGATTTCGGTATGGTGTCTCAATTCTTCTGCCATGTCCAGATAATCTTGCCAGATGTGCCGCTGGATGACCTTTTGTTGATTCTTGCTGTTTGTGCATTGATCAATTACC
Organism: Sporosarcina aquimarina; assembly: GCF_033253705.1. Taxonomy (GTDB): domain Bacteria; phylum Bacillota; class Bacilli; order Bacillales_A; family Planococcaceae; genus Sporosarcina; species Sporosarcina aquimarina. The sequence goes on from NZ_JAUBDH010000002.1 coordinate 482,841, forward strand.
GGACAGCTGGAGCAGATAGAAGGAGATGAGGCATACTGACGGTAACCTTCCTTCGTGGTCGTTCGATAAGGTAGAACTTGTCCTTCCGGACAAAGATAACAATCATAATGCTCGTCATAAACATACTCATGCTTCTTAAAAAAGCCCTCTTTCGTCATCGGTCGCTTATAAGGCAAGACGGGTAAGATCTGATTCTCTAAAAGAAAGTTTGCAATCGCGGGCGTCTTATAGGCAGCATCTGCGGCAACGGCCAGCGGTCGTTTCACCTTTTCAATCACCTTTTCAACAAGCGGTTGCAGAATATGACTGTCGTGAACATTTCCGGGTGTGACAATATTGGCGAGTACGAATCCCTTTTCATCAGTGGCAGCATGGAAGGAGTACGCAAACTGCTTCGTTCGCTCATCCTTCACATAATAGCCGCTCTCAGGATCAGTTGTGGATTCCTTAATCTCCTTGTACTCCTCTTTCTCAAATTTCTCGGGAGAAAACGGCTTCTTCCCGTGGTTCTCGCGGTCCAGGTTGAGCTCCTCCTGGAGCTTCTGTTCATACGCACGGCTCTCTTTCCGAACCGTCTTCTTCTCGAACTTGCGTTTATTTGCATTGGCTTTTACATGGGTTGAATCGATGAAAACATGATCAGCACTCAGCAAGCCGCGATCTGCGACTTCCTTGAGCACTTGATAGAATATCTGTTCAAACAGATCCGTATCGGCGAAGCGACGAACGTAATTCTTTCCGAACGTCGAGAAGTGGGGCACTTCTGTATGGAAACCAAATCCGAGGAACCACCGGTATGCCACATTGGTCTCAATCTCTTTAATGGTTTGCCGCATGGAACGGATACCGAAGGTATATTGAATGAATGTCATCTTGATTAAGACAACCGGGTCGACGCTTGGCCGTCCCACATCCGAGTACAAATTCTCAACCAATGGATAGATGAACGAAAAATCAATCGCTGCATCCAGTTTGCGAACCAAATGATCTTGTGGAACCAATTGCTCAATCGCCAAGATTTCCATCTGTTGCCGTTCATTGACTTGATTCTTCGTCATCATATCCATCACCTCATCTAGTTATAGGAGACACTTGTTGATTGGAGAGGAGAGCGGCGACTCCTGGGGGATCAGCACGAGCTGAAGACCCTGGACGGAGCGAAGCGGAGAAAGCGGCTGAAGCCGTGCCCCCCGGAAAGCGTCCGATCGCAGCGGAAATCAACAGTTTTCACGTTGCTTCCATTGTAAAAGAAAAAGACTGCAGGCAAACTCCAAAACTTAAGAGTTTGTCTACAGTCTGAAACGCCCTATCCATAAATGGATAAGGCGTTTATTAATCTAAGTGCTGGACGGCGATGATCAGATCTGCAGGTATCCGTTCAAAAGAGTAAGCAACTTTCAGAATATATTACTCTCACTTTTTGCTTGCTCATTCAATACTTAAAGTGCTCTAAGCAAGTATGCCCAAGCTATATATTCGTCTCCTGGAATAGGGGTAACTACCAGTGCTACTACTATAACTGAAATAGCTAAGGTTTTTATTAAAGGTATATTACTAGCCCATTTTGGAGCGTTTGGATTATAAGCTATCACTCGTTCTTGAACTTTCTTATTACCCATAACACCTTTTTTTACAGTATCAGGTAGATCGTCGAATTTGTGTATTTGATTTTTACTCTTATCACACTCCTTTAGATTGTCTAATCTCATGCAATAGTAGTGGACTTGCTTTTTATAAATGTGTACATGGTAGGGTTCTTTTGTAGAACTGTTTGCTGGGTCAATTCTAAAACAATAGTTGCTCCCTAAATCATATGTACAGTTCTTCGGGTTAACGTTAGATGCGTAAGTTGTTATTTCTCCATTAGCATTAGGCAAGACCGGATTACTTTCTTTATCAACCAACTCTAAATATAAATCATATTGTTCTTGGGTAATCTGTTTTCCTTCAATCATATTTTTTATTTCCTCGGGTACAGAATTCAATACATCTTGAGGGATTTCTATTGTTTCATCTTTAGAATCTGTGGACGCAGCTTGAACGTTTAAGTATTGAATGTTGGTTGAAAGAATTGTGACTATCAAAAAGCTAATCAGTATTTTTTTCAAAATAATTATCCTATCCAAATTTAGTTTTGATTTAAGTGACAAAGTTTATTTAAAGGAATTTCTTCATACATTGTGCAAGTTTTTTCTTTTATAACTTGTTCAAAAATGTCATCAATAGAATCTGTATAAAAGCTTAGAACAACATCACAGTGGGCTAAGGCAACATGGTCAGTTATCTGTTTCATGAACTGATCAATGGATTCAATGTGTTCATCTTTAACTTGAACAGAGGAATACACACTAACCACTATTAAATTTTCTCTTAAATCTACGTCTACGCTGTTGCTTGGTAAGTTTAAATCAGTTATTTCAGTGGAACGTCTTTCATCTGAGATAAACATTCGATAAATATCTTCACCGAATTGAATATCCCAAACTTCTAAATCTGTAAATCTCAGTTTTCGTTCAAAATAATTAATCATTGCATCCTCCTTTTAATACCCCAATAATATGAATTTCATCAATAGTATACATTTCTCAATTAAATGTCATTAGCAAAATGTGATTGATAAAAAACTCGGCAGACAAATAAGCACCCAATCCATTGTGGACAGGTGCTTTTGATTATCGTATAGGTATCATCATTAAAATGTCGGCTAGCTTAATGCGCTGCCCTGACTTGACCACGATATACTGCCTGTCTGATACGCCGACGCCACCAAAATCCTGTATGTAATCTTCTGGACTTCCGGCAGCATCATCGCCGTCCATTTGATTTTGCCGCGGTCTCTCACGTTGTCATGCATTAGATCACAGCCCTTTCTAGTATGATGACTGGAACTAGGGCGAGCACATTGTCGATCGCAAATGTCCGCCGGGATCGGCGCAGATGACAATACGTACGAAACGACGACTCCCCTACTTGCAGCACCTCTACACGCCGCCTGCTGATCTTGCCGTCTCCTGCTATGTAAACCATGTCCAGTAACTCTCCGTACTTTACCGCTCTCTCCAATGTTTTACGCACGTTTGCTCCCCTCCTTGGTTTTAGTATACCCGAATACGTGTTCGTTAATCAATGGTATGTATTTGCTTAATTCTTGTTTCATCTCGTTTTGCTTAAGAAAAAGAAAAAAAGAACAGCATTTGCTGTCCTTACCGATATTCAACAATCGCGCCCTATTACTGAACTGAAGACCTTAACTATCTCTGCGTTCTTCATCCCCAATATTTTCCCACAATATGAACCTGCTTTGTATGCTGTATACAAATTTGACCATTTCGAACTATTTGAGTTCAGTTTTAGTTTTTAATGTTTGATAATCTAAAACGAACGAACGATAAGAGCTTTCTTCACAGAACTTTAATTCGTTATTAATACAGAAACTTGCAAAAGATAAAAACTCCTTAGTCATTCCCTTTAAGTAATCCTCTTTAGGAATATTAACTACTTTGCTTAAATTATAATTCAATATACCAGATGGGTCTTCTAATCTTAGATAAAACAAACTGTCTTTTTCTGAAACGTCGACATTAATCAAAGAATCTAGAAATACAATATTAATATTATCATCCATTTCGTTATTCAATAAAGGAGTAATAATTGTTTGCCACGTAAATAATAAATCTGTCGTTTCGAAATCTTGGGTAAATATTACTTCAGAATTATAAGTTGCAGTAATACAACCCTCTAAATAATCCCCTTCACTATCCTCTAAAATCATTTGGGCAGCTTGTTTAGCTAAAGGATCGTGTATAGATAAGAATCTTTCTTTTTTCGATGTAATGTATCCTAAATGGGGAAGATAATTTGATATATAACTTTTTATAATAAACGTTTCATTCACCTCTTTGTTCTGAATTCGATTTCGATATAGACGCAATCGCTTATAAAGCAATCGCGCCCGTTTACGGTAAAATCAAACTGTTAAACACATTTGAACTGATTTAAGAATATGTCCGTCAAAGTTATCATCATATTCCTTAATTGTCTTAAATCCTTTTGCTTCGTAAAAAGTTTTTCCTACACTATTTTCTTTTTCAACGTCAATATAAATTTCCTTTACATTTTCTAATTTCTGGATTCCCTTTTGCAATAATGCAGTACCAATCCCCTTGCCCTGACAGTTGGAATATAAATAAATTGCACTTAATTCAGACTGACCTTCATTGTTTACTGGTGTGAAATTGGCAAAACCAACTACTTCATTTCCTACTTCTGCTACAAAAATAAACGAACTTTTAAATCGTTTTTGCATCATTTCATCACTGTAGGCAACCTTTAAAAAGTTTTCTTGTATTTTGAGTGGTATTATTCCATCATAAGTTGAATTCCAGCTTTTTGTTGCAACATCTTGAACCTGCTTAATATCTTCTTTTTTCATTTCACAAATTATAATTCCCATTTTATTATCCACCCCTTTTATTAAACTAAATGGCCCGTTTGCGTAACATACCTCTTACTGAATATTCACTACTTCACATAAATAATTATAGCATAAGCAATTTTATATTCTATTTTTCTATCACTGTCTTCAACATAAAAACCGATGTGAATTACTCCCATTTGTAAAGATACATTTTTACAGATAGAAAGAGAAAGAGGATTATGATCAAAGCCTATCTTTTTCCCCTTTTACTCAAATAGTTTCCGATAAGCTGTGATATGTAAACCGTCATCCATTTAAGATTCGACTTTTAGTACCTTATAGCGCAAACTTTTGAAGGTATTATCTTTTCTAGCAACTCTACTTTCATTTCTTCTTCGAATATAACTTAATTACTGATGTGCTACGTCAAAGGTCATTTTATATAAGAATTCTTTTTAAAAACTCAATCATATTTTTTCAATCGAATAATTGCAGATTCGGGAACCCACCCTTGCAAATATGTTTCATTGATTTTCACTTCTACTTTTCTCCAATTATTTTTTCTATCTAACATTAAAACCAAGGTTTTCTGTTCAACAAAACCATTAGTGACGACTGGGGCTGTCATAGATTTTCCGTCCCGCAAGTAAGTATTAGTTCTGGTGAAACCAATAGGATGAAATGTGTTCAATTTCTCTACATTTCTGAGGTTTTTATATAGTTTGTAGGTTAAGACACTTGTCTCTAAATACGTTTCTATACTCTCCATAGTTTTACGTTCTTGTTGAATTTGATGGTCATCGAGAATAAGCAGGATATTTACAATATGAGTAAATGCGGTAAAAACAATAGTCGTAACGTAAGCCCGTAATATAAAAAAGCACTACCTTTCGGCGTGCTCTACAAATAGCCCTTCTCTTCAATAATTTGAAGACGAAGGGCTATCTCAATTTACATGTTTCTTGAATTTGCGGCGACCACGGAAAATAAGCATCCAATAGTTCAGAAGTCTGCTGGAAATGAAGAGACGGCAAATCCGTTAATACTTTTTTCAAATATGCATAGAAATCGATTCCATGGATTTTTGCAGTCTCAGCCAAACTCAAACAGATCGCATTTGCTTGAGCACCTGCTTCGCTGACGGAAAAAAGCCAGTTTTTTCGACCCAGAACATTGGGACGGATGGCGTTTTCAGCTGGATTATTATCAATCTCAATCCGCCCATCGAAGAGAAAACGTTGAAGCTCATCTTTTCTCTTCAATGAATAGTCAGTTGCAGTGGCAATCGCATTCTTCCCATAGAAATGACTTTCTTCTATCCATTTAAAAAAGGCGGTCACAATCAGTTTGGAATACTTCTTTCGCATTCGTCGCCTTTTGCCAGGACGCATTTCTCTGAATTTGTTCTCAAGTCGATAGAGTTGATTGCAATAGTCGACGCCAATCCTACCATTCTTACTGTCGGCTTTCAGCCAATAACGACGAACATGCGCCCAACAGTTGGCAAAGGTGACACCTGGTAAACCGCCGTATGCAGAATAGCCATCACAAATGATTGTTCCTTTGTAATCACCAAGGAAGTTCTTCAGAACTTCTCGTGCTCGCGATAGCGAACTATGGAAAAGCACCATCACAGGTCCTTGGCAGGGAACAGTTTTGTAGACCCAATTGTATGCGTTCGTGTTCCCAGGCTTTCCATCAGGCCGATAAATCACTTGCGCTGTTGTCTCGTCAACATGTAGGACAGTCCTTCGCATCGCTAGTGAAGTCATCCGTTGGTATAGAGGCAATAGCCACTCATTTGAAACCTTGATCACCCAGTTGGATAGATTTTTATCATTCGTTTCCAACCCATGACGAAGCCATTCTTTTACCTGACGGTATAGAGGAAGATAAAGATTATATTTGTCTGATGTGACCTTGGCTAGCACACTTGGACCTGCGAGACTCCGTTGAATCACCGGTTGAGGTGCCTTTCCGCGCACGATGTTGGCTGCTATAGAACTATCTAGTTTGCAGTGTTTGCATTCATAGGAGTGCACCATATGCTGAATACGTTTCAGTTTGGCAGGGATGAATTCTGCTTCTTCTCGAACGACTATCCCACCGATTCTTGCCAAGTCATTTTGACAACAGCTACAGGTGAGTAGGTCAGGATAATGATGAACAACTTCCGTTTCCACACCTTCATGAAAATGGTCATTCCTCTTCTTCTTCGATGCTTTACGAACAACAGTATAAGAAATCACCTGTTGGCTTTGATCTTCTGTTTGCTCAGAATCGTGAAAAGGGTCCTCTTCCTCATCGAACAAAGAGCTTTGCCCATCGGGCACATTGTATCTTGATTTCTCGGATTTCGATCCAAAAAGCATCTTCGTCAAGTGCTGAACCTGCTCAGTTAGTTTTTCGATTTGCTTGGACTGCTGTTCATTCTGTTGATTGGAATGCGCCAATTGCTCTTCCAACATACTGATGACTTTTTCCAATGCTTGTTCAGAGGTACGATTGGCCATTTCCTTCACCGCTTTCTTTCTTGTTGAACGTAGTATACCGGATAGCGGAGCCCATGAACAGAAGTTTTTAAAAGGAGCTTTTTAATGAAGGAGCAATCGCTCTTGGCTGCTGAATAGCTAACCCTTCGAGCAACCAACGAAGTTCTTGCTGCGTTAGATTTTTCACTTCCCGCTCACTACGTGGCCATTGAAGTTTTCCGGAATCGAGTCTTTTATACAACATAGCGAAACCATCTCCATCGAAATATAGACATTTATATCGATCCTTTTTTCCACCTGCGAACAGAAAAATTGAATCACCATATGGATCTAAATCAAAGGAATCTTGAATGAGTGTAGCGAGTCCATCAATTCCTTTTCGCATATCTGTTTTTCCGCAGACAATATAGATATTCTGAACATCTGTATAATCTTGCCTCATTGGTTCATCAGCTCCCGAATAATGACTTGGATAATCCGTTCATCCACGCCATTCTGGAGTGTGACTTCAGCGCTACCAATCTTGATATGACAGTGACCGGAGGTCTTCGTTGGATTTGCTGGAGTTTGTTCACTTTTGGTGGGTTGTAAGGAAACGGGGACTATCGTTAAAGGGTTTAAAAACAAAGAAAGCACCTCCTGTTTGATACGAATATCGTACCAAGCGGGGTGCTGCGTTGCCTATGCGTTATTTGATTGGGGGCTTACGAGAGACATTATCTAACCTTCCTACTAGCTATATATACCGGTATGCGACGTGGAGAACTCTTAGGGTTAAAATGGGAAGATGTTGATCTAAACAAAAGAATCATTCACGTAAAAAGGTCCCTTGCATACCTTCCAAAGAGTGGATATCTGCTAACCACCCCAAAGACACGTAATTCCATACGCCAGATACCTATACCTCAATTCGTCTTGAAAGAACTTATAAAGCATAAAAAGAAGCAAGATGAATGGAGATTACTTGTTGGAGAATTATATCAAGAGCAAGATTTAGTCATTTGTACAAATACAGGATCTTTTCAAGATCCAAGAAACGTAATCCGCGTGATGAAACGACTAATCAATAAAGCGAACGTCACGGAGATTCGATTTCATGACATTCGTCACACACACGCATCAATTCTAATTTCTGAAGGTGTTGACGTAGTGAAAATATCCGCACGACTTGGTCATGCGAATCCTAAGATCACTTTTGAATACTACGCACATTTAATTCCCAATACATCCAGTGATGTAGCTGATGTATTTCATCTCGCTATTCAAAAAGGGATGCTGGAGTAATTCGACAGCGGACAAGTGCTAAAAATCCACAAAAAAACAGACCCTAGGCATCCGGCCTAATAGGTCTGTCTTGGAGAAGTATCGTTGTTCCGACGATACTTCCGAGGGTTTGGCACCCAATGATTCCTACTGGGCTCGAACCAGCGACCTCTACCCTGTCAAGGTAGCGCTCTCCCAGCTGAGCTAAGGAATCGGTTTTATATCGGCTGGCTAGACTATTTGCAACGCGTCCCGTGGACGGTTCAATTTCTAGCACATGTATGATAATACCATGGCGCTGTGCTTTCTGCAATACAATTCCGTAATTTTTTCTTGCAGGAGCGATTCACTTCTAACTTTCGAAAGCATACAGTGTAGTAGGGAGTTTTTTGGAGCGGAGGGTATGCTGTGGTAAATCCGGATAGTTTGGATTTCATAGGCTTTGAAGAAGGCGGGCAAGCTGCGAAAATCGATGTAATTGGAAGTGTTATTACAATTATCGGCGAATCCATCTCGACCTACGCTGCGGTGTTAGCGATTGAAGAAGAAAAAAATGAAAGGAATAAAGAACCGGAAACTGAGGATTTGATAAAAGAATTAAAAGCAATGAAAGATCAAATCCAATACTTAACTGCCGAAATCCAATCACTAAAAAATCATCAAAATAAGGATAGTCCATGGCGCCTTTGAATTGGCTGCGGGACTATCCTTGTCATGAGAAATTATATATTATAGAAAGAACTCATTTTTCACTTGGAAAGTTCATCTAATGCCAATACTTTTAAAGAGAGGAGTTCTTCCTCTGTGAGGCGGCTTTCCACTTGCTGCATTAATTGCTGTTTTTCTTGTGCAGTCATTCCGGACTGTGCTTTTTTCTGTATGTCCTGTAATTCATTAACACTAAACTTTTTGAGTACAACGCGGGTTGCCTGCTCTTTTGTTTGAATAGGTAATTTACTGCGATCCGCGTTCTTCGCATCCTGTAAATACGCTTGCACCTCAGGGTTACTCTTGATGTCTTGTTTGACGGAATCGAGTTGTCCATTACTTTCAAGCTGTGTAGTTACTTCATTCATCGCTTTGTCTGCGATCCAATTTGTGCCGAAATAGTACACGGCTCCGATTAGCAGCGCGATGACAATAACAGTCGTGAACAGTCGTCTGATAAACTTCACGTTCGCTTCCTCCTTCTTTTACTTACTTAATAGACGTCTATTCCCATAAAATGTTTCTAAAAAAGCCCGTTTGCTGTTAATCGCAAACGGGCTTAACTTATGCTGTTGCAGTTTCCTTTTTATCCTTATTTTTATCTTTCGACATGAGCTGGATGGCAAACAATATGGCAAACAATCCAAGGCCGATGAAATCTGTTTTGGTCTCAGGATAAATGAGCATTAACCCTGTTGCAGCTGTAATGATCCGTTCAATCCAATTCAGCTTTCTATACCAGAACCCTATCAGACCTGCCCCTATAGCAATCATACCGATTATGGCGGTGGCGGTGACCCATATTATTTGCCAGGTACTGGAGTCAATCATCAGCATGGCCGGGTTGAATACAAACATGTAAGGAATGATAAACGCCGCTATAGCTAATTTTGCAGAGGTGACGCCAGTCTTAATCGGATCGCCGCCGGAAATACCTGATGCCGCAAATGCTGCGAGTGCAACCGGAGGTGTAATATCCGCGATAATTCCGAAGTAGAAGACAAACAAGTGAGCAGAAATTGCAACAACGACCGGTACCGGTGCATTTGGTGTATCCAACATAAGCAATGTGATAATTGCAGGAGCTGCAATTGTTGAAGTGATGACATAGTTAGCTGTAGTTGGAGAACCCATACCAAGTACGATTGCGGCAAACATTGTAAAGATCAGTGTCAGCAAAATATTTCCGCCGGCAGCTGAGACAAGTCCATTGGCTAAGCTTAATCCGAGACCTGTTTTTACAACAACTCCTACAATAATACCTGCACACGCAGTCGCCGCGGCAACCGCCAGTGCAGTTCGTGCACCATCGACTAAAGCTTGTATAATATCTTTGAAGTTAAGACGTGTCTCTTTGTTGAACGAACTAACGATAAGCGTCAAAACAATTCCAAGAAGCGCAGCTTTCATTGTAGGTATGCCTAATAATAAGAAGACGATTATACCTACGATTGGAAGCAATAAGTAAATCTTTTTCAATGTTTCTTTGCGATTCGGAATTTCTTCTGGCCGCATGCCTTGAAGTCCTACACGTTTCGCTTCAAAGTGGGTCATAATCCAGATACCAGTGAAATATAGCAATGCTGGTATTGCAGCAGCTTTTGCAATTTCCCAATACGTAACACCGCCGATAAATTCAACCATCAGGAATGCAGCAGCTCCCATGATAGGCGGCATGATTTGACCGCCTGTTGACGCAGCAGCTTCTACTCCACCGGCGAACTCCTTACGGTATCCTAGTTTTTTCATCATAGGAATCGTATACGAACCAGAACCAACTACGTTCGCAACAGAACTTCCTGAAATCGTTCCCTGTAAGGCACTTGAGAAAATAGCTACTTTTGCAGGCCCGCCTGTCAATCTGCCAGCGAGCACTACAGCTAGATCATTAAAGTAGTTTCCTACGCCTGTTTTAACTAGGAAAGCACCGAACAATAGGAATACGAAGATGAACGTTGCCGATACACTTATTGGTGTTCCGAGAATTCCATCCGTTGTAAAGAACATCAATTGCACAAGATTGTCTACATCTTGCCCGCGATGCGCAAGGAATCCCGGAAAGTAAGGACCAAAGAATGCGTAAACTAAGAAAACGGCCGAAATAATCGTAATCGGTAACCCTACAGCACGGCGAGCCGCTTCCATAGTAAGAAGGACTGCCAAAACCCCTACTATCAAGTCTAGGTCAGAAACACGGCCAACACGTAAAATAAGTTCATCCATATTTAGCGGCCAGTACAGGCCGACGCCAATTGATAAGAGCGACAAAATTACATCGTAGAATGGTACTTTGTCACGCCGTACTCCTGCTTTCCTACGTGCAGGAAACAGTAAAAAGATGAGTGACAGTGCAAAACCTAAGTGAATCGAACGTTGGATATATGCCGTGAACGGCGTACCAATTGATGTATACAATTGAAAAATCGAGAAAGCAAGCAATCCAAAAAACACAATTTTCCCGAGCAGTCCTCTTAAGTTTCTTGTATTCGATTCAGGATCATATTTTTGCAGCAATTCTAATTGTTCTTGCTCGGAAAGCGTATCGAAACGCTCATCGTTCGGATCAGTAATTGCCTCCGCTTTCCGCTCTTTATTTCTTTTTGCCATTTAAGTTGACTCCCTTCAGTAGCTCATACAAACTTAATCGTTTCACACGAAACTCATACGAATGACCCCGTTGTAAATAAGCTTTCAAATCTGTTTCTACACCTTTGTAACCGAACGCCAGTTGAGCGTCCACATCTCCTATATACAGCACAAATGAATCGATTACTTTGTCTTGATATGTAAGTGTATAAATTCCTTCTTCTGTCACAGACAACGTTTCGCCTTCTTCTGCATAACCTGGCAGCCCAATTCCTACATCTTCATACTCCATCGTCAAAAATTTCAACATGCCATTTTTCCCCTGCACTCGATAGGTTTCATAAACATTTGTTAAAAAAATGGAGTGCACATATCGAATTTGAAATTCCGATACATCAGATAACACGCGATATGCCATTTGAGGATGTTTAGCTCGAGTCTCTGTAAAAGTAAACGCTTGCTTGAATGGAATCATTAAGACACTTATGATAACAACAACCAACAGTACCAATCCAAGCGGAATCCTCCATCGTTTCATCCGCTCACCTCTCTACAATCATTCTAGGAATAAAGAATGGGACGGTTGAAGCATCGATCGCCTCACCGCCCCGTTCCATCAATCAAAAATCTTATTTGTTCACTTCGTCAAAATACTTTTGTGCACCTGGGTGAACTGGAATACCAATTCCATCTAAGCCTGTTTCAGCTTTGATCAACTTCCCTTTTGCGTGCTGAAGTTTAGGTGCATTGTCGTAAATTGCTTTTGTAATTTCATAAGCAAGATCTTCAGGTACTTCGTTTTGAATAACTAGCATAGCTCCTACAGAAACAGTTGGAGTATCTTCAGCCAATCCGTATGTGCCAGCTGGAATAACTTCTTTTGCATAGTACTTATACTTTTCAATAAGCTCATCTGCTTTTGCATCTTCAACAGGTACAACGAACACTTTAGCTACAGCGTTCAAACCTTCAACAGCACCAGTTGGAGTTCCAGCTGTGATGAATGCTGCGTCGATTTGACCAGCTTGTAAGCTTTCCTGAGACTCCCCAAAGTCTAGATTTTGAGGCTTAATGTCATCCATAGACAATCCGTGAATTTCTAGAAGCTGTTCAGCGTTGGCATACGTACCAGAACCTGGTGCACCAACTGATACTTTTTTACCTTTAAGGTCATCAAAAGTTTTAATTCCTGTTTTGTCCAAAGTAACGAGCTGTACAGTTTCTGGGTAAAGAGCTCCGATAGCAGAAACTGTATCTACTTTGTCTCCTTCAAACATCATTTCGCCTTCTTGTGCATAATACGCGATATCCGTTTGTACGAAAGCGATTTCAGCATCGCCATCTTTAAGTGCAGTCATGTTAGCTGCAGATGCTTGAGATACTTCAGCAGATGTCTTAACACCTGTATCACTTTCGATGAACTCGGCAATGGCTCCGCCAAGTGCATAGTAAGTACCTTGAGTTCCGCCAGTTAAGACACTGAGAAACTTATACTCTTTATCACTGCTATTTGAATCCCCTTTTGCTGCATCGTCTTTTGCTGCATCGTCTGATGTACCACACGCTGCAAGTGCAAGCACTGCAATGAGTAACATCGAGATGAGTCCTATAAGCTTCTTGTTCATCCAATGACCCCCTAGTTTTTCTTTAGTCTGGTAGAGTCTATTCTACCATGTAAGCGGGTTCAATTGTCAATGCTTTTCAGAATACAAAAATAGTTGAAATCGGTTTCATTATAAAAATATAAAAGAGGAAAGCATATACAATCACTTTCCTCTCTTACCTCGAACAAGTTTTGACTAAATTTGATTTCATTTGATTTGATAAATGAGTATAGGCTAATGTTACTTTGCAGCATCTTTTACATCGTCAAACGTCAAACCGGCTTCCTCAAGATCACGTGAACGATGTGCAATTCTAGCTGCCGCACAAGACGCTACACTTGCGACTAAATCATCTAAGAATGTATGCACATGGTTTCCTTTTTTAGTATCCAAGTCATTAATGATTCCCACTTTGTTTTTATCCAAGTGACCAAATGTCGTCACTGCAATGGAGCCATACGTAAATACCGCTCCAAGTGCGATCGTTTCATCTACACCGAAAAGTCCTTCATCAGACTGAACAATGTCTTGAAGTGGTGAAGATAACTTTCCTTGTTCACAGAGCTCGTCCAGTTCGATGCCTACTAAAATTGCATGCTGCAGCTCACGCTTTTTCAGTACGTTTACAACTGAGTCCACACATTGCTCAAGCTGAAGCTCTTCATTATAAGGAGCTTGCATTTCATAAACAATTTTCGCGATGTCTTCTAATTCTACACCACGACGCTGCAATGCAGCTTTTGTCGCTTCTGCAATAATTTCTGAACGCACTTTACTCTTTCCGTCAAACATGATCATCATCCCCTTCTTATTTCTCCAATCGATAGGTCGATTAGTTTTGCATATTATACCCTCTGATCATCCTATGTTACAATCTTCTTTACTATACGTGCTAAGGAGGCAACAAGATGAAACAAGGAAAAATTCATGATGTACAGTTTTATAGTGAAGCATTGCAAGAAGAAATGGAACTGCTTATCTACCTGCCTTATAATTATTCTCCATTATATAAATACTCGGTCCTTTTTGCTTCCGATGGCAAAGATTATTTTCAATATGGACGAATTGGAAAAGTGATAGATGAGTATTTAGATCAGGAAGAAATCGAGAATGTCATGGTTGTCGGCATTCCTTACAAATCCGTTTCTGAGCGCCGCAGAATGTACCATCCTGACGGTGATCGTCAAAAGGATTATATTCGTTTTCTTGTCCATGAAGTTGTTCCATATATTGATGAACATTATCCTACGTATCAAGTTGGCGGCGGCCGGGGCCTAATCGGTGACTCACTTGCAGCAACAGTTTCGCTTCAAGCCGCTCTACAATACCCGAACTGCTTTGGGAATGTGATCCTTCAATCTCCTTATGTAGACCAACGACTATTGGATTCTGTAGAGAATGCGAAAAGTCCTTCGGGATTGTCCGTTTACCATGTAATCGGAACTGAAGAAACTGAAGTTGCAACTACGGTTGACGGGAAGCAAGATTTCTTAACACCTAACCGTGAACTAAATAAGTTATTCGAGAATAGAGGATTTCCGTACTTCTATGACGAATTTAAGGGAGAGCACACTTGGAAGTATTGGCAGCCAGATGTGCGCCGCGCAATCCAGATGGTGTATGGACAATAAGCCATTCGGACAATTCTTTACGCTTCTGTTATAATTGAAATAGAAGTGTAGTTACTTACTTAAGGAGGTTTTTTACATGAAATATGGTGTTGTAGCGTTTCCTTCAAAAAAATTGCAGGATCTAGCAAATGGGTATCGTAAGCGTTATGATCCTCATTATTCTCAGATCACTCCTCATATGACAGTCAAAGGTGTTTTCGACGCTGATGAATCTGAAATCCGAGAAGTTGCAGAAGCTATACGAAATGTAGCGAAAAAGCAAAAACCTTTTGAACTAAGCGTGTCGAAAGTAAGCAGTTTTGCACCAATTACCAATACAATATACTTTAAAGTTTCTCCTAACGATGATCTACTCACATTGCACAGCGCACTCAACAATGAGCAATTCTTCGGACCGCTCCCGGAATATGCATTTGTTCCTCACGTAACCATCGCTCAAAGTCTTACTTCTGGTGAGCACGATGACATTATTGGTCAATTGAAGATGATTGGTGTGGATCATACAGAAATCGTTGATCGCATTCATCTTCTGTATCAACTTGAAGACGGTTCTTGGACAGTGTACGAAACGTTCCGTCTGCAAGAGGAAAACTGATTTGTATGTTGTTAAGATTGCTGCTTCTGATATAGAGCGCGAAGCCGCATTTACAGTTAGAAAGAAAGTTTTCGTTGAAGAGCAAGGCGTTCCACTAACTTTGGAACTCGACGAATTCGATAAATCGGCTTCACATTTCTTAGTATATGACGGACCAAAAGCGATTGCTGCTGGACGCATTCGAAATGTCGGATCAGATGTAGGCAAAGTTGAGCGGGTATGTGTACTTAAAGAATATCGAGGGAAGCATCTAGGCGTGTTAATCATGAAAGCTTTAGAGAAACACGCAGAACAGACGGGAATTCACAAGATTTTACTGAATGCCCAATCGTATGCAATTCCGTTTTATGAAAAGCTTGGATATCGAGTTACCTCTCCAGAATTCATGGATGCGGATATTCCTCATCGCGCCATGGAAAAACAAATCGAACTAACAGTTTAACAGACGAAAAGAGGCTGGGACAAAACCCAGTCAATAAAAAAAGAACGGAGCTTGGGGAGTGAAATCCTCTAGGCTCCGTTCTTTTGAAATTTTATACAAGTAAATAGGGAGACACTCTGTTAAAATAGATTCACCACAAACCATCAACGGAGGTCTCCCTATGTTTAAAAAGTATACCATGAATCAGATTATTTTGCCGCTCGATATGGAAATGAAATTGCAGAAAGATGATATTGCCTATGCTGTGAATGCCTTGGTGGAGTCCATCCCCAGAGAAGCCTTCACAGGCTTTTTGCGTGAGAACGGATGTCCTGCTTATCATCCACGTATGATGATGAAGATTCTTCTTTGCGCTTATACACAATCCGTCTTTTCCGGCAGGAAAATTGAAGCCCTTCTTAAAGATAGTGTTCGAATGATGTGGCTGGCGCAGGGGTACGAACCAACGTACAGGACCCTCAATCGCTTCCGAGTCCATCCAGAAGTTCAAGAACTCCTGCGTCAGTGCTTTGTTCAATTCCGCTGCCGGCTGGTCGAAGAGAAACAGATTGACGAAGAAGCCATCTTCATTGATGGTACGAAACTGGAGGCCAATGCGAATAAATATACCTTCGTCTGGCGCAAAGCAGTGGAACGATACAGCGCCAGTCTGGTGGAGAAATCGAATCAGATGTATGAGGAACTCCTGGAAAAGAACATCATCCCTGAGATTGAACGAGAAAGTTCGGACGAACTTTCTACAGACGAGCTTTCTGGCATCCTAAACCAACTGGAAGATACTGTACAGAGATATGATCAAAAGATTGAAGCGAGCGAGGATACGAGTGTGCGCAAAAAACTTCGTTCCGAACGGAAAGAACCGAAACAATACCGGAAA
>NZ_JAUBDH010000020.1:0-4080 GCF_033253705.1 Sporosarcina aquimarina
CCGCGCGAAATAATAAGCAGTTAAAAGGCAGTATTGAAAAACTGTTAAATACGGATCTTTACCAACAAAATAAGCATCTAAAAGCAGAAAATGTAGAGTTGGAAAAAATGAATCACAGCAATTTAGGGAAAATCGTTCAGTTGAGCACGGAAAATGAAAAGCTGAAAAGTAGAGTCCATGAGTTAACGAAAGAGATTCAAAATATATATCTGGTCTCTAAAGACTTCTTCCAAAAGCACACAAACGATTTAGAAGGCTTTAAAAAGGTTTTTAAGGCCTTTGTAGACAAAGTAAAGGGAATCACACCCAAAGGTGAGTTCAAGCGCACTCACGAGCACGACAGCGGCTTTAATATGGATTCTGTGAAGCAGATGAGTGAAATGAATGAGAAAAAATCACCTCATCGAGATCGAGGAAATGAATTGGAACGATAAAAGACACTTTTGGTGTCTTTTTTATTTTGGTTTTGAATTTGATTTTGAACTTGGTTTTGAACTTTTTGGGGATGTGGGGAGGGGGGCAACTACGACCCCCCCTTTAAGTGCCGAGTGCCAAATTAGGCAACAAAGTAGGTTGAGACTTAGAGCCCCAAGGGTTTCAAGAGCCAACAAAAAACCAACAAAACGCCAACAAAATGACCAAAAAAATAGCAAAAAACACATATTTGCATATATTTGTTGACTAAATGCGCATACTTGTTTACTGTTTAGGTATTATGAGAACGGAGGGAAATGCATGGCTCAAAAAAAGAGATACACGATTAATGTCACGGAAGATATTGCTGAAAAATTTGAGGAGTTAGTAGAATTTTATTCAATGCAAAAATCTGCTGTTATGACTTTGTTGATTAGAGAAGATTATGAGGAAAAAATTCAAGGAAAGGAATTAGAGCAAAAAAAATAACGAAAACTCGGCTTTGGACAAGACAAGAGTTTCCGTTATCAGTCGTTCTGATAGGGTGATCATAACATTATGGCTAAAGACAAGGCAAGATACTTCACGTTTTTGCTATACCCAGAATCCATTCCAGAAGATTGGGAAATGAAACTGGAATCGATTGGTATTCCGATTGCAATTAGTCCAATTCATGATAAGGATTTGAGTAATGCAGAAGGTCAAAAATATAAAAAGGCTCACTACCATGTTATCTATGTTGCTAGAAATCCAGTTACAGTTGAAAGTGTTCGGTTAAAGATCAAGAGGACTCTAGGTGAAAAAAGCATTGCTAAAGTACAGGTGGTTGTTCAAAGTATGGAAAATATATATCTGTATTTAACACATGAATCAAAAGACGCTATCGCTAAAAATAAGCGGATATACGATAAGCGAGATATTAAGCTACTGAACAACTTCGACATTGATAGATACATAACCCTTGATGTTGAAGATAAGGACGATATGCTAAACGATGTCTGTGATTTGATTGATGAACATGGACTGGCAAACATTCGTGAGTTAAGAAGATTCGTCAGAATTAGTGGGGCTGAATACAATTTGCCTAGCATGAAGATAATAAACTCTGTTTTGCGGTCGCATACTGGATTGATTAGATTGTATTTCGATGCTGTTTATCAAGAACGGAAATATGGACGAAACGATTTCGACAAAGAAACAGGCGAATTAAAATAACAAAAATGGAGGTAGATTGAATGATTACTAGAGAAGATGAGGCGAATTTTCCCGAAAGTGCAGTTTGTGTATGGACAATTTTAAATAGGACTACATAGAAAAAGTTATATATTGTAATATTTTTCTAATATTTCCTCCTTTAGGTGCTGATTTGGGATATACTTAGGATTATAAAAAAGGAGGACTTGCTATGAAAAAAATTATTTCTCTGTTGTTTGTCTTTAGTATTCTTTTTGTTGTTCCTTTGCAAGAAGCTCAAGGATCTACCTTGCTAAACACTAGTAGAATTAATGGTGTAACAGCATATGTCGGTGGAACTGTAAGCGGGAGTGCAAAAGTTTGTTTAAGTGGTCCAGGTAATGCACTTGCTTTCAATCCATATGTTAATGTTTATAATTGGTCTAATGCGGGACGAGGTAGTAAGGTGACTGAGGGGAAGCTTTCCCCTGGGGGATGTCTGAGTTTTAACTCTGGGGCAAAAAAAGAACATAAAGTTTATCAAGTTACTGTTTCTAGGACACATTTTGGCGAATATTATTTTAAATTTTATCAAAATTAATTTATGATTCAACTTAGTTATTAGAAAAGAGGCTTGTAAGCGATTATTCGCAACAAGCCTCTTTATGATCAGTAAATCACCAAAGCTACTTATCAAAGGTGGTTAGGAAAGGATAGCTATGAAAAAAATATTAAATGTGTATGGTTGTTTGGCTGCTTTAGGATTAGTATTAACAATTTTTACTCATCCGATTACAGGTACAGATAATATGCGAATAGTTTTTAATAAGGAATTGATGATGAGTTCAAGTGAAATAAAAGAATTCCTTTTATTTATATTCATTAGTTCCATCACGTATTTTTTTATTGTGAATTTGTATTTTAGCAAGAAAAAAATTGAGGAATAAATGGCATTTAGGTTTTATGCGTCCAGCATTATTTACGTCCTCCGTCGAGAGGTGACGTTTCCGGAACCGGATTTATAAACGCAACGCTGAAAACTCAATGTGGCGTTTGTCCAGATCTTTCTGCGGTAGCGGAGCAAGGGGCAGGTTGCCCCGAGTGAGCATAAGGAGCAGAAAGATCTGGACAAACTGATCCAACCCGAACCCTCTTGGCTTGGAACAAACATTGTTTGTTCCTGCCGACCGGCGAGGGAGCCCCCTCAAAAATTGAGGGGGTTGGGGGAGTTTTTTTAGAGGGGGTCAAGGGGAATTGTTCCCCTTGCAGTGTGACAGCGTCACGGTCTTATCTTTGGAAGATGGAGAGGATCCGCTGCGGCAAAACGCAACGGTGAAACGGAATCTTCTGCTCTTGAATTTAGGGAAAAGACCGGCCATCTGCAGGCCGGTCTTTTTTTGCTTTTGACCTTGGGGGAGCTTTCTTGGCTCCCCTGCTTTTAGCTCCCGGCAGGGCACACTTTTACGGATGTAAAGTATAGTGTGTTATACTTTACATGGAAGTTTTGTCCGGAAATCTGGGGCGGAGGGGTGAGGGTTTTGAGCTTTGCAGTAGTCCGAATGCAGAAAATGAAATCACATGATTTGAAGGGAATTCAGTTCCACAATCAGAGAGAACGAGACAGCAAAACGAATCCTGATATTGATAAAAAGAAGACTGATGAAAATTATGATTTGGTCCATGAACGCAAAATAAATTACAACGAGCATGTGAAAGAAATTGTTGAATCTCAAAAAACAGGCACCAGAAAAACGAGAAAAGATGCCGTGCTCGTGAATGAGTTGCTGGTGACTTCCGACAGAACATTTTTCGATAAACTCAATCCAGACGAAACGAAGAAATTCTTCAGAGAAAGTCTGGAGATTTTTGAAGAGAAGTACGGCAAACAAAATATCGCGTATGCGACCGTTCACATGGACGAGAAGACGCCTCACATGCATGTAGGGGTCGTTCCCATGCGTGAAGGTAGATTGCAGGGGAAGAATGTCTTCAATCGTCAGGAACTGTTATGGCTGCAAGATAAATTCCCTCAAAAAATGAACGAAAAGGGTTTTGAATTAGAACGAGGTCAGAGCGGATCTGAACGAGTGCATTTATCTACGGCGGATTTTAAAATGAAAACGCAGAAGGAAGAATTAGAGCAAGATATTGGGTTGCTAGAAAAAGAGATTTCAAGTAAGAAAAGTGAATTATCGGCGCTCAATGAAAAAATTCCTGACGAAGTAATCGTTCCGACAAAAAAACAATTTAAGAAAGTGGAATTTGAAAGCCAGGAGAAAAATATTTTTGGTAGGCCGAAAAAAGAAACCAAAAAAGAACCGACTGGAAATCTCATCGTGACGGAACAAGATTTTAAAAAGCTAGTGAACACCGCGCGAAATAATAAGCAGTTAAAAGGCAGTATTGAAAAACTGTTAAATACGGATCTTTACCAACAAAATAAGCATCTAAAAGCAGAAAATGTAGAGTTGGAAAAAATGAATCACAGCAATT
>NZ_JAUBDH010000021.1:0-1717 GCF_033253705.1 Sporosarcina aquimarina
TGTGAGCCGAACAGCGATTCTTTTGTTCTTTCTTCTCATTCATCGCTGAATGAAAGAAGAACGTTAACTTTTTGGTTAAGTTAGAAAGGGCGCACGGCGGATGCCTTGGCACTAGGAGCCTAAGAAGGACGGCACTAACACCGATATGCTTCGGGGAGCTGTAAGTAAGCATTGATCCGAAGATTTCCGAATGGGGAAACCCACCATCTTTAATAGGATGGTACGTATGCGTGAATACATAGCGTATACGAGGCAGACCCGGAGAACTGAAACATCTAAGTATCCGGAGGAAGAGAAAGAAAAATCGATTCCCTGAGTAGCGGCGAGCGAAACGGGAAAAGCCCAAACCAGGAAGCTTGCTTCCTGGGGTTGTAGGACACTCTATACGGAGTTACAAAGGAATGAGTTAGGTGAAGCGACCTGGAAAGGTCTGCCAGAGTGGGTAAAAGCCCCGTAGCCGAAAGTTCATTCCCTCCAGAGTGGATCCTGAGTACGGCGGAACACGTGAAATTCCGTCGGAATCCGGGAGGACCATCTCCCAAGGCTAAATACTCCCTAGTGACCGATAGTGAACCAGTACCGTGAGGGAAAGGTGAAAAGCACCCCGGAAGGGGAGTGAAATAGATCCTGAAACCGTGTGCCTACAAGTTGTCAGAGCCCGTTAATGGGTGATGGCGTGCCTTTTGTAGAATGAACCGGCGAGTTACGATTCCATGCGAGGTTAAGCAGAGAATGCGGAGCCGCAGCGAAAGCGAGTCTGAATAGGGCGAATGAGTATGGGGTCGTAGACCCGAAACCAGGTGATCTACCCATGTCCAGGGTGAAGGTAAGGTAACACTTACTGGAGGCCCGAACCCACGTACGTTGAAAAGTGCGGGGATGAGGTGTGGGTAGCGGTGAAATTCCAATCGAACCTGGAGATAGCTGGTTCTCTCCGAAATAGCTTTAGGGCTAGCCTCAAACGTTAGAATCTCGGAGGTAGAGCACTGTTTGGACTAGGGGCCCATCCCGGGTTACCGAATTCAGACAAACTCCGAATGCCGATGATTTATGTTTGGGAGTCAGACTATGGGTGATAAGGTCCGTAGTCGAGAGGGAAACAGCCCAGACCGCCAGTTAAGGTCCCAAAGTATTCGTTAAGTGGAAAAGGATGTGGCGCTGCCCAGACAACCAGGATGTTGGCTTAGAAGCAGCCATCATTTAAAGAGTGCGTAATAGCTCACTGGTCGAGTGGCGCTGCGCCGAAAATGTATCGGGGCTAAACGAATCACCGAAACTGCGGATTGACACCTTTGGTGTCAGTGGTAGGAGAGCGTTCCAAGGGCGTTGAAGCTGGACCGGAAGGACTGGTGGAGCGCTTGGAAGTGAGAATGCCGGTATGAGTAGCGAAAGAAGGGTGAGAATCCCTTCCACCGAATGCCCAAGGTTTCCTGAGGAAGGCTCGTCCGCTCAGGGTCAGTCGGGACCTAAGTCGAGGCCGATAGGCGTAGACGATGGATAACAGGTTGATATTCCTGTACTACCTCCCCACCGTTTGAGTGATGGGGTGACGCAGAAGGATAGGGTGAGCGCGCTGTTGGTCATGCGCGTCTAAGCAGTGAGGTGTGAAACGAGGCAAATCCCGTTTCTAATACATTGAGCTGTGATGGCAAGGGGTGTATACCCTGGAGTCCCTGATTTCACACTGCCAAGAAAAGCCTCTAACGAGGTGGGAGGT
>NZ_JAUBDH010000021.1:1817-3098 GCF_033253705.1 Sporosarcina aquimarina
CCCGTACCGCAAACCAACACAGGTAGGCGAGGAGAGAATCCTAAGGTGATCGAGAGAACTCTCGTTAAGGAACTCGGCAAAATGACCCCGTAACTTCGGGAGAAGGGGTGCTCTGGTAGGGTGAATAGCCCGAGAGAGCCGCAGTGAATAGGCCCAGGCGACTGTTTAGCAAAAACACAGGTCTCTGCAAAACCGTAAGGTGACGTATAGGGGCTGACGCCTGCCCGGTGCTGGAAGGTTAAGAGGAGAGGTTAGCGCAAGCGAAGCTTCGAATTGAAGCCCCAGTAAACGGCGGCCGTAACTATAACGGTCCTAAGGTAGCGAAATTCCTTGTCGGGTAAGTTCCGACCCGCACGAAAGGCGTAACGATCTGGGCACTGTCTCAACGAGAGACTCGGTGAAATTATAATATGCGTGAAGATGCGCATTACCCGCGACAGGACGGAAAGACCCCGTGGAGCTTTACTGTAGCCTGATATTGAATTCCGGTGCAGCCTGTACAGGATAGGTAGGAGCCTAAGAGACTGGAGCGCTAGCTTCAGAGGAGGCAATGGTGGGATACTACCCTGGCTGTATTGGACTTCTAACCCTTGCCCGTGATCCGGGCAGGAGACAGTGTCAGGCGGACAGTTTGACTGGGGCGGTCGCCTCCTAAAGAGTAACGGAGGCGCCCAAAGGTTCCCTCAGAATGGTTGGACATCATTCGTAGAGTGCAAAGGCATAAGGGAGCTTGACTGCGAGACCTACAAGTCGAGCAGGGTCGAAAGACGGGCTTAGTGATCCGGTGGTTCCGCATGGAAGGGCCATCGCTCAACGGATAAAAGCTACCCCGGGGATAACAGGCTTATCTCCCCCAAGAGTCCACATCGACGGGGAGGTTTGGCACCTCGATGTCGGCTCATCGCATCCTGGGGCTGTAGTCGGTCCCAAGGGTTGGGCTGTTCGCCCATTAAAGCGGTACGCGAGCTGGGTTCAGAACGTCGTGAGACAGTTCGGTCCCTATCCGTCGCGGGCGCAGGAAATTTGAGAGGAGCTGTCCTTAGTACGAGAGGACCGGGATGGACACACCTCTGGTGTACCAGTTGTCTTGCCAAAGGCATCGCTGGGTAGCTATGTGTGGACGGGATAAATGCTGAAAGCATCTAAGCATGAAGCCCCCCTCAAGATGAGATTTCCCATTACGCAAGTAAGTAAGATCCCTCAAAGATGATGAGGTGGATAGGTCTGGTGTGGAAGCATGGCGACATGTGGAGCTGACAGATACTAATCGATCGAGGACTT
>NZ_JAUBDH010000022.1:0-2488 GCF_033253705.1 Sporosarcina aquimarina
TGTAAACGTTAAACTAGAGACAACAGTTTTCAACAAATAAGATTCAACAGTTTTCCATCATAAATCTACTTTCTATATACTGTAGGCAGTCTATAGAAAGAGAGGAATAGGATGTGGAAAAGTGGATGATCTACAATGAAATACATAGATTGCGTAACGAAGGATTCTCTAATAGCGCAATCTCAAGAAAGCTGAAGATATCTAGAAACCGAGTAATTGAGTATGGAAATATGAGTCCTGATGAGTTTTATCAGTTCGTCTTGTCTTTACAGAACAGGAGCAAGAAGCTGGATCCTTACAAAGAAAAAGTACTAGAGTGGCTCAAAGAACATCCTGATCTTTCAGGAGCGCAAGTTTACGATTGGCTGCAAGAAAAGTTGGAAGTAGGCAATGTGTCTGAAGGGACAGTGCGCAACTTTGTTAATGGATTACGAGAATTGTATTGTATACCAAAACTGAATATGGAACGGGATTATATGGTCGTTCCTGAATTGCCTATGGGAAAGCAAATCCAAGTGGATTTTGGAGAGTCCAGACAGATCACGACAGACGGCAGCCATAAGAGACTTTACTTTATAGCATTTGTACTCGCCCATTCACGATACAAATATGTAGAATGGTTGGATCGTCCTTTCAGGACAGCCGATATGATTCGAATGCATGAAAACGCCTTTGATTATTTTGGAGGGATGACTGAGGAGATTGTCTATGACCAGGATCACTTATTAGCAGTCAGTGAGAATGCAGGAGATCTAATCCTCACAGCTGACTTTACGAAGTATCATCAAAAAAGGAAATTTAAAATTCACCTATGCCGAAAAGCAGATCCCGAGTCCAAAGGAAAAATTGAACAAGTCGTGAAATACGTAAAACATAATTTCGCTAAAAATCGCATTTTCGATAATCTAGCTGACTGGCAACAATCTAGTATGAAATGGCTCAAGCGTACTGGAAATCACAAAATCCATCACAATACAAAAAAGAGACCCGCTGAGGTGTACACTCTGGAAAAGGAACACCTTACACGGGTCGCAGGGACTTATATCTTTGAAGATATCTATACTTCCAGTATAACAAGGCAAATACACAAAGACAATGTTATCCGGTTTGACGGCAATCGATACAGCGTACCTGTCGGTACGTACCGAAAAGACGCGCCCAATATCGCCTATGTGGATAAAACAGAGGATCATCTGTTTATTCGTCTTCAACAGAATGGTCAAGTGCTTGCGAAGCATAAGATCGCTGAAGGCAAAGGAGAAGTGATTTCAGATCCTACTCATCGGAAAAGCAGCTATACGAAGCGGGACAAACTAATTCATGAAGTGGAGGACTTATTAGCAGATCCAGCAAGCGTGAAATGGCTTGTAGAAAAGCTTACCGAGCGCTATCCACGTCATCTAATTGATCAATTGAAAGTGGTTCAAACTGTTGGTCTCCAATATCCTGATTTTGTGAATGAAGCTGTTCAAGAGATGAAGCGTTTAAAGCTCACTAGTGCAAACGATTTGCGGGATATTGCATTTTCATTAGAACTTCAAAGCAAACAAATTAAGAGTGAAGCAAGCGGATTAAATGAGAAATATAAGAACCTGGTAGCGCCTGAACGGAAAGAAGATATCTATCTTCGTGTTCTTCAGGGAGGCGATTCAAGATGAAGCACCCTTATGAATCTCTACAGGATAAATGCAGGGCATTACGGCTTGCGGAGTCCGCTAAAGAGCTGCCTACCCTATTACGAGAAGCGGAGGCGAAGGGCTGGACCTATCACGAATTCATAAATGAGTTTTTAAGCTATGAAGTGAGTTGCCGGGAGAAGAAGAATGCGGAAAAATTGATGAAGTGGGCAGAATTCCCCGAGCTACTAACGCTTGAAAATTTCCGTTTAGAAGAACAGACAGCAATTGGAGTCAAGCAGCTGAACGTGTTGAAGGAGCTATCATGGATTGAAGATTGTTTCACACTGATTATGATGGGGCCGACAGGCGTAGGCAAAACCCACCTATCGACTGCCCTTGGTATCCATGCGATCGAGCAAGGATACCAAGTATCCTTCATCTCGATGGACCGCTTGATTTACGTTCTAAAGACGAAAGAATACGTGGCTAAATCGCAAACTAGATATAAAAGAATTGCCAAATCCGATTTAATCATTATTGATGACGTGATGTACATGGCATACGAGCCTCAGGAGGCACATCTATTCTTTCAGTTCATTTATGAGCTATATGACCAGGCCGCGTTCGTACTGACGTCAAACAAAGGCCCTGGTGAATGGGGAAAGTTTCTGGGCGATCCTACACTTACCACAGCGATTCTTGATCGACTTCTTCACCGCAGTGAAATTATTACCTTTAGCGAAGAACAAGACAGCATTAGAATGAAATATCGAAAAGCCCTTTTTACAGAGCAAAGTGTTGAGTCTTAATTGACGAAAACTGTTGAGTGTTATTTTTCAAAAACTGTTGAATCCTACTTGACGGTTACA
>NZ_JAUBDH010000024.1:0-1327 GCF_033253705.1 Sporosarcina aquimarina
TAGTCGCCCCCCTTAAAATGGACATAAGAGATGTTATAGTTGTGGGAACATACTGTCACGGGAGGGGTTCATTTTGGAATTCATAAAAAAGGGCAGGAAGAGAATATTATCTTTTGAACAGAAGTGCACAATCGTTAAAGAGGTCTTAGAAGAGAATCGACCAAAAACAGATATCGCCACTGAGCATCGAATTCACGTCAATTCTATTTCTAACTGGATTCGTATCTATAATGAGAAGGGTGTGGAGGGCTTACGCCCTTTCGTAAAAACCCCGAAAGTTCCGAGAGACCAATTGAGAGAGGAGCTCAAACGGCTTCAAGAAATTGAAAAGAAATACAATGAACAGCTAACGGAGATTGAAATCTTAAAAAAGTTCCAGGCCTTTCTCAAGGAGAAGGAAAACAAAAGGCATACGAAGCGGTAACAGCCTTGAGAAAGGTTTATACGGTAAAGCAATTATGCAGTGCATTAGGCGTATCCAGAAGTGGGTATTACGCTTATTTAAAGCGCCCGAGAAAGATAGTGACTTTGAAAGACCAGGAAGATATTCGAGCGATTAAAAAGATAGTTAAAGAGAATCGCGGCACCTGTGGTGCGAAGCGCATTTCAGGAGTCCTCCGTACGGTAAATCACATAATTAATCATAAACGCGTGGCTCGTCTTATGAAGGAATTGAATATACAATCCAAGATTAGACGGAAAAAATATACGAAGGAAATTAGAACGAAAGCAGCTGGGTATATTTATCCCAATCTACTTGCCCGTGATTTTAATGCCCTGCTTCCGAATCGCAAATGGGTAATGGACGTCACTGAATTCGTAAGAGGTGATGAAAAGGTTTTTGTATCGGCGATAATGGATTTATATGATCGGAATCCAATCGGGGTCGTAATAGGACGTACTTCCAATAACGATATGATGGAAGAGTCGATTCGCAAGGCAATGAAAGAGCGAAATCTAAAAGACCTCTCCCAAGTAATTCTTCATACGGATCAAGGGAATTCTTACCGATCTTATCGCTATAACCAGTTATCTAAAGAGCTAAGCTTTATACCGAGTATGTCCCGAAAAGCAAACTGTTGGGATAACGCCGTGATTGAAAGCTTTTTTTCACATTTCAAAACGGAGTTACCTTATCACTATTCAATTGAAACGCCAACACTTCTTGAAAAAGCCATTCCGAAGTTCATTAAATACTACAAAGAAATACGTAGCCAAAAACGCTTAGGTTATTTGTCTCCTACGGCATTTCTGAATCGGTATTTGGAAAGCGCATAACACACAATTGTACATAAACTTTCGTGTCCATTTTTAAGGGGCTTGACTA
>NZ_JAUBDH010000025.1:0-1078 GCF_033253705.1 Sporosarcina aquimarina
GGCATCCTAAACCAACTGGAAGATACTGTACAGAGATATGATCAAAAGATTGAAGCGAGCGAGGATACGAGTGTGCGCAAAAAACTTCGTTCCGAACGGAAAGAACCGAAACAATACCGGAAACAATTCGAGGACTTCTTGAGACGCAAAGAAAAATACCGCAAAGACATGGAAATCTTCGGATCACGGAACAGCTATTCCAAAACAGATCACGACGCCACCTTTATGCGGATGAAAGAAGATCACATGAAGAATGGTCAACTCAAGGCCGGTTATAATGTGCAAGTTGCTACAGAAGGGCAATACGCACTTGCTTACGATATTTATCCGAATCCAACCGATACCCGCACACTCATTCCATTTCTTGATCGAATTGAAAAAGATTTTTTTGATCTACCTGACTATATTGTCGCAGACGCTGGCTATGGCAGTGAACAGAATTATGGAGATATTCTCGACAACAGAGAGCGAGTTCCATTGATTACCTACAACCAATATCGGAAAGAACAGAAGAAGAAATGGAAAGAGAATCCTTTCAACACGGCGAATTGGGCATATGATGCAAACAATGATAGTTATACCTGCCCGAATGGCCGACAGCTCTCATTCAGCCACTTTTCGAAACGAACCGACAAGTATGACTTCACGCGCCATTTTAAAATCTACGAATGTGAAGATTGCTCCGATTGTCCCTTGCGCTCCAACTGTACCAAAGCAGAGGAAGGAAACAATCGAAAGTTATCAATCAATGAAACATGGGAAACGCATAAAGCTACCATCCGTGCGAAGCTTTCAGAGAAGAAAACAGGTGTACTCTACGGGAAACGGAAGATTGACGTAGAACCAGTTTTTGGATTTCTGAAGGCGAATTTGTCGTTCACTCGATTCTCCGTAAGGAGTCATGAGAAAGTAAGGAATGAAATGGGTTTTGCCTTCATGGCCGTTAATCTAAGGAAATACACGGCTATGAACAGTTAACCAGACTGAAAATAGGAATTCATGACAAGAAAAAGCGAATCCTCACTGAATTTCAAGTGAGGATTCGCTTTTTTACTTCATATGAGCTAGTTTTGTCCCA
>NZ_JAUBDH010000003.1:0-391009 GCF_033253705.1 Sporosarcina aquimarina
ACTTTTCCACATCCTATTCCTCTCTTTCTATAGACTGCCTACAGTATATAGAAAGTAGATTTATGATGGAAAACTGTTGAATCTTATTTGTTGAAAACTGTTGTCTCTAGTTTAACGTTTACAACGGATTAGGGAACAGTTACAATTGAAACTGTTTCTGTTCGATTAATGATTGAATAGGAAACAAAAAAGAACTTTCTAGGAAATGACTAGAATGTTCTCTTTCGAATTATATGTTGTCTTATCAAGACATTTACCATTCAATTCCTCGCAACATAAGTACCCCCAACTAAATCATGAATACTTCGTTTGTCTTCTCGAAATAAGATCATACCTGCACTAACCACTATTGAAATCCCGAGGGTTAGTGAACCAATTAAATAGTATCCTACGATTTCCCTCATGAACATATTAGATAGTGTTACATTTCCATGATCCATTCGCTTTACTTGGATATTGCACAATCTTTTTCCAATGATATAGCCGCTCCAAACAATGGGGACTACCATTAAATAAAGCGTGTATATAGATTGCCACGCAACTCCATTTGCAAAGCTCAACGAAAACGAACCTTTGATTATAAACGTAAATGAAGCCACGATAATAGACAATACTAAGAAATCCAAAAAACTGGCGAGGACTCTGATACCGAGTCCAGCATGATTCTCTTGAATCAATTCATTCAATCCTTTCTTTACTGACAGTGTTTTTCATTTCAACATTAAAGAATTGTGCTATCTTAATACTCTGCTAGAATTGGGATAAGGATAATATTGGTTTAGATTGAGTTATTAGAATTATACTGTAATTCAATGGAAGATAGATAGCGAAACTTTTTTGAACAATAGAAGTAAAGAATAGAAGTCATGACCTTTAAACTGGTAACAGGGGGCCCCTATAGATGATGAATGAAAAGTTAAGTACATTTTTGGCTGAACAGAATCAACGTTTTGAAGCTGTTTACAAGCCGGTTGTCTTACAAAATTGGATGGCGGCTACAACGGGTGAAAAACAGTGGGAAGAGTTACATGAGAAGTCGCTAACTGCTTATCATAGAAACTTTTCAGAAAAAGAGGACTTTGCAAAAGTCATTCAGTTTAGAAAGGAAACGTACCTTACAAGACTTGAACAGCGCCAACTGGATGACCTATATAGTAAAATGCTGCCCAATCAGCTTGATGAAAAACTAGTACAGGAAACGGTTGCTTTGGAAAAAGAACTATCGAGCAAATTCAATACTTTCCGACCTCTTTTACACGGAAAGAAATGTACCAATAATAAGATACTGAACATTTTGAAAAAAAGTGAAGATAGCGAAGTACGGAAAGAAGCATGGCTATCCAGCAAGCAAGTTGGAGTGGAAATCGAAGAGAAACTACTTCAACTAGTGCATATCAGAAATGAGAATGCACGCGCACTAGGTTACTCAGATTTTTATCAGATGAACTTGGATGTTCAAGATCTAAAAGACGCTGATGTATTTTTGATATTTGAACGTCTCAAGAAGGTTTCAGATGAACCATTCCGTAAAGTTAAAAAAGAAATCGACAACGAACTAGCACAAAAAATGAATATCGATGTAAAGGATCTCCGTCCTTGGCATTATGCAGATCCTTTTTTTCAGGAAGCACCCGCTAAACAGACTATAGACATAGACAAACATTTCACAGGAAAGAATATTGAGGAAGTCGCTTCAGCAACATTTGAAGCGGTGGGACTAAACATTGATGATATTCTCAAAGAAAGTGATTTGTATCCACGTGAGAATAAAAATCCATTCGGGTTCTGTACAAATATCGATAGACAAGGTGATGTTCGGATTTTAGTCAATATAGATGAAAGTGTTTTTTGGACGACTGCACTTCTGCATGAGCTCGGTCATGCTTCCTATTTCAAAAATATCGACAAGGGGTTGCCATTCCTTCTGCGAAGTCATTCACATTCAATCACTACGGAAGCGATTGCATTATTCTTCGGCCGCATGACTAAAATGTCTCAGTGGCAAAGTCGCTTTCTAGGTGTGGAACAAAAGGAACAGGATACCGCCATGAATCAGCTGTTGCAGCGACAACTGTTAGTATTTGCGAGATGGGTGATCACATTCGCCACTTTCGAAAGGGAATTGTACCAAAATCCAAATCAGGACTTGAATGGATTATGGTGGAAGTTAGCTGAAGAAATTCAATTCATAAATCCTCCGGAAAGAACGGATTATCCAGATTGGGCATCGAAAATGCATTTCTCTTTAGCGCCTGTAACCTATCAGGACTATTTGCTGGGGGAATTAGTAGCGTCGCAACTTCATCATCATATCGTTACTACTATTTCTTCGGATATTTTCACTATAAAGGTTGGAGAGTATTTTAAAGACCATATATTTAAGGATGGGGCATCTTTTCAATGGAATGAATTGATTGAAAACGCGACGGGCACTGGTTTAGATCCTACGCATTTTGTCAACCAGTTTTGTGTTGGGTGGAATATTAAAAGTTAAGGGTGATTTTTTATGAAGATACGAAAACTTAGGTTGGATGAGCAACTTCCTATGGATTTGCTGCTACTTGCAGATCCATCGGTTGAAATGATTGAAAAATATTGCGATGCAGGCGATTGTTTTATCGCAGAAAGTGAATCGAAGACTATAGGAGTTTATGTATTGATGCAAGCAAGTGTCAATCGTCTAGAGTTAGTCAATGTAGCGGTAGCTGAAGATTTTCAAGAAAGAGGAATTGGTAAGCAGTTAGTGTTAGATGCTATTAAGGTGGCTAAATATAAAGGCTTCAGCACACTACAAGTCGCCACAGGTAATTCAAGCATTGGTCAATTGGCACTTTATCAAAAGTGTGGTTTTAGAATCGTTGGTGTAGATCCAGACTATTTCCTGATTCATTATTCAGGAGCAATTTTCGAAAATGGTATACAGTGCAGAGATCGCATAAAATTAGAACTAAAGTTAAACAAATGATAATAGGAAAGACCAAAAAATAAATATATGTATGTATTCAAAGGAGTGAAATTTATTGTGAGGAAAAACCTAGTCCTCTTATTTGCTATACTGTTGGTTATTAGCGGGTGTTCAAGTATAAATGCTGAAACCAATACAATCACTGTTTCTGATTTAACGAATCGAGAACAAGCGCTTCTATCAATGAATACAGACAATGCGTTCATGTTCGATTATGATGTTGATAAGGAATTTAAAGAAGTAAGTGTGTGGGTAGAGAAGTATGAAGACGGGAAATTCGCTCATGATCCAATTTCTTCATTTATCACTCCTGTGGAAAAAGACGGTACGATTCTTTTTACATTGCAAAGACCTATACCTGGGTTTGACCAATCAGTTTTGAATCTAGGAGTTATAAGTAAAGACGGCAGCGGCTCTGTACAAAACTCAGATGAACAGCCTGAGAAATTCGAAGAAATGGCATCTACTGCGAGTACTTTTTCTGGAGAGCTGAACCCCCTTAATGAAGAGAATGTAATAGCGACCATCTGCTTCTCAAAGAACGACGCAGGGCTGAGTACAATCACTTCCAGCTATTATGAAGATCCTGAAGCGAATGTAGAAGAGTTGGCTCAATATGACCTCGTGTATGTTTTGAAGGTTCAGTTCAAGAAGTAGGGTAAGGAGAGGAAACAAATGATTATACTAATCGTGCTTATCGTTTTGTTTCTAGGATTGGCAATTCTATTTATGAATGGTAAGGGAGAATTCTTGATCGCTGGATATAACACGATGCCAGATGAAGAAAAAGAGAAGTATGATACAGTTCGCTTGTGTAAATTTATGGGCAAGTCGATGTTTGCACTTACCTTCAGTATGATTATTTGGGGATTAAGTGACTTATTCGGCATGCCTATCCTATTTTACGTAGGTTTGGTAGTATTCCTTGGTATCGTTGTATTTATGATCGTTTATATGAATACCGGCAAGAGATTTCAAAAGTCATCGTTATGATTGAGTGACTTTGAATGAGAAAGGATTACTTACGTAAACTGGTTTTGGGTTCACATGAATGATGTATCCAGAAGGAGGAAGACGATGAACTATGAGGTCGACCATATCGGGATTGCTGTCAGAAGCATTGAAGACGCACTGCCTTTTTATATTAATGTTTTGAAAGGGACGTTGGAAGATCAGTATACAAGTGATGTGCCTGGTGTTGAAGTCCACGTTGCTGTTGTCCAAACGCATGGACAAACATTTGAATTACTTGAACCAACAAATAGAGAGTCACCGATTGCCAGGTTTATAAGACAAAAAGGTAAAGGGGTTCACCATATCGCATATCGAGTCGAGGATTTGGACCAGGCAATCCAAGATGCGAGAGATAAAGGAATCCGCTTTTTAGAAGATACGTTGCGAACGAATGCCAGGGGACGGAGACTTATCTATTTAAATCCTGCTTCAACCGAGGGGACATTGTTTGAGCTATGCAGTTACCCTGGGGATTAACTCCATAATCTTTGCAAACAAAAAAACAGAGATGGAAAGTCTCTGTTTTCTTTTTACAATGTCTAGTTATTGAACAGTTATTCGTCCATTATCTGATCTTAATCGGATTATATGTTCACCTGCTCCAAATGCGGTTCGAGAGTTGTTTTCGCCGAAGACGTCTACTCGACCGTGAGCAGTTTTTGTTTGAATGGTAACATTTGTCGGCTTTTCTTCAGATTGTATTAAGATGCTGCCATTGTCAGTTTGCATATCAATATTACGATCCAAGCTATTGGTCAGCAGTGTAATACGGCCGTTATCCGTTTCGCCCACAATGTTTCCGTTCACGTTGCTGAGCTCAATACGACCATTGTCCGTTTCCACTGCAATTCCATCTGCTTCCACATGATGCATTTCGATCCGGCCATTATCCGTTTTTGCGATAATGCGGTCAGATTGTGTATTCGTAACGTCAATGCGTCCGTTGTCCGTTTTTGATTCCAATAGTCGAGTTGCGATTTCTCGTAATTGAATTCGTCCATTGTCGGATTTTACTCGGAGTGATTGACTCAGCAGCTTTTCAGCGCAAATTTTACCGTTGTCCGTTTTAAGTGAAATGGAATCATACAACTTTTTAGGAATCGAAACCTTTAACGTAACATTTTTCATTGGAAAACTGAACATCATAAATCGTGGACGCAGGCTTTTTACTTTAATAACAAGGAGGTTGCCTTTTACCTCAGCAGACAATTTTAACTTGTCATTGGTGCCTGACAACTCCACTGTTGTTATATGGTCTTCAGAAGGTAATAGGATCAGTGCACCGTATTGAACATCAATGGCAATATCTTTAAAGGAATCATCAGGGATCCGGATGATTTCAGTAGAAGCATCCGGTTTAAGGACTTCTGTCGGCGCAGGATTGGAATCTATCAGATCATTGGCAATGGAAAGAGGGGACCCAAGGGAAGCTGTAATCTCGCTATCTGACTTCCCATCTTTACGCCCGTCACCAAAGTATTCCCGTATGTCCTGAATAATGTCCTGCCGCTCTTCAAATGGAAGCCGGCTCAGCAAACTTTCAAGTTCAGTAATGTATTGGTTTTCAGTCATTATTAAACCCCTCCTTAATTAGTGTGTTCACGCCTTGTGAAAAATGCTGCCACTCCTTCAGCTGTTCATGAAGATACTCACGGCCTGAATCTGTTAGTGCGTAATATTTACGAGGCGGACCTTCTGTGGATTCTTTTAAGTACGTCGTAAAATAGCCTTCCTTTGTTAACCGGCGTAAGAGGGGATAGACTGAACCCTCAGAAATGGAGATTTGATTGGAGATCTTTTGTACCAATTCATAACCGTACCGATCTTGTTTGTCTAGAAGAACTAGTACACACAGGTTTAGAACACCTTTCTTAAATTGGATGTTCACAAGTATTCCACCTCCTCCACTACTATTCATAGTATAGTACTGATTTAAAAAAATACCTTATGGATACTATATCACTCAGTAGTGTTTAATGCAAGGTACTGATTTTAGAATAC
Organism: Sporosarcina aquimarina; assembly: GCF_033253705.1. Lineage (GTDB taxonomy): Bacteria > Bacillota > Bacilli > Bacillales_A > Planococcaceae > Sporosarcina > Sporosarcina aquimarina. The sequence goes on from NZ_JAUBDH010000003.1 coordinate 5,981, forward strand.
TTCGTGAAATACATATTGTCTGTGTAGGTATACCTATTTCTGTTAAATAATGAAACAATGGATAGACGTTTTACGTAAAAAAGTAATTCAACCATTGTATTTCATCGGAATGGGGGCACATTATGGCAAGTGAGGGATTAAAGGGAATAGTATTTTTAGGTGTTATTGTTTTGTTTGTCTTACTATTCATCTTCAAAAATGCGGCGCATCGATTTAAAGTAACTTTTTCAAGTTTTTTAATTGCTTTGTTATCATTTGCAATCGTGTACTTGCCGGGTATAGGTTATATATTATTTCTATTTTGGGCGCTTGGATTTTTATTTTCTGGGTTGGGAATCATCGCATTACTAGTTGAAACCATCCTATTTGTGAAGAGGAAGAAAAAACAGGATGAGACTTCTGGTAGTAATCGATAACTAATTGAATAGGCTGAGTTCCCTTATGTATAAGGGAACCCAGCCTGTGTTAAAATTAGCAATCTTTTTTGTGGTGATGACAATTGTCGTTTCCATTTGATACGTAAGAAGCACCAATGATAATTAGTAGAATGAAGAGAACTACGAGAAGTGCAAAACCGCGCCCATTACCTTGACCACGGCCATATCCGCCTTGTTCGCAACATCCACCATGACCGCCATGTCCTCCGTAACCCCCATGTCCATTCCAGCAAGGATCACATCCATAACCCATACTTTTCACCTCCCCGAACTATTAGAATCTCTCTGTCGAACATAATCATAAGCTGTTAAGAGTTAACGAGTTTAAACTCGATTTTCCCCACCTCCAAGTTGCCTATGTAAGTAGAGTATGCGGGCAATTGGTAAGTGACCTGGACGTTCACACAGTTCCTGATATTTTGCGTGTTGTCCCTGCCGATCCATCTTTACTTTCATATACTGCTAGAGGATGACCACGATTGGGGGGATATTAATGGCAAATGGAAACATGTTTCAGACGTGCAGCCGACATCGAGGTAAAGCGGTTATGATCCGAACAAAAGATGGCAGGGAACATCGCGGAATTATCCAGCATGTGGATAATCGGCAAGTGTATTTGCGGCCCATGAATAGCGGAAGGAACTTGGGAGGATTCGGCTACGGTTTTGGAGGTTACAGCTATCGAGGGAGAGGATTTGGTTTTGGAATAGCATTAGGGGCAATCGCGACACTTGTGCTACTCCCGTTCTTTATTTAGTGTGTTGAGGAACGATGGATTTAAAGGGTGTGCCAGGTACTTATTCAATAAGTACCTCCTTCTTTTTTGATATCAGCTTTACGAATAAGAAAGGTTTGCAATGACTTCTGATTCTTCGCCTAAAATATCGACTATACCTATCTTTTTCTCCCGCAAATAATTTTCTACCAAATAATAACCAACGCAATAACCAGCCATTTTAGGGAACTTATTCCACCCGTATAAAAGTTGATTGTGCAGGGGATGGGATCTATTCAGCTTTCGGTCAGGTAAAATAACTTTGTTCCAGATCCTATTAATCTGTTCGTTGGAATAAAAATTTGTCCAGTTCGAAATGAAAGCCGTTCCCAAACGTTCACGTACCGCATGTTCAGCTAGACCTTCCAGAATAATTGAATCGAGCAATGTAAACAACTGTTCATCTTTTTGCAGGTGCCATAATCTGCAAACATGATTGTATTCATGAATGAGTAACGCTTTTAGTTCATGTTCGGAAATCGTTGCAGGAACAAAAAGAATTAGTTTATCCGAAAATGCTAATCCTGCTTTCCCTTTAGTTTCAGTCATTAACTTCTGATTTGCTGTATTCGAGGGCAATATCACAATGGGAACGTCTGGACCTTTCCATTTCTTTTTTAGGGCTTTGTGTTCCTGGTCCACAATTGACCAAATATTACTTTGTTCCATAGTTCGGACAACTTCTCGGCCGCTATGCGATGACTTTTGATACATCCCGTGCATCCGAAAGTAATCCAATATATCCTTTGAAGAAACGTCAGGGAATAAGGGTTTCATTTTATTACACAATTCAATGGGAACCTGATAGAAGTCCATTAACCAATGATCCGTGTCAATAACAGGCATCACAACACTCCTCTTACTGCTATCGTATGCAGCTTTTAACTTGAGGACACCTAACTAAGATACTTTGAACTGCGTACCTGTTTTCATTTCAACAGAAACTTGCATATCTATAGTAAGAGAAGGAGTCAGGTCGTTTGAATAACATAGATTAGGTTAGTTCAGATGTTTTGTTGCTCAGGACTTATAAAGGCACAAATAGATGAGATGGAGGAATGTAGTGGAAATCCGGATGGCTGAAGATAAAGAGATTTTAGAGATTTTGACACATTGGAAGACTGTCATGTCTGAAGCGACTGCAGGATATCTAGATCCGAAAAAGGATAGCGAGCTCACACCGCTTGCTCCATTTTTTTATGGTGATTTCGATTACCTAGTTTGTTTGGAAGATGAAAAAATCCAAGGTTGGATCGGGATAGGGGAAATCCGTGATATATATATAGATGAATCAAAAGGTTTCATATCAGAGCTCTATGTATTACCCGAACACCGAAATACTGGAATAGGTCGGTACCTTTGCATGGAAGCAATCAGGAGGTTCAAAATCGAACAGTATCACTCGGTACAGTTAAATGTATTTAATGGAAATCACGCAAAGAATCTATACGGGGATTTAGGATTTTCTGAAGTAAGTACGTTGATGGAATTAAAGTTGGATACTCAGTAGTTATTACTAATGAATAAGGCTATTCAAGATGAATACTGAAAGCTATGACTTGAAGGTGTGTATTTAACTTTGCAGATTAAGTTTTACCAATGGGTGAAAATTCAAGTTTGTGTTTCGAAGTTTTCTTGCAAGTCAATCAATGGAATGTTACTATGATAGTAACTATTACGAACGGAGGTGGAAAGAATGAATAATACAGTTGCGCTGACAGGTGTACAAGTAGATATAGCTACATATTTTGCACGTGTCATCACTTTCGATTTTTTGGAGAACGGGATAAGTCTGTCCTTTTTTAGAAAACCAAAAAATCTATGCGTAACTGATTAACTTCATTCTTTTTGCGAAAAGACTGCTTGTTAACAGGTAGTCTTTTTTGTTTGCCTGAAATCAGTGCGCTCTTGGAGGCACTTACTATGCATATTAAAGCGGAAAACCTTACAAAATCGCTGGGCGGCACCACTATACTTGAACAGTTAACAATGGACGTGAAATCGGGTGAACACGTTGCACTCGTTGGTCGAAATGGATGCGGGAAAACGACATTATTGAGTTTGCTTGCGCGAATTGAATTTCCAGATGAAGGTCGCGTGATTCAATCAAAAGACAGTAAAATTGGATACTTACATCAAATTCCTTCTTACCCTGATCTCCTTGTCAAAGAAGTGCTATTAGAAGCATTCGATGAGTTATTAACTATTGAAAAGCGCATGAAAGAACTTGAATTATGTATGGCTGCTGAAGTTTCTGAAAGGGTCCTTAGTCAATACGGGGAACTGCAGGAGTCATTCATGGAACTTGGCGGATATGAAATGGAATCTAGACTCGCTAGTATCGCAAATGGATTAGGAATTACCCAATTCTTACCTCAAAAGTTCAAAGAGTTAAGTGGGGGTGAGAAAACTAAAGTGATGTTGGGGCAGATCTTGTTGGAAAATCCAGATATTCTTCTTTTGGATGAACCGACAAATCATCTGGACTTATCAGCCATTCAATGGCTAGAGCAACACATCCAACAGTTCCAAGGTATCGTTATTCTAGTTTCACACGACCGCCAATTCATGAACCGCGTTGTTCATAAAGTGATTGAGTTAGAGGACGGTCAATGTTGGGTTAGTCATGGAAATTATGATGCATTCTTATCTAATCGGGAAGCAAAATTAGAACAGCAGTTTTCAGAGTATAAAGAACAGCAAAAGAAAATTAAAAAGATTAAAGATGCGATCAGACGGCTGCGCCAATGGGCGAATGAAGCATCCCCGCCTAATCCTGATTTATATCGCAAGGCGAAGTCCATGGAGAAAATGCTAACAAGAATCGAAGTCGTTAAAAGGCCTAAAACAGAGAAGGCGATGCGATTGAGTTTGGAAGCAGGTGAACGGAGTGGAAAAGAAGTGGTTCGGCTTGAACAGCTTAGTCATCGTTTTTCATCATCAGACCCAACACTTTTTGACAGGGTTTCAATGTCTGTTTTTTGGCAGGATCGCATAGCGATTGTTGGAGATAACGGAACTGGTAAGTCCACGCTTTTAAAATTGATAATGAATCAAGAAATTCCTACGAATGGACGAATTCATATTGGAAGTAATGTTAATATAGGGTACTTGGCTCAACAATTCGATACATTGAATAATGAAATGCGACTTATTGATGCCTTTCGGGATGAAATAGCAATGCCAGAACCCGAAGCGCGCCATGTACTTGCACAGTTTTTGTTTTACGGACATGAGGTTTTTAAGAAAATAAAAGATTTAAGCGGCGGAGAAAAGATGCGACTTAGACTCGCACAGCTGATGCAGCAGAATGTTAATTTACTACTTTTAGATGAGCCAACGAATCATTTGGATATTGAAAGTCGAGAAGTTCTAGAAGACGTTCTAGAAAATTTCGAGGGTACCATCATCGCGGTAAGTCACGATCGTTACTTTCTGCAGAAGCTATTTTTAAAAATTGCTTGGATTGATAAAAAAACACTTACCGTTCACGATGGAGACTTTGAGTTTGCTGAACGAAAACAAACTGAACTTTGAATGAGGAGGTACTGATGCAGCGGATTGTCGTGTTGGGTGTTTCTGCTGGTGTAGGCAAATCCACTTTCGCTCGTCAGTTGGGAGCAAAGCTTACGCTTCCCGTCACGTATTTGGATAGGTTGTATTTCGAGCCAGGCTGGAAAGAGGTTAGCGAGGAAGTGTTTCAACAACGACAGGCGGAAGTGTGCGTTCAAAGAGCATGGATAATTGAAGGAAACTATTCAAAAACCCTGTCATTACGAGAAGCGCATGCTGATACGATTATCTATTTGGAACTTCCTCTTTTGGTTTGTTTAGGTCGGGTAGTCAAAAGACGAATCAATTTTCATCAACAGACTAGACCGGAACTTGGCGTGGGCTGTCCTGAAAAAATGGATTGGGAATTCCTGAAATATATTGTAACTACGTATAACCGACGTAAGTTCAATATGCGGAATAGAATGAACCGATATGAGCGTGAAGGAAAAGAAGTAATTCGACTATTTTCTAGACGGCAAATTCAAGAGTATCTACAAAAAGAATTTCCATGAAAAGTTAGCGCACTGCATGAGCAGTTTCCAAGTGAAGTGAGTGTGGTAAATAGTGGGGTTTATGATTACATTGCAGGGTTATGAGCGGAATCGGGGATTGATGATCACATTCGAGAGTTTATGAGCGGAATGAGGGATTTATGATCACATTCGAGAGTTTATGAGCGGAATTGGGGATTTATGATCACCTTCGAGAGTTTATGAGCGGAATGAGGGATTTATGATCACATTCGAAAGTTTATGAGCGGAATGAGGAATTTATGATCACATTCGAGAGTTTATGAGCGGAATGAGGAATTTATGATCACATTCGAGAGTTTATGAGCGGAATGAGGGATTTATAATCACATTCGAAAGTTTATGAGCGGAATGAGGAATTTATGATCACATTCGAGAGTTTATGAGCGGAATGAGGGATTTATAATCACATTCGAAAGTTTATGAGCGGAATGAGTAATTTATGATCACATTCGAGAATTTATGAGTAGAATGGGAGATTTTTGATCTAAATTCCAAATTTATGAGCAGACCCAGCTTTAAAACAACTAGCAATCCACACAGCCACAAAACATAAAAAAAGAGCAGCCACAGCTGCTCTTTTTCATGTGGTTTCTTTTAAGATTTCATCCACTGTTTCATTCACTTCGTTGCGTTTCATCTTCTCTTCTCCTTTTTCAAGGGCAGATAAAGTCTTTTTCGCGAGTGCTAGCGGTATCTTGCAAAATAGCGTAATATTTTTCGTTTGAATGGACTTCATGTATTCATCCGCCATCGCCAAGTTTTCCCGCGCGTAGTCGAACAAGTCTTCACGCGTCCAACCTTCTGGAAGGAATTGAACACCACGTTCGGCGTCTTCATCCTGATTCCGCAGCATATTGACTGCTTGCAGTCCGCGGCCATAGCCAATGGCAAGATTGCGATCTGTTTCGGTGCCATCGTATTGCTCCCAAATATCTGAAAGCATGACGCCAACAAGTCCAGCTACATAATACGTATACTCATCCAAGTCTTCTTTTGTTTCAACTTGGAAGTCTTTCTCTACCCATTTCGCCATACCATCCGCCATAATCGCCGTGACATTCCGGACATTTTCATATAAATCAGGTGGACATACAGAAAGCCAGTCTGCTAAACGCAGTGTGACTTCGGGTAATTGGCCTTCAACAGGTTTTAGCAATTCAGCGTAAGCCTCTTCAGTAAATCCATTCCGAAGAAGTTCAGCAGTTGCACGAAGTAATGCTGTTTTTTTAACTGGATCGAGTTGTTCGTGATCTTCAATTTCATCGATTGCACGTAAGCATAGATAAGCAGAACCGACTGTTTTGCGCAAAGTGGGATTCAATAATTTTATCGGTATGTAAAAAGTGCGGCTCGTTGCTTTCAAAACGCGCATCGCATCTTTTTGTAACGTAGCATCATTCATGTTGGTATCCTTCTTTCCATAAAACAAAGTAGTAGTCTCTAATGTTTCCATCATACCGCTTACTGCAACCGTTTTCCATTGATAAGCGGTTTTTATCATTTGACTACGGAGCAAATGGAATTTATACTGATTAACACTTCAATCATTAAAGTATTTAATCGATGAAGGATATATTTTAGGAGGCATTCTATGAATCAAGAAAACCCGTCTGATTTTGTAAAGTTTGAAGAATTGTTTTGGAGCGTTACACGTGAAATGGGGAAGATGTGGAAACAGATATTCGAGGAACAGTTACCGGGATCCCAATCACATCTGGTTTTTACACTTTCACGAAAAGGTTCAATGAAAATGTCTGAACTTGCAACTGTCCTTGGTCTTACAGCGGGTGCAGTGACTGCAACTTCCGATAAATTGATTGATCATGGCTATGTAAAACGAACCCGTGATGACAAAGATCGCCGTATCGTCTATTTAGCGATTACGGATGAAGGAAGAACCATGTTGCAGGAGTTAAGGGAGGTTGGCAGGACAAAGATGTCCGAAGCATTCAGTCATTTGACTGAAGAACAAATGCCTTTTGTTATCGAAGTGTTTGAACAAGCAGCAAAAAATATATCTACGATGAAAGGGAATGAAGAATGACTCATTTATCTGCAAAAGAAAAAGTAACGATTATGATCGCCATTATGATGGCAATGTTTTTTCTCTGCAATTAACCAAACCATTATCGGTGTTGCTATGCCGCGCATCATTTCACGTCTTGGCGGCATGGATTATTACACATGGGTCATTACCATCTATGTATTGACGATGGCGGTTGCGACAATTTTGGTTGGAAAGTTATCTGATATATACGGAAGAAAACCTTTTCTACTGGCAGGTATCGGAATTTTTATGCTTGGTGCCTTCCTGTCTGGTTTCTCTTCAACTATATTCCAATTAATCGTATTTAGAGGAATCACAGGTATTGGCGGCGGTGTGATTATGTCCACTGCATGTACAGCTGTCGGAGATTTGTATTTGCCTAGGGAACGGGCAAAGTGGACGGGTGCAATAGTGGGATTTTTGGTATTTCAAGTGTGCTGGGACCCCTTATGGGCGGATATATTGTAGACCATCTCGACTGGCATTGGGTATTTTGGATTTTCCTACCTCTTGGACTAGTAGCCTTTGTTTTGATAGCTAAACTTTTTCCAAAGGTACCTAGAAGAGAGGGAGAATCCATCGATTACTTTGGTTCTTTCTTCCTTACAGTGACAATCGTTGCGCTATTGCTCGCATTCAGTTTAGCGGGAGAAGGAGTTGGAAAATACGCCTGGGGTTCTTGGCAAATTATTGGGCTCTTCGGGATGACCGCAGTTGGATTAATTGCCTTCATCATTACAGAGAGTAAAGTGAAAACGCCAGTACTGCCATTGTCACTTTTCAAAAATGATATTGTGACGATGTCAAATATCGCAGGCTTCTTGCTTGGAGCAGGTATGATGGGGGTTATGATCTATACACCATTCTTCATTCAAGGTGTAAAAGGAATTTCCCCAAGCGGCTCTGGTTACATTATGATGCCGATGTCAATTACAATGGTATTTGCTACCACTTTTGCAGGGAGCTTCATGACTAAAACTGGGAAGTACAAAGGCTTAGCCATTATTGGGTTAACTATTGGGGCAATCGGATATTTTTACTGAGCTTTATATCGATTAGTACACCCATTGCGTTACTTATTACGTATTTGTGTATCGTGGGTATTGGACTTGGGCTAAGTATGCCGGTCTTCTCGTTAACTGTGCAAAATGCTGTCAGCCTGCGTCAATTGGGTGTAGCATCGGCTTCTTCTCAATCATTCAGATCTTTAGGAAATACAGTTGGCATTGGTATTTTTGGAGCCATTATGAGTTCAGTTATGACAAAGAAAATGACCTCGCAGTTCTCAGGCACTGCAGAAGATACTTTGGCGAATATACCTCCTGAGGAGGCTGGAAAACTCGGTCAACTCATGAATCCTAAAATTTTGCTGGACACTCCAAGACTTGAACAATTGAAAGCAAGCCTTCCGAATGACATTCAACCAATCGCCACCCAGCTGATCAGCTCCATTAAGAATGTGTTTTCAGATGCATTAACGACTACATTCTTTGTTGCTGCTTGTATTATGGTTTTGGGTGCGGTGGTGACGATTTTCCTAAGGGTTATCCCGCTAGTGTCTGCCAGCGATTTTAAGTAGGACAATAAGACTATAGAAAAGTAACTGCTAATAATAAGCTTAGTCGATTCCATAATCGGCTAAGCTGTTTTTTATGAAGGAAGACAAATTGACACGAATTCGGTTAGAATGAGCAGTTAAATTGTCAAGTTATGCGGGAAATATTGAATTGATAATTTACTCGATGTAAACTAACTTTAGTATTGAGAAAATAACTTGAACACACTTTACTTTCTGAAGAGTGTTTTTGAAGTATAACTTTATCCGTTCACTAGTTTACAGAAATGGGGATGTGCTAAAAATGATCATGAGGGAACGCATAGATTCTTTTGTACTAATTGAACAAAATCACCATGGGCAGCTTTCTGAAGAAATTATGAGGCATTGGAAAAAAGAATTATTTCCGGATTCAAGACTGCGTGATTCTGTTTTAACCGCCATTAAATTTCATGATCTTGGATGGGAAGCTTTTGACAAAGAGCCCTTCTGGAATGATGCTAAAAAGAAACCGTATCTTTTTACTGACTTTCCCTTGCCGGGGAAGCTTTCGTTATACTCGCAAGGGTTAGACGAAGTAGAAAAAATGGATAGTTATGCTGCGATGTTATGCAGCTTTCACTACTGTCAATTCATGCTGGAAAGTGAAAATGAGGATGCTAAAAAGTTTCTTGTACAGGAAGAGAAGCGAAGAACACGACTAAAAAGCAGTTATCCTGGCTTTGATGAAAAAGTCTTTCATCAACATTACGGATTGCTGCAACTGGGAGATAACTTTTCACTGTATGTATGTGTGAATGAACCCGGAGCTTCTAAAAGTCAGGAACATCCATTTTTCGTGAATGGAATACCTTCACCGGAAGCCCTGAATGGATTACCAACTCACAGAATGGACATCCATTTTACAGATCATAATACGATTCATATAGAGGGATTTCCTTTTGAAGAATCATTTGAAATTTGCTACAAACAGAAAAACGTACTAAAAAGCAAAATTCAAGAAGTTGGATTAATCCGAGCATACGTGGAAACAGAGAGTGAAGAAGTCAAGTTGAGATTCTTAGAAGAATAAGAGAACAGAGAAGGAGTTATCTCAAAGTGGTCTTAAAAAGCCTTGAGGGATAACTCCTTCTCTTGTTTTAAATAGATATCTGAATTATCATTATAGTTAGTTTTAAAAAGTGATAGGGGGATGTTTATGACGGAGCAACTCAATTTGGCAGAAATTATTGACAGCGCACAGAAAGTTCGGCGGAATACATTAGGAGATCTACTCCAGCGTACAAGTGAGCGGTTTCCAAAAAAGAATGCTCTCGTTTACAAAAACCAACGAATAACGTATGAAGAACTTAATGCATTGGTCAATCGTACAGCTCAAGGACTACTGGCCAGTTCACTAACAAAAGGTGATTTTGTCACGGTAATATCTAGAAATAGTTTGGATTTTGTGGTACTTAACTTTGCATTAGCTCGAACAGGTGCAGTAATGGTACCCATAAATTATATGTTAACAGAAGAAGAGATTGTCTATATTCTTGAGCATGCTAAAATTCGTGCTGTATTTTCTTCGGAGGAATTCCAACCGATTATGGATCAGGCACTTGCTCATCACCAAGTAGATTATAAATTCGTTATGGGAGATTGCAGTCAAGAAGTATCGGATGGATGGACGCATATCCATGATCTGCAAAAGAATCAACCGTTTTCCGCACCTGATGTTCAGCTTGATGACGATGATGTGGTACACGTCCTTTATACCAGCGGCACGGAGTCAAGACCAAAAGGCGTCATGTTAAGTCATAAGAGTCTGATTAGTGAGTACGTAAGTTCGATTATTGATGGTAAAATGAGCGATGAAGACATTGTAATTCATGCATTGCCGCTTTATCACAGTGCTCAGCTGCATGTTTTTCTTGGACCGAGTATTTATTTGGGTTCGAGAGGTATTATATTAGAGCAGCCTAGCCCAGAAAAAATTCTTCAAATAATTGAGGAAGAACGTGCTACTTTATTATTCTGCCCACCTACTGTTTGGATAGCGCTTCTTCGTCATCCCGATTTCGATAAAAGAGATTTGTCATCATTGAAAAAGTGTTACTATGGAGCAGCTATTATGCCGATGGAAATTTTGAAAGAGTTAAAGGAAAGACTGCCTGGTGCATCTCTTTGGAACTTTTATGGTCAAACTGAAGTGGCACCTCTTGCAACCGCTTTACAGCCTGAAGATCAGCTAAGGAAATTAGGATCTGCAGGGTTGCCAAGCCTTAATGTACAAACGAAAATTGTAAATGATCAAGATGAAGAAGTGCCGCGAGGGGAATTAGGGGAGATTGTACACAGAACCCCTCATGCGATGAAGGGATATTTGCATGATGCCGAAAAAACAGCGGAAGCCTTTCGTAGCGGTTGGTTTCATAGTGGAGATTTAGGAATTATGGATGATGAAGGATATATCACGATCGTCGATCGAAAAAAAGATATGATCAACACGGGCGGCGTCAATGTTTCTAGCCGTGAAGTTGAAGAAGTGATATATGAAATGGAAGCCGTATCTGAGGTTGCAGTCATAAGTATACCGGATTCGTATTGGATTGAAGCAGTTACCGCAATTATTGTAACAAAAGAAAGTCATTTGGTAACGGAACAAGAGGTTATTGACTTCTGTAAAACACGGCTTTCCTCTTTTAAAACACCTAAGCATGTGTATTTTGCAGAAGAATTGCCCAAAAACCCTAGTGGAAAAGTATTGAAACGTTCTTTGCGCACAGATTATACGGAACGAGAAAAGTAAGGGCTATTATATTTTATGTATGTCTATCCACTTCAAAATATAAGTGAGTGTGTGCATTACAGCCAGGATTGAAACTGCTTTGACAGTTTGGGCACTCTGACGCGCAGCCTAAGTACTGATTGATGGACAGTTCGAAACCACATGTGCCGCAAAGGATTGCTTTTTCATTAAAGTGGGTTTGCGGCCATCTTCTCAACTGACCACATCCATGCTGTGAATGACATTGATAACAAGGAAAATATTGATTGCAGCAATAAAACTTAATAGCTATGCGGTCGATATCCTTATGAAAATGAGCACATCTTGTTTCTAGATCGACTTGCTCGCCAATCACTACACGTCCATTAATGTTCATAATACTTTCAACTCCTTTTCCATTAGTGTACTTTAAAAAAGGGAAGTATACAAAATGAGTGAATATTTTAAGGACATTAAGTCAATTTGATGCATACTGCAGAAGGTTTTGTGGTATACACAAGTAGGAAGGAGTGATTTTGGATGGCTTTTGTCCATATCGGTGTATTTTTACTCGCCGTATCGTTTGCCATTTTCGCAATCTATTTATGCATTGTTCTTACGCGTATTTCAGGCTTATTAACGACAGTTGGAAAAACAGCAAAACGAATGGAAGACAAAGTTGGAGTCTCCCTAAACGAACTCGAACTAGTAATTGTTGAAGCGCGAACTTCAACTACAGATGTGCAAATGAAATTAGATGCGTTAAACAGTATCGCAGAAACAGCTAAAAATGTGGGGGATACTGCGTACACCGCTACAGAAAGTGTACATAGTATGGTTGAAACTTACGCACAGCAGCCGAATTTGCCAGGTACAAAACCATTTGTCGGTCTGATTCAAGTGTCGGAGTTTGCAGCTAGCCTTTTTTCTACATGGAAAAAAGCTGAAAAAGTAACAAAGTGATGGAGGGATGACGATGAGTTTAAGCGGAATTGGAGTACTCTTAATAGGTATTGCGTTTCTTATTTTAGCGATTTTCCTAGCTCGTGTTCTAAATGGAGTCGCAGGCACGCTAGGTGGTATAAATAAGACACTCGACCAGCTGCCTGATCAGTTAGATGGAATTTTAGGTGAAACGGGCCAATTAATACGGCATTCAAATGATACGTTATCTGATGTTAACGTGAAACTTGAAAACTTAACACCAATGTTTCAAGTTGTAGGAGATGTAGGAAACACAACGCGTAATTTAACTTCTTCAGTGCAAAATGTTACAGATGCCGCAAAACGTAAAGTAGATCATGTTGATGAAGAAACCCGAAACAAATCTATCGGCGGGATATACGGAACAGCGGCACTTGGTTATTTTGCAGTACGAAAGAAAAAAGCTATGAAAAGTCCAGAGAGCTACCCGCGACCAGGAACATTGCTGAGTGAAGGCGAACAACGTTCTAATGACATTGAACGAATGAAAGCAGAAGCTGCTGTCGCTGCTAAAACAGGAAAGTATGTAAAAGAAGATCGTTAAGAAATTAGAAAGCGCTGGCATATGTCAGCGCTTTTTTATGTTGAAAATCACAAATGTCTGTTAGATTGAACGGGTACTCTCAATAAAAGTTATATAAAAAAACCGATGCATAAGCACCGGCTTTTCAATTATTTTTTTAGAACTTCGGCTTCGGCTTTAACTTCTTTCTTGTTTTGCTGAAGATAAAACAGGAAAGAAAGGAAACCATAAAGTCCTTGATACTTTTCACGCCGTGTTAAGTTTGCAGCGTCTGTTGTCGTCGTTTTTAATGAATTCGACTTTTGTAAAGCAGATTGAGTAAGCGACCGAGCCGCTTCACCTGTGTCTCCTACGATCTTGAAAAGCGGAGTAACTTCGTTTACTTGCTGATTCACGTTACCAATCGTTTCATTACTAGTGTTCAATACAAGTTGGGCTTGTCCCGTTACATCATCCATAACAGCAGGAAGCTTGTCTGTTGTTTGTTTCAAGTTTTCCATTACGTCTCCAAGTTTTTTAAGTGGTTTAATCAGAACCACAACTAAAACTGCGAAGGCGACTCCGATGACCAATACACCAATACCTAACCAATCCATCTACATCACCTCAAAGTTAGTTTTTCTGCCCAGGCTCAGGAAGCCTTTTTTGTGGATAGGGGAGCAGATCCATATTTTGTGAAGCAGGGTTGTGATATCGTTCCTGTGAAGAATAATTCGCCTGCTTTGCTTTTTCCCGCTTAGCTCGGAAGAAGATACTTGCTGCAATTCCTGTAATCGTGTTTGCTTTTTGCATAAGATCCTTGTATTTAGGATCCGGATTACTGATTTGCTCTGACAACGATTGAAATGACTTGTTCATATAGGCTGTTGAATCATCCAATTTTTCTGCTGTCTTCGCAACACTGTTCAATGATTGCATTTTGCGCTCTACATCTTCTGTTATTCGATTAGTGTTTGCGAGCAGTTCGTTGGCTTGATCAGTAATGCCGTTCAGCTTGCCTTGCATACTTGTTAAAGTCTCAGACACTTCGTTCATCGTCGCTTTCGCACTTTTCAATGTCGTAATCACGAAAATAGCGATGAGGAGAAGTGATAACGCTGCGATTGCTGCGCTGACGTACAAGAGAATTTCCATTCCACAACACTCCATTCTGACTTTCTTTTCAATTTAACCCCACTTACCTAGTTGTACCACTATTTCATTGTGCATAAACACTTCGCTACATGCAAGTTCAACTATAATAGATAGCCATCGCAACAAACATAACGATATAAATTGGGATACCTGTGAGGAAAAGAACTTTCGGACTCATAGAAAAGACTTCTGAAGGAGAACGCATAGAGTCAAAAGCATCCCTAGTATTCTTCGTAGACATGACTTTTCGCATGCTGCTAGTAAAAAAATCAAATGAGCCTGTGCGAAAGATATAGACTATTCCTCCTGTGAAAAGTAAAAAGCCCCCTACATAGAATGAATTATTAATGTACGTTAGCAGGGTTATTCCGTCATTTGAAAGATATGATAGAATAAAAATAATAAATTGACTAACTAAAAACAACACAGTGATTTTTTTCAAAATTCAAACCTCTTTTTCTTAAAACTCTCTATATTTATTATGTATAATACAATACTATGACAAATTTAACAAAGAAAAAACATAGAAGAAACCGCTTACCGACACAATTCATGGACAATTCATACTCGTCAGTTGGTTATACCTAATTAAATTTCTTTGAAAAAACACTTTGACTTAAGAGAAATTAATTGTATAATGAAATAGTGTTAATTCTTCAGACAATTATAAAAAGGGGGCTAGGCCTTGAAGAACACAAAGTGGTTTTTACTAATGGCAATGACATTAGTACTAAGTATTTTCCTTGCTGCATGTGGCGGTACGGACGATAAAAAAGATGATGCTTCAAAAGACGAAGGTAAAGATGACAATGCAACAGAAACTCCTGCAAAAGAAGATGGGGAGCCAGATGCTGAACAGATCTTGAATCTATCAGAATCTGCTGCGATTCCATCTGTTGACTCAGCAATCGTTGAGGATGCAGTTGGTTTCAACGTATTGAACAACGTAAACGAAGGTCTTTATCGTTTGAACCAAGATAACATTGCAGAACCGGCTATGGCTGCAGAAGAAGCAGAAGAAAGTGAAGATGGACTTACTTACACATTCAAACTTCGCGATGCTAAATGGTCAGATGGAACACCTGTTACTGCTGATGATTTCGTATTTGCTTGGCAGCGTGCAATTGATCCTGCAACTGGATCACCTTACGGACCATTCATGATGTCTGGAACAGTTAAGAATGCTACAGCTATCAGTGAAGGTAAAATGGACAAGAAAGAACTAGGAATCGTAGCGAAAGATGAAAAGACTTTGGAAGTAACGCTTGAGCGTCCAGTTCCTTATTTCTTATCATTAATGTCTTTCGGAACATTCTACCCGCAAAAAGAAGAATTCGTAACTGAAAAAGGCGATGCATACGCAACTAACTCTGACAACCTTCTTTACAACGGACCATTCACACTTACTGACTGGGACGGAACTGGCGGAAGCTGGGTTTACAAGAAGAATGATGAGTATTGGGATGCAGAAAACGTAAAGCTTACACAAATCAATGTAAACGTAGTACAAGATTCAGCGACTGCAGTTAAACTTTACAAAGATGGAAAACTTGACCGCGCTGGAGTATCTGGCGACTTGGCAATGCAGTATTCTACTGATCCAGAAGCTGTAACACAGGCTGAAACATCTGTATTCTACTTCAAGTTCAACCAGGAAAAGGGTGGAGAAAAAACTCCGCTTGCAAACGAAAACATTCGTAAAGCAATTGCAAAATCATTCCAAAAAGAAGACCTTGCAGATGTTGTTCTAGCTAATGGTTCTATCCCTGCAAACTTCCTAGTACCTAAAGACTTCGCATTCGACAAAGACGAGAAAGATTTCCGTGAACTTAGTGGAGATCACTTAGAATATAATGTTGAAGAAGCACAAGAACTATGGAAAAAAGGTTTAGAAGAGTTAGGTGTGGATTCACTTGAGCTTGAAATCTTAGGTGGAGATACAGAGCTTTCTAAAAAGATGGACGAGTACTTCATGTCTCAGCTTCAAACGAATCTTGAAGGTTTGACTATCAAACTTAAAGAAGTACCATTCGCAGTTCGTCTTGAGCTTGACGGCAACCAAGACTATGATATTCAAGTTTCTGGTTGGGGACCTGACTTCCAAGACCCAATTTCATTCCTTGACTTGTTCGTTACTGATGGAACGAATAACTTAATGTCTTATTCTAACCCAGAATATGACAAGTTGATTGCTGATTCAAAAGGAGATCTTGCTTTGAAGCCAGCAGAACGTTATGAAGCATTTGCTAAAGCTGAAAAAATCCTTCTTGATGAGGATGCAGCAATTGCACCAATTTATCAACGTGGATTGATTTTCCTTGAAAAACCATACTTCAAAGGTTTAGTAAGTCACCCATTCGGTGCTGACTATAGCTTCAAGTGGGCTTATATTTCAGGTAAAGAGTAAGCGATAGACAGCTGAATAACGGGAGTATATGGTGGGTTAACGCCATATACTCTCTTTTTAATAATAGCGAGTTTTGTGAATGTTTTGTAAGTGCTTTCATTTTGAAAAGAAACCATCTCGTCGGTTTTATATAAATTAGTACATAGATCTGGAGGTGCACCATGGTTAAATATGTCGGAAAACGAATTATCTATATGTTCATAACAATGTTTTTAATTGCGACTGCAACATTTTTCTTAATGCAAACATTACCGGGTTCGCCAATTGCTTCTTATAACAAATTGAATGACAATCAAAAAGCAATTGTTGAGAAGAAGTACGGAATTGATAAGCCGAAACCTGTTCAATATGCAATTTATATGAAGAACTTAGCTAAAGGTGACCTAGGTACATCATTTGCTTTCAAAGGTAAAAGTGTAAATGATCTGCTTGCTTCACGTATTAAGCCTTCCTTTATACTGGGGGCACAGGCAATGGTCTTCGGAACAATAATCGGGATTTTGCTAGGTATGATTGCTGCATTAAAACAAAATACTTTCTGGGATTACGGAAGTACGTTCTTTGCGATATTAGGAATATCAATACCTTCCTTTGTATTTGCAACGCTACTTCAATATTATATTGCATCACAGTGGCACCTTTTACCAGTTGGATTATGGAATGACGGTTGGAAATCTAGTGTCCTGCCATCGATCGCATTGGCAATGGGACCACTTGCATTATCTGCGCGTTTCATCCGTACAGAGATGATTGAAGTGATGGGGTCCGATTATATTACTCTTGCGAAAGCAAAAGGTGCAAACGGGTTTGAAATCGCATTTAAACACGCATTCCGAAATGCACTGATTCCATTGATTACTGTTTTAGGACCGGTTGCAGCAGGACTAGTTACAGGTTCACTCGTAGTTGAGCAAATATTCGCGATTCCTGGTATCGGTGAGCAATTTGTATCTTCAATTATGGTGAACGACTTTGCAACAATTATGGGTACAACTTTATTCTTCTCAGCATTCCTAATTGTTGTTATTTTCATCGTGGATATTTTATATGGAGTCATTGACCCTCGTATCCGCTTGTCTGGAGGGAAAGCATAATGAAAAAAGATATTGAACAGCTGCCTCAAGACCAATTTGAACGGATTGAAATCGACAGCACACATGCTGAACGTATAGAAAAACCGAGTTTAAGTTTCTGGCAAGATGCATGGCTGCGTCTACGTAAAAACAAGGCGGCCATTGTTAGTATGATCGTTCTTGTTTTACTAGTGATTATGGCGTTAGTGGGACCACATTTAAACGGCCATGACGGCGCAGCACAAAACCTAAGACACGCAAATTTACCTCCTAAAATGCCAGGCATTGAAAAAATGGGGATTATGGATGGAGTAGGTAATTTAAGCGGGGAAAAGGTTGATTTGTATGCGATGAAGAAAGTGGATGAGTATTATTGGTTCGGAACAGACGGATTAGGCCGCGACCTATTTACTCGTCTTTGGGAAGGTACTCAAATTTCACTTCTAATCGCATTTGTTGCAGCCTTAATTGACTTAGTGATCGGGGTATTATACGGAGGGATTTCCGGATACTTCGGTGGTCGTACAGATGATATAATGCAGCGTATCGTAGAGATCCTGATTGGTATACCAACACTGATTGTAGTTATACTCATGATCATGCTGATGGAGCCGGGGATTGGAGCAATCATTATTGCCATCTCTATTACAGGATGGATCGGTATGTCCCGTATCGTACGTGCTCAAATTTTAAAATACAAAAACCAAGAATTCGTGTTAGCTGCCCGTACACTTGGAACGAACGATTCTAGAATAATTGGTAAACACTTAATGCCAAACGTTTTAGGTATAATCATCATCAACACAATGTTTACAATTCCAAACGCGATTTTCTTCGAAGCGTTTCTGAGCTTCATTGGAATCGGATTGCAACCGCCAGCGGCATCACTTGGTACGCTCATTAATGACGGATACAAAGTAATGGAATTCCAGCCTTACGTGTTGTTATTCCCATCCATTGTTATTAGTATTTTGATGATTGCCTTCAACTTAATTGGTGATGGGTTACGTGATGCACTCGATCCGAAAATGAAAGACTGATAGGAGGAAAGCAAAATGAGTAAAATATTACAAGTTAAAGATTTAGAGCTTTCCTTCCATACGTTTGCTGGTGAAGTGAAAGCGATTCGTGGAGTGAATTTCGACTTGAACAAAGGAGAGACACTTGCGATTGTAGGAGAATCCGGCTCAGGTAAATCCGTAACGACAAAATCGATTATGCGATTGCTGCCTGAATCCAGTTCTGAATTTAAAAATGGAGAGATCTTGTTTGATGGTAAAGATCTAACGAAGCTGACAGATAAAGAGATGCAAAAAATTCGAGGTAAAGATATTTCAATGATTTTCCAAGACCCGATGACTTCTTTGAATCCAACGATGACAATTGGAAAACAGATTATGGAACCCATTTTGAAGCACCAAAAAGTCAGCAAATCTAAAGCACGTAAAGTTGCGATTGAATTGTTGAACATGGTAGGGATTCCAAATGCGGAAAACCGTTATAAAATGTACCCTCACCAGTTTTCAGGTGGACAGCGTCAACGTATCGTTATTGCAACGGCTCTTGCTTGTAATCCACAGATTCTAATTGCGGATGAGCCGACAACTGCACTGGATGTTACGATTCAAGCTCAAATTTTAGAATTAATGAAAGATATTCAAAAGAAAATCGATACGTCAATTATCTTCATCACTCATGATTTGGGTGTTGTTGCGAACGTAGCGGACCGTGTGGCTGTTATGTATGGTGGGATGATTGTTGAGATCGGCACAGTCGATGAAATTTTCTATAACCCACAACACCCGTATACGTGGGGCTTGTTAAGCTCTATGCCATCGATGGATGTTAATGAAGAGAAGTTATACGCAATTCCAGGAACGCCGCCTGATTTGCTGAATCCTCCTAAGGGAGATGCGTTCGCATTAAGAAGTGAGTATGCATTGAAAATTGACATGGAGCAGCCGCCTCCATTTTTCCAAGTAAGCGATACGCACTATGCGGCAACTTGGTTATTGCATCCTCAAGCACCTCATGTGGAACCGCCTGCAGGAATCATTGAGCGTATGCGTACTTTCCCAGGAAGCAGATACTATGAAGCAACAGGAGGGCGTGCGTAATGTCTGATGTATTACTAGAAGTAAAGAATCTCAAACAATATTTCAATGAAGGCAAGCCGTCCGAAGTCCGGGCGATTGACGACATCAGCTTCTCTATTAATCGTGGTGAAACATTTGGTCTAGTTGGAGAATCCGGTTGTGGTAAATCAACGACAGGACGGACGATTATCCGGCTATATGATGCAACAGATGGAGAAGTGCTCTTTAACGGAGTGAACGTTCAAGATAAGAAATCAAAAGCTGGAAACAAAGATTTCAACCGTAAAATGCAGATGATCTTCCAAGATCCTTATGCATCATTGAATCCGCGGATGAAAGTTATGGACATCATTGCAGAAGGTATCGATGTCCACGGTCTTGCAAAATCTAAAAAAGAACGAAAAGACATGGTTATCGATTTACTTGAAACTGTTGGGCTAAATCGCGAGCATGCAGAGCGCTACCCCCATGAATTCTCTGGCGGACAACGCCAGCGTATCGGTATTGCGCGAGCACTTGCTGTAGATCCTGAATTCATCATCGCAGATGAGCCGATTTCAGCTTTGGATGTATCCATTCAAGCGCAGGTTGTTAACTTGCTTAGAGAATTGCAAGAAGAGCGCGGATTGACGTATTTGTTCATCGCTCACGATTTGTCTATGGTTAAATATATTTCAGATCGTATCGGCGTAATGTATTTCGGTAAACTAGTGGAAATGGCTTCTGCTGATGAATTGTACCGAAACCCGATGCATTCTTATACAAAGTCGTTACTATCCGCAATTCCACTGCCGGATCCGATTTATGAACGGTCACGGGTACGGACGCCTTACAATCCGAAAGACCATAATTATGGACCTGATGAACATGTAGAGTTTCGTGAAATTGCGCCAGAACATTTTGTGTTATGTTCCGATAAAGAATTTAAAGAAATGAAAGCACAATACGTACCAAAAGAAGGTTAATGTAAAAAGCCAGACACTCTACATTAGAGCGTCTGGCTTTTTTATATATTGTAAGATGATCAATAAACTTTCATATAACGATCTATTTCCCATGGGTGAACAGTGATTCGGTAGCTGTCCCATTCTCTCTTTTTCGCTTCTTTGTAATTTGCGTAAATATGGCTGCCTAATGCTTCTTGAATGACAGCATCTTCACCAAGAGCTAATAATGCGTGGTCAAGATCGGTAGGCAGTGTTACAATTCCTTCACTTTCCAGTTCTGCTGTATTCATTTCATAAATATTGCGATCACATGGTTTGCCAGGATCAAGATTCCGTTGGATGCCGTCAAGACCGGATTTCAGGATGGCTGCTAATGCTAAATAAGGATTTGCTACAGAGTCGACAGAACGTACTTCAATTCGTGTGCTCAGTCCTCTAGAAGCTGGAATCCGAATAAGCGGACTGCGGTTTTGTGCAGACCAGGCAATGTAGCACGGGGCTTCATATCCAGGCACAAGACGTTTGTAAGAGTTGACCGTCGGATTTGTGATTGCTGTAAAACCTTCCACGTGATCGAGGACACCCGCCATGAACTGATAAGCAGTCTTACTTAACTTGCGCTCACCGTTTTCGTCAAAGAAAGAATTTACACCATCTTTGAATAAGGAGATGTTGCAGTGCATGCCAGAACCATTCACTCCAAAAATCGGCTTTGGCATAAACGTTGCATGAAGACCGTGTTTTCTTGCGATCGTTTTAACAACGAGTTTGAAGGTTTGGATATTGTCACAAGCAGTTAACGCGTCTGCATATTTAAAGTCGATCTCGTGCTGTCCCGGGGCAGCCTCATGGTGGGATGCTTCCACTTCAAAACCCAGTGCTTCTAATTCAAGTACAATATCACGGCGGCAGTTTTCACCGAGATCGAGCGGAGCAAAGTCGAAGTAGTCCCCATGGTCGTTCAGCTCCATTGTTGGTTCACCATTAGAATCTAATTTAAACAAGAAAAATTCTGGCTCTGGCCCGAGATTGAAATCGGTGAAGCCCATGGATTTCATTTCTTCAAGAATTCTCTTCAAGTTGCCTCTTGGGTCGCCGGGGAAGGGTTCTCCATTTGCTAGTGAAACATCACAAATGAGACGTGCAACTTTTCCATTACCTGAAGGCCACGGAAAGACCATCCACGTATCTAAATCCGGAATTAAATACATATCGGATTCTTCAATTCTAACGAAACCTTCTATAGAAGAACCGTCAAACATCATTTTGTTGTCGAGTGCTTTCTCTAATTGGCTGATAGGAATTTCAACGTTCTTGATCATCCCGAGAATGTCGGTAAATTGAAGGCGCAGAAAATTTACGTTATCCTCGATCACATATTTTCGAATATCGTCTTTTGTTGTATTCCTCATCAGGCCACTTCCTTTGTTTAGAATGTATCATTACGACAGTTGCATAATAATTTTTTATAATACGCAACTGAGAGTT
Source organism: Sporosarcina aquimarina (assembly GCF_033253705.1). Classification (GTDB taxonomy): domain Bacteria; phylum Bacillota; class Bacilli; order Bacillales_A; family Planococcaceae; genus Sporosarcina; species Sporosarcina aquimarina. The sequence goes on from NZ_JAUBDH010000003.1 coordinate 28,284, forward strand.
AAATTACAAGAATTTTTTTCAATTAAATTGAAGAAAATGGCTAATTGTCGAATTTTATTTTTATAGTATCTATTGGTGTGGAGATATATTACAAAAAAAGGAGGTGGAGCCTAGCTTTTGAAAGGGAATTTTACAGAATTATCTCAAGTTCGCTATCAAGAGCCTGATAGTCGGGAATATAAAAAATAAACCCTGAGGACTCTATTTTTAAAAGAGTCCTCAGGGTTTAAATGAAAATCTGCATATGCAGATAAGTTAATAAATCTTTCTGTATTGATCGATTTCCCAAGGATGTACTGTAATTCGATAGCTATCCCATTCTTTTTGCTTTACTGCACGGAAGTTTTCGTAAATATGGTCACCTAACGCTTCTTGTACGACCTTGTCTTTATCAAGAGCGATCAGCGCATGGTCCAGGTCTGTAGGTAAGGTTGCGATACCAGCTTCCTCCAGCTCTTTTGGCCCCATTTCATAAATATTGCGATCACATGGCTGGCCCGGATCCAGCTTTTGCTGAATTCCGCTAAGTCCAGCTTTTAGAATTACCGCCAGCGCTAAATATGGATTGGCGACGGAGTCTACGGAACGTACTTCAATTCGTGTACTCAGTCCGCGAGAAGCAGGAATTCGGATTGCCGGGCTTCGATTTTTAGCTGACCAGGCAACATAGCAAGGGGCTTCGAAACCAGGGACAAGACGTTTGTAGGAATTGACAATTGGATTGGTGATGGATGTGAATCCTGTCACGTGTTTTAGAATGCCAGCCATGAATTGATATGCTGTTGTGCTCAACTGATGCTCTGTCGCTTCGTCGTAAAAAGCATTCTTGCCATCTTTAAATAGTGAAACGTTACAGTGCATACCGGACCCATTGACGCCAAATATAGGCTTTGGCATAAATGTAGCGTGTAAACCGTGTTCACGGGCAATGGTCTTAACAACAAGTTTAAATGTTTGGATATTGTCACAAGCTTTTAAAGCATCGGCGTATTTAAAATCAATCTCATGTTGACCAGGTGCTGATTCGTGGTGGGAGGCTTCTACCTCAAATCCTAACTCTTCTAATTGCAATACGATATCGCGTCTGCAATCCTCACCTAAATCTAAAGGAGAAAAATCAAAATAATCTCCTTGGTCATTCAAATGCATTGTCGGCTCACCATGTTTATCTAGTTTGAATAGGAAAAATTCTGGTTCTGGACCTAAGTTAAAATCAGTGAAGCCCATTTCCTTCATTTCTTTAAGAATTCGTTTAAGGTTCCCGCGGGGATCTCCTAAGAAGGGTTCACCATTTGAAAGAGAGACATCACAAATCAATCTGGCTACTTTCCCATTACCAGAAGGCCATGGGAATACCATCCAAGTGTCTAGATCGGGGATAAGGTACATATCGGATTCTTCAATTCGAGTGAAACCTTCAATAGAAGATCCGTCAAACATCATTTTGTTGTCTAGTGCTTTGTCGAGCTGGGTGACAGGTATTTCTACGCTTTTGATCATCCCGAGAATGTCCGTAATTTGGAGACGGATGAAATTCACGTTCTCCTCTTTTGCGTATTTACGTATGTCATCTTTTGTTGTCTTACTCATCATTGCACTCCCTTTGAAAGTATCATAGTAGTCTGATAACTAACAATGTTACTAAAAGCGCCAAGTGTTTACAAGAAATAACTTTTCGTTAATAGAGTATTTGGTATATCATGCGATTCATTTTTGCGTTTGTACTTCTTAACAAAAGGGGAATTAGTATAGGTAGAACATAAAGTTTTGACAGAGGAGGGAGGCGGATTGATGAATCGTATTTTTTCTATAGTAGTTTTTACTGGAGTGCCAGTTGTCGCACTCGGAGCTTTCTTGCATTGGTCAGACATTGTCATGTTTGTGCTCAGTTGCATAACAATCATCGGGTTATCCGGATTTATCGGTCGTGCCACTGAGAGTTTAGCAATTGTTAGCGGACCTCGAATTGGCGGTTTGTTGAATGCGACATTTGGAAATGCAGTTGAATTAATCATTTCGATTTTTACGTTAAAAGCAGGACTAATCGGAATCGTACTTGCTTCATTGACTGGTTCGGTTTTAGGAAACTTATTGCTTGTTTTAGGGTTATCATTTTTTGCAGGCGGCGTGAAGTTTAAACGACAAAAGTTCAGCTTACTCGATGCGCGCTATAATTCCGGATTACTTATCTTTGCAATCATCATTGCATTCATTATTCCTGAAGTTTTTTCTATTTCGATGAATGAATCGACCACGTTTAACTTGAGTGTAGGGATTTCTGTCATTCTGATTGCGATTTACCTATCAGGATTATTTTTTAAATTAGTAACACACCGAGGCGTTTTCGCTTCAGGTGATGAGGAATCGACTGTTGAAGAAGTTCCTGAATGGAGCAAAAAGAAATCGATTCTTGTATTATTGCTGAGTACTGTAGCGGTAGCATTTGTTTCAGAGCGACTCGTACATACATTTGAAACGCTGGGAGAGCAATTTGGATGGAGTGAACTTTTCATCGGGATTATTATTGTTGCGATTGTCGGAAATGCAGCTGAACACGTATCTGCGATTACAATGGCGATGAAAAACCGGATGGATGTATCCGTTGAAATCGCTGTAGGCTCAACGTTACAAGTTGCGATGTTTGTTGCGCCGGCACTTGTGCTTATTTCCATCCTGATGCCGCAGCAAATGCCGCTCGTTTTTACTATTCAAGAGCTAGTTGCCATGGTAACTGCTGCGCTGTTGGTCATTAATCTGTCGAATGACGGTGAATCGAATTGGTTTGAAGGTCTGATTCTATTTGCTGCCTATATCATTATGGCAATAGGCTTCTATCTTTTGTAATTAAAAGGAATTAAAAAAGACCGCTGTTACACGCGGTCTTTCCAGTTCTCTTCTATAAAGTCGTCACGGCCTGATTCGGCACGGTCTGCTTCGTAAGCTGCTTTTTCATGTTTGTAGAAATCTTGGTGATAGGCTTCCGCTTCGTAAAATGTTTCTGCCGGTCGGATATCCGTAACAATCGGCTTGGTAAATCGGCCGCTTGCTGCCAGTTCTTCTTTTGAACGCTCCGCTGCTATCTGTTGTGCTTCAGATGTATAGAAGATGGCCGTTGTATAGGAATGACCCCGATCTTGGAATTGACCGCCTGCATCTGTTGGATCAATTTGCGGCCAATAAATAGTTAGCAGTTGCTCGTACGGGAAAATTGCAGGGTCATAGGTGATTTCTACAACCTCCAAATGTCCTGAATTCCCTTCTTTCACTTGACTGTATGTGGGATTTTCAATGGTTCCTCCCATATAACCAGAGACAACTGCATGAATCCCTTCAAATTCTGTAAATGGTTTCACCATACACCAAAAGCAGCCGCCGGCGAAAATTGCCTTTTCAAGTTGTTCCATGTTTTCTACCTTCTTCCTGATGCTAGTAATCGTTTAAGTTCTTTAATTTTAGTCGTTCGTCTAAGAGGTGTCCAGTAATCGAGCATGATATAATAAAGTTTCAGTATGCAACCATCGACTCAAGTGAACGTCCTGTTTTATGACTTCACTAATGGGGGAATAAAATAATGTCAGAACAATATGAAGGTCCAATTCCGAAGCGGCGGAGAAGAAAAAAGTTACGAAAAGGTAGGGTGCTTGTCACTTTATTATTAGTCGGCTTCGTCGGAACAGGACTTTTTTCTTCTTATCAATATGTGGCGGGAAAACGAGCCGTTTCAAAAAATGCAATTGAACCAGGAGACTTTGAAGGTGATTTACTCGATCCTTCAGAATCGTCTGTTGAAAACTATTTGCTATTAGGTGTCGATGACGACGGAAGTGGTAAATCCCGGACGGATACCATGATGGTTCTGTCGTGGGACAAGCAAGCACACAAAATGAAACTCATCTCATTTATGCGTGATATTTATGCAGATATCCCTGGCTATAAATCCTATAAACTGAATACAGCGTATTACTTAGGCGGCGTTCAGAGTGCGAAAGATACGATTACCGGTATGTTTAATTTACCGATTCACCATTATGCCATTGTGGATTTCGATAACTTCGAAACAATTGCAGATACTGCATTTCCTGACGGTGTCGAAATCAACGTGAAAAAAGAGATGTCTGAGAAAATAGGGGTTACGTTACTCCCTGGGGTACGGAATCTAAATGGAAAAGAGCTTCTTGGATATGCAAGATTTCGTGCAGACGCAGAAGGTGACTTTGGACGAGTTCAGCGTCAGCAAGAAGTACTGGCTGCCGTTAAGAAACAAGCGATGTCACCAGGTATGATTTTCCGTGCTCCTAAGATTGCAGGAGTTTTTGCACAAACAGTAGAAACAGATTTAAGTTCTAAAGAAGAGCTGTCTCGTATTTTGAGTCTTCTTGTAAAAGGGGGAGCGGAAATTGAAGCAATGACCGTTCCTGTAAAAGGATCTTATTCATTTAACAATTACCAACATGCCGGTTCCGTAATTGAAGTGAATCTAGAGAAAAACCAAGAGGCGATACGATCTTTTGTCTCGAATTGAACTAACAACTGAATAGTAGAGGAGTGGGGGAGTTGGCGGACAAAAAGGAAAGACCAGCTAAAGAGGAATCGAATGATTATGGGTTCCCGTCTAAGAATCGAATTGTCCGGTTCTTAGGTGGTAAAACGACTCTCTTTATTTTAATTGTCCTGATGCTATTTGGACTAAATGTTATGATATTTGACAAAGTGTCTTTTATCTTTTATCCGATACAAGTACTGTTTTCAACTGTGGTTCTACCTATCGTTTTAGCGACTATTTTGTATTACCTTTTACGACCGCTGCTTCACCTTTTAGAGAGAATTAAGATCCCTAAAATATGGGGGATTGTCATTATATTTTTAACAGCGGTTGGATTGATTACATTGCTCGTATTTTTGGTATTACCATTCTTGAAAACACAGTTTTGGAAACTAGTTGACGAGTTTCCAACTTATTTCAATCAATTAATTTTGACGCTGGATTCGTTCTTCAGCAATTCATTATTTGCTCCTTATTACAATCAACTCGATATCAATGCTGCGGAGCTGCTGGACTCAGGGCTTGAAAACATCGGTCAAATGATTGCGGATGCTTTAGGCGGAATCGCATCAGGATTAACGACTTTTTTATCTGCATTAACGGGTATTATCCTATCCATAGTAACGGTCCCAATCATTTTGTTCTATCTCTTAAAGGATGGGGAAAATCTCACTGGTTATGTCTTAAAGCTTTTGCCGCCAAGAATGCGGGATGATGCACAGACAATCTTTACAAATGCGGACCGTCAAATCAGTGCTTATATCCAAGGTCAAATTCTCGTTGCGATATGTATTGGATTGATGGTAACGATAGGGTTCCTGATCATAGACATGAAATACGCATTTCTCCTCGGTGTGTTAGCGATGTTTACAAGTGTTGTTCCTTATCTTGGTCCGGTAATTGCGATAACACCAGCCATTATCATCGCAATTGTCACATCTCCATTTATGCTGGTGAAACTAGCAGTCGTTTGGACAATCGTTCAGATTGTGGAAGGGAAGTTTATCTCTCCTCAAATCATGGGTAAATCGCTGCATATTCATCCCATCACTATTATTTTTGTATTATTGACTGGCGGCTCCTTATTTGGAGTGGCAGGAGTCATTTTAGGAATTCCCGGATATGCTCTGCTCAAAGTATTCTTTACACATTTCTTCCAGTTACTAAAAGTGCGGTATAACAAATATGAAGTGGATGTGCGGATGCATTATGAAAGACCAGATCGTGACGAACGTGAATAGATAAAAGCAGTCGTGCTGAAAATGCGCGGCTGTTTTTTTATGCGATTAACGACCATAATAATATTATGTAAAGTAGATGTGAAAAAAGACTCTTTCTATTTTAAAAGAGTCTTTTAAGGAGTGTCGAATAGAATTCGGCCCATTTGAGAGAAGTCATAGTCCTTGATAGTAGAGAGTTCTTTTTTAAATGTTTCAGATTGTAAGATCTGCAATACGGTTCCGCGTAATAATTGATTGTCCTCTTTTTTGATCATGACAATATCATATTGTTCTTGCGTCATGGGGATATACTCTACATTTACAAGGTTGGCTGTTTTTTCTATCCCGATTCCAACGTCTGCTTCTCCAATAGCCACTTTACTTGCTACAGCTAAGTGGGTTGTTTCGATATTTCCGTAACCTGTTATCGTCTTCGGAAGAACACCTTCTAACCGAAGTCTTTCGTCCGTCAATACTCGAATACCGGACCCTAGTTCGCGGTTAACCAGTTGAACGTCTTTACGGTTTAGGTCACGCCAGCTCGTAATGTTTTTTGGATTACCGGGCTGAACGTAAAAACCTGCAGATCGGGAGAGTAAGCTTACAACTGTGTATTCACGTCCAACTAGTATTCTGCGAATGTAGGGGAGGTTATAAGAACCCGTGTCTCCATCGAAAAGATGAGTACTTACAATATCGGCTTCACCTTGAACAAGTGCCAGCAAACTATTTAAACTTCCCGTATGAGATCTAAGGGTGCGAAAGTTACTTGCTGCTGCAGAAATTGCGTTTGCTAACAAATCGAGTGTAACGTCTTGTCCGCTAATGATTACGTGCTGCATTGTACGTGGTTGGGGCAGAGGGACATTAGGCTGACTCTCCAATATAGTTTGAGCAGCAGGTTCTTTTTTTTGCACTGGAGGAGGCTCTGTTGTTGGACGTTCTGCTCCGCTTTTCATACGGTCTTTATAGGCTTCAAAGTCAGAAGCGTCAATTCTCATTTGTCTTCCCACACGATAGGCAACGATTTCTCCTTTTTTTATAAGGTCATACACAGTTAACTTGGAAACTTGAAGTAAGTCGGCGAGATCTTCAGTCGTATACGATACTTTACCTTGTGCATTCAACCTAAAAACCTCCATTTCTTTCTTCTATCTTCTCTTATTTTTAGAATTATTGCAATAGATGTAACGGGATATAGATGATAGTATTTAGAATTATATAAATATATATAGATATAGAGAGTACCCTTATGTTATAAATAGTTATATGTAGTTATAATTAGTTATAAATAAGAAAGGGGAGTTTGATTTGAGTAGATTACGAATTGGGATTTTGATGGCGGTCTTGGTAGTATTGCTGGCGGGGTGTTCAAATCACCAGAAAGGTACTGAAGGGAGTGGAACTGACCCGACAGAAAAAGTGGAACTTCATATTTCAGCCGCGGCGAGTTTAACGGATGCGCTCGATGATTTTAAGAAAACGTTTGAAAAAGAACACGAGAACATTGAGTTGACGTTCATGTATGGCGGTTCCGGAAAACTTGCGACATCGATTGATAACGGGGCGCCTGCTGATGTGTTTTTATCTGCAAGTAAAAAGGATATGGATACGTTAGAGGACAAAGGTCTATTGGATGCTGGGACACGTACAGATTTCACAAAAAACGCATTAGTATTGATCGCGAATGAGGATTCCGACTCGGCAGTTACTAGTTTTGATGAGATTAATCCGTCCGCTTTTGACCATTTTGTCATTGGGGAGCCTGACAGTGTTCCTGCGGGGCGTTATACCAAAGAGGTATTGGAACACTTAAAGTTATGGGGACCATTGCAGGATAAGCTTGTGCTAGCTTCAGACGTGCGGCAAGTTCTCACACAAGTTGAACTTGGTAATGCAGATTATGGTGTAGTCTATTCGAGTGATGCGTTCATTTCTGATAAAGTGAAAGTACTTGCTGAGTCGGATTCGAGCTGGCATGAACCGATTGTCTATCCCGGAGCTGTTTTGAAAGACTCTGAGCATACGGAGGAAGCTCAAGTGTTTTTTGACGCATTACAAGGAGAGCAAGGTCAAGAAGCCCTCGCAAAGTATGGATTTAAGTGAGGAAAGGAGGTAGCTGATGTGGATTTAAGCCCTTTATGGCTATCTGTAAAAGTGGCGGTCATCTCTACTGTTATCGTGTTCGTTCTAGGTGTCTTTTTGGCGCATTTGTTAGCAAAACGGCAGTTTTTCGGAAAGTCTATTGTTGAATCGCTGTTTCTTTTGCCATTAGTCTTACCGCCTACTGTTGTAGGCTTTGGATTACTGATTTTATTCGGGAAAAAAGGGTGGATCGGCAGCTGGTTACTTGAAACGTTCGATATCCAAGTTGTATTCACTTGGACGGCCGCAGTCATTGCATCTGTAGTCGTCAGTTTTCCGCTGATGTATCAAAGTGCATCGGCAGCATTTGATAGTTTGGATAACAAGCTGGGAGATGCTGCACGGACTATGGGTGCTACGGAGTGGCGGGTTTTTCGAACCATTACGTTTCCGCTTGCATGGCCGGGGTTGTTGGCGGGACTTGTTCTTTCATTCGCGAGAGGGCTTGGAGAATTTGGAGCAACTTTGATGCTTGCCGGATACATACCAGGTAAGACCGATACGATTCCAATGGCGATCTATTTTGCGGTTGAAGCAGGGAAGATGGAGAAAGCTTCGTTTTGGGTCATCATTATTACCGCGCTAGGTTTCAGCACTATACTTTGGCTTAACTGGTGGAGCAGACGTAATTTAAGGCGTTTTGCTTCACAGAAACGATAGGCAGGTGATTCGATGTTAGACGTATCAATTAGAAAACAATTAGATCATTTTGAGCTCGATGTCAGTTTTCAAGCACACGACGAAATTATTGTTTTAGCGGGCTCATCCGGAGCAGGTAAAACTTCAATTTTACAGGCAATTGGTGGGTTAACAGACCCAGACAGCGGAACAATTACTCTGAATGGCAAAAGCTTCTTTGAAGGAACGAAAACATCATTACCGGCTCGTTCCCGCAATATTGGATACTTGTTCCAAGACTACGCATTGTTTCCGCATATGACCGTTGAGCGCAATATACATTACGGCATTCATAAAAAAACGTCTGCAGAGACGGGTTTCATCATCGAACAATTACTGACTGTTCTCGGTATCAGCCACTTATTGAACAAATACCCGCATCAGATATCCGGCGGTGAGAAGCAGCGCGTTGCACTAGCTCGAGCTCTCGCTACAGAGCCAGAACTGCTGCTGCTGGATGAACCACTATCTGCACTGGACGAAGAAACGCGCGAGGAGTGTCAAGATGAGCTGCTTCGGCTGCACGAATTATGGAAGATTCCATTTCTAATAGTGACGCACAGCCGTACAGAAGCTGAGAAATTAGGAGATCGCGTCCTTCATTTGAAAAAGGGCTTGCTTGTCAAGGAAACTCATGGAACAATGAAAGAAATCCCTGTTCAGTAAAAACGGGATTCAGGAGGCGATTCTATGGATACCATTACAATTGTTCCGTTAGTTACGGAAGAAGAACTAATTGAGGCTTTTCCGCTTATGAATCAGCTTCGCACCCATTTAAACCTGGAAGAATACTTGGAACTCGTCTATGAGTCTGGAGCAAAAGAACGTTACCAAATGCTCGGTCTGCGTGATAAAGATGTATTAAAAGCGGTAATTGGCTTTAAACCGATGATCACCTTGTACTATGGCCGTTCGTTATGGGTGTGTGATTTGGTGACTGACAAACAGGCGCGCTCTAAAGGATACGGGGAAAAGCTGTTATCGCATGTAGAACATTGGGGCAAGCAGCACAATTACGAGTCGATTGCACTGTCGTCCGGTTTGCAGCGCACGAATGCACATCACTTTTATGAGGGGAAAATGGATTACATCAAAGTGAGTGTTGTCTTTAAAAAAGAATTTTAATGGGCAAAGTGCCATTTTTGCGGGTATGCGAACACAGATGCGAACAGCCGGCGGATGCTCATGATCTGCCGGTTTTAACAATGAAAAAGGAGTTGCTGGACATATGTGGGTCAATGAAAACGGAATGCTGCGACAAACCGCAGATGATACACGTGTGAAATTCAGAACATCTATTAGTCAAGAGATTCTGGAGCAATTGAAGCAATTAGCTGATCAGCATAGCACGTTTGTGAATTACTTACTTGAAGACGGTCTCAAAGTCGTTTTGCAACAAGATACGATTACGTTTAATAAAGAGACGCGTCCTAAAGACCGTATTCAATATAAAACAACTTACGATAAGCAGTTGTTGGAAAGTGTGCGGGCGTTGGCAAAAGATAATCAGTTGTATATAAATGATGTGATTGAGTACGGGGTGCAGTTTATTGATGTAGAGCGAGCGAAAGAAGGGCAATATAGATATCGGATTGAATAATAGTTGCTTTCCTTTGACGCCCCCGTCATAATATATATTATAGGAAGTTACGTATCACTAATAAGTATACTTAGGATAGTGAGATGAAACAGCAAAATTGAGTTGTTGCCATTAAAAATTATAAAACGCGACTTTTACTTACAAGTCGCGTTTTTTAGTGCTTTCTATACGTTTTACAGGTGCTTAACCGATTTTCACTGGAATAATTGTTTCCACATCAGCTGCCGGTTCCTCTAACTGAATCTTTCTCTGTTTCATCTGTAAGAAGAAAATTGCCGTTAAACTGATGCTGATCATCCCGAATACCAGTACCATTACTTGAAGTCCGACAATATCCAGGAACGCCCCTGTCGCTAATAAAACGACTTGGAACACGACTCTTTCAAGCATATTTCGGAATGAGAAAAATCTTCCGTGGTACGCTTTCGGCATCTGTTTCTGGAAAATCACCATTGCTGTTGGGAAAAAACAGCCTAAACTAAAACCGAGTACTGTAAATGCAGCTAGCGTAAATAGCTGGCTTTGTGCGAAAAACAATAAAAATTCTGCTACAGCTACCATACTTGCAAAGAAAAACAAAATCATCGTTGTACGCCATTTCATTGCAATTTTCTTTACTGCAAATGAGCCGATCATGAATGCGACACCTTCGCATGTATAAATTAACCCTTTGATGGATGCTGAGTTTTGAATTTCACTAATATTAATGACTACTAAGTTGAAAGATCCGAGAAACAACAACGGAATTAAAGTCATCACAAGCGTCATTCCAACTGCTGGATATGCTTTTAATACAGGAAACATTTCCATGAAGCCACCTTTAGCAGGTTCAGCTTGCACCGGAGACACACTTCCCTCCCCTTCGTTGATGGTTAGCATCAACGTGAAAACAAGTAATAGCGCATAAGCGATTATGGAGATCCAATATAAAGAGGATAATGACCAGTACACGAGGATGACACCAGCTAAAGCGGTCCCTGACACCCTTGCGATGGTCGCCACGTTCATGTGCATCCCATTCATAGTAAGTAAGTCGTCATCTTTCACAACAAGCGGTATCGCGGCTTGCAGCGCCGGGAAATAAAACGTTGCCGCCAGCTGAATACTGACTACAAATGCAATCATCCACCATACTGAACCTGTTGCAATCGCGATTAGCATGAAGACAACACTGACTAATCTCCCTGCTCCCGCGACAATTAATATCCGTTTCTTTTTTTGCTGGTCTATTATTTTACCAGCTAACGGCCCCACTAAAATGCCTGCTAAGAGTCCTATTGATAAAATTAGCGCTTTAGCAAAATCAGAAGGGATCTTTTCTTGCATGAATTCCAAGTTTCCAATGATTCCGGTCCATAAACCAATCCCTGCAATCAATTCACCGGAAAGTATTATCCAAACATTGCGATTTTTCCACATACACTTTCCTACTTTCCCGAAGATAATTCGCTTCCCGAATTATTATACGACAGAAATGCAAAAAGCACACGAGAAATTTAACAGACTCGTGTGCTTTAGATGAATTCGCTTATTTAGACGCTGGTTTGTCGGTTTTAGCAGTCGGTTCGTAATACAACCGATTGGCCAATCCATTTTTAGTTTCATCGGACAGTGCACTTCCGTTAGATTGTCGGTCTGACAATCTCAGGCTGCTTGGTTCGATTTCAGTTTTTACATCTTTTACAGTGGTTAAAATCAGTTTATCAGCAGGACCGGTTACTTTTGCACCTATGACACGATACGGGTTCTTTTTGAGCTCTTTTAAGATCATCAGACCGCGCTGTGCACGTGAGCCGACCTCTATTTCTTTCAATGCTGTCCGTTTCACGGTGCCTCGCTGAGTTGCCACCACAATGGATGCTGAACTATCCGTAATGGTTTCAGCAGATGCTACATAGTCCTCAGCTTTTAGATTAATTCCTTTTACGCCTCCTGTGCGGACGCTAGTTGTGCTCACGTCACTCAGTGGGAATCGTAAAATGTAGGCTTGATGAGTTACAAGAATCAGATCTTCACTGCCTTTGACGATGCGGGCATCGACTAACCTGTCTCCTTTTTTCACATTCATCGCTTTGTACGCTCGACCGAAGCGCTGAACGTGGTAATCCGCCAACTTGGATAGCTTCACAAATCCGTTTTTCGTAACCGTCAGCACGGAGTGGATATCATCGAATTGTTCGAGACCAATTGCTGAAACAATCGACTCACTTGGTTCGAGCGAAACGATACTTGAAATATGCTGTCCGAGGTCCTTCCATTTGATGTCCGGCAGCTCATGGACAGGCTGATAAATATAATTTCCAAGCGACGTGAACAGCAGCAGATGATGCTGAGTGTTCATCGTTCGTTCCATTACTGGATAGTCAGACTCTTTCATGTCCATTCCAGCCCCGTTAGTCGCGCTATAGGAACGGATACTCGTACGCTTGACATAGCCATCCTTTGTAACAGAAACAACGACTTCTTCACTAGGAATTAAAATATCAAGATCCACTTTCAATTCTTCGATTTTTTCTTCGATTACAGAATTACGCGGCTCTGCAAATTGCTTACGTACAGCATGCAGTTCCTTTTGAATAACGCGTGATAACTTCGCCGGGCTTGTTAAAATCGCATTCAATTCATCGATCAGTTTACGAAGTTCTGCATCTTCTTGTTTCAAATCGGTGATATCCGTGTTGGTCAGCCGGTAGAGCTGCAACGAAACAATTGCTTCTGCTTGAACTTCAGAGAACTGGAACCGATCGATCAAGTTATTCTTTGCGTCCCGCTTATCGTTTGAACTGCGGATTGTTTGAATCACTTCATCCAAAATAGAGAGTGCTTTCATCAAACCTTCTACAATATGTAGGCGATCTTGCGCTTTTCTCACATCGAAACGAGAACGGCGTGTCACAACATCTTTTTGGTGCCCGATATAAGCATCCAGCAGCATCGGAAGTGACATCAGCTTTGGCCGTCTGTCCGAAATCGCAACCATATTAAAGTTATAGGCAACCTGCAGGTCGGTATTCTTCAGCAAATAGCGCAAAATGGGGTCGCCTGCGATATCCTTTTTCAATTCAACTACAATGCGGAGTCCTGTACGGTCTGACTCATCCCGCACTTCTGCAATTCCGTCCAGTTTACGGTCCACACGAAGTTCGTCCATCTTTTTAACAAGATTGGCTTTGTTCACGTCATATGGAATTTCAGTGATGACAATTTGGGACTTTCCGGCTTTCAGCTGTTCGATTTCTGATTTAGAACGTACAATTACTCGCCCCTTACCCGTTTCATAAGCTGCTTTAATACCGTCCGTTCCTTGAATGATTCCGCCAGTTGGGAAATCTGGCCCTTTTAACACGGTCATTAGATCATCTACAGTAGCTTCTGGATTATCCATTCGCATTAATACCGCATCAATCGCTTCATGCAGTGCGTGAGGCGGAATGTCCGTTGCATATCCCGCTGAAATCCCTGTGGATCCATTCACAAGTAAGTTTGGGAAACGTGCCGGAAGAACGGTCGGCTCCGGCTCGGTGTCGTCAAAGTTCGGAATGAAATCTACCGTTTCTTTGTTCAAATCCCGCAGCATTTCACTTGCGATTGCAGATAATCGGGCTTCTGTATAACGCATCGCAGCTGCAGAATCTCCGTCTACCGAACCATTGTTTCCGTGCATTTCTACCATGAGATGACGCAGTTTCCAGTCTTGACTCATACGGACCATCGCTTCATACACAGAAGAGTCTCCGTGAGGGTGATAGTTACCAATTACGTTACCGACCGTTTTAGCTGATTTACGGAAGGCTTTATCATTCGTATTGCCTTCGTTGAACATGGCATACAAAATACGACGCTGTACGGGTTTTAACCCGTCACGAGCGTCTGGTAATGCACGATCTTGAATAATATATTTACTATATCGGCCAAATCGATCGCCGATGACTTCCTCTAACGGAAGATCCTGAAAGCGTTCTGTTGCAGTCATTCAACTTCCTCCTCAACATGCAGGAACTCGTTTTCCAATATGGTGCTTCCTTCTTCAAGACTAAAGTCGACGTTGCTTTCAATCCAACGGCGTCGGGGTTCGACTTTGTCCCCCATCAACGTTGTCACTCTGCGTTCTGATTGTGCACCGTCTTCAATAGTCACTCGGATCAGTGTGCGTGTTTCAGGATCCATCGTGGTTTCCCATAACTGTCCCGCGTTCATCTCACCGAGACCTTTATAACGCTGAAGAATGTACCCTTTACCAATCTTACGGGTCGCTTCACCTAGGTCACGTTCTGTCCATGCGTATTCTACTTTTTCCTTTTTACCGACACCTTTAGATACTTTGTAAAGCGGCGGCAGTGCGATGAATACCTTACCTGCTTCTATAAGCGGTTTCATATAGCGATAAAAGAATGTCAGTAACAGTACTTGAATATGCGCGCCATCGGTATCGGCATCTGTCATAATAATGACTTTGTCGTACGCTGCGTCTTCAATTGTGAAGTCAGCACCGACGCCTGCACCAATCGCATGAATGATTGTGTTGATTTCTTCGTTTTTCATAATATCTTCGAGTTTCGCTTTTTCCGTGTTAATGACTTTACCCCGGAGCGGCAAGATTGCCTGGAACGTTCGATCGCGTCCTTGTTTTGCGGAACCGCCAGCAGAATCCCCCTCGACAAGATACAATTCGTTCTTTTTGGCATTTCTGGATTGAGCAGGTGTCAGCTTGCCGGAAAGCAGCGTGTCGCCTTTCTTGCGCTTCTTACCTGAACGCGCATCTTCCCGCGCTTTACGGGCCGCCTCGCGTGCCTGATGTGCACGTACAGCCTTGCGTATCAAGTTCGCGCTCAGCTCAGCGTTTTCTTCCAGGAAATACAATAGTTGCTGTGAAATAACGGCGTCCGTAACGGTCCGTGCTTCACTAGTTCCTAGTTTTCCTTTTGTTTGACCTTCAAACTGTAAAATTTCTTCTGGAATGCGTACTGAAACGATGGCGGCAATTCCTTCACGGATATCAGAACCATCTAGATTTTTGTCTTTTTCTTTCAATAAACCAGTTTTTCTCGCATATTCATTGAAGATACGAGTCATTGCCGTTTTGGCACCGGTTTCGTGTGTACCGCCATCTTTTGTCCGCACGTTATTGACGAACGACAGAATCGTTTCTGAGTATCCATCATTGAATTGGAAAGCAAATTCTACTTCAATTCCTTCCGCTTCACCTTCTAGGTAAGCGACGTCATGAAGCGTATCTTTTTCCTCGTTCAAATAAGAGACGAAGGCTTTAATGCCAGTTTCATAGAAAAATGTCTCAGATTTCTCTGTGCTTTCTTCAGTAAGAACGATTTTTAGTCCTTTTAGTAGAAAGGCAGACTCACGAAGCCGTTCTGCGAGAATGTCATATTGGTATTTAGTCGTTGAAAAAATGGTTGGATCGGGTTTGAAATGGATTGTGGTTCCCGTTTCTTTAGTTTTTCCAATGACTTCTAACCCTGTAGCAGGTTTTCCGCCGTGTTCAAAGCGCTGCTTGAAGATCTGCCCATCACGATGAATAATGACGTCCAACCATTCAGATAGCGCATTCACTACGGAAGCACCCACACCATGCAGTCCGCCACTCGTTTTGTATCCGCCTTGGCCGAACTTTCCTCCCGCATGCA
This sequence comes from Sporosarcina aquimarina, assembly GCF_033253705.1. Lineage (GTDB taxonomy): Bacteria > Bacillota > Bacilli > Bacillales_A > Planococcaceae > Sporosarcina > Sporosarcina aquimarina. The sequence continues at coordinate 44,112 of NZ_JAUBDH010000003.1, forward strand.
GAACAGTTAAAATAATCTCTGTCGTCGGTTTGCCGGTTCTGTGAGTACCTGTCGGCATGCCTCGTCCGTGATCGCGGACACTGATGCTGTTGTCTTTATGAATCGTTACGTTAATCTCAGATCCGAAGCCGCTTAACGCTTCGTCTACTGCATTGTCTACTATTTCAAAAACAAGGTGGTGCAATCCTCTTCCATCGGTTGACCCGATGTACATACCAGGTCTTTTCCGAACGGCTTCCAAGCCTTCGAGTACCTGTATTGAATCATCATTATACACGTTCATTTCTTTTTGTTTCGTCAAGATGAAACCTCCATCAAACAAATGTTCTTATTTATCTAATGATACGGCGCCTATTTTTCTGTGTCAACTTCATACGTCGGCGCATTGCTTAAATAATTGTATAGAAGAACCTCTTTTTATGCAATGCCGGGCAAATAGGGCATGAACAGTAATTGTCGTTCGCTTAAGGTTCTGTTAAAATGAAGAAGATACATACTTTTTCGCGAAGGGGCTTGTCATGGACATTATTTTATTGTTGTTAATTGCATATTTACTAGGTTCTCTCCCTTCTGCATTATGGGTGGGAAAGCTGTTTTATAAAACAGACATCCGTCAACATGGCAGTGGAAATATGGGCGCGACGAATACCTTTCGGGTCCTTGGTAAAAAAGCTGGAATTACAGTCACCATTGTAGATATTTTAAAGGGTACTGCTGCGGTTCTGATTGCTTCACTTCCCTATTTCAGTGATTCTTCAATCCATCCGCTAGTCGTTGGAGTTGTCGCGGTTATTGGTCACATGTTTCCTGTGTTTGCCAGCTTTAAAGGGGGCAAGGCTGTCGCAACTTCGGGCGGGGTCTTGCTCGGGTATAGCTGGCCGATCTTTGTGCTAGTCATTTTGACATTCCTGATTGCGCTCAAAATCACGAAGATGGTCTCTCTTACTTCGATGATTGTCGCAGTGTTGGGTGTGATTTACGGGATTATTTATTATTTCATTACCGGTGATATTTACTTGGGTCTGGTCATCTTTTTAATGGGAGCTTTCATCTTTTATCGTCATAGAGCAAACATTGCACGCATTAAAGCAGGAACCGAGCCAAAAGTGAAGTGGTTGTAATATACTTTAGGTCACACAGAAAGGCAGGGTTCTGAATGAATATATATATTTCAAATGATGCAGCTCGATGGTTTGCCGAAGAGATGGACGCTGAATCTGGTGACGCAATTCGATTTTTCGCCCGTTATGGCGGGAGCAGTCCGTTACATGAAGGATTTTCACTCGGGATCATGAAAGAACTTCCGGATGAAGTGGCGGTTGAATTTATTGAGGACGGCGTACGGTATTACATTGAAACACGAGATTTGTGGTACTTCGATGGGCATGACTTGCATGTTGGGGTGAACGATGAGCTTGGAGAATTGCACTATGAGTATGTAAAGCCTGAGTAATCAGCCGGGCTTTACAGGAATCCATAACTAGACAGACAATTCTTCGTTTGGTATACTAGTCATGAAAAATGGATATTGTAAAAAGACCAAGAAGATGTGATGATCTTCCTGGCCTTGTAATAGAATAGCGTTCGCTTCAAAGGCGAATCGCATAGTGCGAAGTAAACCGCTCCTCTGCTTGGAGGCTCAAGGGCGGTTTACTTTTTTCTTGAAAAAGTATATGACAAAGCAAGAATGGTCACGATCAAACTTCCAAAGCCGATCATGAGACTCAGTGCTTCAAATGGTGTCATACGCATCACCTCCTCCCGTCCTGAATTGTGTTTCTTTCAGGAAGTTGGGATTGCAGGTCTGCGAACCGCCTATGAGCTCGTGCTATTCCAGTACCCTATTAGTATAACATATTTTACTAGCTCGTACATATGTTCGGATGGCTTAAAAAGTGCATTTTATATGATAATCGACATCTCGCTTTTGTAGCGGGATGTTTTTGTTTTTTGTTAAATTTTGCGTTGGTAGGGGCGGGTTGCGCAAGTTATGATCACATTTTGTGATTTATGAGCGGAATCTGCGGGTTATGATCACATTTTGTGGTTTATGAGCGGAATCTGCGGGTTTATGATCACATTCAGTGATTTATGAGCGGAATCTGCGGGTTATGATCACATTTCGTGTTTTATGAGCGGAATCTGGGGGTTATGATCACATTCTGTGGTTTATGAGCGGAATCTGGGGGTTATGATCACATTCTGGGGTTTATGAGCGGAATCTGCGGGTTTATGATCACATTCAGTGATTTATGAGCGGAAACTAGAGGTTATGATCACATTCTGCAGATTATGAGCAAAATCTCCAATTTATGCTCACATTCTCTGACATACGTGACACTATCTTAATTTCCAACAAAAAATGAGCTTCCTGGACAATCCCGGGAAGCTCATTTTCGATTAATCTACCTGGTTTGCAACTTCGACATACTTTGCATCCCATATCGGGTCGATTTTACGCAGTGAGACGGGACGGAATGTGTCTTTTCTTACGACGACGTGTTCCGAAGTCGCTGTCGCCGCCACAGTGCCGTCTGCATGCAAGATTTGATAGCCATACGTCGTGCGCAACTTACCGTGGGATTCAATCCACGTGCGAATTGTAGCAGACGTGCCGTAGCGCATGGCGGCTTTGTACTTGATGGACAAATCCGTCACAGGCGATAAATACCCTTCTGCTTCGAGACCTGCATAGGTGAAGCCCAGATCCTCGATGAGTTTTGTGCGTCCAATTTCCATCCATACGAGGTAATTCGCATGATAGACGACACCCATCTGGTCGGTTTCTGCGTATCGAATTTCGATTTCTTTTTCACTGACAAACATGTAAGGTCACCTCTTCTACATAGCTCAGTATACAAAAGTCCATACTAAAAATCAGGCATGGCGATTTAAAAAACCTCCTTACTGAACTGAATCAGTAAGGGGGTTCGCTTTAATGCTTATTCGCTTTTCATCTTGTCGCGAAGTACCATTTGAAGAATTCCGCCGTGACGGTAGTAGTCGATCTCGACTTCTGAATCAAAACGCGCAAGCGCTTCGAATTCCGTTACAGTTCCATCTTCTGCAGTTGCTGTCACTTTCAAGATGTCGCGCGGCTTAACGCCTTCTGCGATATTTACGCTGATTGCTTCCTGGCCTGTCAATCCAAGAGATTCTGCACTTTGTCCGTTCACGAACTGAAGTGGAAGAACACCCATCATGACAAGGTTAGAGCGGTGAATCCGCTCGTAGCTTTCTGCGATAACTGTCTTGATGCCTAGAAGAGATGTACCCTTCGCAGCCCAGTCACGTGAAGAGCCCATTCCGTAATCTTTACCAGCGATGACAGCAAGACCTGTACCATCTGCCTGGTACTTCATGCATGCGTCATAGATTGGCATGATTTCTTTGTTTGGCCAGTAAGTTGTGTAACCGCCTTCTGTGCCTTTTGCGATTTGGTTACGGATGCGGATGTTGGCAAACGTACCGCGCATCATTACTTCGTGGTTACCGCGGCGTGAACCGTATGAGTTGAAGTAACGTGGCTCTACGCCGTTTTCACGCAAATAGAGACCTGCTGGTGTATCTTTACCAATTGCTCCTGCTGGAGAAATATGGTCCGTCGTAATTGAATCACCAAATTTACCGACAACGCGCAAGTCATTCAATGCACCGATATCTTCTGGCTCTTTTGAAAGACCTTCGAAGAATGGCGGGTTTTGAATGTATGTGGAGTTTTCATCGAAATCATACAAAGAATCGTCTGTTGTTTCGATTGCATTCCATGCTTCGTTTTCAGTGAATACACGTGCATACTCTTTGCGGAAGAGTTCAGGAGTGACCGTCTTCTCGATCATTGCCTTTACTTCTTCAGTTGAAGGCCAGATGTCTTTGAAGAATACATCTTTACCGTCTTTAGATTTGCCGATAGGCTCTTTTTTGAAGTCGATATCCACTGTTCCAGCGAGTGCATATGCAACAACTAATGGCGGTGAAGCCAAGTAGTTCGCTTTTACGAATGGGTGAATACGTCCTTCGAAGTTACGGTTACCGGAAAGAACGGATGAAACGAGCAAGTCGTTTTCGCCGATTGTCTTTTCGATTTCAGGAAGCAATGGACCGGAGTTACCGATACATGTTGTACATCCGTATCCAACTGTGTTGAACCCGATTTGGTCGAGGTACTTATTAAGTCCTGACTCTTCCAAGTAACCTGTTACTACTTTTGAACCTGGTGCGAGTGAAGTTTTCACATATGCAGGCGGTGTGAGTCCAAGCTCAACTGCTTTTTTAGCAACGAGTCCAGCGCCGAGCATTACGTATGGGTTCGATGTATTTGTACATGAAGTGATTGCTGCAATCGCAAGATCGCCTGTTTTCATCTCCATTTTTGTACCGTTTGCGAACTCGATTGTGCCACTCTTCTTCATTTCTTTCGGCGTGAGTCCGAATCCTTGGTTGCCTTCAGGTGCTACAACCGCGTCATTGAATTCACGCTTCATGTCTGATAGTGGAATCATATCTTGAGGACGTTTCGGTCCAGCAAGGTTCGCTTCTACTTGAGTTAAATCGATTTCGATACACTCTGTGTAAATTGGATCTTCTTTGTCTGTTGTGAAGAACATGTCGTTTTCTTGCAAGTACTTTTTCACGACATCGATATGTTCTGAGTCGCGGCCAGTCAAACGCATGTAGTTCAGTGATTCTTCATCAACTGGGAAGAATCCGCATGTTGCGCCGTATTCAGGTGCCATGTTGGCAATGGTTGCACGGTCAGCAAGTGGCAATTGTGGTACACCTGGTCCGAAGAACTCGACGAATTTACCAACTACTCCATGCGCACGAAGCGTTTGTGTCACTTTAAGTGCAAGGTCTGTTGCAGTTGTTCCGTTTGGAAGTTCGCCTGTCAACTTCACACCGATAACCTGTGGAATTGGGAAGTAAGAAGGCTGTCCAAGCATTCCTGCTTCAGCTTCGATTCCGCCAACGCCCCATCCGAGTACGCCGATTCCGTTAATCATCGTTGTATGGGAGTCTGTTCCGACTAATGTATCTGGATACGCTTCGAACGATCCATCTTCGTTTTCGATAGCATGAACAACACTTGCCAAGTACTCAAGGTTTACTTGGTGAACGATTCCTGTTGCTGGAGGAACTGCACGATAGTTGTCGTATGCTTTTTGTGCCCAGCTTAAGAACTGGTAACGTTCAGCATTACGCTCAAACTCGAGTTCCATGTTTTTCTGAAGTGCATCTGATGTTCCGTAGCTGTCAACTTGAACCGAGTGGTCAATGACGAGGTCTACTGGAATTTCAGGGTTAATCTTGTCTGGATCTCCACCCATTTCTGCCATTGCAGAACGCAGGGATGCCAAATCGACGACTACTGGTACACCAGTGAAGTCTTGCAAGATAACGCGGGATGGTTTGAAAGGTACTTCTGCATCCGCTTCTGCGTCCTTGCCCCATTTTGCCAGGTTGTTTACATGATTGTCTTGGATGACATATCCGTCGTGTTGGCGCAGGACAGATTCTAACAGTACTTTGATCGAGTAAGGCAATCTTGAGACTTTTGCAATACCTGCTTCTTCTATCGCTCCAATGCGGTAGTAGTTATACTTTTTACCGTTCAGGTCAAATGAGGAGCGGCTGTTGTGGAAATTGCTCTTTGTCATTGTTAAATTCCTCCTTTACGTACTGAAAAGGCTCTATAAATAAGCATCTTTTCTCTACTCCATCATATAACAGCAAAGTCTATAAGTAAATTACATTAAATTTATAGTAATCCATAAGGAAACATGATTGCTAGTTATAATAGAAGAAAAGATGCAACTTTTTACTGTGTTGTGCATAATGGAAGAACAATGTATAGAAGGAGTGAAGCGCGTGAAGAAAGCATTATTAGTCATTGATTATACTGTGGATTTTGTTGCAAAAGATGGAGCGTTGACTTGTGGGGAGCCTGGAATTGTATTAGAAGGCTACATCGAGCAGTTAACAAAAGAATTTATCGATCGAACAGAAGCTGTCGTGTTTGCGGTAGATGTCCATGACAAAAACGATCCGTATCATCCAGAAAGTGTTCTATTCCCTCCGCATAATTTGCGCGATACAGCCGGGAGAGAACCGTTCGGTGCGTTAAAACAACTGTATCACGATCATCACGAACAAATTTACTGGATGGATAAAACCCGCTATAGCGCATTCTGCGGAACGGATCTTGAAATATGGTTACGCGCCCGCGGTATTGAAGAGCTTCATCTCGTCGGGGTTTGTACAGACATTTGTATCTTGCATACAGCTATCGATGCTTACAATAAAGGATTTTCGACAGTTGTCCATGAACAAGGTGTAGCAAGTTTTGACGCAGCAGGCCATGAATGGGCGCTTCGCCATTTTGAAAATACATTAGGTGCCGTCATAGTTCGATAATTTTTTTTAGCTAATATGTTTCAAATAGGTCATTTAAGGTTATTACAATAACTACAAGCAACATATTATATAGCTAAAAGGAGAGTGTTTCTAATGAGTTTCATTTGGTTCTTAATTATCGGCGGAATTATTGGTTGGCTTGCCGGACTTATTCTAGGGAAAGATATCCCAGGCGGAATTATCGGTAATATTATTGCAGGTATCGTAGGTGCATGGATTGGTGGAATGCTACTTGGATCTTGGGGTCCTAAAGTTTCGGACTTTTATCTTGTTCCGTCAATTATCGGTGCTGTCGTACTCGTCTTCATCGTCAGCCTGATTTTGAAAGCTATGCGTAAAGCAGCATAATTCAACAATAAAAGGACTCCGCAAATTGCGGAGTCCTTTTATTGTTTTGCTTGTTTTGTTTGCTGTGCGTCGAATTCTTTGTAAAACCAAAGAACATCATCTACATATTTATCACTATGATTGTAGTGAAAAATTGCTTTCTCGATATCCCCATCTGCTGCTCCGCTTTGGGATAAATAATTAGCTGCGCTAAAAATCGCATCTTCCAAATTATAAGGATCTGCAATTCCATCGCCGTTCCCATCGACTCCGTAACCGCCGTATTTCGCAATCACGTCAAGATTGGTTTTGTCCTCTTCCGGAATATTCCCTTTTCCTAAGTCTGTACACCCCGGATAGCCCCAACCGACAAAAGTACACGGCATAAATTGCATATGCCCTTCTGCACCAGTCGGAGAGACCATCGTTTTCATTGTAGAAAATCGTGTTTCTACGCGATGGTGTGCAGCGAGCAATGTCCAGGGAATCTCATATTTTTCAGCTGCAGCTTTGTAAATGGGAATGTATTCATCTGGAATTGTCAATCCGCCATGACGATCGGTTAAGTCGATTAGTGTACTTGCAGATTTTTGAATAACGTCTGGATGACGAATGCTTGTCCATATAATTGCTGTTAGAGTAAAGAGGACGGCTGAAACAGGAATAAGCAGCGCGATCATTAAAATTTTCGCTTTCGCGGTAAGCTTGCGTTTCTTTTTCTTCACCCGTCCCTCCCCTTTCTGTCAGTGTTAGTCTTCTTTGCTTAAAGCTTTCATGTCTTTAACGATGGTATCAAATGGAACGTCTACATTACCTGCATACGTTTTGACAACTTTTCCTTCTTTATTCACCAGTCCGAATCGTGAACCATGAATCACTTGGTCGGAGTTCGGGTCATCAATAACCGGCATCTTAAATGATTTAACAGCTAGATCGCTAATGTCTTCCATTTTATAGCCTGTGAGCATCTCCCACTTAGCTGGATCCGGCACGTCAAAGTTAGTTAAGTATTCCCCTAGTTTTTCGGGAGTATCGACTTCAGGATCCACACTGAAGGATACGATTTTATAATTTTCAACGCCTTTGTCTTCCAAGCCCTCCTGGAGCTCTGCCATGTTGGACATCATAGGCGGACAAACGGTCGTACAAGATGTAAATACAAACTGTGCAAGCCAAATATCACCTTTTAAATCGTCCAATGAAACTTTTTCATTGTTTTGGTTCGTGAATTCGAATGGCGCAATGCTATAGTGATGGTCGGCTTTAAACCCGCCGGAGCATGCACTCAATACAAGTGCCATCATGAATACGCCAACTACTAGTACCTTTTTCTTCATTACACTTCCCCCAAACTCTATTGTTTACCTTATCATATCGGACAAACAAACGCCAAACAACACGGAAAACAAGAGTTGTTTGGCGTTTGTTTGTCTGTTATGTGAAGACTACTTCACTTTTAGTGTTACCAGTGCTCCGTGGATTGCTTCAAGCTTCGTTTCCAGGCGGTGGAGCAGATAGAAGGAAACAAAGATAGGGAATCCAATTTCTTGGATGAATCCCATTGCTTGTACCATCATTTGTTCCATCACGTTCGCCTCCTCTACGTATGTTCAACAGGTTCGCATAGCGTCTATTGACAAGTGTCTTTTAAAAAAGCCGATCCCTGTCTTAGTGACAAGGGATCGACTTTTTGACGTGCCGCTGTTACTTATTGTTGACGAGCTCGTCTACGGAGCGGTCGATAAGTCGTGCGCTTTTCACAGCTGTCAGGATGTCCCCGTCTTTTTTGAAGACATTGGCAGCGATAATTTGTTCCATTGCCGTCTCGACTTCAGTTGGTGTGAGACCGGGACGCGGTTCATCGACTGTTAAGACAAAGTCCTTCCCATCCGATTTCGTAAATACGAGTTGTAGTGTCAGTGCCATTTGTTAACTCCTCCTTTTTTTGGTTAGCCTGTAATTTCAGACGTGACAATTTTTTCGTAACTTAATGCGGTCATTGCGGACAGTTGACCAAGCTGAGTAAGTGCAATCTGTAAATTGGCCGGTGTTACGTTTTGCTCAACAAAGCGGTAACTCTTTGTCTTGCGGATCTGACGTCCTTCAGGTGTTGAACCTGCAATGAATGTAATCTTACCAACTGCGGTTTGAAACTCGAGTGCTGCTGCCATGTGCGTTCCCCTCCTTTCACAGTCTAGATAGACGAATCTCGTAGAAAGAGATACAATGTTCGTGAAAGTTTTTAAGTTTACGGGTACAATTGAGAATGTATAGAGTCTTAAAGAGGTGAACGGATTATGCCAGGCTGGTTTATCTGGTTTATTGTATTTTGGTGTGTTGTTTTAATTGGGCTGTTTGCAATCGGTGGATTTTTCATGTTCCGTAAGTTCCTGAAAGTGTTCCCGAAGGAAGATGGGAAATCGACGTTAGATTGGGAAGAGTATTACGTGGATCGTTCGCTTCATCTATGGAACAAAGAAGCGAAAACGTTGCTGAATGAACTGGTTCAACCGGTTCCTGAACTGTTCCGCCCTGTGGCAAAACAAAAGATTGCGGGTCGTATTGGTCAAATTGCATTGGACGAGCATGCAAAAAAGATTGAATTCGATCACATTATTAGAGGATACATTGTGGCGACTCCGAAACGGGATCACAAGTTTCTGCGGAAAAAGCTTGCGACGATGGACGTCGATATGACGCCGTACGAGCACCTTTTTTAACATTAAAAAGAGAGAGATCGGGTCATTTGACCGCGAGTCTCTCTCTTTTTTTTAGGTTGTTGTATTTGATAAGCATACCAATCCGCCACGGGACGATCATTGCAAAAGCGAGAATGAAAAACATACCTGCTAGCTCGCCGACATTAATGGAGCTGCTGAGAATCAATTTCGCAACGAGCCGGAAAATCAGCAATCCCGCCAAGATAAAGAGGAAAGCTTTCGACCTTTTGACGAACAACTGACCATTCTTATGTTCAAAATTCGTAGTTGCAATTAAAATCGTGGAAAAGATCAGTCCTACAACAGCGGCCTCCATTACTTGACTCCATGGAACTTGGAACTGTGTAAATAAAAACATCAGCATCCCGGTAGACATGAATAATGGCGGCAGTATAATTCGTACGGGTGATATCGGACGCTCTGCTGCTCTTGAGCGTACAAAAAAACCAAGCAGTCCCATAAAGAAGAAGGCGACTGTGGATCCGACAATTAAGTAGACGGAAGGAATTTTTGTGAAAACGAAATCTATCAGTTCCTGAAGTTGACTCATTTTTCCAGCGCCTCCTTCAGTTCGTCTAACCGTTTAACCAACGGATCCATTGGAACGAATCGGGCAAAACGAGTCGTTTCTTTTCCCTGTCTGAATAACAACACAACAGGTGCTGTAAATAACGAAAGTTGACCTGCCATTTCAGGAACTTTTGCTGCATTCACATAAAGAAATGGAAACGGATATTCCTTTTCATAGGCTTCCACTTGTGGATACAGCCCATCGCATACAGAACAATGATCTGTTTTAACAAACAGCAGTAGTGCTTCGTGTTGTGACAATATTTTCTGCCATGCAGCGTAGGATGTTATTTCATCCATTGTTCCAGCCTCCCTAATGATTAAAATCCTTGGAAATCTCCAAAGATCGGACTTAGTAAGCTGATCAAGAATGTCATACCGTCAAAGAACAGCAAGATACCGAAGGCGATCATTAAGACTCCGCCAATACGCATAATGGTCCGGTTATGACGACGAATCCATCCGAGTCTCGTTACGAAGAATGAAAGCACGAAGAATGGAATCGCAAATCCAAGGACATATGTCATCATGTAAAGCATGCTTGAGCCTGGATTTGAAGCCGCCAGTCCGATGATTGCACCGATAATCGGTCCCATACAAGGCTGCCATCCTGCCGAAAAAGCCAGTCCAATCAGAGCCGATCCTAAATAGCCGGATGGACGGTTTTTAAACTGTAGTTTGCGTTCTTGCATCAAAAACTTCGGGGTGAAAATCCCCACTACCATGAGTCCGAATAATACGATGAATATAGCACCGATTTGCCGTAGGAGATCCATGTATTCTATAAAGAAACGGCCGATGAATGAGGAACCGAATCCAAGAAAAATAAATACAATTGAAAATCCTAAAAGGAAAAACAGCGTATGTAACATTCCGTTTCGGTTCATCCGCTTTTCATCCGACTTCAAATCTTCAATGGACATCCCAGTAATGTAAGAAATGAATGCTGGATACAGCGGCAGTACACACGGAGAGATGAAACTTAAAAAACCCGCGCCGAATGCAAGGAATACGTTCACATCTGTTGCCACGGAACTTCCCCCTTTAGTATATTCTCTTTTTCCTATCCATCGTATCAGAACACGACTTCGAATACGTACTTTTTGTCTGTGAACAGTTTATGACACATTAGAAAACCGTACGCAACATGTTATGCGTACGGTTTTCTAAACAGCTTAAGGTCAAGCCGTTTGACCATTTTGTAACTGATACATTTTATAATAGAGGCCTTTCAATTGAAGAAGCTGCTGATGGGTTCCGCGTTCAGCAATCTCTCCCTTATGCAGCACCAAAATCAGTTCTGCGTCTTGAATCGTACTTAGCCGGTGTGCGATGGCAATTGTAGTCCGGCCTTTTCGCATCTTTTGTAGACTGGCTTGGATTGCGATTTCCGTTTCTGTGTCGATATTAGCTGTAGCTTCATCAAGTACTAACACCTTCGGATCCACTGCCATTGTACGTGCAAATGCAATGAGCTGCCGTTGACCGCTTGAGAGGGTTGCTCCCCGCTCCATCACTTTGTGAGCGTATTCGCCTTCTAGTTGTTCAATGAACTTATTTGCTTGGACAAATTCCGATGCTGCTTTTACGTCTTCCAATGTCATCGATTCGTTATGCATGCGAATGTTGCTTTCAATATCCCCGTAAAACATAAATGGATCTTGAAGAACGAGCCCGACTTTGTTCCGTAATTCCTCCATTGGATAGGACTTCAGTGAGCGCCCATCGATGGTAATTGAACCATGTTCATACTCATAGAACCTCATAAGCAAGTTGATGATTGAACTTTTCCCGCTGCCGGTATGTCCAACCAGTGCAACAGTTTCACCAGCATTTGCAGTGAACGATATATCTTTCAACACATCCGTTTTGCCATCATAACTAAATGTTACGTCTTCAAAGACGATAGTTCCATCTGTGATTTTTGTGTCCTTTTCCAGCAGCTGCACAGGCTCCATGTCCGGCTCGTCAATCAGTGTAAAGACACGTGACGCAGATACTAGGGCTTGCTGGAAAATTGACAACCGATTCATCACTTGTTGAATAGGTTGGAACAAACGTCTTAATAATGTAGTGAATGCATAGATGACCCCAACGTCGACGGCCGATGATAGAGAAGTAAATCCAAAGTATGCGAGTGCGAAGACAACGACTGCTGCATACATGATATCTATGAATGGACCTAACAGAGCACTATCAAATCGAATGTTACGAAGACCTGCGCGATAGTGTCCGTCGTTGATGGATTTAAATTCATCAGCAAATCGCTGTTCTTGACGGAATGCTTGTACCATACCCATTCCGGACAAGGATTCTGATATTTTCCCATTCAATTGGCTGAGTCTTTCACGAATATCCTGATAGAAATCCGCACTATAGTAACGATAGACTGCAACTAACAGCAAGAATAAAGGAAGTAAAGCCATCGAGTAGAAGGCGAGGGTTGCATCCAGTGAAAAGAGTGCAATGTAAACGCCGACAATCCCGAAGATTGCTTGTAGGAAGGTCACGATGACACTGACAAACATCTCCTTGATAGCTTCTGTATCATTCGTTACGCGAGAGACGATTGAACCTGCTGGCGTTTTGTCAAAGTAACGCATTCCAAGTCCATGGATTTTTGTAAAGGCATCTACACGAATTTGTTGAATAATTTGTAGTGCAATTCGTTGAAATCGTAAGGACTGAAAGTATGAAATGATAACGATAGTAATTTGGACTATGATATAAGCAATCAGCAGTCGAACAACGCTTGTGCGTTCAAAGTCTAGTGTTACCAAGTGATTATCAATGAACGACTGAATGAGAAGCGGACTGACAATGCCTCCCGTAATCGTAATCACTAGTAATACTAAAGCAATCGTAATTGACAATTTATGAGGTTTTAAGTAGCGAAGCAATCTGATGAAAACACCTAATTGTTCACTCGCAGACATGCTTTTACGATTCGAATCCTGCATTATGCCTCACCTCCTTGTTCAACCGATGCTTCTAATTGCTGTAAATCATACATCTCTTTATAGGCGCCATCTAATGCCATCAGTTCAGTGTGTGTTCCACTTTCAACGATTCGGCCTTGCTCCATCACGATAATGTTATGAGCGTGCTGGATTGCACTTAACCGATGCGATGTAATAATAGTCGTTTCTCCATGTCGCGTTTCTTTTAATGAACGGAGAATAGCTTCTTCCGTTTTCGCATCTACTGCGGAAAGAGAGTCATCTAAAATGAGGAGCTCCGGTTTCATCAATAATGCACGTGCAATCGATATCCGTTGTTTTTGTCCGCCTGATAAAGACACGCCTCGTTCTCCTACTATTGTTTTATAGCCTTCTGAGAATTCTTGAATATCCTCATCGATATGAGCTAAGCGAGCTGCAAGGCGAATTTCTTCCATTTGAACAGTCGGATTCGCGAATGCGATATTTTCAGCAAGCGTCGTAGAGAATAAGAAATGATCTTGTGGTACATAACCGATAGATTCACGAAGACGCTGCTGACGATAATGTTGAATAGAATGTCCACCGAAGGTAATGAGCCCACTATAGTCGTCAAATTCTCGTAATAAAAGTTTCAAAATGGCTGTTTTCCCTGAACCAGTTTTTCCAACGATTCCAAGTGTTTCACCTTGTTTTAAAGAGAAGTGAATATCTTGAAGTGCTGGTTTTGAATCGTCAGGAAATGTAAAGGAATCGATATCTACTTTTAATTCTCCCTTAGGGCGTTCATCGATAGCTTCTTCTACGTCTTGCACTTCTGGATCTACTGACAGTAAATTGCGAATCCGTGTATACGATGCATTTCCTCGCTCGACAATATTAAATAAGAATCCGAAAGCGAGCATCGGCCATGTGAGTAAACCGAGAAATGTACTAAATGCGACCATATCACCGATTGTCATTTCACCAGCTAAAATGAAACGAGTACCGAAGATGAATGAAAGAATGGTAGAGACTGCAAAGATTCCTCCGATTGTCGGATCGAATAATGCATCTACACGTGCGACGCGCATGTTTTTTTCTACAACTTCTTCAGATAGCTGTTGAAAATCCTTAATATCTTCCTCTTGTTGACCAAACGTTTTAATCACTTTTACTCCTGAAATACTTTCTTGCGTCTTATCGTTCATACTTGAAAACGCTTCTTGAGCTGTACGGAAATGTTTACGTAGTAATTTCCCGTAGAATCGTGTCATCACAATCATTAAAGGAATAGGTATGAGTGCAATTAACGTCAGTTTCCAACTGATAGTCAGAGCCATTGTTAAAATAACAAATCCGCCAGTTGAAAGTGAGTCAAACAATGTTAGTACACCCATGCCAGCTGTCTGTTGCACAGCACTTACATCATTGGTTGCATGTGCCATTAAGTCGCCTACGCGTCTTTTTTGATAGAAAGCGGGTGACATTTTTAAAAAGTGGTCATATAATTGCTTTCGAATTGTACGAGCTAATACGATGGATGAACCGTAAATCATGACTCGCCAAATATTTCGGAAGATATACATAAGCACTCCGGAAACAGCTAGAATCACAAGCCATTTCGTTAATTGCTCAGAAGTTAAGCTGCCTGAAGTAACGTCATCTACAATATATCCGATGATTTTTGGCGGCAATACTTGCAGCAGCGCAACAAAAATAAGCGTGACAATCCCGATTATGTACTGCTTTTTTCGTTGTTTGAAAAACCAACCTAGGTCAATGAGTATGTTCAATAATCTCCCCTGCCAATCTTATAGTAGAACTTTGAATAGTTTAGCAGAAATTTCGTCGTTCGGATAGTTATTGACTCGGAGTAATCAGATTTCACATACAATTTCAATATCGGAAAAAGATAGGATGCGTGCTACTCCGTTATGCGTCATCACTCGCAATCGGCTCTTCTCAGGTTCTAAGCAGTGAATATGAAGTTCTTCCGTTTCCGGTTGTCCAGATTGCCAGTGCGTGATTGTAACAGGCTGATGGGTTTCCATCGCAGCAGCAATGATGTAGTTCCACTCTTCCAATTGTTGTTCATCGGGTTCACGACGAACCCTCAACGAATCTTCCGCTTGCCATGAACGCAACCGCTCAACATGTTCGGGCAGCATTAAAGCAGTCCACTTAATCTTGCCGCGATCTTGTAACATGATGTTCCCTCCTCGTATATTTAAATAAGTCTCTCTATTTCACATGCCCCCCAATCAAACTGGCCCGATGGCGTGCTGTTCCTGCATCGGTATACGAAACTGCACGTAAAACGGCAGCAGATCCATATTTACTGCGGAGTTCATCCACCGTCTCGCCCAGCTTTCGTTTCTTCCATTTATGCTGATCAAACAAGCTGAGCTGCATGGAATGCTCTTCCACTAAATTGGATAAGGAGAGTGACAATTGCCGAACCGGCCTGCCGTCATGAAATGTATCAAACAGTTCGGTACAAAGCGCATAGATCTTCATCGTATCGTTCGTTTCTTCCGGGAGTGACTTAGAACGGCTGAAGCCGCCTCCTAGTGCGTTTTTTGAATACCCTACCGATAACTGTACCGTCCTTCCTGCACGGCGTGCTGTACGTGCGCGCATTGCCACGTCTTCACACATTTCAAGGACTACTGCGAGTACATCCTCTCTGCGTTTGTAATCTCTGAACAAAATCTGGCCTTTCCCATAACTGACTTGCCCTTCAATCAGGGGCGCCCCTAATTCAGACAAATCAATGCCATGGGCGTGATGATAAAGCTGATTTCCCATCACACCGAATTTCTCTTCCAATTGGGATAAAGAGGCATGCGCAAGGTCGCCTACGGAGTAAATTCCCAATTCATTTAACGTGTGTTCAGTTCTTCTTCCAATCCCCCACATTTCACTAAGCGGTGCGATTGGCCATAGTTTAGCCGGTACGTCCTCATATCCCCAATAAGCAAAGCCTGTTTTCTTTGCTTCCAGATCGAGCGCGAGCTTAGACAACAGCATGTTAGGCCCCATTCCACAAGCAGAATGCAATTGGAATTGGCTAAGCAGGTCACTTTGAATGCGCGCGACTGTCTCACGGGGCGGCCCCCAGAGTCGCTCAGTTCCTTCCAAATCGACAAAGCTTTCATCGATGCTATACACGTGAATCGCTTCTTTAGGTACATATTGGTTCAACAAATGAGTGATCTCCATAGAGACTTTGATGTAAAATTCCATAGTCGGTTCAATGAGCTGAATGGAAGGATCATCCGGAATTTCAAAAAGCCGCATGCCTGTCTTAATACCGAAACGTTTTTTCAGGGGAGGCGAAGCGGCGAGCACAACACCGCCTTTTCGCTCTTTGTTTCCGATAATTGCAATTGGCGTTTCCATTACGTCCAATCCTTCGATTGCAGCTGCGCAACTGGCATAAAAACTGCGCATATCCAGGCAGATAATTTTACGTTCGGGTAATTGGTCCATTACGTCCCCTCCTAAGAACATTTGTTCCCTTATTATATGTTGAACAAACCCGATATACAACAGCCATTCCTTTCCAATTGCAATGAGACGTTGAGATTCTGCGATGAAATTACTGGAAATTTTTTTGGAAAACGCGTTATCATCGTGATAGGACACGAAAATGCCATGCTTTCCTGCAAAAAACTGTTGACTTGACATACTGATAATGATTATCATTGAGAAAAAGCCGGAAAGTAGGAATTATCATATGAAATCTCATGCCTTACTCACTTCAATGCTCGCTACGGGTCTTATTCTTTCAGGATGTGGCGCTGACAAGACAGCAACTGAGAAAGAATCAGCCGAAGCCGTTGCTCCAACTGATCTTCAACAAGAAACAGATGCATACAAAGAATTTGCAAAAGAACAAATGGACCAATTCGTTGTAGAAACAGAAAAATTTGTCAATGCCGTGAAAGAAGGCAAGATTGACGAAGCTAAAGCGATCTATCCTCTCGCCCGCATGTACTTTGAGCGTTCTGAACCGATTGCCGAAAGCTTCGGAGATCTAGACCCCCGCATTGATGCACGTCTTGCAGATTTGGAAGACGAAGGTCAAGGAGAAGAACAATGGTCTGGTTACCATAAAATTGAATACGGTTTATGGGTCGACAAAACAACAGAAGGCTACGAAGACGTTGCCGATCAGTTGCTAAAAGACGCAAAAGAATTACGCGCACGTGTTGAAACGGTTGAAGTCGGTACAGATTTAATGATTACAGGTGCTGTCGACTTGCTAAACGAAGTTTCGACATCCAAAATTACAGGTGAAGAAGAGATCTTTTCTCACACCGATTTATATGATTTCAAAGCGAACGTGGAAGGTGCAGAAAAGATTTTCAGCATTTTCGAACCGGTCATTAAACAAAAAGATGCTACGCTTTCAACTGATTTAACGAAGAAATTCGGAACGTTAAACACACTTCTTGCTAAGCATGAAGATGGAAACGGCGGGTATATTTCTTACGAGGAATTGACGAAAGAAGATACGAAGGAATTAGCCGATGCAGTAAATCAACTTGGTGAACCATTAAGCATGATGGGCATCGTAATGGAGTGAGAATCTAATGGCAGAAGACAAATTATTTGAGAAGAAGATTTCCCGACGTCAAATGTTGAAGCTGACAGGCGCCGGAGCTGCAGGTGCAGCGATTGGCGTTTCAGGACTTGGCGGGCTTCTTAATGTATTTGGAATGACTGCTGAAGACGACAATCCAGAATCGAAAAACAAGGTTAACTTCTATGGAACTCATCAGTCTGGTATCATCACGCCCGTGCAAACGCACATCTATTTTGCGTCACTTGAAGTACTTGTGAAGTCTCAAGCGGAACTGAAAGAGTTGCTCCAGCAATGGACACCTATGGCCGTTCGTTTAATGAACGGCGAACCTATCGGTGAAGTTTCTTCCAATGGATTCATCCCAGCGAAAGATACGGGAGAAGCAGGCGGACTCGATGCATCAGGCCTTACGCTGACCTTTGGAGTTGGGCCTTCTTTGTTCGATAAAAACGAGTTGGGACTCTCGTCAAAACGTCCCGCTGAACTCAAAGACCTCCCCCACTTCCCGAAGGATCAGCTGGACCCAGCTTACACGGGGGGCGATATCGCCATCCAGGCTTGTGCAGAAGATCCGCAAGTTGCATTTCACGCAGTGCGCAACCTAATTCGTGCCGCTTCAGGGAAAGTACGTTTGAAGTGGTCACAGGCCGGGTTCAACTCCTTCCCTGAAAAAAATAAGAAACGGGAAACACCGCGGAACTTATTTGCGTTCAAAGATGGCACGTCAGGACCGGATGCTGCAAGCAAAAAAGCGATGAATGACGTAGTCTGGGTAGATAAAGGATGGCTGGCTGGTGGAAGCTATATGGCGGTCCGCCGCATTCAGATGCACTTGGAAACATGGGACCGGACAGCACTTAGTGAGCAGGAAGCGACATTCGGCCGTCATCGCGAAACTGGAGCTCCGCTTAGTTTGAAAAACGAACTTGATGAAGTGCCGCTTGACCAAAAAGATGCGTCAGGTGAACCGGTTATCCCTGTAGACTCCCATGTACGGCTTGCAAAAGAAGCGAAAGCACAAATCCATCGGCGCTCGTTCTCCTACTCATCGGGGACAATGGATGCAACAGGTGCTTATGATGCCGGTCTGCTGTTCATCTCTTATCAAAAGGATCCGCAGCAATTCATCGCCATCCAAAAAAGTTTCGGCCGTGCCGATAAGCTGAATGAATACATCACACACCGTGGCAGTGCCTTATTTGCCTGTTTCCCTGGTGTTCAGAAAGGAAGCTATATCGGTGAATCCTTATTCAAAACTTTGTAAGCAGGCACTGCTCATCGCAGTCCTGCTTTTGTCTCTTTTACCTGCCTCCCTTGCGCGCGCAGAGGCACCTTCTTACAGTGACTTGTACATCGCAATCGGCGATGCTATCATGGCGTCCAAGCAAGACGACACGACAGCCTCAGATACGGCATTGGAAGAATTCAAAGCTACATGGCAGCAAAAAGACCATCCCGCAAAAGAAAGCAAGCAAGTTGAAAGTGCGCTGAAAGATGCAGAGCAGGCGAAAGGATCTGCACAGCGTCTGGAAGCGTTAACTGTCCTGTCAAAAGCATTACATGCACTGGAAAAGGCTGAAAACCCTGTGGATGAACAAGCAGAAAGGCTCGCGTTTGAAAAAGCGGTCACTCCGGATCTGGAAAAATTAGGAGATGCTATTCAATCAGGGGATATAGAAGCAGTCCGTACTTCTGAAAAGAAGTTTCTAGCGACGTGGACGCGTAATGAACGTCCAGTGCGCGAACAAAGTATCTCAGCATATGGCACAATCGAAACGCAAATGGCCTTTTTGCGTATTGCATTAGCAGAAGACGCACCAAGTCAGACGGATCTGGAGCAGACGTATACTTCTCTCGAACAGGCAATTACTTCATTTGCAGCAGGCGAAATGGCGCAAGGCGCTGCGCCAGTCACGGACGATTCACTCGATACACTCACTTCCCTTTTAGCGGATAGTCGTGCGGCTCTTGCTGAAGGGGATGCAGATACTGCGGTCGCTGATCTTCGTGAATTCATCATGAGCTGGCCGAATGTCGAAGGTCAAATTCGTACAAAAGATGCGGCACTCTATACAAAGATTGAAAGCCAAATCCCTTTGCTTGCTGGAAAACTTACAAGCCCAAAAGCAGATAGTAAAAAAATATCGAGTGACATTGCCAGTCTGCAGCAGCAGATTGAACTCGTGAAAGAAAGCACATCGTATACGTTTTGGGATTCAGCACTTATTTTACTGCGGGAAGGATTAGAAGCGCTTCTCATCATTATCGGATTGGTGGCATTTCTGAAGAAAGCAGGACAGCCTCAACTTGCTAAATGGATCTATACAGGTTCAGCGGTAGGAATTACAGCAAGTATCGTTGCAGCCGTGCTGATGACAACCATTCTTAACTCCGTAACGATCGGAAGCAGCCGCGAAATTATGGAAGGTGTCATTGGACTCGCAGCAGCTGCCATGATGATCGGAATGGGCGCATGGCTGCATCGTAAATCGTCTGTTACTGCATGGAATGACTACATTGCGCGTCAAATGGGGACCGCGGTTTCTAGTAAAAGCGCTTGGGCAATCGGATTACTCAGTTTCTTGACGGTATTCCGTGAAGGTGCAGAAACCGTCGTGTTCTATGTTGGAATTGCACCGAACATGAACTTGTCCGAGTTTCTACTCGGGATTGCAGTGGCGCTCGTCATATTAGTTGCTGTTGCTGTAGTGCTATTGAAAGCTGGTAACCGAATTCCAATCCACCGATTATTTGCGGTGGCAACAGTTTTCATCTATATACTCGCATTTAAAATTATCGGTGTAAGTATCCATACACTTCAATTGACGGATATCTTCCCTACTTCTATTGTGGACGGACTTCCCGTCGCAGCAGCAATCGGATTTTATCCGACGTGGGAAACCCTTGCAGGACAGCTTGTGCTAGTAGTAACAGTAGTAGCAATGTTTGCTATCAAAAAACGATTGCCTGCTCGAAGTGCCGTTTCCTCTTAAAGGAAGCGGTATTTTCTATCTTCGACAAAATACGAGCATAGAAATTGACTGTAACTTCCAAACTAAGGTACACTTCGCTAAATACGCACTTATTACATAGGAATAGGAGAGAACCGATGTTATCGAAACTATGGCGTGGTTACCGGGATAGTTCATTTGTACTTAAAATGTCCATCGGATTTCTTGCAGGAATTGCAGGCGGTCTTGTATTTGGACAAAAAATGGCTATATTCCAACCACTTGGTACACTATTAATCAACCTATTAAGTCTCGTTGCCATTCCAGTAATATTTTTAACCGTTGTGCTCGCGGTAGATCAGATGAGCATGAAGCAACTTGGCAGAATGGGCTGGAAACTGATTCTCTATTACATGGCCACTACAGCGGCTGCTGTAGGAATTGGCGTCGGACTGGCTTTGCTGTTCCAACCAGGACAGTATTTAACACTTCCCAATACGAAAGTGGATACACCAGCTGCACCAAACTTCTCCGATGTTTTATTGCAAATGGTACCGTCCAATATGTTTGAAGCTTTTTCTGGCGGTAATGTAATGGGTATTATTTTCTTAGCTGTCATAATTGGTCTTGCAATTTCAGCAATGAAGTTTTCTACGGAAACAGAAATGCAGAAACAGGGGCAATTGTTGGACAGAATTATCATCGCATTGAAAGAAATGTTTTCAAAACTCCTTACAGGCGTCTTGCTTTATGCACCAATCGGCGTATTCGCAATTAGTGCAACCGCATTTGGCAGCCAAGGATGGGAAACCTTCAAGTCGCTGCTAACGTTCACAGGGGTATTCTACTTAGGAGTTATTCTGCTGTGGGTATTTGTTTATACTGCATTTCTCCGGTTATCTGGAAACCCAGTGATGAATTTCTTCAAGTCTACGAAAGAAGCTTACACAACTGCTTTTTTCACATCCAGCAGTATTGCATCGCTGCCAATTGCAATCAAGGCCGCGCAAAAAGCCGGCGTGTCTGAAAGAACAGCAAACTTTGCCCTCCCTCTTGGGGCGGTGTTCAATTCAGATGGCGGTGCCCTTCGGATGGGTGTCTCGATTGTCTTCGCAGCAAATATTACAAATTTAGAGCTTTCAGTTTCGAGCTTCTTCCTGATCGTTATTGTCGGAACGCTGCTCTCGATTGGAACGGCAGGTGTCCCTGCAGCTGGTCTTGTAACGCTTGCGGCTGTCTTGACGATGTTTGGTCTGCCTCTTGAAATTGTCGCTCTCATTGCGGGTGTCGATGCGATTATCGGTATGGGCGGAACCGCTTCAAACGTTGTCGGTGACATCGTGGGTGCAGTTGTAGTGGATAGTTCAGAAAAAAAGAAAGTGACGACGTGAATAGTTGAATAGAAACATGAAAACCGCCAATTCAAAGATGAATTGGCGGTTTTCCTTTTAG
This sequence comes from Sporosarcina aquimarina, assembly GCF_033253705.1. Taxonomy (GTDB): domain Bacteria; phylum Bacillota; class Bacilli; order Bacillales_A; family Planococcaceae; genus Sporosarcina; species Sporosarcina aquimarina. Next base: position 66,058 of record NZ_JAUBDH010000003.1, read on the forward strand.
TTTGGCGGAGCTGTTTTATAAATATCATGAGAGACGTTACCTATCCTATCTTTGAGATAAATAACCGGCAATTGCTTGATTAAGATATTTTGGAATCTTCTCTTCCTTAATATGCGCAATCTGTTCAAACGTGTTCCCTTGTTCCAGGAGTGAATGAACAATTTCCCACCCAGCGTAGTATGCTTCCCGTTCATGACCCGTTGTTCCATTTCCGAATGTGAACTTAGTTACGGTTTCAGAAGAGGAGTCCGTTAGAAATGGAATAATGCCTAAAATGATTTCCCTTTTTTTCTTCGCACAAGACTGTAACCAACCCTTCTTGGATTCAATGTAGCATTCATCCGTTTTTCCAGGAATTACATATTTACTTAGCTGGGCAGCCAGCCCTTCTTGAAGTATTGTAGAAGCAATCGTTCTTTCCCACTCTGCCGTTAGATGAGCAGTACGTGCATGTACGACATGTGTAAGTTCGTGCACTAAAGTAATATCGGAGTCCCCATTTTCAATCGGCAGGCAGAGGGCTAACCTGTCTTCGTCGAAAGGAGCGACAAAAGCATTATTCTCGAAGCCGCCCACGAAGTAAATGACAACCAATTGAATTGGCAAATCATACCCAAGCACTTCTTTGACTTTCGTTAGGTGTGCTTTGACTTTTTCGATATCAGGTGACCACTTTTCTATAACAGACAAGTGCTGACCGTATTCTTTCCATGCATCCTCCAGCAATTGTCTAGCCATTGCCTGCCCCTGATCACCAGGAGGAACAGCGGCAAAATTATAATGCCCTTCCCACAGCTCCCACCTTGCAGTTTCGTCATGATCGGGTTGGTTTGCCAGTTCGTAGAAATTTAAAAAATTAGGCACTAGATTTCTAATTTCGATTTGATCCAATTATTTTCAATCTCCATTCTTATCCTGTTATGAGCCGTGTCCGTCAACCTTTAAAACTGTTTAACACCATTATCCGCCCATAATACGATTCGATCGGGCCAGTCCTTTTTCAGCTGTCGCCATCATTTCATCAAACAGTTCCTGAACGGTCGGAACGTCTTGAATCAGTCCGATGACCTGGCCGCCCCATCCAAAGCCGGCATTGTCATCGCCTTCATAGATGTAAGCCAGGTTCGCTTCCCCGCTGATCATGTCTTTCAGCTCCTCGTAAGCCGCTCCTTCGTTCTCTTTCTTAATAATACTCTCTGTAAAACGAGATTTCAGCACACGTCCCGGCGCACCGAGACTTCTTTTGATAATGACTGTATCCCTCTCGTTCCCTTCTAAAATTGCCTGCTTGTAGACCTCGTTCGCGTGGACACATTCCTGTGTGGCAATGAATCGAGTGCCCATTTCGATGCCTTCAGCTCCTAAAGAAAACGCAGCCAGTAAGCCCCGTCCGTCACCGATGCCGCCGCTTGCGAGGACCGGGATGGAGACAGCGTCAACTACACGCGGAGTCAGGACCACAGTTCCTATATCTTCCCGACCGATATGTCCGCCGCCTTCCTGGCCCACTGCCATCACCATGTCCGCACCGAGTTCTTCGGCTTTTTGAGCTTGCCGGACACCGGAGACAAGGACAAGGGTTTTGATAGACTCCCCTTCAAGCCTTTCGAAAACGGGCTGCGGGTTGCCGCCGGTAATCGAGAGGGCTGGCACTTTCTCTTCAATCGCCACTTCCAGCAGTTCTTTATAGTTGCCGTCATGCCTCGCAATCGCAAAATTGACAGCAAACGGCTTATCTGTCAGTGTGCGGACTTTCCGGATTTCCTCCCGCAGCCGATTCGGCGTCTTCAATGTGGCTGCCGTGATCTGTCCGAGTCCGCCGGCATTCGACACGGCAGCAGCTAGCTCCGCATAAGCCAAGTAGGCAAGGCCTCCTTGAATAATCGGGTAATCGATTCCTAGCATTTCAGTTACTCGTGTTTTCATATGACGAATGCTCCTTTTTTTCGTTTTGGGTATTCGTGTGTTGTGTTTTCAGATACGACATCATCAAAGCGCGTGGCAAACAAGACAAAATGTCCAGTTATCCCTCTTTTCTAGTGACATTGTCATTCTTTAGATTGTTTCGAGTGAAAATACCTAAGATCAAAGCAACTATATTTAAAACGAAAAATATAATGTGATAGGTACTTGGAGACCCCGCAACAAGATAGTATCCGTATCTTAATGTATTAAAGCTCAATACGACAATTAGAAAAACAAACAGCTTATTGCTCATAGTGCATCCCTCCCGCGATATGTATTATTCTGTTTTAACATTGTCCAAATCACTATCAAGAAAAGACTTTTTTTCTGTAGCTTACTCACCAGGAACTTCAGCTGACCGTCTGATGACCCGTCGATTAATACCATTTCAATTATTTTACGCAGGACCTTTTCTTTGGTTCCTGACATCCAAATAAAAATGCAAAATCAAAGAATGCATTCAAAGTTATTGCGGTTGTCTTTCCAGCATACTTGGCGTCACTTCTTCAGTGACAATTAAATAGGGTCTATTTTGAGACCAATTGACCGAAACCGGAACATTGTATGTTTCAGTGACAAGGTCGTTCTGCAAAACTTCTTTTTTAGGACCAGATGCAATGATCTTTCCTTCTTTCAACAGAAGCACATGTGAAATCTCTTTCACCAACTCTTCTACATGATGCGTCACGTAGACAATATGACAACCGTTTATCGCTACTTTTTCCAATGAATTTAAAAATTGTTCACGCGATAAAATATCCAGCCCTGAACACGGCTCATCCAAAATAAGCATATCTGGATTACTCATGAGCGCGCGTGCGATAAGCACCCTTCTTTTTTCTCCTTCAGACAGCAAATGGATCTGTGTCCCCTTTACATACGACAGCCTGAAATCGTTCAACAGCTGATTCGCTTGCTCCCAATCTTTCTCTTCCGTTTCTTCGTAAAGCCCGAAACTTGCATACTTACCGCTCACAATGACGCTTTCAACGGTTTCATTTTGAAAGTATTGGGAGAAACGTTCCAGTGAACTGCTGACAAATCCAATACGTTTACGCAGTTCGGGCAAATTCGTTTGTCCAAACCGGTTGCCAAGCACTGTCGCTTCCCCACTGGAAGGAAAATGATTTCCTGAAATGATATTCAGTAAAGACGTCTTACCTGAACCATTCAAACCAAGGATTGCCCAATGCTCGCCTTTTTGAATGTCCCAGTCGATTTGCTGTAAAATCGTTTTCCCGCCCCGTTCGAAATTCACGTTATGCAATGAAACTATGTAATTCACTTAAACCCCTCCTATTTAAAATCATCACAGTAGTTCAATCTTCATTGGAGCAAAAGCAATGGCTAGTTAACTATCCAACCTACCTAAAAACGTGAGTACCCGCTGCAGCAGCAGATCCGCTGAGTCGGCATCATAGTCTGGCAGACTGTCATCGGCAAAGAAGTGCTGGTCTCCTTTGTATACGAAAAGTTCTGCACATTCAGAAGCAGCGACAATCTCCTGTGCCGCTTCAAGATCTCCTTCTTCAGCGAAGAAAACGTCGTGATCCATGCCGTGGATTTGCACAGGAAGTTCAGACGGCCACGAAGTACCAAAAGCAGATGGCGGCGCGCAAGAAGAGATGAACACCGCCCCGCGTGCTCCTTTACGGTTCATCGCAAGGTTCTGAGCAGCCATGACGCCAAGTGAATATCCGGCATAGACAATTTCGCGCGGCAGCTTACTTGCCGTCTGCTCGGCTCTTTTTTGAAGTGTGTTAAAACCGATGTCTTCCACATAAGCGAACCCTTCTTCTACTGTTGAAAAGGTGCGGCCTTCGAAAAGATCGGCGACATGGACAGTGTGACCTGCCTGTCTAATACGCGCTGCAATGTGATGGATTCCTTCGGTGCAGCCGAGCACATGGTGAAATAAAAGGACTGTTTTCATCTGTTTCCCTCCCGGTTCTGCAAATTATTTCTATAAACAGATTGCCCGAAACTGTACGTTAGTCATTCCGATATTAATCTATTCATTGCGGCATTCTGGACTGACAATACATGAGTAGGCGGTGCCTTATTGATGGTTCTTATCAATTAAAAGGGAGGTCAAGCTGCCAGGAAACACCGAAACGGTCATTCAGCCAACCGAACTTCTTACTGAAACCATAGTCTCCTAAAGGCATGAGCGCTTGCCCGTCTTCGAGCAGCTTTTCATACAGCGTGTCAATTTCCGTTTCGGACTCACATGTGAGGAAAATGGAAATGGAAGGTGTGAACGTAAAAGCATGATTCACATGACTATCAATACACATGAATTCCTGGCCTTTCAGATTGAACAATGCACGGACCACAGTCCCTTCCTCCCCGGCTTCGTTGGCTCCGTAGCGGGTTATGCTCGAAATGCCTGAATCCTCAATGATGGATGTGTAATAGTTCATCGCTTCTTCAGCTTTTCCCTCTTGAAACATTAAAAATGGAGTGACTTTCTTCATTGGTCAACAATCCTTTCGTGTTTTAAGTATGCTTTCTGTTCTTATGGAACAAAATGGTTGTGAAAGTAGACAGATCCGGTACTCATTCCATTGTACTTGAATTATAAGAAAAGTTAGTAAGATATCTATGTTTTTCGTGGAAATTACAGTATTGACTATTCGATTTAATCAGTTATCCGTAACAAACCAAGGAAATTCCCCATGTATTGCCAACTACCTAACATTCACAAGACAAAACTGTAACATTACGCTATCCAGTGTAGAAAAGGAGTAGAGTGGAAACACATCAATTTCCTTGAGGTGCTTAATTATGAACATAAAACGTTTATCCTGGGTGGATGGCGCCAAAGGATTTTTAATGATCCTGGTTGTCATTGGACATTACCCCGGCCAGCTTGATTTCCCGTTAGTTAAATATATTTATTGGTTTCACATGCCTGCTTTCTTTATTTTAAGCGGGCTGTTTTTTAAGCCGGTGATTGAAAAAGGCTTAATGAAAGGCTCGGTTCATAAACGATTTATGCAATTAATTGTACCTTATTTGTTTTTCCTAGGAAGCATTACGCTGATCCGTTATGGGATAGAAATCGGTTCGGGCAACCTGGACATATCGTGGTATGTAAACGATTTTTGGACACTTGTTGTTGGCGGGCGCTTTGCTCGTGGTGCATACGGTGTTTTCTGGTTTGTTACAACGCTATTCTTTACACATTTGTTCTTCTTATGGATGACCAAATACTTTAGCCTTACGAAACAAATTATTATTTTGGCCATCTCCTATACGATTGCACACTATGAAAGCTTTTTTGCGATGAGCGTCATAGGAGGAGCACCAGATACTGCATCCCAAACGGTTCCGATGATTTGGAACATCGACGTTGTACTGATGGCAGTCGTCTATTTTTCGTTAGGTTATTATATGAAGAGTATATGGATGAACGTTTCGAGAAAGTGGTTAATCGTGGCATTAATAAGCAGTGTAACAGCCATTTCGCTAGATAGATTTCATGTAATTGATTATCATTTAAGTATGAAGTTTTTACGGTATGAACATTTCATTTTAGATTTAGTCATTCCGATAACCTTCACACTTGCACTAGTTGGCATATTCCAGTTCATGGCTGCCCAGCTGTCAGTAAAATGGCTGCAAACTATCGAGAAGCATTCCTTAACCATTATGTATTTGCATATCTTTACAGATATTTTGTTAAACGACTATTTCACGTATGGACTTGTTGGGTTCACAGCATTCGGCTTGGTTGTACCAATCGTTCTTTCGATTGTCATACAGAAGTTTATACCGCACGGAAAGCTCCTCCTTGGCGGGTTTAGACAAAAAAAGACTGCGCCCAATCCGGCAATTATGAATTAAAATCACTCAGCGGTATTCGACAGAAGAAACACCCGTGTGAGAAGCGGACTTGAATGTCTGATTCTCACACGGGTGTTTTGTATTTATTTATGATACGTTTTTAAAGGAAGAAATCTTAATGTCCAGTTTAAAAAACGGCTGTTGTTTAACAGTCATCTCCCTAGATTATAATGAAATTTCAAGTCATTTATTTACCGTATAACGTAATTCAACGAATTGATTAAAAGTTCTTGTACCTGCAAAAGTAAGATCCAGCTGATAATTGCCTGCCTTAAATAAAGGAATACCCTCTCCGATAATTGTCGGTGCGACAGTCACAATTAGTTCATCGATTAACTTTTCCATTAAAAATGTATGAAGTATATCACCACCGCCAACTATCCAGATATTTCTCCCATCTTCTTTTTTTAAGTCATTAGTAAAGTTAACGATATCTTCATTTACAAACTTCACTTCGTTTGTATCGTCGGATTGGGATCTGGAAAAAACGTAACAGTCCTTATTTGGATAGGGGAATTGACCTTTTTCTTGTTCCATAATCCAGTCATACGTTCTTTTTCCAATTAATATTGTATCGATTGTCTCGTAAAACTCTGAATAGCCATTATCCCCTTCCCCCTCAACTTTAAATAACCAATCAAGTGAGTCCTCTTTTGTAGCGATGTAACCATCCAAGCTTTGTGCAATATACAATACAATCTTTCGTTCTTTTTTCATGAAAAGTCTCCTAACTCTTTGTTGGCTTATTATTTCCTCATATATACCATGGTACTATATAATCCATCTGGTTTGGTTAGTTCATAATAAAACCATATTACAGACAGAGTATATTGTCTCCTTAACGTATATTAATATTCCTTATGCTATGATAGCGGGGTAAATTAAAACTTATCGGTGTAAGAGGTGAAAATCTCCAACCCGTAAATTAAATATATAAAACAGGAGGAATTCTAAAGTGATTATTCATCCAATCAAAGCTTTTTCTGATAATTATATTTGGTGCATTCAAGAAGAAACAGAGGCAGTTGTGGTTGATCCAGGAGAAGCGGGAGTTGTCCTTGATTACCTTGAAAAAAAGCAGCTTCGTTTGGCGGCCATACTTTTAACTCATATGCATGAAGATCATACCGGCGGGGTACGGGAGATTCTAGAGAGTCATCCGGAAATTCTTGTTTATGGGCCAGAAGAAACGATAGGTATGGTGAATCGTATTGTAAAGGAAGAGGACACCTTCGACTTGCTGGGTCAAACTTTCCAAGTCTACGAAACAGGTGGTCATACGCATGGCCATATCAGTTTTTTAATGGGAAATCATCTATTTTGCGGAGATGCCATGTTTTCAGCAGGATGCGGAAGGGTTTTTACCGGGGATTACGAAGCTCAATATGAAACATTGCAGAAATTTAAGCGCTTGGATGATACAATACATGTATATCCTGGACATGAGTATACCGAAACTAATTTACGTTTTGCATATAACCTATATCCAGAAAATAAAATAATCTCTAAATCATTAGAAGAAATTAAAGGACTGCGTGCAAAAGGACAACCCACACTTCCGACTACGATTGGAAGAGAGAAAGACATTAATCTCTTTTTGCAAGCAGAAACAGTGAAGGACTTTGTCGAATTGCGTACCGCTCGTGATGACTTCTAAAGCGAGTACCTTTATTCAAGCGCATCAAGTGTACTTATATGGTCACTATGATAAGATAAGGTCAATAAAATTACGGAGGATGATACCATGGACCAAGTGCTTGTTGAAATTTGTTTACGTGTGAGAGACATTGATGCTACTTTAGATTTTTATACTGAACTTTTTGATTTTGAAGTAGCCAGTCGCAGAGAATTCCCTGAGGATAAATTTGATTTAATCTATCTAAATGCTCCAGGTTCTTCAGTACAAATTGAACTTACTTATAATTATGATGCAGAGCCATATGTTATAGGAAATGGTTTCAGTCATTTAGGCTTAACAGTTAATGATTTAGAAAAAATGCATGAAATTTGTAAAGCTTCTTCTTATGAAACAGGAGAATTAAAAGGTCTTTCAGGTGGAACACCTTCTTACTTCTTTGTAACTGATCCTGACGGCTATAGAATCGAAGTAAAGCGTAAGCACTAAAACGATCTAAATACACAAATGATTATAAAAAGCCTACCTCTTAACTCTCTAATGTAAAACAGAGAAACGAGGATTAGGCTTTTATTTTATATTGACTATACTTTCCTCATAAAACTTCATTTTCTTCTGCCGCCATCTCGACTGCATTTTTTTGGTGCAAATCATTCAATTTTAGATATGAATTCCTCGATTTAGGTTTGCCTTTTCTCTGAATAGAATTCTTCATGTGTCGACATATGAAAAGTACCAAGTATAAGAACTTTCGCCTTTTGCTGTTACAAAGAAAATCTCCACTCTAACCCCTATTTCTTCTCTAATGTTAGCCTTTTCACTCTCATGTAGGTTATTTTTTCGTTAAAAGGATTAAGTTATAAATTCCACTCAAACCATCGGCCATGACCATCCGTAGCGCCAATTGTCTTTTTGTACTCCACCCCATTTACATAGTAGTCGAGGTGAAGCTGTCGATCCCACATATTGTTGTAAATATGAAAAACGTCTCTTACGCGTCCGATTTTCGTAATACTATCTAACAAGTCAACCTTCGATTCGTTTGGAATTTGGTTTGCGACATGTGTATGAAAGATACAAACTGCGGAATCTTCAGGCAGCGTTTCAATTATGTCTGAGAGTAAAAGTACTCCATCCCCTTCCACCAAATTTAGTGGATTTTCTTTTAGGCACTCAGCGGCACTGTCAAATAACTTCAAGCGTTCTTGGTGTTTTGGCCAAATAAGTGCCTTTAGCCATAAATAATCTTCCGGATTTGATAAATCACTTATGTTGAGATCCAGGCCGACTTTAGATGAAATCGGTGGGGGTTCAGTAGGTAAGAATGGAGCACGCTTCCCTCTGATTTCTGAAGTTACATGTACACTAGCCCCTTCACTGCCATACGTTTTTCCGGTTCCATAAGAATAGCTATAGTGATCCCACAGAAGCTGAAGGCCCGCGCTTGTTCCGATTTCAATAATCGACAAAGGTTTTTCCGCTTTGCTGTAGATCCATGAAAAGACTGGATAGAGATAGCCGCAGCGCCTAACTTCATTTGTTTGGACGAACTTACTCTCTAGTATTGGAACAATTTCATTTCGATATCTGTCACAGAAATCTTTGAAATTGCTGAAGGTCTCGTTGTCTATTTTCCTTTGCGGATTTGTAACACTTCTATAATAGTCTTTTAATGGATGTACAGTTCCTTTTAATAGAAGATAATGAACAGCCCCGAATAATAGATTAGGGACGGGCTGCCCTTTTGGAACTGCCTGGCATAAATCGAGCAGATCATCGTCTTCTGCAATTTTCACAGACAAAAATTCATAGATTTCACTGGAGCCTTTACACTCCATGTTTCCAAAGTTCATAAAGTTTTTGGCCATTTGAGAATCCAACATCAAACTGTCCCTCCCCAAAATTCGTCCATATCAGTGAACGATTCCATTTAAAATGCGATATGCAGATTATCATTGAATATAATTCATTCCAGGATAATTATATCATGTCGTTATCTGACAATACACTGTTCCTGGAAAACTTCGATAATGGACAACCCATCTTCTAATCTGTTCCTACTTAAAAATATAAATTTAAAAAAAGCACTGCTGCGAATCATTTGTAATGATGTGTTTATGTAGCGTTCATATTGCGGGAGTACACTGAAGGTAATCAATAGCGGAGGTGTTTTTCATGCAAATGGCGTGGAAAGAAGTTAAAAAAAGTAAAATGAAATTCCTGATACTCGGTTCAATCATCTTTTTGGTCAGCTTCTTGACTTTCATTATCTCTGGACTTGCAAATGGCTTGTCAGAAGACAATGCGGCTCTTATCAAAAATGTTCCAAACGGACAATTCTACTTAAATGATGATGCGAAACAAACGGTTAATCTTTCGAAAATAGATGTGGACCAGCAAGATCAGCTGCTTGCTGATTATCAAGGTGCAACTGCAATGTCTATTCAAATGGGGTTTGTGAACGATACAGAAGACAAACAGCACAGTGTCGCGTTTGTCACTTCTACTGATAGTGAACTGTTTCCGAATGTCAATGACAACGAAGTCGTGCTGGATGCTTCATTGAAAGACGAAGGGATTAAAGTCGGCGATACGTTGATGAACAACCAATTCAGTGGTGAGTTCAAGGTTACTGGTTTTGTAGATAAGCAAAAATACAGCCATGCTCCTGTCGCTTTCATCAGCATGAAAAACTATCAAGAAATTTATCGTGTAATGGAAATGCAGACAATCTACATTCCAGGGTCGGATGCCCCTGACTCCTTAAAAGGACTTGAATCATTCAACAATAAAGAATTCTTGAATACAATTCCGAGTTATGGCGCAGAACAGATGTCACTTAATATGATTATTTGGTTCCTCGTTGTCATTAGCGGTATGTTGTTTGCGATTTTCTTCTATATGATGAACGTTCAGAAAATCGGATTATATGGAATCTTGAAAGCAATCGGCGTGAAAACCAGTTCATTGTTCAGCATGATGTGGTACCAAATGCTTCTTATTACAGTGGTCTCACTCGTGTTGTCAGTAGCGCTTAGCCAACTGTTCACTATGGTGGCACCTGCAAGCATGCCGTTTAGCTTACCAATCGAGACAACATTGTTGTTGTCAGGTGTATTCTTAGTAATTGGGTTCATCGGTGCGACAGTATCCGGATTCCAAATCAAAAAAGTGGAGCCATTACAGGCGATCCAACAAGGAGAGATGTAAGATGGGGATTTTCACAATTGACGATGTTGAAAAAACATTTAAAACTGGGGATGTCAGTGAGAAAATTTTAAAAGGCGTGGATCTCGAATTGAACGAAGGTGAAATCACTGCACTCGTCGGGCCTTCCGGCTCTGGTAAATCGACAATTCTAACGATAGCTGCCGGATTGCAGAAGGCATCTGGCGGACAGGTGCTGTTCGACGGCAAAGACATGACGCAGATGAATCAGGAAGAAATCCGGAAGATCCGGTCAAGTGAATTCGGATTCGTCTTCCAATCTTCTCATCTTGTTCCCTTTTTAACGGTAGAAGATCAGTTGCTGCTTATGCTTGACGTTGCTGAGACAAGGTTGAATAAAAAACAACAAAAACAAGAAGTCTCAAAAGTACTTGACCTAGTCGGCATGTCACACAGGAAAGATGCGTACCCTTCTTCCTTATCCGGTGGCGAAAAACAACGCGTTGCGATTGCACGTGCAATCATTCATCAGCCGAAAATGCTGTTTGCAGATGAACCAACAGCCAGCCTGGATTCCAAACGTTCTAAAGAAGTGATGGAGATCATTCGAGATTTAACAAAAACACTTAAAATCACAACACTTATGGTGACGCATGATGAAGAAATGCTTCCCTATGCAGATCGTATCGTAACGATGAAAGACGGATTAATCGATTAACACCAATCACCCCTCATTCGAGCGATCTGAATGAGGGGCTTTTTGGGCAAACTAAAAACAAAAGTTGAATTAAAATTCAACACAATTTTACACAATTCTGGTAGGATGGATACAAACATTAGTTGAAAAGGAGGCGACTCGATGCGCAATATCTTTACGATTTTCAAACGGGATGTTCGCAATATCTCAACAAACTGGGTCGCAGCGATATTAATTGGCGGCTTGATTTTTTTGCCTTCATTGTATGCTTGGTTGAACATCTATGCTTCCAGCGATCCGTATGGCAGGACGGACAAATTACCAGTTGCTGTAGTAAATGAAGATGTCGGTGCAGATGTAAAAGATGAGCACATCAATACGGGGAAAGAGATTGTTTCGACCCTGAAAGAAAATCCTTCAATGGAATGGCACTTTGTCTCCCGGAAAAAAGCGCTGGACGGTGTAGAATACGGAGATTATTTTGCTGTCATGGTATTGCCCGATAACTTGTCTGAACAACTCGCTTCTGTAGTTTCAGGCAATCCTCAAAAAGCGGAAATCGATTATTACGTGAACGAAAAGTTAAACTCCATTGCACCTAAAATTACAGAAAAAGGTGCAACGGTCATTGTAGACAAAGTCAGCAGTCAGTTCGTATCGACTGTGAATGGCGTCATATTCGATATGATGAATAGACTCGGACTTGAACTGGAAGCCGACTTGCCTGACGTTCAAAAATTCGAGAACTACGTGTTTGACGCGGAAAAAAGTTTGCCTGAAATCTATAATCTCTTAAACCGTGGATTAGATGATGCAACAGACGCACAGGCCATCATTCATCAAGCGCAAGGCAAACTACCCGAAGCGAAACAAATTACAGATGATGGTCTTGGACAAATTAATCGGACTGTTAGTTATCTGAATGAAGCTGAACAAAAACTTAACGAAATGTCTCCTAAAATCAAGGCGGACTTAAAAAAAGTGAGTGACATTTCAAATGAAGCAAATGATTTCCTGAAACAGCTTCAAGGTGTGCAGTTGGATTTCACTGAACTGGACAAAGCCAAAAAGGCCCTGGACGACCGGGTGACAACGAGTATTGAACGAGTAGATGGGGTGCAGCAAGATCTCACCCGATTGCAGGAGTTAGTCCAGCAAATTCCGAGACCTGATGAAAAACCTTCACCTGGTACAGAAGAAAATCCCGATAATGGTGAAAATGCAGAACAGCGGCCGACCCCTTCCCTGCCCACACCAGATTTGTCAGGGAGATTGAACGATGCAATTACAAAAACGGAAGATCTTAAAAACTTGTTGATAGAAGCACAAACAAATGCAAGAACTGTTAATGCAGTCGTTCAAGGTAAAGCGGAAGAGTTGGATCAAGCTGTTGATGATTTACAAAAAATTGCAGGCAATACTTCAGTTGAATTAGATCGTTTTATGAAGGAATATGTGAATACAATTGAACCAACTGTTCTGAAAGAGATTTCTACAGCGAAAGGAACGTTAGGACAAGCTAAGGGGCTTCTGATAGAAATTCAGTCCACTCTTCCAAAAGTCCAAACAATTCTTGGGAATTCTGATCGAGAATTGACTGAGGGTAAAGGCACCATTGAAAAAGCGGTTGCAGAATATCCGTATGTCTCTGAAAAAGTGAATCAACTTGCGGATAAGATACGCAGCATCCAAGGAGAAACAGATATTAACGAAATCATCAAGCTGCTTCAAAACGATCCGAACGCTGAGAAAAGTTTCTTTGAAGAACCGATTCAATTAAAAGAAAATCGACTCTTCTCAATCGAGAATTACGGAACTGGGATGACACCATTCTATACCGTACTCTCGTTATGGGTTGGCTGTCTCCTTCTAATCTCGCTGCTGTCCACAGATGTCCATGGCGATGAGTTTACAAGACGGCAAGTCTATTTTGGCCGATTGCTGACATTCGGTCTTATCGGATTGCTTCAGACGTTTATTGTCGTCGGCGGAGATCTCTTACTATTAGACGTTCACATACGAGAGCCGCTTTGGTTTATTGTATTTGGTGTAATCATTAGTGTCGTTTTCATGTCGATCGTCTACACGCTCGTTTCAGTATTCGGAGATGTTGGTAAAGCGATGGCGATTGTCATGCTTGTCTTGCAAATCGCAGGCTCAGGCGGAACGTATCCCGTTGTTCTATTACCGGATTTCTTCGGAGCCATTAATCCATTCCTTCCATTTACGTATGCAATCGATGTCATGCGTGAAGCTGTTGGCGGTATAGTATGGGAGCGTGTTGCAAAAGATCTGACTTTCCTTGCGGTTTGTTCGGCTGCATTTATCTTATTTGGCGCGTTATTAAAAGAACGCATTAACAAAGGCACAGACAAACTTCTGAAAAAATCGAAAGAAGCAGGTATTTTCCATTAAACAAAAAGAGCACCTCCTGTTGTCATAGCAGACAACAGGAAGTGCTTTTTTATGTTAGCTGTATAGGTTTCGTCCGCAGTTCTAATTTGAAGAAAATTCCTAGGATTGCCCCGAAGAGAGCATGTCCAATTAGCCAATATAGAAGTGCAATGCCATCTGTGAGTTCAGGTGTACGTTCGGATAATGCAGTAGTTGGAAATAGCGCAATGCCGATTAGTATACTGACCGCTGTGCAAATCCTGATTGCCCGGAGTTTCCAGGATGGACGCAATCGGTACATAACGTAAAAACCAATTGCAACGGCAACTGAAACTACCAGATGGAATACGATTTCGATCCACTCAGGAAATGCGATCGTTCCTATTATGGGTATGTAATCGACGTTCAGCAAGAATGTATAGACTTTCTTGCCAGTGGCGAATTCAATCCATTTAAACAAAAAAGTTAAGATGAAGCCGCCGGCTAGACCATACAGTGAGGATAATGCAAGACTTCTGATACTCAGTTTCATGAGGATCCCTCTTTTTCACCTTTAATTAGGGCATACGCATCGAGTGCGCGTTTACGTGCAGTGGCGTGATCGACAATCGGAAAAGGATACGTTACACCAAGAACAATATCCGCTTCCTCTAAAACCTCTTTTGGTGCTGCCTGGGGTTCATATAAGTGTTTATCGGGCAATGCAGCTAATTCAGGAAGCCATTTCCGTATATACACTCCATGCTCATCGAATTTTTTAGATTGGGTGGTTGGGTTAAAAATCCGGAAATAGGGTGCCGCATCGAATCCAGAACCAGCCACCCACTGCCACCCGAGTGTGTTATTGGCGATATCGTAATCGACAAGAGTTTCTTGAAACCATTGTGCACCGATGCGCCAGTCAATAAGTAAGTGTTTAACTAGAAATGAAGCTGCAACCATCCGAACGCGGTTATGCATCGTACCTGTTTGCCATAGTTCGCGCATCCCTGCATCGACTAGCGGATAGCCCGTTTTTCCTTCTTTCCAAGCAGTCAAACTTTCAGAATCATCACTCCAAGGGAAATTGAGAAATTCTTTACGCAGCGGCTGATTCACAATATCCGGAAAATGAAACAGCTGATAATATGAAAATTCTCGCCATGCCAATTGCCGCAGAAACGGTTCAGGTTGTGCTGCATCTCCTTCCTGCTGAGCACGATACACAGCATGCCAAAGCCCACGAATACTCATGTTGCCTGATGCTAAAAAGCCCGAAAGTTTGGATGTCCCGTCAATTCCAGGATAATCGCGCAACATGACATACTTATTCAATATCTGATCTCTAAAGTGAGCCCATCGTTCAAACGATTCGGTTTCACCAGGCGTCCATGTTTCCTCAATTGTCTTATCCCAGCCCAGTGAAGAACGCAGTCCCGATTTCTCTAAAGGAATCATTTCACTATACTCTGCAATCCAGCATGACAAAGAAGTAGGGGCCGCTATTGGCCAAGGGATCGTCTGTTGCTGAAGTGACTTCCAGAACGCTCCAAAGACTTTGTACGGCTGACCTGCCCCGGTTTTCAAAGTATCGGGATCCAGCAACATATCCGGAGGGAAACGTCGAATATCTAATGAAGTACAGTTCAGGTTTTCAAGTAAAGAGGTTTCGGCCCTTCTAGAAACTGGATCGATTTGTCCGTTAAAAAATAACGCATCTGCATTGGTTTCTTGTGCAATTTTGCATAAGACATCTGCTGGCGACCCCTTTACAACTAAAAGTGAATTGCCTAATTCAGCAAGCTGCTGCTGTAATCCTAAAAGGGATTGAGATAGCCACCAGTCTGCGGCAGTTGGAGATGAATGATCTGGAAGGATGAATACTGGTAATACGTCTCCACACTCAGATGCTTCTTTTAAAGCAGGATGATTATGTAAACGCAAATCTTGTCTGAACCAAACAATCGTTTTCAAGCAATCCCTCCTAAAAAAGGACCGCACAAATTGCGGCCCTTGAATTATTTTCATTATACAGGTGACGGTGACGGCTTTCCAAAAAAGTACCCTTGGAACAACTCATACCCTCTATTTTTAAGCCACACAAAATCTTCTTCATTTTCAATCCCTTCAGCTAAAGGAACCGAACCGCTTTCCTTTGCCTTCATGAGAAATGATTCTGCATTCTCCTGTTTCTTTGCATCCGAGGATACACCATCTACAAAAGATCTATCCAATTTCATATAATGGGGCTGCAATTCAGCTAGCAGTTCTACAGTACTATACCCTTCCCCGACATCATCTAAAGCGTAATGGAAACCTTTTTCACGGTAATAGCGCAATATTGATTTTAAATGCTCTACGTCTTCTACTTCATCCGTTTCTACGACTTCAAAGACAAGTTGGAAAGGATCAATATTGTATTGTGCGGCAACTGCAACAGTGGACTGCAAGCAAAATTCTGGAGAATAGATTGAAGTCGGTATGAAATTGATAAACGCTTTTTTATTAACGAGTGGTGCCGCATGACGCACCGCAGTGATTCGACACAACCGATCCAATGCATAAAGTCTACCTCGTGTCCGTGCTGCATTAAACGCTTCATCTGGATAAATCATCTGGCCGTCAGGGGAGTGGAATCGAGCTAGTAACTCATAACCAAACACTTTACGTTCTCCGTCGACAATTGGCTGGTAATAAGAAATAACACGTTCGTTTTGTATCAGTTCATCTATCCATTCTGTCGAAAATACATTATGTACTTCAGTAAACGGACGCCAATCGACTTCCCCTGCGATACGAAAAGACAACAGGGACTGATCCAAATGATCGGCAGCAAAATCGACTAAGTCCCTGAGCCCAGCTTCTGAAACTGATAATAGTGTGCTCTCCTTCCCATAATCAGCTGTCAATTCATGATTCCGTTTCAACTGACTTACCAACAGTTCTCTTTGACTACTATCCGTGCTCATCACTTCAAACTGTAAATCTGTAATAATACATGCGGATCTACAACCCATTTTAAAGCCTCCGTCCTATTCCTATTACATAAAGTCTTATTTTATAGTATATTCTAATCGATAACTCCTAATAAATGCAATAGTTTACATACAAAGTGCCTATTCCAAAAACAAAACAACAGCATGCCCTTATGAACTAAAGGTAGCATGCTGTCTTAAAGAACCTATGTGAAATTAAGTAGATAACCCTGTTCCAGGAGTATCTGTGTGTTTACGTTCAGGTGGTTCTGTTGTCACTTCTTGTGTTGTATCGACTTCAGATTCAATCGTTTTACCAAGAATATAATATTCCGTTTCTTCTTGAGACAAACTATTATATTTCTTCTGGATGACCAAATAAAAGATCCCACCTAAAACTCCCCAACAAATGAGTAATACATATGAAGGTGTTGTCAATGAAGCTGGTGAGAATGGAACAAGAAGTAATAATAAGAATGCAAAGCTTGCAATCATACCGATTAACGCAAGTCCTTTTTTAACAGGAGCAATTTCACGATTCGCTTCTTCGGATTTCCATGCCAGTACTTTGTAAGCTGCAAAACATGTAAATAGATAAGCGACAGATACGCCTGTAGAAGACATATCGACAATCCAAGATAGCGCCTGACGGCCGAACCATGGAGTTGGCAGTGTGATTAGTGTCACAAACCAAATTCCCCATACTGGCGTTTGGTTCTTTTTAGAAATAGTTCTAAACATGTCTGGCAGTGCACGAGCACGAGCCATTGAAAAGAGCAGTCGGCTGGATGACATATAGAAGCCATTCAGTCCTGTGAAGATTCCCATCATGATTGCAACGGCCATGACGAGTAATCCGCCATATCCGAGTGCGGAGTTAACCACTTCACCCGTCAGCCAAAGACTGCCATCTCCTACATTCGAACCTGTCGGGAATGACCAGGCAGTTAGTCCAATCATAACGGCATAAATCAGGAACGAAGTGAAGAGTGATGCGACAATCAGCATTGTTGCTTTACGCGGGGAAAAGTTAAACTCTTCCGCAGCTTGCGGGACATTGTCGAATCCAACATACGCCCAAGGTGCAATTGCTAAAATGACTAAAATCGAAGTGATGATCGATTGGTTGCCACTAAACAATGGCTTCATATTTTCAAAAGGTGATTCTGTAATACCAAATGTGAAGACTCCAAGTAAAACTACGCCACTCACTAAAAGTACACTAAAGTAAAATTGTATACGTCCAGAGATATCAGTTCCTGTTGTGTTTATCAAAGCAAAGAGCAGAATAATGACAGAAGAAATGATAACTTCCGGCAAGTAGACATCCCATCCAGCTATACTATACAAATAGAATTGTTTCATAAATCCAGGTGCTAAAAACTTCAATAGCAGCGAAAACGCTGAAGCATTAAGTGCCACAATTGATATGTATCCTAAAGATAAAAACCAACCGCATATAAATGCCCATTTCTTCCCTGCTCCTATGAAGGCGTATGTAAAGCCTCCCCCAGAGACTGGGAATTTTTTAATCATTACACCATAGCTTGATGCGATGATCATCATAACAAGCGCTCCAATTAGCAAACCGATCATGGCGCCGAGTGGTCCGGATTCTCCTATCCAATCACCGGGAAGTATGAAAGCTCCCCATCCCACGGATGAGCCGAGTGCAATTGCAAACACCCATGACGGCTTTAGCGTTTTGGTTAATTTTCTGCGCTTCTGATGCGCATCTGTTTGGTCCATATGTAAGTTCCCCCTAAAAAATCTTTCTTGGAATTATTCCCTACTCAAGTAAATTGAAACCTCCATAACTAAAAATAAATTGAAAACGCTTTCAATCATTCTACGAGTAAGGGTTTTTCAAAGCAAGTAAAACGACCAAGTCTTAAAATGTTTCAGAAAAAGTGTCACGGGTATTCTCAAACTAGCAACGAAAACTGCTAACAAACCCTATAGGAGGCGTTTTAACATGGTAAAACGACAAGTAGTAGGCTATTATGACAGTGAAAACGATGCAATTCTAGCAATCGAAGATTTGAAGAGACAAGGTTTCTCATCAGACGAGATTTCAGTTATCAGTAAAGAACGTGAACAAGTAGATACAGTCGTTGAAGAAACAGGAACACATGCAACGGATGGCGCAGCTACAGGTGCCGCAACTGGCGGTGTCCTAGGTGGACTCGGAGGTGTTCTTGCAGGTATTGGTGCTCTCGCTATCCCAGGAATCGGGCCAATTATTGCAGCAGGACCGATTGTAGCAGGTATCACGGGAGCTGCAGCAGGCGCGGGTGTCGGCGGTCTGGCTGGAGCACTTATCGGAATGGGAATTCCTGAAGAGGAAGCGCATCGCTATAACGATCATTTCGATGAAGGTAAAATCTTAGTACTCGTGGATGGAGATTATCCACGCAGAAAAGATCACGATTTGGATGAATACAATCGTACTCTTTTATAATATGACCCCCCTTCCCCTTTTTCATTTGAAAAAGGGGTTTTTATTGTGTACATCGAAAATCAGCGTGACCCGTGTTATACTTAAGCAATGGCATGGAAAGAACGGAGGCGGAATGGAATATGCAATATAACCAACAAAAAATGGCGCAGCTTGTGAAAAGAGAGCCTGAGCTTTCTACACGATTAACTCAGATTATGAAAGAGCACGAGCTGGAGCGTGCTTTCGCGTTGAAAGCTTTGTATCATGCAGAAGTGAAAGATAGCGGAAGGTTTATGAAGCCATATCAAGAGTTATAAGAAGAAAAAAGCACGGACACCCCGTTATTGACGGAGCGTCCGTGCTTTTTCAATGTAGTAATGTTACCCATGTTCGTTAGCATGAGCCTATTCTTAATAGTAGGGAGAGATTAAGAGATAGACCAAAACACCAGTAAAGCTGACATAGAGCCAGATTGGCATTGTGAAGCGGACGATTTTACGATGGCGTTCTATTTCTCCGTTCCATGCACGGGCTACGCTTGTTAATGCAAGTGGCACGATGGCCGCAGCTAGGAGGATGTGCGTAATCAGTATGAAGAAGTAGAATCCTTTCATGAACCCGCTGCCGCCATAGACGGTCGATTCTGCCAAGAAATGATACATTACATAGGTGATCAAGAAGAAGAAGGTGGTCACAAATGCAGCGTAGATGAATCCTTTATGTACTTTGATATTGCGCTTTTTAATGGCGATTAATGCTCCAACTAAAAATAAAAATGTAAATGTGTTAAAGATGGCATTCATCATCGGAAGAATTGTAATATCGAATGCGTCAAAGTTTTTTGCACCTGGGATTCCTGACAGAACTCCGATAGCCCCGATTAAGATAATTGATACAATGATGATGAACGGTTTGTAATTCCGCTTCTTTATAGGCGTTTCAATTGTAGAAGACGCATTTTTCAACGCTACCACTCCATTGCTAGTAAATTGTCGTACTTTGCCAGTTTACCATATGAGCAAAGTACGAGCCACTTCACATCAGCCTAAAGTGCGCGCTAAGAACGCTTTTGTCCGATTTTGTGTCGGATTTGTTAACATCACAGCAGGAATACCTTCTTCGACAATTTGTCCATCTGCCATAAACAGTGCTTTTGTTGCAACATCTTTCGCAAACGACATTTCATGCGTTACGACAATCATCGTCATATTCTCTTCCGCCAATTTTTTCATAACTTCTAGCACTTCCCCAGTCAATTCCGGATCGAGTGCAGATGTCGGTTCATCGAACAAGAGAATTTCCGGTTCCATCATCAGCGCACGCGCGATTGCAACTCGCTGCTTTTGTCCGCCTGACAGATTAGCGGGATAAGCGTCGACTTTGTCTGCAAGACCAACTTTCGACAGAAGCTCTGTAATCCGTGACGCAAGTTTCTCTTTGGCTTCTCCTTTAACAAGTTTCGGAGCAAGCGCCAAGTTCTGTTTCACAGTTAAGTGCGGGAACAAGTTGAAATGCTGAAACACCATCCCAATCCGTCTGCCGATTTTACGGATTTCTGGAGTGCTTGCGTAAACTCCATCTGCTACTAGCGCTTCCCCGTCGATTCGGATGGTTCCGCCTTCAATCTCCTCTAGGTGTGCGAGACTGCGAAGCATCGTACTTTTCCCCGATCCTGAAGGACCAATGACCGCAACCACTTCGTTTTTCTCAACCTGGAAGGTAATCTGTTTCAGGACTTCAATATCTCCAAATGATTTTTTCATATCGACTACATCTATCAATGCCATTGCTCTTCACCTTCCTCATACATAATGGAATCTTCGTTCTAACCACTTGAACACAAGCGTCAATACCGCTGTAATCAGCAAATAGATGAGCCCTGCCATCACAAATGGAACGATCGTAAAGTCTCGGTTAACTGCCGTCTGCGCAAAGTGCAGTAATTCTGGGACAGCGACCGCATACAACAACGCTGTATCTTTTACGAGTGTCACGGATTCATTTGCTAGTGCAGGAAGCGCAATTCGAATCATTTGTGGAATGACAATGCGTGTCGTTGTCTGCCATTTGTTCAGTCCGAGCACTTGTGCTGCTTCATATTGTCCCTTGTCAATTGAGAGTAATCCACCACGGAAAATTTCGGCGAAATACGCTGCATAGTTCAGTACAAAAGCTAGTGCAGCCGCAGCAAAACGATCCATAACTAGGTATTCCCCAATGACCGGGATAAGTGGTAATCCAAACACGAAGAACAATAATTGCAATAAGAGCGGTGTTCCCCTCATGAGGTAGATGTACGTGTTGGCGAGCCACGACAACGGTTTAAACTTACTGTTAACCGCTAGTGTAAGTAAGAAACCGAGCGGGATCGAAGCAACGATTGCGATAACAAACAACAGAATCGTTGCTTTGGCCCCTTCAAGCATTGGTTTTAAAATCGATAATAAATAATCTGGCGACATGAATATCCCTCCAACCTAACTAGAAACCGTGACTTACTTCAGTACTTTGTTTTCACCAAACCACGTTTCGGAAATTTGTGCTGCTGTTCCATCTTCGTTCATTGTATCGAGCGCATCCTGTAATTTTTCCAATAAATCTTCATTACCTTTTTTCACACCAACACCGTATTCTTCAGGAGCAAGTGTTTCGTCAAGTACTTTAAACGTATCATCTTCTTTAGACATGTAATAGTCGATTACGACTTCATCGATAATGACGGCTTGCACTCGCTTACTTTTTAAATCAGACAGTGCCAAAACATTATCCGCAAATTCTGTTTTGTTTTTCACTTTATCCGCAATTGGATTTGCTTCTAACGCATCAGCTGCTGAAGACAATGCTTGAAGACCGACTGTTTTGCCTTCAAGATCTGCTAGGTTCTTAATATCCGAGTCTTTGAGTACAGCGACAACTTGTGCATTACTTAAATAAGGTTTTGTGAAAAGAACTTTCTTTTTCCGGTCTTCTGTAATCGTATACCCATTCCAGATAAGATCGATGCGTCCGCTTGCTAACTCTGTTTCTTTTGCTTTCCAATCGATCGGCTGGAATTTTACTTTCAACCCCATGTGCTGTGCGGCAGCTTTTGCATAATCGATGTCAAATCCGGTAAGCTCATTCGCTTCATCTCGAAATCCCATTGGTGCGAATTTATCATCCACTCCGATTACCAGTTCCTTTTCCCCGCTTGCATCTTCTTTTGAATCCCCACATCCAGCTAACAATGCAATAATTCCTAAACCTGCTAATGCAACTTTCATCTTCTTTATATTCATAATTGGTTCCTCCGCTTCATCGCTTTAGTCTGTTAAAGTAATAATAGAATATCATATAAATTGAAGAATGCAAAGCATAAACTACGTAAATTTCATCTCTTATTATTGAAACCGTTTCCAAACGTAATCGTATATACTTAGTACATAGGAGGTGGGATTATATGGACCCATATGGTAATTCGTTCTTGGGTGGATTCCCTGTATTTTTCGTCATCATTTTTGTAATCATTGCAGGTATGATTATTTTTACGCTCATTAAAGGAGCTGCAGAATGGAGTAAAAACAACAATTCACCACGAGTCACTGTTGCTGCTCATCTCAAAACCAAGCGAACCAAAACATCCGGCGGCAGTGGTGATTCTGCGGCAACTACTTCTTATTATGTGACGTTCGAATACGAAAGTGGTGATCGTCAGGAATTTAGTGTATCAGGGAAACAATATGGAATGCTTGCTGAGGGTGATATTGGCAAGTTAAGTTTTCAAGGTACACGTTTCTTGGAGTTTGAACGAATTCATTCTTAAAAAAACGGCTCTCCATGTGCTGGAGAACCGTTTTTATTATTGAACAGCAGGGCGTTTTGTACGGGCGAACAACAAGTAAAGAATAAGCGCTACGACAATCAGTCCCGCTAGAATCATATACAAGTCACGATAGCCATAAGCAGTTGCCACATTTCCTAAGAAGTATGGCCCGAAACCGAAACCGAAGTCCAAAAAGATATAGAATGTAGAAGTTGCAATTCCAATTCGTTTGATCGGAACGCCAATAAGAGAAATCGCTTGAGCACAGGATTGGAAGTTACCGAATCCTAGACCGATAATGGCACCGGCTACAAGCAAGATGAAACCAGTATGTGTTTGACTAAGAAGTAATAAACCTCCCGCAAACAAAACTAATGATGGCACGACGACAAACGTTCCGCCTTTCCTATCAAGCAATTTTCCTGAAAATGGACGGGAGAACAAAATTGCAAATGCATAAACAAGGAAGAAAAAACTGGCTGCATCGACAAGATCCGCTTCTTTTGCATAAAACGAAATAAACGACAAAACTCCTGAATATCCGATACCCGCAAGCAATGTAATGAAGGCAATCGGTAATGCGGACTTTTCGATATAATTCGCAATTCCTTTTGGTGCGTCTTTTGGTTCGACAACTTCTTGTGGTGCTTCTTCTGGACGTTTTTCGACAAAGAAGAACATTGCCAATCCAATAATACCAAGGACTAAACTGAAGATGAAGATCCATGTGAAGTCTACGTGCTGACTTAAGTAAATTCCAAAAAACGGACCGATTGCAGTTGCCAGAACGGTACTCAAACTGAAATACCCGATTCCCTCGCCCCGTCTAGATGGCGGAATAATTTGGGCAATTACAGTTCCCGTTGCGGTTGAGGCAATGCCGAGTCCAAGCCCGTGTATAAAGCGGACGATTAAAAGAACGGGCAGAGAATGTGCGATGAAATACAATGCAACCCCTACCACTGAAAGAATCAATCCAGCGAGTAAGATCCGACGGCTGCCGACACTTTCAATTACTCTGCCCGTAGCAAGACGGGCTAATAACGTACCAATGATGAATATTCCTGAAACCAATCCTGCCATACTTGCAGAAGCGCTGTATTCTTCAACTGCAAAGGGCGCGATAGTCACCATTAACATATACATGACAAGCATTAAGAAAAAGTTGATGATGGATATAAATATAAAGTCCTTTGTCCATAAGTTTTGTTTCTTTTCCATATAAAGACCCTCTCCGTTAGTTATTTAAATTGTTGTATGCGTGATCGAGCACCTGTTTTGCAGCGTGTATGTCCTTCTCAGGAATGTCTGCTAAAATTTGTTCATAAACCGGAAGAAGTTTTTCTTGAATTTCTTTTGTGATCTTCTGACCATCAATTGACAATTTCAATAACTTCTCGCGCTTATCTTGCCCTTGAGTTACGTCAAGATACCCCATTTCATGAAGTCGTTTCACTACTTTTGTAACAGACGGTTTTTCCATCATCTGTTCTTCAGCAATTTCTGCTGAAGTCATCTCACCTTTTCGTGATAACAAGCTCAGGATTGTCCATTGCGCGTTATACAAGTCGTAATGTAACAACAGCTTATTTAGCTGATTTACCACAGGTCGATACAATTTGACATAGCTCCTGAAAAATTGATGTTCAATATGCATAGTCTCGCCTCATTTCAAGTTTAAATGATTAGTTAGCCTATCTAATTATTTAAGTATACGCCTATATTTTTTGTTTGTAAACGATGTGGATTCAAAATATTTAAGGCATGTACACAAAATAATTTAACGATTCATTAAGCTATAGTATGTGGCCATTTAGGTTAATTAAAAGAAAAAACGACCACCATTAATAGGAAGTCGTTTTTTGTCACTAGATCGATCTTAGTAGGAAGACCAGCCGTTATCTGCCTGCATAATCACACCGTTTACGTAAGAAGATTCATCTGACGCTAAGAATAAAGCGATGTTCGCGATTTCTTCTTTAGTACCTGGGCGGCTTAATTGGATAACACCTTTCATCGCCTGTTCCATACCATGCTTGTCTGGCTGGACTAAGTTATTTGTAATATTCGTCGGAACGGTTGCAGGTGCAATTGCGTTACAGCGGATATTCAAATGAGCGTAATGAGACGCTACGTTTTTCGTCATCCCAGCAACTGCGTGTTTAGAAGCTGTGTATGCAAGTCCCCCGCGCCCGCCAGTCAGTGCAGAAATGGAAGCCATATTGACAATTACGCCAGCTTGTTTTTCTTCAAAAATGGAAAGCGCCTTACGCGTTGCACGCATGACTCCTGTTGTATTAATCGCCAATACTTTGTCCCACACATCATCAGTAATCGTCCCAGCAGAATACATGTTGTCCATAATTCCGGCGTTATTCACTAGAATGTCAAGTGTGCCGAACGTTTCAACAGCTGTATCGATCATGCGCTGTACGTCTTCTTCAACAGTAACATTCGTCATTATTGCAAGTGCTTCCCCGCCTGCTGCTTTAATCGTTTGAACGGTTTCTTCCGCACCATCCATATTCATATCTGCGATAACCACTTTTGCACCTTCACGTGCATACAGTTCTGCAATCTCGCGACCGAGTCCTGATCCTGCACCGGTGACTACTGCTACTTTCTGTTCTAATCGTTTCAACAAAATCGCCCCTTCAATTGTGATTGTATTTATTAGTTCAGTATACACTTTAATACTAAATTATTAAAATAATTGCATTCACCACAAAAAAAGCAGAGAGTGGTTGTCCTAATTGAAAGTTTGACGTATACTAATATAGTTAAATCCCAACTGTCTCAGTAGCTCAGGGGATAGAGCAACAGCCTCCTAAGCTGTGGGTCGCAGGTTCGATTCCTGCCTGGGACGTAAAGTTTCGAGATGCGGTTCCACCTAAATGTCAGTGTGCATCGGTTCGACCAGATTCATAATTAAAAAGCGGCAAAGGAAGACCACCGTCTTCCTTTGCCGCTTTTCTCTATGATTGAATCCATACTAATCTGGGGAAACTGGCTTTATAACTCATTTCCGGTTCCAAAAACGCTGCTGCGCAACGGCTGAGACGAGTTCATCACTAAAATTGGAATTACCAGTATAGAAAACAACTCCAGCCATATTGTTGTTTTCTGATCTTCTTAAATAAGAATTGCCTGTTGAGGCAATACCAATCGGTTTATAATGCTTATATGCAACAGTCAGGTATTCATTCACCTCATAATCGAAAATATCCTGGCGTTTAGCGGTTCCGCCTACAATGTAAAGTGAATCAAGCAGATATGGGCTAGTTGTCAAGAAAGTTTCATCCACTTTTAGTTGTGTTCCGTCACTTCCCGTCACCTTCCCTAATGTTTCACCGACGATGACAACGAACACCCCGTATTCTTCCAAAGTCTTCAATACGCTGGTAACCTCATTGCTGTCAAATCCATTCCCAACAAGGACCCCGACTCTTTGGGAGTAGGCATACTTAGGGGTATTTGTCTGACTAAGGGACGGATAGGCTGTCGAGGCAGGCACTTGGGAACCGCTAGGACGCTCGACGCCGATGTTATCGGCAACAATATACGCCATTTCTTCGTCGACATTCACTAATATATCTACGTTTTGCTGACGAACGGACTCACTTTTTACACTGCCGAGCTGATAACTAAGCGCTCCGATTGTATGCTGTTTTTCAACAGGGCTTAAACTATTCCAAAAGATCCGAGGTTGTGTAAAGAAATCATCAAACGATTTGCTTCTTGCTCGGATAACATGCCCATCCACTTTTTTCGGATAGGATTCATAGCCCCCCTCCTCAGGAGGAGTCGTGTACGGTGTATTATCCGACAGTGAATTCTTGTGATAGTTCGTCTGATCCACGTCAATCCGGTACCTCATAAACCCTTGGCGAGTATTATTATGGAAGGGACAAATCGGTCGGTTAATCGGCAGGTCTTGGAAGTTTGCACTGCCAAGCCGGTGGTATTGAGCACTCTGGTAAGCCATCAATCTGCCCTGGAGGACAGGGTCGTTCGAGAAGTCAATACCTGGCACGACATTTGCAGGATTAAACGCGACTTGTTCTAGTTCTGCAAATTCGTTATCAACGTTCCGGTTCAATGACATTTTACCGATTAATTGCACAGGGATCAGTTCCTCCGGCCAGAACTTCGATGGGTCAAGTATATCGAAGTCGTACTTGAATTCATCCTCCAAAGGGATTAGTTGCACTCCAAGTTCATACTCAGCATAAGCACCGCGGTCTATCGCCTCTCTGAGGTCCCTGCGGTGGAAATCAGGATCGATTCCGCCAATCTTCTGCGCCTCGTCTTGCAACAAAGAATGAACACCCAGGACGGGCTTCCAAACAAATCTAACGAAAGTCGCTGTGCCTTCAGCGTTGACGAAAAGATAGGTGTTGATCGACCAAGATTCCATCATACGGTAACTCCTCAGGATTCCCCGATCCGACATGACCCACAACACCATATGGAGAGCTTCCTGGTTGTTCGCCACATAATCCCAAAAATTATCATGCGCTCCAGCAGCTGTAGGCATCCCTGTACGCGGTTCCGGCTGATAAGCATGCAAGGCATCCGGGAACTTCATGGCATCTTGGTTGATCAGCACCGGCATTGCGATGGTCGTTAAATCATAGTTGCCTTCTTCGGTATAAAATTTCACACCTTTACAACGCAGATCCCTTGCTGTGTCCTTCGAACCCTTGCTGCCTTGTACCGTTGAGAAGCGGACAAAAACCGAGGTTTTCTTCCCTGCTTCCTGCAGAAATCCTGCTTTGGTGAATTCTTTCATCGACTGATAACATTCAAACTCTCCATGAGCCCCGTAACCTCTCGCATGAACTTTCCTTTCGGGAATGGGTTCATGCACAAAGTGAGACATCTTTTCAAAAAATTCAAAGTCCTGTCGTAAGGTTGGTCCTCGTACGCCTGCTTTCAACTGATCCGAATCGTTTGAGAGCTTTTTGGATTGATTGGTCGTCAGAGGTTTTCCCGCATTTCGGACGCGGAATTCCTCCAATTGTTCGTTCTTCTTATTCCCATCTGTCTTTCTATTATTCATAGAAGAGGATTCCACATGCATGCACCTTTCTATTATAAAATTTCTGACCACAACTATAATATGCCTAGATGCGAAGTATATTCATTTAATAGTCATAAAAGAAAAAAACGTCCGCTATGGACGCTCTTTCCAATTGCTCACAGTATAGTGTTAGTTCTTCATTTATGTATTTCAGAAAAACTTTGTCATGAAGACTTGGGAAACTGAAGTGTTTTCGAAACCACTTGCCAATAACGATGAAACGGCATGACCGTTTCCTTTTAAGAAGTTATAAGTTGTGCGTTGAACAGGTTGGTCATATTCCAAAGCGTGTGCCAGGAGTTTGTTGAGGGCGTCTTCATTCCCATTTTCCATCACTTGATATAATGTAATGCTTTCAGTCTTATTGCCAAATTCGCATTTTTTTCGAATTAGACAAGCCCCCTGTATCTCTCCGTCCTTTGAAATCATCATTGCTTCTCCGCCTATTTTTGAGATGCTGCTAGCCTCCGTTTGCCAAGGGACAATAGCTGGAAATAGATTTGAACCGATTAATTGGTCCGCAGGCATTCTTAATATTTCATAATCTTCAAGACTGGGTAACGTACTATGTAAAACATTGTCTCCACGTAAAAAGAGTAAATTATCTTCTACTTTGTAACCACACCGTTCATATAATGCTATAGCTGGTTTGTTTTCTGACAGTGACTCTAGTGTTGCGACTGTAACATTCTGCTCCTTTATGAGTTGTTCAGCTTCCGCCATTAAGGAACCTCCCAATTTCCTGCCTCTGTATTTTGGAATAATTCCAGTTCCGCCATTCCAGGAAATCTTTTGGCCATCCAATTCTTTAATTCCCTGAAGCACAAAACCGATGGGCTCTATTCCGTCATATGCAACGATAGACAATGCCGGAGATAATCCAGTATTCCCAAAACGGCTTACGAAAGCATCAAAAGACAAATTCATCGGAATTATATAGCCCTCAAACCCTCTATTAAATAGGACATGCGCGTCTTCAAAGCTTAATGAAGACATTATTTTATAGGTAATGTTCATATCAACACTCGCTTTCATGTTCATCTTCTATTCCTATCATGTTCATCTTCTATTCCTATTTTGTATATATAGTTCAAGAAAGACAAGCAGCAGTTATCTGCCAAAGTTAAATAATTTCATTTAACTGGTGCGGATATTGGATGTTTAGGTTTACTTGTAAATAAAAAAAGCATCAAGACTTCTGCCAAACTAAGCTGAAGTCTTAATGTTTCTTTATCTACGGTTTCACATTCACTATCGGCAACGACCAGTAACTGTGTTCAATTTGTATTCGCTAAATTACTAGCCGTTATGCTTTCGGAGGTGTCCCTTCAGCGTTTCCTACAACTGCATCTATCTGGATTAATGCGTCGTTAGGTAAAGCCGACACGCCTACTGTTCTTCTTGCAGGAATACCGCCTTGGAAGAATGTTTTGTACACTTCGTCCACAGCATCCATGTCTGTGATATTTTTAACGAAGATATTTACTTTAACGACGTCTTCCAAATTATGGCCGATACTTTCTACAATCGCCTTGATATGCTTTAAGCACTGTTCAGCTTGTTCTTTAACGCCACCCGCTACCAATTCACCCGTTTTTAGATCTAACGGCAATTGAGCTGAAAGATGATTGTAGTGAGAGAATGCTACGGTTTGGGTTGATAAAGAGCACTTTGGTGCATTTTCAGTATTATTTGCCCAGATCACGATTCCGTGTCTGTCTTCAACAGCTTGCGGTGGTGTGCCATCTCCATGAGATACTACTGCTTCCATTTGGACCAAGGCACCCATAGGTAAAGCTGAAGCTTCAACGGTTGTCCGTGCGGGTACATAGGCTACAGCTCGAGCGATTGCTGAAGCCGGGAAGAATGTTTTATACACTTCGTCTACAGCGTCTACATCTTGAATGTCCTTAACAAATACAGTGATTCTCACGATATCACTCATCACATGATCGATGCTTTCTACAATTGCCTGGATATTATTGAAGCATTGTTCAGCTTGTTCTTTTATACCGCCAGCTACTAATTTACCCGTTGTAGGTTCAATCGGTAATTGAGCCGAAAGATTATTGTAATGAGAAAAAGCTACGGTTTGTGAATACAGGCCGTTACCGCTTGGCGCATTTTCAATGTTTTTTGCCGATACTGCGTTGAAATTTGTCATATGAGTATTCTCCTTTAAAATAACTTTAATATACATATGCTGGGGGTATCAGAACATTTGGCACAACTCAAAGAAATAATGAACTTTACTTCTTTGAAAGTTGCTATCGGCTTTTTCACAAAAGTGAAAGTTTAAACAGATTGGTATCCAAAATTCTTCCACACTCTCGTAGCAATATAAGCTTCTATGTATTAAATTACCTTACCATGAACGTTTCTATAATTGTTGGCGTTTACGAAATTGCAAGACTATTCGACCTGATTTTAATGTTTTTAAATCCTATTCTAGAAAGCCTGAAGAATAACTGAAAAAGAATTTCTACAGGTATACAAGTAATCCACAAGTTCAATTTTGTTATATATACAAAGCATTCCTTGTTGTAAGCAAACAAAAAGAACGCCTCAATGGACGTTCCCTGTTAACCCTAATTAAAGGGTGTGTATATTTTTAATGTATTCCATGCCTTTCGCCGTTATGGATAAAACAAGACTATCCGATTCTCCGCCATTGTCTACTGCATATTCCTTTTCAATAAGAGAGTCAATAGCCAACTTACTAGTAGCATCCGCATTTAGCATTGCTTTTGGCAGAATGTAGCTTTCTCCATTATAAGCAAAATGGTAGTCATACAGGCTTTTTAATAACGTATCCGATAGTTTGTTCACTTCTTCATTTGTCATAAGTAACCCCTCCCAATTGAACATTTCGATAAAGAAGGAGCGAATCCTTCTTTCAAAAATAATCCCATATGCCCTATCACTTCATGAATGACGCAATATTTTCTTCTATTTCAAAAATTAAGAAGTCATCATCTTCTTCAACGACTGCTTTTTCATATCTAATTTCTTTGTCTAGTATCATTTCAAAGTAGTTCGTTTCATTATTCAATTCAAAAACTGGGCATTGATCAAATCTAACATCGCCTATAAAGATTGCTCTTATTTTTTTCAATGTCTTTTCCTTTCCATGCTTTGTAACTTGACTAGCCATTTAGCACTATGAATTCACTCATTTGCAGCAAAGTCTAATTCAACTGCCTGGACGCTTGTAACCATTGTTTTTGTTGTCTTTAAGATTTAAAAAAGCATTGTATCCAAAGGAAACCAGTAATCCGCTCCAGAAAATTATAGGTGAAGAGATTACGTTCTCATCCATTAACAAATAAGAAAAATAGTTAATAGCCGAAAACAACATATAGGTGAAAAAACCAAATATGGTCGCTTTTTTACTATTCAATATCTGTTTTTCAGTCATCCGTTTTAAAAAAGTCATTTACCTTCCCCGCTTCACAAAGTTATTATTGCTGAAAAGAAGATATTATACTCTTCACTATATTGTACCAAACCACTTGTGAATTATCAGACCTTATTTCATTCAGGAATCAAATGTCTTATATAGAAAATAACCTATGCTGTAAATGATTTACCGTATCTCATATAAATGACGAAACCCCAAGCCGTGTAAGTAGTTCTACTCGGCATGGGGTTTCATCATGTTAATTTACTTAAGCAGGGATTTGAAAGTCTGAGCACATTTTTTCATGCTATTTCTAGAATCTCATTTAAAGCTAAATCCTTAAGAATAATCATATTGTATCGCGCGGTGTCCAATATCATTTCGCCAAAATACGCCTTTTTTTTCTATCTTCTCTAATTCCTTATAAACGATCTTTTGCGCTTCAAGAAGATTCTTTCCTTTTGCTGAGGCAAGCAACACACGTCCGCCATTCGTCACATATTCTCCATCTTCATTCTTTAAAGTACCCGCGTGAACAAGTTCTACATCTGCACTTATCGTGTCTAAACCAACTAACGGAGTCCCTTTTATATACTCCCCTGGATACCCTTCAGCTGCAATTACTACGCCTAACACAGTTGAATCATCCCATTCAAGTTCGTAAGGTTCCTGTCCAAGAACTGCCTGAAGCGTTTCAGCCAAATCATTTTTCAACCTAGGCAAAACGACTTGAGTTTCGGGATCGCCGAATCGGGCGTTGAACTCGATAACTTTGGGTCCTTTATTCGTCGCGATTACCCCTGCATAGAGAACACCCGTAAACGGACGATCTTCTGCAGCCATCGCATACGCGGCAGTCTCTAAGATTAGTTCACTCGCATCATTGATCATAGCTTGAGAAATTTGCGGCACCGGAGAATAAGCACCCATTCCCCCTGTATTCGGGCCTATGTCGCCGTCAAATGCCCGCTTATGGTCTTGCGCAATCACCATGGGATAGACATTCTTTCCATTTACAAATGCCATTAATGAAAACTCTTCGCCCTCTAAAAATTCTTCCATGATGACAGATGCCGACGCTTTACCAAACTTCGATTGCACGAGCATCTCTCGCAGTGCTCCCACGGCTTCTTCCTTCGTTTGGGCAACGACGACCCCCTTTCCGGCAGCAAGTCCATCGGCTTTTATGACAATCGGAACGCCGACTTCATGTAAATAAGTCATAGCGGATTCTATATCTGTAAAACTTTCGTAGTCAGCAGTAGGGATGTTATACGTCTTCATTAACTCTTTTGCGAAGGTTTTACTTCCTTCAATAATGGCCGCCCGTTTGTCTGGACCAAACACTTGCAGACCAGCTGCTTTGAAATCATCTACAATCCCATTGACCAACGGTGTTTCAGGTCCTATGATCGTCAATGAAACGTTTTGTTCTTTAGCGAACGCGATAAGTTGTTTATGATCATCTTCAGAAATCGGTACGAGTTCCGCTACATCTTCCATACCCGGATTGCCTGGTGCTACAAATATAGTTTGGACATTTTTACTCATCGCTAATTTCTTCGCCAGTGCGTGCTCACGGCCGCCCCTGCCAATCACCAATACGTTCATGGGATCACCTCTAAGTTTAGTAGGAATATGTACGTAAATTTCTTGAAGAACTTAGTGTTTAAAGTGCCGTACGCCTGTAAATACCATTGCAATTCCGTATTCGTCTGCTTTTTTAATGGAATCTTCATCACGTACAGATCCGCCTGGCTGAATAATCGCAGTGATACCCGCTTTCGCTGCAGCTTCAACTGTGTCATCCATCGGGAAAAATGCATCGGATGCAAGTGCGGCGCCAGTTGCTTTCTCACCGGCTTGAGCTAATGCAATATTTGCAGCACCTACCCGGTTCATCTGTCCTGCGCCAATTCCATAAGTCATCTGTTCCCCGCTAACAACAATCGCATTGGATTTCACGTGTTTCACAACCTTCCATCCTAACTTCAATGCATCCCATTCTTTTTCAGAAGGTTCGCGTTTTGTAGGGATTGTAATCGTCGCCTGTTCGAATCCATGAGTATCTAAATCCTGCATCAGCAATCCACCTTGGATCGACGTCGTTTTTCGCTCGTATTTCAGTTCTCCATCAAAATCGACAGTCAATAATCGAATATTTTTTTTAGCTGTTAAGACATCTAACGCATCCTTTGTAAATGACGGCGCAATGATGATTTCTAAAAAGATATTTTTTAACATCGTTGCTGTTTCCAAATCCACTTGACGATTCAAGGCGATAATTCCTCCAAAAATGGAAGTAGAGTCCGCCTCGTATGCTTTTTTAAATGCTTCAGCAAGTGTTTCGCCGACACCTACTCCGCAAGGATTCATATGCTTCACTGCAACTGCTGCGGGTTGTTCAAAATCACGCACGATGAGTAATGCTGCATCAGCGTCATTGATATTGTTGTAGGACAGCTCTTTACCATGTAACTGATTCCCATAGGCTACAGAGAACGTTGAGCCTAATGGCTTTTGATAAAACGAAGCGCGTTGATGCGGATTTTCACCATAACGCAGGGATTGTTTTAAGTTATACGTAAGCGTAACGCTTTCAGGATTCTCTTCTTCTGCAAGTTGTGTCATATACTCGGAAATTACCGCATCATAAGCAGCTGTATGTCGGAATACTTTTGCCGCAAGCTGGCGTTTCTTCTGGCCGGAGACTTGTCCTGTTTCAGAAAGCCCGGCTAGTACGCTGTCGTAATCTGCTGGATCCACGACCACAGTTACGAATTCGTGATTTTTTGCAGCAGAACGAAGCATGGTCGGGCCGCCAATATCGATGTTTTCAATCGCTTCTTCGGGAGTGACGTCAGGTTTTGCAATTGTATGCTGAAACGGATATAAGTTCACGCAAACCAAGTCAATCGGCTGAATCTGATGCTCAGCTAATTGAGCGAGGTGTGCATCATCATTTCTTTTCGCCAATAATCCGCCATGGACATTCGGATGCAAGGTCTTCACTCTGCCATCCATGATTTCAGGGAAATTCGTTACTTCTTCAATTCCAACCACTTCAATTCCATTTTCAGCTAGGGTTTTCTTTGTCCCTCCAGTAGACACAATTTCAAATCCTGCCTCTTTTAGACCAATCGCAAACTCAACAATTCCTGTTTTATCTGAAACACTTAGTAAAGCTCGTTTCATTCGGTTTTTCCTCCCTATTTAAGCGCATGTAGTTCATCTGACTTGTTTTTATTTAAAATCAACGAACAGCATTAACACTATCTTTGGAAAACAGCTCTTGCAGGACTTCTGGGTAGCTGATGTGCTCCGCCTGCTGGATTCGTTTTTGTACGGTATCTCTAGTATCTTCAGACTGGATCTTTATTTCCTTTTGGAAAATGATCGGGCCGGTATCCATTCCTGCATCGACATAATGTATCGTCAAACCGCTTACCTGGACACCGGCTTCTATCGCCTGCCCAATCGCATCCTTTCCAGGAAAAGCAGGCAATAAGGAAGGGTGAATATTGACAATCGATTCGGGAAATTCCTTAAGAATCGTGGATCCGATAATCCGCATATAACCTGCTAATACGATAAATTCGATATCCCGTAATTTAAGCTGTTGGACAATTTCCTTTTCGAAGGCTGTTTTATCAGTGAAATTTTTAGGCGAAATACAATAACTTTCAATGTTGGCTTTTTGAGCCCTTTCCAGAACAGCAGCAGTAGGCTGATCGCAAACTAACAAACGGATATCCGCTTCAAGTGTACTAGCATTCACTGCATCAACTAACGCTTGGAAGTTACTGCCGCTCCCTGATGCAAATACGGCCACTTTCTTCATGATTCACCTATGAACATAACACCGGGTTCATTGACAACTCTCCCAATTCGATAGGCTTGTTCGCCGTGCTTTTCAAAAAAAGCAATTAGTGCATCGACAGCATCTTCTTTTACAACAAGGGCCATTCCAATTCCCATATTAAAGATATTGTACATATCTTCGCGCGGGATACTCCCTTTCTGCTCTAGAAACTTGAATATGGGTGGAATCTCCCAAGTACCTGACTCGATTTCCACGCCTAAACTTTCCGGCATCATCCGAGGGAAGTTTTCGACGAATCCGCCACCCGTGATATGGGCCATTCCTTTAATTTCATAGTCTCTCAATGCAGCTAAAATAGACTTCACGTAGATTTTTGTCGGTTTTAAAAGTTCATCTCCAAGTTTACAGCCAAGCTCTGGGATGAAGTCAAATAAATCCATCTCTGCATCTTCTAACAAAACTTTACGCACAAGTGAGTACCCGTTACTGTGAATGCCGCTGGAGGCCAATCCGATAATGCAGTCGCCTGCTAGAATTGTTTCGCCCGTAATCAGATCCTGTTTTTCACATGCCCCCACAGTAAAACCTGCTAAGTCATACTCTTCATCGCTATAGAGTCCGGGCATTTCAGCAGTTTCGCCGCCGATTAATGCACATCCGGCTTGCACGCATCCATCCGCGATTCCTTTGACAATACTTTCAATTTTTTCAGGCTCCGCTTTACCACACGCAATGTAGTCTAAAAAATAGAGGGGTTCTGCGCCTTGAACAACAATATCGTTTACGCACATGGCAACACAGTCGATGCCGATACTTTCATGCTTATCCATCATCATCGCAAGCAGCAGCTTCGTTCCTACACCATCTGTACCTGACACTAGAACCGGTTCACGTAAATTCAGCCCGGATAAGTCAAACATCCCGCCGAAACCGCCCAGACTGTTAAGTACTTGCGGGCGCATTGTTTTCTGTACATGTTTTTTCATGCGTGAGACGGCTTCGTAGCCTGCTTCAATATCTACTCCTGCCGATTTGTATGCATTAGACATGGTTCAAAATCTCCTTCACTCAGCATTTTATATAATCTATTTCTTGGTCAGAATAGATCTCCGTAGGATACTTGCCGTTAAAGCAAGCCAGACATTGTCCCCGGTTCTCCCCTTCAAACGGTCTGCCTATCGCTTCAACAGTACCTTCAACACTTAAAAAAGTGAGAGAATCCGCTCCAATAAGTTCCCGTATTTCTTCAACTGATTTTTTAGCGGCGATCAATTCATCTTTGTCGGACGTATCAATCCCATAAAAACATGGATTTTTAATAGGCGGCGAGCTGATCAGCACATGGACTTCTTTCGCACCAGCATCTTTCAACATCTGGACAATTCGCTTGCTCGTCGTGCCGCGGACAATGGAATCGTCCACCATAACGACCCGCTTGCCGTCTACAACCCCGCGAACTGGAGAAAGTTTCATTTTCACGCCTTGTTCTCTTAACGATTGAGAAGGCTGGATGAATGTCCGACCGACATATCGATTTTTCAGCAAGCCCATTTCATATGGAATACCGCTAGCTTCGGCATACCCGATTGCTGCGGAATTTCCTGAGTCCGGAACACCCGTGACAACATCGGCGTCAATGTATTTTTCAACCGCAAGCTGCTTGCCTAAGTTTTTACGTGCTGTATGGACATTGATGCCGTCAATATTGCTGTCGGGACGGGAAAAGTACACATACTCCATCGTACACATCGACCGCTGTTTGCAAGCCGCAAATCGTTCACTTACGATTCCTTTGTCATTAATAATCAGCAATTCGCCAGGTTCGATATCCCGTATGAACTCCGCTCCTACGATATCCAGCGCACACGTTTCAGATGCGACAACATAAGCGTCACCTAGTAACCCGAGCGATAACGGCCTGAGTCCGTTCGGATCCATCGCAACAAACAGTTCAGAATCCGTCATGATCAAGTACGCATAAGCGCCTTTTAACGAGTTAAGTCCATCTTTGATACGGCCCTTCAACTCCGCAGAACCGCCTTTTCGTATCAAATGCGCAAGTACTTCAGTGTCAGATGTACTATGGAAGATACTGCCTTGAGATTCCAGTTGAGATTTCAGCTGATCCGCATTTACGATATTTCCGTTGTGGGCCATCGCCATAGATTCACTTTGAAAGTTAAATAACAAAGGCTGGACGTTTTCAAGACCGCCACCGCCCGCTGTTGTATAGCGGACATGACCAATTGCTGCGTTTCCAGACAAGGTTTGCATTTTCTCTGCAGTAAGGACTTCGGTTACCAATCCTTCACCTTTTACGCTGGTCAATTTCTGTTCATTTGCAAGAACCATCCCTGTTCCTTCTTGCCCGCGATGCTGCAGGCTATGCAATCCGTAATAGGTGACTTGTGCAGCATCCGGGTGTCCCCAGATGCCAAACAGGCCACATTCCTCATTAAGTCCTTTTAGTTCAGCAAGCATGGAATCGCACCTTTCCAAGCTTGCTCTAATGACTGCACCGTTGTATCGATTAGAAGTCCGTCTTGTTCATGAGAGATTGTCAAAACACCATTATTTGTGACCGCTCCTATGCAACTTGCATCTCGGACGACTTTTTCAAAAGTTTCTCGGTGTTCAGGTGAAACAGAAACAACAAATCTGGATTGTGTTTCACTGAATAATTCCGTGACGGCTTCCATATCCACGATAATTCTGGCACCTAACTCTGTTCCAAAGAGGGATTCCGACAAAGCAACAGCAAGACCGCCTTCTGATAAATCGTGTGCTGATGCAACACATCCATTTTGAATCGCTTTTAATAACTGCTGCTGCCGTTGCTTTTCTAGTTCAAGATTAATAGACGGAGACTTACCGAAAATTTTTCCTTCTATCATCTTTTGCAATTCGCTGCCGCCAAATTCTGTTTTGGCGTTTCCAATAACAAAAATCAGGTCGCCTGGTTTTTTAAATTGTTGTGTTGTAATATGGCTGAGATTTTTTATAAGACCTACCATTCCAATAACTGGTGTAGGATAAATCGCTTCGCCATTGGTCTCGTTATAGAGTGACACGTTGCCTCCAATAACTGGTGTGCCTAACGTTTTGCACGCTTCACTGATTCCGTCAGCTGCTTTTTCTATCTGCCAGAAGATTTCCGGTTTCTCTGGATTACCGAAGTTCAAGTTATCTGTAACCGCTAGTGGTTCTGCACCCGAACAAATGATATTCCGAGCCGCTTCAGCTACTGCAATTTTGCCCCCAACTTCTGGATCCAAGTGTAAGTAACGTGCATTACAATCTGTTGTCATGGCTAGCGCCTTATTCGTTTCCCGAATTCGTACAACAGCCGCATCAGAACCTGGAGGAACAACGGTATTCGTCCGGACCATCGTGTCAAACTGATTGTAAGCCCATTCTTTGCTTGCAATCGTTGGCTGAGAAAGCAAACCAACTAATGTTTCTTTAAAGTCATCCACAACAGGTGCAACATTCGACATTGCTTGGAAATCACGGAAGTATTTAGGCTCGCTGGAAGGCTTGTAATAAACAGGAGCCTCTTCCACCAATGCATCCACTGGAACATTTGCAACAACTTCACCTTTATGAGTGAGTGTCAGAAGCTTCTCTTCTGTAACCATTCCAACAGCTGCAGCTTCAAGTCCATATTTCGCAAAAAGAGCTGCAATTTCATCTTCGCTTCCCTTTTTAACAACAATGAGCATTCTCTCTTGAGATTCTGAAAGCATCATTTCATACGCAGTCATTCCGGGTTCACGCTGAGGCACGAGGTCAAGATTCATCGTGATCCCCATCCCTGCTTTACACGCCATCTCTGCAGAAGAACTTGCAAGACCCGCTGCGCCCATATCTTGAATTCCAACGAGTGCATCATGCTGAATCAGTTCAAGGCATGCTTCCATCAAAAGTTTTTCCATGAAAGGGTCGCCCACTTGAACGGCTGGTCGATTCCCTTCTGAAGAATCCGTCAATTCTTCCGATGCAAAAGTAGCACCGTGTATGCCGTCACGACCCGTTTTGGCTCCAACGTGCATCACCACATTGCCAGCTCCATGGGCTTGTCCTTTTTGAATATCTTCATGATTGATCAAACCTACGCACATGGCATTGACGAGTGGATTGCCCTCGTAAGAAGGATCGAATTGAATTTCACCGCCAACTGTCGGGATGCCGATACAATTCCCGTATCCGGCTATCCCGGCAACCACTTCTTTGAACAAATACTTTACACGAGCAGTTTCCAATTCGCCGAAACGCAGTGAATTCAAAACAGCAATTGGACGTGCACCCATTGAAAACACATCACGGATAATCCCGCCGACTCCGGTCGCTGCACCTTGATACGGTTCGATTGCAGAAGGGTGATTGTGACTCTCGATTTTGAAAACAACGGCTTGACCATCCCCAATGTCTACAATTCCCGCTCCCTCTCCGGGTCCTTGAAGCACGTTTTCACCGGAAGTTGGAAACTTTTTTAAAATAGGTTTAGAATTTTTATAAGAACAATGTTCTGACCACATGACAGAGAACAAACCGGTTTCCGTATAGTTCGGTGTACGGCCCAACATGTTTTCTACCATTGTAAATTCTTCATCTGTAAGACCCATCGCTGCATATTCACGCTGTGATTTAATGATTTCCGGACTTGGTTCAAGTAGTAACGACATAACTTTCCCTCCAATTTCTTACGATTGATTGAAATAGCTTTAAACCGTCTTCACTTCCAAGTAATCGATCGACGGCACGTTCTGGATGAGGCATCATACCTAATACATTTCCGTTTTCATTTACAATTCCCGCGATATTCTCCAAGCTGCCATTCGGATTATCCGCATGGTACGAAAATGCAATTTGATGGTTTGCTTGTAACTGTGCCAATGTTTCTTCATCACAATAATAATTGCCTTCGCCGTGAGCAATTGGGAGAGTTATCAATTCACCTTTTTCATAGCAGCTCGTAAACATCGTTGTATTATTTTCTACTTTTAACTGTGTTTGTTTACAAATGAACGCGAGATCCCGGTTTTTTCGCATCGCCCCAGGTAACAGGCCAGCCTCCAGCAAAACTTGAAAACCATTACAAACGCCTAATACTGGAACCCCGGCATCTGCGGCTTTTACTACTTCTGGCATTATGGCTGAAAAGCGGGCAATGGCTCCTGTGCGGAGGTAATCACCATAAGAGAATCCACCTGGCAATAGAATACCGTCAAAGCCTTCTAAGCTGTCAGCAGTATGCGGAACGTATTCAACTTCTTCACCTAATTCATCCTGTATGGCATGAAACATATCGATATCACAGTTAGACCCCGGAAATACAATCACAGCAAATTTCACAGCGCGACAACCTCCTCGATTTCATAGCGGTAATCTTCAATAACTGTATTGGCTAAAAGCCGTTCACACATTTCTTTCACTGCATCGTCGATATCCTGGTCGGTCTTTTCAATTGTCAACTCCATGTATTTACCAATTCGCACATCACGAACAGCCTCAAACGACATACTGTGTAAAGCTGATTCCACGGCTGTCCCTTGGGGATCCAAAACATTTTCTCTAAGCGTGATAAATACCTTTACTTTATACATATTGACGCCCTCCCAGTTTTGAATAAATTGTTTTATATCCTTCAACCAAATTCCCCAAGTCACGGCGGAATACATCCTTATCGAGCTTTTCTTCTGTTTCAGCGTCCCACAATCGGCACGTATCCGGAGAAATCTCATCTGCCAGCAGAATTTCACCATCTTCAAGTTTTCCAAACTCTAATTTAAAGTCTATTAAACGAACTCCTATTTCAGCAAAAATACTTGATAAAACTGTATTCACTTCCAAGGCTCTTTGTTTTAAGAGTTGAACATCCTCTACTGACGCAAGGGCTAATTCTTGAATATGAGATCCAGTTAACAAAGGATCGCCAAGCGCATCATCTTTATAGTAAAATTCAACAATTGGTTTTTTTAATGGCTGTCCTTCTTTTATTCCAAGACGTTTTGAAAGACTTCCAGCAACTACATTGCGGGTTACCACCTCAAGAGGAATGATGGTGACTTTCTGGACGAGTTGCTCCGTATCTGAAATCTGTTCAATAAAATGACTCGGAATTCCAGCTTGGTGTAACTTTTTAAATAGAAGACTCGTAATCCCGTTCGTTAATACACCTTTACCTACGATTTCTTCCTTTTTCTCACCATTCAGTGCTGTTGCAGAATCTTTGTACTCTGCCCATACAACGTTCTGATCACCTGTTGCATAAATTCTTTTGGCCTTGCCTTCATATAGCAGTTCACGCTTTTCCATCTGAAGAACCTCCGAATTGAAGAATAATGTAATTTTCAAGATTAATGCGAAACGTCATATTTCAACTGGTGATTCCAAATACCACTTTGTTCAATCTCTGCAAGAGATTGATCTATAGTAGTTCGCAATACATTGACATGCCCCATTTTCCGTTTCACTAACGCATCTTTCTTACCGTATAGGTGAATTTTCCAAGTTACTGCTTCAGGAATCACTTCAAGAAGATCCTGCACATGCTCTCCGAGAATATTGACCATTACAACAGGACTCATCAAGTCCGTATTTCCTAAAGACCAATTGCACACTGCTCGGATATGTTGTTCAAATTGAGATGTTTGGCAGGCTTCCATCGTATAATGACCTGAATTATGGGGCCGCGGTGCCAATTCATTTACGAGAATCTCATCACCTTCAGTTACAAACATTTCAACCGCTAACGTACCGACTAAGTTCAGACGGTCGGCTAATTGTTCCGCTAGCTGAACCGCCTTGTGTGAGATTTCTTCACTAATTCGAGCAGGAACAATACTCGTGTGCAATATATTTTCGTGATGGATATTTTCCGCAACGGGGAAACACTTCATTTCACCAGTTGGTTTTCGAGTGATGATTACAGAAATTTCTTTTGTAAAGGGAATCCACTTTTCGATGACACATGTACCGCTTGCTAGAAGTTCAGAAGCCTGTTCAATGTCAGATTCTGAGTGAATGACAAGTTGTCCCTTTCCGTCGTATCCCCCACGAATCTTTTTCATCACACAGGGGTAACCTAGAGTTTTTACATTTTCATGAATGTCCAATGTGTTCTCCGCAACTCCGTATGGTGCTACGGGTACTCCCACATCGTTAATTGCAGCTTTTTCAGTGATTCGATTCTGAGTGATTTTTAATAGCTCTGCCCCTTGCGGCAAGTAACTATTTTCGTTTAACCACGCGAGTGCTTCA
Source organism: Sporosarcina aquimarina (assembly GCF_033253705.1). Lineage (GTDB taxonomy): Bacteria > Bacillota > Bacilli > Bacillales_A > Planococcaceae > Sporosarcina > Sporosarcina aquimarina. Next base: position 108,532 of record NZ_JAUBDH010000003.1, read on the forward strand.
AAACTTACATTCTCGAATTCATACGTAATGACATCGCTCACTTCGGAAAGTTGTCGGATTGCATCTAAGTCATCATAGGCACCATTAATTTCAATATCCGCAACTTGGCCGCATGGACAACCTTTTGTCGGATCTAATACAGCAATACGAAATCCCATCGCTTTTGCAGATAGCGCCATCATTCGGCCCAGCTGACCGCCGCCAATAATTCCAATTGTTTGTCCTGGTAAGATTACTTTAGGTAAGTTGGTCATTACTGTTTAACACCTTTACTTTCGTTTCTTGTCTAAGTGATTCCAATCTTCCGGCAATTTCAGTATCAGAAATGCCAAGAATTTGTGCTGCCAATAACCCTGCATTCGTAGCACCTGCCTTACCGATCGCGACAGTTGCAACAGGCACACCGCCAGGCATCTGAACAATCGATAACAACGAATCCATTCCATTCAACGCTTTCGTTTGAACAGGAATGCCAATCACAGGTAATGTGGTTTTTGCAGCTGTCATACCTGGGAGATGGGCGGCTCCTCCAGCCCCGGCAATAACGACTTTCAACCCGCGGTCTCGTGCAGATTCTGCATACTCAAACACTAATTCAGGTGTTCGATGTGCGGAAACAATTTGCTTTTCATAAGGAATCCCGACTAGATCCAATGCTTCGCAGCAATGTTTCATCGTTTCCCAATCAGAAGCGCTTCCCATAATGACTCCAACTTGTGCGTTCACTGTTTTCCCTCCCACATTTGCATACGTAAATGACTCGTAGAAATAAAAAAACGGGCAGGGAACTTTCTCGAAAAAGAGAAAGTTCCCTGCCCTGGATAAGTAGCCTTTTACAAAAAAGGACAGACTGATCCTAAGTAAAGGGTGCACCTTCTCTCATAGTCCGATAATTTACGGTTATCGGGTAGAAACGTTCGGGCCATATTCCCGGAGATATATGAGAGATATAAGTAAGTTCGTAATCATCTTAACAATCGATTTCCATCACGTCAACAAAAAACCGTACGTTTTTATAAAACGAAATATAATAGTTCGTGTTTAAGCTTTTTTATTGAAGAAAATCCATCTATTCCAAAAGCAGTATTACCTTTATCGTCAAAAATCGACAAAACACGCTGTTCATGATCATCCCGATAAAACACCTTTTTGTGTAACATCGGATTTTTACATAGCCCAATTCCTTTCACAAGAAATATGATATGATTTAGTGATTTGTTATACACGGATTAGAACAGTTCTGCTATACTAATAATAGAACAGTTAGGAGGTGGCCAGTTGTTCATCCAAATCGAACCATCATCAGATATTCCAATTTACACACAATTAGCCAATCAGATCATAGAATTGATCGCACGTGGTCAATTAAATGGAGGCGATACTTTGCCTTCCGTGAGAGCTCTTGCTTCCGATCTCAGTGTGAATATGCACACTGTCAACAAGTCCTATCATGAGCTGGAGCAGAAAGGGATCTTGCGGATTGTGCCTAAATCCGGAGCTGTCATTAATCCTATAGTTCAAGAAGGGATCACACATGAAAACAGCCGCAAAATCATCGGGCAGCTCAAGCCTATTATCGCAGAAGCACTTGTGCTCGGCATGAGTCCTGATGAGATCAGGCAGCACGCTTCATCTATTCTTAATGACTTAAAGGGGGAATAACCATATGCCTTTAGCGATTTTTCTTATCACACTTGCTTTTCTTATTGTTTTGCAATCCGCCATGCCATTTTTGTTGAAACGCACAATTGTCTTTGGAGTTACCATTCCCGAAGAGCATGCAATGGATTCATCACTTGTTTCATTTAGACGCAAATACTCAGCAACGGTTTTAGCTATAGGGACAATTTCACTGATATTTTTAGTACTTTGGTCAGCCAATGCTTCAGTATCTGAGAACCAACTCGTGATCACAGGGTTAGCGATCCAAACTGGCCTTCTATTACTAAGCATGGCTTTGTATCTCTTTTTCCACGCAAAAACGACGAATTTGAAAAAAGTGAATGACTGGAATTCTCGTTTCACACAAATCCGTGTAGCTGATTTGCAAAGTCATGCAAAAGATTCTATACTGCCGAATTTCATGTATGTTCTTCCTATGTTCGTGACGGTCGAGCTTATCGTGTACACAGCGAGCCAATATCATTTACTGCCTGATCAGATTCCGACTCATTGGGGCCCTGGTGGAGAACCCGATGCGTTCAGTAAAAAAACTCCTTTCTCTTCGATTGCCTTATTGCTCATGCTCTTGGTTCTTCAAGCGATGATGCTAGGTATCAATGCAGCAGCTAAACTTTCTGGAGTTAAATTGAATGCCGGCAAAAAGAAATCTTCCCAGTTGCAGCAACTGGCATTCCGCAAGTACACCAGCTGGTTTTTACTGTTAACTACAATCCTTTTGACAATTCTATTTGGATTCCTGCAGCTAACTACCATTCATGGCGCATTACAAAACGATACGCTCATGATGGCACTGCCTCTTGGTTTTCTTGTCCTTATGCTGGCTCTCTCAGCGGTCTATGCGTTTAAAGTCGGCCAAGGCGGTTCACGTATTGCAGTCTCTATTGAGGAGGATGAAACTTCTTCTATTGCTGACGATGATATGGATGATCATTGGAAACTTGGTGTCTTTTATGTCAATAAACAAGATCCTTCTATCTTCGTAGAAAAACGTTTTGGAATTGGCTGGAGCATCAATTTTGGCAATCCAATTGGATATCTCGTCCTATTCGTTCCTATCGTGCTGATCTTGCTCATTGCCTTCTTTGTTTAATAACCATGCTGCGTCCTGGTCTTCCTTAAAAGTAGACGAGGATGTTTTTCTATTTCTATTCGGGCATATCTCGTGGTCGAAGATTGAAACAAGCATTCATAGATAATGATTGGTACTCGATAACAAGGGTATTGAACTATTTAATAGAAATAGTACTCAATCGAATTCTAGGAGTGATTTTATGTGTACAACTATCGGGTTTTCTTATAAGGAAGGTATGGTATTTGGCAGGACGTTAGAGGTTGGAATGCCATTAGACAATCATATTCTATTTGTTCCAAAGAACCTTGAGGGGTTCATTCAGACAATAGAAGGGGACCTCCCTTCAAAATATAGCGTTTTAGGGACTGGATTTTTTAAGCAGCCTTCGTTCGGTGATGGCATTAATGAAATGGGGCTAATGGGCTCGAATAATTTGTATCCAGGATACGCAACGTTTGCCGAGCATCCTGTTGAAGGTAAAATCAATTTAACAATTGCGTCTGCATTCAGTTATTTGTTAAGCCGTTGCAAAAATGTCGAAGAAATAAAAGAGGAGTCAAAAAGTTGGTCATCCTGGCACAAGGAAAATCGAAGGATGATGTTTCCACTCAGCAGCACTTTTTCTTCATGGATGCGGATGGCAATGGAATCGTACTGCAACCGAAAGACGGACTATTGTTAACTCATGACAACCCTTATGGCGTACTGACGAATGCACCTGAATTCCCTTGGCATGTGACCAATTTACGCAATTACATTCACCTGCAGCCTGAAAACGTTGATCAGAACATCATGAATGGCCTTTCGATTTCAAAATTCGGAGAAGGCAGCGGAATGGTTGGGCTCCCCGGTGACTTCACACCCCCTTCCCGCTTCGTTCGTGCGGCTTCGTTTGTATCGGCTACGCCAAAAGATTTGGAGCGCAACGCGGCAATCTTGCAAGGATTCCGGATTCTGTCCCAAGCGGACATTCCTACCGGTGCGGTTATAGACCCTGTTGAGAAACATCGCGATGAAACCCTATATACATCCATCATGGATACGAAGAAAAAAGCATATTTCGTTAAATTTCATGACAATATCAATATTCAGCCGTTCTATTTGGATGATTATAAGGATGAAAAAGAAGTGGTGTTCCTGGACATCCAAAAAACGATGAAACTTTAATTGAAACGGGATAGGTGTATTATGTTGAAAAATTATTACAAAATCACACAAAAAAGAGCCAACAGAACTGGAGTCATTCTGGACATCTGAATCTAACTTTCCGTGTATCATGGTAATTCGAGTGTTCGTTTAATGTCAAAGGAGGTACTGTATGAAGAAAACATTAATTCTTATTATTACGTGCTTAGCGATACTAGTGTCAGGTTGTACATCAAAGGAAGAAGAACAGCAATCACCTGAAAATGCTAATTTGGTTGCTTCCGAAAAGACATTGCCAAACGACTTTGAAAGTACTGCTGCAGTACAAGATCCCAAAAACCATGTTGCTGTTCGTGTCACTTATCAGAAAGACTATGAAGCCGCGTGGCAGCAATTTCAACTTGAAGGCGCGCTTCCTGAAGTCAATTTAAAAGAAAATGATTTGTTATTTATCGGAATGTTCGAGTCTAGCAGCTGTCCATATGAAATTGACACGATGAATGTTGAAGACGGATCAAAAGAACTGACCGTCAACTTTTCACCACTAGCTGAAGCATGTACTGCTGATTTGAGTCCAAGAAATTTTGTAATTGCAGTCCAAAAACAGGTCGCAAGTGAGCTTGGTTCAATTTTGTTAGTCTCCCAGGGACAAAAAACAAAAGTACCAATTCAACCTACTGAAGAAATACTAAAAAAGCCGTAACTCTTTCCACTAAGCAGAAGAAGAGAACACCAATCATGTTGGGTTCTCTTCTTCTTTTTCTATTCGATTTTTCATCTTTGTTGGAGTACTGCGTCTTCTCGTTTCCAAAACATAATAACTTACTCTTTCATTCGCAGATCAGTGTATGCCTACTTTATTTTAATCTCATTTCATATAAAGCATATTCATTTAAGCGTATGCTGTAGAAATTGCTGGACTTTTTCTTTATATTCATTGGGTTCTTTAGCATAGGATTCCCCGTGATTTGCTCCATCGACTAAGAAAAGCTCGGTGCTGCTTGAGGTTTTTTCATACAATTCAATCGCATTTTTAACAGGGACGAATGTGTCCGCTTTTCCATGAATGTAGAGAATTGGGACATCCGTACGCTGCACTTCCTTCAAAGCGCTTGCTTCCCTGAATAGATAACCCGCACGCGCTTTCGTAACAAGGCTCGTGCTGTCGAGCAATGGAAAAGCAGGCAAATGGAACATGCGCTTCATTTGATAGGCGAATAGCTGATAAACGGATCCATATGGACTGTCGGCAACGATTGCTTTCACTTCTTCTGGTAATTCAGATTTCCCGCTTGCCATTAGGACAGTTGCTGCTCCCATGGATAACCCGTGATAGACGACCTCTGTATTCTTCCCTAGTTTCTCAACAAGTAAGTCCGTCCAGTCAATCAAGTCTAAACGGTCTGGCCAGCCGAATCCATAATAATTCCCTTCGCTTTTGCCATGTCCCCTGGCATCAGGCATGAAAATGTTATAACCCAATTCTTGATAGTAAAAAATACCGAATAAGCCCATCTGTTTGGCATTACCAAGATAGCCATGTGTGAGTACAACAAGTTGGTTGGATGGCTTTTCAGCGGGTAAATAGTATCCTGATAATTTCAGACCATCGCGGGATGTCAGTGTAAGTGTTTCAAAGCTCTGCTCCGCAACCCATTTTGTCCAATCCCCATTGATATAAAGATCCATGGTATCGTCCGCCACTTCTAAATCTGCATTGTTTTGTAAAAACTCCTTTGGTCCGCGCTTAATGGCTAAGTCATAGAAAAAGATGCCGCCAATAACTTGAATACTGAAAAACAATATGACTGCTAATATTAAAAGTTTCTTCCAATTAATCTTGGTTTTTTTCATTGTATTACCCTCAGTTCGTTCGACTCGGTTTACTATTAGTATACAGGAGAACGGTTGACTGTATGTATTCGAGATTTTGGAAAAAGAGGGATTTCTTTTGAATGCAGTCAGCAATATGACTATCATATTCTTTTTGAAAAGCTAAAAAGCACTCTCCACAATTCCCGGAAAGTGCTTTTCGTATTGTACGTCGTAATGAAAACCGATTATGTAACTGCGGCACTGCTGGGTAATCCCCAGTCGGAATAGGCTGCGTATTCTTTACCACTTTCTGCCGAAAGTGCCCCAATCGCGGGACAGAGAGGTGCCGCGCCTCTGTGATTACTAGTATATGCGATACTCTATTCACTTATACGAAGTATGAACATTAAATTACTGACATAGATTATATATCTTACAATCATATTTTATTTCGGTTTAAGAACCTTCTTAAAGGGAACTATTCAAAAAAGAGTTTAAATGGAAAGGAAGTAAACGCATGATTCAGACAAAAAAAGCCCTTCTAGTCAAAGAGGATTTTCAAACAAGAAAAGATTTACCTAGCTGGCTATTGAAAGAATATAAAACCTTCCACAATACTGTGACAGATAAGACGTTTCCTTGTTACTTCGGTATGGGCGGTGAATTGAAAGGTGAATTGCGATACGCTTATATCACTCGCGATGACTGGAGTAATCTACCGGCTGCTTTAATAGATTTTCTAGCGTTATTCGATGATCCAAAACATAAACGACACGGTCTTTTTGTATTTGTTGAACCATTTGAAGAAGAAGGAACATTAGAGGAATATCGTCAGCAATTTTGGGATATTCTTCAGTACTTACACGAGCAGGACACTTTAGAATGGCCTGCTGAAAGCCCTCGTGATCCCGATCACTATTTATGGGATTTCAGATTCCATGGCGAACCCATATTTGCCTTCGGTAACACTCCCGCTTACAAGCGGCGGAAAACAAGGGATCTAGGAAATGCTATGGTAATAGGATTCCAGCCACGTAAAATTTTTGAAGGATTGAAAGGTACAGAAAAAGGCGGTGTGATGTCACGTGAAAAAGTAAGGGAGCGAGTCGAAGCATGGGATCACCTGCCGAAACATCCAGATATCAGCCACTTTGGAGATCCGGATCACAATGAGTGGAAACAATTTTTCATTGGCGACGATAGTGAACCAATTAAAGGTAAATGTCCATTCACACATAAAGAAATGTAAAAAAAGCCGTCCTGATAGACGGCTTTTCTATTGGAATTATGCTTGAGTTGTTTTATCTGCTTTAGGAATGTAAATGATTATTGGTGATCTAGAATCTCTTTTAATACTGTTGCTTGGTTATGTTTTTCATCCTTAGCTGCAAATACAAGCGTTAGTTTTTTATTGTGTTGTTTTGTCCATTTTTTCAATTGCTCCAACGCTTCCTTCTGTTCATCGTTACTTTTAAGTTCCTCTTTATACTTTTCTTTAAATTCATCATACTTTTCGGCGTCATGGTCAAACCATTGTCGAAGCTCTTTACTTGGTCCCACTTCTTTTGGCCATTCATCCACTCTCGCATCTTCTTTGCTTACGCCCCTAGGCCATACCCGATCCACTAGAACACGCAAGCCATCATCTTTCTTCGCTTCCTCATACACTCGTTTAATATTTACAGGCATTGCTACTCCCTCCAAATTCGTTGTACCTAATCAATACCCTACTTGGGGTTGAATGTAACAATTTAACAACCAAGAAGCAGCCATATGATGTCTGTCCTGCATTCGAGTTAAGATGGAATTACGTTGCAGTTATTACAAAACTGTTCAGAGAAAGAACGTCATCTTGTGGTTCATTCATTAACTCATAATAACTAAACAAAAATGGTTTCAAATGCGGTGCAGCTTCTACAAATTCCTCTTGGATAGTATTTGCATAATCAATTTCCCATTTCGCGTCCGGCAAAAATGTTGCATCCACTGTCATTTGTTTTTCAATATGGAAGCCCGCTTGCTCAAGAAGCTGCTGGATATGTGTTTTGTTAAATAACGTCTGTACATTCCCCTCATTTTCTACAAACTTCGAGTACAGTGCGAGTATTGATACTGCACAGAAATGTGATCTTTGCGGCATTTCCGTAAAGTGAAGATCCCATTCTGCAAAGCAAATCCGTTTTGTTACAAGGCGCAGTCTTTTGAGAAAACCTAGTAACTCATTGGGATTCTTAAAATACCATGAGGAGTGCGAGAACACAGCAACGTCAAATGGTGTTGAAACTTCAAAATCATTGAAATCCGTTTCTAAGTGAAATGAAATTCTTTTTCCTATAGAAGACTGCAAGATATGATTGGTTGCCTCACCCAGCGTGAATGGCGCACCATAATCCCGGCTGGCATTGTCGATTGCGACTACATTTCCCCCCTCCCCAATCAGGTGTGCGATTGCCATCGTCGTATCCCCTTGGCCGCATCCTATTTCTAAGATTCTACCGCCTTTAGGCAGCTGAAACGCTTCTGCTAGGCTAATTCGATGCTGCAATTGAATTTGTTGAATTTCATCGTTTTCGTATAGTTTGTGCTCGTTTAGGAAACTTGTCGTCTGGTCGTTTAATTGAACCGCTGTCATGGATCTACCTCCAGTATCAAATCTGTTACTGCATTCTATCTATTCACTTCTGAAATAACCTCATTTCAGTTTAGTACAAATAGTATAAAGTATATGAATAGTACCATGTAAGTAAAAGTTCTATTTTCTCTGATATTTTTGTACAACAAGTTTATAGAGTGATAGACTCTAAAAATAGAAAGGCAGGGGTTGAACACATGGAAGAGCTAGTCATTTACCCTAAAAGAGGTAGAATGTTAAAATTGGGACTACTTAGTCTATTGTTTTCAATGTTTGGATTACTATTCATCTTCCTCTTAATTGCCGGGGAGGCTTCGATAGGTACCGGACTAATTGGACTTGTCGCGCTTGTGTTTTTCGGCTTGTGTTCTGTTTACCTTATGAAAAGAGCGATTGTTCATCAACCCGCACTAATTATTTCATCTGAAGGCATTACAGATAACTCCAGTTATATTGGTGCCGGACTTGTTGAATGGAAAGATCTGAAAAAAGTCGACATGATTGAAACGTCCGGACAGCTTTATTTAGCGCTTTATACATATGATCCTAATCTAATCGTAAATCGTTCACATGCTGCGAAGAAAGCCGCCAATAGAGCAAACCGATTCTTAGTTGATTCACAGATCAATATTCCAGTCAATAACTTGGCGTATCCCCTAGACCAACTGCTGGGTAAAGTCATCGAAATAGGCGAACAAGAATTGACAAATTCCAGGGAAAAATAAAGGAGTTGAAGTGTTTGGAGGAGTTAGTCGTCTACCCGAAAAGAGGAAGAATGCTTGGATTAGGAATCTTATGTTTAGTGCTATCTGGATTCGGGTTGTTATTAACCTTGCTTTTAATAATAGGACAAGCACCCTTCTATATAGGTTTAATCGGCATCTTTCTTTTTATTGCATGCGGTTTGAGTGCGGTTTTTTACATTAAAAGAGTTTTAATTCATCAACCTGTACTGATTGTATCTGATGAAGGCATTACCGACAATTCAAGTTATATTGCCGCCGGTTTAGTAGCATGGCACGAGATTGCAAACGTTGAGATAATTGAACAGTCTGGACAGCCTTTTTTAGCAATTTATACTTTTGATCCAGATTTAATTATTAATCGATCGGACACTACGATAAAGGCGGCAAATAAGGTCAACAAATACCTGCTTCCCTCCCAAGTGAACATACCTGTTAACAATTTATCTATTCCAATCAGAGACCTTCTTGAGAAGATTACGGTGTTTTGGGAAAGAAGTGCCGAAAAGATGTCATAAAAGAAAGGAATGTGACACATAACGTGTCTCGCATTCCTTTCTTTATGTTTTCGCAATTTTGTGTACTCTCTATTAGTCCTGCCAGTTTTGAATCTTTTTGGAAAGAGTAGAATCCGTGTTGAATTGACCAAGTTGTATATCCCCGATTTTACCTTCTTTAGTGGAGAATATGACCTTTCCTTCTAACTCATGCAAAGAAGGTTCTTCATCAGGTGAAGAATACTCAACGGTAGCCTTTACGTGATATTGATTACTTGCCGTGTCAATTTCGCTCTGCTTCACGTCCGAATCTATCAGTTTGATCTTACCTTTTGAATCCGGTTCAAATTGATAGTGATAGTGATACATCATATTCGTACTTTGCGCCCTTCTAAAGCCTTCTTCCGTGTAATAGGATAAAAACTTCTCTTTCAAATAACTATCCAGTTTCATTTCATACTCTTTCTGCTTTACACTATCAAATTCATTGCCGCCTATAGCTTCCTCTAACAATTGTATAAATTGTTTATCGGGACCATTCAACTCTTCTTGAAGCACTGCCTCGATCATTTGAATTTCTTTTTCCGGATTCGATATAGTTGCTGTTTCTGTTTTCGTCTCAGCAACTGCTTCAACTTTTTCAGTAGCGGCTCCCTGTTGACTGCATCCTGCACCCAACATACAAACTATAGTCACTGAAGCCAGTAATCCCAAACTCCTCTTATCGAATCTGTTTTTCATCGGGCTCCCTCTTTTCCATTTATGTCTAATACTCATTTATAAAATCATTCCTGTAGTTATATGTACGTATTATTGTAGGATAAGTTTCAATTTTCCGTGTTTTTCATCCAAAAAAAGTCATGTACTGAATTCAGCACATGACTTTTCGTTTACAATCCAATTACCCATGTCACAAAGATGATGACAATGGCTGCTGGAACTATATATCGTACTAACGTTTTCCATAGTTTGTGGAGGGTTGGATTCATATCCAATTCATCTGAAGTGTCTTTTTGGCTAAGTACATACCCAGCAAAAACTGAGACAGCGAGTGCACCAAGCGGCATTGCAATTCGGCTTGTGAGAAGGTCAGCAAAGTCGAATATCGAGCCCCCGAAGATGCTGATTTTACTTAGCACTCCAAAAGATAACGCACTTGGAATGCCTACTAAGAAGATCAAACCGCCGAATATCCATGCTGCCCGTTTACGTCGATCATGTTTTTTCCTGATTCCCGTTGATACAACAATCTCAAGCATAGCAATCGCTGAGGTCAGTGTGGCAAATAGCATCAAAATAAAGAATACAATTAAGAAAAAGCCGCCAGCTGGAATTTCATTAAAAATTGCTGGTAGAACTACAAATATCAGTCCCGGACCTTCAGCAGGCGATTGTCCAAGTGCAAATACTGCTGGAAATATGACAATACCCGCAAGTAAAGAAATGACGATGTTTAATATCGATACATTAAGCGCCGATTGACCAAGCCGCTCCTCTTTTTGCAAATACGAAGCATACGTCATCATTGCGGTGACCCCGACACTGAGTGAGAAAAATGCTTGACCAAGTGCAATAAGAATCGTTTTACCTGTCAAATAACTCCAATCCGGAACAAATAGGAACCGAATACCTTCCATGGCGCCATCTAATGTGAGTGATCGAACAGCCAGCAGGATGAAAAATATAAATAATAGCGGCATCATCCATCGACTTGCACGCTCAATCCCACCTCTGATACCGCTTTGCACAATCCAAATTGTAATGGCTAGAAACGCAGCTTGGGCGATAAGCACTTCCAATGGATCCGCAATAATATCGTTAAATAGCGCGCCATAGTCAGCTCCTGATAATCCTCCGGTTAACGACCGAATGAGGTAGGATAAAATCCAACCTCCAACGACACTGTAAAAGGATAAAATGATAAATGATGCAAGCAGCCCCATCCATCCAACCCAGTTCCACTTCCGGCTTTTCGATAACTTTTCCAGGGAACTTACCGCATCGGATTGCCCCCGCCTGCCAATTACAAATTCCGCAAGTAAGATGGGCAGTCCGATGAGCAGTGTACTTAAAATGAATAACAAAACAAATACACTTCCGCCATTCATTCCCGCCATATAAGGAAATTTCCAAATGGCACCCAGTCCAATAGCACTTCCGGCTGCTGCAAGTATAAATCCTATTTTAGAAGTCCATTGTTCCCGTTCTTTCATCATCCAACCCCGTTTCAAGCAAACTATAAAGTTTACAAATCATTTAGTAGTTTTAGTTCGCCTGTCACGGCATCTATACATTCCTCAGCATCTAACAACCCACAAAGCTTATAAGTTCCAGTTGGTTGATGATATACATATCTCGGTTCAAGAGTTATGTACGAAATCATTTTTTCAAAAGCTTCTTCCTGAGAAACCGTTTCGACACGTGGTTGAGTAAATCCTTCGAAAAGTTGTACCATTTCAATTGAGTCCATGAAATTCATAACTTCATATGTATCCTTATTGAGTACGAAGAACGTCTTCCTACGAAGCGGTCCTGCGATTTCTCCCAATTTGCGGCAAACAACCTCTATAGTTCCCGGCTGCTGCATAATGCGATAGACTTCCCAATCGCCTGATTCTTCCGGTAGCAGTGAAGACAATAATTCAGTTACAGATTGAATGCAGCGTTTAGCCGTGTCATCTGTCAGTTTGTTGTCAGGATGATTCAAAATAGCAAACGCTTCTTCAGAACTTACTTCCCTGTTAAATGGAAGAACACTTAACTTGTCCAACTGCAAGTTGGACGCGGTTTTCCAATGTAAAACCTGGCTTGGAAAATATGCAGACTGTTCCTCAGGATAAAAAGGTAATACCGTTCCGTCTTGCGCAACGAACACTTCATCCATCGCATAGTAATCAGAGAAACGTGCTTCATCCTCAATAGGAAGTCGAATCGCAGTAAGCTGCTGTCGGACGAGCGGTTCAATCGCTTCAAGTGTCATGGAAAAAGGACCTTCTTCAAACGTATTTGTTCCGAGAATCGGCAAAATGCATTCAAGCAGTCTTCCGCTTTCATCCCATTGCAGCTCTAAAAAGCCATCCGTTTGAACCGGAATCTGTTGATGCATGACATCTCCATCAATTCCATTATGTATACGGTTGGTTATTACAATGGTGTTCTCGGTGCATAGTCCAGTCTGTTGTTGCATCCATTTCAAGAATTCTTCTTCACTTGCGGCGATAGGCTCAGCAAAAGATTGCTCACCTTGAGTAGAAACGTTCTGCAATTGCCGAAAACGGAGTGAATACCTCGTAGAAACTGATCCTTCAGGAAGGATATCATCCTCCTCGGGAGCATTGGCTCCAGGCGGAAGCCAGTCTGCAGTCAGCGAGATATCAAATCCGCCAAATGCAGACAGTTCTTTTGAAAGTGAATGTGTGTGAAGTACAAATTGCTTGAGACCAAGCGAAGTTTTTACTTCTTCCAACATCGTTTCAATTCGTTTGTCCAAAATGACCGCCTCCCAGGTATTACTCGAAAAAGACTTTATCGGTGTTATATTTAGCTCGCATTGTGTTAATGATATATGTTTCGTAAATTTCACGTTCCATTGCATCTTCCACAAGAAGGACAGCAATTTTATTCACTTCGTCACGATGTGGCTTCAAAGGAGATACGTTGTCTTCCAAATGCTTTTTGACACGTGGACGGAGTTTTCTTGCTTTCCCGACAAATAGCAATTCATCTTTCTTGTTGTAGAATAAAATGATACCGCCTTTATCGCGAGGTATTTCGTGCAGATCCACAAATCCGTTTATAGGTGTAATGGGTGCTACGTTTGCTGAAACCTTTTGAAGCCGTTGTTCAATCTTTACGTCAATTTCTGGAATGGTAATTGAAATCATAAATGTCACGTCCTATCTAGTTTTGTTATAAATCCTACCACAGTTTACCTCAGAATGCGATTTGTCATTATATTGCGACGAAAAAGCCGTCCCGAAAAGAAGGACGGCTTAGGTAAATCAGTTACTTTTCAAATACTTCATGAAGGATTTTATCGGGCGTAGAGTTGTTCAGATTTTTGTGGATCACACTTTTTGGCTTTTGGTTCATGGCCGATGCAAAGGATTGAGACGACTCTGCCTCACCGATAACATGGATTTCATCCCAATTTCGTTCTTTCTTCATTTTATCAATATCGCCTGCCATCGATTTGTAGAAACGCTCTAAGTTTTCTTTTAGTCGCTGATCTAAATCGTCAACATGACTGCCGCCTGTTCCACGATTGCCTGAAGGGTTCATCCCTTTTTGTTCACGCCATACGTCTAAACCGGAGTCAAAGTAATACACGAGATCATCTGCCACATATCCCATCGCAGTATCCAGGATTCGGACGTTCCCTACACTTGGCATGATCACGCCTGAGTTTGGATACGCTTTTAACATATATTGCAATTCTTCAATGACCGGATGATTCTCCCAGTGAAAACTGGTTTTCACAGCAATTTGGACATAATGGACGGACAACAGTTCAGGTTCACCTGATCAAAAAATAACGACTCCTTTTTTCAAGTCGTTTTGGTTCTTCTCAATTTCTGCAGTAACTTTTTCTTTTGCTTTTTTGAAAGCAGCTAGTTCTTTTTTGTCATCTGAAGCATTTAAATATTCCTCTAGGCGCTTAAATCCTGTTTTCAAATGGATTTTCCACGCGCCCTGCTGCTGATCGGGATCAGCGGGATTGGTATTTAAGTACACACTTAATACACACCGTTCTTCACAATGGAAATCTTTCAGAGTTTGAAGTTCTTCACTTACTGACATTATCGCTTCGACCTCCTCATGATCTACTTCACTTAATGGGATACCCTTCCCCGAAGAAGTTAAACGATATAATTTTGCGAATAATATGGATAATGAAAAACCAATTAACTGTTAAATATGTCTTGTTACGGACCCTCAACATTGGCTGGAAAGGTTGTTTTAGAACTCAAGTGGGTGCTATACTTTTAACAACTTAAATTGAGGTCAGGTGTTGTTTGAATGATGTATGATGTTTTTCTTTTTGACTTAGACGATACACTATTAGAGTTCAACACCAGCGAGCAGAATGCATTTCGAAATGCATTTACTGAAGCTGGCTTAACTGAGGGACTCGATACGTATCGCGCCGAATATAGAGCAATCAGCAAAGTACTATGGAGACAATTAGAAGAAGGCACGACGACTATGGAAGAATTGAACGTCAGCCGTTTCCGTCAATTATTTGAGGCATTCAATATTGGCCTGGATCCTGTAAGTTTTTCTGATACGTATCTTACTCTGCTCGGCAAAGAAGCCCATCTTATCGATGGCGTAATTGAGATGCTGGATCGCTTAGGCGATGTAAAACTTGCGATTGTGACGAATGGTTTCATTAAAGCGCAAATTGCCCGGGTAGCGTGCTCAGCATTAAATAATCGGTTTGAAACAATCGTTTCCTCGGATGAAGCAGGTTATCAAAAACCGCGCCCTGAAATCTTTGAAGAGGCGTTGAGCCGTCTAGGAGTTACAGACAAATCCCGTGTTCTGATGACTGGTGACTCCCTCACTTCGGATATACGGGGTGGATGTAATTATGGAATCGATACGTGTTGGTATAACCCGAATGGTTTAGAAAATACTACAGATAACACACCGACTTATGAAATTAGTAATTGGGAAGAATTTATGGTTAGAGAAAAAACAATCCATTAAAATTCAAAAAGCTGCAGGATGTCAGAACTTCGACATCCTGCAGCTTTCTCTTGTTGTGTGCCGAAATTGGTTCAGCAGTATGAATTAGTCTATTCCCGCACTGCCGCACAAAAAACTCACCCCCTTTGGAGTGAGTTTTTGTACTTAAACATTTGTTTTCATTTTTGCGTACTCGATAATTCCGTTATAATATCGGTTCAACGAAGACGGAGAAACTTCGAATTCGTCTGCGATTGCTTTGACTGTGAGCTCAAGTGTTTCAAATAAGTTGTATTCTTGACCGTAGCGGATTGCGCCTGCTGCAATGGCGACATCTTTACGAGCGTTTGGCTGCTCTTCCACTAAATAGTCTTCGATCAGTTCTAATAATTGGTTGCTTTCTCGATCATTCGCTTCTAGGAATGTTGCAACTCGGGCTAGCACGCCTTGCTCAAAATCAGTAAATTCCTCGCCTTCATACCCGTTTGCAGCGAGTTTTTCCCATAAGTCCACAGCATGATTTTTCATGTATTCCTCAGAATCTTTATCTACATTTGCAAACTCTGTGACGAATTCATCGAATACAGCGCTTTGGTCCACTGGGAAAAAGATGAGCGTGGAAACTGCAAGAAGCGTATCTGGATCTTCGGCTCCATCTGGCAAAGTAAAGCACCAGAGATGCACGTCTACTGGAACCGGTTTTTCAGACTCTCTTCGTAAACGTACTGTCCGATTATTTAAACGATCATATACCGTTAAATAAGAAGATTCTGCTTCAACCACTTGCCCAAGAAGCGTTTGCGGGGTTGACCATTTCTCTAACACGCTAATAACCGATGGCCTTACCGTTTTCTTCAGTTGTTTACGAACAAAGTCTTCCCATATATCTGTTCGCTCATGAAAGAAGAATTCGTCAAGCGCTATCGCTTCGATCATTTCCTCTGAATAACTTGATGACAGGGGGAGTTTCCACTGTGTCGCAAACTGTCTGTAATCTCCAAAGTCTTTTTGCTTTGGATATTCATCGTAAAACGATTGTAAGATGCGTTCTAACTCTTCCGCTTGAACGATTTCAACTGTCGGTTGTTCCTTGCCTGCACAACATTTCTTGTACTTCTTACCGCTGCCGCATGGGCACGGATCATTTCTGCCTATCATCCATTGCACCTACTTCTTTGTAAACTGTTGTTCAGTTTATCACTATTTTCAGCTGCATGGAAGTTGATTTATATCGTGACATTCCTTTTATTTGCATTGACCACTCTATTTCGACCTGTTTCTTTGGCTTCGTACAGACATTCATCCGCGATTTCAATTAGCCGTAAGAGATGCTGGGAGTGTCTGGGCATTTCAGCTATTCCTGCAGAAAAAGTGATGGATTCGCCTACAGGGCTTTCTTTTTCAGCAACAGTTATACGTAATTTGTTGACGATATCAGTAGCTAATTCGACACTTGTGATGGGCAGGAGAATAACAAATTCCTCTCCTCCGAAACGATAGCAAGTGCCCAAGTCACCGATTTCCTTTTTTATTTGTTGCGCCAAGAATTTTAGTACTTCATCACCCATAGAATGTCCGAATGTATCATTGACCCGCTTGAACCGATCGATGTCAAGAATGACAAGCGAAAACGACACGTTTTGCTCCACCAGAATGTGCGCTCTCTCATTCAACGCCCTGCGATTCAACAATCTCGTTAATGGATCAGTTGTAGATTCTGTTATAAAATAGTCGACTTCGTTTTGAAATCGTATAAAGCTGTCTGATAATGCACGATCTAGTTCAATCGCTTCGTGATACCAAGCACCACTTTCCATTGGAGCATGAATATTTCTGTCTGTAGCATAGTCCGCTAGACGTTCTAAAGGTTTAGCTATACGAGAAGTGAAAATTATAATCAGGATAGCTGATAGAAGAATAAACGGAAGAGATTTTACGATCATCTCAAAAACTACATGCTTTGAAGTGGCCAATGCTATTTCAGTTGGGCGTTGTGTCACAACGCCCCAATTCGTTAAAGGGATGGAGGCATAACCAGCGAGCATATCGACATTCTTCGTATTAAAAAGCTGCATACTTCCGCTCTCGCCTTTTTTAAGCGCATCAATCACTGGATTTCCCTCAACAACTTCACCTACACGACTGCGGTCAATGTGATACATAATCATTCCTTTGCTGTCGATAACGTAAACATAAGACCCATCTTCATAAAAATGCTGTCCTAATAAGTTGTTCAATACGTTCTCTTCTTCAAGATAAATACTTCCGCCAATTAAACCGATAACGTTTCCGGAACGATCATGAATAGGCGTGGAGATGAAGACTATCAATTTACCCGTTTGCGATTGATACGGTGTACTGATCTCAGGAACAGCTGAAATTAGCGGAAGCTGCCCATTTGCGTCCGTTATGGGATTTCCGACTAATTCCTGAATAGCACTTGAAGCGCCAAGAATCCTACCCCTCCGATTAGTGATTACAACGGAACTTAACGATTCCGATTGTCCAACTAACCGCTCTGCTTCTTTGTTCAAGTGCTCAACGTTATCTTCTAAAACATCGCCGGATAAATTGGAAGCAGAGTAGGATAAGATCCTTTCTGTTCTGAGCAAATAATCTTCTGTAATTTTAGCTAACTTTTGAGCATACGCAAGATTGGTTTCAAGCGTGATTTCTTTTAGTGTTTCCTGATCCGCTTTATATCCAGCATAGAGACTGCTGGCGAGTGTTAGGCTGATAGATAGAAAAGCAATGGTTACTAGCAAATGCTTAATAGATATCCTCATACAAAACACCGCCTCTCTATGAAAATAGTTACTTTTTCTCAAGACTATTATACCATTAATGCAATAATTTCAAAGTAGTATTAGTAAATTCAAACTTTTTGCGTAAAGAAGCTATTTATATTTACAGGTGCTTGCTGCCATTGCCTCAGAAATTGCTTAGCAGCAGTTTCACCGTTCGTAACTAACTTTAGCTTCTGTTCATCACTTAAATCGAACTGGACTGCGGAAATTCCATCTGTCGGTATAAAGAGAACGTCTTTTTCAAGTCGTTTCGATACGTGTTTTTCATCATGTGCATCTTTCATAGTCGTAAAGAGCGCTTCATAAAGACCCAGTCCATTTCGAATAACTGCTTTTTTCTTTTCTTCTGGATTATGGCTCAGTTTCATCCCTATAATAGGCCGGTTCTTTCCGGTCTCAGGTTCGTTAAATACCCACAACGGAAAGTTACTAAGAACACCGCCGTCAACCGCCACTGCATCCCCCGCCACGGAATGCATAATGACGGGCTCAAAAAAGAAAGGTATACTTGTGCTCATCCTTAACGCTCTTGCAATAGGAAAAAAATCAGGCCGAAGCCCATATTCTTCAAGGTCATCAGGTAGTACAACAAGTTTTCCATTGGTTAAATCAGACACAATAATCCTAAGCGATCCTTCTGGTATGTCCATGAAGGTGTAAATTCCTTTTTCAGCAAGAATATCACTGAACCAATTTTCAAGTTTTGTTCCCTGATACAGACCCATTCTCCAATAGAGCTGCAGCCATTTCATGAATGGCAGCGGTAAAAACGTTTTTCTTGCATCCAGAAGTTCAGGGAAATTTTGTTTCTGCATAATCTCTTCCATTTCCTTTGAGGTGTAGCCTGCAGCAATCATGGCAGCGACAATCGCTCCAGCACTTGTTCCAACAGTTCGCTTAAATATATAGCCGTTCTCTTCAAAGACTTTACACGCACCGACTAACGCCAGACCTTTAAGTCCGCCACCCGAAAAAACTCCATCTATCTCCAACGGTTCTCCACCTCTCTTTATCCTTTACTAGTTACTGTAAGATGAGAGGAATGGATTTAGAACAAAGCAAACGGATTGCAAAAGATTTCATTGACTTATAAAATTCACCGTGATATAATTAACAAGTTATAACACGTTAGCTGATTCTTGAATACTGGCATTCTGCTGAATGTTTACCCATTATACGTATTCAAACTGGCGCGACTATAGGGTCGCAAGGACGCAAAAGTAGGTAGGGTTTGCGTTGCTTATGTTAGGAAACACTTGCTGAACAACGACCGCGGCAATGATCGTTGTCAAAGAGAACACATTTTCTTGATAATCTTGATAATCATAAAGAACGAACTATTTCATGATATTCAATAATCGGCTATACAAAAAAACAAAGGGATGCCCCAACCGGGCATCCCTTTTCCAATTGAATTTATCATTCCTTATCACCTATCAAAACAGCTAATATCATCATACCGACAAATAGCATCCCAAATAATGTAATTGTAACGTGATGGTTTTCCGTTATATCGTAAAGTGATCCAATTACAAGGGGCAGAGTTCCACCAATGATATACCCTCCGGTTTGCATCATCGCCGTCCATGTATTCGTTTCTACTGCATTTACAGTTTCGTCTAAAGGCAATACAAGTGCAATTGGGAACATTCCCCCTAACGGTACACCCATTAATAATGCCCCGACCCACAATAAAGCTGTATTTCCTGTCCAAAATAGACCTATGGCTACTAATCCAACTGTCAAGATGAATAGCAACCACATTTTACGACCTGGATATCGTTCCATCATTAAAGGAATCGTAATATTTAGGAGGATCTGAACGATAGTCATCATACTAACGAGTGTACCGGCTTGAACGATAGTGAACCCTTTTGAAACGGCAATCGGCGCGAGCCAAATGACAATAGAGAAAAATGCAGCTGACTGCAGACCGAAGAATAATAAGAATAACCATGCTTTTCTGGTTTTCCAAGGAGAACGTACAGCGATAGCAGCATTCTGCTCTGTTATACTTTTATGATGCTGAACGATAAGCTGATCACTGGAAGAAGTGAGCCACAAAGCAACACCTAAAAACGCAAGAACTGCCCAAATACTGAGTGCAAATGGATAAGATCCAGTCTGTTGGTACATGAATGCAGATAATCCAGTACTAAGTGTCGCGCCCGTTCCAAGTCCAAATGAGTAGATGCCAATGACTGCACCCGCACGATGCGGGAAATTTTGTTTGATCATTGCGGACAATAATGGTCCGGCTACTGCAATTGCGATACCGATTGCAATGGAGGAAACGATGAGCATGGAATAGGTAGGTACAAATTCTCGTACGGCTGTCATAATACCGATAATAGAAATCATTGCAATCATCGTTGCGTTTAACCCGATATACCGATTCAATACAGGTGCAAGTGAAGCAAACACACCCATACAAATGATTGGAAGTGCTGTTAACAGGCTAACTTGTGCATTTGACAATTCTAAGTCGATTCGGATTGTATCGAGTAATGGACCAATTGACGTTACCGCAGGGCGCATATTCAAAGAGACTGCAAAGATAGCAACTATTAATAGATAAGTCTTTTTACTGCTGAGAGAATTAGTAGTCATAAATTATCCTTTCTAGTAAACAAGTAAGCAATCATCGAACTTGCGTTTGCATTCTAGCCAACGTATAATTTTCTGTGAAAGGATGACGTGCATGAAAATCAACCATTGGTCTTATACACGGAAGTATCAAATTAAATGTGTATTTGACTTGTTTCCTGACACCGTTGTAGTTTTCCGGAAAATTAATGGCTATTATTTTATTAACTCAATGAAAGGTCTCGATCCCCTTTCTTTACCTACTAGAAAAAGCTATGTACAAATGGAATACCTGATCAATAAAGAATTAGATACACTGCCAGCGTATAAAAATAGAAGAGCACTGCAGGATAAACGAAGCTCATAAACATTTTTAACTATGCTTCTTATTTGTATTGTAAGCCTGAAAATTGAAATATGCTACTGTAAATTCCCCCACCCCGCCGGCAATCCGTGCTATAATGGGCAAAGTGTGAATTTTAGGAGGTCAATTATGTTAGCAGTAAGTAATGTAAGTCTTCGATTCGGAGATCGCAAACTTTTTGAAGATGTTAATATACAGTTTAACCCTGGAAATTGTTATGGGTTAATCGGTGCAAATGGTGCTGGTAAATCAACATTCATCAAAATTCTTTCCGGTGAAATCGAACCGCAAACAGGAAATGTCATCTTGAACAATGACGATAGATTAGCTGTATTGAAACAGGATCACTTCGAATTTGAAGATGTGGAAGTATTAGAGACTGTAATTATGGGACACAAACGTCTCTACGATATTATGTCTGAAAAAAATGCAATCTATATGAAAGAAGATTTTTCAGATGAAGACGGCATGCGCGCAGCTGAGCTTGAAGGTGAATTTGGGGAGCTGAACGGTTGGGAAGCTGAATCTGAAGCAGCTATTCTTTTGCAAGGTCTAGGAATTTCTGAGAAATTGCATACTATGAAAATGGCTGAACTCACAGGTTCTGACAAAGTTAAAGTCCTTCTTGCACAAGCGTTATTCGGAAAACCAGATGTTTTGCTGCTGGATGAGCCTACTAACCACTTGGATCTTAAAGCGATTCAATGGCTGGAAGAGTTCTTGATTAACTTTGAAAACACTGTCATTGTCGTATCCCACGACCGACATTTTTTGAACAAAGTATGTACACACATTGCAGATTTGGATTTCAGTAAGATTCAAATTTACGCAGGTAACTATGACTTTTGGTATGAGTCCAGCCAATTAGCACTTAAACTTTCTCAAGAACAAAACAAGAAAAAAGAAGAGAAAGTAAAGGAGTTGCAGGCCTTTATTGCACGATTCAGTGCGAATGCTTCTAAATCGAAACAAGCGACTTCACGTAAGAAAACGTTGGATAAGATCGACTTGGACGATATTAAGCCTTCTTCACGACGCTATCCTTATGTCAATTTCCAAATGGCACGCGAAATTGGAAATGACGTATTAATGGTACGTGATCTTTCTAAATCACAAGAAGGTGTGCAGCTTCTTAAAGATGCATCATTTACTCTTAACAAAGAGGATAAAGTTATCCTAATCGGTAACCCTTTAGCGAAAACAGCGTTACTTGAATTGCTGGCTGAAGAGGAAGAACCCGATGCTGGTTCTATTAAATGGGGCGTTACAACGTCACGCGCTTACTTCCCTATTGATAACAACGAATTTTTCCAAGGAAACGAAAAATCACTTGTTGAGTGGTTACGTCCTTACTCACCTGAAGATGAAACTGAAACATTTTTACGCGGGTTCTTAGGAAGAATGCTATTCTCTGGTGAAGAAGTTAATAAAAAGCCTTCTGTCCTTTCCGGCGGAGAAAAAGTTCGTTGCATGCTTTCTAAAATGATGTTGACTCATTCCAACGTATTGTTAATGGATGAGCCTACTAACCACTTGGATCTTGAATCGATTCAAGCACTAAATAACGGCTTGATTTCATATAAGGGCGTTATTCTCTTTACTTCTCATGACCATCAGTTTATCCAAACAATTGCAAATCGCGTTATTGAAATTAACGAAGACGGAACAATTTTCGATAAAATGATGAACTATGACGAGTATTTAGAGTGGAAAGAAACTCAGCCTGCTGCAAAATGATAAACAATCCTAAAACAAGCAATTGCGAAATCCGCAATTGCTTGTTTTTCATTTAAATTATTTTCGACTTCCCTGATTTCCTGTACATATATTCTTTAAAAACGGTAATACTATTAGAAAAGGAGTGGTGGACAATGAAGCGTTTTAACTTTGTCTTTTTGTTACTCATTAGTCTCCTCGTCATCTCAGCCTGTTCTAAACTGAACGGTGAAGACGTCACTGCACCTGACAACTCCGGCAATAGTGGAGAACAGAGTCCTTTAGATGATAAGAAGCCAGATGCGGGCGGTAAAATCGAAGATAAGGACAAAGACGATGACGGTGTAGAGGAGTTGGATGACCCTACAGGCGAAATTAAGGATCCAGCGATGCTTGACTATTTACTTCCAGACAGTTCAAAAGCTCATTACGAAGGACAAGGAAATGAATTTGCAGAACTCGACGTTCAAGTCTATCATCCATACGAAAACTATGTCATGATCTATGAGAACAATGGCGGTGTCCTGCTGCGAAAACTTTACAAAGTGGAAAAGGACAAAATTTTAAAATTGGATGAAAGTCCTGTAGATACTGAAGACAATGCGCCGCCTGTCGCGGAACTCGAAAAAATGGAAGTAAAAGGAGTCTACTTGCAAAAGCCATTTGAAAAAGGTGCTTCTTTTGAAAAATGGACAATCGTAGACACCGATGCAACGGTCGAAACTCCCTATAAAAAATTCGAACATGCCATCGTGATTGAAGAAAAGGATGAGGCTTTCACGAATCGGAAGTACTTTGTAGAAGGCTACGGCGAAGTAAAACGGGAATCCGTTATGACACAAGAAGGTAAAGAAGATTTCATCGTCACGTCATCAATGGAGTCCGTGACCAAACCGTAACCATGAAAAAGAGGACCCTCGCTAGCGAGGGTCCTCTTTTGTTAGTTATCAGAGTTTAATAACGTTTGCTGCTTGTAGACCGCGGTTACCTTCAACGATTTCGAACTCAACCTGCTGGCCTTCGTCCAAAGATTTGAAGCCTTCACCTTGGATAGCTGAGAAGTGTACGAATACGTCGTCTTCTCCGTCAACCTCGATGAAACCAAAACCTTTTTCTGCGTTGAACCACTTAACTGTACCTTGTTTCATAAGTAAAAACCTCCAAATAATAATTGCTAATACATGAACCTGCTAGAAAAAAGAAAATTCACGTATTACAAAAAGTACCGACGTCGCCGATCACTTTTTGCAATAGGTGAATACGTTTTTCGTCGCGAGCCTTGTTATTAACGTTACTAATACTATAACATACCTGTTTAAAATGTCAATAAAACCTAATGAAATATTCTAATTATTATTCATTTAAGAAAATAATTGGTTCTAAATCCTTAAGAAGGAAAACTCCGTGGTATAGTTGCATATCCTCATCGCATCCATCACAATATGTCCTCTCACCTGGATTCCAAAATGCGATGAAAGATCCTTTTTTAGACTTTTCTTTAGCAAAACAGTTTCTCATTTCATTTATGATTGAATTCGCATACATGACAGCCTCTTCCAACTCGTCATAGTTCTTTCTTATTCTGACCATCTCTTCCCAATCTTCAAACATCCACCATGGCTCATAATCCGCTTTCATATAGATCACTTCGTACATGTTGAAACCTCTCTTCCTATTCAGTTGAACATTATACAAAGCGAAGTCATTTTTTCCAAGCAAACTGTCCTGCATATCGTGTCAAATGTTCGTCTGAACGATTGGAATGCGGTATACTATGTAGAGAATCACTTACAGATGAAACTTTTGTATCTATTAAAACGTATTAAAGATATCTACCTAAACGATAAGGAGGGCTAACCGAAGATGAAAACAGCAAAACAGTTTTTTATGAGGCACTTCATCGTGGCGCCCGTTAGTTTCGGAACCTATTTTTTCTTGTTGCTTGCTACAGGCATGGGACCTTTTGCAGCTACCGGTGTATTAATTGCAATGTACCTTGGTGGTACTTTTACAATAAAGCAGCTCCAATTACATTCTACGGTGAAACAGCTCGGTATGACGCGATCTGAATATCAGCATATCCAACTGCAACTGCAAGAAGCTAAACAAAAAATAAAGAAATTGAATAGTCTATATGGACAGGTTCGCTCTGTCCAAGCATTCCGACAAGTATATGAATTAAGCAACATATCCAGAAAAGTTATAACAATTGTTCGTAATGACCCAAAGAAATTTTACCAAACTGAACAATTCTTTTATGCGCATCTGGATTCAGCCGTAGAACTGACTTCGAAATATGCGTTGCTTGCAAACCAGCAATTAAAAGAAAAAGAAGTCCGTATCGCACTTCAGCATACAAGAGAAACCATCACTGACGTCACCCAGCAATTAGAAAGCGATCTGCAGGATGCCCTTTCCACTGATCTTGCGGCCTTACAGATGGAGCTTGATTACGTTGACGTGACGATGGCTAGAAAGAAAAAGTTACTGAACTCGAAGGAGGAACCACTTGATGACCGAAAACAAGCCAATGAATAATGATATGAAGTCAATTGATGATTTACTAAGCAGTCCTTTCGACAAAAGTGAACCCATGCTGCCTAAAGAAATGCAAACGGAGCAAGCTAAAGATACAGCGTCCGTTCAATTATTGGATCGTCTTACAGTTGAAGAGCAACAAAAAGCCAGAGAACTTGCAGAACAAATTCCCGTTGGAGATTATGAAGCTATTTTGACATACGGTGCTAACGCACAAAACGAACTGTCAAATTTCTCCCATAAGATGCTGGATCATGTCCAAAGTAAAGACATCGGTCCTGTTGGCGACGTCTTAAATGATTTGATGAGCAAGTTATCCGAAATCGATCCAGATGATTTGTCAGAAAAGAAAAAGACAGGTTTGAGCCGTCTCTTTAACAAAGCTTCTCGTTCCATTCAAGAAATGATGACCAAATACCAGAAGCTAAGCACTCAAATTGACCGGATTGGGGTTCAGCTGGAACACTCTAAACGAGGCTTAATCGAGGACGTGCACATGCTTGATAACTTATACGAGCAAAACAAGACGTATTTCCAAGCTCTTAATGTGTACATTGCTGCTGCAGAGTTAAAACGGGATGAACTCGCTACTATCACAATCCCGCAAATGCGCGCTGAAGCACAGGCTGCGAATGATCAAATGGCGATTCAAGAAGTCAATGATATGAGTCAGTTCTTAGATCGTTTAGAAAAACGACTTTATGATTTGCAGCTTTCCCGTCAGCTTACCATACAAAGCGCCCCTCAGATTCGGATGATTCAACAGACGAACCAGACACTTGCTGAAAAAATCCAATCATCGATTATGACTTCTATTCCTTTGTGGAAAAACCAAATTGCGATTGCGTTAACACTTAATCGACAAAAGAAGGCTGTTGAGTCCCAGCGACTGGTTACTAAGACAACAAATGATTTACTGCTTCGTAATTCAGAAATGCTGAAGTTGAATTCAATTGAAACTGCTAAAGAAAACGAACGCGGAATTATTGAAATCGATACACTTAAAAAGACTCAAGAAAACCTTATTCAAACGATTGAAGAAACACTTGTTATCCAAGCTGATGGCCGAGTGAAACGTAAAGAGGCAGAGCGTGAGATTGGCAGAATGGAAGAAGAACTGAAACAACGGCTTTTAAATATTCATGAAAAAACACAAAACCGCCCATTATAAGGGAGGTTTTGTGTTTTTTATTGAACTGCGATTGCTAGCAGCTTCCTAAGTATACGAAGCGTTTGACTTGCGAATTCTTCTACTGAGTCCGATGAAGCTGTTTTGTTGCCAAACATCGTGGCAAACAATTCTCTTTGGTCTTCCGTCGGCTGTTGTGAAGACAAAAACAAATGAACGACAGAAATTCCTCGTTTCTCCGTTTCCCAAACAGCTTCTGCCGTATCAATTATGCCATTTCGATCATATCCGAATGCAGAAGGCTCCCCATCAGAAAATACAAGCAGAAACTTATGATGTTCTGGTCGATTTCCTAATTGATTGGCCATCCACCGAATAGCAAATCCATCCCGGTTGTCCTCGTGTGCTTCGAAATTCATAATAGCAGGGCCACTGTCTACACGGTTTTCATCGAACGAATGCATCACTTCAAAGAAGTTGGGCTGCTGCTCTTTGGATGCTTCAAATGTGTCTTCATAATACGAGGCAATTTCGTGAGTCACATTCAGTTCTCGCAAAACATCATGAAACAGCACGACCGCTTCTTTCGTTTCTGCTAGTTTGTCAATCATCGATGCAGAACCGTCCACCAGCAATCCAAACACAGCATCCAACTCTGGTGAAGGTGCCTGTTTTCTGTAAAACGGTTTAGGCCGTTCGTCTGTCAACATTGTTGTTAACTTTGATGACAATCTCCCTTTTGTTAAATTTTCACGTTTGTATTGTCTTTTTCGTTCCAGACGTTTTTTCATTTCTGTCACAAGAGCTCGAACAATAGGTAAATGATTGATCCGCCACGCGGAAAGTGTTGATAAAGATGAGGTGTCCGTCTTATTCGCCACTTCCATGACTTTAAACGTAACTTGAGTATGCGCATGACCATAATCAGATCCTGCTTGTAAAGTTGGCTCAACTGACTGGTCTTGCTGCTGCTCTATTTCAGGTTGCGCTCCAATTTCTTTTTCGTTTCCCTCTGAGCGTCCCGTTC
Source organism: Sporosarcina aquimarina (assembly GCF_033253705.1). Taxonomy (GTDB): domain Bacteria; phylum Bacillota; class Bacilli; order Bacillales_A; family Planococcaceae; genus Sporosarcina; species Sporosarcina aquimarina. The sequence goes on from NZ_JAUBDH010000003.1 coordinate 135,978, forward strand.
CGAATGACTGAACTTCCGCATCTTCATTACCCGGTTTGGAATCTGAAGCATCAGAAGCTCCTTCAGTTCCGTGTTGTAAGTCGAATTCCAGATGCATGCCTTTTTCCTCTTCAGTTTCACGATGCCATGTGCGGAATTCTTCTTCAATCGTTTCTTTGACATCTGATTCTCCCTGTTCTTCACTTTCCATCGCTTTTGAAGACTGTTTCATCGGTTTCCCATCTTCAAATGCTTCACCAAAAGTGTAAAGCGGGAGAACGATATCGCCTGTTAAAAACTCTTCAACGAGAGCTATGATTTGAAAAGCTAAAGAAGCACTTTGTGAAGTCGTTTCCGTTTCAAAGATCCGTTGTGCAACTTGACGAACCCGGTCTATAGGCAGCCGGTCAAATACGTCATGAGGCGAAGAGGTCATTCCTATATGAATGTCTAAATATAATTGATTAATGAGTGCGTCCGCAAGAAACCCCCGTTGTGCATTTGATAGAAGCCGATCCCTATGGAACTCCGCATAGATATCCCGCCGCACTTTAAATGCACGCTGTGTACCTGCTCTACTCTTCTGGATAGATTCCATCATTCGGAATTCTTCGAGAAGCATCAGCAGCTGCCTGGCTAATTTTGGATAAGAATGCGGCTTAATATCAGTAGTAAAGGTGCGCCATGCTGTTAAGTCAAATTGACGATAAAATCCGGCAGAAAGGAGATAGATATCCGAAAGACGGCCTAAATTGGTCACTTCTTCAGTGCGATGTCTCCAAAACACACTGATAGCAAGCGTCGCTTCTTTCGGTTGGTATTCAATCAATTGACGCTCTGTGACTTTCATATAAGGGGTATTCGATAGCGCTTGCGCAATTCGTTCATATAAAAGCAATTTGCGCGTTTCAACGGATTCGTCATTGAATTGTATGAAGCGGTTGACTTTATCCATCTCAATCCCTCATTTCACCCAAGTAGCTGTCAATTCGTTCACCAGGTCCCGCTCCATCTTATCTTCCAACAGTTCTGCAATTGCATAAGATACTGCTCTTTCTACTGGCATGTGCACAGACAACTGCAAGGCATCGATCAGACTGCGGACGGATGCAGCCTCATCCGCTAATAATCCGTTCGTCGCTTGTTTTCTAAGGTCATTGGCTAAGTGCATAATTGTATCCAAAACAGATGAATTTGCTTCCCGTACTGTGTTCACTAAAACCTCTCGAAGTTGCTCTGCTTCGAGATAAGGTATGGAGAACGAGATGAAACGGTTCTTAAGTGCCTCGTTCATCGGCGATGTTCCGATATAACCTTCGTTAATAGCCGAGACCACGGAAAAGTCTTCATGTGCTTGGATAACTTCCCCCGTAAATGGATTTGTCAACATTCTGCGGTGATCCAAAATGCTATGCAGAATCGGCAACGTTTCGGGCTTGGCCATATTGATTTCATCGATATATAGAATATGTCCTTTTTTCATAGCTGTCACAACGGGACCATCTACAAAATCTATGATACTTTGCCCTTCTTTCGTGACGATTGTCTTAAATCCAAGTAATGCTTCAGCATCTAAATCTACAGAGCAGTTCACACTTTGCATAGGCTGATGAAATAGTGCTGAGATACTTTGGGCGAGACGAGTTTTCCCACTGCCTGACGGTCCTTTGAGCAATATCGGCTTTTGCAAGGAAATACCGATTAATACATCTTCAAACAAATGTTCAGAAGGACTTACATATCCTCCTTCTTGAATTAGGAGCTGTTCTTCTGTTGTATATAATCGACCGAGACGTCTAGCTTGAACTTTTTCAATAAGTGCATTCATCATTAGTACCCCTCTCTAAACAAAACGGCCTGATGCGAAAGTTAGCATCAGGCCGTTTTGTAGTTCACTAGTTTGTTAAGACTAGCAATTCACTCGAAATAAGTTTTATAATATCCGCCGACTTTACCTGTGTTGTCAACGACGAACAGAAATTCTTCTGTTTCGTTTTTTACATCATATGTTTTACCTGGTGTAAGTACATTGGTGACCAAATATTTTTCAGCATCTGCATGCTTACATACGACTTGCCGGATTGCCGGAGCTTGAAGCCAATCTTTAAACGATGACATGACAGAGTCCCGCCTTTCCATTCCAAAGTGTTAGAAAACCAATCGTCCGCAACTAGCGGACGATTAACTCAATCTATTATGATCCAAGAAGAAGGTCTTCTGGATTTTCGATCAATTCTTTGATCATCTTCAAGAAACCAACTGAATCTTTACCGTCAATAACACGGTGGTCATATGAAAGTGCCACATACATCATTGGACGAATTTCAACGTTGTTTCCAACGGCGATTGGGCGTTTCTGGATTGTGTGCATTCCAAGAATACCTACTTGAGTACCGTTCAAAATCGGTGTAGATAGTAGTGAACCGAATACACCGCCGTTTGTGATTGTGAAAGAACCGCCTGACATATCTGCAAGTGTCAACTTGTTGTCACGTGCTTTTTTCGCAAGTTCTCCAATTGTTGCTTCGATTTCCGCAAAGTTCTTACGATCTGCATCGACAACGTTTGGTACAACAAGTCCGCCGTCTGTTGAAACAGCAATACCGATATCAAAATAGTTTTTCATGATCAAATCATCGCCATCAAGCTCTGAATTGACTTTAGGATATTTCTTAAGAGCAGCTACAACCGCTTTAGTGAAGAATGACATGAAGCCAAGACGCACGTCGTTCTTATCGAAGAACTCATCTTTTTTGCGCTTACGAAGTTCCATAACATTCGTCATGTCAATTTCATTGAAAGTAGTCAGCATCGCCGTGTTTTGTTTCACTTCTAGCAAACGTTTAGCAATTGTTTGACGACGACGGCTCATTTTCACGCGTTCTACGCGACCATCGTCAACTTTTGCTTCTTGTTTAGGTGCTGCTGGTGCTGCTGGCTGTGATTTAGGAGCAGTTCCATGTGCTTCCACGTCGTGTACGCGCACGCGTCCCATAGGATCTACAGGTGTAATCTCAGCTAAGTCAATTCCCTTTTCACGAGCAAGTTTACGTGCTGCAGGACTTGCAATCGTACGGTCTCCAGATACCGCTTCTTCAGCAGGTGCTGCTTGCGCTGCTACTGGCGCTGCCGATTGTGCTGGTTGTTGTGCTGCCGGTTCAGCAGGAGCAGCTGGCTGCTGTGCTGGTGCACCTGAACCCGCTCCCACGATTGCGATTACTTGGCCAACTTCAACTGTATCGCCTTCAGCTGCCATAAGTTCTTGTACAGTTCCAGCTTCTTCTGAAATTACCTCTACGTTTACTTTGTCAGTCTCAAGTTCAACGATGAATTCACCTTTGTCTACTGTTTCACCAGGTTGTTTAAGCCATTTTGCAATGGTTCCTTCTGTAATCGATTCTGCTAGTTCAGGTACTCGGATCTCTGCCACAATAATTTCCTCCTCTAATATCGTTCAATCGTCATTATGAGTGTGTCTTTAGTTTTTTAGTGCTTCGTCAATAATACGCTGTTGTTCTAATTTATGCATCGTGCCATTTCCTTCTGAAGGGCTTGCGCGATGGATACGGCCTACATAATTTACTTGCAGACCTTGAGAAATCTCGTTTAAGTATTGACGTGCAAATATCCAAGATCCCATATTCTTCGGTTCCTCTTGAACCCAGACAATTTCTTCTGCGTTCGGGAAACGTTTAATGATTTCTTCAAGTTTGTCAGATGGGAATGGATACAGCTGCTCGACGCGAGCAATGTGTAAGTGATCAAAGCCTTCACCATCTTTAACTTTCTCAGCAAGGTCAATCGCCATTTTACCGCTCGTCATAATCACTTTTTTGACGCTTTCTACTTTTTTACCTGTATTTGGTTCTTCAAGTACAGTTTCAAAGTGACCTTCTGTAAGATCTTTTAGATCAGCACCTACGAGTGGGTGTCTCAATAATGATTTTGGTGTTGCGATAACAAGCGGACGCTCAGCTTCATCCCCTAGGATGGCAGCTTGTCTGCGAAGAACGTGGAAGTAGTTCGCTGCGCTCGAAATATTAGTTACTGTCCAGTTGTTTTCAGCACATAATTGTAAATAGCGTTCGATTCTGCTGCTCGAGTGTTCTGGACCTTGCCCTTCATAACCGTGTGGCAACATCATGATCAGTCCGGATTGTTGGCCCCATTTCGCATTACTAGAAGAAATGAATTGGTCATACATGACCTGTGCCATATTTGAAAAGTCTCCATATTGCGCTTCCCATACCGTGACTGTTTTCTCTTCTTCCAAGTTGTAGCCGAATTCGAAGCCAACAACTCCTGCTTCAGTCAATGGGCTGTTGTACGCAACGAAGGAAGCATTTGAATCACTAATATGATGTAGCGGAACAAACTCTTCACCTGATTTTTCATCGTGCAACACTAAATGACGATGTGCAAACGTACCACGCTGGATATCTTGACCTGACATACGAATCGGCTTACCATCTTGAAGAATTGAACCAAATGCAAGCTGTTCTGCATGTGCCCAATCAATTTTGCCTTTTCCGTTAAAAGGATCTTGGCGGCGTTTCAAAATACGATCCAGTTTGCCAAACACATGGAAACTCTCTGGATAGGAAAGTAATTCCTCGTTCATGCGGCGCAGACGCTCTTCAGAAACTCCCGTTTGCAAGTCACGCGGATATCCTTTAAGAACTGCCTCAGGAGTTGCGTTTGATGGCGTTGATGCATCTGCAGAAGACTCTTTAACTTTGTCATGTGCACGCTGCATTTCTGCGAACACATCTGCATCTAACGATTCAACTTCAGCAGCTGTTAAGATTCCTTCGTTTACCAATGATTCACCATATAATTGGCGTGCTGTTGGATGATTGTGTACATCATGATACATCATTGGATTGGTTACCATTGGCTCATCCATTTCGTTATGACCATAACGGCGGTAGCCGATTAGATCGATAAGAATGTCTTTGCCAAATTTTTGACGATAGTTGAATGCAAATAATGCTGCGCCAATTACTGCTTCAGGGCTGTCTGCATTCACGTGCACGATCGGAACTTCAAATCCTTTAGCCATATCAGATGAATAATGGGTAGAACGGGAATCAAAATACTCAGTAGTGAAACCAATCATGTTGTTGGCAATCACGTGAATCGACCCACCCGTTTGGAAACCACGGACACGACTGAAGTTAAATGTTTCTTGCGTGATTCCTTCTCCAGGGAAAGCCGCATCCCCGTGTACCATGACTGCATAAGCAGCATTCGTGTCTTGAACAGGAATTCCAGGGTGGTCTGTATTCTCTTGTGCTGCACGAGTTTGACCGGCGATAACTGGATTCACGACTTCTAAATGAGATGGGTTATAAGCTAAAAAGCGATCCATACCCGTTTGACCTTTATAGAGTGCCCCAAGGTGATACTTCACATCACCAAACCAACCGCGTGTTACTTCAACTGATCCATCTTCAGGTAAGAATGGTTCTGAAGGTACGCCTGCAAATTCTGCAAACATCATTTCGTATGGTTTGTTCAAAATATGTGTGAGTACGTTTAATCGTCCCCTGTGGGCCATTCCGATCAACATTTTCTTCGTTTTTGCCTCTTCTGAACGGCGAACTAATTCATCCAGGAAGACGACTAGTGTATCTAGACCTTCAATTGAGAATCGTTTCGCTCCAACAAACGTTCTGTGGATGAACTTCTCGAATCCTTCAATTCTAGTTAAACGGTCTAACAGCTGCTTTTTGTCATCTGCAGAAAGTGAAACAGCTAATTGACCAGATTCAATACTATTTTGAATCCACTGCTTCTCCTCTTCTTCAATCAAATGAGCGAATTCATAAGCGATTTTACCTGTATAAAGTGATTTCAAATAGTTCACTGCATCGAGTGCATTTTCCACTTGAGCTGGAACTTCCGTTAAAAATAACGATGCTGGCATCGCTTCTAGATCACGTTCAGAGAGACCGTAAGCTGAAAGCTCAATTCGCGTCGCATCTTTAGGACGGTCATTCAGCGGGTAAATATCAGCGTTTAAGTGTCCATATGCCCGAATCGCATCCATTAGTTTGTATGCGGAAAGTACTTTCAGGAAATCTCCAGGATTTCCTCCAGTTCCTTCTGAAGTAGCTGTGCTTGAGAAGAAGTCTCCTCCTGTTTCAGGGGCACCGTTCCGCTTAAAAAATTCGGCAAGTTCCGGATCGATGGATTCTGGTGCATTTTTGTAAAGTTCATACATCTCCATTACATAGCCAAGGTTCGGACCTGAAAAAGCTGCATACGGTGAACGCTCGGAACCAACACTGTTCGACATGAATTATTACCTCCACATTTGCCCTTAGGCATGTTGCGTAAATTTTTATATCCTATTCTATGTTACCATGCAAACACCGGAACTGAAAGGGTTTCGTTCTAGTAAAAACATGTTTAATCCGCGGACTAGTTTACACCTTGCAGCTCTCTCTTGCAAGAGATAATGAATTGCAAGTGTCCATTTTGTGAATGAGCAAGTTTCTATTAGTTTCGACACGAAAGAATAAGGTTCGTCATTTCTTCCGGTCTTTTTGTTGCATCTGTCTGTTCCATAGCATTTACTATCGTTGCTTTTTCATCATATAACTCTACTAATCCTGTCAATAGTGTATCTTTAGTAACCTCTTCTTCTGTTAGCACATTGGCAAATCCAAGTTTTTTAAAGTGCTTTGCATTCAATATCTGGTCTCCCCTGCTCTTTTCAGCAGATAACGGAACAAGCAGCATGGGAATACGAATTGCTAACAATTCGAAGATCGCATTCGATCCCGCTCTTGATAACGCAATATCAGACGCCGCCATTAGATGCGGCAGTCCTTCTGTCACGTACTCGAATTGTACATATCCGTCAGTTTGTTCCAGACTTTCATCCACATTACCTTTTCCGCAAAGATGAATGACTTGGAAATGTTTAAGAACTTCTGTCAGGTTTCCGCGCAGCGCATCGTTCAACACAGCAGATCCTTGACTGCCGCCCATGACGATAACCACTGGCTTTCCCTCTGCTAATCCCGAAATACGTAAGCCTGTTTTCGAATCGCCTTCGAACAGTTCAGGGCGAATTATTGCTCCTGAGCAAGAAGAACGTTCAGCAGGCACGTATGCAAGAGTTTCTTCAAACACTGTAAAAATGTGTTTAACGAAAGGAAGTGCAATTTTATTTGCAAGGCCCGGTGATACATCCGATTCGTGTGCAACAACTGGCACCCGGGCAAGTTTTGCCGCAAGAACGACTGGTACGGAAACAAATCCACCTTTTGAAAAGATAATTTCAGGTTTCAGCTTTCTTAAAATCGAAAATGCCTGCAAGACCCCTGCACCTACACGAAATGGATCTGTGAAATTTTTCATTGAAAAGTACCTTCTTAACTTCCCACTATCAATTGCATGGTAAGTCACCTCAGGATGACCTGTTCCGATTAAATCTCTTTCAATACCTTCATGAGAACCGATATAATGGATCTCATATCCTTTTTCTAAAAACGAAGGAATAATAGCTTCATTGACAGAAACATGCCCTGCCGTTCCCCCGCCTGTCAATACGATTACTGGCCGTTTCATAAGGGCCGTTCACCTCTTCTATTCATTTAAAAATAAAGTTCATTTGAACTGTTTCATTTGTTAGTATACCAAAATAAGCATGATACAATAAGGGTTGAGAGAAAAAAAGGGGGGGAATCAATGGAATCTTCTCTTCGAACAGAAAGAAAATCATTCCGTTTCGTCAAAATTGTTATGCCTATTTTAATCACTCAAGTAGCGCTCTATATGGTGACCTTCTTTGATATCCTTATGACCGGGAGGTACGATACATACCATTTGGCAGGTGTAACGATCGGTTCTTCGTTTTGGGTGCCAGTCTATACGGGCTTAGCTGGAATTCTGATGTCACTCACTCCAATCATTGCGCAACATATCGGAGGACGCAGAAAAGCAGAGGTCAGACCTTCTGTCCAACAGGGAATCTATGTCTCGATCGCATTAGCTGCGGTTGTTTTTGCCTTGATACTCTTCATCTTCTTCCCGATTATCCGCTCCATGTCATTGGAAGCGCCTGTACGGGCAGTGTCGATTGACTACTTAAAAGGGATGAGTGTCGGATTAGCACCATTATTTGCGTATACGGTGCTGAGATCTTTCTTCGACGCGCTCGGTTCCACACGAGTGTCTATGTTCATCATTCTGATATCAGCTCCTATTAATATCTTGCTGAATTATTTATTGATTTACGGTCATTTCGGCTTCCCTGAACTTGGCGGCGCTGGTGCCGGATATGCGTCAGGTTTCACTTATTGGATTGTATTTGGAATTGCGGCAGCAGTTGCACTTTCAGGTAAACCTTATCGGCAATACGAATTGCTGAGGCATTGGCAGCTCCCGCGCTGGACATATTGGAAAGAGACTTTGTTCATCGGTGTTCCAATTGGCATGTCGATTTTCATTGAGACTAGTATTTTTTCAGTTGTGACGCTTCTGATGAGTTCTTATTCGACTGAAACCATTTCAGCACACCAAGTTGCGCTGAACTTCACTTCGCTTATGTACATGATTCCTTTAAGCATTTCTATGGGGGCGACAATTCTAGTTGGTCAATCAATAGGTGCGAATCTGTCCAGTGATGCGAAGCAGTATAGTAGGCTCGGTATCCTATTTGCAATTGGTTTTAGTGTCGTTGCAATTGTTGTCCTGCTCGTATTTAGAGAACCTATCGCGAGTCTCTACACAGTAGATCCAGCGATAATCGTACTCGCTTCACAGTTCTTTATATTTGGCGCACTATTTCAGTTATCTGACGCAGTTCAAGCTCCCATCCAGGGTGCTTTACGCGGATATAAAGACGTCAATACTACTTTTATTGTAGGATTTCTATCGTTATGGGTGATTGGTTTGCCAATCGGCTATTTAACAGCAACGTTTACGAATTTAGGTCCGTTTGGTTATTGGATCGGACTGATCGCCGGTTTAACTATTGGTGCAATCACGTTAAGCTTTAGATTGCGTGCTGTCCAAAAAAGAATTGAACGAGAACTTCTATAAAAAAATGCCAACTTTGTATTCATCACAAAGTTGGCGTTTTTTCTTATTTTTGAATGAACTGTTGTGTCCAATACTTTCCATTGGCATCATAACCGATACCAATATGCGTAAATCCTGGTGTTAAGATGTTCTCACGATGTCCTGGTGAATTCATCCATCCTTTTACAACTTCTTCAGCACTTCTTTGTCCCATTGCGATGTTTTCCGCAGCTGCACGATATGTGATTCCATTCGCTTTCATCTGGTCAAACGGAGAACCGTATGTTGGGCTCGTGTGAGAAAAGTAATTCTTAGATGCCATATCTGCTGATTTTTGACGAGCGCTTTGCATTAATTTAGCATCCATTTTAAGAGGATTCAAACCTGCTTTTTGACGCTCTGCATTCGTAAGTGTAAAAACTGCTTGTTCAATTTCACTTGCAGATACTTGTCCTTGGTCCGCTGGCTGATCCGGCTTTTCTTGTGGTGCCGGTTTAGCTGGCGGCGTTGGAACTGGTGTTACATCCGGTTTTTGCTCTGGCTGAGGAGTTGGCGCCGGTGTTTGAGTAGCTGGCGGTGTCGGTTTTTCGATCGGCTTTGCAGGTTTCTCCTCAGGTGTTGGCGTTGGGTCTGGTTTCTCTACTGGTGTATCTGGTTTTTGTTCTGGTTTTTGTACTGGTTTTTCTTGAGGTTTTACATAGTGACTCATAAACCATTTGTAAAACTCACTATATGAAGCTTGTAACTCCTCTTGGTTATTTGGAAGCTGTGCCGAGAGATTATGTAAGTTACTCTCAACCGTAATTGTTCGTACTGCTGTTTTTGTTTGAACAGAGTCAAATGTGGATGCCTCTGCGTGGCTAGCGGTTGGCAATATGAGTGCCGAACCAAGTAAGATGACTGACATCGATTTTTTCATCTTGTTCGCCCCCCTTCGAAACTATCATATATGAAGGGGGCGAAAGAAAAACCGGAAAAGTTTGGATAGTTCACCACTTCTCGTATCTAACCTTTTGCTATAAGAGCTAAAAAACGTTTGACTGGATATCTATGGATACGGGATAGATTATTGGAAACAAAAACGGCTTGACACCCCTATCAATTGGAGCTATCAGTCTTTCCATTCAATCTCTCCGATACCCTCACCGATCATTACAAGTCTTTCAGGCATCTTGACATACTCAGGCATCCAATTGACCATCCCATACGCGTACTGGAACAGCATGGGGTTCTTAACACCTACAATTGGAATGTATCCCTTCATTCGATAGACTGTATCGGGTAACGACTTCGTCCACTCCTCCACTTCTTCTTGCTGAACAGGCCGGGAAAAGGAAATGACTTTCGATGAAAGAGGCAAATGTTTACCCGATATGATTGGCTGTTGGGCCGCTTTTTCCTGGGATAATGTTTTTTCAATAAAAGAAAAATCTAATTTACCTTGAACCGTTTGGACAATTGGAGCTGATGGATTCAGATTGGCAAGTTCCATGGAGATCGTAGCTAATTGAGAGTCCGTCACCAGATCACTTTTATTTAATGCAATAACATGGGCATGTCTAATTTGCTCCAACAACAAGGCATGAATCCTCGGTGATAGCTCCTCACGGTGAACGAAACGCAATGCATCCGCCACGGTGACGATCCCTTTAACTTGGAGGCGATCCGCAAAGAATGGTGAATAAACAGCGTCTAGTGCCTCAACAGGGTGTGCAGCGCCTGTCGTTTCGATTAAGATGACGTCGATATCATCGTAATCTTCTAGCAGCGCCTGCAACTGGGCCTCTGTTTTCTCAGAACCTGTGCAACAAATACATCCACTTAATAACTCTTTTAACGGGACGTCACCTGACTCTGTAACAGTATCTGAATCAATAGGCAGTTCTCCAAATTCATTCATCAAGACAGCAGGTTTCTTTCCAGCTGCTTTTAGTTGGGCAATGGTATGCAGCAACAGTGATGTTTTTCCACTTCCTAAAAACCCACTATATAGATAGACATCAATCATTTAAATCCTCCTTAGTAGAGAAGGCGCCCAATCCGGTTGGATTGGGCGCCTTCTGCTCACTTACCGATTTTTTCGAGCACAACTTCTTTAGCTTTTAACAGTTGCGGATCGTCTTTTTCGATTTTTTCACGCAGTTTGTTCATAAGTCCGATAGTTGTATCTCCAGTAAGAACTCCAGTTTCTTCAAGCTTGAGATCTTTTTGAAGTTTTTTTACGGCTTCGATTGTTTTTTCGTCGTAAAGACCATCGATTTTACCTGGATCATACCCGACTGCTTTTAACATTTCTTTCGCAGGTTGAGTATTTGAGGATACGTTTCCATCTTTAAGCTCTTCTGAAGGATCTAAAAACGGAAGCATTGCATAGGATGGATAATCGACTTTCACGTCCGGTTCAATTCCTTTTTTGTGGATCCAGTTACCGTCCGGTGTTAACCATTTTGCAGTTGTAATCTTCAGATTGGAACCATCTTTTAAGTCTTTAGGTGATTGAACGGTGCCTTTACCAAATGTCTTAATACCGACAATTGGGATATCTGAAGACTCTTTTAATGCGCCAGCAAGGATTTCTGAAGCAGAAGCACTGCCATCATCCACTACTAGAGCAACAGGTACTTCAACTTTTCTACCGCCTGAAGCCGGATAGAGAATCGCTTTTTTCCCTTTTTCTTCAGTTTGAAGAACTGTTTTCCCTTTTTCAACAAAGAGGTCAGAGATTTTCATCGCGCCGTCAAGTACACCGCCTGGATTTTGACGAACATCCAATACGAGTCCTTTCATGCCTTTAGCTTCCATATCATCCAATGCCGTTAATAACTCGTCGTAAGTATGCTCGGAGAAAGTAGTCATTCGGATGTGGGCAATACCGCCATCCAGCATTTCAGCATAAACAGTTTCTATTGGAATATCGTCACGCTTAATCTTCACTTGGAAAGGTTCGGCTTTTTCTCCACGCTTAATTGTCAACGTGACAGTCGTCCCCTTTTCGCCGCGAATCAGCATAACTGCTTCGGAAGAAGACATTCCTTGAATGCTCTTGCCATCCACTTCTTGAATCAAGTCGTTTGGCAATAGGCCTTCTTTTTCAGCTGGTGAATTTTTAATAGGAGAAACTACTTTAATATAACCATCCGCTTCTTGAATCTCTGCTCCGATTCCTTGGAAACTAGAAGAGATATTCTCCATTAGATTTTCAGTTTCTTCCGTATTCAAATAATCGGAGTATGGGTCATCCAAGGAGTCGACCATACCATTTATTGCTCCGTCTAATACAGCTTTATCGTCGATGTCTTCAAAGTAATTTTTCTTAATTTCATCATAAGCATCATATAACTTTTGGAATTCTTGACGTTCTGTTTTTTGCGGGCTTACGACTTCGACGACTTTGTCATCACCAAACGTGAGTGCAAAAAAAGTAATTCCAGCTGTAAGAATGACTAATGTGAAAATCAGCATGACGAATGAGAAAGGCTTTATTCTAAAATATCGATTGTGTGAAGGCTGACGTTCAGGTTCTGGTGAACGATTTTGCCCATTTTGTTCATTTTCGTCCATTCGCGATCCCACTTTCTGCTTCGTATTACGTAGATAGTCGAAAAAGGGCCGCTAATTAGGTGGCGGCCCTAAATCGTTATTATTCCTGAATGGCAGCCTCTAAAGCTACTTCAATCATTTCGTTGAATGTAGTTTGGCGTTCCTCAGATGTTGTTGCTTCACCAGTCAAGATATGATCACTAACAGTTAATACAGAAAGTGCCTGGCAATCATGTTTTGCAGCAAGTGTATACAAAGCAGCAGTTTCCATTTCAACTGCAAGAACTCCATACGATGCTAGCTTCTCATGTTCTGCGTGTTCGTTATAGAAGAAATCTTCAGTGAAGACATTTCCTACTTGTAGATGAAGACCCTTTTCTTTACCAGCGTTATACGCTTTCAACAGCAAGTCAAAGTTTGCAGTAGGTGCATAATCAACGTCGTTGAAGAATGTACGGTTAATAGGGGAGTTCGTCGTTGCACTTTGTGCAAGAATTACGTCACGCACTTTCACGTCTTTTTGGATAGCTCCACAAGTTCCAACGCGTATAAGTTTCTTTACACCAAATTCTTGCATAAGTTCAGTCGTATAGATAGAAATTGAAGGAACGCCCATTCCAGTTCCTTGAACTGAAATACGATGCCCTTTATAAGTTCCAGTATAACCGAACATGTTACGTACTTCGTTGTATTGAACAACATCTTCTAAAAATGTTTCTGCAATATACTTCGCGCGGAGAGGATCTCCCGGAAGTAGGATCGTATCGGCGACATCGCCTTTTTTCGCATTGATATGTATACTCATCTCTACAAGCACCTCTTTTTCTCGATTTCTTTTCTAATCATACAATTAAACAGGCGGGTTTGCAACGAAACCATCGCCTGTTTATAGGAAACGATCCTCGTAATGCCGATACAATTCATCAAATAGAATAGATGACATTAAAGGATCTGCTTTTTCTTCAATATAGCGTGACAACGTATCAAATGATCGTTCATCCTTTGGAAAACTAAGATCTTTAAACATCGTCTCAGCAAACACACTGTGCGGATCATTTTTTTCGCCGCCACGGTAGGATAATGCAAACTGATAAAAAGAGCGATCCATCCGCGGTCCCCCTTCCTAGGTCACTGGAATTGTGCTTTATAAGCACTTAATCCTTCTTCCTCAAACTTTTCTACGGGTACAAACCTTAGTGCAGCGGAGTTGATGCAATAACGTGTTCCTGCTTCACCTGGACCATCCGGAAAGACATGTCCTAAATGGGAATCTGCAGTTTTGCTCCGCACTTCTGTTCTTCGCATTCCGTGTGTTGTGTCAAAATGCTCAGTAACTTCCTCTTTTTCAATCGGTTTTGTGAAGCTTGGCCATCCGCATCCAGCATCGTACTTATCTTTTGAACTAAACAACGGTTCACCAGATACAACATCTACGTATACACCATCTTCGTAATGGTTATCAAATTCGTTACGAAATGGAGGCTCTGTACCTTTTTCTTGAGTTACGTGGTACTGCATTTCAGTTAAGCGATTTTTCAAATCCTCTTTCATGATTACTCACTCCAATTCTCTGATTTAAATCGTTCTCGTCCAGACCCAACGGAATAACGCTTATAATGTCCTGGGTTTTTCTTATAATAATCCTGATGTCCTTCTTCTGCCAAATAAAACGGTTTGGCAGGTAATATTTCAGTAGCGATTGGTTTGTTGAATTTCTGAGAAGCCTCTAATTCCATTTTGTTTTTTTCTGCTTCTTGTTGTTGTTCCGGACTATGGTAATAAATTGCTGTTTGGTAGGATTCACCTCTATCAAAGAATTGCCCTCCGCTATCTGTTGGGTCAATTTGACGCCAAAAAATATCCAGCAATTCTCTATAAGAAATGACTTCATCGTCGAATTCAATTTGAACAGCTTCACGATGTCCCGTTGTTTCAGAACACACTAGCTCATACGACGGGTTTGGCACATCGCCGCCTGTATATCCAGATACGACGGAATGCACACCCTCGTACTTATCAAACGGCTTCACCATGCACCAAAAACATCCTCCTGCAAATGTAGCATATTGCTTCATATGTACCCCACTCCTTATTTTTTTAAGATGGATACTTCAAGTAAGATTTCGTCCTTATCTAGGTTGAACGACTTTGCACGTACCGATACATCTTTTGACACTGGAACTTTTGATAAATCGATAAAGAGTTCTTCTTCCTTAGGTCTCACAATCATCCATGAAGGCAATTTAACTGAATCACGTAATACTTTCAATACAGTAGATGGGGGGATATTCAGCTGTCCTAACTCCATCGAAGATTGTTTTAGTATTAAATTGCCATCTTCTCTAACTATCGGATCAAAGTGCATGACTACTGGAAGCGTGAAAGAAAACACGGTTAGTTCAGAATAAAGGATTACATCATCTTTCACTTTCATTTGTACGGGCAGCTTTTCACCTTTCATCGCTTCACGAATATACGTGTTTGCGATTCCCTCAAAGTCTTTCTTAGTAGTGCGCACTGTGAGGATATTAGCATCCCCAGCCTCGATCACTTCAGTTGACGGCAGAGGCTGGGAATTCCCGGATGAACCAACGAGAAATAGAACTCCGGCAAATCCAGCCGCTACCAATCCTGATAATGTAAAAAAAGCTATTTTCCATCCGTTCAAACAATCATCTCCTACCTATCCAATTCACCTTGGAGAATTTCCGGCATTCCGCAAGCTTCCAAGTATTTCAAGTACCGTTCTTCCATTAAATCATAACCTTGTGCATTTGGATGGAAAAAGTCTGTATGATAGACGACATTCGCATTTTCTTCAAACAAATCTTTAACTGGAACAAAACAGCTATTCCCGTCAAGCGCAACTGTTGTTTCAATCGCCTGATTCCAATCTGTGATAATCGTTTCAAACTCTTTCACTTCATCTGTAATAATCAGCATTGGATTATAAAGTCCCGACATTACGATGGGTGCATCTGGATTCAGCGCTCGTACGGTTCCAAAAATTTCGTTAAGCCGTTTTTCATAACCATCTAGTTCTTTGTAGAACGGCTCAGTTTTCAGCTTAAAGAGATTGGCTTTTAAAACTTTCATAATGTCATTTCCGCCAATTGTCATGAAAATAAGATCTGCATCTTTTATAGACGCCTGTATCTCTGGTTCTTCCAACTGTTTAACAAGCTGATCACTTCGTCGTCCGCGTTTTGCTAGGTTTTCAGTTTCTACGAAAGAAATTCCTTCCCATTCAGTCAGATCTGAAGCCACTCGCTCAAAATAACCACCTTTTTTAAGTTCGTCTCCTACCCCTTGTGTCAAGGAATCCCCTAGTCCAACAACATGTAAATTCATCGGCAAAAAGTCAGGAGGAACTTCCCAATCATTAAATTGTACATCTCTTCTTTCAGTAAAAGGTTCTGCGTTATTTCTGAACACTTGATCACATCCTGTCAATACCAATGAGAAGGCGAGAAAAACCACCCATGCTCTTCTTCCCATTATTTCATTTTCCCCATTTCCATTAATTTATGCATCTGTTTTATAATTAATAGCAGCTATTGGCTGTTTATAATTACTCTGTATAATACATGAAGCCAATTGCACCTTCTCCGGTATGTGTGCTAACGACTGGAGAAGTAAATGAAAAACGAATATCAGTAATCCCACTTTCTTCAATCAACCTTTTTAATGGATCGGCCATCGCGAGCCCATGAGCATGAGAAATACCTACACCTTTAACTATTTTCCCTGCTGTATCTTCTTTAAACGAAGAAAATAACTGAGCTGCAACTTGCTTATGGCTGCGGGCCTTCCCAACTGGTGTATAGACACCATCTTGTAAGGAGGCAATTGGTTTTATATTCAATAACGAGCCTAAAATCGCTTTACCTTTGCCGATTCGACCGCCCTTTACGAGGTTATCTAATTTGTCTACTACTACAAAAAGCATGGTCTTCTTCCGGACATCCTCTACATGTTCAACAATTTCTGACATCGTTTTTCCTTGTTTCGCCATTTTCGCCGCTTCAATCACTTGGAATGTTAATGCATGTGAAATGTATCTGGAGTCTAATACTGTAACAACTGTATCTGTCATATCTGCTGCGGCTTCCGCAGACTTCACAGTACCGCTCATTCCACCTGTCATATGGATGGAAATCACTTCGCTGCCATCTTTCCCTAGTTCATCATAAACTTGAGAAAAAGTGCCTGCTGATGGCTGAGAACTTTTAGGGAGCTCATGTGAAACAGCCATTTTTTCTAAAAATTCTACAGGTTGAATATCGACTAAGTCGGTATAAACCTCCCCATCAATATGTATAGATAGCGGAACGATTGTAATTCCATACTCTTCAATTTCTTCTTTTGTAAGATCCGCTGTAGAATCTGTCACAACTTTAATTTTGCTCATTCCATTCTCTCCTCTGTCAGTGGAAACTATGTTTCTATTTCAGTATAATGTGTAAAAAAGGAGGCTTTCCTTATGACTAGCGCATTTGACTATAAAACTCAAAATGAAGAACGGTGGAATGCCATTACACACGGCTTTGGATTGCTGTTAAGTATTCCCGCACTTGTGTTACTCATTTTAAAAGGGTTAAAGCAAGATAGCACGCTAGCGCTCGTCAGTTATATTATCTTTGGGGCCTCGATGATTATGCTCTACTTAATGAGCACATTACTTCACAGTGTTCCGTGGAAATATAAAAAGCTATTTTCAATTTTCGACCATTCCGCAATATATTTTCTCATCGCTGGTACATATACCCCGTTTGTACTGTTAGGCATAGGTGGTGCTCTTGGTTGGTCGTTATTCGGAATTGTATGGGGTCTCACATTGTTTGGGACATTGTTTAAAGTTTTTTTCATTCATCGATTTGAAGTCGTGTCGCTTATCCTGTACGTTGTCATGGGCTGGCTGATCGTTATTGCTATAAAACCATTATACGCTTCACTAACTGGAACTGGTATTGCCCTGCTCATAGTAGGCGGCATGTTGTATACACTTGGTGCTCTAGTCTATGCTTGGCGAAAGTTACCTTACAACCATGCGATTTGGCATTTGTTTGTACTCGCCGGCAGCGCTTCCATGTACTTCAGTATATTGTTTTTCTTATAGAATAAGGACAGCCGATAATCATCGGCTGTCTTTTTTATGCTGCATCTTCTCTTTCGTAAATATGATAGGAATAAGCCAAGCCGTCTTTTGTATGGTGATCCTCTGTTTGGGCAACTAGTTTCCAACCTCTGTCATACTCAGGAAAGAAAGTATCTCCTTTGTACGCATGACGGATAACGGTTGTATATAGTCGGTCCGCGTATGGCATGGCCATCTCAAAGACCTGAGCACCACCGATGATCATAACTTCTTCAGCAAAACTTTCTGCGCGGGCAATCGCTTCTTCCAAAGAATGTACAACAACGGCACCTTCTGCTTGATAACTTTCATCTCGCGTCAGAACGATGTTCAGTCTTCCAGGCAACGCTTTTCCAATCGATTCAAAAGTTTTACGTCCCATAATCATGGCTTTGCCCATCGTCTTTTCCTTAAAGTACTTCAACTCTTCGGGAATATGCCAAGGCATTTTGTTATCGACGCCGATTACACGGTTTTCATCATGAGCAGCTAGTAATGAAATCATATGTTTCTCCTCCCTCACACAGCAATAGGTGCTTTGATTTTTGGATGCGGATCATAATTTTCCAAAACAATATCTTGAGTTGTTAAGTCAAAAATCGATTTGCCTTCTGCGTTAATACGTAATGTTGGCAATGGTCTAGGTTCTCTCGTCAATTGTTCGTTTACTTGATTGATATGGTTCGAGTAGATATGGGCATCCCCTAATGTGTGGATGAATTCTCCTGGAATCAGTCCTGTTTCCAATGCGATTAAGTGTACAAGCAGTGCATAGGACGCAATATTGAACGGAACTCCTATGAAAATATCTGCACTTCGCTGATACAGTTGACATGACAACTTACCATCGGCAACATAAAACTGGAACAATGCATGACAAGGCGGCAATGCCATATCTTCTATCTCAGAAGGATTCCATGCTGTCACAATGTGCCTTCTGGAATCGGGGTTGTTTTTCAATCCTTCAATAAGCTGCGCAATTTGGTCAATCGGCTGTTTTTCTGATTGTGCAGAACCTGTATGCCAGCTCCGCCATTGCTTCCCATAAACCGGACCAAGATCCCCGTAGGTTTCAGCAAAAGATGAATCATCTAGCAGCCGCTTTTTAAAGTGCGCCATTTCGACTTCATACTTTGAGCGGAATTCTTCGTCCAAAGGGGCGCGTCTACCGAAGTCCGTCATATCCGGTCCAGTGTACTCTTCACTGTTGACCCATTTCTCAAACGCCCACTCGTCCCATATCGGATTCTTCTCTTCAACCAACGTCCGGACGTTCGTGTCTCCTTTTAAAAACCAAAGAAGTTCAGAAACGATCAAACGGAAAGCAGTTTTTTTTGTAGTCATTAATGGAAATCCTTTTTGAAGATCGTAACGCATCTGATAGCCGAATACACTTAATGTACCTGTTCCAGTGCGGTCCCCTTTTTGGCTGCCTGTCTCTAAGACATGCTTGCAAAGATCTAAATATTGTTTCATGGTCTAGCCCTCCTGTAACTCTATAGTCTTACTATACCAAGGGAAGTGTCCCTATTACAAATTCTTAGAAGTCAACAAAAAACCACCAAGGCAGCTGTTAGGACAGCCACTTCGGTGGTGTGTTTTTTGACCAATATACATCACCAAGCGCATGGTGGGTCTGGTAGTTGTCTTCTGCAAGGTGATAATGGAAGTTAAAGAAGTACCCATCTTGAGGACGTTTTTCAGTTCGTACATGAACAAGTAATAAATTTTTATCCGCATCCACATCTTTAATATTAAAGATTTTTTCCGCAGTACCGCCTGAGGGGCTTTCTGAAATTGCTAATTTACGATTCATTTGCACTTGTTCGCCAAGTGTTTCACGGATAACTTGTTCGATTTGAGGGAAAATCACTTCGTCAAACTCGTTGCCAATAACAGGTCCTATTTTAGTTCCGAACTTTGTGAAAGCGAGTGTTCGGGCACCTTCTACCAGATCATTTTCTGAAAGAAAGTCGTCCGCATCATCAAGTCTATCTAAAAACGGATCGTCGAAATGAACAGCATATTGTGACGAGCCTTGCGGATGTTCAGCTGCTTTTACATCTTCCTTTTCATGAAGCGTCGACCAGATTTCATGACTCGGTGAAATCACACCCAATGTCACGAAGGCGACTGATATAATCATCAGTTGCTGTAACCACTTTTTCACAATTGATCACCTACACTTATGTATTTTAAACTGCCGCTTTCTGAACAGTACGAAAAATAACCGAAAAGGTTCCCTCTTTGCTAATTTCATTGTACAATAAATTATAGGGAACGTGTATGTTTTTTTAAGGAGGTTTCTCAGATGGATGTTCAATTGATTGCCGGTATCGGTATGCTCGTCTTTGTACTTTACTTAAGCTCACTTAATTTCACGCATTAATTCAAAAAAACACCGATCGGTTTCTTTCGAAGCCGATCGGTGTTTTACTTTTCAATTATACCAAAATGAAATTTAGTATTCGGTCTTCGAATTCTTTGGAAGCCGAATTCGTCAAAGACACTATCTAAATAATGTGCTTTTACGACTACACGTCTTTTAGCAACTCGTACCGCTTCTTCAACCCACTCATGTGTAAGCGAGCCGTGTACACCCGCTTGTCGCAGTGGCGCAAAGCTGGAAGACTCCTCGATGAGGTGTGAAAACATTGGATCCATATACACTACATCATAGATGTCATCGGCTGATTGTTTTAAATAGGTAATTGAGGATTCCTGTATGACATTAATTCTACGCATCGCTTCTTGTAATTCTGGAAACTTCGCTTCGAATTCCGTTAAACCCATTTTTGTTAAGAATGCGACGTTACGATCTATTTCAATCCCAGTAATGCTCCCCGTTGACCCAACTGCATAGGCAGCTACAAGACTATCTGTCGCAAGTCCAAGTGTTGTATCTAAAAACGAATCGCCTAATTTTAAATCGCATGCCTCTACTAACGGATCATGTTGACCATTCATTAGACGCTTCAAGCGAAACGCCGCCGTGTCTGGATGAAAGAAAAACGGACCATCCATAGTCTTTTGATAGAACTCATAACGTTGTTTTCCGGCCACGATGACGTCACATCCATACACTTCCATTAGCTGCGGTATAGAACGTTTGTGACGTGTGACTTGTTTAACCCCCAATGCTTGGGCAGCCGCCAAAGCACGCTGTTCTGTAACTTCATCCGGCCGCCCAGCAGTGGTGACAATCACATGACTCATGATGCAGTGACTTGGTTAAGCGCACCCGTCAAGTGATCACGTACTTGTTCCATTTCGAATCCTTCAATCTGCTCGCGTGGTATGAAGTAAGCCAGTTCACCGTTCTTAATAATAGCAATTGAGGGTGAGCTTGGAGGCACTTCTGGGAAAACGTTGCGCATTGCTGCTGTCGCTTCTTTTTCCTGACCTGCAAAAACAGTGAGCAACTGATCCGGTTGGTTGTCCGTCTGACTAAGAGCTTCACGAACAGCAGGACGCGCAAGACCTGCAGCACATCCGCAAACTGAATTGATGACAACTACTGCAGTCCCTTTGTGATCTGTCATCGCTGCAGTTACGTCTTCTTCAGTAAGTAACTCTGTAAAGCCGCTGCCCACCAATTCTTGTCTCATCGGCTGTACAATCCCCTGCATATATTCTTCATAAGCATTCATAGTAAATAGCCCCCTTAAATAATCTGAGGTGTAAAGATTCTACACTCTTCTTTCTATTCTACATGGAAACAGCTCGAAAGAAAATGAACGGCATTTTAATCCAGAAACCGTCATCCTATGATACACTTACATACAGACTTTACGAGCAAGGAGAATCATGATGGATAGAAAACAACAACAAGTGATTACTTATTATTATGAGCAATTTAAGAAAAGAGCGTTTGACGAGAAAGACGTTCTTGGATTTTTAACTATGAGTGGCAATAATCCTGAATTTGAGGTCTTATACTCTTTAAGCGCGTTCGTCATTTCACGTGATGCAGATCAGCAGCAGGTTAAACCCTATTTCGATCGTGCCCATGACATAATCGGCCGTATTGGCACTGGTGGTCCAAAAGAAAAAATCGAACTGCTTTATACATTTAAAGAACTTCGCAACGGATTGAATCATTATTTTACAGCTCACGGATTTTCCAAGTTAGAAACCGGTGCAGTGAGTGACTTCCTGCTTTGCGTGATTTCGTTACTGCAGGGGATTTCTCTTCGGACCGGAAAGAACCGCAGAGTCGCAGGCAGTCTATGTTTCGGTGCTTCTCACAAAGAACTTCAACTGATGGGTACCATTAAGACCATGGTTCACGGGCGCTCAGTTCCCGTCACGTTCCCCGTGTTAGCAGTGAAGAACGATTATGAAAAAGTTCAGAAACAAGATGAGGCTGATAGCCCATACCTATTCGAAACAACAGTGGCGGAAATGGTATCCAGTGAAGGCAAACTCCTCGTTACATTTCCTGAAATCATTAAACAAACTTAAAAGAAGCGTCTACTGATCAATCAGTAGACGCTTCTTTTTACAATTATACGTTTGTCGCCTGCTGCTCAGCAATCAGGTCTTGAGGAGTTTTTTGTTCTGTCGTCCTAGCAATATCTCTTGGAATTTACAATTATTTTAGTACACTCCGGACTTCGGTCATTTGCTTCCAAATGGACCCTTTTGCATCTTCGCCTTCTTCAATACGCTCAATTGCCATATTAATTTGCAATTTCACTTCAAACTCCGGGTCATTTGCAGCTTCTTTAAGAGCAGGCAATGATTTTTCTGTGCCAGTTTCATATAAAAACATTGCCGCTCGCCAGCGAACAAGTTTGTTTTTGTCTTGCAATAAATTCATTGCAGCGGGTTCGAATTCCGGGAAACCTAAATCACTCATGCAGTCGCCAGCTGTTCGACGTACTGCCCAGCTTTTATCCTCCAGTGCTTTTTTAATATAGGGAACTACTGTTTCTGATTCAATCATTCCAAGATAGACAGCGGCCAACCTGCGGATTGACATTTTTTCGTCAGATAATGCTTTGTCTAATAATGGAAGATCATCCAGTGTCGGATCTGCCATTTGGTCGAGCAAGCGGAATCGTGTCTCCCACTCGTTCGTCTGGAAATCCTCTAACGAAACACGTTGCTTCTGCTGGCTTGTGTGCTGTGTACCTTCAAGCGTATTGGTTACAATGGCAGACAACCGTTCCTCTGGATAGGCTGCTTCCACTTCTTTAACAACGGTTTCTCCGATTTCTTTCTTGCTGCCATAACGAATTCCGTAATCTGCCCATTTACGCAACAATATATAATTCTCGACTTCTGCGCTATGAACCTGTTCCATAGCTGAAACGAAACGATCACTTAGCGCAAACCGCTGTTCGTTTTCACTGTCGAACACTTTGACTTGTAAAGGAATCTCTTTATAGGTCTGGACATGTACATACACTTCGCCGAAGTGATCATCTGCTCCCAGCTCAGTTTCTGTCTGTTCGATTGTCTCTTCGTTAAAGACATTTCGAACTTCCGCTAAAATCGTTTCCCATTGTACATTCCCTACCCGTTCAACTGCCATGAAATTCATGACGTGGTAAATCCCTTTAATGCCTTTGATTTGCAAAAGTTGGGATACAAGTTCCGGCGCAGTTGTAGCATCTTCTTTTTTGTAATTGTGGGCTTCTAAATTCGGCAGTTCAGTATCCAGTACAATCTTCATGGAATTCGGACTCGGTGTCGGTTCAATCGTAACAATATTCATCTCGACGTACCTCCTCTAATTTTTCATAATTTCTTCAAGCTCGCTCCAGCGTTCAATTAGTTGTTCATATTTCGCGTTTAATGCATCCAATTTTTGTGTAAGCTCATTTAGTCGTTCATAATCTGCGCTGCATGTCGTCATTTCGATTTCCGTTGTACTGATTGCTGTTTCTGTATCTTCAATGTCTTTTTCTATCGTTTCCCAATCACGTTTTTCTTTGTAGGTTGGCTTCTTTTTTACAGGTGTCCCTACGGCGGGTTCAGGCTCTTTAGGTTCAGTAACAGGAGTCGCAGTTTTCATCGGCTCTTTTATACGTTCAGTTTCTAAAAAGTCCGTGTAGCTCATTAATAACGTCTCTATTCCGCCAGCACCATCGAGTACCCACAGTTTCGTTGAAGTTCGATCCAAGAAAAAACGATCGTGAGATATCGTCAGAACGACGCCTGGGAACGTGTCGATAAACGATTCAAGTACTGAAAGCGTCTCTAAATCCAAGTCGTTGGTCGGCTCATCCAGCAGTAAAACATTGGGTTGTTCCATTAGCAATTTCAGTAAATACAAACGTTTGCGCTCGCCGCCTGATAACTTACCTATCGGTGTGCCATGGGCAGATGCAGGGAATAAAAAGCGTTCAAGCATTTGAGACGCTGAAATACGATTCCCTTCCCCGTCTTCAATATCATTGGATGTTTCACGAATGTATTCGATAATTCGCTGGGTTTCTTTCATCTCAGGTAAATGTTGTTTGAAGTAGGCGATTTTTACAGTTGTCCCACGTTCAATCACGCCTTCGTCAGGCTCAAGAATTCCGTCAAACATATTGACCAACGTCGTTTTCCCAGCACCATTCGGTCCGACAACTGCAATTCGATCACCTGATTGAAGAATTGTTGAGAACTGATTAATGACTG
Source organism: Sporosarcina aquimarina (assembly GCF_033253705.1). Taxonomy (GTDB): domain Bacteria; phylum Bacillota; class Bacilli; order Bacillales_A; family Planococcaceae; genus Sporosarcina; species Sporosarcina aquimarina. The sequence continues at coordinate 160,303 of NZ_JAUBDH010000003.1, forward strand.
TCTTACCATTAAATGATTTGGAAATCTCTTTTGCTTCTATTACTTTCTTCCCTAAGCGTGAAGTCTTAAGCGCGGCATCCATCTCTTCCTTCTGTACACCGCTTTTAACTTGCTGCTCCAAATCTTCAAATCTGCCAATTCGGGCTTTTTGTTTCGTTGAGCGTGCCTTTGCACCGCGCCGAATCCATTTCAACTCGGCACGGTATCGGTTTTTCAATTTGTCTTCTGTTGCGGCGTTCATCTCTTCACGTAACGCCCTAGCTTCTATAAAGTCACCATAATTTCCCTTATGAGCATAAAGCCTTTGGTCCGCCAGCTCAAATATGGATGTGGCAATCGCATCTAAGAAATAACGATCGTGTGTCACAAATAATACGGCACCAGATAAGTTTTTGATGAAGTCTTGAAGCCAAGTAATCGATCCGACATCCAAGTGGTTCGTCGGCTCATCTAACAGTAGTAAATCAGCCGGCTCAATTAAAGTCTTCGCCAGCATAACCCGCTTTCGCTGACCTCCAGATAATTCACCAATTTTTTTATCATAGGTTTCAATTCCTAATTTCGAAAGAATTGTCCGTGCCTGAGTGTTGATATCCCAAGCATTTTGCTCGTCCATCTGGTTTTGGTATTTCGCAAAGCGGGCCTGATTTTCTTCAACTTCAGGAGAATCAGTAAGCGCCTGTAACGCATGTTCATAATCTAAGTTCAGTCGAATAACTGGTGCATCACTTTGAAACACTGCTTCCAATACAGTTAATGATGGATTGACGATTGGATCTTGTGGTAAATAGGCAATCCGATAATTATTAGGATGATCTTTTGAAATCGTATCCGCTTCTTCTTGACCAGATATTATGGAGAGCAGCGTGGATTTACCCGTTCCGTTTATACCAAGCAGGCCGGTTTTTTCTCCCGACGTGATGGTGAAATCGATTGCGCGAAATAATGTTTTGTCGCCAACCGTTTTAGTTAAATTTTCAATAATTAATTGACTCATGACTACACTTCCATTCTATAACCTGCTAACTTCATGATACCTTATATTCCATGCTTTTTGTAGGAATAGCCCTATCCTTCTAGTGTTACAACTTGAAAAGAAAAGGGTACATACAGATGAAGACGTGACTCCAACAGGATTGTTATCCCCGAATAACTATATTTATAAATTTGCCCTATTCAAACAAACATAAAAGTCATTTAAGTCAGCATAATAAGACTTATTTTATTTTAGAATAAATTATTTTCAGACTACCTCTTTAAGTGGTACTATATTCTTCATAGGTAAAAGGAGGATTTATCATGTCACAGTTGTCAAAACAGGAGATCGTTGATAGTGTCCCGCAAAAAGGCTTTTTCGGTCATCCAAAAGGACTGTTCTCGTTATTCTTCACTGAATTTTGGGAGCGCTTTTCTTACTACGGGATGCGGGCTCTTCTCGTCTACTATATGTACTACGAAGTTTCAAAAGGTGGACTGGGTCTTAGCGAAGGGACAGCGCTTGCGATTGTTTCCTTATATGGATCACTCGTCTACATGTCAGGAATTATTGGTGGTTGGTTAGCTGACCGAGTCTTTGGTACGTCCCGTTCTGTCTTCTTCGGCGGAATATTCATAATGCTTGGTCATATCGTTTTAGCGTTCCCAGGCAACCTCAGCATGTTCTTCGTTTCCATGGCTTTGATCGTCATTGGTACAGGTTTACTTAAACCAAACGTTTCAAGTATGGTCGGAGATATTTACGCACATGGCGATAACCGTCAAGATGCCGGATTCAGTATTTTCTACATGGGTATCAACCTTGGTAGTTTCATCGCACCGTTAACGGTCGGTACACTTGGAATGAAGTATAACTTCCACTTAGGTTTCGGTTTAGCCGCAGTTGGTATGTTCTTCGGATTGTTATTGTTCGTCATTACTAAAAAGAAAAATCTTGGCCTTGCAGGTACATATGTAGCAAACCCTTTATCTCCTGCAGAGAAAAAGAAAACGATCAAAATTGTCGGAATTGTGGTTGTAATCTTAGCAATTCTAATTGCTATTGCGATTCCTACCGGTTATTTAACGTTAAATTCTTTCACTGCATTAATTGGTATTCTCGGTTTTGCAATCCCTGCAGCATACTTCTTCATTATGTATCGCAGTCCTAAAACGACATCTGATGAAAAGTCTCGCGTGCTCGCATACATTCCGCTGTTCTTAACAGCTGTTATGTTTTGGTCCATTGCAGAACAAGGTTCCACAATTTTAGCGTTATATGCGGATAAACGAACAAATTTAGATTTCTTAGGAATTCATATTTCTCCAGCATGGTTCCAATCTCTAAATCCGCTGTTCATTATCGTGTTCGCACCAGTCTTTGCATGGCTTTGGGTTAAACTTGGCGATCGTCAGCCATCGATTCCTCATAAGTTCTCGCTTGGTTTGCTGTTTGCCGGTATTTCATTCATCGTCATCTTGCTTCCTGGTCTAATGGGAGGAACTGATCAATTGGTTAGCCCGCTTTGGTTAGCATTGAGTATCTTCACACTTGTTCTTGGCGAGTTGTGTATCTCTCCTGTTGGACTGTCAGCGACAACTAAACTTGCACCTGCTGCTTTTACTGCACAAACTATGAGCCTTTGGTTCTTATCTAATGCTGCAGCACAAGCACTGAATGCACAGTTAGTTAAGCTCTATTCCGCGGATACTGAATTCCTTTACTTTGGAATTATCGGCGGCGTGGCAATTGTTCTCTCCATTATTGTGTTCTTCATATCACCAATCATTTCACGTTATATGAAAGGTGTACATTAAGAAATTAGTAAAAACGGTTTCCTTAGGGAGACCGTTTTTTTGTGTGCTGTTATTTAACAAAACGACTCTGCATAAACTAAGATTAGATTCGTTCTGTTAAGTGAGGGATTATTTATGACATTACTATTGCTCATGTTGTTAGGCGCCGTCCTGCTCGGTCCATTCATCTGGTCATTTGCAGAGCGCCAGCTGGAAGTGTATTTGTTTGTCTTAGGGTGTGTCGCTGTTTTTGCAGCAAACAGCTGGAATATCGAACTATTCCATACAGTGATGACAGATCCATTAGGCATCACATTGGCAGTATTTCTCGCAGGGTGCCTATTCCGTATATTTCAAAAATCTTTCAATGAAACCATCGCTTTTGCAGATCGTTTAATCCCTTCTCGTCTTTTTGTCGCACTCATTGTAATTTGTATCGGATTGGTCTCAAGCATAATTACTGCAATCATCGCTGCTATTTTGTTAGTTTCAATTATTAGTGTCCTGAACTTTGACAGACGCACTCAAATCCGTCTTGTCATTCTTTCGTGTTATTCTATCGGATTAGGTGCCGTTCTGACACCGCTTGGGGAGCCTTTATCGACAATTGCAACGAGCCGATTGAACGAATCTTTTTTCTACTTGTTCAATTTGCTAGGGTCTGATGTCATCATCGCTATTTTTGCTCTTGGGATTCTCGCAGGGTTGGTGATTTCTCCACACCCCCATAAGCGCAACAAGAAAAAGATTTCACAAAGAGAAACTTGGAATGCTATTATCACAAGGAGTTTAAAAGTCTACTTATTCGTTATGGCACTCACACTGCTAGGGTCAGGATTTGAACCGTTACTCAGTCCCCTCCTTGAAGGCAAAAGTCCGGCGTTCCTTTATTGGGCCAATACAATATCCGCCGTTCTCGATAACGCCACACTTGCTTCAATCGAAATCAGCCCTTCTATGGACGAATCGACGATCCGCGCAATTCTGATGGGGCTGCTTATCAGTGGCGGGATGCTGATCCCAGGCAATATCCCGAATATTATTGCAGCAGGAAAACTATCCATTACTAGTAAAGAGTGGGCACGTTTCGGATTTCCATTCGGATTGCTTGTCATGGTAATCTATTTTTTCGTTTTCGTAATTTAGGATTTTCAAAAATAAAAAGGCTGCTAAGAAAATCAGTTTCCACTGAACTTCCTTAGCAGCCTTTATTCTCGTTATTACTTATTGCGTTTTGTCAAACGGCCGAGTGCAAATGCTCCTGCTCCTAGACCAATGAGTGTATTTGTTTTTTTGTTAAATACTTGTTTAACTATCAAATTCATGTTTTGCGGACGTTCTGCAAGACGACGCATGAAATAGCCATACCAGTCTTCGCCAAACGGCACATACGTAGTGAAATTATAGCCTTCTTTTGCAAGTTCTAACTGCATATCCTTACGGAAACCGTAAAGCATTTGGAATTCAAACTTGTCATAAGAAATGTTGTTGTCTTTGACGAATTTTTTCACATGATTAATGACATGATGATCGTGTGTCGCAATTGAAGTGAATTTACCATTCAATAAATGCCATTCAATCAACTTTACAAAGTTTTCATCGATATCTGCTTTGTCCTGATAAGCAACTGCAGGAGATTCTTTGTATGCGCCTTTTACAATACGCAGACGGAAATCTTTATGCTCTTTCATATAGTCTTCTGCTTCAAAGAAATACGCTTGAATAACAGTTCCTACGTTTTTATAAGTAGTAGATAAATGATCCAATAACTCAAATGAAGGCTTTAGACGACCATAGTCTTCCATATCGAAGTTAACAAAGATATCGTATTCGCTCGCTTTGCTAACAATCTCACGAAGATTCTCTTCACAGAAGTCTTGGTCAATATCTAGTCCAAGTTGAGATGGCTTAAGAGAAATGGAAGCATCGACACCGTTTTCATGAATCGCTTCAATTACACCCAAAATTTGAGTTTTAGCAGCAGTTGCCTCTTCACGGTTGAAAACGAACTCGCCAAGATTGTCGACAGTACATGAAATACCGTGCGCATTCAGTTCTTTAATACTTTCAATTGTCTCTGGGATATTTGTTCCCGCTACTACGTTTTGAGCCCCCAATTTTAAACCATATTTTTTTGCTGCACTATTCAGTGTCTGGTTTTGGGATAGTCCCATAAATAAGTCTTTTAGCATGTCGATAACTCCTCAGAACAAAATTTTTTCACATATAAATTATATCACATATTGTGTGAATCCGACATATTCTGATTCGTTAAAAACTATTTCCAGCATGGTTTTTTATAAGTTTTGAAAAGCGTCCAAATTAGTCAGTCGGAACGTTTCGACACTAGCACTTAAATCCGCTGCAAGTCGTTTCATCTCTTCTGATTGGTCAGCAACTTCTGTAATTGTAGCGGATGTCTCTTCGCCTGAAGCCGAGATATTAGATGTCATTTCCTCCAATGCACGTATTGCATCTGCCAATAATCGTATATGCTGATCAACCAATTCTGATTTTTGCGCTTCGCTTCTAAGACTTTCTGAAATCGATGTCACTTCTGCTACATTGTCTTCTACAGCCGATGAGATATTGCCTAACGTTTGGGCTGTTTGGTGAACCGTGGCAGAACCATTTTCTATCAGCTTCCCGCTTTCTTCAGTGGACTGGACAACTTCAGCAATGCTAGAAGAAATATCTTTAATGAGCTTGTCTACTTCTTGAACGTCTTGGTTAGACTGCTCAGCCAGCCTTCTTACTTCATCTGCAACTACCGCAAAGCCTTTTCCGTGCTCGCCTGCTCTGGCTGCTTCGATTGAAGCATTCAATGCCAACAAATTTGTTTGAGCGGCTATATCAGAAATTGATTCAGTAATCAGTTGAATTTTCTTAGCGGAATCAATCAACCCATGAATGGCCTCCTTAGTGCTCGTAGAAGAATATGAAATTTTCTCCATATCCTCACTTAACGAAACCGCCCGCTCTCTTCCTTCCTCAGCTAATATCATTGTATTTGAGGAAATGCGAGCAGCTTTTTCAGCACGCTTATCTGCCTGATGAAGGTCCTGTGCCAATTCCTGAATAAGTTGTGCGACTTGATCTACACTGGCAGTACCGTCCGCAACTGAGTCCGCAGCTTCGTTGATGCTCTCAGAAATCATCCTTGTTGCGGCTTGCATTTCTCTTAACGAGTCAGCCGTCTGGAATGTACTCGCTGATAAGTGTTCGGAACTAGCTTTCACAGTGCCGATCATTGTCCGTAAATTTACTGCAAGTGTATTTAAAGTTGCCCCTAAGTCCCCGACCTCATCTTTACTGGTCACATGTACATCTGGAATCGCTAAGTTACCAGCCGCCAATTGTTTAGAGTGCTCGATTAAGTCTGAAATTGGTTTCGTTTTCTTGCGCAATAAATAGAGCGTTAACAACGCAGCAAGAATGAGCGGAACAATGCTAAGCAAAATTCCATTGCGGACAACACTCCACGTTCTTGAAGTGACAATACTGGCGTCAAAATCTATGACGCTAACAGCAATCACTTCTTTTGAAGGATCTTGATCCTTAAAAATTGGTGCATATCCTGAAAGTCTTTTTAGCCCAGCGAATGTGTAAGCATCTGAATATGTAGGATGTCCCATTTTTTTCAGCATCGCGATAGCATCTTTGTCAATTTTAAACTGATCTCCCGGCTCAAATCCTTGTGCTTTTAAATTATCATCTACCGCGACCAGCTTTCCGTCCAAATCCACAATGTATTGCGTCTCAAAAATATCTTTATGAGCAGTTGTCCAATTAAGCTGTTCACCTACTGTTTTTTGTACTGTCTTATCACCTGCCAACGCAGCGTCGATATCTTCAGGTACGATTAAACCAGTTGTGATATTTGCACAACCATATGCTTCAATTCCTGCAGCTTCAAACAGTCTGTCATATGCTGTTTTATACGTCGCAATCGACGTAATCGCAATCATGACGATAAGAATTCCAATTAGCAGGCTGCCTAGTTGGAATGTTAAAGAGCGAGTGGTTTTCATGATTCATTAGACCTCTTCCTCAAAATAGTATGTATGACTTATCTCTTCATTACTGTAACTTACAAAATGGTGTAAAACTATATCTAAATTTCACTTTCACACAATGTTCCTTGTTAATCCCACTATATATATCGGTTGTATTTTCAATTTTAGAAGTCGCCGCTCTCTATTTTTTATTTTTTTTGAGGTATGATAGGTAAGATAAAAAATACAGTTAAGAAATTGTTATGCATTACACATTTTCACAACCAACGGAGGTATATCATGACAAATCAAAATATATTCGAATTAGTTCATACTATGGAAAAAGTTAGCTACCAATTGGTTTTACAGTGGCAGCGTCGCTCTGATAATGATTTAGGAATATCTCATATTTTAGTCTTACAAGAGCTTCTCAATGAAGGGGAAAGCCGGCCATCAGATATCGCAAAAACGTTAAACTTCACTCCCGCTTCTTTGACCCACCTTTCTACAAAACTTACTAAGCAAGGATTGATAGTCAGAAGACAAGATGAAAACGATAAACGTACGAAGTACTTGTCGATTACAGATGCTGGTAAAGAACTTGTGTCGAAAGCCTACAATGATGGATTAGAAGTGCGTCGTGAGTTATTTTCTAATATTTCTTTAGAAGAGCAACAAGCTCTATTGGAGATCTATAAGAAATTAGAAGATTCTTTTGCAAAGTCTTCGGAAGAATGACTGGTGCCGAGAGTAATGTATGCGATTATTGTTAATCCGTCATCTGGCCGAGGAAAAGGTGTTCAGCTTTTTCGTCAAGTTGAACAGGAGCTATGTATTGCTAATATCGCCTATAGGACATTGCTAAGCGATACTAAAGAAACCTCCGTACTTTTTGTTGAAAAACTTATGAAAACTGAGAATCTTAAAGGTATTGTTGTAATTGGCGGGGATGGTACTGCGGGTTCCATTGTGGGGGTCGCCTCACGATGGAATCTGCCGGTTGCAATTTTGCCTGCTGGATCTGGTAATGATACAGCTCGAGCATTTAACCTTACCCATGATCCCACAAAGTTCGTTAAGCAATTAATCGAAGCTCATACTCGTAAAATCGATTTATTGAACGTTGACGGACAAAAAGGAATTACAATTGCGGCTGCTGGTGTAGACGCTGAAATAGGAGAAAAAGCAAACCATTCTTTTTACAAATCATTGTTAAACAAATTCGGTTTAGGCGGTCTCGCTTATCCGATTGCGGCGATTCACACATTACTGGTCTTTACTCCTTTTGAAATGACACTAACAATCGACGGTGAATCATTAATGGCATGGCCATGTACGTGGCTAATCGCAGCTGGCAATACGTCATCTTACGGCGGTGGGCTGCAGGTGTGTCCGCAAGCTTTACCAAATGACCAGATCATGAACATTACAATTGCACATTCGGCAAGCCGCCTATCGCTGCTATTTCGTTTGTTTCCAAGACTGCTTCAAGGAAATGCGATTGTCAGCCCATCCATCTCCTATTTAACTGCTAAAGCGATGACAATTCGCGCGGATCGAAGCGTATTACTCATATTGGACGGTGAACCTATACACAGCTCGACCTTTACAATTCAATTGAATCCAGAAGCGCTAACACTCATCCAAACTATTGAATAACTTCTATATTCATAAAGAAAACGCTTACATAAAAATCTACAGTTTAAATGTTCAAACTATTTGGACTTAACTATTGTAATTGCGGCAACTCTCGTGGTAGTATTGAAAAATGCTAGTGTTGAGGAGGTCGACCCATTGACAAATGTTCAAGAAGTAGAAAAGAAAAAATTATGTATTGAAGATATTTTAATCGCGAATCAGGTGTTAAAAGATATAGTGGCTCATACTCCTCTTCAAAAAAATGAACGGTTGTCTGAAGAATACGGATGTAGTGTTTATATCAAACGAGAGGACTTACAACACGTTCGCTCCTTTAAACTGCGAGGTGCTTTTTACAAAATCCAGCGTATTGCTGCTGAAGCTTTGGAAAAAGGAATTGTCTGTGCTAGTGCAGGGAATCACGCGCAAGGAGTTGCATTCGCATGCGCTCAACTTGGAATCGATGCCAAGATTTTCATGCCATTGACTACCCCTAAACAAAAAGTTGACCAAGTGGAGATGTTTGGAAAAGGACACGTGGAAATTGTATTAACCGGTGATACTTTTGACGATTCATTTGAAGATGCAATGATTTGCACGGAACAAGAAGACCGAATTTTCATTCATCCTTTCGATGATTTCGACATTATTGCAGGTCAAGCTACGGTGGCTGTTGAGATTATGAATGATATCGAGGAACCGATTGATTATGTTTTCTCAAGTATTGGCGGAGGCGGACTCATGTCAGGAATGAGCACGTACATTAAGAATTTGTCGCCCTTAACACGAATGATCGGAGTCGAGCCCGCAGGAGCGGCGAGTATGAAAGCTTCTATTGAGAATGCGGAACGCACTTCGTTGCCTGCGATTGATAAGTTTGTTGACGGGGCTGCTGTTAAGTGTCCTGGACAAAAGACTTTCGATATTTGTTTTGAGCTAGTAGATGAAGTGGTCGCTGTACCTGAGGGTAAAGTGTGCACAGCTATTCTTGATCTTTACAATAAACATGCGATTATCGCAGAGCCTGCAGGAGCGCTCCCGATTGCTGCGTTAGATGCGTACAAAGAGGAAATTAAAGGCAAATGTATTGTCCTCGTCATTAGCGGTGGAAATAATGACATTGGAAGAATGCAGGAAATTAAAGAAAAATCGTTGATTCATCAAGGTCTATTGTATTACTTCATCGTGAACTTCCCTCAGCGGGCTGGCGCATTACGTCAATTTTTAGATAACGTGTTAGGACCGGATGATGATATCACCACGTTTGAATATACGAAAAAGAATAATAAGGAAAACGGACCCGGACTCGTCGGGATTGAGTTGAAACGTCCTCAAGACTATGAAGGCTTGTTGGATCGCATGCGCATTAATGGTTTTGCGTTCACAGAAGTGAATAACGACAGTACGTTATTTGAATTATTAATTTAGCAAGAAAAGGTGAAGCCAGAGTGGGCTTCACCTTTTCTCGTTATTACATCCCTACGGAAATATATTTCACTTCGATGAACTCATCGATTCCTTGGTGGCCGCCTTCTCGTCCTAAACCACTCTGTTTGAAACCTCCAAAAGGTGCTTGCGGTGCGGATGGATTTCCATCATTTAATCCAACAATTCCGTACTCCAGTTGCTCACTCATACGAATTCCTCTGCTGAGATTTTCTGTAAATAGATAGGCAGCCAGTCCATAAATTGTGTCATTTGCGCGTTGAATGGCCTCTTCTTCTGTTTTAAACGTTGAAATTGGCGCAACAGGGCCAAACGTTTCTTCGTTCATGCAAAGCATGTCTTCTGTTACGTTTGTTAAAACAGTAGGCTCGTATAGGAGTCCTTCTAGCTTTTTACCTCCAGTTGCTACTTTCGCACCTTTATCCAGGGCATCCTGTACATGACGTTCTACTTTTTCAATTGCATTTTCATCAATCAGCGGCCCTATTTTAGTACCTTCCGCCAGACCATCACCAGTCTTCAATGCTTTTACTTTTTCAGTGAAGATTTTTGTGAATTCTTCTACTACAGATTCTTGGACATACACACGGTTCGCACAGACGCATGTCTGCCCTGCATTTCTGAATTTCGTAGCAATGACTCCTTCTGCCGCTTTTTCCAAATCACTGTCTTCCATGACAATTGCAGGTGCAAGTCCGCCAAGTTCCAATGAAATCTTTTTCACGGTATCAGATGCTTTCTTCATTAGTCCTCGTCCAACTTCGGTCGATCCTGTGAACGTTATTTTCTTTACACGCTCATCTGAGAGCCAAGCGTCACTAATCGCTTTTGAGTCTCCTGTTACGATATTGACGACACCTTCAGGAATCCCTGCTTCTAAGGCTAGACGTCCCAGTTTAATCGCTGTAAGCGGTGTAAGCCGCGATGGCTTAATGACTACGGTGCACCCTACTGCGAGCGCTGGAGCGACTTTCCGTGTAATCATAGCGGCCGGGAAGTTCCATGGAGTAATTGCAGCGACGACACCAACTGGCTGTTTATGGACATACATGCGCTTATTTTGCTGTGTAGCTGGAATCGATTCCCCGTAAACGCGTTTCGCTTCTTCTGCATACCATTTATTGAACCCATTCGCATAGCCGATTTCTCCAGCTGCTTCTTGCGTCGGCTTGCCTTGTTCAAGCGTCATCGTTTTCGCTAAATCATCAGTATCCCGCACAATAAGTTCGTGCCACTTCATAATAAGTTCGCTTCTTTCATACGCAGAGAGCGCTGCCCATTCAGGGAATGCTTTGTGCGCTTCATCCACTGCACGGACCGCTTCTTTTTCTCCACCATTCGGTACTTCTGCTAATTTCTCTTGTGTAAATGGATTGACAACAGAAATCGTTTCTAGTTTTTCACCAAAATCAGCTTTCCCAATAATCATTTCATATTTTTCCATTAAAAATTCCTCCTTGAACAGTATGTTGCTGGTACTAAGTGATGCTGCTGTATAAGAAAATATGCTTCCAATTTGTCGACAGTTGTCGTATTTCGAACGCCCTACACCAAGTTATGTCTTGTTTTGTGATAAACTGAACGATAGCAAGCTTTTTCGGCTTACTGAACAATACAAGAATTGTGAGGCGAGGTAAACATGGAAACAACCGTTAAACTAACCACATTGACTAAAAAAGGCGGATGTGGATGCAAAATCGGACCCGCAGATTTAGCTGAAGTGCTGCGCACACTTCCTCAACAGGCTTCGAATCCTAACTTGTTAGTTGGATTAGACACAAGCGACGATGCTGGTGTTTACAAGTTAACAGACGATCTTGCAATCGTGCAGACATTGGATTTCTTCACACCAATCGTTGACGATCCTTATGACTTCGGGCAAATTGCAGCTACAAACGCAATCAGTGATGTCTATGCTATGGGTGGAACGCCAATAACAGCCCTTAATATAGTTGCATTCCCTATTGCGGCGTTAGATAAAACAATTTTAACAGAGATTCTTCGCGGAGCTGGTGACAAATTGAAAGAAGCCGGCGTCGCATTAGTCGGCGGTCACTCGATTGACGACCAAGAACCGAAGTTTGGGCTGGCTGTTACAGGAACTGTTCATCCAGACAAAATCCGTCCGAATGCAGGTGCACTGCCGGGAGACGTGCTCCTTCTTACTAAACCAATTGGTGTCGGAATTTACACGACTTCATTGAAACATGGCGAGTTATCTGATGAAGAAATCAAACACGTAACCTCTGTCATGACGACTTTGAATAAGACTGCAGCAGAAACTATGGCAGACTTCGATGTGCATGCGGTTACTGACGTGACTGGATTCGGGCTGCTTGGGCATACTTCTGAGATGGCCAAAGGAAGTAAAGCAGGTATTACAATACAAGCGGACGCCGTCCCTGTTCTTCCGCGCGCCAAAGAATTGGCTGAAGGCGGTCACGTTCCTGGTGGAACTAAGAATAACTTTGCTCACTTAGAAAATGACGTGACATTTGCAAGTCACTTGAACCAAGTCGATCAGTGGATTTTGTGTGACGCTGTCACATCAGGCGGATTGCTCATAGCCGTTTCTGCTAATGAAGCGGAAGAATTACTGACTTCCCTTCAGAAAAACGGAGTCGATGCAAAACAAATAGGTACAGTAACGTCTGACAATCCTGGGCACATTACTGTCCAATAAGAAGGTGCATGTATGTTTCGTGATATAACACTGCGGGACCTTATGGCGCTCCATGCGAAAGAACCACATACGATGGTAGACGTCCGATCCCCAAAAGAATTTAAAGAAGCGAGTATTCCAGGTGCTCTTAACATTCCTGTTTTTAATGATGAAGAACGCGCTGAAGTTGGCACAATCTATAAACAAGTTGGCCAAGCGGAAGCAAAAAAACGGGGCCTGGAGATTTTTTCGGCTAAACTTCCTGCATTCATAGCGGAGTTTGAAGCAATCGATACTTCATTAACGGTTTTTTGCTGGCGCGGAGGCATGCGCAGCAAGACAGCCGCAACGGTTTTGGATTTAATGGGCATTCACCCTCACCGGCTTACAGGCGGTATCCGCACGTATCGGCAATGGGTTGTGCAAGAGCTGGAGAATTTCAAGTATTCTCCTGAATTGATTGTATTGAACGGATATACCGGTTCAGGAAAAACCGTAATTTTGCATAAGTTGGCTGAAGCAGGCGAGCCTATCGTTGACTTAGAAGGGCTGGCTGGTCACCGGGGATCTATTTTCGGTCAAATTGGGTTGGAAGCGTCCAATCAGAAGAATTTCGAATCCCTTCTTCTGCACGATTTGAAACGTACTGCGAACGAACCAGTCGTATTCATCGAAGGCGAAAGCAAACGCATCGGAAAAGTGACAATGCCTGGTTTCTTGTTCGAGAAAAAAGAACATAGCCGACAGTTGATCATCCAGTTGCCGATTGAGGAACGCGTACGAATTACGTTGGAGGATTATCAGCCTGCAGAACGGCCAGAAGAATTCAAAGCAGCGTTTGAGCAAATCAGAAGACGGATTCATGTCCCGATTGCGAAAGAGATTGAAGAAGCATTGAACTCTGGTGATTTCGACAGTGCCACTCGCTTACTGCTTGAGCATTACTACGATCCCCGTTATCAGCACTCCACAGGAAAAGTGGACGATGATTTAAAAATAACAATTGCGGCGGACACGGTGGACGAGGCGTTCGAGAAAGTGTTGGCCTGGAAACAACAATATATGAAGATGAAATGAAAAAGCATGTGTGCTGAGAATGTATTCTCGGCACACATGCTTTTTTGGGATTTTGGGTTTGGGGTTCTTTGTGTGATAGGGATTGTTGTTGTTTGAATTGGGCGGGTTGGCGCTTGAATCGGGCGGGTTGCTGCTCGTATCGGGCGGGTTGCCTCTCGAAACGGGCGGGTTGCTGCTCCAATCGGGCGGGTTGGCGCTCGAAACGGGCGAGTCCCCGCTCGAAACGGGCGGGTTGCTGCTCCAATCGGGCGAGTCCCCGCTCGAAACGGGCGGGTTGGCGCTCGAAACGGGCGGGTTGGCGCTCGAAACGGGCGAGTCCCCGCTCGAAACGGGCGGGTTGCCACTCGTATCGGGCGGGTTGCTGCTCCAATCGGGCGAGTCCCCGCTCGAAACGGGCGGGTTGCTGCTCCAATCGGGCGGGTCGCCACTCGAATCGGGCGGGTTCCGCCACCCCATCGCAACAACGCCCACCCCCAAATTAATCCCCTACCCTTCCCTAATCACTTAGGACTTCGCATCATTCACCCGCTGCAATGGAATATCAGCTGTAATGTCATTTAATACCCAGCTAGCACACACGAGGCCGGCGACGGAAGGACAGTAGGAATTTGACGCGGGCGGCATTTTAGCCTTGCGGATATCCGCTTCCGGTTTCCCTACCGTATCTACGACGTCTGGACGGACGACAATCGGACTTTCATCGGAAAACACGACAGGCACTCCTTTATGGATTCCAAGCTTTCTCAGTCGTGTCCGGATAACCTTTGCGATGGGATCTGTATGCGTTTTTGAGATATCTGCAATCTGGAAGCGTGTCGGGTCAATTTTATTGGCAGCGCCCATACTTGAAATAATCTTAATGCCGCGCTTGTTGCATTGCTCGATAAGATGGATTTTATAACTGATCGTATCCGAAGCATCGATGACATAATCAGGCTGCTGATCGAAAAATTGTTCGGCAGTTTCTTCTGTGTAAAACATATGCAGCGGCACGATTTCACAGTCCGCATTGATGTCTTGAATGCGCTCCACCATTACCTCTACTTTAGAGCGGCCTATAGTTGATAAATACGCAACGAGCTGCCGATTAATGTTTGTAATGTCGACATCGTCTTTATCTACTAAAATGATTTTGCCTACGCCGCTGCGTGCACATGCTTCAGCAGCGAACGAACCGACGCCGCCGACTCCTAATATGGCGACAGTCGTATTCTTCATACGTTCAACGCCTTCTTTACCTATGGACAATTCGTTTCGTGAGAACTGATTCAACATTTTAATACAACCTCTCTATTTCGGGATTCAAATGTAAAAACCTCTCAGCAAGTTTGCTGAGAGGTGAAGTATTCAAATAAGAAACAAATCCCGACTGTGCCGTCTTTGTAATATCGTTTTGAACCCGCACGGTGCAGGTGGGTGCCCGATCTTCTCACTTCTGAGGTCCCATGACAGGCATGTCATCATGAGAAGAATCTAGGCTCCCGACGATTAAAGTGTTCGGTCAAAACTGTCTGGCAAATAACGAACACTTCAGGATTTGTTGTTAAATACATCTTAGCATATGCTTTCTGACGATTCAATGATTAAAGCAAAATATTAAGCTATTTATTCAGAAAAGTTCAAATTACCTATTTTCCTTATTAGCCAATTGGATGTGCAACTCGGTTAGTTGTTTTGGGTCTACAGCATCTGGTGCCGCCGTCAATAAGTCTGTCGCGCTTGCTGTTTTAGGGAATGCGATCGTGTCTCTCAGGTTGGTTGAACCAGACAGCAGCATAACCAGACGGTCGAGACCGAATGCGATTCCGCCATGTGGAGGTGTTCCATATTCGAACGCATCCAGTAGGAAACCGAATTGCTCGCGTGCTTGCTCATTCGTAAATCCTAGAGCCGCAAACATTTTTTCTTGTACGTCTCTTTCATAAATCCGAAGTGATCCTCCGCCCAATTCGTAACCGTTTAGCACTAAGTCATACGCTAATGCTTTTACTGTTTCGGGGCTTGCAACGAGTTCTTCAACATCCGCAGGCATCGTGAATGGGTGGTGAGCCGCATAGAAACGCTCGTCTTCTTCATCATATTCGAATAATGGCCAGTCAGTTACCCATAAGAAATTATATAAAGACTCGTCGATCAAGCCGCGTTCACGGCCAAATTTCATACGAAGTGCACCTAATGTGTCTGCAACCACTGATTTTTTATCTGCTGCGAATAATAATAAGTCACCCGCTTCAGCTCCAGCTGCAGCTTTTAGTGCTTCTGCTGTTTCCCCTTCGAAAAACTTAGCAATTGGGCCTTTTAAGCCTTCTTCTTCTGATTTCAGCCAAGCTAACCCTTTTGCTCCGTATACTGCTGCAAATTCTCCGAAAGCATCGATATCTTTACGTGAATAATCAGAAGCTGCACCTTTTACGTTGATCAGTTTTACTTGACCTCCTGCTTCAAGTGCACCTGTAAAGACTTTAAACGCTGTATCTTTTACGATATCGGAAACGTCAACGAGTTCCATATCGAAACGAGTATCCGGCTTGTCTGAACCGAAACGCGCCATTGCATCAGCATACGTCATACGCTTGAAAGGACCTTCAAGTTTAACGTCTTTAACATCATTCATCACTTTTTGCATCAGGCGTTCGTTCAATTCGATGATTTCTTCAATTGACATGAAACTCATTTCCATATCGATTTGAGTGAATTCCGGCTGACGGTCAGCACGCAAGTCTTCGTCACGGAAGCATCGGGCGATTTGGAAGTAACGATCGAATCCTGACACCATCAGCATCTGCTTAAACAGCTGAGGAGATTGTGGCAATGCATAGAATTCGCCATCATGTACCCGGCTTGGCACTAAATAGTCACGTGCGCCTTCCGGTGTTGACTTCGTCAAAATTGGAGTTTCCACTTCAAGGAATCCTTCTCCATCCAAGAAATTACGGACAGTTTTCGTAATATCCGAACGCATTTTGAATGTGCGGGCTAATTGTGGACGGCGAAGGTCAAGGTAACGATATTTCAACCTAAGTTCTTCGCTGACATCCGTATCATCTTCGATTAAAAACGGCGGGTTTTTTGCTTCATTGATAATTGTGAGTTCAGTAACTTGAACCTCGATACCACCTGTTTTCAAATTCGCATTCTTCGTACGCTCTTCTCGTTCAACGACTAAGCCTGTAATCGAAATGACAAATTCGCTGCGCAGTTTTTCAGCAGTTGCTAACGCTTCTTCTGAAATTGCTGGATTGAAAACTGCCTGTAAGATTCCTGTGCGGTCACGCATGTCGACAAAGATCAGCCCGCCAAGGTCACGGCGTTTTTGAACCCATCCTTTTAATGTAACTTCTTGTCCGATGTGCTGCTCATTCAATTCTCCACAATATTGGGTACGTTGTTGCATCATCACCACTGCCTCTCTTCAGTTAACCTCTGCTTGTATAATTTCAATTAGTTTTTCGACTGATACGGATTGTTGAGATCCTTCAGCCATATTTTTCAATTGAACAATTTGCTGTTCTACTTCTTCTTCACCTATTACAGTGACCCATTTCGCTTGCAAGCGGTCTGCAGACTTCATTTGCGCTTTCATTTTGCGGTCCAAGAAGTCCATATCAGCGCGGATTCCGCTTGAACGTAATTGCTGAAGAATCTGGAAGCCTTCTTGTTTCGCAGCATCTCCGAGCGTTACTACATATACATCCAGTGCATCGTCATTCGTCAAAGGAACTTGCTCCGCTTCAAGTGCCAGCAGCAGTCGTTCGATACTCATACCGAAGCCAATACCTGGTGCAGATGGGCCTCCGATTTCTTCGGACAAACCATTGTACCTTCCCCCGCCGCAAAGTGTGGTAATTGCACCAAAGCCTTCTGCTGTGCTCATAATTTCAAACGCTGTATGATTATAGTAGTCAAGACCGCGAACTAGATTTGGATCCAGCTCGTATGAGATACCCGCTTTTGTTAATAAATCCTGGAGCTTTTCAAAATAAGCACGGGATTCATCATTCAAAAAGTCTGTTAAAGAAGGCGCTGTTTTCATCAAAGGATGATCTCGGTCCACTTTACAATCAAGAATACGTAATGGGTTTTTCTCTAATCGATTTTGACAATCGGAACAAAACTCGTCAATCCGCGGTGTGAAGTGCGCAACAAGCGCATCTCGGTGAGCCGTTCTGGAATCTTTGTCCCCTAACGAATTCAAAACGAGCTTAATATCTTTTAAGCCCACTTTTTTGTATACGTCGAGTGCCAGTGCAATGACTTCTGCATCGATTGCAGGATCTGCGCTTCCTATCGCTTCCGTACCGAATTGGACGAATTGACGATATCGGCCTGCTTGTTGGCGTTCGTAACGGAACATGGGCTCGATGTAGTACAATTTGACAGGCTGGTCCACCCAGCCAAACATTTTGTGTTCGACGAATGACCGAACGACTGGCGCAGTTCCTTCTGGACGTAATGTCATCGAACGGTCACCGCGGTCTTTAAAGGTATACATCTCTTTTGTTACGATATCTGTTGTGTCACCCACTGTACGCTGGAAGAGCTCCGTTTGTTCAAACATTGGCGTACGGATTTCTTGGTAACGGTAAACTTCACACGCTTCGCGAATCATTTGTTCAACTTTTTGCCATTTCCATGATTCACTTGGAAGAATGTCTTGAGTTCCTCTTGGCACTTTAAACTTCATTGGTAAACCCCTCTCGTTTGTCTTCAGGAAAAGCGGACATACAAAAAGCCCCCACCCCTTGCGTATGCAAGGGACGAGAGCTCGATAATAGCTTCCGCGGTTCCACCCAAATTGACGCCTAAGACGTCCACTCGTATCCGGATAACGGCCGGTTCCGTCTTTCCCTAATAAGCCCGATTGGCCTTTCAGCAAAGAGTCTCGTTGGTGTTGTTCATCAAGTTAGTCTGCAGGGGGATTTCAGCCAAGTCCGCCCTTCTCTGATCAGCCACAAGCTTGAGTACTTTCCAAGTCATCGACGTAAATACTTCATGTAGTTATCAATAATAGTACCATCTGGTGAAATTGTGTCAACCTTTTTCATTTCCTCTAGTCTTTTCAGACAACTTCTTTTACAATAATGACAAAGGGGGATGAATAATGTCGAAACTTGCAAAACTCATAGCCGCTTTCCTATTGTTATCAGTCATCGTGCTGGAACCGCTTTCAGTAACTGCTGATTCACTAGAACAAACAGTTGTAGTCGATTCTCCAACGTTGAATATCCGATCTGGACCTGGACTTACCTACTCTGTTACTGGAAAGCTGAAAGACAAACAAAAAGTGCAAGTAATTGACCGTTCAGACGATTGGCTCCAAGTTTCTGTAAATGGAGAGACTGGATGGATAGCCGCTTGGCTTACGGCGTCTGCGAAAGGTGCCTCAAAAGAAAAAGGAAAAATCGTTTCACGAGTAAATTCACTAAATATCCGTTCGTCACCCTCTATAGAGTCGGCTGTTATTGGGAAATTACGCACCGGTGATCTCGCTAGCTTAGTTGAATATCAGGGTGAATGGGCTTCGATTATTGTAGATGGTTTACAAGGCTGGGTTCATACAACATACATAACTGAAGTAGATGCTGACGCCCCGGAATCATCACCTGAAAGCGCAAAAAATCCTAAAGTGACGGATGCAAATCTGTTTACTGTAAAAGTAAATAAATTAAATGTCCGTAAAAAACCGACACAATCGTCCAAACGGATTGCAACTGTTGCTAAAAACGAAACGTTTCAAATCGAACGGATTGATGGAAATTGGATTCAAATTACTTTGGAAGGAAAAAAGTCAGGCTGGGTTTATTCGTTTCATGGTGAGTTGTCCAGCGCGAACAGTGTAACATCGAACAGCAGCCCAGATACTGTTTCCATTGTAACCAATGGAACGAATATCCGGGTTCAGCCTACCACGTCTTCCGACATCGCATTGCGGGCAGATGCAGGTGAAGTATTCAAAGTAAAAGCAAAAAAAGACGATTGGTATGAAATCCAGCTGAATACTGGCGGAACAGCTTATGTTGCGGAATGGGTAGTGAATTCTTCAAATGTCTCTACAACATCTGCTGCGAAAGTTCCTAAAAAAGAAAAACGAGTTCCAGGAACTTTAAAAGGGCTCAAGATTGCGATCGATGCCGGCCATGGCGGGAATGACCGCGGCACGACTGGAATTCGCGGAAACGACGAAAAGGATCTTACCTTGCAAACTGCTGAATTGCTTTCAGGAAAACTTAAGGAAGCAGGCGCGGAAGTTGTTATGACGAGAAATTCGGATACGTATGTATCGCTCAGGAAACGTCCGTCAATTGCTCATTCAGAAGGTGCCGATGCATTTGTAAGCTTGCATTATGATGCGAATCCTGACCGCTCCATTGTTGGATTTACGACCTATTATACGAAGTCTGCCCAACAATCATTTGCTCAATCCATTAATGATGGACTTGCGGGATCTGTTGACTTGCATAACAGAGGAACGCAGTCAGCGAATTATTTAGTGCTTCGAGAAAACCAATTACCTGCTGTCCTTATTGAATTAGGCTTTTTATCCAACTCATCGGAAGAACGTGTGTTAACGAGCTCTTATTTCCGGGAGCAAGCTTCACAAGGAATCTACAAAGGACTTCTTCAATACTTTGATGGACAATAAAAAAACGTCCGTAAGCAACCGATATTCTGGCTGCTTACGGACGTTTTCATTTGGATTCGACAATAATCGTAACTGGCCCATCATTCACTAGAGAGACGTCCATCATCGCTCCAAAGACACCTGTTTCGACTGTTAGTCCATACGAACGCAATTGTTCGTTAAAGTAGTCGTAAAGAGGTTCTGCTTGCTCAGGTCTCGCGGCATCGATGAAACTTGGACGCCGGCCTTTGCTTACATTTCCATATAACGTGAATTGCGAAATCGAAAGGATTGCCCCTCCGGTTTCGTCAATTGAACGATTCATCTTCCCCTCTTCGTCTTCGAACAGGCGAAGTCCTGAAATCTTTTTTGCAACATAGGCAGCCTCTTCTTCAGTGTCTGAATGGGTCAGCCCTACGAGCAAAACGTATCCGTGTTCAATCGCCCCTGTAATTTCACCCTCAACTGAAACAGACGCTTGTTTCGATCGTTGTAAAACCACTTTCACTGCGAAACACCTCTTAGTTAATTAATAATCCGCTGTACTGAGTAAATATCCCGAACTTGTTTTATTTTATCGACAATCCTTTGTAAATGCTGCAAATCAGTGATTTTAATAGACATACTGATGTGCGCTATTTTAACTTTGTCGGCTTTACCTGAAACCGCAACAATTGGTGTTTTCGTGTCAACGACAGCCATCATAACTTCATTTAAAAGGCCTTGTCGGTCGTAACCTGTTATTTCGATATCTACTTGGAATTCTTTCTTCACACTTTCAGAACTAGATACTGCCCAATCGACGTCAATCAATCGATTATCGGATTCTTCATCAGAATGGATATTTGGACAATCGACTCGGTGAACGGAAACACCGCGGCCTTTTGTGATGAACCCGACGATTTCATCGCCAGGAACTGGGTTACAGCATTTCGAAAGGCGAATTAACAAGTTTTCCAGCCCTTTTACAACGACACCCGATTCCGTCATTGTTTGAGCTGGCTGATTTTTCAAGTCGGAAACAATTTTGTCGAGCGTATCTTTTTTCTCGCGTTCTTTACGGATCTTGTCTGTCATCCGATTGACGACTTGTTGTGCAGTAATTCCACCTGAACCGATTGCCGCATACATATCTTCTTCAGATGTAAAGCTGTATTTGTCGATCACTTTTCTTAAACTTTCAGGCGTGACCACTTCACGTAAGACATACTCTTGCTGCTTTACTTCTTTTTCAAGCAATTCTTTTCCGCGGTAAATATTTTCCTCACGGAGCTGCTTTTTAAAATATTGGCGTATTTTGTTGCGCGCTTGTGAAGTGTTAGCGATTTTTAACCAGTCTCGGCTCGGTCCGAAGGATTGTTTCGACGTTAATACTTCAATGATATCGCCTGTAAATAATTCCGTTTCGAGCGGAACCATTTTTCCATTCACTTTCGCTCCAATCGTGCGGTTACCGACTTCAGAGTGAACACGGTAGGCAAAGTCGATAGGAACTGAACCTTTCGGAAGTTCAATAACATCACCATCCGGTGTAAACACGTATACCATATCCGAGAACAAATCGAATTTCAACGACTCCATGAACTCTTCTGCATTGGATGACTCATTTTGCATCTCCAAAATTTCACGGAACCATGTGAGTTTAGAGTCGATGGTATCTGGATATTGAGCAGAAATACCTTCTTTATATGCCCAATGTGCAGCAACCCCGAACTCTGCAATTTTGTGCATTTCTTCTGTACGAATTTGCACTTCAAGAGGATCCCCTGCAGGACCTACAACCGTTGTATGAATCGATTGATATAAGTTTTGTTTGGGCATCGCAATATAATCTTTGAACCGCCCAGGCATCGGCTTCCATAAGGTATGGATAATTCCAAGGACAGCATAACAATCTTTAATGCTGTTCACGACAATCCGTACGGCTAACAAGTCATAAATTTCATTGAATTCTTTTTTCTGTAAGACCATTTTACGATAAATGGAATATAAGTGTTTCGGTCGGCCAGACAATTCAGCATGGATGTCCATCGTCCCAATTTCTGTATGAATCTGCTCCATGACATTTGCCAAGTAGTTTTCACGTTCTGCGCGCTTTTGCTTCATGAGGTTGACAATGCGGTAATACTGCTGTGGATTTAAATACCGAAGGGCGATGTCTTCCAATTCCCACTTGATTGCTGAAATCCCAAGACGATGGGCAAGAGGAGCAAAAATTTCAAGCGTTTCCGCAGAAATTCTCCGTTGTTTCTCTTCTTTGACGTACTTTAACGTCCTCATATTATGCAATCGGTCTGCAAGTTTAATAAGAATGACCCGGATATCCTGAGCCATTGCGATAAACATTTTACGGTGATTTTCCGCTTGTTTTTCTTCATTCGATTTAAACTTCAATTTTTCTAGCTTTGTGACTCCGTCTACTAGCATTGCCACTTCTTCACCGAAATCCCGGACGATGTCTTCTCTCCCGATTTCAGTATCTTCTACTACATCGTGCAAGAAGCCTGCAGCTACTGTAGATGGATCCATTTGAAGCTGTGCCAGAATGCCAGCGACTTGTACCGGATGGAGAATGTATGGTTCCCCAGAGCTTCTAAATTGCCCTTCGTGGGCTCTTTTTGCAGCTTCGTATGCTTTTTTCACAAAAGCCACGTGTTCTTCGTTCATATAAGCGCCGACAAGTTCATATATATCATGTTCCGTTAAATCCTGATTTTGAGCCATTCTCTCACCTCTTTCAAGCGATTCCGAAAAAATAATCATGCCTCTATTGTATGGCGAAAATAGAAGATTTGTAAAGAAATGAATTCATCTAACTGACTTACTGTGTCAAAAGCATGTCGAACTGCACTATATTCTGTCGAACCAATCGAAAAAACATCCCTGCGAAAAATGCAGAGATGTCAGATTTGTCATTAATACGTCATTAATGCACGGATATTATAACCGTCTAATTTTTTACGGCCGTCTAAGTAGGATAGTTCAATTAGAAAAGCACAGCCCGCAACGACCCCGCCTAGTTTTTCAACAAGCTTGACAGTCGCTTCAACGGTACCGCCTGTAGCGAGAAGGTCATCTACGATAAGTACGCGCTGTCCAGGTTTTATCGCATCTTTATGAATCGTTAACTGATCGACACCGTATTCCAAATCATAATCGACCGCAATCGTTTCACGAGGCAATTTACCTGGCTTACGAACTGGAGCAAAACCGATTTCTAAGGCATAAGCAACCGGACACCCGATGATGAAACCGCGTGCTTCAGGTCCAACGATGATATCGGCGTCCATCTCTTTTGCGTACTCAACGATTTTGTCAGTCGCATACTTATACGCTTCGCCATTGTCCATAATTGTTGTAATATCTTTAAAGCTAATTCCTTTTTTAGGATAATCAGGAACTACGGTAACAAACTGTTTCAAGTCCATACTATTTCCTCCTCGACGGCGTTATCCTGTTGAACCTTTTGAAACCATTGTTTCAGGTCTTGGTAAGGTGCATACAGCAGCCGTTCTTCCATTTCAATCTGTCGTTTGCGTTCTTGATAAGCAGGGGCTTCAGCAAGATCGCGCTTCCCTGCTGCCGGTTCAATAATTGCAACGCCATTGTCTATCTTAACAAATCCTAATTCAAAAAACACTTTCGACATGAAATAAATCGTGTCGATTTTCCAACCTTTGTGCTTGGCGAGTTGTTCTGCTTGTTTGGATAAATCGAATGTGCCCCGTTTTTTCAAGAATGCAAAGTACCATCCAAATTCTTGACGATCAGGAATTCCTTCGAAATACCGGGAATCCGGCGCATAGAAATGTGCATAGATTCTGCCTGGATTATAGTCATTCAACAATTCGGCAAGCTGCTCTTCTTGGTTTGGAATATCCAGCAAGACAATATGCTCAATCCGTTCACTTCGTGAACGTTCTTCAAATAATACGATTTCAGTCCCTTGTAGAATCGGAGTGAAATAAGTTTTTGTCTGCTGTTGAAATGCGATATAGAGCACATTGTCTTTAGGAACTGTATGAATCCATCGCAGCGGATCGCGTATGCCGCGTAAATCGAACACTTGGCGTTCATCTGAACGAATGTCCTGCAGAAGAATTTGCGGTTTTTTAAAATTGTTCCACTCGTTCACTTGCAGGTCTCCTGTTACTAAAAGCGACATGCCATGCGTCATTTCATCCGCTAAATGCCCGTCTCCGAAACTGATGGCATCGAGTTTATTTCCCCCATCCTCCAACTCCAGTTTCAAATGATTTTTAGCTGACCCGATTTTACGAATGGATCCAACTGTCACATCTTCAATCATGTACATGGGTTTTGGGAACGCCATTCCAAACGGACGTAATTGTTCCAATGATTCCAAGACGGACACTTCGATTTCATCGATTGTTAACGGCACATCGATTTCAACGGTTGCAATGAGCTGTTCGTCTGACAAAATCTGCTGGGCTTGTTCGTTCAAACGATTTCTTAAGGCATCAACATCACTTAGTGAGAGCGTCATTCCCGCTGCCATTGCATGTCCGCCGAAATGCGGAAGGATTTCTTTGTTTTTCACTAGCTCCTGATACAGGTCGAACCCATCAATACTGCGCGCGGATCCTTTTGCTGTTTCTGCAGCTGCGTCGATCGCAAGCACAATCGAAGGACGGTAAAACTTCTCAGTTAAACGGGAAGCGACAATTCCAATCACTCCTGGATTCCATCCTTCTTTAGCTAGAACAAAAACGTAAGGGATGTTTTGGCCATATTGTTCTTCAATCATCTGGAGTGCTTCTTCCGTGATCCCATTGACCAAAGCCTGGCGTTCCTTATTCAAGCGATCCAGTTCATTGGTAATCCCAGACGCGACTGCAGCGTCTTCTGCCTTCAGCAGCTCCACAGCTACATCTGCATCGCCTAAACGACCGGGTGCATTGAGACGGGGACCAACCATGAAGCCAAGCGTCTCTTCTGTGAATTGACGCTGCTCAGTGCCTCCCACTTTTGCAAGCGCTTGAATTCCTGGACGGCTCGACATGCGCAATCTCCGAATTCCTTCTTTTACGAAATATCGGTTTTCATCCAACAAAGGAACAAGGTCCGCCACTGTTCCGATCGCTGCAAACTCCAACAAATCGAGCGGTGCTTCTCCAAGTAAAGCTGTTGCTAGTTTAAATGCAACCCCTACTCCTGCCAGCTCGCCGAATGGGTAGTTTCCTTCCGGATGTCTTGGGTGAATAATCGCGTCTGCACTTGGCAGCGTGTCCCCCATCTCGTGGTGATCTGTGATAATCACATCGAGTCCGATAGATTTTGCAAAAGCTGTCTGCTCAATGCCGGAGACGCCATTATCCACGGTGATGATCAGCGTTGCACCAAGATCCGCAATTTCTTGAAATAGCTCGCAATTCGGACCGTAGCCATGTTCAAAACGGTTCGGTATAGTGAACGATACATCTGCACCAATTCGTTCCAGAGCGGTTGTCAGGACCGATACACTTGTCACGCCATCTGCATCATAGTCACCGTATACAACGATGTGCTCGTCGTTTTCTATCGCACTTTGAATTCGAGTTACCGCTTTGTCCATATCATGTAAAAGAAATGGGTCGTGTAAGACAGATGCATCAGCTTGCAGAAACGCTTGTGCATCTGCAGGTTCTTGAAAACCTCGCGACGCTAAAATTTTAGCGTGCAGCGAAGGGAGTTTCAGTTCTCGCATTAAACGATCTACGTTTTGTTGTTCAGGTCTATGTATCTTCCAATTTTTGTTTGACTTAATCAATGCATTCACTTCCTTATCGTAATTATAACGGGTAACTGCAATTTCCGAAAGGATTCGATTCCATTGAAAAACGCCTTTACTCGGATTTCGTAAAGGCGCTGCATGTCTCATTTTTTAAAATCATATTCATCTTGCATTACTTCGTGTGCAAGACCTGGAGATTTCTGAAGCATTGCAATTTCGTTTTGCTGGTTTGCAATGATGGATTCTTTCTCTGTTATCACTTTTTGAAGGTCTTTCACTTCCCTGCGTGTCCTGACTGAGCGGAACACCGCAAATAACCCGCTAGCCAATGCTCCAAGCAGAGCAGAACCTAAAATAACTAGTACGAGCGGCCAATATGCTTCTCCAAACACATAGTTCACGGGAACTTTGTCGACGTTAAAGACTGCAAATACTGCGATGATGATTGCAAATAATAATCCGAATAATAGCATCCATTGAGATTTCATAGGCGGCCTCCTTAAGATAAGTAAACATGAATTTTTGTGAAAAATAAAAACAGGTATACCTGAGTATACCTGTTAGTTGAATCATTGAAACACATTATACGACCGGCTCGTCTGAACCCCATTGTTTCTTTTCTTTTACTGTATTCAATTTACCATGCTTCTTAATTTCACGCTTTTTCAAATCGAACCAGATTTGAGCGGAAATGTAGATGGATGAATACGTTCCGGCAATAAGACCGATCAACAAGGCAATCGAGAATGGTCGGATTGCTTCAGCACCGAGGGCGATTAGCGCAACGACGACGATGAGTACGGTAAGAACCGTATTCACGGAGCGGCCGAGCGTTTGACGAAGTGATTTGTTGATAATATTCGCTAAATCATTCTCATTGTCCAAGTGACCGATTTTATGAAGGTTTTCACGAATCCGGTCAAAGGTGACAATCGTATCGTTAATGGAATAACCGACGATGGTCAGAACTGCGGCGATGAACGTGATATCAACTTCCAATCGCAAAATACTGAAGATCGCGATCATGAAGAATGCATCGTGCAGCAGTCCGAGAATAGCCGCTACACCCATCCGCCATTCAAAGCGCAATGCGACGTAGATGATAATGCCGATTGCAGCGTATAGCAATGCAAACAGGGCATTTTTAGCTAATTCTTTTCCGACTGTCGATGATACTGTCGAGATATTTGGTTCAGCCCCATATTTGTCAGCAACTTGTGCTTTCAATTCTTTAACTTCTTCTTGGCTGAACTCCTCTTTAAATCGTGCGACACCGATATTGCTTTTATCCCCAGAAATGACGATGTCTTCTGTAGGATGTCCGATGTCATCCAAGTACGTGCTGACTTCTTCTTTAGTTAACGCGCTGTCGGATAGAATTTCAGCACGTGTACCGCTTGAGAAGTCAATGCCTAAGTTCAGCTTGAAGATTCCTAGAACGATTGCACCTGCAACGATCAGCGCGATGGATATTGCATAGAAACGTTTGCGGCTGCGCACAAAGTCGAATCTATCGAACTTCGTTGTAAGTTCAAGTGTATCGACGTTTTCTGAAGCAGGATGAACCCGTTTCGGTGAAACTCCGAACCAGCCTGTTTTCCCATCGAAGTATCCACTTTTCACAAGTAGTCCGAGAAGTAAACGCGCTCCCCATACGGCAGTGATAAAGCTGACAGCGATACTGATGATGAGCATCGTTGCGAAACCTTTAACCGAGCTTGTACCAAAGATGAACAAGACTACTGCAGCTAGTAAAGTCGTAACGTTCGCATCCAAAATTGCTGTAAATGATTCTTTTGCACCTTTAGCATATGCAGTTTTGATAGAACTGCCGACACGCAGCTCTTCTTTAATACGCTCATACGTCAGGATATTGGCATCGACGGCCATACCGACCCCGAGCAGCAAGGCTGCAATGCCTGGCAGTGTGAGAACACCATTTATAAGTGTGAAGACTACCATGATCAAGAAAATGTAAACTGAAAGTGTGATGACAGCAACAATTCCTGGTACACGATAGTAAATTAACATGAATAAGAAAATCAGTGATACACCGATAATTCCGGCAGTAATGGTTTTGTCTAACGCCTGCTCACCGAATTGCGCGCCTACCGATGTGGAGTACATCTCTTCAAGGTGTACTGGAAGTGCTCCAGCATTCAAGATACCTGCAAGGTTTTTTGTTTCCTCAACTGTGAAACTACCTGAAATCTCCACGTCAGATGAGTTTATGGTTTGTCTGACGGATGGAGCTGAAATAAATGCCGGATCAGGCTTTTTCATCTCTTCTTTATATGAATCTTTGCCTTCCTCAAAGTCGAGCCAAATGACCATAACGTTTTCTGGCGGAGCTTTAGCCGAGATCTCAGAGGTAACTTGTGCGAACTTAGAAGGATCTTTCATTTCAAGAGTAACAACGGGATTTCCGCTTTCGCCGAAGTTAGCTTTTGCCTTCCCCGGTTTCAGATCATCTCCATCAAGCAATAATTTGTCGTCCGCATCACGAAAAGTTAGATTCGCTTGAGTAGATAGTAATTCACGTGCTTTTGCTTGGTCGTCTACACCAGCTAATTGAACACGAATCCGATTGTTGGACTCGATTTGGATACTTGGTTCACTAACACCGAGTACGTCAATACGATTTCTTAGTGCTTTTGCAGTATCTGCGACAACAGATTCCGTGATTTCTTCGTTATTCGAACCTGATTTCAATTGTTGTACTTCATACAAGACTTCAAATCCACCTTGTAAGTCTAGTCCTAATTTAACATTGTTTAAAATTGGGTTCGCTGTACTGCCGATCGTTGCTGCAAAAATTACAATCAACAACAAAAAGGCGACCAGGCGTCCTCTTTTCTTCATGATCCTTTTTCCCCCTCTATACGTGAAGCGGTGTAACTATGATATGTACGTAAGAAACATCAACACAACAATTATGAGACAGTGAGCGCGTCGTGTCAAATAGTAATCACGTCCAGATCCGATCTTATGAACTTTTTTTAGGGGAGAGTAATAATTGCAGTTCATCGCTATTTAAGTCTGAAAACCAATCCGATCCCCGTTGTTCTTCAATCTGTGTATACGTCATGTATTCTGCCGGTGTCAGTTCCATAACATCATTCATAATTTCATACGTTCTCATTTCAGTGATGTTGCGTTTTCTCCATTTTTTTTGAACGCAGTATTTCCAAATATCAGCTTCCGTCACAGTCGAATACCCATAAAAGTGAAATTCGTTCATTTTACTTTCGATTGCTGGGCGGACATGGTCAAACAATTGTTGGTATTTGTTATCCACTCACGATCATCCCTTCTTCGATAGGCAGTTGTAAATGTACATGTTTCCGCATACAAGTAGTGTATATGAATTGTCTGGACTTGAGAAGGAGTTGTTTTCATTGTCTTCATTTATTCGCGGGACGTTGGTCTTAATGATTGCGGTTTTTATGACTAAATTGCTTGGGTTTGTCTACAGAATTCAATTTATGCGTGTCGCAGGCGAAGAAGCTGTCGGGATATATATGACTGCGTTTCCTGCTTTCATCTTTTTCTTATCACTCGTCCAGCTGGGCGTTCCAATTGCTATAGCAAAAGTGATTGCAGAACTAAAAGCTAAAGGTGAAACCACACGTTTTTCACAAGTCATGCGCACTTCTACAATGATTACAATTTGTACGGCGCTTGTATTCATCCCGCTTTCCATTCTTTTCATCCCCTATTTGTCTGAATCCTTACTTGGGAATGCAGCATCAGCGACTGCACTGTACGTCGGTGTCGGGATTGTACCAATCGCAGCAATCGGCGGAATGATTCGCGGGTACTTTCAAGGAATTGCCCGTTTGGAAGAAACCGCTTGGTCTCAAATCATTGAGCAGTTTGTCCGTATTTTACTTATTACATGGATGCTTCCCTACTTCCTAGTGGACGGCAATGCAGCGCTTAACGCCGCCATTGCGATGATTATTACGTTACTCGCTGAAGTTGCATCGGTGTTCTATTTGTGGATGAAATATCGGAAACACAAAAAAACCAGCCGAGTTTCTAAAAACAAGGATGGTCATTATCCGCTTGGGCCATTATTATCTGTTGCACTTCCGTCATCAGGAAGCCGTCTATTCGGTACATTCACATGGTTTCTAGAGCCGATCATCTTTTTACGTGCGCTGGCAGTATCGGGCATTACCGCAGCAGCTGCAACGTCCTTGTACGGGATTATTTCCGGGGTTTTAATCCCCTTGCTTTTGTTCCCTTCCTTCATATCATATGCACTATCCGTTGTCCTAGTTCCGGCAGTCAGCGGGGCATCTGCAGCGGGTAACATCAGTAAGCTTCAAGAACGGATTCACTTATCTCTCCGTTTGTCTGCGCTAACCGGTGCATTTGCTGCAGCTGTATTTTTCATTCACGGAGAAGAAATGGCGAAAGCTTTGTTTCACATAAAAGAAGGCGCTTCTTACATGGTCATACTCGCACCAATTTTCTTCTTCTATTACATTCAAAGCCCTTTGTTTTCAATTCTTCAAGCGACGAATGAAGCGAAAGCAGCGATGATGAACTCAGTCTATGGAGGAATCGCAAAATTAGTTGTCATGTTTGCACTGGCTTCTCAACCTGGACTGCAAGAAACAGGAGCGATTTTAGCCATTGGTTTTGGTGTGCTGATTACTTCCTTTCTTCATGTTGCAACGTTACGGAAAAACAAAAAAACGAACACCGGATTTACGATGTTCGCGCTTCCCTATGCTTCGTTCATCATGACAGCCATAATGCGTCCGCTCTTTTTCCCTACTGGCAATTACGGTCTTTGGCTAGATTGTGGAATCACAGTTCTGTTTCTTACAGTCGTATTGTTTTTCACAGGACAATTACAGCGCGGTGACCTCCGTCACTTGAAAAAGATATTTGCACGTTATAAATAAGCTTGTTTCAGCTGCACCTTAAGTTCGTCTTTTTCATATGAACAATAGAAAACTTGTTTCGGATCTTCAATGCCTTTTTTCTTAAGTTCGGTCAACAGCCACTCCTCTGTTTTGTCTTGCAGGGATAGATGTCCGACATCGATATCACCATCAGAAATAAAAGGGAGGACCGGGGGGGTATCGCCATATTGAAAAACAGCCAAGTTACCGGACGTTTCTAAATAGGCATACGAGACATCGTAAACAGAACCCACTTGCTTTTCTCTCAACTGTTGGAATAGGTCGTCCAAGTTATAACGCTGTTTCCGCATTTCTTCCTCTAATATGATTCCGTCTTTTATAATCACAGTGGGATCTCCATCAACAACGTCACGAAACTTTTTGCTCTTCAATGAAATTAATGATGAAATGTATTGAATAACTAACAAAACGAGCATCGGCAAGATCGAATGCAAAAGTTTTGCATCAGGAGAGTCTAGAGCGAGCGCAGCAACTTCAGCAATGATTACAAAAACGACAACATCAATGACACTTAATTCTCCAACTTCTCTTTTTCCCATTAGCCGAAGGATGAGCACAATAAGTGCGTATAAAAAAACGGTGCGGAATGAAATTATGAGTAAATCATTCAAAAGGACACCCTCCTTTTCGTTCACAGCTTGCCCAATAAGCCGCGGGAATAAACGAAAAAAGAGCATATAAATAGACCTGCCAAGTCTTTCGGCAGGTCTTGTTTCATTTCACTATTATATAGCGGTTGTGCCCTCTGTCACACGACCGACAGCTTGACGATCAAATTGAAGTACAGCGCCATCTGCAGTCTTCAAAAATACTGAAGCTTCATCGACAGCGTCAATCGTTCCGTGCAATCCGCCGATTGTCACGACACGATCTCCACGCTTTAGGCTTGTCTGCATTTCTTTAGTCGCTTTTTGGCGTTTTTGTGCTGGTCGGATTAGCAAGAACCACATGATTGCGATCATCGCTATGAACGGCAGCAAGTTTACTAATGTTCCACTCATCTAAATTCCCCCCCTACTTTGACTAGTATACAAGAATTAAAAGTTTTTTGCATTCGGTTTGTTGAAACCATATTGTTCGAAGAACTCTTCGCGGAAATCTCCAAGACGATCCTTCCGAATTGCATCTCGTACTTGCTCCATTAAATTGAGCAAAAAGTACAAGTTATGATATGACGCGAGACGCAGTCCAAAAGTTTCATTACATTTAATTAGGTGGCGGACGTATGCACGACTGTAGTTTTTACACGTATGACAATCGCAATTTTCATCGATTGGACCGAAGTCCTTTTCATACTTCGCATTTTTAATGACGACCCGTCCATTGCTTGTCATCAACGTACCATTACGCGCAATTCGAGTTGGCAGCACACAGTCGAACATATCGATCCCGCGGATTGCACCATCAATCAATGAATCAGGTGAACCAACCCCCATCAAGTAGCGCGGTTTGTCCGAAGGGAGCAATGGCGTTGTAAATTCAAGAACACGATTCATAATATCTTTCGGCTCTCCAACAGAAAGTCCGCCAATTGCATATCCAGGGAAGTCGAGAGACGTCAGATCTTTTGCACTCTGTTTACGCAGCTCTTCAAATTCCCCGCCTTGGATGATTCCGAACAATCCTTGGTCATTTGGACGCTGGTGTGCACCCAAGCAACGTTCTGCCCAACGGGACGTCCGCTCGACACTTGCTTTCATGTAGTCATATGTCGCTGGGAACGGAGGGCATTCATCAAACGCCATCATAATGTCTGAACCGAGAGCATTTTGGATATCCATCGCTTTTTCAGGACTCAAAAATAGCTTACTTCCATTTAAATGGTGTCTGAAGTGAACACCTTCTTCTTCAATTTTACGCATGTCACTCAACGAAAACACTTGGAAGCCGCCGGAATCTGTTAAAATCGGCCGGTCCCAGTTCATGAATTTGTGCAACCCGCCAGCTTCACGAATGATTTCATGACCTGGACGGAGCCATAAATGATATGTGTTACTTAAAATAATTCCAGATCCAATTTCTTTTAACTCTTCAGGTGACATCGTTTTCACTGTCGCCATTGTTCCGACAGGCATGAAGGTCGGCGTTTCAAAAGAACCGTGCGGTGTATGGACGATTCCCAGACGCGCACCTGTTTGCTTACATGTTTTAATATGTTCGTACGTAACTGCTGGCATGATCAGTTCTCCTTCTTTCTTGACGGCCGCATGAACATCGCATCTCCGAAACTGAAGAAACGGTATTCTTCCGCGATCGCTTGGTGATAAGCATTGAGTATAAATTCACGGGTGGATAGCGCAGAAACAAGCATGACCAATGTCGATTTCGGCAAGTGGAAATTCGTGATCAGCCCATCTACAGTTTTAAATTCGTAACCCGGATAAATGAAAATTGATGTCCAGCCAGATCCTGCGACAATTTCTCCGTCGTTTTCACTGCCGATTGTTTCCAATGTACGTGTTGAAGTGGTTCCGACGGCAATCACTCGTCCACCCGCTTGTTTCGTACGATTGATAGCAGCGGCAGTCTCTTCCGTAACTTGATAGTATTCTGAGTGCATTTCATGATCTTCAATCGTGTCGACACTTACTGGACGGAATGTCCCAAGTCCAACGTGCAGCGTGATGAATTCTACGCCAACACCTTTAGCACGGAGTTCATCCAAAATTTCTTCAGTAAAGTGGAGCCCCGCAGTTGGTGCTGCAGCTGAACCCCGCTCTTTCGCAAACACCGTTTGATAACGTGATTGGTCGTCGAGCGTCTCCGTAATATAGGGAGGAAGCGGCATTTTACCGAGTGCATCGAGGAGTTCGTAAAAAATTCCTTCATACGTGAATTTAAACGTTCTGCCCCCTTGGTCCGCCACACCAATACATTGTGCTGTCAAACGGCCATCTCCGAATGAAATCACTGTTCCTTGCTTCACTCGTTTTGCAGGCTTAACAAGCGTTTCCCATTCGTTGTCGCCAGTTTCTTTCAGCAGCAGCACTTCAATCGAAGCGCCAGTTTCTTCTTTTACTCCTATCAAACGGGCTGGCAATACTTTTGTATCGTTCAATACAAGCATGTCACCTTCATGTAATTCGTCCACAATCGAACGGAATTGTTTGTGCTCCACTGCTCCTGTTTCACTATCTAAGACAAGCATCCGGCTTGCAGTTCGATCGGCAAGCGGTGTTTGTGCAATTAACCGCTGTGGTAAGTCAAAGTCGAAATCATGTACTTCCATTCCATCTAATCTCCTTAATGTCGTAAAGTTAGCGCTGTTCCGGCATTGGATAGCCGAAGTGTTCATACGCCAAATGCGTTGCTATTCTTCCGCGGGGTGTCCGCTGGAGAAAACCAATTTGCAAAAGGTACGGTTCGTAAACATCTTCCAACGTGACTGATTCTTCCCCGATGCTTGCAGCAAGCGTTTCTAATCCAACTGGGCCGCCGCGGAAACGTTCAATCATTCCGGTTAATAATTTATGGTCGATATGATCGAGTCCATGTGAATCCACTTGTAACATTTCAAGTGCTTCTTTTGCGATGTCGAGAGAAATTGTACCATTGCCCCGGACTTGCGCATAGTCCCGCACCCTGCGAAGCAATCGATTCGCAATTCGCGGAGTCCCCCGGGATCTGCGCGCAATTTCCACTGCAGCTTGATCGTCAATTTTCACATCAAATAATCCAGAACTCCGGATGACAATTTCCCTAAGCGGTTCAATCTCGTAATACTCAAGTCGCAGCGGAACTCCAAAACGATCGCGCAATGGAGCGGAAAGTGAACCTGCGCGTGTCGTTGCTCCTATTAACGTAAATGGCGGTAAATCCAGTCGAATGGACTTGGCAGACGGTCCTTTTCCGACAACGATGTCGAGACAGAAGTCTTCCATCGCAGGATACAACACTTCTTCAATGGAGCGATTGAGCCGATGGATTTCATCGATGAATAATACATCCCCAGGTTCCAATGAAGAAACAACCGCCGCCAGATCGCCAGGACGTTCAATCGCGGGGCCGCTGGTCATCCGTAAGTTTACGCCCATTTCATTGGCAATGACAGCAGCAAGTGTCGTCTTACCAAGTCCAGGCGGTCCATACAACAGCACATGGTCTAAGCTTTCACTCCGTCCTCGTGCCGCTTCTATAAAGATCGATAAATTATCCTTCACTTTATCTTGTCCAATATACTGAGCCAACAATTGCGGACGCAAAGATTGCTCGAATCCTTCATCGAAATCCGAAATTTCACTAGAAAGTACGCGTGAGTCCATTGTTCTCCCTCCCTTTTAGTCAACTCCATATCTAGCTGCTTATTGTTGTTTCAATAATAATTGAAGAGCGCGTTTCATGAACCCTTCTGTCGACAAATCTTCTGTTTCCAGCACTTTCTTCACTTTTGCAATTTCCCTTGCTGAATAGCCAAGTGCTTCTAGTGCAAGCATCGCTTCGTCCAGTGCTCCATTTTCAGTAAGCGCGAACAGCGAATCCCCTTCTTCAGGCATGTCCAC
Organism: Sporosarcina aquimarina; assembly: GCF_033253705.1. Taxonomy (GTDB): domain Bacteria; phylum Bacillota; class Bacilli; order Bacillales_A; family Planococcaceae; genus Sporosarcina; species Sporosarcina aquimarina. The sequence goes on from NZ_JAUBDH010000003.1 coordinate 195,688, forward strand.
TTCTGTAAACAGGTCCGACAACTTCCCTTTGAGATCTAAAATCATTTGACGCGCTGTCTTCTTCCCAACACCCGGGAATTGAACGAGGAACGTCTCATCTTCTTGCTCAATCGCACGAATTACTTGTGCAGGAATCCCACTCGCTAAAATCGCAAGTGCTCCTTTAGGTCCGATCCCAGATACGGTAATCAGTTTGCGGAACAGCTCCCGCTGCTCAAGCGACAAAAAACCCATCAGCAATTGCGCATCCTCGCGAACATGATGGTGGATGAACACTTGCTGCTCGGCTTCAGTCACATGAAACGCATATGGATTCGGTGTCAAAACCTGGTAACCGATGCCGCCCGTCTCAATCGTTATATATTCTGGTGTTACTCGAGTAATGAACCCTTTTATGTAATCATACAATGCCGCTTACCCCCTAGAATCTTATCTTTAAGTATACCACACCGACGCCGGATACACTGCAGTCAATTCATCAGAAAAAGAACTGCCAGTCGTATAATTACGGCTTTCGGCAGTCCTTATGGATAGGTAGGGTCATCTTCTAGTAAAGTATTCGAAAAATAACAGAGCTCATCCCAAGACTGAAGTGCCCGTTCGGTAAATGAATTCAGGTGGTTGGCCATAGAGTGCTGCTGCGCTAAAGGTAAAGTCGCTAAATAGGACCACTCCCGTAACAACTCATTCGGATATTGCATCATCGCAATCGCTTGTGGTCCAAGTACCTGCAACCGCGGTTCTTCTGAAAACAATCCCGCTGCATTGTATCCGACATTCGGAAGCACTCTATGAAGCCACAAACCAATTTCAATATCCGGATTGCCGACACACGCTAAGTCAAAATCGATTAAAAAGACAGTACCTTCTTCAGTTTTCAACAAGTTATGGTGGACAACATCCCCATGTAAAATTGTATGAGGAACTTCTCTTGCGCTGGCAGTTTGTAATCGGTTTAAAGCCTGCTCACTGTACCATTCAATGAGCTGAATTGCATCCTTCTGTAAATAGTTCTCGATAATTGGAAGATTGTTTTGGAACCTTTCAAGTCGCATTTCCCATTTATCGAGCAGCGGATATCGACGCAGAAACGTCACATCTTCCCATTTTACAACTGTTTGAGTTGCGTGGAGAGCTTCTAATGCAACGATTGAAGCTCTCCGGTCTGCCTGTTTCGAAAAATCTACAGATTGAGCATTCTCAAGCCATGGCTGAACAACAATAAGATCATTCCCTTTTTTCGTCACTGGAACTGTAAAGGGATAGCTCGCCATTTCCAATCGTTCATGGACTTCCCTGATTTTCCTAGCTTCGAACGGATCTGTATAGCGTTTTACTGAAAACTTTTCGCCGTCTTCTTCCAACATCCATACATTCGGTTTTATGCGGGAAAATTTCTTTCTAGTTTCCACCACGCATCAGTACGAACCCATTTGATTCGGATCATACGGACCATATGGAGTTGGATTCATTGGCGGTCTGCCGCCACCGTAATGAGGATGGACACCCATCATCGGCATTCCATAATACGGCATCGGATGCATGTTAGATCCGCAAGATGTACACAAATGCATGTATTGAGGGTGTTGCTGTGCTTGAATGCCTTGCATCGGCATTTGCTGCGGACTCCACTGCTGCGGCATCTGCTGAGGGATGTATCCTTGTTCAGGCGGGCAATATGCCGGTGGACTCAAGTCAAAATGAGACGATTCCATTTTAGGCATTGGCTTCTCAGGAGATTCCCACTGCTGCACGCTGTCGCAATGATTGGGTGATACTCCTGGTCCTTGGCCAGGCATAATCGGTAATTCGTCCTCACACTTCTCAGGTGACTCCATTGGCATCTGCCACTGCGGAGGCTGCATAGGCTCTTGCGGCATCATCGGCGGCATTTGCGGCTGCATCGGGGGCTGCATCGGTGGATAGTGATGATGCATGTGGTGCATATGCGGGTGACAGTCTGCATCATAAATCGGCATCCATCCGCACGGAACCCCGATGAACATCGGCTGCATTATCGGCGGCTGCTGAACTGGCGGTGCAGGTGCAGCAGGTGGAACTTCGCACATTGGCGACTCAGGTTTCGGCATTGGCTTCATTTCTGGTTTTAGCTCCGGCTTCGGCTGCGGTTTCATCTCAGGCTTCGGTTGCGGCTTGGGCGGTGCAGGCTGAGGCTTTACTTCCGGTTTCGGCATTGGTGCAGGCGGAATCGGCTTCACTTCCGGTTTAGGCGGAGCCGGTTTATGTTGCGGCGGTGCAGGTGCCGGCGGTTTTACAGGTTTCTCATGATGCTGCGGGTGCTTCTCATGGGGCTGAGGATTTTTTTCATGATGTTGCGGGTGCTTCTCATGGGGCTGAGGATTTTTTTCATGATGTTGCGGGTGCTTCTCTTTTTCCCCGTGCTTTTCAGGCTTCTTCCCGCCTTTACCACCTTCTGGCAGAAAAATCTTCATCCCCGGCACAATATAGTCCGGATTAGCTAAATGCGCGTTCACCTTTTTCAATTCTTCAAAAGAAATACCATATTGACGCGCTATTTTCCAAAGCGTGTCACCTTTTACAACGATATGGACATTCACTCTATAAAGTCTCCCTTCCAATCGATTCATCCTATGAACGAGCGCCCGGACATGTGAAGAAAAAATCTCTCGGGGCGCCTTCTCATTCATATATACGATTGAAGAGCGGGAAATAGTACACATTCAAAAAATCTCCGCCGGTTACTTGTCGGCAGAGATTCGTTGGTCGTACGTATAATAAGAACCGAATGATGTGACTTCACAAAGAAGGGCATCCAGCTCTTCTAGTGCGCCTTTCATCATCGGATGAGCTTCTGTTTCAGCAACGTCAATGATGAAAAAGTAATTTCCAAGTCCAGTTTTCAAGGGACGGGACTCGATTTTACTTAAGTTCAGTTTACGCCATGAGAAGACTGACAAAATTTGATGAAGCGTCCCCGGCTGATCGTCTTCAGGCAGTTTCACCATAAGTGTCGTTTTCGGAATCCCGCTATTTTCGTACGTTAACGTTTCTTTCCGAAGAGACAGCACAACAAACCGAGTATGGTTAAAGTGGAAGTCATGGATGGACTCTTCCGCGATATGGAGTCCGTATGTATCTGCAGCTAACTTGTTACCGATTGCGGCAATATTCAGGTTTGGATTCTCCGACACATACTTAGCTGCAGCTGCAGTAGAAGTCGTTTGGATGAGCGGAACTCTTCTGAAATGGTACTGCAAATACTTATGACATTGTGCGAGTGCATGAGGATGGGAATGAATTGACTCAAGAGACTCAATCGCATTTGCCTGTTGCTGATGAACCATTAAATGTTGTTGAATCGGTGTCGACAATTCAGCGTTGATGAACAAATCGCTGCCATGGAACAAATAGTCAATCGTAAGCGGTACGGAGCCTTCCAACGCGTTTTCAAGAGGAACAACAGCATAGGCAACGCGACCTTCCGTAACAGCTTCAATACAATCTGGAATAGATGCAAAAGGAACAAGAGCACCCGTTCCGAAAAAGTCTTGTGCAGCAATATGGGTAAACGAGGCTTCTGGTCCTAAATAGGCGACCGTTGGTTTTAAAGATTCTTGTTTCATCATGCGTTCTCCTCTCACAATGCGCCTGAACTGACTAAGTGAACCGAATCGACAAAGCTGGGTCCATTCAATTTATGAATGAACGCTTCCATCGAAAGTTCCATCTCAGTGACATCCAGTGACAGCGTAATATTCGCGCGCCCTTGTACGGGTATCGTTTGGTGAATAGTCAGGACATTGCAATGCGACGAAGAAATAATCTCCATCAGCACGGCAAGAGATCCTTTAAGATCTTCAAGTTGAATGAATACCGTCAGTACCCGCTCTCGCGCAATCGCTTCAAACGGGTAAACGGCGTCTTTGTATTTATAAAATGCACTTCTTGATAAGCCGACTTGTGTTGTTGCTTCCTGTATAGTGGACGCTTCCCCCGATACAAGAAGACGTTTCGCTTCCAGCATCTTTTGCATCGACTCTGTTAAGACATCTTCGCGAACTAAGTAGAATTGGTCTTCGCCGAACTGTTTCATCGTCAATCCCCCTGCACGTGCCTTGCGGCGATCCATTAATCGATAAATTCAAATTCGAAGTCAAGCAGACGAACAATATCGCCATTTTCAGCACCGCGTGCGCGAAGTGCATCGTCTACACCCATACCGCGCATTTGACGGCCGAATTTACGTACAGATTGGTCGAAGTTGAAATCGGTCATTTTGAACAAACGCTCGATTGAATAGCCAGACAATACATACGCACCGTCGTCATCACGTGTAACTTTGAAGTCTGCTGTTTCTGGCTCGTATTTGTAAAGTACAGAGTGCTCTTCTTCCGTTTCTTCCATCTCATGAAGAGGGAACTCCGGAGTGACTTCGAGTAAATCAACGATCGCATACATTAATTGTTCCAGGCCTGTACGAGTAAGGGCAGAAATCGGGAATATTTTATGTTCCGTTTCTCCTAACTTCTCCGTGAAGGCCTTCAAATTCTCTTCAGCCTCAGGCATGTCCATTTTGTTTGCAACAATAATTTGCGGACGTTCCATTAAACGCAAGTTATATTGCTCAAGTTCTGCGTTTATTGTTTCAAAATCTTCAAATGGATCCCGTCCTTCAAGACCCGACATATCGATAACATGGACAATGACGCGTGTCCGCTCGATATGACGTAAAAACTGATGTCCAAGGCCTACACCTTCGTGAGCTCCTTCAATAAGTCCTGGCAAATCTGCCATGACAAACGTCCGATGATCATCCGTTTCCACTAATCCTAAGTTTGGCACCAATGTCGTGAAGTGATAATCTGCAATTTTCGGTTTTGCGGCTGAAAGTACAGAAAGCAAAGTAGATTTACCTACACTCGGGAATCCAACAAGCCCTACATCGGCAAGCACTTTCAATTCAAGCATAATTTCACGCTCTACTCCCGGTTCTCCTTTTTCAGAAAGCTCAGGAGCTGTATTCTGAGGCGTTACAAAACGGCTGTTTCCACGTCCTCCGCGTCCTCCGCGAGCAATGACTGCCGTTTGACCATCTTCCACTAAATCCGCAATGATTTCTTTCGTTTCAACATCTGTTACGACTGTGCCAGGCGGCACTTTGACAATCATACTCGTACCGCGCGCACCATGTTGGTTTTTGTTCGCACCGTGCTCACCGCGAGGCGCTTTAAAATGGCGTTGGTAACGGAAGTCCATCAGTGTACGCAATCCTTCGTCTACCACAAACGTGACGTCTCCTCCATTACCGCCGTCCCCGCCTGAAGGACCGCCAAATGCAATATACTTTTCACGACGGAACGCAACGATACCATCGCCGCCGTTCCCGCCTTTTACATAAACTTTTACCTGATCGACAAACATGTAATTTCCTCCTATTGTCCACTGATCGTGAACGTCCAATACTCTTCGTTCTTATATAATTCTGCAGTCCAGTCGTCCTCTTCTGCTGGGCTCCATTCAATCGGCGCTGTTTGTCCGGGAAGCGTAAGCGTCACTTTCCAATCGGCCTCGGAAGCAGAGACAACGATATCTACTATATTCTCATTGAAAGGATCTGTATTGTTCTCCAATTCCAGAAACAGCTTGTTCAAAAAGGTCACAATGACTTGGTCATCGGCTTTTCGTGTTGTCGCTGAAGAACCTATATTGGTATCCAAGTGCTTTGTGTAAACAGCTTGGTTCCAGTCAAATGTGAGAATCCATGTTTCGAGAGCGGGCAAACCGAGTCCGCTAAGATGAGCCTCTTTACGCATCCGTTCAGTCGTATCCAAGATTTTAGTTCGAGCATCAGCTGCATTATCGAGGTCGATGTGCATAAGTATGAGCTGAAGTTCATTTAAAAAGTCATGCCGGGCGAATTTCACCGCATCCCGGACAGTCAACTCCGATTTTTTCATCTTTTCACCGCCTGCCATATCGTTCTTTACAGTATAGCATTATCGAGGGTTCGTTCGTCAAAAAGTTAGAACGACTTTTGAAAATAAAAAAAGACTGCACACATGGCTGCGTGCAGTCCTTTTACAATTCAATTCTTATGCTTCCTGTGTTGCAGGGACAATGCTTACTTTTTTCTTATCGCGGCCAAAACGCTCAAAGCGTACTACGCCGTCAATTTTAGCGAAAAGAGTATCGTCGCCTCCGCGGCCCACGTTTTCACCTGGGTGAACTTTCGTTCCACGCTGGCGGTAAAGAATCGAACCACCTGAAACGAATTGTCCGTCGGCACGCTTAGCGCCAAGACGTTTCGATTCGGAGTCACGACCGTTCTTTGTAGAACCTACCCCTTTTTTCGATGCGAAAAACTGAAGATCCAAACGTAACATGTGTTCCACCTCCTACTTGGTATAGGTTATTTTTATGAATTTCGAATAGTCTTGTTCAATCGTCTGCATAGAAACAATCATCGCACGCACAATTAGCTGCTGATCATGATCATCATCCGTTTCCGGAAGAACGACTTTCAAATATCCGCCTGCTTCACCTTGAGTGATTGCCGGAGTTATTCCTGTGAGTGTAATCACTGCATTTACTGCGCCAAACGACACGGCAGATGCGGCTGCACACACTAAGTCTTTCCCATGTTCTGCATAATCGGCATGTCCGCTCATCTCAAAAGAGCTGATGCGGCCAGATGGCTGTTCGTGAATGTTGAGTTGAATCATGACAGCTTACAGGTTGATGCCTTCGATAACAACCTTAGTATAAGGCTGACGATGACCCTGTTTACGGCTGTAGTTCTTTTTCGGCTTGTATTTGAAGACAGTGATCTTTTTGCCTTTGCCCTGTTTAACGATTTTCGCTGTTACAGAAGCACCTTCCACGAATGGAGCGCCAACTTTCACGTCATCTCCACCTACAAAAAGGACTTTTTCAAATGTTACTGCCTCATCAGCTTCTCCCACCAATTTCTCGATGAAGATCTCCTGACCTTGCTCAACTTTGATTTGCTTTCCACCAGTTTCAATAATTGCGTACATACTTGCACCTCCTCAAATAGTCTTAGACTCGCCTTTACAGGTGATCCTTGCGGATGCTTGTACCTGGTTCAGTGCGGTTGCAGCACGGGTGCGCTACAAATATAACATTAGAATAATACCATGAGAGGATGATTCACGTCAAGCGTTTTCTTTTTAATTGATCATATATCCTTCGGTATCTTCTATACCGAAACGCGCTAATATTTTGTAAGCATAAAAAGACGGCCAAACAAAACAAAAGTGAAGTATGAGGGAGACCTGTGATGAGCAGACTTCCAATCACGATGAGAAATCCGATTGAGAACACAAGAAATGCAGTTTGATCGAAATAGCGGCTTTCTTCCCTTTCCGCCAATGCAAGAAGCGCTTGTCCTCCGTCCAGCGGTAAGACAGGCAATAAGTTCACGAGTAGAATAAGCAGCTGAACTCGGATCACGTCTAAAGAATTCGGAAAAGAAAAACTGACAGCCACTAACAACACAAGGGCTGTCGCAACGGGTCCGCCGAGCGCTAACACCACTCTCGCTTGGCGAGAATACTCGTTGCGACCCGATATTTCAAGCTCTCCGCCGTACGGCAGAATCGTCATGGAACGTACGCGCATACCATATGCTTTCGCTGCAGCCAGATGTCCCGCTTCATGAAGCAATAAGGAAATAAATACAATGGCGTAGGCTGCGAGGCCATCCATTACAGCAAGAAGGATGAAAACCGGCAGCAAAATCGGGTGCAGCCGGAATTTCAAGGCGTCACTTCCGAAAAGAATGCCGGCAGCAGCGTCGGATCCAGCACAAGACCGTCCCGTTTCACTTTCAAGTACATCGTCCCTTCTTCCATAACTGCGAGCGTGTCCCCTTTGTCAACAGTCGTATAAGGTAATTTCCCGAAGGAACCAACGAAGCCGTACGTCACTTCATCCCCATTATCATATTGTACTGTGAGCGTTTTTCCGGATTGTCTTGTGAACCCAGTGAAAACGACCAAACCACTTCCTCGCGCAGCGATTGGCAGCGGCTCTGGATAGGACAAAATCACACCTGACTTATACGGTTGCATCGATTCATACGCAGCAAACGGATCAACGCCGACAACATCCCCGCTTACTTGAATCATTCCGGATTCTTCAGAATCGAGAATCGAAGCGACCCACTTTTTCATCACTACAAAATCTTGTCCTGTTGAAAGGTACTGAGTGACAGGTTTTTGGAGAATACCTGTTGTTTCAAGTTTTGCAACTCCTAAAATAGAAACTGTGAAGACAAGTGCAATCACCCATTTCGTCTTTCCTCTCACACGTACACCCCCTTTTTTTACAGTGTATGATGGACAGCTCCTGAATAGTCATGACCTTGAGGAATCTAGCCCGTGCAAAAGTGAACGCAGTGAGAGGTAAAAGACATAAAAAAACCCTTCTGCACGAAATCACACAGAAGGGGTAAACTCTTATTTTGTAAACAAAGCTTTCAACTTTCCGAAGAAACCGGGTTTTCCAGTGTTGACGGACATAAGCGGGACAGATTCACCAAGGATTCTGCGCGCGATATTACGGTATCCAAGCGCTGCCGGGTTATTCGGATCCATTACGACAGGTTCTCCTTTGTTGGAAGAAGAAATGACGTTTTGGTCATCCAGCACAATCCCTAACAAATCGATGGACAGATGCGTCGTGATGTCATTGACATCCAGCGTATCTCCAGAGTCGATCAGACCGCCGCGAATCCGGTTAATAATCAGTTTCGGCGGCTCGATGTCTTCTTGTTCCAGTAATCCGATAATACGGTCTGCATCCCGGACAGCTGAAATTTCTGGTGTTGTCACAACAATCGCTTTGTCAGCACCAGCCACTGCGTTTTTGTAGCCTTGTTCGATTCCGGCAGGACAGTCGATTAAAATATAATCATAATCGCGTTTCAGCTCGGTAATCAGGTCTTTCATTTGTTCTGGATTCACTGCATTTTTGTCAGTTGTTTGTGCTGCCGGCAACAAGAACAGACGATCTTCAAATCGCTTGTCCTTAACAAGTGCTTGCTGAATTCGGCAGCGGCCTTCTATTACATCGACTAAGTCATAAATGATCCGGTTCTCAAGTCCGAGAATTACATCAAGATTACGCAAGCCAATATCTGTATCGACTAAACACACTTTTTTACCTTGAAGGGCCAATGCAGTGCCGAGGTTTGCTGACGAAGTTGTTTTTCCGACTCCGCCCTTCCCAGATGTTATTACAATTGCTTCTCCCACATTAGCTGCCCCCTTTAAATGTTGACAAGCCAGGCCGCAGCAGTCTTAAATCCTGCAATCGGTCAATGGCGATGAATCCATTCGTATGCAAATACGCACACTCCATTTCGGGATGTTCCGAAAGAATGGCAAGTTCATCTGTCATCGTTTCTACTTGGTCTGCAATCATGAGGTGTGTCGCTTCAAGCCAAGAGGCAGCAATTACTGCTTCTTTGTTGCCGGCATTTCCTGCATGCGCTTTCCCTTTTAGCCTGCCTAATATATAAATACTTCCAGCTGCAGACACATGGCCATTTGGATTGACGTCGCCAATGACGACTAAGTCGCCCTTCGCTCGGACTTCCTGACCAGACCGGACAATTCCGATGTACGTTTCGGACTGTCTTTCTGTCACGCGCCGGTTGCATTCTTCCATCGTGATCACATCACTTTGAATCTTTGAAACTCGTAAATTACCAGGAGTCTCTACAACTTTAATAATTTCTTTAGCTGTTTCGTCATTACAATAACGGGACCCTGTATGAATTTGGACTTCAACAGCCCCGTCTAGTCCTGGATCTTGTGCTTTCTTACCTAACTCTTCCAATAGTTCGGAGTAGGCACACTTATCGTCCAGTCGCAAAACGAGTCCATCTTTTGTCCCTTTAATTGTTACACATTGTTGTTTCGACACTTGCGTCACCCGCCCTATGCGAAAAATTACATACCGACTTGCTTCTCTCTGACTCGTTTGTAAAGTAGATTCCTAAAGATCCAGCCAAACAAAATGATGAATACCGAATTAGCAATAACCGTCGGTACGAGTCTCGCTGTCAAAAATACATCAAATCCAATTGAAGTGAGTGAAATCATACTTGCGAAGAAAAATGACATCATCTCCAATAACACAACCATTACTACCGACAAGAGCATAACCGTCAAAGTGGACCGATGGACTTGGCGAATGATCACTGAAGCTAAGAAACAAATGAGCGGATAGAGAAACGTATATATCCCAATAATATCAATGTGATACATATCATACAAGAGGCCAAATAATAAACCATAGATAACTGCCTTGCGAAGATCGTAAAAAGAGGCGATGAACACCAAATATACAATGACAAAACGAGGGACAAGTGTGTAGCGCACATCCCCCAGTTCTATCGGTGAAAACAGACTAAAAACCGGCTCTAAAAAAAACAATACTACGGCAATTAGAGGGATGATGATCCGAATCATGATCCATCCTCCCCCTCTGCCGCAGAGCTTCCAGCATCATCTGTCCCTTTTACAGTTTCAGATTGTCGTTTCGCGACCATTACGTGATCCAGCATAGAAAACTCAGCAGCCGGACGAACGTAAGCCAATTTCGTCAACCCGTAATCATCCGTTGACACTTCCGTAACTTCCCCGATCAGCAATCCTTTCGGAAAAATTCCGCCAAGGCCGGAAGACATGACTTTTTGACCTTTTTTCACTTCAAATCCGGAATCGATCCGTTTCATAATCAATTCGCCACGTTCAGGATCGTATCCTTCCATCAGGCCGAAAATGTCTTTCTTCCCTGGAATCATTGCAGATACCCGGAAGTTCTGATTTTCTGTTGACAGCAATTCGACAGTGGACGTAAATGGTGTCACAAGCACTACTTTCCCAACAAGTCCATTTGCAGTAAGCACGGCCATATTGCGTTCCACGCCTTGTTTTTCACCTTTATCGATAATAATTTTTTCTTCCCATTGATCGGGATTCCGTGAAATAACAGTCGCTTGGATTGGATCATACGCACGCAGATCATCTTTTTTGTCGATAATCTTACGTAAACGAGCGTTTTCCTCTTTCACATCAGTCAATTCCACTTCTGTGGATGCATACTCCGTCAGACGAGATTTCAATGTCTTATTTTCTTCATATGTATTCAAGATTCCATCAATGTCATCGAAAAAAGTAGTGATGGAATGCGCCGGCTTGGAAAACAAGGATTGTCCAAAACCGACTACATCTTTTACCATCTTTTCTGGGAGGTTGGCGCTTTGCCGGTCTTTAAGAGAGAAAGCTATCAATGCCACAAGGACGATGACGCCAACAAGCAGTAAAATTAAACGTTTATTCGAAAAAAATCGCGGCATTGCCGATATCCTCCCTCAATTATTTCGCTTGCATTTTTTTAATAACGTCAAAGTTATCAAGTGCTTTACCTGTGCCGATTGCTACGCAGTCTAGTGGATCTTCTGCGATGAAAACAGGCATATTTGTTTCATCTGAAATGACTTTGTCCAGATTACGTAAAAGCGCACCACCGCCTGTAAGGACGATTCCGCGTTCCATAACGTCTGCAGACAATTCTGGAGGTGTTGTTTCCAACGTCTTCTTAACGCCATCGATAATTTGCAAGAGTGATTCACGAAGCGCTTCAGCGATTTCTTTTTGAGAGATTTCTAACGTTTTCGGAAGACCTGTTAACAAGTCACGGCCACGAATTTCCATCTTCTCAGTGTTTTCGCCTTCAGATTCTTCGACTTCACCTGCTGAACCGATTTCAATTTTAATCGCTTCTGCAGTGCGCTCACCGATTGTCAGATTATACGTTTTACGGATATAACTGATGATCGCTGCGTCCATTGTGTCACCACCGACACGAATCGACTCACTTGTCACAATTCCTCCAAGTGAAATAACTGCAACTTCAGTCGTTCCGCCACCGATGTCAACAACCATACTACCTGTAGGTTCCCAAACTGGCAGATTCGCACCAATTGCAGCTGCAAATGGTTCTTCGATTGTATACGCATCTTTCGCGCCTGCCTGACGTGCTGCGTCAATAACTGCGCGCTGCTCGACAGAAGTGATTCCGTAAGGCACACAGACCATAACGTTCGGCTTTTTCCATGCGCCGCCAGAAGCTTTTGTCGCTTCTTTCATGTAATGCTCGATCATTGCTGTCGTAATGTCGAAGTCAGCAATTACTCCGTCTTTCATAGGTCGTGTTGCAACGATCGATCCTGGCGTACGTCCGATCATATTTTTCGCAGCACTACCTACAGCCACGATTTCATTTGTCATCGTATTTTTCGCAACTACGGATGGTTCCCGCAGAACAATTCCTTTTCCTTTAATGAAAACCAACGTATTGGCGGTGCCGAGGTCAATCCCGACATCTCTCGCTCCTAGTCCAAACAAATTCGTTCTTCCTTTCTGCACTACCGTTTTATAAAGCTTCTTAAAAGCATACACCATAGTATAACGGAAAGGCGAACAAATTCACAGTGTCACATGTACCCTTTCTCTTTTAATGAGATAAAACGCTGATCTCCAATAATAATGTGGTCCAGAAGATCGATGCCCATCAGCTCACCCGCGTCAAGTAAGCGCTTCGTCACTTCAATATCTTCAGGTGAAGGCGTCGCGTTTCCTGACGGGTGATTATGCGCAACGACGATCGATGCAGCAGACCGCTTTACCGCTTCTCTAAAAATTTCTCGCGGATGCACGATGGAGGAATTCAGACTTCCGATAAAAATCGTCTGCTTATGGAGAACTTCGTTTTTCACATTTAAAAAGAGCACAACAAAATGTTCTTGCGTCAATTTCGACATATCGGTCATTAAGAAAGCTGCGGCATCTTCAGGAGATTTAATGGCATATCGGCCATCTTGCGCAACGGAATAAATCCGTTTCCCGAGTTCTGCAGCCGCTAAGATTTGAACCGCTTTCGCATCTCCAATCCCTTTTACCGCTGTCAACTCTTCGATTGTGACATCACGCAGATCCTGGATTTTATCAAACTCGGAAAGCAGCTTATTCGCAAGGACGAGCACGGATTCTTTTTTAGAACCTGTTCTAAGTAAAATTGCAACTAACTCCTGATTCGACAGACTCGAGGCACCTTGGCGTGTCATCCTCTCACGCGGCCGATCTGCAAAATGGATATCCCGAATCATTAACGTCTCCTTATATCCAGTCGGCATCAGCGCTTGTCTCCTTTCACCCAGATGAGCGATTCTTTTCGTAAGACATGCGCGAGTTCCGCGATTGGCAGTCCGACGACATTATTGTAATCACCTGAGATTTCTGCGACAAGAAGTCCGCCTGCAGTTTGAATTCCATAGCCACCTGCTTTGTCCAGCGGGTCACCCGTTGCTGCGTATGCTTCTATGAGTGACTGATCTAAGTTTTGAAAAGTAACTTCCGTAGTCGACGTAAATTGGGTGCACGCGCCTTCTCTTAATAACGTAACGCCGGTTATCACACTGTGAGTTTGTCCCGAAAGCTCTTGTAGAAATTTAACTGCTTGTGAAGCGGTTTTCGGCTTCGGGAATACCTTTCCGTTTATCGTGACGATCGTATCGGCGCCAATAATTAGCGCACCGGGATGATCTTCATATATAGCGGACGCCTTAATGGACGACAGTGATTGAGCATAGGTTTCCGGCAATTCACCATTTTCTATCGGACGCTCTTCCACATCACTTGCGTGGACGATGAATGGCAGCCCTAAACTGCTTAGTAATTCTTTTCTGCGCGGTGATGCCGAAGCTAAAATAATGGTTTCATTTGATTCAAAAAACATTGTTAAACGCCCCCTTTGCCACATCATACGACAATGTGAGAAAGAAGAAAATTGTTCCAAAAAGTCAATAATGGCGATTCGGCCCTCTTTTCGGCGTTAAAATTCGAGTTTCGCACACTCTCCAGACTCCGCATAATGAGATAATATGTGCATTCGAATGATGTTCAAATCATCTGTAAACGCCGTTATGGCAGCGATATTGCTCGCAAACGCGTCTTTTTTATCGGTCCCTTTTGCTTGTTTTTGTGAAGTGACCAAATCCTGAATTTCGGAAATTTCTGTTGCGTTCAGAATCGTTGCCAGCAATTCTCCTTCCCCGCTGCTGCACGCAAGCGGAGAAACCTTGACCTGCTTGCGGAATGCGCCTGGATCACCAGCAGGATCCGCATCAATTTCGTTCGGTCCGAGAGCACTCCAAACATAAAATTGACCGTCCACTTTTACGATTGCTGCTTTCGGCAAGTTTTCATCGGACATGAAGGAAGCAGCAGATTCTTTGGATGAAAACACACCATGCTGTTTCGCATACATCGTCATCGGCGCACCCGCAGCCGGCGCTTCCTTCTTTTCAGAATCTCCAGCTTCCCCTTTATCGCTCGTTGCTGGTCCACTCGCAGGAACTTCGGTATTCGGGGATGCCGCACTTTCCGGTTTTTCAGTTTTCAGTAAGATGAAACCAACAATCGCAACGGCTGCAATGCCGAGTAAAACACCTTGCACGAGCGCTAGCATTATAGTCATTTTCGTATACTTTTTCTTGAAGTTCATTACAATCCCCCCATTTCATTAACCGTAACAAAAAGGAAATGAAAAAGAACAAGACTGGTGTCGTCTTGTTCAAGAAAATTGTTCGACCTATATAAACATTGTCAGATACCATCCGACAAGCGCGTTGCCATAAAAATAACAAATAATTGCTGCGGCTGAAATGGACGGCCCAAATGGAACAGGGGTTTTCCGGCCTTGCTTCGTTCTGCGCAAGTGAATAATCCCGACAACAGAACCGATGGAAGCCGCTAAAAATAATGTCAGCAGCGTCAATTCGGTACCTAGAACGAGTCCGATGACGAGAAACAGCTTGATGTCGCCGCCTCCCATGCCCCCTTTAGAGACAATCGCAATGAGAAGTAAGATCAGGAAACCTGCCGCCGCACCAAGAAAACTATCCCACCACGGTGTCAAAGGCTGAATGATCCGCATAACGAGTAGAGCGATACCAAATGGCAGTAAGATTTTATTCGGAATTAACATGTACGCAATGTCTGAGACGGTAATGATGATAAGCATCGAAACAAATAACAGCGCAACAATCAGTTCTAATGTAAAACCAAATTGATAGAATGAAAACGCAAATAGAATTCCAGTTACAAGTTCCATTAAAGGATAGACCGGACTGATTTTAGTGCCACAGCCCCGACATTTCCCTTTTAGAAACACGAATGACAACACGGGTACTAAATCGATGAATGTAAGCTGTCTATCGCACACAGTACAATGAGATGGCGGGGAGACTATCGATTCTTTTTTAGGGACCCGTAAGCCGACGACGTTATAGAACGAGCCAAATACAAGGCCGTAGACGAAGAAAAAGCCCGTCCATACCGTCGTCATTCGCTATCTCCTTCACCGGCTTGTGCAGTAGGATCTTCTTTCCCCGCAGGCATCGGCGCGTCCAGTTTCGGCACTTCGGGGATGAGTTCCTTCAGGTCAGGACGGTAAAATGCCTGGAATGAAACCGTTAATTCCAGAGGCTCTTTTTCCGTTTCGACTTCGCGTCGTTCTTCAGGCGTCGTGAAATCAATCGATTGAACGACAGAAATACGTTCCGTCGCTTCCACTTCACGGATAAATCGATCCAGTTCTTCATAAGAAGCGGCTGTCAATTGGACGTCAACGAGCAATTGCTGAAGGGATAGCGATGGATCTTCCGTTTCTGTTTGCGTTTCATCAATCGATTCAGGCGGCAACCCTTCCACTAGTCCTTGGGTGAACGCTACGTCACGGATCAGCACATTCGACTTCACTTCCGCTTTTTCCAGCTGGAGTAACAGGACGTCTTCTAGCGGCAATACAGGAACTTGTCGCTGCAATGGACGCGTACTCGAAGAAACATCCTCAGGTTTTGCCGCAACTTGCCGCTGCAGCTCGAATAATACTTCCCGCTGGTCCGCTAATGAATTCACAACGCGTTCATTCTCTTCTTTTGCAGGCGCATAGAGTTGGAACCACGTATAGCTGACTAGCACTAAGAAAAAAATGATCGCCAGCACGAGTAGGACGATGTCTTTTTGACGTTTAGTTAGAGTCCGCATCGGATCCCTCCTCTTCTGGCACAGCGGTATCTTCATCATTTGTAGTGTCTGCTGGTGTTTCTTCAGCATCAGACGCTGTTTCTTCTTCCGTTGCATCTTCAGGCAATACAGGTGCAGCGCCGTCAACGGTTAGACGATTGTCTGTGAAAAAGATGGTATAGGTCACAAGGTAACGTGGCAGCAAGTTGGCTGTCGCTTTCTTCTGAGGTTCAGTAGAATCCGAGTCTTCTTCATTGATATCTTCCGTTGTGATGGATTCAATAGAAGCGGTTTCGATGAATTCAGATGCCGAAATACGAGTTAGGTAATAAGCCGCTTCGGTTTTATCGTCAAATTGAATTTCTACAGTCGCTTGGTGAGGCGCGGCAAATGCAAACGAGCGGAAAAAACCGTGGCGCGGCAATTGCGAGACGAGATCGTCCAATAGCGGAGCTGTTTCATAGCGATAGTTTTGAGCCCATTGGACACTTGTTGCTAACTGATCATATACTTGAGCGGTATCGGAGCGGTTTAACCGTTCCGTCAATTCCGCTTGTGTCACTTGAAGGTTCGCAAGCTGGTCGTCCAAGCGCTCCGTATCCGACGCAGTACTGCGCGTAAGTATAAAGAAAACAAGCCAGAAAAGAAGCGCTGCGCCGAGAACGGCAAGCGCAACGTAGAGGAGAATCGATCGCTCCTTTTCCTTTTCCGGCAATAGGTTAATATCAACCAGCATGGTGCACCTCTTTCAGCGCCAATCCGATTGCACGATTGAACGACGCAGGGACTGTTCCACCGTCAGTGAACTTGAGTGGATGGGTAAGCAATGAACCCGCTTGGACATTCAGACGACCTGCAACACGAGTTAGCAATTCGTCTAAATTGTCGTATTCCCCATTAATGTACAGATGGGTGATGGATTCGCTGCCATTCCATAAGTTATAACGATAGAAGTTCACAAGTTTTTCTAGTTCCTGTACGATTGCGCCCGGTGACAATACAGCGGAACTCGTTGTCACTTCAGTTGTCGTGACATCCAAGTCCGTCGCATTTTCCACATCTACAGGCCGCATGAACAAAGGATAATGTTGATGGAAGATCGAAACGACGAGTTTTCCGTTCGTTAAGTCTGCGAGAAGGACGTGCTCATTTCCTGTGAAATGATGCTGTTCGTGCGCAAGCCGATAAAGTGCCAGGGGTGCAATGTCCGCGACAAGCGGTTCGAACTTCGCTTCTTCGAGCACGCTTTCGTAGCCATCCAAGACGCTTTCTTTGGAAGCAATCAAAATTGCTTCATTAGATTCGGTATTCGGTAAGTACGGGACAACGTCAAAAACCGGATCATCGAAAGGCAAATAGATCGACGACCCGATTTCTATGAAAAAGTGCCCTTTTAACTCGTCATCCAAGACATCTTCCGGGTACGGCACTTTCCGGATCATTACATATGTATCGGGCGCAAGGAACTGGACACTGCGTTTCGCAATGCCCCATTCCTTCGCAAGCCCGTCAAGCACGGCAACCAAACTAGCTGAATCCACAACACGGCCATCATGCACCGTATTCGCCGGAAGTGGCACTTCCACCGCTTCTTCCACTGTCAGCGGGTGTCCCGCTTTCAGCTTCACATAACGGACGGCGTCTTCTTCAATTGTCAGGGTTACCGGCCGTTTTGGGCGGGAGAATGGTAGATTCATTGGGTTGGCTCCTTATAAAAGTAATAATATATTTATTTTATTTTTTTGGTACGTCCTTAGAATTTCCACTCTCTGTAATCATTTTACTAGTTGCATCCTCAAATGTTACAGTTTCATCGCCTTTGTATTTAGCAGAACCATTAAATTTGTTTCCTCCAGTTGCTTTGGTAACTTTCGGTTCTGCATCAGCACTTTTAGGTTTCTCGAATTTTCCTGTATCGTCCATATAATTCCCATCAACTAATGTCATTAAATTAACATCTGTAGCATCTGGATTTTCCGCAAAATACATATTAGCTGCAGATAAAATTGTTTGAGCATCTGCCTTTACAGCTTTTATTCGACTATTATCGATAATCCCACCAATTGCAGGTACAGCAATCGCTGCAATAATACCCAAAATAACAATGACTGCGAGTAGCTCGACGAGTGTCAAACCTTTTTCATTTTTCAACTTCTTCTGTAGAAACTTTTTCATTTTTCTTCCTCCTTAGTGGACGTGCTTTGTTATTAATTCTACTATACCAAAAGTTCTGTGAGAGTGGAACTATATTTCTAGTATTTTTTGAAAAATAACTAGAACTAAAGAACAATTTGTTACAAATTATCTATTTCATTAAAGAGACTGAACATCGGTAATAAAATTGCAAGGACAATAGTCCCGACTAACCCCGCAAGTAATACAATCATAATCGGTTCAATGAGTGCTTTTAGACGTTCTGTTGAAGCATCGACTTCACTCTCGTAAAAGTCCGCCACTTTCGCAAGCATTGAATCCAATGATCCTGTCTGTTCCCCGATTGCGATCATGTGCGGGATCAATGGCGGAAAAGCCCAGTGCCCTTCCATTGGCTGTGTAAGAGATCCTCCGCGTTCCAATGATTCTCGGGATTTCACCAGCACTTTCTTAATCACTTCATTTTCAACAACTTTCTCTGTCATCGAAATCGATTGTAAAATCGGAACGGAACTTGAAAATAACGAACTCAATGTGCGCGTCAATGTCGCAAGAACGGACTTCTTCACGATGTCTCCGAAAATCGGCAACCGCAGTAATAACGTATCGAGCATCATTTTTCCTGCGGGATTGTTTCTCATTAAGTAAAACCCAATCGCAATTGCAGCAACGACCATCACGAGCACATACCAATAAGAAAGCGCAAAATCACTTGCATTCATAACAAATCTAGTAAGCAGCGGCAGTTCTCCTCCGACACTGTCAAACAAGTCGACAAACATAGGCACAACGAATGTCAGCAGGAAAATGACTACGCCAACCGCAACAATGCCGACAACGACTGGATAGGACAATGCGGACATCACTTTTTGACGTGTTTTATAAGCTTTCTCATAGTGGATTGCGAGTCGATCCAGCGCGTCGTCAAGCGTACCCGACAACTCTCCCGCCTTAATCATATTAATGACCAGCGGTTCGAACGCTTTCGGGTGTTTTGCTAACGAATCGGATAACGCTCCGCCCGTCCGTAAATCCCCGTTTACTTCAGTCAAAATCTTATTAAACTGTTTGCCCTCCACTTGGAGAGATAATATGCGAATCGCTTCTACAATCGTTACGCCTGCTCGCAGCAGTGTTGAGAACTGTCGTAAAAACATGATGAAATGCTGGCGTTTCACTGGCTTTCCGATCATGATTTCTTTCGTCAGCGTCGTCTCCGCTTGTTCGCTGATCGTTTTCACACGGATGCCCTCGCGTTTCAGCTTAAGTGCAGCATCTCTTTTGTTATCGGCAACAATGATGCCAGTTTTAGCTGATTTTGCGTCTCTTCCTTCATATTTAAATCGAGCCACGGTTACGATTCCTCCTGCAAATAAGGCTCAGCGGTATCATAACTGATTACTCCGCCATCCATCAGCTCTTTGACGGATGTATTCATCATATGCATTCCGCTTGCCCGATTCGTTTGAATGACATTCGGAATTTGATGGACCTTTTCTGTACGGATTAAATTTGCAACCGCTGAATTGTTGATCATCAGTTCCGTTGCCGCGCGTCTGCCAGATCGATCTCTCGTCGGCAGCAGCCGTTGAGATAGCACCGCCGTCAGTACTCCAGCTAATTGCACTCGGATTTGCGCTTGCTGTCCATGCGGGAATACATCGATGATTCTGTCAATCGTAGAAGCAGCACTCCACGTATGCAGCGTCGCGAGCACCAAGTGACCCGTTTCCGCTGCAGTGATTGCAGTTGAGATCGTCTCTAAATCTCGCATTTCTCCAACGAGTATCACATCAGGATCTTGGCGAAGTGCGGCACGCAATCCATCTGCGAAAGAATCGGTATCGAATCCGACTTCCCGCTGATCGATGATGCTTGACCCATGACTGTGCATATACTCAATCGGATCTTCCAGCGTCAAAATATGTTTTCGGGAAGTTTGATTCAAGTAATCGATCATGGAGGCTAATGTCGTCGATTTACCTGATCCAGTTGGCCCCGTCACAAGTATCAAACCTTGTTTCGTCTCTGCCAAAGTTTTTAAAATCCCTGGCATATTCAATGATTCGATTGTCGGGATATCTGTCGGGATCGTTCTGAATGCGAGTGACGTCACGCCCCGCTGTTGAAACGCATTGACCCGAAACCTTGCAACGTTCGGGACTTCATACGAATAGTCGATCTGACCGTTATCGGTAAAATCCGGAAATAATTCATCCGGAACGGTTGCCCGTGCAACACCCATCGTAAATTGTTCATCAAGCGGGTCCGTCCCGTATCGTTTCAGATCCCCATTGATGCGGAAAACGGGTGGAGAGTCGATCGTCAAATGGATGTCCGAAGCCTTCAATTCCACCGCTTTCGTCAGCACATCATCGATCTGCTGTTTCATCATGAAATCCCTCCTATTCTGGAAGCGCAACGCGGAGAACCTCTTCCGTTGTTGTCATTCCCTGTTTTACTTTTTCCAATCCGTCGTCAATTAAGAATATAGTTCCGCTATTGACCGCAGCTTCCCGCATTTTTGCAGGCGTTGCATGGTTATTGATCAATTCACGCATCGGATCATCGATTAACAACACTTCATGGATTGCAACACGGCCGCGATAGCCCGTCATATTACAAGAAGCGCAGCCCGCTCCGCGGTTCACTTCTTCAATTGTCATGCCGCGTTTCGCGAAGATTTCTTTCTCGCGTGTAGTGGCAGGCATTCTTTTTCCGCAATCCCGGCAGACTTTTCGGATGAGACGCTGTGCGACAACCGCATTCAAAGAAGCGGTAACTAGGAACGGTTCAACGCCCATATCCAGCAATCTAGTAATTGAAGCGACAGAATCATTGGTGTGGATTGTACTTAACACGAGATGTCCTGTGAGTGATGCACGAATTGCGATTTCAACAGTATCCCGGTCCCGGATTTCTCCGACCATGACGATGTCCGGGTCTTGTCTCAAAATTGAGCGCAGTCCCGTTGCAAACGTCAACCCGACGTTTTGATTCACTTGGATTTGATTGACCCCGGAAAGCTGATATTCCACCGGGTCTTCCACAGTGATAATATTGACTTCTTCACGATTCAATTTATTAAGTGCCGCATACAATGTCGAGGATTTACCTGAACCCGTCGGCCCGGAAATCAGGACAATTCCGTTCGGTCGTTCAATTTCAGTCAAAAACCGTTCCAAATTCAACGGATTAAAGCCAAGTTTTTTCAAGTCACTCAGAGAACTGCTTAAATCCAATATCCGCATGACGATTTTTTCACCGAAAATCGTAGGAAGTGTCGAGACCCGCAAATCGATCGGTCTGAAGTCAATTGTCGTTTTGATACGGCCGTCTTGCGGAAGACGCTGTTCCGTAATATCCAAGTTAGCCAGAATCTTAATGCGGGCATTCAGCATGCCTTGCATATGTTTCGGTAGAACGCGCTCCGTTTTCAGCATGCCGTCCAACCTGAAACGAATGACGAGTTCGTTCTCCTGGGGATCCAAATGGATATCACTCGCTTTTTGTGTAACCGCTGAGACCATCAGCTGATTGACAAGTCTGACGACTGGTGAATCCAAGTCTGTCAGTTCGTCAGGCTGCTCGCTGTTGTCTTCAGGTTGATCAATAAAAATCTCATCAAACGATTCATCTTCGTAATACTTGGAAATCGTTCGCAAAATATCGTCTTTCGATGCGATGGCTGTTTCAATATGGAATCCAGTCGATAGCCGTAAATCTTCAATCGTCAAGTAGTCCATCGGATCGCTCATCGCAACAAACAATCGGTCACTTTCCGCTTTCAGCGGAACGAGCAAGTTGCGCTTAGCGAACTCTTTAGGAACAATATTGAACAATTTCGGATCGAACGGATAGCGGAATAAGTTGATATGTGGAATCCCCAGTTGGAATTCAAGCACTTCTATCAATTGCTGTTCCGTAATATAGCCGCGTCCAAGTAACGCATCCCCGAGACGCTGGTCTTTCGGTTTTTCAGCAAGCGCCATCTCTAATTGCGCCTCTGTTATCAATCCCGACTCAACTAGTAAGTCTCCTAATCTTTTTCTTGGTGCCGCCATTAAGAATCTACCTCCAAATCGGGTTTACTCGACCAATTGACCACCTTTGTCATATACGGGTTCTTTTTTATCGGGATTTGCAGTAGAATCCCCATTTGAATTTCCGCCGTTTTGAGAAGGCTTATTCGTATTCGAACCATTCGTTCCGTTAGAATTCGAATTATTAGTGCCACCCGATCCATTTTGCGAATTATTATTCGAAGAATCGTTTCCATTTGAGTTCGTTCCATCAGGAGAATTGTTGTCCGATGATGAATTATCATCGTTAGAATTAGTTCCATCAGCAATAGGGGATGAACCCGATCCAGACGAATTATTTGAATCATTCGGTCCTGAATTCCCTGACGAATCACTCGGTTGCCCGTCATTGTTACTAGATGATTCCGGTGCGATTAACGGAAGCTGTTCTACACGAGATACAGGTGGATAAAAGTCTTCTGAAACAGGCTCGGTTGAGAGAAGGGCGCCATCTTCATAGATCCTGCGCTGTACGATTATCTCGAACCCATCTTTCCCCGGTTCTGCAACAACTACTTGTCCTGTTAATAAATCTTCGCTATATTGAACGACCGTTTTCGGTTTGAATTTATTTGTTTCCGCAACATAAGGTTCGTATTCATATCGCAGCGGCAACCCTTCAATAGACACGTTTAAAGAACCATCTTTCCAATTTGCATGAACTGTATAAGACGTATCGTTAGGATTCGTCATCACATAATCCAGCCCAAGATTTGGATTAATCGCTGCTTCAAAACCAGGTTGAACGGCTTCTGTTAACGCACGGCGAACTGTTCGATCTTCCACCCAAAAGTTCGTTTGAAGCGCAGCACTGTAAAGAGCGGAAGCAAGTATCGTTTGCTCATCTTCTTCTAATAAGCCCGGCTGCACTTCATCAATGAATGTAAGTAATGAAAAAGGCGTTTTTGGCTTCATTTGGAAACCATCCAACTCTTCTAAAACATCCAACATAGGTCTTGTGAATCCATTCACTGCAACCGATGAAGTTGCGATTTCAGTAGTTGGCTGCGACGATTCCAGATAATCAGTCAATGTTACCGATTGCGGCATAATACCCGTTTCTAACTTTTTGCTAATCCCAGCCGCAATCGAGGCAATCTCGGAATCTGAAATAGTAAGCATTGGCAGCTCCTGACTGAGCAGCGTGCGAAGACCGTCTTCCGATACAGTTGCAACTAATGAATTCTCAGATTCTGACTGCGCTTGTTCTACAGTCGCAGCTGGATTGTATTCCACGAGTTCAGTTGGCATCTGGAAGGTTGTATCTTGATAGACTAAATCCGCCTGTAATTTGTCTTGCATACCCAATAGTTCAGAACGCAGTTTCACTTCTGCTTCTTGGTCAGTTTGTTTCGATAAATTAAAAGGACCCGCATAAGTATGATCTCCAAAACGTTTGCCGAATACGAATGTATCTGCTGCGGCTGAACCTGCAGTGGCGACACAGAAGAACAGCAGCGAAGCGCCCAAAATGTATATAAAATAAGTTAGAACCGATCGATTACCCACGTACTGGCCGCCTCCCCTACTTTAATTTTCAATACGATTCATATTTATTCAGCCTCTTGCTTTTTCGCAAGCAGTATCGCAGTCGCAAAAGAAAGGCCAAAAATAAATAACAAGGCATACATGAACGACATCATTTGTGATGCCAAGACCCCAACGAAAGATATTGTACTTCCTAACAAAACTATCCACATGGAGTATTTAGGAAGTTTTCCAGAAAAGAAAAATACAGCACTTACAGCTATTAAGTTTATAATTAACAATAAGATATAAATCAGCATAGTATCCCTCTTATTCTTCAATTACTTTATCAATTTTTATTACTTCAGAAAAAATCGGCTTGTATACTGGCTGTTCTTTTTCCGGAGGAGGGAAAAATTCGTCGGGATTGATGTCAAATTCGCCAAAGTTCACCGCTGTTCCTCCATCCATTGTCAAGGACTTACCAAGAATAACACCATTAACTTTTCCGCCGCCATTCAATGTGACATCAGCATTTGGTGCAAGCAGAAGTGTAGATAGTGCGCTTCCGCCACCACTAATAACGACTTTCTTTCCGCCAGTAATGATATTCCCTTGGAAACCTCCTCCGCCGGTTATGGTAATATTTGTGTTTTTAGCAAATAATGAACCATAAATTTTTTGAGCTCCAGTAACTTCTAGATTATTTGGAGTAATTTTATCGTTGTCTAAATATATTTTTAATCGTTTTGTATCTTTGGAAGTATTTATTACACTTCCTGAACCCATAGTTATCGTCTTCTTCACCATTATTGTTAAATTACCTTTTCCAACAAAGTTAATCTTTCCATTTATAATTTTTAAATCATCTACAACCAAAATTCGGTCTTCATTTCCCATGTCAATATTTAAATCATTATCTTGATCTACAATGAATTGGTTAAAGCTATAGTTTTTATCTAAACGTAAAGTGTAATTATCGGTAATCCAGTTATCAATAAATAAAGAGCCATTCATTATTACTTTTTTCCTATTATATTCATTTGGCCCAATTTCTAAATCGTTCATTTTCACCAAGGACGGATATGAAGGGAATTCAGGAAGATTAAAGTTGACCTTCCCTGGTAAGCCTAGCGGATAACCTATGTCAAGATAATGCTCCTTATTAAGAGCTTTGTTTTCAAATCCTGCTGGTACATAGATTGAACCGGTTAACTTGGAACCACCAGAAAAAGTTATTGAATTACTTTGTTCAAGGTTCGTTCCAATATTACCGTGAATAGAAGCACCGCCTGTTAAACTAATTTTATTGTTTACAAAGACAGCTGTATTATCAGGATATTTCAAGTCAGGATTTTTAATAGGAGGCAGCTCTTCGTCTTTTCCAGGCTTTTCTCCCTCATTAAGATAAGCATATTTCAACGTGACGTATTGGGTTAGCTTACGTGTTTTACTGCTGATTTTTCCAGTTGATATAACTTTCAATTTGTTTTTTTCTTCATTTTTCAAAATAGTAATTGCTACTATCGGTTTTGAGTTGTTTTGTGCATTGAATTTATAAGGATATACCGGATTATCTTTTACAGCATTTTTTACAGCGTATAAATACCTTTCCTTTTGTTCGGCTACACTCAATTTCTCAGTAGGAGCAAACTTAACTAATTCTTCCTTAGCTATTTTTTCAATATCTTTTACTGCATAGTTCAAGCCTGCTTCTGCTATGTAAAAAGCTGATTTATCATTACTTTCCTGTAGCCCCGAAGTGTGATGTCTTACAGTCAACCCCAGAATTGAAGCAGTTAGAACAGAAAAAACTAAAAGGACCATCAAAACGACTATTAACGTGTAACCATCTTCATTTTGTTTTTTCAAATCAATCTCCCTCTCTTAGGTATATTGAAGTTTGAAGATGATCACTAGTTCTTGATGATCCATTACTTACAATTAATATCGACAACGTATCTCTTGCAGGATTAAATTTCACATTAAAATCACTGATGTCAGTTGCCCATACTGAGTCATTCTTTTTCAACTCATTGTCCTGTAAACTGTAAACAACGTCCCCTATGGACAAAACAGTATGAGTTGTTCCTATTTTAATCTTGGAGTTATCGTCAACTTTTCTTATTTCCCTTGTAATGTCTTTGATTAAGAATTGAACACTTTCCTCATTCATGATTTTTTCGGATTGGGTATTATATTCCCGTTGACCAAAAAGTTGAGTAGATGCTATCAATAAAAAAACAAATGATAGTAAAACTACTACAGCCAATACCTCGACTAATGTTAACCCTTCATTATTCAATCGTTCATTCATTATCGGATCTCCAATACAACAATGATTCTGCTATAGTATTTTTAGTTCCAGTATTATCGTTAACAGTCTGGATAATAACTCTTGTGACTTTATAATTTTCATAACCAGCCGGATTTTCCAAAATGAATTCAACATCAATTTTCTCTTCTGAAGTTTCTCCTAAAAAATGAAGCTTGGATATTTTTCTGAAATGCTTTTCGTTAACTAAGAAATTGTGGACGCTTTCCAAAGGACTGCCCTTGTGGGACATTAAAACAAAGTTTTCCATTAGTTCACTAGCGTAATTAGAACCATTAATAATTTGATCGGTAGATTTGTTATGAAGTGCGGATTGACTAAATATAGACATAAAAGAAACGATAACTATGCCTAAAATAACAATCGATGCCAGAATTTCCACAAGACTCATCCCAGAGTCCCATTTAAATTTAAACACTCGTCGCACTTTCTCACCTCATTCGTTCCTTTTTCCTAGTTCTAAGCATAACGGACTGCACGTTTGAATTCAATAGCCTATCATTCAATTATTCTACAAAAAAAGACAGCTTTCGCTAGTCTTTTAATCTTTTCTATATTTCAACAGCTTGTCTGCCGTCTGCTTCGTAAACACCCACTCGATTCCGCCCAGCTTGTTTTCCTCCGATATACAGCGCCCGATCTGCATTTCGCAACAAGCTGTTCTCCGACTGGGTGTCTTCCGGAATTGAAGAAACCCCTAGGCTTACTGTCACATGTACTGCAGTTGATTGATAATCTTCCGATAAATCCGACGTGATCCTGAACAAATGCGTTTCCACTTCTGTCCGGATCCCTTCCGCCAACCTAATTGCTTCTTCTTTAGACAAGTCGGGCAGTAAGAGCACAAACTCCTCTCCCCCGTATCTCGCTAACGTACTGCCTTCGGTTTCATACTTCTTTAGAAGTTTAGCGAATTCGATCAATATCTCATTACCACTTTGGTGTCCATACGTATCATTGATAGACTTAAAATGATCGATGTCCATGATGATTGTCGAGAGCGTTTCTAGCTCCTTATTTTCGAACCGATTCATTTCTTCTCTTAACTGTTTCTTTAAATATCGGTAATTAGATAATTTTGTTAAGCCGCACACTTCACTTTTCGCGATGGTCTGTTCATAATGGAATGCTTTCATGATGGATGTTTCAAAATAACCATTCAACAAACCTACCATTTTTTTGTCCAATTCTTCGAAAAAGTTTTTTCTAAACGATGTCAACACAACGAACCCTTCCACTCGTCCTGCACGTAAGATCGGTGCTGTCATCACACTTTGTACTGCCGAACTAAACTTTAAGTGTTCTAACGATTGCACATCTCTATTCGATTTAAACGTTTCGATAGACGTAGTTGATAACGTTCGGAATGCATCGGAATGAAATTCAAAAAACTCAGCTTTACTCGATATAGATCCTGCTTCAGAACAGACGAGGAGCAACAGTTCGTTTCCGTGTCTGACATCCAAAATGTACGCTTGATCATAGTTGACCACATCCCGCAGTTTCTTAGTAAACACCTTCACTACCTCAGAAGTTTTTAAACTCTCCGTCAGCTCATGGCCAATTTCTACCGCTGAAGATAATTTATTATTCAGCTCATCTGAAAACGCAAATTTCCGTATTATTAAAAGGATGAATAAAAATGGAGCTCCAAGTAACAACACCGAAAAAGCTCCAATTATATCTGTCAGCAAACTGTACGCAATCGCCAATGGTAAAACAATCATAGTCATTGTAAAATCCCATATAGAAATCTTCTTTACCATATCTGCGGAAGTCTTCTCTAACTTCAGCATGAGGTACAATACGAAACTGTTAAAGAACGAATAAGACAAAGCATAAACCAATGCTGCAACAACAAATCCCCACGTGGACATATCCGTAAGTCTTCCTCCTACTAAGTGGAAGGTTGTTGCACTAATAATAGAAACAATACCAAACATAAGGGAATTAGTAGTAAATCGATAAAACGCGGGTAAGTTGGATTTGCGTAAAAACTGAGAGAGAAGCAGTGCGAATTGCATGAAAATCATTTCAGCAAAAAAACCGTATTGAAAAAACACGACAAAAATAATCCAGCGCTCCACTGACAGGTTAACCGATGATATTTGAAAGACCACACTCATTGCAATGATCAGCATCACAAAGTTGACGATAATAAAACCATAATCAATATCAAAATAAGGGAAATCGGAATAGCCAATATAAACGAATGTCGGAACGATGAAAAGCCATAACAAAAAGGCAATCCATTCTTTACGCGATACATTCATCATGTCCCATCCCCTCACTTCACTTCATATAACTTCCTACGCGATTACGTCCGGCTTGCTTTGCTCCAATGTATAGGGCGCGGTCTGCATTTCGCAGCAGCGCAAGCGCTTCATCCGTATCTGCAGGCGCTGCAGACACACCTATGCTCGAAGTAATATGAATAATCCTGTCATTCACATTATCAGACAAATCGTTAGTAACGATTATTTTTGACTTTTCAATCTCTTGACGTAATGTTTCAGCAAATATAAGAGCAGCTTCTTTATCGAGATCCGGCAATATATAAACGAATTCCTCGCCGCCATATCTTGCGACTGTCGCTTTTTCAGGAGCCATCCGTTGCAATAAATCTGCCAGCTGCTTCAGTACACGATTGCCATTTTCATGCCCATACGTATCATTGACCCTCTTAAAGTGGTCAATATCCAACACGACGACAGCAAGATTTTGATGAATCGTACGATTGAGTAACGCCATTTCTTTTTCCAATTGGTTTTCTAGAAACCGATAATTATATAGACCCGTAAGCGCACATCGATTACTTTCACGCTCCGCTTTTTCAATATACAGTGCTTTTTCAACTGCTACGATGAAATAAGAACTTAGAAGGTCTAACACATTTAAATGGAATTCTTTAAAGCTACCTCTCTTTTTACTTCCTAGTAAAAACACGCCTACGATTTTTTGGTGCCGGATCAACGGGACACACAATAGACTTTCAATACTATCCGGTACAGTCGTAACTGTATGATGAATCCATTCATCACGTCGAGAATAAAGAAAACCTTCTTCTCTGGACAAAATTCGTCCCGCTATCCCCACCCCGCTAGCTAATCGAACGTCTGGTGTTTCCGCCTTTAGACCTTCATAGTAAAACTGTGCCGGTTCCAGCCAACCGTCGTGATTATCGAACAAATATAAATAGTCCGCTCGAAATAATGCTGCTGTTTCAGACATAAATTTGTCAATCACTGTTTCTTCTGTCGTCATCTTCGCGAGTTGCTGACCGATTTCACCAACAGCTTGAATATAGCTATTCAAATCTTCTTTATGTGTATTTAATCTAAGAATGATAGTCACAGTAAAGAACGGAATCCCTATCAACAAAAACCCGATAAAGCCATAGTGAATCAGCAATAAATACAATGATAATGCGAGTGGAACGGCCATAATCATCCGTAAATAAAGAAGAATGGTTTCCTTCAATGTATCAAGCCGGGTTCTGCCGGTCAGAACACTATAAAGTTTAAAAATCCCGTCGTACAGCAATGAGTACACAATCTGATAAACTAATACACTGCCGATCAGCAGCCAGAAAGACATTTCTCCTACTTCGGCACCCGTCAAAAAGTAAGCAGCGGCAGCAGCGATAGACAGAAGGAAATAAGCTAACGAATTATACAGGAAGCGATATAGCACATCACCCGTTTTATACCGGGCAAACACAGCTAGCGCTACAATAATCTGTGTCAAAAGGAGCTCAGTCGTTAAACCGTACAATAAAAATATAGGAAGCGTAAACCATACAAAAAGAATGACAGATTTGCCATTGTAAATAATCGGAAAGTAAATACTGAGGAATCCAAAGAAAATAGAAAGTGTAATCCAGAGCATATTTACATCGGGGATTGGCTGCGTACTAAGAAGAAAAACGATGCCGGTCGGCACAATCAGAATCCATAGCAAAAGCAACACTACCATTGGCCGGCCTTTCAAGTTCATCGTCTTCATTCCTCCAAATCGTCATCCGGGTATGCGGAATTTTCTATCTATTGATAGTTAAATTATATGAGACCTTAGACTATTTAGCAAGTATAATGAACCTGAGACTATTTTCTTTTTATTTAGGTCTTTTGAATTACATTTGAATAACATATTATTATTTTTTACCTTTTTATTTCCAAATGAGCATTGATTATACAAAACTTCTGCAGATGCTGCGCCCGGCACATTAAAGTCGAGAAATGTAAATGAATGCGCCACTGGAATCAATTCATCTAATGTTGCTTTTACGTCTTTATTCCCCATCATGCCAATGACGAAATCGACAGTTTCCCCTGGAAATTGTTGTTGAATGGTTGACGTCAGCATTTTGGCAGCCGCTGGATTGTGAGCCCCGTCAAAAAATAGATTAGGAGCGACTTCTTCAAATCGATAGGCCAGCTGGGCTTTTGCGATACCTGATTGGATTGCTTCACACGGCAGTGACACACCTGAATGTAGCAGCGCTTCAATAGCGACTGCCGCGTTATTCGCTTGATGTGGTCCTTTCATTTTCCGGCTTGGGAGTTCAATAATTTCTGATCCGTGAAATTGTTCCGGACTTTCTTCATTCATCCAAAAATCTTGTCCATACAGATACAGAGGACTTTCCGTCTCCTTCGCAATCTCTTTTATTACTCTCGCTGCTTCTTCCGATAACTGACCGCACACTGCTGGAATTCCCTTTTTAACTATCCCGGCTTTGTGCCACGCTATCTCTTCAATGGTGTCCCCAAGAAATCCTACATGATCGATTGCAATAGACGGAATCACTGAAACAACTGGTGTGATAACATTCGTGCTGTCAAAACGTCCGCCCATTCCACATTCAATCAGCACAACATCCGGCTGGACTCTGTCAAAAGTGACAAACGCCGCAGCCGTCAGCAATTCGAAATCTGTGAGTAATCCATCGAGCCCCGCTGCTTTCATTGTCTGAAATGATTTCGTCAGTTCTTCTTCAGAACAGTTTTCACCATCCAAACGAATCTGGTCATGAATATCAATCATTGCAGGTGACGTGAATACACCCGTACTCAGTCCTGCTTCTAGAAGAATCGATTCCATGAATCGAATGGTCGAGCCTTTGCCATTTGTCCCCGCAACATGGATTGTCCGTACGTTATCTTGTGGCGACCCGAGGAGTTCCATCGCATGTTCGATCGCAGCAAGCCCCGGTTTTATATTATTATCACTGGTGATTTTTACTCTTTTTCTATATTCGTCCAACTTTGGAATCATATCTTTTCTCCACCTTATGCTAAACTTATAGTCAATCGCCTGTATCTGGCTTTTTATAAAAGTATAGCACGAGAAGGAAGGGTTTTATTTGAAGAGTTGTTGGATTATTTATAATGGCAGTTTAGTGAATGACAAATTCAGGGATCAGGCAGAACTGATTCAAGAAGCCGCTGAACGCGCAGGTGTTTCCCCTAGGATTTATAAGAATTACGAAGTGCTTATGGATGTGACAGCGCCAACCGATTCGCTTCCCGACTTTGTCGTGTTTTTGGATAAAGACATTGTGCTTGCAACATATTTGCAATCACTTGGCATTCCTGTCTTCAATGATCCCGAAGTGATTGAGCGCTGTGACAATAAAACTAAACAAGCAATTGCTCTTGCACACGATCAGATTCCGATGCCGCGCACAATTTTGGCTCCCAAAGTGTATCCGAAGTTCACTATCCGGGACAGCGGCTATTACGAACGCGTGTTGAGTGAACTGGAGCTTCCGATGATTATTAAAGAAGCACGTGGCTCGTTCGGAATGAATGTCTACCTGATAGAAACGGAACAGCAATATTACGAAAAAGTGGATGAATTGCGTGGTGTCGACTTTCTATTCCAGGAATTCATCGCCTCAAGCCGCGGTCGTGATATTCGGGTCAATGTAGTGGGTCAACAAGTAATTGCTGCCATGTACCGTCATTCCGAGACCGATTTCAGAGCAAATATTACGAATGGCGGAGTCGCTGAAGTTGTTGAGCTGACGGACGAGCAGATTGATGTTGCGCTGCGTGCTGCAAAATCTGTTGGTGCCGATTTTGCAGGCGTGGATCTGTTATTCGACCGGGACGAGCAGCCGCTTGTGTGTGAAGTGAATGCGGCTGCGCACATTCGAAATATTTATAATGTTACTGGCATTAACGTCGCGGATGCGATGATTGCATACATTTTAGAGGTGATTCGATGAAAGGGTTTATCTATTATGAAGAGGCCGACGCGGTCCGTAATCGTTGGTTCATTGACGAACTCATAAAAGCAGGCAGCGTGTACGATCTCGACGTGGAACTGCGAGTTGAGGATGAGACGGGGTTAGATTCTGCTGATTTCATTGTCTATCGCGGGCGGGATTTTGAAGTGAGCAGGAAATGGGAGCAGGACGGCATGCTTGTTGTGAACCGCAGTGAGGTGAACCGGATTGCGAATGATAAATTGCAGACGTTTCAACTTGGTGCGCTGCTAGGCATTCCTGCAATTCCAACTAAGTTGGTGACGTCAGCTGATGCGATTCACGAGTATCCGGTCGTTGTGAAAACTGTCGATGGTCATGGTGGAGAAGATGTTCACTTGTGTGAAACTGTTGCTGAGGTTGAACAGACGATTTCACGCTATATCGGGAGGCAGCTGCTCGTGCAACCATTCATAGAACATAATTCATCAGATATCCGTTTGTACGTCATTGGTGACGAAGTTGTTGGATCGGTTCGGCGTACGGGTGTGAATAATTTCAAGGCAAATGTCACTTTGGGCGGAACCGCTGAACGATTTGATGCACCTGCTCCGCTTCGGGACTTTGCGGAAAGAATCGCGAAAGCATTGAAAAGTGATTATATCGGGGTTGACTTCATTCAAAATAACGGCGGCGTTTGGCTGTTAAATGAAATCGAGGATCCTGTTGGAGCGCGGTCGCTTTATGAGACGAGCGAACTCAATGTGGCGCAGGAAGTTATGCGGCATATCCATAAAAAGTTGTTGAAATCCTTATGAAGTGCATAGTTTGCACTTTGTAAGGGTTTTTTATTTGGTAAAGGGCAGTTTTTTGATTGTCCGACAGAATAGGTGGATTGTCCGACACTTGGAGCATGTTGCTATACACTAGGTGGTGTTTCTCCATCACTATGGGACATTTCTCCGATACTTCGCTAAATTTCTCGATAACGAGACACAATTCACGTGCTTTAAGGGATTAATTGGTAGGCGCTTCGCGCTTTTTTGTTCGTATCCTCTCCATTAAAATGATTCTCCTTACACGTTATGAGCGATTTCCGAGATTTATGAGCACTTTCACAGCATTATGAGCACATTTCAACTTTTATGAGCGTTCTGCGAGGTTTATGAGCACTTCTCAACTTTTATGAGCGTTCTGCGAGGTTTATGAGCACTTCCCAAGTTTTATGAGCGTTTCCCGAGATTTATGAGCACTTCCCAAGTTTTATGAGCGTTTCTCGAGATTTATGAGCACTTCCCAAGTTTTATGAGCGTTCCGCGAGATTTATGAGCACTTCCCAAGTTTTATGAGCGTTTCCCGAGATTTATGAGCTGTTTCCGCGATTTATGAGCACTTTTCAAGTTTTATGAGCACTTGCCGAGATTTATGAGCACTTCTCATGATTTATGAGCACTTTTCAATTTTTATGAGCACTTACCGAGATTTATGATCACTTTCCAAGTTTTATGAGCGTTTCCCGAGATTTATGAGCACTTTCTAAGATTTATGAGCATTCTACCTACACCCCATGCACTTCTCTAAACAAAGCAAAAAGGGCTTTCGCTAGAAAGCCCTTCCTCCTTTAAATCTCTTTCAATTCTTCGATGCGGCGCTGAACAGCTGCGTGTTTTTCGAGATAGTCCGCTTCTTTGGCACGTTCTTCGTCGACAACAGACTGTGGTGCTTTGGAAACGAACCGTTCGTTGGACAATTTGCCTTGAACACGTTTCACTTCACCTGCCCATTTGTCGAGCTCTTTACCGAGACGCGCAATTTCTTCGTCGATATCGAGTAAGCCTTCGAGCGGCATGAAGAGTTCTGCACCTGTAACAACTGCAGACATCGACTTGCCCGGGGCTTGGATATCCACTCCGATTTGGAGAGTCTCCGGATTACAGAACTTTTCCAAGTACGCCCAGTTTTCATCTAGCACGTCAACTGTCGCTTCGTCTTTCGCAGAAATGTACAGCGGTACTTGACGGCTCATCGGCGTATTCACTTCCCCACGGATTGCACGAACCGCTTTGATGACGTCCGTCAATAACTTCATATGACCTGAACGCTCGTCGTTCGTAAGTGCAGCATCTGCAACCGGCCATGCCGCAACTGTGATTGACTCGCCTTCGTGCGGCAAGTTCTGCCAGATCTCTTCTGTAATGAATGGCATCAATGGGTGCAGCAAACGCATTGTATTATCAAGAACATACGCAAGCACTGAACGCGTCATATGCTTCGCTTTTTCATCTTCTCCATACAATGGCAACTTCGCCATCTCGATATACCAGTCACACAAATCATCCCAGATGAAGTTATAAAGCGCGCGGCCGACTTCACCGAATTCATAGCGATCGGATAGTTTTGTTACAGAGTCGATTGTTTCGTTGAGACGAGTTAAAATCCAGTCGTCTGCAACAGAGCGTTCTCCGGACAAATCGATTTCTTCATATTTCAAGCCTTCCATGTTCATCAGCGCAAATCGGGAAGCATTCCAGATTTTGTTGGCAAAGTTCCAGATGGCTTCAACTTTTTCAGTCGAGTAGCGAAGATCTTGACCAGGAGAAGATCCTGTAGCTAGGAAGTAACGCAATGCGTCGGCACCGTACTGATCGATGACATCCATCGGATCCACACCGTTACCGAGTGACTTCGACATTTTGCGGCCGTCTTCTGCGCGAACCAGACCGTGAATCAGCACATCTTTGAATGGACGCTGATCGGTAAACTCAATCCCTTGGAAGATCATGCGAGACACCCAGAAGAAGATGATGTCATATCCTGTAACAAGAGCATCTGTAGGATAATAGCGTTTGAACTCAGGATCTTCCGTGTCCGGCCAGCCCATAGTCGAGAACGGCCATAGCGCAGACGAGAACCACGTATCGAGCACGTCATTTTCCTGATGCCAGTTTTCAACGTCTACAGGTGCTTCTTCTCCTACGAACACTTCACCTGTTTCATTATGGTACCATGCTGGAATACGGTGGCCCCACCATAGTTGGCGGGAGATACACCAGTCGTGGACATTTTCCATCCAAGTCAAATATGTTTTCTCAAAACGTTCCGGAACGAATGTTACTTTTCCTTCAGCTTGTTGCAATTCAATCGCTTTTTCAGCAAGAGGCTGCATTTTAACGAACCATTGTGTAGACAAATACGGCTCGACAACTGCACCGCTACGCTCTGAGTGACCCACAGAGTGTTTGTGCTCCTCGATTTTAAATAACACTTCCATGTCCTGTAAATCTTTGACGATTGCTTTACGGCATTCGAAACGGTCCATTCCCTCGTACTTGCCAGCTAAGTTATTCATGGATCCATCTTCATTCATCACAAGAACGCGCGGCAAGTCATGACGATTTCCGATTTCAAAGTCATTCGGGTCGTGTGCTGGTGTAATCTTAACTGCACCGCTTCCGAAATCCATTTCAACGTAATCATCTGCTACGATCGGAATTTCACGTCCAACAATTGGCAGCTTCACTGTTTTTCCGATTAAGTGCTGGTAGCGCTCGTCGTCAGGGTGAACTGCAACAGCCGTATCCCCAAGCATTGTTTCTGGGCGGGTTGTCGCAATTTCAATAGTTCCAGTTCCATCTGTGAGTGGGTACCGCATATGATAGAAAGCACCCGCTACATCTTTATGGATCACTTCGATATCTGACAAAGCCGTTTTCGTCGCTGGATCCCAGTTAATGATGTACTCACCACGGTAGATTAAGTCTTTCTCATACAACTTCACGAACACTTCGCGCACTGCACGTGAAAGTCCTTCATCCAACGTAAAGCGCTCGCGTGAATAGTCAAGGGCAAGACCCATTTTCGCCCATTGCTCGCGAATATGGCCAGCGTATTCATCTTTCCATTTCCACGTTTCTTCCAGGAATTTTTCGCGTCCTAGATCATAACGTGTTTGCCCATTGGCACGAAGCTTTTCTTCCACTTTCGCTTGCGTTGCAATACCCGCATGGTCCATACCCGGAAGCCATAATGCATCACATCCCTGCATACGCTTCATACGAATCAAGATATCTTGAAGCGTCGTATCCCAAGCGTGCCCTAAGTGCAATTTACCGGTCACATTCGGTGGCGGAATGACAATCGTATATGGCTCTTTCCCACTCTCGGGCTGCGCTTTAAAATACTCACCCTTCAACCACCATTCATACCGATCCATCTCAATCGAACGGGGATCATACTTAGTCGGCATCTCCAACTGCTCTTTTTCCGTCATCACAATTCCTCCTCGTGTAGTTCGACTTACATGTTTGATGGAACACAAAAAACCCCTTCGTCGTTAAAGGACGAAGGAGTTAGTTCGCGGTACCACCTTTATTTGCAGCCATGCAAAAAACACATGCTGCCTCAATGAAAATAACGGCTTCTAACCGGCTTTCGCTACTTGAAAAAATGTTCACGAAAACTGCTGACGGGTGACCTTCAAACTGTCGTCAATAGGTCCTTGCACCATGCGGACCCTCTCTAAAAATGTCGACCGATCTACTCTCCCGCTCACTGCATCACTATCCTGTTACCCATAGTTTACCGGATGCAGAGCGTACCCGTCAAGCCCGCTGTGAAAGGATGGTGTTATGAGAAGAGGCTACAATCCTTACTTGCTCCCCCCATGGCTCAGAAAATGTCGTTTTTACGGTAAAATGATTATTATCCCAATCTCTTGTTTTCAGCTGATCCGACTATTGATCATTCCAACGACAGGAGACTTTTTACTCTTCTGTGTTCTTTGCGGATGTTGCTTCCTATTCCACAAAAACATCATTTAACCGAAATGTTGTGACGGTTACATCGTCTTCCAAATTGCTAAAAAACCCTACCATTTCGTTATCACTTACAGAATCTATCGCTGTGAAGCGTGCCGAACTGGAACTGTCATCATCCGTATAATGCGCAACCTGTTCAGCCGCTTCAGCTGTTTCACTTTGTTCTGCAGTAGGGATTTCTTGATACGCAACGGCAGTATCTTGTGATTCCACAGTTGCTTCTTCAACAGCTGCTGTTGCTGCGGGCTGTTGTATTTCTTTTTGAAAGGCTTCTACAGTCCACATAACCACTAACCCGCCATCATCTGTAGCGGATGCCGTTGCATCGATTACTTTTGCTTCAAAGTTTCCTCCGCTGGAAGGAAAATCGACGAGCAAGGGAACTGCGTACTCAAAATAACCTGTTTGTTCTTCAACATCGACATCGTCTATCAATACCGCTTCAGACAGGCTGTCTTTTTCTTGTCCTTCTCCATCAAAGGTGACATTCGCTTTCACAAGATACACACCCGATAATCGGACTGCATCCTCAGTTTCTTGTTCTGTATAACCCGCTGTCACATTCACTTCTTGCGCAGAAACCGCTTTCCCATATTCTGCAGGAAACTGAAACGTTTCCGATAATGTCCACTGTGTTGGTTCCATTGTTCTGCCGCCTCCTTTTATACAGGTAGTATATGACAGCGTTCCACTTAACAGAACAATGCCCAAAGAAAAACAGCCTTTCCAAAAGCGGATCCGCTTCATGAAAGGCTGTTTTACTTATTTACTTCTTCAACTGACCGAAAACTTTGTGGAATGCTTCCACTGTTTTTGCGATATGTGCTTCCGTATGTGCAGAAGAAAGGAACATTCCTTCAAACTGCGATGGTGGTAAGAAGATTCCTTCTTCCGCCATCAAACGGTAGTATTCAGCAAACAATTTCAAGTCCGATGTTTTGGCAGACTCATAATCGATCACCTCTTCGTTTGTAAAGAAGAAACCAATCATTGATCCTGCACGATTCACTGTATGAGGAATATTATTTGCAGTTGCCGCAGCCCGGAATCCTTCTTCCAGCTGATCGCCTAGCTTCATGAAATGATCATATGATTCTGGATTCAAACGTTTCAATGTTTCAATTCCTGCAGTCATAGCTAGTGGATTTCCTGAGAGCGTACCTGCTTGATACACCGTACCTGCCGGAGCAATGTGTTCCATGATTTCGCGCTTTCCACCGTAAGCACCAACAGGAAGACCGCCGCCAATTACTTTGCCAAGGCACGTTAAATCAGGCGTCACACCAAAGTGCCCTTGAGCACAATTGTAGCCAACACGGAAACCGGTCATGACTTCGTCAAAAATAAGCAATGTCCCGTTTTCTTCCGTCAACTTGCGCAGTTCTTGTAGGAACTCAGGCTGAGGAGGAACAACGCCCATGTTGCCTGCCACCGGCTCAACGATAACTCCTGCAAGATCGTCGCCATACTCTTTGAACGCAACTTTCAAGCTTTCTAAATCATTATAAGGAACTGTAATGGTATTTTTCGCAACACCTTCAGGAACCCCCGGGCTATCCGGAAGTCCAAGAGTTGCAACACCAGATCCGGCTTTTATCAATAAAGAATCGCCGTGGCCGTGATAGCAGCCTTCGAATTTCAAAATCAGATTGCGTTTCGTATATCCACGTGCCAGACGCAGAACACTCATCGTTGCTTCTGTACCTGAAGAGACCATGCGAACCATTTCAATCGATGGTACACGGTCAATTACGAGTTCTGCTAATTCGTTCTCAAGCAATGTCGGCGCTCCGAAACTCGAGCCTTTCACTGCAGCTTGTTGAATTGCAGATACCACGCCTTCTTCAGCATGTCCTAAAATCAGCGGTCCCCATGATAAGACGTAATCGATGTATTCGTTGCCATCGATGTCCGTAATGATTGCGCCTTTTCCGCTTTCCATGAAGATCGGGTCCATGTTAACAGACTTGAACGCGCGAACAGGTGAGTTCACCCCGCCCGGCATTAGTTCTACCGCTTCTTTAAAAGCAGCTTGCGATTTTGTATAGTCTCTCATTTTGTCTCCTCCAACCAACGCGCAGCATCTTTTGCATGATAGGTCATGATCAGGTCAGCACCTGCACGTTTCATACTTGTCAACGTTTCGAGCACAATACGCTGTTCATCTACCCAGCCATTGAGTGCAGCAGCTTTCACCATTGCATACTCTCCGCTGACGTTATATGCAACCATCGGCAGCAGCGTATTATTTTTCACATCACGTAAAATATCCAAATAAGATAATGCCGGTTTAACGATTAGGAAATCTGCACCTTCTGCAATATCCGATTCCGCTTCACGCAATGCTTCCATTCGATTCGCTGGATCCATTTGATACGCTTTACGGTCTCCGAATTGAGGAGTTGAATCGGCAGCATCTCGGAATGGACCATAATATGCAGATGCATACTTCACCGCATAAGACATAATTGGCGTCTCCTCAAATCCTGCTTCGTCCAATCCAAGACGAATCGCTGCAACAAATCCATCCATCATGTTAGAAGGCGCGATGATATCCGCTCCTGCATTCGCTTGGGATACCGCTGTTTTCACAAGTAATTCAAGTGAAGGATCGTTAAGCACGCGCTCTCCTTCGATAACGCCGCAATGACCGTGATCCGTGTACTCACATAGACACGTATCTGCAACGACTAGCAAATCTGGATGACGTTCTTTGGACAATCGAATCGCTTCCTGAATAATCCCGTGGTCGTGGTACGCACCACTGCCGACAGCGTCTTTTTCTGTCACGACGCCGAAAAAGATAACGGAAGGAATACCGAGTCGTACTACTTCATCGAGCTCTTCAGCAAGGTTATCCATCGAATGTTGATAGATGCCTGGCATTGAAGGAATCTCATTTTTTACATTTTCGCCTTCAATAACAAAAATTGGATATATGAAGTCTGTCGCTTGAAGTTGTGTTTCACGAACCATTGCACGCATTCCAGCTGTGCTGCGAAGCCGACGGTGCCGGCGGAAGTTTAAGTTATTCATCAAATCAGTTCCTTCCTTTTCGACTCGGCAAGAGATTGCACGAGTTCAGGTAATGTATACGTTTCAGGCATGACGGTAACAGACGCCCCTGCTTCTTGCAGCGCCCGCTCCGTAATATGGCCAATTGCACCAATGGTATAGCCTGTCCAGTTAAGAGACGGGACGACTCGGTCTTTAAAAACAGCAACTGCTGATGGACTTGCAAACAAGATAGAAACAGAAGGTTCAG
Organism: Sporosarcina aquimarina; assembly: GCF_033253705.1. Lineage (GTDB taxonomy): Bacteria > Bacillota > Bacilli > Bacillales_A > Planococcaceae > Sporosarcina > Sporosarcina aquimarina. Next base: position 236,122 of record NZ_JAUBDH010000003.1, read on the forward strand.
CTTTCACAAGCTCAACAATTTCATCTGCATGAGAAGTTTCAGGAAGCGTTTCATAGATCGTCCATTCATCCACTGTCAGGGATAATTCAGTCGTTATTAACGTTCCAGCCAAGTTGCCTTTGATAAAAAGTGCTCGCAGTGATTCCCCTTCAGGATTAAACTGCTTCACAAAAACGTCCGCGCTAAACACTTGTGGAATAAAGTCCACACGAAAGCCGATTCGCTCCAACGCATTTGCGGTTTTATCGCCCACTGCGGCTACATTCACGTTAAAGGCACTCGCATCTTTGTTAAAACGTTCCATTTTTTGTTCAAACGCAGCTACCGCACTTTGGCTCGTAAAAATAAGCCAATCATACGAAGTCGCAAATTCTAGTTGTGTTTCATCATCTGATGCAAAACGTTCCCTTGTCTTAATAAGCGGGAGCGAAACTGGTGTTCCGCCATACCGTTTAACCAGGTCAAACGGTTCTTCTGACTTTTTAGTGCTCGTAAAAATTACGGTTTCGCCGCGTAAAGGCTGCTTACTGTCCATCCATTTCAGCCTTCACACGTTCAATGACTTCTGCAGCCCCTTCTTTACGCAACACATCAGAAACGATTTTACCTGCTTCAACGGCAGTTTTTGCTTTTGCTGTATGACGATATACTTCTGAAGCATCTGGAGCCGCTATGAAGCCCGTTAATTCAATTCCATCGTCATGCATCGTCGCATAGCCGCCAATTGGAACTTGGCAAGATCCATTCATTTCCCGCAAGAACGTACGCTCAGCTTCGACTTCTGTGAATGTCTGCTCGTCATTCAGTTTTGCAAGTTCAGCTAATAATTCCTGATCGTCTGAACGGCATTCGATTGAAAGCGCGCCTTGACCTACTGCAGGGATACAATCTTCCAAGTTCATGTATTCTGTAATAATATCATCGCCCCAGCCCATCCGTTTTAGACCGGATGCGGCAAGTAGAATTGCATCATATTCCCCGTCCTGCATCTTCTTCAGGCGTGTATCGATATTCCCGCGAATCCATTTAATCTCAAGATCCGGGCGCAATAGTAGTAACTGCGAACTTCTGCGCAGACTAGACGTTCCGACAACAGCGCCTTGTGGTAAATCTTTGAACGCCACATCTCCATTTGAGATGAACGCATCACGAGGATCCACACGTTTCGGAATACATCCGACTATCAAGCCTTCTGGCAATACGGAAGGCATATCTTTCATACTATGTACGGCAAAGTCGATTTCTTTGTCGAACAAGGCTTGTTGAATTTCTTTTACAAACAATCCCTTACCGCCGACCTTAGAAAGCTGGACGTCAATAATACGATCCCCTTTAGTCACGATTTCTTTCACTTCAAATTCAAACGGAACACCCGCAGCTTTCAATTGGTCGATGAACCAGTTTGTTTGTGTTAACGCAAGCTTACTTCTCCGTGAACCTACAATAATTTTTCTCAATGAACTCTTCCTTCCTAAAATAACTAATTCATATTATCTAACTCTAACCTAGTTCTACCTTATAACCAAAAATGGAATTGGGACAGTTTACTGCCTAAGAAGAAGTTAATAATGATGAGAACAAATGCGATCACTGTTCCCCATGCAAAATCAGTGGATTTCACTTTCCCACTTCTATTCAAGAACAATAATGCACTATATACAAGCAGAAGCAAGAAGGAACCAACAATTTTAATGTCAAAAACGGTCCAATCTGATAGTGCTGTATAGGCCCATTGGATCCCTAATATCAAACTCACAAGCAAGACAGGAATTCCTGTATATATCGATGATTTCATGCCCGTCATGGCATGCTGTAGCGAAGGCAGTCGACTAAATTGCGAAGTCCATTTCTTCTTCTTCAACAAATTATAGACGAGCAAGTACAAAATCGCGAATACAAACGCCATAGTGAATGCAGCATAAGAAAGAATTGCAAATGTAATATGGATGAATAACAATTCGGAAACGAGCGAATCCCCTACTCCAGTTTCGTTTAACTGCGTGGGTGCAAATATATGGATTGTCATAAAGCAAAACGCAATCACATTTAAAAAGAAACCAGCGTAACTCGAACGGTACACGACTTGAATGCCTAACGAAAGTGCAATCAGAATCCAAGCAAAGAAATAGATCCCTTCATAGAGCGAAAGAACGGGTAGCTGTTTCGTTTCGAGAATCGCCTGCAGCAGAAAACCCGTTTGCATGACAAACACGATGGCCGTGAGCCAAAACGCAATACGCTGTGCTCGTGTGTCTTTGTTTAAGAAATCCACAAAATAAAAAATCAGGCTGACGGCGTACAGAATTAACATTAGTTCCTGAAGCCGTGCCATTGTCAAGTCAACCATAGGCCAATCTCTGCCTTTCTGTCAAAAAAGCCACTTCCGCATCGTCCGATTAAATAAGCGGGATGGGAAATGACTTGTTTGGATACACTCAATATGTCATATCAGGCTGCAATCCGGTCGTTTGGGAAGCACCGGCTCCCTGTTCCGCTTTTTGCTGTTGTGCCTGTAAGTTTTTTTCTTGTTCTACCTCTTCTTCAATTCCGAAGATCGATTGGAACAACTCTAATTTCTCGGATGCTTTTGAATCAGTTGCTAATTCTTTCGCTTGTAAAATCGGTTCTTTCAGCAGCTGATTAATAATGGATTTCGTATGTTTGCTCAACACTTTTTTCTCACGATCCGTCAAGTCGGGCATTTTGTTTTCAATACTTGCCATTGTTTCCGCTTGAATTCCAAGTGCTTTTTTGCGCAGTGCAGTAATTACCGGCACGACGCCAAGCGTTGCAATCCATTCTTTAAAAAGAACTACTTCAGCAGCGATCATGGTTTGAATTTCCGCTGCAGCATGCTTACGCTGTTCTAAGTTCGCTTCCACGATGCCATGCATATCGTCAATATCATACAAGAACATGTTCGGTAAATCTCCGATACGCGGATCCATATCGCGCGGTACCGCAATATCTACCAAGAAAAGCGGACGGCCTTTACGCAGACGTTCGACAAACTGCATGAGTTCGTAGTCAATTACATAGTCCTTAGCACCTGTACTGCTAATTAAAATATCAACGTCCAAAAGTGTACACTGCAATTCTTGAAGCGACTTCGCATTACCTGAGAATTGAGATGCCAACTCCTCGGCTTTTGAAAACGTACGATTCAGTACGGTAATCTTGCCAACACCGCTGCCTTGCAAGTTTTTAATCGTCAATTCACCCATCTCACCTGCACCTAGTATGGCAATGTGCTTGTTTTTAAGTGAACCAAAAATCTTTTTACCAAGCTCTACAGCAGCATACGATACAGATACCGCATTTTCACCTATTGAAGTTTCAGCATGTGCACGTTTTGCGACAGTAATGGCTTGTTTAAAGAGTTCGTTAAAAACCGTACCTGTTGTCCCAATCTCTTGCGCCTTTAAGAAACTCGTTCTCACTTGGCCAAGAATTTGAGTCTCACCAAGAACCATTGAATCGATTCCAGAAGTAACGGACATCAAATGCTCAATCGCATCGTCCTCTTCTTTAATGATCAAATGATTGGTAAAGGATTCTAACGGAAGTTTGAACCATTCCGCCAAAAAGTTTTTCACATAAAAACGTCCCGTATGCAACTGGTCTACTACCGCATAGATTTCAGTCCGGTTACACGTTGAAACGATAATATTTTCTAATATGCTTTTTGTATTTTGTAAAGTCTCCATAGCGAGCGGCAGATCAGATTCATTAAACGAAAGTTTTTCTCTGATCTCTACCGGCGCTGTCCTGTGATTGACTCCAATAGCGAGTAGTTTCACTAGGTGCTCACACCTTTCGCGTCTATTTCCTGCTCATAAGTATAACATATTATGTGTCGAGTGCCTGTATTATTTATGAACAACGTATGAACGAGTAGACATTATCGTCTCTCTTTATAATAATTATAAAGTAAAAACCTTATGTATTCCACTGGAACGATTTTAGAAATAAATAACAATCTTAATTCAACGTAGCAAGACATAAAAGAGAAGCAGAGGGATAACTGCTCCTCTGCTTCATGAATACCCTAAATTACTCAGGTAATGTCATTCTGCTTTCGATTTCTTCCCAAACAGCGTCAACACCAAGACCTTTTTCAGATGAAAACACATAGAGTGGATCATCGCCCAGCATATTTAATGTCTCACGCACGATTTTCTTATGCTTTTCCCATTTCCCTTTAGGAATCTTATCCGCTTTTGTCGCGATTACGATCGCGGGGATGTTGTAGTGGACAAAGAAATTGTACATGTTGATATCGTCTGCAGAAGGTGCGTGACGGATATCCACAATTTGAATTGCTGCGACAAGGGGTTCACGGCCAGTTAAATACTGTTCGATCATACCGCCCCATTTTTCTTTTTCCGATTTGGATACTTTAGCATATCCATACCCAGGCACGTCCACAAAGAAGAGCTGTTCTTCTATCTTATAGAAGTTCAATGTCTGTGTTTTTCCTGGTTTAGAAGATGTTCGGGCAATATTTCTGCGACCTAACATTTTATTGATAAAAGAAGATTTACCAACGTTTGAGCGTCCTGCAAGTGCAAATTCTGGGTAGCCGTCTTCCGGATACTGTTCCGGTCTGACAGCACTCATCACCATTTCTACGTTGTGCACTTTCATAATTTTTGTTCCTCCAATGCGATATTCAAGACTTCCTCGGCGTCGTCCACCAATTTAAACGACAACTCCTGACGAATTTCTTCAGGGACGTCATCGATATCTCGTTCGTTTTCCTTAGGTAAAATAATAACACGTAATCCGGCGCGATGCGCACTCAATGTCTTTTCTTTCAAACCGCCAATTGGCAGCACACGTCCACGCAGCGTAATTTCTCCAGTCATTCCAACCTCACGTCGGATCGGACGATTTGTCAGCGCTGAAACAAGCGCTGTCGCAATTGTCACACCAGCAGATGGACCATCTTTTGGCACAGCTCCTTGAGGAACGTGAATGTGTATGTCTTTCGTTTCGTAAAATGAAGAATCGATTCCAAGACTTTCCGCTCGAGAACGGACATAGGACAGCGCCGTTTGGGCGGATTCTTTCATGACATCCCCTAATTTACCCGTTAAGATCAGTTTACCCTTACCAGGTGAAAGTGAGACTTCAATTTGCAAGGTATCCCCGCCTACTGCAGTATAGGCAAGTCCAGTTGCTACTCCAATTTGGTTTGTCGATTCCGCTTGTCCGTGGCTGAACTTCTTCTTGCCAAGAAAACTTTCCAATGTGCGCGTACTAATCGTCAAACTCTTCTTTTTGCCAACCGCAATTAGCCGAGCTGACTTTCTGCATACTCGCGCGATTTCCCGTTCAAGTGAACGAACTCCCGCTTCTCTCGTATAATATCGGACGATATCCAAGATTGCAGGCTGTTGGAATTTCACTTGTGTTTTAGTAAGCCCATGTTCTTTCAGCTGTTTAGGAATCAAGTGATTGGCTGCAATAGCTGTCTTTTCAAGTTCTGTATAACCCGCAATTGAAATGATCTCCATACGGTCACGTAACGGTCCAGGAATAGCACTTAAATCATTCGCAGTTGCAATGAACAACACATTCGAAAGGTCATATGGCTCTTCTATGTAATGATCACTAAACGTACCATTTTGCTCAGGATCCAGTACTTCTAACATCGCCGATGAAGGATCCCCTCTGAAATCATTTGACATTTTGTCGATTTCATCAAGTAAAAATACTGGATTAATTGTACCCGCTTTTTTCATACCTTGAATAATGCGTCCAGGCATCGCGCCTACATACGTTCTTCGATGTCCTCTTATTTCAGACTCATCACGAACACCGCCAAGCGAAATTCGGACGAAAGTACGGTCCAACGATTCCGCAATGGACTTGGCCAAAGAAGTTTTTCCTACCCCCGGCGGTCCTTCGATACAAAGGATAGGTCCGCGAAGAGACTTAGTCAATTGACGGACTGATAAAAATTCAAGGATCCGTTCTTTCACTGAATCAAGACCTTCATGATCGCGTTCGAGAATTTGTTCCGAACGATTGAGATCCAGTTGATCTTTCGAAGCATTTGACCAGGGCAGTGAAACAAGCCAGTCAATATAGGAGCGGATAATACCACTCTCAGCAGCTGCTGCAGGGATTTTCTCATAACGATCGAGTTCACGTTCAGCAGTCACCATGACATCTTCAGGCATTCCTGATGCAGCGATTCTCTCACGAAGTGACTCGACTTCTAAACCTTTCCCGTCTTTATCTCCAAGTTCAGTCTGTATCGCTTTCATCTGCTCACGCAGATAAAACTCTTTTTGCGTTCGTTCCATTGCTTCACGAACACGTTCGTTGATCTTTTGTTCAAGATCCATCACTTCTTGTTCGTTATATAACCGAGTAATTAGCCATTCTAATCGATCGTTTACATTTAGAGTTTCCAACAGGTCCTGTTTTGCTCTGATTTTCAGTGGCAATTGAGACGCGATTGTATCAGCAAGTCTTCCCGGCTCAGTAATTGCTGCAACAGAATCATAAGAGTCTTCAGAAATCCTTTTAGAAATCTTAGTATACTTTTTAAAGTAAGTAAGAAGCGTGCGCATAAGTGCTTCAGACTCTGCATCTACCTCAGTTATATCCTCGAATTCATTCACCGTTACAACAGGATATAAATCTGCTTCTTCATAATCCGTCCATTCTGCTCTGTTCAAGCCTTCTATTAACACACGGTATGTACCATTCGGTAATTGAGTCATCGACTTTACCAACGCGAGTGTACCTAAGTGATACAAATCCTCAGGTTCAGGATCCTCGTCATTAATATCCGTTTGAGTTGCCAGGAAAATCAAATTATTATTGGCGATTGCATGTTCAATTGCAAATACGGAACGCTCTCGTCCCACATCAATATGTAACGTCATTGTTGGGTATATCAAAATGCCCCTTAACGGAAGAAGCGGAATATTATGTTTTAAGACCATCGAATCGTCACCTCCATATTTAATTTACCCTATTCTATGTATGCAGCACAATAAGCAAAATGAGGAAAAAGCTGACCCTTTCAGCACAAACGCGCCTCCACTAAGTCAGCTTCCTCCTTCAATTATGCACTATGTTTTTCGTTATCAAGTTTCATTTCACTGCCGTCTTCACGATAGAGACGGGGTGATCCTTCACCCAGCACGGAATCTTTTGTAATGACGCATTTTTTCGCTTCTTCTAAAGAAGGAAGTTCATACATGACGTCAAGCATGATGTTTTCGATAATCGAACGCAAACCACGAGCTCCTGTTTTACGTTCAATGGATTCGCGTGCAATTTCAAGCAGCGCTTCGTCTTCGAATTCCAACTCGACATCATCGAGACCGAGCATTTTTTGGTATTGTTTCACAATCGCATTCTTCGGAAGTGTCAAGATTTGATACAAAGTATCCTCACTTAACTGTTCGAGTGTCGCAATAACCGGCAAACGACCGATGAACTCAGGAATGAGTCCAAATTGTTGAAGGTCTTCAGGGATCATGCGAGACAAAAGTGAACGCTCTTCTTCAGCAGCATTCGGATCTGAACCGAAACCAATTACTTTTTGGCCGACACGGCGCTTGATAATTTCTTCGATTCCGTCAAATGCGCCCCCCACGATGAACAACACGTTTGTCGTATCGATTTGGATGAATTCTTGATGAGGATGCTTACGTCCGCCTTGTGGTGGAACGCTTGCAACGGTACCTTCCAAGATTTTAAGAAGCGCTTGCTGAACCCCTTCACCTGAAACGTCTCGAGTAATCGATGCGTTTTCAGATTTGCGGGCAACTTTATCGATTTCATCGATGTAAATGATTCCTTTTTCTGCTCGTTCAATATCGAAATCTGCCGATTGAATGAGTTTGAGAAGGATGTTTTCAACATCTTCACCGACGTAACCTGCTTCAGTTAGAGAAGTTGCATCTGCAATTGCAAATGGAACATCCAGAATACGTGCCAGTGTTTGTGCGAGAAGTGTTTTACCACTTCCTGTAGGTCCAATAAGGACGATATTCGATTTTGCGAGTTCTACGTCGTCGACTTTGCTGCCTGTATTGACACGTTTGTAGTGGTTGTAAACCGCAACGGAAAGTGATTTCTTAGCGCGGTCTTGACCAATGATGTATTCGTCTAGGATGGATTGAATTTCTTTAGGTTTTGGAACTTCTTTGAATTCGAATCCTTCTTCTAGGCCTACTTCTTCTTCTACGATTTCAGCACAAAGTTCAACACATTCATCACATATATAAACTCCTTGTCCTGCGACTAGTTTGCGGACTTGGTCCTGCGTCTTGCCACAGAACGAACAGCTCAAATTGTCTTTTTCATCGTTAAATTTGAACATATTGCTCACCCCTATTCATGGAAATCTTACAAGATTCCAATTGGTTTATCAACTAATTCGTTTTGAATCTGTATGTACACAGAGTTTCCCCTGCGTGTGCTGCTTTGATACAAGAAATTAGACAGTCATGATTTTAGCCATAGTCGTCAAACTCCAAAGTACTTCAATATACAAAAACAAGGTACGGCTAGGCGTACCTTGCATGGAGCGGCTTTGGATTACTCTGCAGCTGCTTCTGTGATTTTAGCATTGTCAACAAGCAGTTGTACTGTTTTGTTGAAACGAAGATCGTTTTCGAGCATTTCAGTACCGCCAAGAGCGCCTTTGATTTGTTCGATGTCCATGTTAAATTGCTCAGACATTTTGTTAAGCTCTTCATTGATTTCTTCTTCAGTCACTTCGACGTTTTCTTCTTTACCGATTGTTTCAAGTGTTAGTGAAACGCGTACTCGGTTAACTGCGTCGTCGTGCATTTGCTGACGAAGTGAAGCTTCGTCTTGTCCAGAGAACTGGTAGTACAAGTCAAGGTTCATACCTTGCTGCTGAAGACGTTGTCCGAACTCATCAACCATACGGTTTGTTTCAGTTTCAACCATTTCTTCAGGTACTTCGAATTCAGCGTTGCGTGCAGCTGCTTCCACGAGGTCGTCGCGAAGTGCCGTTTCAGAAGCTGAGCTCTTTTCGAATTCAAGATTTTCTTTCATCTTCGTACGAAGCTCGTCCACTGTTTCTACGTCTTCGTCCATTTCTTTAGCAAGTTCGTCGTTTAGTTCAGGAACTTCTTTTGCTTTGATTTCATTGATTTTCACTTTGAATACTGCTGGCTTACCCGCAAGCTCCGCTGCATGGTATTCTTCAGGGAATGTTAATTCAACATCTTTTTCATCGCCAGTTTTCATGCCGATTAACTGCTCTTCAAATCCTGGGATGAATGAACCTGATCCAATTGCAAGATCATAATTCTCAGCTTTTCCGCCTTCGAATGCTTCGCCTTCAGAATATCCGTCGAAATTGATGTTAGCTGTGTCGCCTTCTTCAATTGCGCCTTCTTCTTTAACGACCATTTCAGCCATTGACTCGCGACGTGTTTGTAGTTCCATGTCAATTTCTTCATCAGTAACTTTTGTCTCTTGGCGTGTTGCTTCAAGGCCTTTGTACTCGCCTAGTTTTACTTCTGGCTTAAGTGGTACGATTGCTGTGAATACAACAGGCTCGCCCTTTTCAAGCTTTTCAATGTCGATTTCAGGTGATGCGATTGGCTCAAGGCCTTCCTCGCGAACAGCTGCATCGTATGCTTCAGGAAGAACGATTTCGATTGCATCGTTATAAAGTGCTTCTTCCCCGTACATTTTGTTGAACATTTTACGTGGCATTTTTCCTTTACGGAAACCAGGTGCGTTCACTTGCTTAACAACCTTTTTGAATGCTTGGTCTAATCCTTCGTTAAAACGCTCTGCTGAAACTTCGAACGTCAACTTTCCTTTGTTTCCTTCTTGCTTTTCCCATTTAACTGACATTTTTACATACCTCCGAATCATAGTGACGAATATATTTTGTATCGTTTTATACGCCATTGACAACTTTCTCAGTATATCATAGTCTCTTTATCTTTCAAGAATTTTCATTCGGCAGCTTCACTAACATCTTGATCGACAGCGAAGATGAGCTGATGAAGAGCAGTTTGAGGGAGTGGTGTTCCTTCAAATAGATAACTAGAATAGTTTTCATAAGCGACTGCGACTGTCTCTGCTGGAGTACCCCAGTCAAGGGGATAGCTGATTACAGAGAACTTTTTGACTGCTTCTTCTAAGAGTGATAGACGTGATGGGTCTTTGTCAAATGTTTCTTGAAGTAATGCGCATACTTTTTTTGTTGTCGGATCCTCACCGGGTAATGGAAGTTCGGCAGGTATGACACTAAGCCCTCTGCCGAATTTTCGAATGACGAGTGGTTCTGCATGGCCCGTACTACGCAACAGGACCACAGCCACGGTGCGCAATACAGGTGGGAATGAGTCATACGTTGCAATTTTCACAAGTAACTCCGTAGATTGTTCTGCGCCGTTGTTTTCTAGATGCGATAGAATTTCCTGTTGTTGGTAGCGATCTAATTTCAAAAATTCCTCAAAAGACATTGTCGTTTTCACAGGCTGAATAGGTTCTTCCGTGAATCGATTAGACAGTCTTCCATTTAGTTCTCGTAAATAAAGAAACTTTTGCTTTAAATTACTTGGTACGACGCCTTCATCTAAAATAGCGCCAATTGTATCCTCAACTTCTTCATACTCTTGTAACTGCATACAAATTGCAAGATATAGTTCCATCGCTTCAAAGTAATCACTCATCCCGCCTTGAAGCCATTGCGCTGCATAAGGCTTTGCTTGCTCAAACTCCTTTAGTTCATAGAGCGAGATTGCAAGTAGTCCTGGGATTTCAGGCAAATCAGGGGAAATCTCAAGAAGCTGCTCGCACAAGCGGACAGCTTCTTCAAATTCCTCGGCTTGCGAAGCGTCTTCAGCTCGGTCAAGTAGTCGTTCCACCGTACCAGGAAAGGCAATCATATTCCCTTTTTTATGCAGTCTCTCACGCTTACGTTTCACGGTTTTCACCTACTTTCCCTGATACTATAGCACAGAGGTCTATTTCCATGCATGTTTGACGAGTGCAGGCTGAATCATTCCTTTTTTGGAACAAGTATTTTTTCAACTTCCACCCCTTCATAACTTAAACGACTCTCTACAGGATTTAGGAATTTTGAAAAAAGACGATTTACTGTGAAAGTCAACTTTTCACCATCATTAAACGTAACGTCAAACTGTGACGTTCCATCATCTGCATGGATGGATCTGAATTTCGCTTTTTCGACGTCACTCCAGTTATACGAGTGCGTTTCAAACGAGAACAGCGGACGATAGACAATCTCGTCATCCGATAACATCGTATAGTTGAGCGAAGCTATGTAAAAGGTAAGGACAGCCATCAATGCTAAACCAGCACTGATATAGTAAGCTTTTTTACTTAAATTCAGTACATATAGAACAAAGAAAACAGCGATTAGCAGGACCATACCAATCGTATAGATCATATAAACCCCGCCTGATACAAAGATAAACCAACTGCCCGTCTTAAAATAGAGTGTGTTTGCAACAAAATTAGGGAGCAAAAAGACCAGAACTGGTGAGAGCAGTAACAATGCAATTCCAATTACCATCGCAACGTGCTTTTTTTCCGTGTGAATGATGAGACACTTCCCTTAAACTTTTTTCTTCTTCCAACTTGCAATTAGCTTTTTCTTATATTTCGGGTCAGCTTCGGTTTCAATTAATTCGGCGCCAATGCCCTCGATTGACTCGTCTCGTGTACTGTCCGCCAAATTTCTAAGGCCCACAATAATATCACTTCGTACCAGAGTAGGATGTACGCCATTCGGTGCTTCACGGAACCGGCTAACCAAATAATCCACTACTCGGTTTTTCTGTTCTTCACCGCCAAGGCCAACCTTCCAAATTGACTGTAACGCATGTCTTGCTGTTACAAACTTCTCATCCTCTGCGATTGCACAGAGAGATGAGAAGTCATTTAGAATTCGATTCTCAGGATCACTTTTTGACAAACCTGCGAGGAATTGAGCACCCCTTGCCCGGTCATGAGCATCATTACTAGTAAGCCACCCTGTAAATTGATCCCAAACTTCATATGCCCAGTCAACGGGCTTTTCAATTTCTCGTTGAATGGCGACAAAGGCATCATATTGCAAGGTTTTATCTACATCATGTAGCTGTTTTACGTATTCTTCTATCGAAAACGACATAGGTGTATCGAACCTCCTTACTGGCTAAATTCCATCCGATGAGTGGTCTCAGCTTCAGAGTCGTCGAATTCAAATCCATTATGCCGATAGAAAGCATCCGCTTTGGAAGACTCCGTTTTCACCGTTAACTCATGGAACGCTTTACGGGAGTGATCCACGATTTCTTTCAATAACAGGGATCCTGCACCATTTCGCCGTTCGTCAGCCTCTACGTAGAAACGCTGGAGCCGGCCCGTCTCTGGGTCGCCGCCAGGTACAGGAAAACGATTCACTCCGCCAATAGCGATTACTTTCCCTTGCTCGTCTTTCACACAATATAAGGCTTCACCAGGTTTCGAAAACGTATTAATGCCGTCTTTATAATCCTCGGCAAGCCTAGTTAGGAAACGATAGCCTTCTTCTTCACTTTCAGAAATGAGCGCTTCAATATCAAGCGAGTTTAAATCTTCCACTTTTTCAACTGAGTATCTCATGATGATCCCTCCGATTTTGAAGTACATGCGTCCATACCTATACTTCTATAATGTCATTGGAAAATCCTTCTTTTCAAACTATTCGAAACAAGTGAAATCCATGCAATGAAAAAACCATCCAGAAAACCGAAAATCCCGGCAATTGAATGGCTACTCATTAAAAATACTATTCATTAATTGTCTTTCGATGTCTTCAAATCGACATACAGCTCTCCATTCGGCTGAATTTCTGCATAGTACACCTGATCGACCCGATTGACGCCTTTCTTTTTCAACTGATCGTACGCCCATTGCTCAGTCAGGTCTAGTTCCGCTAAGTTCTCGAGTATTAACTCTCCGTCAGAAATGATTTCAGTTGGGATATACTTCGGTTCTTTCGCAGAAGCATTGACATCCGTTTTTGTCGCATTTTCATCGCCCATCCGTTTCATGACACTTAAATTTCCATTTGTTTCAAATATCGCATAGTATACTTCTTTAATCGAAAAAATACTTTGTTCACGAAGCAGCATATTTAGATCGTTGAGAGTGAGTCGTGCTTTTTTCAAAGCTCCTTCTTCAATTTTCCCTTTTTGAATGACGATCAGCGGCTTGTCATCCAGTAAGACACGGACTTTCTTCGACTTCATGGTCAAGAAGTTCATGAATACCGTTAACGCCGCCCACCAAATCATTGCCACAAGTCCGTCCATAAATGGCGTCTCTGATTCCCCTGCGATATCCGCTGCAATCGAACCTATCGTTATCCCCGTCACGTAATGGAAGAAAGTTAGCTGTGATATTTGTTTCTTTCCCATAAATCGCGCTAAAACGAGCAGCACGAGGAATGCAAGAGAAGTCCTCAAAATCATTTCCCAAAAATCCAATTTAAAAAAGTCATCATGTGCCACTTTTATATACACCTCCATATACCATGGAGTATGCACGTCTTTAAACTTTCCAATGCATAGAAAAAGTTAAGTTAATGATGTTTTTAGCTGAATTTGAACTGTCGTACCTTCGCCAACAGTCGATTCAACACGAACGCCGTACGAATTTCCGTAATACAACTTAATGCGTTCATCAACGTTACGAATTCCTACACCACCGAGTTTCGTTGTCGTTTTCTCGTTGGAATCCTCTTGACTTCCGGGTTTGAATCCTTCGCCATTATCACGAATCGTGAAAGTTAGTAAATCTCCTGCAGATGCAGCTTGAATGTCGATAAACCCATTACTGGATAATCCACGAATGCCATGATAGAGCGCATTTTCAACGATTGGCTGAACAATGAGTTTTGGGATTTCAAGATTCTTACTGTGCTCATCAGATTGAATTTGATAGTGGAGTTTATCCCCGTATCGTTCTTTTTGTATGAACAAATAGTGTTCGACATGCTTCAATTCATTTTCAACTGTTGTTAATTCACTGCCTCCGCTGAGGGAAAGCCGGAAGAATGAGGCAAGCGCTTTAGTTAAGTCGATTACTTTTTCATGATCCCCGAATTCCGCCATCCACACAATCGTATCCAGTGTGTTATATAAGAAATGGGGATTAATCTGACTGTGTAAAGCACTAATTTCAGATGTCCGCAGATGCTTTTCTTTCTCTGTGATTTCGCTTAACAGTTTATCAATTTTGTGTGTCATCGTATTAAAATGCCGCGTTAGGCTTTGTGCTTCGTAACATCCTGATTCATCTACAGGAATTTCATGTAAACCTGTCTCGATTTCCTGCATTGCACGCTCTAATTTTTGAAAAGGTGCCGTGATCTTACCTGCGAAAAGGTAAATACTTGTTGTCGCAATCGCTAACGATGCGAGCCCCACCCAAAAGAAAATCTCCAGAAGCTGTTTTTTAATTGCCTGCAAACTGTCTTGGGAAGACACGCTGACCAGCAGCCAATCTGCATTTCGCAGAGAATGTGTGTAGGTTAATGTATTCTGATTGGAATCATAGCCGGCTTGGTCCTCTACTATCGCTTGCAGTTCTTTCATTTTGCCCTTGTTTTGAAAATACTCTGGATTTTCATGGTAAACCACTTCGTTCTTTTCATTCAAAATGAATGAAAATCCTTCTTTACCGAGATCCAAGTTCGCTAAATAATCTTCTATCACTTCATAATCGAGATCGATTAGCAATACGCCGCGATTGTTGCCCGCCTGATCTGTAATTTCCCGGCTGATTGAAATAACCCAAGTGTCTTTGTCCATCGTAAAGTCCTGCATACGAGCCGAAGTCAAAAAAGCCTGACCTCCATTCATGATTGCGGAGCGATACCAGGTTTCCTGCATCATATTTGTCGATTTACTCATCGTGAGTCCCGATTCGTTCGATAAAATCTGGCCATCTTTACTTACTACAATGATGGACTTGATGAAGTCATCCGATGCCAATGTCGTATCAATCGTTTTCAACAAATCATCTTTGACGTCAGGCGCCCGTTCCGTATCCGATAAATACCGGACAAGTTGAGGATTTTCTGCGAGTAAACTGGAGACAGCTTGCAGCCTGTCAATATACAGATCGATATACATCCCGCTTTTATTCACAGCGGACTTAGTACTTTTCGCCGACTCACTTAACAGTATGGACGAAATGCTCGCATATAGTATTCCTGCCATATGGAGCAGCGTTAACGCACTGGCTATTATGTACCTCAATGCAATTTGAACGCGAAGTTTTTGAGTTGTTTCCGATTGGAATATCCTCATTCCATCGATTTCTCCTTAAACTGGTTAGGAGACAATGAAAATTTCTTTTTAAACGCAGCACTAAAATAATTGGGGTCTTCAAAACCAACCGATGCCGCAATTTCATACATTTTTAAATCTGTGCTTAACAGAAGAAGTTTGGCTCGATCCAGTCGCACAGTAATCATATACTGCTGAAAAGTCGTACCGAATAGTTGTTTGAATAGCGTGCTGACGTACGACGAGCTGAGTGATAGCGTGTTTGCAAGTGACGAAAGCGAGAACTCGATGTTGTCGATGTTCGTATTGATTTCACGAAGAATCTGAGGTTTGTAGCCCATCAATTCATCTGAATGATCTGCAGATGAAACAAGTCCGTCTACAAGCTTCAACACTTCGTTTTGTCTGTGTTCTTCTTGAACTTTCGTTATCAATTTTTGAAGCAGTTCTTGAATGTCTTTTTTAGATACAGGCTTTAATATATAATCATCGACACCCATTTTTAACGCAGCAACTGCGTAGTCAAAATAGTCATAGCCTGTAATCATTGCAATCTTCACATCAGGTTTGAGTGATTTCGCAGCCGCAGCAAAATCCAGTCCATTCATTTTTGGCATATTGATATCTGCCAATATAACGTCCAGCTTGTATATCTCAAACAATTCCAACGCCTCTTCCCCATTGGATGCTTCAATGACATCAGAAATTGACAACGCTTCAAAATCGATGAAAGAACGAATGCCGCGAATTAGAATCGGTTCATCATCTACTACGAGCAATGTGTACATGCGAGTCTCCTTTCTAATCTGAATAAAAGTATGTAAAAAAAGAAAGGCAGCGTCCGCCGCCTTTCGCTTAATAATCAGTGTACCTTATTTCACAAGGCTTGTCAGATAGCCATAACCTGCATCTTCCATATCTTCTAGTGGCACAAAATCGATTGCCGCACTGTTGATGCAATAGCGGAGTCCGCCTTTGTCTTTAGGTCCGTCTTCGAACACGTGACCAAGGTGACTGTCGCCAGCACGACTTCTCACTTCAACTCGTACCATGTTAAAGCTTTTATCTTTATGTTCGGTTACAACTTCGGGAATGATTGGCTGAGTGAAACTCGGCCATCCACATTGAGAATCGTACTTGTCTTTTGAAGAAAACAACGGTTCTCCAGTCGCAACATCAATATAGATTCCGTCTTCAAACGAATCCCAATATTTATTGGAGAAGGCCGCTTCTGTGTCACTGCCCTGCGTCACTTTATATTGCGCATCTGTCAGCTTCTCCTTTAGTTCCTTATCGCTAGGTTTCGGGTAATCAGCAGGGTTTATCAGTGAAGGTATGTCTTGGTCTTCTAAAGAATCGAACTCCACGTGGCAGTAACCGTTAGGATTCTTCTCTAAATAATCTTGATGGTACTCTTCCGCAAGTGTATAGCTCGTTAGCGGTTCTACTTCCGTGACGATTTTGTCGTCGTACCGATCTTGCTGTTTCTTCACAACTTCCTCAATAACCGCTTTTTCTGCTGGGTCTGTATAGAATACACCCGAGCGATATTGTGTACCGCGGTCATTTCCTTGTTTGTTCAACGAAGTCGGATCGATTATTGTGAAAAAGTGATCCAAAATCGTTTTCAAGTCAGTCCGCTCCGGATCATATTGCACGTGAACCGTTTCTGCATGACCAGTTTTTCCGCTGACTACATCTTTGTACGTTGGATTTTCAGTTTCACCGTTTGCATAGCCAGAAGTCACATCATAGACTCCGTAAACACGTTCCATGTAAGCTTCTACACCCCAAAAACAGCCGCCTGCTAAATAGATTTCCTTCAAATTGTTTTCGTCAAACGTCAAATCGTCATTCGCATTTGCTGGATACTTAGTAGATGCCGATGCACTCAGTGAATTAGAAGTTGTTTCTGATGAATTCGAAGCAGATTTCCCTAGCGAACAACCGCCTAAAACGAGTGCAAGACCGAGTAAGCCGATCACGTATTTCATTTTCATGGTCTTTTTCCCCTTCCTTTAGTTAAGCTGGTCCATCATGTCTTTGATTTGGTCATTCGATAATTGACCTGGCTGCGTTTTGACAAGTTCCCCTTCTTTGTTGATGAATGCTGAAGTGGGATACCCGCGAACTTCAAAATCTTGAACAAGTTTACCGCCTTCATCTAAAAGAACAGACAAGTTTTCTACGTTTTCGACGCCTTTGAACCATTTCACAAATCCTTTTTTGTCTTTTTCGTTATTATAACCAGGTGCTACAACAGTAAGGACTTCAAAATCCGTACTTTCTGCTGCGAGGGTATTCACTTCTTCAAGTCCAGCTAAACAGATAGGACACCAAGATGCCCAAAACTTCACATAGACATTTTTTCCTTCATAATCTGCTAAATCTACTGTTTTGCCGTTGATGTCTTCTAATTTGAACAGCGATTCGCCCGACTCTTCCTTACTAGAATTTGCACTTGAAGAACACGCTCCTAGAACAGTGACAACTGACAGTAAAACTAATAATTTTTTCAGCATAGAATATCCTCCTTTATTGTGGAATGAGTGTGGTAAAGAAATTCAAGTTGTTCGTCATAAGGAAGATCCCCATGATGACGATGATGATGCCGCCAGCGATTTTAATCTTCCCTAAGTGACGATTTAGTTTTTTCATTCGCTGCAATAGGAAGTCGGAAAAAATTGAAAGTATGAGAAACGGGATAAGCATACCTAGCGCATAGATCAGCATTAGAAATGCGCCGTGAGCAGCTTGACCTTCGTTTGCGGATAGTCCGAGCACTGCGCCTAAAATAGGGCCGATACAAGGTGTCCAGCCGAAGCTAAATGTGAACCCGAGTAAATAAGTGCCAAGAAAGTCCCGTTTTCCGCTTCGTTTCAAATTCACTTTGTTTTCCCGTTCCAAAAACGGAATGTGGAACAATCCGATTTGATGAAGCCCGAGGATAACGACAACGATTCCACAAATGGTGATGAACGTTGTGGTATTGATGAGCGCTCCTAATGCGCCAGCGCCGAAACCGAGTAATACGAAACTCGTGGACAATCCCAGAACGAAAATCATGGTTTTGACAATCAAACGAGGGTGTATGCTGAATTTCCCTATTGAGAAGAGTCGATTTTGATGGGCGGAGGCTGGATCTCCGGAAGACAAAATGGAAACATATACGGGCAGCAGCGGTAAGATGCATGGTGAAAAGAAGGATAGAATTCCTGCTGCAAATACACTGCTAAGTAATACTTGTTCGCCAATCATAGACGAGGACCCCCTTTTTGGTTCTGTATCGTGTAGTTCTATTGTAAAGGGTGCGAAGGGTAATCCCTATAGACTGATGTTTGGAGTTTCTTAGAAATGATACGATGAACTATAAAAAGACTGTCCTGCAAGTCCAATTTGAACTTGTAAGACAGTCTTCTATATGTAAATCATCCTAATCATTCGTGCCATTTTTAATTATCAAAATCGATGATTGAAGAAGTGAAAAAGGTTCATTTCGCAATTACTGATTTAATAGCCGAAATTGCTTCCGTCTCAATTGGATATTGAAAGCTTTTGTTTCGGCGTACTGCGGATCCGAAATGAATTTCTGAAACGCCTGTTGTTTCGATGAAGTCCGAAAGCCCCTCAAGTTTCATACCGTTTCCCGCTAAAATAGTGACCGATGTGTTTTTTGTCTTTTCAACGAGTTGTCTGATTTTCTCTTTCGATTGCGGGGCTGGAGCTTGTCCGCCGGAGGTTAAGATTCGTTCAATTTGTGGGAAATCCCCAATCATGTCAATTGCCTCAAACTGATCCTCGATTTCGTCGAATGCTCTGTGGAATGTGACATTCAAGTCACCAGCCGCATCCAACAAACGTTTCAGGTTTACTGTATCTACACGTTTTTCATCATCAAGTATTCCGATCACAATACCTGCAGCACCCGCTAGACGGATATGCTGAATGTCCACTAGCATAACCTGTATGTCTTCTTCGTCATAGTTGAACGTTCTGCTATGAGGACGGACGATGACGTGTACCGGAATGGACACGCCTTCAACGACAGATTGAATCAGACCGAGACTCGGAGTCAATCCGCCTTCAGTTAGGGCAGAACATAATTCAAGACGATCCGCACCTGCTTCTTCCGCTGCACAGGCGTCTTGCAGGCTTGTTGCGATAATTTCAAGTTTCATTCATCTCTTCCTCCTTCAAGACCAAAAAGCATCCCCGATTCCAATTCTAAAGAAGCAGAATGAGGAGTGCTGTTTGGTCAATAGTATACGCCTCGCGCCTAACTATTCAACTCTTATAGATGTCGTCTGTATTTTCAATTTATGAGGCAGCAGTTGGGATCGTCAATTTCTTATATTCTCGTACAAGCTCAACGACACTAATTGCGATTACTAGCCAAAGAGCAGGACTGGATAATGATAGCCCGACTTGTGAAATACCGCCTAAAAGAGTGAAGATTAGAATTAGACCGAACAAGTAGGACATGAACGCGACGTGCCAAACAAAATTAGATTTGGCTGAATGATCTTTTCGCAGTTTCGTCACAAAGAAGCCTAGCGAGACGATAAGCAGCAAAAGTAACATGACAACTGGCCGAGGAATGGTGACGATCTCGTTTAATTTCGGGAAGAAATCATACGCGATGACTATAGTAGCTGAAAGTGCGATTAGACTGAATGGAATCCAACTTTTAAATTTCATTTGTATCTCCCCTTTTTACTACTATACGAAATGCAAGAAATATCCGTTTCATTCAAAAGGAATTTTCTTTTTCAATAATGCTTCATCAATTGACTCGTAATCTGTAACTAATCCCAAATGGATTGCTTCCCATAGATAATAGGTAACAATTGAACGATAGGGCTTCCAAATCGGTGACTTCTCAATTAAAATCTTACGGCGTTCGGTTTTATCTACTTCATATAGCCACTTCGCCGCACGCTGAATTCCTACATCATCTACTGCCAACACATCTTCCCTTCCAAGAGATAGAATCAGAAACATTTCGGCAGTCCAATTTCCGATACCTTTCACATTGACCAACTGTTCGATGATGGCTTCGTCCGTATATTGTGTGATATTGTTCAAATCCAGTTCTTTTGAAGCGACTTTCTCTGCCAGATCTTTCACATAATCCGCTTTCCTTTGGGTTAAGCCTACTAGTCTTAACTCTTCTTTTGTTTTAGCGCGGAGCCCTTCTGCCGTAATCTTACCGTCTAGTAATTCTTCCAATCGTCCATAGATGGCACGTGCTGCACTGACGGAAATTTGCTGGCCCACAATCGAGCGGACGATGGAAGCTAGATAATCTGTCCTTAATGGAATTTCGATATCACCAACAACAGTTATCAACTTCTTCATCATAGGATCCCGTTCACAAATTAGTTGAACCGATTCGTCTTGACTCCGTATATAGACTGTCTTCATTTTATCGACTCCTATTCCTAGCAAGATTTAATACAGAAGTTCGTCACTATGATTGCTTACACAACTCTACGAGCTCCCAAAATTGAGTAGCTGCTTTAGAGACTCTTTCGTCTTTGGTTTTGATCATGACAGGCTCGACATGTGAGTCGAAATTTTCCAACTCGTGAATCGTTAATTGTTCCATCGGTACGGCGTACGCGACACGCGGAATTATCGATAGCCCTAATCCCCCGCTAACCATTGCAATCACAGTAGTAAGATCTTTGCTTTCCAATACAATATCCGGTGCTACACCTTCTGCATCAAAAGCTCTTAGTATATTTTTATAGTACGAATGACCTCCCATAGCCCCGAGCATGATGAATGGATGCTTTGCGATCTCTTTAAAAGTTACTTTTTCAGATGAAAATACATTCCCCCAACTACGCGGACTCACAACAACGTATTCCTGTTTTCCTAATGTTTTCACGATATACTGTTCGCTATGATCCAACTTCAGTAATAAAGCGATTTCAATTTCTTTACGATCCAGTTTCTTCAATAATTCTTCTGAATTGCCTTTTTCAACG
Source organism: Sporosarcina aquimarina (assembly GCF_033253705.1). Lineage (GTDB taxonomy): Bacteria > Bacillota > Bacilli > Bacillales_A > Planococcaceae > Sporosarcina > Sporosarcina aquimarina. Next base: position 257,420 of record NZ_JAUBDH010000003.1, read on the forward strand.
CTGATTTTAACGTTCGGGAATTGATCCCGATATAAGCTTACATAGTCTACCAGGAGATTTAAACAAGCTGAAGAAACACCAATACGGAGAGTGCCCGCACTACCGTGTTCAATTTCCGATATTTGCTGTTTAATATCTTTCATTGTAAAAAGTAACTTCTCAGCATATTGGAACAAAACTTCCCCAGTTTCAGTCAGTTCCCATTTTTGACGATATCGGTGAATCAAGGTGGTTCCTAGTTCTGTCTCCAGCTTTTTCAGCTGTTGGCTAAGCGGCGGCTGTGCGATGTGAAGTACTTCAGCGGCCTTTGAAATACTTCCTTGATTTACAATTTCTCTAAAATAATGAAGCTGTCTAATATCCATTTGCATCTCTCCATCATATCTTTTTCATATGTTGTCTTACATAATTATATATTATTTATATCCTCTTCACCATGATATGATAATTATAGTCAGTAAACGAAAGCAGAGGTTTTACCATACTTATGAAAATCATTACAAAACGGCTCACCCTATATGTAATAGGGTTATTTTTATTATCTTTAGGAGTTAGTTTCTCCATTCAAGCAAGCCTGGGTGTATCCCCAGTATCTTCATTAGCCTACGCCTTTTCTCTAACTGCGGGGTTATCGATCGGAATCACAACAGTTATTGCTAACGTATTATTCATCGTAGTCCAAGTCATTTTAAACAAACGGATTAATTTACGGGAATTTGCTGTGCAGCTTGTTATCGTATTTTTGTTTGGATTTTTTATGGATGCAACATTACTTTTAGTTCAGCTGCTTCCTGCTCCAGAGACTTTGCTAGGAAGATTCATCTTTTTAGGAATCAGCTTTTATATCATATCGTTCGGTTTGTTAGGATATTTCGCAGCGAAATTACCGTTAATGCCTTACGATGCGTTGACATATGTCATTAGTGAACAATTTAAGATGAAGTTCAGTAAGGCGAAAATTACGAGCGATTTACTTAATGTCGCTGTTGCGGGTGCGGTTTGTTTAATCTTCATACACTCATTCGGTTCGATTGGAATCGGCACTCTACTTGCTGCGTATTTCATCGGAAAGATTATGGGTCAATTAATGCCTCGCTTCCAACAACCCATTCAAGAATGGATTTATAAAGGAAAGACTGATTTGACAGTTGAAGAACGTGAAGTAGTGGAGCCGATTAAAATTGAAGCGTGATTATTAATTTGTTGAGTGTCCTCTTTTTACGTGATTTTTGTTAGTGCAGAATGCACTGTAAATAATTGAAAGTAATCTACGTATAACGAGACCACCGAAAAAATACATTAAAATGATAGTCCACTTGAAACACTGTTGATTTCCGCTGCGAGCGGACGCTTTCCAAGGGGCTCGCTCTCAGCCTCCTCGATCGCTTTGCTCTCTGCGGGGTCTTCGAACTTCGCTGATCCCTCTGGAGTCGCCGCTCTCCGCTCCAATCAACGGATCCATCCTTGTCAAAAGATTAGAACTGTCGTGCTATCAATTTGAAATAAAACGAGCTCATCATCCATGAAAAGGGCGATGAGCTCGTTGCGTTTTCGTATAATAAACATTTGTATGAAGTTGCCGCAACAGCAGGTCTATTTGACATATTGGTGCACTGTTCCTGGAAACCGTAACTCTTACACATAAATTAAATTCTCCGCAACACCTTTAAGCTTTGGCGGAATAGAACCGCTTTTTCATCAATCCGCCAATATAGTAAGAAACAAATAGTAGACAGAAACCTACCAAAGCCGCTGACCAGGTGTGGATCGCGAATGTAGTTATATGCGTGAATGTGCCAAGGATTGAGGCAGAGAGATTGAATAACGGCAGGTAATAGAATTGGGTAGCCGTTCCAAATAAGTTCAGCCAAAATTTTTCTAATAGGATTTCTTGATACACAATAAGCAGCAACACGATAAACGCTGTTGTATTTGTAATGAATGCCGATTTCAGCAGGGTTCTGTCTTTACGGGAGGTTATGAATCCTACAAACGCCCAGAATGCGAGGAACACTAGACCAATTGCAGTAAAAGGTAAAATACTCGAATGATTTTGCAGCAGCCAAGTATTCATTACATAACCTACTATTAAAGGCGTGAGCCCCCAAAATAGTAAATTCATTTTTCGAATGATACCATCTCCTAAAAACTCGTCTTATTACTGACATCGTGAGAATTTTATTTTTTCACATCAATCAATTCAAAGCGTTCACAGACAAGTAACATATCTTCCGAGAATTCTTTACCAATTGCGCTCAATTCATTCTTGAAGAACTCTTCATGGACGTTCCACCAATACGTATAGCTTCTATCTCCTTCTCCTTCGGCCCTTGCAAAGTCCTCTGTAACTTCATTCATTGGAACTACGGTTACTTCAGTAGTCTTAATCATTGCTACTGGCTCATCTATACTGCTTAAAAGAATGCTGTATTCATTAATTGAAGGAATCGGTTCATTCTCCAGTTCATAGAGCATGTGAGCTGAGCATGTCGCCGTTTTCGTTCCTTCAATTACCAATTGTGCAAGTTTGTCCGGTGAAGCGCCAAATTGCCATGCAGTTACTAATTGTGGTGTCTCTTGTTCGCCCCAATAGTCTTCCCAATACAACTGTGCTGCTTTATTCATAGCTTTCTCTCCTTCGTCTGATGTGTTCATAGTCCAGATTGAAACACCGTATTCATTGCTGTGCCTACTTCAGTTAAATACAAATACGACTAGATAGTAAATAATTAGCATACCAAAAACAATAATACTCATGTATGCATTGAACTCATTCTCTTTTCTGCGGATTTCGCCTATTCCCGTGGACACTATTAAAGTACCGAGCAGCACCAGGTAAAATAATATATAGTCAAAGTTCTTGGTAACTATCGTGAATACGCCAGAAATCACCACAATGATCGATAAAATTAGATGAAGTATTTTCATAGAAATCTCCTAATAAGTCCCTAGTGACCATCATAATTTTTTCTCCCGTATCCAGTACTTGATCCTGAAACTTCCAAGTACAGACACAAATAGCAAAGCGAATAAAGTGATCATCCAAGAGGTGACCATTCCGATTTCTCGAAGTCCTTTCAGATGAACCGTCACGAAAATAAGAACACCCACGAACATTAAATAACAGAAAATATTTGGGATAATCCATAGAACCCTTAATGTCGACTTATTCATAGCAGCCACCCCATTATCACCAGAAAGTAAAAGCAGGACCCACTGTTCCTAATCATTTAAAGAAATCGCTTCCTAAAAAATGAAGTAATTATTGATTCGCGTTGCCAGACCTTACCTATGACCAGTCTTCCTCGATGAAACAAAGAAGTGAGTACTGATCCCCAGCAATCCGCCGCCAATGAGCGCCATCAAACTCCCTACCACAATCCACCCTGTAGACAGCAGAGTAGAGAAAAATATCCCTGTACAAAAAAGCACGATGCCTGATATAAATAAAATAATGCCTAGTTTCATGTGCCAACCTCCAGTTGTCCATTCATCTTTACGAATGGTGATATATAGTAAGAGTATTAATTTCGCTCTTTCAATAGTCTGTATAGTTGTAAGCCATCGGATTGGAACCCACTATATCTGCCCATCCACTTAGGGTAAGTCACAGGAATTACAGTCACTACAACCTGGGAAAAGTTAAAAATTGTGGTCCACCAAAACAACGGCTGCACAAAATTTTCAGGTGTAACGACGGCCAGCCACCCAAAAATTATAGTAAGTAATAAAGACACGAATGGCCCGCCCGCTAGAGAAGCCGCTTTTTGTCGACGGGATAACTCTGATTGCCAATAAGCGAACCCGACATAAGACCACAAAATATGAAAGTGCAGCCTGCCCACTCTGAAGTTTTCTTTATTCCGCTCACTTTTCGGACCTAAATAGATTTGTACATGGCCGTTTGAAGTAATGACAGCACCCAATCCATGTCCTACCTCATGCAGCAAGATACAAATCGGTATGATAATTATGTAAAAAAACAAAAGCAGTAGCACCAATTCACCTCATCCTACGTGTACTGAACGTTCTTTATTGAAATAGCCAAATGACTTAACGGGTTAGTATCAAATAATAATACTCTAAATCTTCTATTATACGGCTTAAATCGAAATAGGCTTGAACGGCAATGTATAACGCAATCGCCCCCATCATGGCTAGGAGGAATCCATATCCCTTCAACATCGACCGTTTCTTTTTATAAAGTATAAGCATACTTACTGCTATGATTAAAAAGTAAGCGGCCGACAAAATGAGTTCAATCCATTCCAAGTAAGCATTGTTGACTGCAGTCATATAATTATCTAAGACATTCGCATTATCATCATTCTCTACCAGGATTGAATTTTTATCTTTGTAACCAATTTTCCATGAATACGTGTCTTGGGTTTTGGTTACTGAGTAGGTATATCCCAAAACTGATCCTCCACTAATGACATCCGACAATTCCCGTGGACTATCTTTTACACCATTGGAACAAGCCGACACTATTAATATAAGAAATAAAAACATAGACAGAATGTATTTTTTCATTGAAAGTCCACCCTTTTTGACTACTCAAAAATTTGATTACTAAATACAAATGCCTTGCCTAATATAATCGACAGTCCGTACTAATAGTTCGATCTGGCTTTTCATTTCAACTATTCGCACTTTTCAATGCATAATCAATTGCTTTATAAAACAAATCCATTCATGAATCTTTATCGGAGTCCACTACAGCGAATCTGATCTTACTGTTTCGTATCAATAGTGTTCTTCATTCTCGGAAGCTGGATTTTTCTTCATTACATAGTACGCAGTACCTGCTACAAACAAACCTGTACTCAGCCATAATGCGAAGCCATTCCATTCCCCATTCAATAATGTCATGTTCGTTAAGTTAATCAGGCATAGCAAAACAAAAAATATGTACAACACTTTCTTCATTTTCCCTCACCTCTTTATATTCTTTTACCTTATCGCTATGGATTTTCATCGTACCTACGGATGTTCTTCCCATGGTTCCATTTGTCCAATTACAACTGCCGCAGGTGTATTCCGTTTTAAGGCTTCGATGACGCCATCTGGAATTTCATCATTTGTTAACCATCTGGATTGACCATTTTCAATCTTAAATCCTAATTGAACTTGATGGTATAAACAGTTTTCACTTACCGTCGCTCTGTTTTTGATAATCTCTAAATCACTGCTGCTTCCAAGTATATGAACCAGCTTCCACTGTTCACTATTTTTTGAAAAGAATTTCTAAGATAGTGTGCAATGCATGTATGGCATAGGAATGAATCCACGCAATTACTAACTCTACCGGCCCATTCTTTTCAACTGTTGACTCAATTGAGCTTTTCAATTCGTGAGTATTACTATAATCGACTAGAACAGGGGTTATATCAGAAGGATGATTTGACTGATTGATTACTCTCTCTATTTTCCGAGAATCTCTAGCCACAACAGAAACATGATAGTTGTGATCTGCTAACCAACGTGTGGTTTTGGACAGCATTCCAGTTCCTCCTATAACGAGTGCATGTTTTATAATCTACACCTTCCTCTATTAATAAACTTCTAATCCTGTATTTAGCCCGAATCGTCAAGGCTGTTTCTCGCAAGACACAGCAGACCAAAAACTATCCTTCACCACGACTACTTTTGCTTGTTCATCAAAGTTTTCAAAACATTTGTCGATAATGCGTTCATTTGCCTGATGGTTTTTGTTAAGTTTGAATAGAATTACAGATCCAATTGTTAAGATAATGACGCAACCAAGGATTGCAACAAACGGTTTCAGTTTGAATTTGTTCAAATTCAATTCCCCTTTTCATATTCTTTTGCTGCTGCTTTTATTTATCCGGGCCCCTATGTTTCCAGTTGAACATTAAAAGAGATTATAAGAAATAATAACCATAAAATGTCAGGCCGTCCCCATTTAGTTTTTCTTAATAAACTATATTCATTATATAAAAAATCCCTAAGATCTCTATTGAAGTGAGGTCATCTGTTTTAACTTTAATCCTTACATTCATAGGGACTAATTTCTCTATAGTGACTTCCGCGCATAAGATATTGCTTTCTTTCATGAAAATACTACAAGTGCGATTAAAAGCATCTTTCTTAAAAATATAGCTAGCAGCCTGTTTGTGGTAATCGAGGCGTGGATTTGTACTAACTTTGGTTTTATCCTCTATAAGAAATTCTTCTTGAAAACCATCTTTTGTTATAAGCACATTCCATTTCAAGTTAAATAAATTCGATTTAAATGACTGCTCAGTTATCTCAATCGTATATTTTTCCATTTCACCAAAGACATTTATTTTGTCATTAATCGAAAACGGTAAAAACCTGTGAACTTTTTCAAAAGGACCGTTAAATTTACGCTGGATATAACCAACCTCTAATTTTTTCACATCATCGATACTAATTTTTCTATTGGAATACTTCCATATAGGCAATGTTGCTACGAGCTCCAAGAGATTCACATCCTAGGTTGATAGTAGAACAAACATTCTTGTTACGGACATATTAAAAATTAGTAGCTAATTTCATGTGTTTTTTACCTAAGAAAAAGATATTGCTATTCCATCTGTTGTTGTCAACGTCTACATATGCACTCAAAACACTTGACGATTCAATTGTCGAATCAAAAATTTCAAGAATTTAAATCCTCTTACGCGCTCAAATAATAATTTCAAAACTAGATCCAAAGGTTACCCTCTTCAAAGGAATAAAACCATGAGATCTTCATCAAAATAATCTCCATCCACTTTCAATGCCCGTTTCTCTGTGCCGAACTTTTCAAACCCGAGGGAAGTATAAAGTTTTTTCGCTGTACTATTTGTTGTTACTACAGTTATGTACAATTGCTCTAGTCCTTCCAATTCTTTTGCTTGATTGCTTTTTTAATTAAATCTTTTCCAATCCCCAATCCACGATTGCAGGGAGAAACGTACATTGCTACAATATTCGCCCTATGGCTAAGTTTATTCAATGTTTCTTTTACCAACGTAATAACTCCTACAAGTTTATCTTTTTCAAACGCACCGAATGTAAATGAATTGTCAGATTGGAATCTCATTATGTATTTATCAATCGGGTGTTCGCATTCTTCTTCAAAACTAGAAGCGAATGCTTCAGGATTATTTTGCAATGCTTCAAGTCTAATCTTCTGATAAACCTCAGCATCATTTTTTGTTAATTGCCTAATCTCCATTTGTTTCCCCCATGTGTAAAAACATATTTTAATGAAGTAACTGGGTTGCTTTTCTATTGTATATATTAGTTTTGATCAAATTATCGAAAGTAATTAAAACAACTCATTATTCTTTTCTCTAGTTTTCCATCCTTTAAAGATCAGAATCCCCCAAGAAATAATGAACAACAAACTTAACGCTTTGACAATCCAAGATTCAAAACCGAGTATCATAGCAGAGGTAAAATAACCAAGCCATATGATGATCACTGCCGCTGCTAATCTATGACGTTTTTTATCCATCTCATACCTGCCCTCCAAAACGAATTCAACATCTTCTTTTATATGACTCCTGGCGCTGTCTGCCGTTTAAATTAAATAGTATAGCGCATTCGGATCGATTGGAGCTTATGTCCATCAAAATCTTCTTCAAATTCATCCATTACATGAAAGCCTTTCGCTTCATAAAAAGTTTTACCGATTTCATTTTCCTTTTCAACCGTCAAAACTATGGTTTTAACTCCAGACAACTGTTCAAACCCTTTTAAAAGCAATGCAGTACCTAACCCTTGACCTTGCGCTTCTGGCAGTAGATAGATTGCAGCTAATTCAGATTCCCCTGCTTGATCGACCTGTGTAAAGTTTGCAAATCCAACTACTTTTCCTTGTTGTTCCGCAACAATAACAATCGAATTCGCAATTCGACGGGCCATCATAGATTCACTATAAGCGTTCTTCAGAAATTGATTTTGAATGTTGAGTGGTATAATCCCGTCATATGTCGCATGCCAACTTGCAGCAGCTACTTGCTGCACTTGTGTCGTATCTTTTATAGTCATTGCTCGAATAATAAAGTCCATTTGCTTCCGTCCCTTCTATTAAGAAAAAAGAACCTCTTTAGACAATTCTATCCAAAGAGGTTCTGATTAGCAATTCAATTTTCCAACTATTCTCATCAATTCAAGAAGACAGCGAGTCGACCGCTTCTTTAATTTGTTTTGCTGCTTTTTCGATGATAGATCTAGAGCAGGCAAGGTTCATGCGAACAAAACCTTCACCGCCAGGACCAAATGCTTTCCCTTGGTTCAATGCTACGTGTGCTTTGGATAAGAAGAAGGTTTCCAATTCTTCAGGCGTCATTCCGAGTTCTGTACAGTCAATCCACGCAAGGTATGTCGCTTCAAGCGGTAATACTTTCAATGCAGGAACGTTTTTCGCAAAATACTCCGTGATAAAGTTCAAGTTCCCATTCACATAGTCCAGTACTTCCTCAAGCCACGGACCGCCATGTGTATAGGCCGCTGTGGTTGCGACAGGTCCAAAGGAATTCGGCATACCTATAGAATTTCTATCCGTCTCAGCGGTGAACTTCTCACGCAATTGCTCATTTGGAATAATGATGTTGGACGTTTGCAAACCAGCTAAGTTAAACGTCTTGCTTGGCGCTGTACACGTGATACTATGTTGCGCAAATTGTTCAGAAAGTGATGCGAATGGAACGTGACTCCCTTTTTTGAATACAAGATCCGAATGGATTTCATCCGAAATTACTAAAATCCCATGCTCCAAACAAATTTCACCGAGTCGTTTCAAGTCTTCCTTTTTCCAAACGAATCCCCCTGGATTATGTGGATTACACAGCATGAACACTTTGACTGACTTATCGATTTTTGAGATTAAATCTTCGAAGTCCATCTCGTAAGTTCCATTATTGTTAATGAGCGGGTTGAACACAACTTCACGGTCATTCGTCTCCGTCACTTTCATGAATGGGTAGTAAACAGGCGGCTGTATAATGACCTTATCTCCCGGTTCCGTAAACGCTTGAACAGCTAAACTTAACGCTGTCACGACACCTGGGCTATGACAAATCCACTCTTTCTCAATCGTCCAGTTATGACGGGTTTTCATCCAATCAATAATGGACTGGTAATAACTTTCTTCGCGAATGGTATAGCCGAAAATTCCATGAGCGGCCTTATCTGCGACAGCTTTTGACACTTCGTCAGGCACTTTGAAATCCATATCTGCAACCCACAGCGGCAGTAAGTCTTTTTCACCGAACAACGCTTCTGCCCCGTCCCATTTAACGCTCGATGATTTCATACGGTCGATTACTGTATCAAAATTGTATTTCATATGTCAATCTCCTTCCTAGTTGTTGCGAATCCGATTCTATTTACGTTATTATCGTATCGCTTACAAGAGAAAGTGTACAAAAATCAGCCTACGTTTCACTTATTCTATGTTTCTTAGTCTTCTATTTCATTACAGTCAAACTGTATCTCGCTCAACCCAACATAGTATGTACCCAACTTCGACTTCAGATTTCTTCAGTTTCAAAAAATATTCTAATTTCTTATATAAATTTCTGCTTCGTTCTAGTACGATTGAAGTATGAAATTAGTTTCAGTAAAACACTTCGAACACCAGATAGGAGGTCTTTTTGTTGAAAAAAATGTTGTCCACTCTTTCAATTTTAGTCTTTTCAGTATTCCTGACAGGATGCAGCGAGAAAGAGACGCCGGACGATCGCGTACAAGCATACTTAAAAAATTGGAATGATAGTAAATTCTCTGAGATGTACAACGACTTTTTAACTGTCGACACGAAGGAAACATTCGATACGGACGAATTTGTAGACCGTCAAAAGAAATTGGCAGAGGATTTAGGATTCAAAAATCTGAAGGTCACGTATACAAAACCGAAAGAAGATACGGAGTGGGACAAAGAAAAGCCAGCTGTGTTCCCTGTTCAAATTTCAATGGATACCATTGCTGGCCCTATAGATTTTGAAAAAGAACTTACTTGGCATTACGAAACACATGAGGATACGGACAATTGGTATGCTGAATGGGATCCTTCCTTCATACTTCCGAAACTGACATCCAAGGACAAAATCCAGATTTCTACAATGTCAGCAAAACGCGGAAAGATATTTGACCGTAAAGGCAATCCTTTAGCCATGAACGGAACTGGATATGAAGCAGGGATTGTTCCCGGTAAATTCACAGATGAATCGAAGAAAGATGAGCTTGCTGAACTTCTCAATACGTCTGTTGAATTCATCGATAAACAGCTCAACCAAAGTTGGGTTCAACCTGATTATTTCGTACCGATTGCACCCGTTTCAAAAAACAATGAAGCACTATTATCCAAACTCATTACAATCCCGGGGATTACGTATCAAGAAACCGAAATGCGTGAATATCCATATGGTGAATCTGCAGCCCATTTAGTCGGGTATATTGGAAAAATAACTGCCGAATTATTAGAGAAACATAAAGATCAAGGCTACACCGAAACAGATTTGATCGGCCGGCAAGGACTTGAACGGTTGCTGGAAGATCGTTTGAGGGGAAAAGATGGCGTCGGGATCTATATTAAAGGACCAGAGTCTGGCGCAACACTTGAAAAGATAGTGGAAACTGAAGCAGTGAATGGCAAAGATATTTCGTTGACAATCGATGCCGAATTGCAAAAGAAGACGTTTGATGCGATGAAAGGAGAACCTGGAGCGAGTGCCGCTGTTGACCCGATGACAGGCGAAACGTTAGTACTCCTTAGTTCTCCGAGCTTTGACCCTGCAGAATTCATGTTGGGAGTAAGCGGCGAGCGCTACAAAAAGCTTTCGGAAGATCCACTAAAGCCATTGTTTAACCGTTTTGCAGCAGCCTATGCACCTGGTTCGTCCATCAAACCTATAACCGCTGCGATCGGAATAGAAAAAGGGACATTGGATCCTAATAAAGGACTGACGATCATGGGAAAAACGTGGCAAAAGGATTCAACTTGGGGATCTTATAAGGTATCTCGTTTACACCCAGAAGCACCTAATCCTCTCGATTTGAACAATGCGCTCATCTTTTCGGATAATATTTACTTCGCCCAGCAAGCACTTGCAATTGGGCGCGAAGATTTTACTAAGTCATTGAAAAACTATGGTTTTGGAGAAGATATTCCTTTCCTGCTCAACCTGTCTCCATCACAAATTTCGAATGATGGAACAATTGGTTCAGAAGGCCAGCTGGCTGATACGTCATTCGGGCAGGGACAAATGTTGGCAAACATCTTGCACCTTGCGACGATTTACGAACCGTTCATCACGAATGGCATTATGTACAAACCTACATTGTTGAAGGATGACAAAACCCAAGAGGTTTGGAAAGACGACTTATTAAGCAAGGCAACTGCTGATGAGTTGAAGAAGGATTTAAGAAACGTGGTCGTGGATGGGTTTGCTCAAGCAGCCAATATTCCGAACCTCCCGATTTCCGGGAAAACAGGAACGGCCGAGTTAAAAAAGTCAAAAGATGAAAGCGGTCAAGAAAATGGCTTTTTCATCAGTTATAATTCAGATAACCCTGCGTTCATTCTTGCCATGATGATTGAAGATGTTTCCGATAACAACGGCAGCGGATACGTAGCTGAAATGGCGGCTAACGTCTATAAAGCATCTGCTGATAATTAAAAAAACGACCACTTTCTCACATGCAGAGAGTGGTCGTTTGATATTATATAGATGTTCGCTTTTGTTCCATCTTTTAAAAGAAGGTATCTTAGTTACCTGTTTTCGAGAATTGTTCAATCCTTTGACCGATTTCATCACGAATGCGCTGAAACACTGCCCACTTTTCTGTTTCTGATCCAGTCGCTTTTGCAGGATCTTCGAATCCCCAGTGAGCCCGTCGAATTTGAGGTGGTGTCGTTGGACAACTGTCTGCTGCATCGCCACAAAGTGTCACTATGAAATCCGCTGAATTTAAAATGTCCCGATCAAATTTGTCTGAGGTTTGATTAGAAATGTCGATACCCACTTCCTTCATTGCCGCAATGGCATTCGGATTAACTCCATGGGACTCAATTTCCGCACTTAGCACCCGCCATTCGTCACCAAGAATTTTCTTTCCCCAACCTTCAGCCATTTGACTCCGGCAAGAATTCCCAGTACATAAGAAATATATTGTTTTTTTATCCATGATATCCCTCCAAAAATTTAAAGAATGAGCAGCCAGAAATACAACCCTACCAAGGTAATGAATAACGTAGGAACTGTCAAGACAATCCCAACTTTCATGTAAGTCCCCCAGCTGATTTTAACCCCTTTTTGTGATAACACATGCAGCCACAGCAAAGTAGCGAGTGAGCCGATTGGTGTTATTTTCGGACCTAAATCAGATCCGATGACATTGGCATAGATGAGCGCTTCACGAATAGTACCTGTGGCAGACGTTTCGGAAATCGCCAGCGCATCGATCATTACAGTCGGCATATTATTCATGATAGACGAAAGGATTGCAGCGATGAACCCCATTGAAATCGTCGCGACAAATAATCCTTGGTTAGCAGCGACTTGGATGACATCCGCCAATATACTCGTCAATCCTACATTTTTCAGCCCATAGACAACTACATACATTCCGATGGAAAAGAAGACAATTGCCCATGGTGCGCCTTTTACAACAGTCACAGTCTCTACCGCGGAGCTTCTGCGTGCCATTATCAAAAAGAAAATCGCGACGATTCCTGCGATGAAGGACACAGGTACATGAATGAATTCACTCGCAAAATAGCCTATCAGCAATACTGCAAGTACGCCCCATGACAATCGGAACATCGTATGGTCGCGAATCGCTGCTGCTGGAGTTTTGAGTTGAGACACTTCGTAGTTTCCCGGAATGCTCTTTCGGAAAAACAAATACAACACCACAATACTCGCTACAAGAGCAAACAAATTCGGCACAATCATTCGGGATGCATATTCAACAAAGCCAATTCCGAAAAAGTCTGCTGAAACGATATTGACTAAGTTACTGACAACAAGCGGCAGCGAGGTCGTATCCGCGATGAACCCGCTCGCGATAATAAACGGAAAAATCATCTTCTCACTGAACTTCAAGTTGCGCACCATCGCAAGTACAATCGGTGTCAAAATGAGTGCAGCCCCGTCATTTGCAAAAAGAGCCGCAACAATTGCACCAAGTACACTCACATAGACGAAAAGCCGGATGCCGCTTCCTTTTGCAAACCGAGCCATATGTAATGCGGCCCATTCAAAGAATCCGATTTCATCCAATATCAAAGAAATGACGATAATTGCGATAAAAGCGAGCGTAGCATTCCAAACAATTCCGGTTACATCCGCCACATCACCGAAATCCACCACTCCAAAAATCAAGGCTAACACTGCACCCGTACAAGCTGACCATCCAATAGACAGATTTCTCGGCTGCCAAATAACAAATACTAATGTTAGAACAAAAATTAGAACTGCGATAATCGTTGAATCCAAAACAAGTTTTCCTCCCTATGTACACGAAATACGCAATCCTTGCGCTTCCAAATCAGTTACCAATGCCTGCTGATCAGCCAACTGATCGAGCAAGTCTAAAACAAAAGCAATCTCTTCGTAGTCTTGACGAATTGAATAAAAAATCCATTGCCCACGACGTTCTTCTTTTACGAGACCTACATCTTTTAGTTTTCGGATATGCTGACTAATTGCAGGTTGACTCCTATTAAAGATGGCGACAAACTCACACACACAACAATCATGCGATTGCAGTAATTTCATCATCGTTAATCGCGTAGGATCGCCGAGAAGTTTCAAAATAGTCGCTGCTGATTTAATGTCTGTTGGCTGGCGTTCGCTCATTTTTAACACCTCCCGATTTCCATATTACCATATAAGCATATGCTTATATACACGAAAAAAGAATTCCCCTATTCAATTACGTGAATTGGAATTCTCATTGCCTCAATTTACTCTTCAGTTTCATCAAATTTCTTTTTAATGAATTTCTGTTCTTCTTCAGCAGATAGTATCCCTGTCGCACGGCCGATTGTCCCTTTTTGCAGCTTCCAAATAGCATTGTGATCTAGATCCACCTGTGAAAAATCTCCGTTGGACCATCTAGTTAAAATATTTAAATACAATTCGCCGTTCTTTTGAAAACGATCTTGCTTGTTTTCCACAATTTCAATAAGCCGATCAATTCGTTCCGGCGTCATTAAAATCGATAACCATTTATCATCCGCCCTCACTTTTTGATGAGACATTGCATGAATGGCTTCTTGGACATTGTACTCTGTCATCGTATCCGGAAATTCTTGCTCTACCGGCTGCTTTTCCCCCTCCATAATTTGCTGGATAGGGGAATCCGATGCTTTACCAGATGCCCCATTCGATTTATCACCTGAAAGCAAAAGCCCTCTATTCAGAAACAGCACTGCTCCTACGGCGATAATCAGGACAGCCATCGATAGGATCCCAATCTTTTTCTTCATAATATAGATCGCATCCCCCTTTACCTAATAAATGACTATATACTGGATTTCAACGTCAGTTGACGATATCCTCTTAATGATTTGGAAAATCATTCTTATTTCCAAATTGTTTTGAACACAGCACTCTAGTACACTGGAGATAAGAAAAAACAAAGGAGATTGCGTATGAATCCACTCTATTGCAGAACTTATCAATTCGCCTACAAAACTGTAGCACACTTCCTTTCATGGCGACATCCTCTATTGCTGGAGGGTGAAAATAGTTTGGCTGAATTGCCTGATCTCCTGCATCGACAGTCAATTCAAAATGTACTCATTGTCACAGACCAAGGCATATCTGAGTTAGGCTTAATGGACTCTTTGTTAGAAGGATTCACTAACAGCGGTATTCAATACACCGTGTATGACAAAACCTTACCCAATCCTACAATAGACACTATTGAAGATGCCCTATCCTTATATAAGTCTTCAAGATGCGAAGGGATTATTGCCTTTGGCGGTGGTTCTCCGATAGATTGTGCCAAAGGTGTTGCAGCCCGTGTAGCACAACCAGGGAAAACTCTTGCACAAATGAAGGGACAACTGAAAGTACGAAAAGCGATTCCTCCACTTGTTGCGATTCCAACAACTGCTGGAACAGGGAGTGAAACGACGATTGTCGCTGTTGTTTCAAACAGTGAAACACATGAAAAATATGCCATTAACGACCCCGTTCTCACACCGCACTTCGCGGTTATGGATCCATTACTCATTGTGAATCTCCCAAAGCATATTACGTCTACAACTGGAATGGATGCACTCACCCATGCAGTTGAAGCATATATCGGGCGAAGTAATACACCGCAAACAAGGCAGTGGAGCCGCGAAGCGGTTAAGCTGATTTTTGAGAATCTCTATGAAACCTATCAGAACGGAAACAATAGTAAAGCGAGAGCCAAAATGCAGCGCGCTTCCTTTCTAGCAGGCAGAGCTTTCACTCGTGCGTACGTGGGTTACATCCATGCTATCGCCCACACTCTCGGCGGCTTTTATAATGTACCCCATGGACTTGCTAATGCTGTTATCATGCCACACGTTCTTGAATATTATGGAGATGCTGCCCATAAACCGCTTGCAGAACTGGCAGATTTGGTCGGCATTACGCATCTAAGCGATTCCGAAGAAGTAAAATGCAACAAATTCATCAAAGCAATTAAACTAATGAATGAAAAAATGGACATTCCTGAAACAATCAGCAGCATCGAGAATAAAGACATTCCTATAATGGTAGAACGCGCTTACCATGAAGCCAACCCACTCTATCCAGTTCCAAGAATTTTAAATAAGAAAGACTTAGAGACACTTTATATTTTGATAAAAGCATAACTTTTTCATAGCAAAGCCAGATTCTACTGAATCCATTACAGAGAATCTGGCCATTTCATCATTTTAATGTATATTTCTCCATAAATTCCTTTGAAATGTGACAATAATCATCAGGACATCTCGTTAGCCGGTCCTGGTGTTCCTCTGCACTTCTCACATAGTTTGTCAGAGGCATAACTTCAACGACTATACGGTCATAATCCGTTCTACCCCTTAGGAACGCTGTTGCTTCTTCCAAGTGTTCTCGCTTCTCACTATATACTCCAGTTCTGTATTTCTCGCCAATATCCTGACCTTGCTTATTCAAACTGTATGGATCAATGATTTCAAACAGATACCCCATTAATTCTTTAATCGTTACAACTTCCGGATCAAAACTTGTTTTCACACATTCCGCATACCCGTCATACTCACCTTCTAATAGCTGACTGGTCCCATTCGCTCTTCCTGCTTCTGTAAACAAAACGCCAGGTAACGTTTTAATGAACCCTTGGACTCCCCATAAACATCCACCTGCTAAATAGACTACTTCCACTCGACTCTCTCCTTCATTTGTAAAACACCAAGATTCTCATCAACTAAATCGATTTCAACATCCTGCAGTTCCTAATTCTACTACACATGAAAAAAAGGTGCTCCACTCACTCTGTGAAGTGAGTGAAGCACCTTTATTCATTTCAAATTTTTACTTTGTTCGTTAACTTCACAAATTCTTCTACATCTTTTCCAACAAGTTCAATCCCGGCTGCCCAGAACTCTTTCTTAGTTACATCTACATCCAGATGTTTCTTCGCTAAGTCTTCAACTTTCATAGATCCTGTATCTCGCAGTAAAGCGATATACTTCTCTTCAAATCCTTCTGGCTGTCTCAAGTATTCCGCATAGATACCGAGGCTAAACAGATAACCAAATGTATACGGGAAGTTATAGAATGGAACACGGTCAATGAAGAAATGTAACTTAGCTGCCCAGAAATGAGGATGATAAGAAGAAAGACTATCACCGAATGCCTCTTTTTGCGCTTCAACCATCAATTCATTCAACCGTTTTTCCGACACAATCCCATTTGCACGTTCTGAGTAAAAGCTATCCTCAAATAAAAAGCGGGCGCGAATATTCAAGAACATCGCCGTAGCACCTTCTAATTTATTCGCTAAAAGGGATATTTTCTCTTCATCCGTCGCAGCATTTTTTACAGTTGCATCAGCAATAATGGTTTCTGCAAATGTACTCGCTGTTTCGGCAACGTTCATGGCATAACCTTGGTTCAGTTCAGGTAAATCATTCATGACATGACTATGAAAAGCATGTCCTAACTCATGCGCTAATGTACTCGTATCGCTCGGTGAACCTGTAAAAGTCATGAAAATACGCGACTCTTCAAACTCAGGTAAACTTGTGCAATATCCACCCGGCCGTTTATTCGGTCGGTCCTCCGCTTCAACCCAGCGGTTTTCTAGTGCGTGCTTAGTAAAGTCCGTCAATTTCGGGCCAAATGAAGTGAAATTCTCAATTATAAAATCACATGCTTCATCATATGTGAAACGTGTCGGTTTTGTTTCTCCTAATGCAATGGGTGCATCCACGTCTTGCCAGCCTAACTTTTCCATACCTAACAATTTAGCTTTTTGGCTTAAGTAATCAAGAAACGTCTGTTTCTGGGCATCTACGGCTGACCACATTGCGATTAGAGTTTCTTCAGTCATACGGTTATATTCAAGCGGTTCTTCTAAATGACCTTCTCTTCCGTGTGCTTCCTGCAATGTTAAGCGATAACCGGCTAAATGGTTTAGAATGTCTGCAAAGATCGGGCCATTCTTAGACCAAACTTTTTCCCAGTCTTCAAAAAGCACTTCGCGCACTTCTGCATCCGGATCTGCATACATTTTGTTCATGGCTTGTCCAATTGATAAGTCTGTTGTTTTACCGTCTTTATCTGTAAAAGGAACCGTCATAATAGAGCCGACTGTATTGTATAGATCGCTCCACGCCGCTATTCCATCTTTATTTAATTTAGCAATCAGCTTCTCTTCATCTTCAGATAATAAACGTTTTCCTTGTTCACGAATCTCATCTAACGAGAAACTGATTTCTTTTAACGCACCATCTTGCAAAAGCGCATTCCACTGATCATCCGAGATAGCTACAAGTTTTTTAGTGAAGATGGTGGAAAGCTGCTGGATTTCACTGCCAAGCTGCATGACCTGACCCTTAACAACGCTCGCATGTTCATCATCCATAAACGCGTCATGCCACATACTTACAAATGTACCGACCTGGCCCAATCCTTTACCAATGACTTCTTGCTGCTTTAAAATGTCCAAAAAAGCAGAAGCATCAGTAGCCGGATCGCTGTTCCACGCTTTTAACTGATCGGCATAATGGGCAATCTCTTCTTTTAACGATGCAATCTTAGTTTGTACTTCCTCAGAATTTGTTCCCCCTGGAAATACTGTTTCTAAATCCCACGTATCATTATATTTCAATTTCATTCACTCCCCTTATCTCTCTATTGTAAACGTTTTCATTTGATTTGGAAAGGTTGGTTAACTGTAACAATTCAGAGATAAGGAGTCCGCGTGATTTAATTGATAGATTGACCAGTTTTCGTCGAATGGAGGAGTGTATCTGCATAGTTTCTGATTGGATTATGTATCATCATTTTGTAGATGTCTTGCCGGTACAGAACCACACTAGGCAGCACCAGCAGGGCCGCTACAGTGATGATTTTCAATGTCTTCATCATTTACTTTTGGCAATCCATACAGTTTTCAACTCGATTGATTCTCTCTCTTTTTCCTTCTATGAATAGGAAGCCAAATGAAATAGATAAGAAGCGGAATCGCCGGCAGGCTTGAAGGGTAGATGCGCGGCACTTCTGTGAATAACGTAAGATACAGCTGAATGGCCACTGTCTGCACCATCAGGATAAGATACATAGTCAGAGCTTTGTTTTTGAAACTCATTTCAAATCGGTCATTCATGGGATTCCCCCTTCTTTCTTTGCTTAGTAATCCAATTGATTCTCTGAGTTGCAACTTGGTTATGTATACGTCCTTGACCAAAAATCATTTCATTTAAAAAAGGGTTAATTGCAGGCATTTCAAGAAGGATCATTCCACTTTTTTCACAAGCGCCCTGTCTGATATTCGTTAAAAAAGGATACTGTTGCAATTCTTTACAACAAGCACACTTCATCAATTTCATAATCTCCTGAGGAGTCTGCCTCCCCTGTTAAGCATGAAAAACATGCATAATGGGAAACCGTACTGCCAATCGCCCAAATTCTTTCACCACAGTTATCACAAGTTACTCCGTTTTTCTTATCCTGGACAGCCTGCTTAAGATTTTCTTTAAATTGTGCACGGTTTTCTTCAGGATTATTTTTGCAATGCTTATTCACAAATGTTTCCATCGAGATGGGTACCATTAATAATCACCTTTCTTCTATTGCTTAACCAACACAAGACTCTGAAGAGCTTAGGCTACAGAATATGCTCATGGTTATGCTAACTCCTTATATTGAAAACGACTTAACTACCTATTATTATCCGGAGATTGTAAAAGCTTTTTCACCTCATGTAGCTCCTTGGGATATTGAAGTGATAAAAACAAAAAGAGTTAATAGCTTTCGTGGCTTTCAATTGCAAATTACTTTTGAAATTGAGACTACCGATGGTGGACACTGGATTCCAATTGGGAAAGACCGCATGACCTATGAAATCTCTGCTGGACATACAGTTAAATTGATAAATCACAAGCATATGAAGACGTATGAATATCCTACCGAATCATGAATAGACTTCCGCACCAAAGCGGTAATCATATTTAAAAATAACCAAATATATTAAGGATCTAGTCTTTGGTTGTTAGTGTCCTTAAACATATATCTAATACCCCTGCCAGCAAGCGGTTCATCTTCATATCTTGGTAATACGTGAAAATGTGAGTGGAATATATGCTGCCCTCCAACTTCACCACAATTCCAACCAAGGTTATATCCGTTCGGTTGGTATTTTTCGTCTAAGTATCTTTTCACATCTTGAAGAAGTGTGTGCGTAGCATTCCATTCCTCAAGCGTTAAATCAAAAGCGGTTTCCCTATGTTTTCTTGGCACAATTACTCCTGCACCTTCAAGTGGAATGCCTTCCTGTTTAGCTTGGTCTAACTGTAAAAACATACAAAACTCATTGCTCAGAATAACGTTTTGCGTTGGTTCTAACTCAGGATAGCAAAATAAACAATCTTTCATTCCTTATCTCCCCAGACTACTGTTTTTCACACTCTTTCAATTGGCAAAGTGCCCGGATTGCGATATAAACAAAATTGCTTATAAAGCAAATGCACCCTTGTTAATGGAACACATTTTTTCAATTATGTTCATTGCTTCGTATGTCACCATGTAAACACCCCCTTTCTCAAGGGAGTGCCAAACCGCCCATCCGCTTTATGTACTGCTTATATTATTCTATCACTTTAGTAGATGTAAAAGAGAGAAACCCTGCAAATAGGCTGAAATCAAACACGAAATTTCTATCTTACATCGCCCCTGTTTAGTTAAATGACCGTTATGTAGTTCAAGGACAATTCCTATTACGGAATAGCCGCTTTTTACAGAATAAGACGGCAATGAATAATCATAGATTCGCTGTCTTTTGTTAAGGGTGCATTTTTCCAAGAACCATACATTGCTACCAATTCAAAGTTATGCTCTGATAGCAGCCTTCTTATTTCCATTGGATATGTATAACGTAAGGAAATAGAATCTTTATATGTAGAAATAACATTATTAATATTAGTTTCTTGTACGGTGGTACACTCCAAGATTTGAGTTTGGTGGTTATAAACTTCTCGATGTTTCTCAGTCACTACTTGATTCATACGATTGGTGTGTGTTTCTTCAATCTCATCAATTACAGACAATTCCTTTAGTATTGGGTTTCTAGTATCAAAAATAAATTCACCGTTTGGCAATAAGTACGATTTTACGGATTTAAATAAGGCACTTTGACTTTGATTTGTTAGGAAGTGTTGGAAGGAGTTGGCCACCATAAAAATTAATGGAGATTTGATTGGTAAATCTAATTGGGTGCAATCCTGCTTAGAGAAATGAATATGAACATTAGATGCACTTGCCTTTTGAATAGCTAAATTAAGCATTCCTTGATGGAGATCAACCCCATACATCGTATAACCTTTTTCAGCCATTGGAATTGTTAATCTTCCTGTGCCGCAAGCCAATTCAATAATTGGTTGTGTTGTCGTTCCAGCGGACTTCTGAATGAAATCCAAGTCTTCTTTATAATTATTATATAATTCATCATATTTTAATGGATCGGCATTCTTTTCTAAATTATCTTCAAAAACGTCTAAAAACATGTTTCACTCACCCATTCTTAAATGTTTTTAGTACAATAATCTGGCCCGCTTAAAGAACCGAACTTAATAGTGAATTGCCCTCGAGAATTGAAGAACAGGCTAGTTAGATAGGTAATTTAGGTAATATTGTTTTTAACTCAATTAAATCATCTATTACCATGTTAGCCTGGGAAAGTTCATCTTCCTTCGCAAAATCAAAATTACATCCTATTGAAATTAACCCATTGTCCTTAGCTGCATTTATGTCTGATAGGCGATCACCTACTACTGCTGCATTGGTAATACCATATTTTTTTACAATACTCTTAACCAGGTCCGATTTATTCAATGACTCAATTTCTTGGATACTGAATGTCTCTGTAATCCATTTGTCCAAGTTATAATGACTCACTATTGCTTCAAGGTATACGGTTAAACCATTACTTGCTATGTAGATTGAAAAATTATTCTCATGTAAATAACTTAAAACTTCCTTCGTATTAGGATACAAAGAACCATTCCCATTTCTTATATTTCCAATTAGTTTTTCAAGGAAATACCCATCTGTATATTCTCTTTCTTGAGTAGAGTAATCCGGTAACAAAGTTTCCCAAACTTGTGGTAAAGGAACGCCCATAATTTCACGATATTGCTGAATTGGCGTCGCTTCATTCCATTTATCCATTGATCGTAAATGTTCAAAAGTATCCTCAAGTGATATTTCTAATATTGTATCTGTTTGAAACAGTGTTCCATCCATATCAAAAATTATAGACTGTGACATTTCTTGTCTCCCTTAACTTTGGCCATATTGCAGTATTGGAATATAGTGTTGTGTATTTTTTCATAACTATAACAACTTGTAAAGATAATATTCATTAACGAATTGTCCGTCTATTACCAATGAATTTACTTTCTCGCCTTCCAAAACAAATCCCATTTTTCTATACAGATTGAATGCTTTAAAATTTTCTTTGATAACTGTAAGTTCTAACCTTGTAATCTCAATTTCTTTTGCCCATTCAAATATTTGATTGAATAATTCAGATGCGATCCCTTGGCCTTGAGATTCTTCCAATACTCCTAAAACAAGATATGCTGAATGCCGATTTCTTTGTAAATCACTACCTAATGCAGCGATATAACCTACAAGTCTCCCTTCACTTTCAGCTACAAAAAAAACCGATCTTTTTTCATTTAGTATTCTTTCAATGGATTTTCTCTGTTGTTCAGAAGTGGTATTTCTTTCTCCTGGTTCAAATAACATAACATCAGATTCATCAATCTTTTTACTTAATACAACGAAAGCATCTGAATCAGTCACTTGTATTTTTCTAATTATCACTGGACAAACCTCCACGACTTTCCCATGAATTCATTATAAAGTCTGGTCCTGTTGCGGTATCGGGACTTTTGCTATGAAGCAAACGTCTCATATCTGGAATAGTGTTAAGCACGTTGATTTGTGTTCCAGCCGTACGCTTTCCGGAGGGCGTGGCTTGAGCCGCTTCCTTCGCTTCGCTACGTCCAGGGTCTCAAGGCTCACGCTGATCCTCCCGGAGTCGACGGCTTGCACTCCAATCAACTAAGAGTGTAGTACTAAACAATCGGCCCCCGATTAAGGAATAGTCTTTTCCGGCACTCTACTTCTTTTGGTAGGTAATCCAAGTGGGAGAAGGAGCAAAAGGAAAAGTTTTTAGTACCTCCATTGCACTGCTATCTGTTGTATCGAATTCACCTATAATAGCCTTCCTGTTATGATTATCCGCATATTTTATATGCTGAAGTGTTAAATTTGGAATTATTCCCTGGTATTCACTACTGGAACTACCGCACCATCCTAATTCATACGAATTATCATCATCTGATTCGTGAAGAAAAGAATAAGCTAATATGTCATTTTCGTCAGGATTTAAAAAAACATAACTTCCTTTAGCAATAATATCATCCGAGAAAACTAAAATCCTCCACTCTTCAAGCCCTGCTGTTACTACAGGATTCACTTTATGTGTTTCTTCGTAATTTCTTTTAACAAGGAGAACCAGTTTTTCTACCAATTCATTATTTAAAGAAACCTCTGCTAATGTTTTGAGTATATAATCTTTTTCACTGAATCGAAAGGCTCCCTCTTTAAAATCAGATACTTGAAGAGTCGGCATATACGTTCTTCTTATTTCCTTGAATTCACTTTTCTCATAAATCTTTTTTAGATTTATAGAAGTTTCCCAAATAGATGTTTGTAATGGAAAATCGATTGTTTCCAAACTCTCAACCTTATTCAGTAACTTCTCTATTACATTATCCCGTACATACGACGAATTACACAAAACTTTAAAATAAGTACAATATGGGTGAAGACTACTTACCCATCCAAAAACTACACTTACTAATTTATCTTCAGAAAATGCCGAGTATGCAAATTTGAATCTAAACTTTTTTAATATATTTAGTAAGCCTTCTTCCTCGAAAGATAAATCTATTAGTTCTTTTAATTGTTCTTGGTCACTCTTTTCATATTCCTTTATAATAATTTGCAAATATATCCCCCATTAGGTTTCAACTGTAGGTAATCTTTCGTAATTTGGCTGGTTCGTTGGAAGTAAGAATTATTCGTTTCTTCTATATTATACCAAGCCACTAATGAAGTGTCAGACTTTAAATCAACAAAAACCATTTAGTAAAAAAAGATGTTGGTGAGAATTATTAACAATCATCAAACAAGCTACACCTTGTAAATAGATTTACAAGGTGTAGCTTGTTTTAATATCCTTTTCCAGAAGCAGGAATTTAAAGTCAATACCCTTTTCGTGTTTCATAAGCAAACAATGAATCTGATTGAAGATCTTTATCTCTGAAACAGAATCTTATAGCTCTATTTATTCAGCATAAGAGAGATGTGACGTTACCGCCTAAAAATCATAATCCGAAAAGAATAGGTCTTCTATCCACCCCCGTACATCACGTTCTATTGCGGATTAGTAAAAAGTATTGGGCATTTGCACCAATGATAACGGCACTAATCACAAAAATAGCGAATAATTGGGAGACCCCAGAGAAAAGTGAATACACGATGAGCACGAAAAGTGCAAAAATGAGGGTGGCATTTAGCGTATTGAATGTACGATACAGACCTTCTAACATCACATGACGTTCCCCTTCATCAGATGCTGCTAGTAGTTTTTTGCCATAGTCTTTATCTGAAATAGACGGCAGTTCCCGATCGGGGTAAAACAAATTGACTACACTTGAAACTGCAATTGAAAGAATGAAAGCTGCTGTTGCTACAATTATAGAACTTATCACGAGCCAGGGATCTTGTTCTGTAATGAGTGAAATAGCAGATGCGGCAATTCCAAATATAACACTCGCAATGGCTATCATATTGGTATCAGTGAACTTTTTGTAGAGCCATACTTCACGCTCATCTTCTTCATCCCTTGAAACTGCTGCATTTGCTTTTTTACGCATTTGAATTATGCTGATTCCTACATACAGGAGTAGCAACACGGTTAACGAAGTCAAGATCACATTCACTGGAAAGGCAATGGATAAAAAATTAAATTCCACTTGAACCGACAGCATTAGATACATGCCTATGAACCCAACAATCCCACCTAATAATCCATAAATAACGAACTTCATTCGATCTCCTCCTCTTCGAATAAAAAAACACTTTCAATCGCTTCATTGAAAATCCTCGCAATTCTTACGGCAATCAGCAAAGAAGGGATGAATTCTTCTCTTTCGATTAAACTGATTGTCTGCCGCGATACTTTCGCTCGTTTCGCAAGCTCTGTCTGATTCAGTCCATTGCGTGCACGCAATTCCTTCAAACGTGTTTTCACTGACTTCACCTCTTGCAGTGATTGTAACGTATACACTTCATTTTGACAAGTAAAGTTGTCAAAATGACAGTTTTACTTCTCAATTACAGCGATGTACTTCAAAACATAAAACAGAAAATCCGCTTCAGTGGGCAAGTTAACTTTTATGATTCCTGTTTTTTCGTGTATGACTTAAATCATTATTTACAACACAAAACAGCCTTTGACTTCCCTATTATCAGGGGAGTCAAAGGCTGTTTACATGTTGAGTTTCTTTTAATATTGGATCACTTGCAGTTAATCCATCATATCCGCAATGATTTCAAACGAACGCAAGCGATCTTCTTGATGGAATACAGGAGAACTGATGATGAATTCGTTCGCTTTCGTCTGATTGAGGAAAGCTTCCAATTTACGTTTCACTGTTTCAGGACTTCCAACGATTGTTGCGGGTGAATCTAGCATATTCGCAGCTGAGACTTTTTCACTTGGACTCCACACAGCGTCCGGATCATCCAAAGGCGGTTTGAATTGTGTCGGCATTCCACGGTGCAGGCTCAAAAATTGCTGTTGGAACGAAGTGGCGAGCCAAAGTGCTTTCTCGTCTGTATCTGCCGCTACAATACTGACCCCTAACATCGCATATGGGTCTTGCAGATGCTTCGATGGTTTAAAGTTCTGATGATATAACTGCAGCGCTTGCATCACATATGCAGGAGCAAAGTGACTGGCAAACGAGAAATGCAGACCTAATTGAGCGGCAAGCTGTGCACTGAAGCCAGACGAACCTAGAAGCCAAATCGGGATATCTTGTCCTTCGCCAGGAAATGCCCGAACGCGCGCATTTGGCTGCGGATCGAAATAAGAACGCAACTCTTCTAGTTGTTGCGGAAAGTCTTCCCCGCTGCTATGCAATGTGCGCCGTAATGCATATGCCGTCGCTTGGTCACTACCCGGGGCACGGCCCAATCCAAGGTCAATCCGTCCAGGATACAATGCATCTAATGTACCGAACTGCTCCGCTATAACGAGCGGTGCGTGGTTCGGCAGCATAACGCCGCCTGAACCGACACGCATCCTCTCTGTAACCCCGGCAATATGACCGATTAGGACAGAGGTCGCTGAGCTGCCGACACCTGGCATGTTATGGTGCTCCGCCAGCCAATAGCGGTTGAATCCTAATTTTTCTGCGTGTTGAGCCAATTCCACACTATTTTTGAAAGTTTCAGTTGGACTGCCGCCTTCATTAATTGGCGCTAGATCCAATACGGACAATGGAATTCCATTGTATGATTTTACTGTTGAAGTCAATCTCATCACTCCTTATCGCTTGTTCAGAAACACAAACACACAAGCTTACTTATAGTAACCTATGGTTAAAATTACTATAGATGAGGGATGAAAGCAACTTAGTTGTTTGTCTATAAAAATAGAGAAATAAGAAGAAGTGTAAGACCTGTAAACGTTCTGTCTGTTGAATTCATTATCGGGTCGTCAATCGGATACTCCAGTTCAAATATCAGCAACCGGTCAATATCCCGAATCCTCCGAAGTGAGGTTATCCATCATTTTGTAGTCATACTTTTGAAGCGGCTTTTCAGCTGGTCCTTCAATCACTTCACCCGTATAGGAGAAACGGGAACCATGGCACGGGCAATCCCACGTACGTTCTCCATTATTCCATGCCACTTCACAGCCTATATGCGTACACGTCGTATCGACGATATGGACTTCACCGTCTTCATCTTTGAACGCACCTTTCCGGTGGCCATCCAATGTCACGACGGCACCTTCACCCTTCACCAAGCTTTCGGGCGTTCTCGTCGGGCTGTCCAGCTTCCCTTTCAGAAGCTGCCCTACTACATTTGCATTTTCAACTACAAAGTTCTTTACACTCGGGTGTGCATTGAACCTGGAGGGGGTGTATAACTCTTCGTAAGGATTCTCTTTCCCAAGAACCATATCGCGGAAGAGCAGAGCAGCAGCGGTTCCATTCGACATCCCCCATTTCCGGAAACCCGTCGCAATCAGGATGTTGGACTGTCCAGACGTCAATTCCCCGATATAAGGCAGATTATCCAACGTCACCAAGTCTTGTGCTGACCATCGATACCTGATTTCCTCTAGGTCAAACACTTCAGTGCCGAATGTTTCCAATGCTTTATAATGATCCATCGTATCAATGCTTTGACCCGTTTTATGGTCTTCCCCAACAATCAGTATCAATTCCTCATCATTCGCAGTTACTGACCGAAGGGAACGCGCAGGTTTGTCTGCGCCAAGATAGATTCCGCCTGGATACTTATCTTTCGTTTTGACAGCTAATGCATACGAGCGGTTTGCATACATACGAGTCGAGTAAAGCCCCGTACCCTCATAGAAAGGAAAATGTGAACAGATCAGCACGTGTTTCGCACGTATTCGGCGGTCTTCTTTCGTCAAAACGGCAGGGTGGTCACCTGTGTCTATATTCACAGCTGTTGTCTGTTCAAAAATCTGTCCCCCTTTTTCTGTAATGTGCTGGATCAGGTGGACTAAATATTTTGTTGGATGAAACTGGGCCTGATTTTTCATGACGAGCGCATTTTGGATGTCAATATCAAAAGGAATGGAATCTACCAACCCACCATCGATTCCTAATGTTTTATACGCTTCAACTTCTTTCTCTATCTTCTTTGCATACTTTTCAGTCGTCGCATAAATGTACGCATCCTGAGTGCTGAATTCACATTCGATTCCATGAGTCTCAACTGTTTCCCTCATAAAGTCCAAAGCTTCTGTATTGGCACGATAGTATAATTCAGCCTTTTCTCTACCCAAGCTATGGATGAATTCGGCATATATCAAATCATGTTGTGCAGTTATTTTGGCAGTCGTATGTCCTGTCGTTCCATTCAAGACTTCGTCTGATTCCAGGACAGCGACTTTCGCCCCTTCATTCGCAAGCAAGTAGGCAGAAGTGATCCCTGTAATACCGGCACCGACTACCACAACATCCACGTCAAGGTCCTGTTCAAGTTTGGGGAATTTGGGAAATTCCATATGTGTACGCCAATAGGACAACGGTTCTTGAGGCAATTTTATTTCATTTTCACTCACTATTAGCCCTCCATTCAATTCATCATTCTTTTGAAGGATTCCCTACCTACGTGCTGCTTATACGACTAACTCATGATCTGCGTTCGACAATGTTTGTAAAGGGGAACGATTCTCCGCCTTTAATAACCCGGACAATAGAAATCATCGACGGATACGGAAAATTCCTGATAGCTGTCCTTAAACAGCGCATCGCAAATAACCTCACGCAATACGCCGCTGAAATAACCGGGTAAGCTGCGGATTTCCTTTTTCTTCGTTGCCATCACTGCAATATGCATCGCTTTATACGCCAAATCCTCGAATAGTTCCTCTTTTCCTTTGTGGATGTCGAACTTCAGCATCTGTCCGGAGAGCGCTTTATGAATCCCGAAAAACTCCCTTGCTTTGGAGTGATCTCCTGTGAACGAAAGCAAGGATTTCATCTTCCCGAATAACGTTGTGGATAACTCTTCTGCCGCAGGCTGAGACGTCTTTATAAGATCTTTAAGATTTTTAGATTTATAGAAAGAAGGTTCCTTTTCGGATTTATGGTCAGCAGACTTGTCCTGACGGGCCTCTTCATCACTTGTTCCTGTGCCCGTTTTCCCCTGCCCGTTTACAGGTAAAATGACGTAAATGTTAGCTCCGAGGCCGCTCATGACAGGGCGTACATAATGGATACGCTCGATGATTCCAAGTGCTTCCAACTTGCAAATTGCCCGGCGTACTGTGGAATTCGCTTTACCCAATTTCTTTTCAATCGTTTCATGCTTCAAATGTGCCGCCAAATACTTTACCGAGTAGCAGCGAATCATTCCAAGAACAGCCCGGTCCGTTTTGTTCATTGCGTTCCAGTGAATGTCGGTATGTTGTCTGGCAGCTGCGTCCATTTCTTCTTTTGTATTGAACTTTGCGTAATTAGATAAGTAGTGTGTCATAGGAATTTCCCCTTTTTACACTCTATATAGAGTCGAGGGCGTAAAAGGTGGACAGGCGTTTCCCTTTTTCTTCACTGCTTTTTACCTAATCACCATTGGGTATATGAAATTCATTCATAAGCTTGTTTCAAACTCTAATGGTCCTTTTTTTAAAAAAACGAACCTATTTGAATATCAGAAGTCCAATCCAGTGCTAAATTGTGTCTCGTTATCGAGAAACTTCGAGTTGTGATGGAGAACGGACCGCGAGTGATTAAGAATCCCACTCCACTGTCGGAGAACCCACGTGTTGTGTCGGACATACACCCTGATGTGTCGAAGAACCTAATTCGCCTTCAAATGCGCGCAGCGCCACCAATTCACTCACTAAACAGTGCTGATTTGTGTCCCGTTATCGAGAAACTTCGAGTTGTGATGGAGAACGGAACGCGAGTGATCGAGAATCCCACTCCACTGTCGGAGAACCCACGTGTTGTGTCGGACATACACCCTGATGTGTCGGAGAACCTAATTCGCCTTCAAATGCGCGCAGCGCCACCAATTCACTCCCTAAACAGTGCTGAATTGTGTCCCGTTATCGAGAAACTTCGAGTTGTGATGGAGAACGGACCGCGAGTGATCGAGAATCTCACTCCACTGTCGGAGAACCCA
Organism: Sporosarcina aquimarina; assembly: GCF_033253705.1. Taxonomy (GTDB): domain Bacteria; phylum Bacillota; class Bacilli; order Bacillales_A; family Planococcaceae; genus Sporosarcina; species Sporosarcina aquimarina. Next base: position 287,107 of record NZ_JAUBDH010000003.1, read on the forward strand.
CGCGTTGTGTCGGACATTCTCCTTGATGTGTCAAAGAACCCCTTTGTTTAATTACCGCGGAGTTGAACCATCTATACTATTCCATTTCCCTTTCAGAATCCTCCACTAAAAATTAGGCAGTTTAACAGCACAAAAAAAGAGAGGTGAGTATCCCTACCCCCTCTCTTACTCTTAACGAATCCCTTTCATATAACGCATAATAATCGGGGATATGAAAAACAACAGAATCCCTATAGCAATTGCGACTCCGCCAATTGTACCGAAGTACATAACTTCTGTATCAGCAGAATATAACTTAACTAATTGTGCATTTAGCGCTTGAGCAGCCGCATTGGACAAAAACCATAAACTCATCGTCTGTGCTGAAAAAGCAGCAGGCGCAAGCTTAGTCGTTGCAGACAGACCTACTGGAGATAGACATAATTCGCCTACTGCCACAAAGAAAATACTCAGTACTAACCAGAGTGGATTGACCAGCGCACCGGCTTCTCCGAAGAATCCCGGTAATAAGATTACAATAAACGAGAATCCTGCAAATAACAGACCGAGTGAGAACTTTTGCGGGATGTTCGGTTGGCGGTCTCCTAGTTTCACCCAAAGCCAAGCAAACATCGGCGCTAGAATAATAACAAATAACGGCCAAAATGATTGGAACCACGCAGGTGAAAGTTCAATACCCATGAAATTCAAATCAGTCCGTGTATCAGCGTATAGTGCCAGAATCGTGGAACCTTGCTCTGCAATTACCCAGAACAATACAGAAGCAATGAAGAGTGGTATGTAGGCTAACAGTCTAGATTGCTCTACTTCATTTGTTTTAGGGCTTCTATACATGACCACGAAATAAGCAGTCGGGATTAGGAATGCAAGGATCCCGATTAGTCCAACAAACGAATCGAACGTTAACCAGCCTTGAGGAATTGCAATTGCGACTAATGCGCCAATTACAACTACTGCGATTGCAAATGTTGAATACACACGTTTTTTCTCAGTTGGAAGTAACGGATTAGCAACAGTTGTACCGGCATGGCCAAGGTTTTTCTTTTTCGTTGCAACAAATACAACCAACCCGATGAACATTCCTACTGCAGCTACTCCAAAACCTAGATGGAAACTTTGTTTCATCAAAATACCTGCAATGATCGGTGAAATGAATGCCCCCATATTGATACCCATATAGAAGATACTGAATCCTGCATCCCGTCGGTTATCGTCTTCAGGATACAACTCACCCACAACACTTGATGCATTCGGTTTCAATAAGCCTGTACCTAATACAATCAGTACCATCGATACGAAGAACATCGTAATATTGCCTGGAATTGCGAGTGCAATGTGACCAAACATAATGAGAACCCCGCCGTAAAAGACAGCTTTGGATGTCCCCAAGACTCGGTCTGCTAACCAGCCGCCGATAATTCCCGACATGTAAACGAGTGAACCGTAGATTGACATAATGGAGAGCGCTACGGTTTTGTCTAACCCCAGTCCGCCGCTAGATACTTCATAGTACATGTAGAATACAAGAATCGCGCGCATTCCATAGTAAGAAAAGCGTTCCCAGAATTCAGTAAAAAACAAAGTAAATAGACCTTTTGGATGTCCGAAGAATCCTTTCTGCGGGATTTCTTCTAGCACTTGTTGTTTTGTTAGTTTTGACATAAGAAATCCTCCTTAAATATGAATTCATCATACATGTAAGCGCTTTAGATTTCTATAGCAATATGACAAATTAGTTAAATTTCTAAAATAAAGAGTATTGTCAATTTTCGTTACTCTGAGATCCATTCCATTAAGAAACTAACAATTCTAAGAAACCAAGTAAATATTTATATAAACCTTTTATATTTTTCTGAATCACAAGTTTTCATTAGAATAACGTAGTGTTTCATAAATGAACAACCCACCCATTCTTACACGGAAAGGTTGAAATAGCGTATATAAAATAGATAAGTCTCTTATTTGGTTGCATTTTTATTCGCTAAAGGGTATGCTACTAGTAATTAAACATTCACTTATTTCGTAACTTTCGAAATGAGGATAGAGGCGCAAAGACCATTAGTACACATTCTGAGGATGATGAGATCCGATGAAGCTTGTGGAAAGGGGAATTTGCCGAAGTGGAGAGATGCTCATTATCTCAAAGCTGGTTCTGGGCTGAACAAGTTCAGGACTGTCATATAGGAAACTATATGGAGGGCTATCTGATGCAAGAAATAATTCATTATTTCTAAGCAGCAGCGTTCTCTACGCTGCTGCTTTTTGCGTCTCAGGAGACACTGCCTTCCACCTCTATGTTTTGTAATAAAACAAAAGGAGATGGAGAACAGATGAATTTTGGACAACTGATTACTGCTATGGTGACACCGTTTGATGAGCAAGGGGAAATTGACTTCATTGCCACACGCAACTTAATCAATCATTTACTGGAAAGCGGATCGGATGGACTCGTTGTTGCAGGTACAACAGGGGAATCCCCTACGTTAACTTTGGAAGAAAAAGTGAATTTGTTTGAATTCACGGTACAGGTAGTTGCCGGAAGAGTGCCCGTCATTGCAGGCACAGGATCGAACAATACAAGAGAATCCGTCCAGCTGACCAAGCAAGCTGAAGCGGCAGGTGTCGACGGGATCATGTTAGTCGTTCCTTATTACAACAAACCTTCTCAAGAAGGCATGTTCCAGCATTTTAGCGTCATTGCGGAATCGACATCACTGCCAATTATGCTCTACAACATACCTGGCCGCAGTTCAGTCAACATGAGCCCAGAAACAATCATCCGACTTGCTGACATCCCGAACATCGTCGCAGTCAAAGAAGCTAGCGGCAACTTGGATGCCATGTCAGATATCATTGAGAATACCCCGTCGAACTTTGCACTTTACAGCGGCGATGACGGATTGACACTCCCTGCCCTTTCTATTGGAGGAGCTGGCGTTGTGTCCGTTTCTGCACACATTATCGGGCCGCAGATGAAAACAATGATCGGGCATTTCAACAGCGGCCGAATTCGGGAAGCCGCAACCATGCACCGCCGCATGCTGCCAATTATGAAGGAACTGTTCGCGGCACCGAATCCTTCGCCTGTCAAAGCTGCGTTGAACTTGGAAGGTGTCGCAGTCGGCGGGGTTCGTTTACCGATGCTGCCTTTGACGGATGCGCAGTTGAATTCGTTGAATCGTGTCCTTCACAAGCAAGAAACGATACTTCTTTAAGCTTACATTCGTTATACAAGAAACAGCCCATTCCATCATACTCGCTGGAATGGGCTGCTTCTATTATTCTTGAGAAACTCCAACTTCACTGACTTTTGCTGAAAGCAAGTCAACAAATCGATCCCCTACCTGGGAAGTGGAAGAGTTCCCACCTAAATCGGAAGTAAGTGATGGTTGTTCAGTGAGAATTTCTTTAATAGTGGATAGAATCGCTTCGCCCCATTGTTCTTCCCCGAAGAAGTCCATCACCTGGCTGACTGACCAGATAGCTGCAATCGGATTCGCAATTCCTTTGCCTGAAATATCCGGAGCGGATCCGTGTACGGGTTCAAACATTGACGGGAACTTTCGTTCAGGATTGACGTTCGCTCCAGTCGCCAAGCCCATCCCTCCTGTAATGGCAGCACCGATATCCGTCAAGATATCTCCGAACAGGTTCGAAGTGACAACGACCTCGAAGCGTTCAGGTTCCGTTACAAAGTACAGACTGGCGGCATCCACAAGATACGAATACGTTTTTACGTCCGGATATTCTTTACCTACTTCGTTGAAGACTTCATCCCAGAATACCATCGAATAGTTCAGTGCGTTCGCTTTACTAATACTCGTCAATGTACGTTTTGAATTTCTCGCTTCTTCGTATGCATATCGAATGATCCGTTCCGTCCCTTTTCGAGAAAAAACGCCGGTTTGTAAGACGACCTCTTCAGGCTTCCCTTTAAATAACCAGTCACCCGCCCCTGCATACTCTCCTTCACTGTTTTCACGAATAACAAGGAAGTCGATTTCTTTTGCAGTTTTGCCTTTCAATGGTGTAAGTTCCGGATTTAATAGCGTAATCGGTCGGATGTTTACATATTGGTCGAATTCCTTTCGAATTCGCAGCAGCAGGTCCCATAATGAAATATGATCAGGGACACCCGGGTAACCCACTGCTCCGAGATAGATCGCATCGAATTCCTTCAGCTGCTCGATGCCATCGTCGGCCATCATTTTTCCATGTTTCAAATAATACTCGCATCCCCAAGGAAACTCTGTGAATGAAAAAGAGATTGAGGGATCTAATTGTTCAATCGTTCGTAACACTTTTACGCCTTCTGCAACCACTTCAGGACCTATTCCATCCCCAGGGATGAGGGCAATTTTAAATGTCTTCATAATTTCCTCCTATATGTTGCGCGAAATAAGTTAACCTCTATTAAGTTTAACAATACTTTGAGCATTCGCAATGACAGATAACTCTTCACCTTGAATCGCTTTTATCAAATTCTCTGCAATGATAACGGATGACTCTCTGGCTGCTTCCACGCTGATCCCGCCGATGTGCGGAGTCATCGTGATTTCGTCCATCCCGTAAAACGGATGATTTGCAAGAGGAGGCTCAACAGCAAATACATCTACACCTGCACGCTTGAATGTTTTACTTTTGAGTGCTTCAACCAAATCGGTTTCGTTGATGACACCGCCACGTGAAGTATTGATAAGAACAGCCGAGGGTTTCATGAGATTGAAAAGCTTTTTATCAACCAATTCTTTCGTCTGCGCGGTCAATGGGATATGAAGACTGACCGCATCACTCTTCTTGAATACTTCTTCCATCGAAGTCGTCACTTCAACGCCTAACGAATCTGCCAACTCCTGTCTTGCAGATGAAATCGTCCGGACGTACGCGATGGGGTTCATGCCAAAACCATTCTTCGCTATTTTCGCCACTTTTTGAGCAATCGATCCGAATCCGACGAGTCCAAGCGTTTTACCTTCTAATTCTGCAGTGTATCTGCCGTCCCTGAAAGAGAAATTCCCTTTTTGCATTTCCGCATGGAAAACGGTTATATCTTTCATGACGGAAAGCAGTAACGCAACGGCATGTTCTGCCGTTGCCGTGCTGTTCATTTTAGGGGCATGCAGTACTTTGATTCTTTTAGATGTTGCATATTCTACATCTATATTGTCCAGTCCGATTCCAGCTCCGGAAATCGCAGTCACATGTGCACAGTGGTCTAAAATGTCTCCAGTGATTTTAGCGGGGGCTCTCAAAATAATGCCATCGACTTTATTCTGTTTTAAATATCCGATGATCTCTTGTTCATCAAACTCATTGAATTGTTTCACGTCAGCAAGTTCTCTCAACTTTTCTTCACCATCGGGATGATACATCGGGAGAATTTGAACGATATGCAAAGACAATAGTCCACACCTTTCTATGTGTCTTACTTAACTTGTGTTACTGCAAGTTCTCGATGATCGTTGTGATGCCTTGACCTCCGCCGATACAAAGCGTCACTAGTCCATACTTTGAACCCTTTCGCTTCATTTCATGAAGTAACTTCGTCATGAGAACAGCGCCCGTTGCGCCAATCGGGTGCCCCAAAGCAATCGCCCCGCCATTGACATTCACTTTATCCAAGTCCATTCCAGTCCCTTTAATCACGGCTAGCGCTTGTGCGGCGAATGCTTCGTTCAGCTCGATCAGGTCTATATCATCGATTGTAAGACCGCATTGCTTCAATGCTTTCAGAGTTGAAGTAATCGGGCCGATACCCATCACTTCGGGAGATACGCCGCTCACTGCCTGTGCGATGACTTTTGCTTTCGGCTGTAACTTGTATTCTTTCAATTTGTCTTCGGACATCATGAGGATGACGGATGCTGCATCGTTTCGGCCGCTCGTATTCCCTGCAGTAACCGTTCCTCCTTCTTTAAATACTGTTCTCAATTTTGCCAGTTGTTCTTTTGTCGATTCCCTTGGATGTTCGTCCACTTCAAACTGGAAAGTGCTTTTTCTGGTTTTCACTTCAAAAGGAACGATTTCTTCCTTAAACCGCCCTTCTTGAATTGCAGTTCCAGCGAGACGCTGACTTCTCATTGCGAAATCATCTTGTTCTTCCCTTGAAATGTTGTACTGTTCAGCTAGGTTTTCAGCTGTAACCCCCATTGTTAAATCTCCATATACTTCCGCGGGCTGCGAAGACGGCTGACTCTCCGTATTCGGATCCAAAATCATTCCGTTTCCGGCACCGAAACCGTAGCGGGCATTCCGGATATAATAAGGGGCTGTGCTCATACTTTCCGCACCGCCTGCAATGACGACGTCTGATATCCCCAACCGGATCTGCTGATCGGCATTATTAATCGCTTGCAAGCCAGATCCGCATTGGCGATGGACAGTGTACCCGGGAACTGTCACAGGTAATTCCGCACGTAATGCGGCGAGACGAGCCAAGTTCGACGTATCTGCACTTTGTTTCGCTTGACCTATAATGACTTCATCGACTTCAATCGCAGCATTCGTTTTTTCCATCACTTCCCGGATCACTTTTTCTGCCAATAGATCGACTGTGACGTCTTTCAGTGAACCGCCCATTCTCCCAATTGCCGTTCTTACCGCTTCAACAATATAAGCATTCCGCAACGTTTACAGCCCCTTATCTGCATAATCACGTTTCAGTTCACTTGCAATAATATTTCTTTGAATTTCGGAAGTACCTTCATATATTTTAGTGATTCTGGCATCGCGGTAATATCTCTCAATTGGATAATCTTTCATATAGCCGATTCCGCCGTGGATCTGCAAGGCCAGATCCGCCACTTTGTTATAGACTTCCGATGCGAAAAGTTTCGCAATCGCGGCTTCTTTCACAACCCGCATGTTCTGATCGGTCATCCAGGCAACCCGGTACGTCATCGAGCGAAGCACTTCGATTTGCATACTGATTTCCGCCAGCATATGCTGAACGGCTTGCATATCGACAATTTTCTGACCAAATTGTTCTCGTTCATGTGCATATTCAAGCGAGTGTTCCAGCAATCTCACGCAAGACCCTAGGTTTCTAGCTGCTAAGCCTGCCCGGCCATTCGCCAGGATTTTCAACGCATTGATATAGCCTGAACCTACTTCTCCTAATACGTTTTCTGCAGGCACTTCCATATTATCGAAAAATAGTTCTGCTGAATGAGATCCTCTTAATCCCATTTTCCGTTCAACCGCTCCGAGGATGAAACCCGGCATATCTTTTTCCACGATGAAGGAAGTGATACCGCGTGCCCCTTTTGAACTGTCGGTCACAGCCATGACGGTGAACACATGACCATCCACGGCATTCGTTATATAATGCTTGGATCCATTAATGATGTAATGATCCCCTTTTTTAACCGCAGTTGTTTTCAAGTTCGCTGCGTTCGATCCAGCACTGGGCTCCGTCAATCCGAAAGCTCCAACCCATTCACCCGTCGCCATCTTCGGAAGGAATTTCTTCTTTTGCTCTTCTGTACCAAGATCTACAATGCCTACAGTTCCGATCCCTGTATGGGCTCCGATGAGTGTTGTAAATCCGTTATGTGTTTTTCCAAGCTCTTCATAGATGGCGCATTTCCCGACCATATCCAACCCGAGTCCGCCGTATTCTTCAGGAATGCCGAGACTGAAAAGTCCCATCTCTTTTGACAGTTCCACGATTCGTTCAGGTATGCGATCGTTTTCCTCAATCTCCATTGCCACGGGTTCAACTTGTTCCCGAACAAACTTCTTGACGTTTTCTCTAAGAAAATCGATATCCTCAGTGAACTTGAAATCCATGTCCTTTTCTCCCCTTATCGATTGATGAAATTCGCAGTTCTTTTTTCTAAAAATGCGAGTGTGCCTTCTCTTTTGTCTTCTGTCGTAAAGGCGACAGCCTGAGACAGTTTCTCCATCCACATCGCGGTACCGGAATCGATATCAAACCCTTTATGAACGGCTGCCTTTACTAATTGGACAGCCACTGGACCTTTTTTCATAACGTCTCCAGCCACTTTTTCCACTGTCCTGATAAGTTCCTCTTCGCTTGCAAAATAAGTGACGAGTCCAATTCGTTCCGCTTCTTCGCCATCGATTATTTTTCCAGTTAAAATCATATCAAGTGCGCGTCCTTTTCCAACAATTCTTGAAAGGCGTTGTGTACCGCCTGCTCCTGGAATAATCCCTAAATTCAATTCCGGCAATCCAAACTTAGCCCGTTTCGTTGCGATACGAATATCACAAGCGAGTGCTAATTCACATCCTCCGCCAAGCGCAAAACCTGTAACAGCCGCGATCGTCACTTTGGAGCAGTTCTCAATTTTTATATACAGCCCTTGCATTCCCGGAATAAGTGCTTCGAGCGCTTCCCGATCATGCAGTTGTTGAATGTCCGCACCTGCAGCAAACGATTTTCCTCCTGCACCTTGTATGACGACAACTCGCACTTCCTTGTCCAGTTCAGCAGCGGAGAACGCTGAATCGATCTCAAATAACGTTTTTGCGTCCAGCGCATTCCGCGTTTCCGGCCGGTTCAACGTGAGCCACATAATACCATTTTCAGTTCGTACATTAACATTGGTATAAGTCGTTATTTCACTTCCTCCTTCACGAATACTCATAAAAGCCTTTGCCGCTTTTCTTTCCAAGTCTGCCAGCTTTTACGTAGTTAACAAGCAAGGGGCAAGGCCGATACTTCTCACCTAACGTTGCATACAAATATTCCATATTTCGAAGTCTCGTATCTAATCCGACTAGATCAGCCAGCTCCAGCGGTCCCATCGGATGATTCAGACCAAGTTTCATTGCCTTGTCGATATCTTCAGCCGATGAAACGCCTTCCATCAGCAAGTTCATCGCCTCATTCCCTATCAAACAGTTCATTCTGGAAGTTACGAAACCTGGGAACTCATTGACTTCAACCGCCTCTTTTTTTAAAGCCACCGCTATATCTTTCACAAAAGCTACTGTTTCCTCTGACGTCTCCAGCCCACGTACCACTTCAATCAGTTTCATTTTATGGACGGGATTAAAGAAGTGCATAGCTACGACTTTCTCAGGACGGGAGGTTTGTGCTCCGATTTCAGTAGGGCTCATCGTAGACGTGTTGGTTGCAAGAACCGTCTCCGGTTTGCAGATGCGGTCGAGCTTTTGGAACACTTCAACCTTCAACTCAATCTTTTCAAGAACCGCTTCTATCACTAGATTTGCGTCTTTTGCTGCTTCTTCCAAATTGGCTTCATAGAGTAGATTGTTTTTTGCGTTTTGATAGCTCTCTTCTTTCAGAAAGCCTTTATGAAAACTGGAATCCAGCAATTCGTCGATGTCTTTTTTTGCGCTCTCCAGTATTTCGTCGTTCAAATCATTCAACACGACTTTGAATCCGGATACAGCGCTCGCATACGCAATCCCTTTTCCCATGACACCCGAACCGATAACTGTGATTTGTTTCAATCCTCTGCCTCCTCTTGAAAGACTACTTGTATTCTTTTTGTAAACTTACTGGATTTGCTGCTGTTCTCTCTGTTTGTGCTTGTCTAATCCACTTTCAAAAACAGCCCGATTCTCTCAACTATTTTTGATTTCTGAATTACACTCAAACTCGGCACCTGTTTTCTCTTTCAGTTCTTCCAAACTGATATCAGATAAGATTTCCACCAGTTTCATAGTTCCTTCTTCAAACTTGAAGACTGCGTGTTCGGTAACAACTAGATCAGCTTTACGAATTCCGCTTGAAGGAAATGTCAGTTCTTTCACAAGCTTGGGCTCTCCGTTTTTAGAAGTGTGTAAAGTGGCGACAATGATTTCGTTTGCTCCTGCAACTAAATCCATCGCGCCTCCGACACCTAGGATGGTTTGACCAGGGACTGCCCAATTCGCGATTTCACCGGTTTGATCGACTTGTAATACACCTAGTACAGCAACGTCTATATGACCGCCACGGATCATGGCGAACGAATTTGAGCTATCAAATAGTGAGGCACCGATTTCCATTGTGATCGGCGCTTTACTCGCACTGATCAAGTCCATATTCACTTCGGCTGTTGGCGGGGTCGGGCCCATTCCGAGCAATCCGTTCTCTGACTGCAGCACAAGTTTTTTCGCTCCTAAATAATCGGGTATCAATGTCGGGATCCCTACACCGAGATTGACCACTTGGCCTTGTTTCAACTCTTGTACAATTCGTTTTGCAATTGTGATACGGTCAGATTGACTCAACGAAAACACCTGCCTTTTTCACATAATTACTCATCACGAGATAATCTACGTAAACGTGAGGCGTGACGATTTCTGAAGGGAGCAGCTCGCCGTTTTCAACAATCTCGTCCACTTCAGCAATCACGATTTTACTGGCAGTCGCCATGACAGGATTGAAGTTTCTCCCTGTATGGTCGTATACCAAGTTACCTAAACGATCTGCTTTGTGTGCCTTAATAAGTGAGACATCACCTTTTATCGCTTTTTCCAATATAAAACGTTCCCCATCCATCATTTTCTCTTCTTTTCCGTCAGCTAATTTTGTGCCTACCGCAGTCTTCGTGTAGAAGCCCCCGATTCCGGCTCCTCCGCATCTGACCGCTTCAGCCAGCGTCCCTTGCGGTATCAATTCAATCTCCAATTCACCATCCACCCATGCTTGAACCGCATCGCGATTCGTCGTGAAATAGGAGCCGATCGCTTTGACTAATTTCTTTTCTTTCAACAGAATTCCTAAGCCTTTTCCCGGTTCTCCCAAATTGTTACTGACAATTGTCAAATTCTTTAGTGAAGAGGAGGCAACACCATCTATTAAAGTTAACGGTGTTCCAGACATCCCAAAACCGCCAACAAGCAGTTTGTCCCCATCTTTTATGAAGTTCACAAATTCATTTTTTTGAAGCAATTTAACCAAATTTGTTCTCCTTCCCTAGTTGTTCTTATGCGTTCTGCTTTTCTATGGTTTGGTTCATCTATCTCCTGCATTCCATGTATATTCCAGACACCCGCCTGTAATTCGTTCTACTCTTGAATTGGCATTGTGAATGGCAAGATCTACTTCATAAAAAAGACACAAACCTTAGAGTCTGCGTCTTTTATTAAACTTGTTAACATCGGTTCTTCTTTTAAGTTAAGCCTGTGTCGTCTCTGCTGCTTCGGCAGCAGTTGTATCTTCCCCGTCTTCTTTTTTGTCCGGGAACAGTAAACTGAACACAATACCGAATGCCAGTGCGATAAAGAATGTCGTGAAGCGGGATGTCGCAATCGCATCGAGTGGAGTAGAAATCCAAATCACTGTACTTACGAAACCGGAGACAATTGTTGCGATAACACCGATGCCTGAATACCTTTTCCAGAAGAACGTCAACATGATTGCCGGGGACAATGTACATCCGACTCCTGCCCATGCCCAACTGACGACGAGGAAGACGAGAGACTTCGATGTCAACGCGATGACCAAACCGACGATTCCTGCAGCGACAATTGTAAGTCGAGAGATCGCAACCAATTTCTTTTCTGTCAGTTTTAAATTCATAGCACGTTGAATGATGTCCTCACTTACAGAACTTGTGATCACGAGCAGCTGCGAATCTGCAGTAGAGATGATGGCTGCGAGGATTCCCGCAAGTAACACGCCTGCAATCCATGGCGGCATCAGGTCAAGAATCATGAACGGTAAAATCATTTCAACATCGGCGAACACTTGACCTTGGTACAAAGTCAGTGCCGTGATTCCAATCATGAACGCTCCACTATATGCCAAAATCGTCCACGTAATTGCGACGATACTTCCTTGCTTCGCTTCTTTCTCACTGCGAAGGGCCATGAATCTGGCACTGAGTTGTGGTTGGCCTCCAAGGAAACCGAAGAACCACGCAAAGTTGTTAAAGAGTAACAATCCTAACGAAAATCCGATTGCGCCTCCCGTCCAAGAATCCATTGAAGGACCTGCAGCCATAAGTGCCTGGCTAATCGATAAATCGGCAGCAGAAATTTGAACGAGTGCTACAATCGGCAGTGCTACTAGCGTAATGAGCATCATGACGGATTGAATCATATCTGTCCAAACGACTGTTACAAAACCGCCGACATACGCTAGAATTACGACGACGATAATACTTAAAATCGCTCCGACTTTTGTTGGGATATTAAAGACAGCCAATAGTGTTTTTCCAGCTCCCGCAATTTGAGCACCAAAGTAAAACATCATGAAACTGAATATAAGAATAGTAGAAAGCCAAAGAATTAGTTTACCTTGTTTACCAAAACGTGCTGCAAGAAAACTTGGAAGTGTTAATGCACCCGTTTTCTCCACTTCTTTCATGAATCGTTTTGCTAAGAACAGCCATGAGAAGATAATTCCTGAAGCAATTCCAACAGCTACCCATACTCCTGATAGCCCTGTGGCGAAAACAAAACCGGTATATCCAAGCAATAACCATGCTGACTCGCCTGTTGCACGTTCCGAGAAAGCTAACGCCCAACCGGGTAATTGTTTACCTCCCAGCAGGAAATCTGCGTGACTTTTTGTCTTGCGGCTTACGAGATACCCAACAATCAGCATGATTAAGAGATACATCACGAATTCAACCATTATTATCGTATTCAATTCATTCATCTCCTTTGGTTTTCTCTGTACATTTCACCCAGCAGTCCTTACACAATCGCGTCTTCCATTACGAGATCATTCTCCGCAAATCGTTCAACCCGCAGAGGCGTCAAATCGAGCGTTTCATATTTTCCTTTACAGATCAGTTCAGCCAATCCAATCCCCACACCCGGGGCTTGCTGCATTCCATGTCCGCTAAATCCAAGTGCCACATAATAGCCTTTCATCAATGGATGCTCTCCAATAATTGCATTTTGATCGACTGTATTATGGTCATACATCCCTGCCCAGCCTGACTCCAATTTAAGACTTTCAAAGTTCGGGATCCGATGGGCTAAGATTGGCCACAAGTGATCGAACGAAGAACGTTTCCATTTGAAATCGATTCCAGGTTTGACGTCATCCGAGAATCCAGCGACGACTCGATCCATTTCGTGGCGGAAATAGACACCTGTCGGGTCGATTGTAAGCGGTAACATTTTCTCCAATCTGGTTGTCGAGTCAAAGACGTACATTTGGCGTTTGAGAGGCACAATCGGCAAGGGCAATCCTATCTCTTCACTTAAAGTAGCTCCCCACGCACCTGCACAATTAATGACAATTGGCGAATTGTAAATTGTCCCATTCGTCAGCTGAACGCCTTTAATTCGTCCGCTTTCTGTCAGCAATGTTGAAACTTCAGCGTTTACATAATCGACGTCCAAAAATTGAGCGTTTTTCCGATACGCTTGCATGACCGAATATGGATCCAGATAACCGTCCTCTTTGCAAAATAATCCTCCTGCCAGATCCCCGGTTTCCAGTTCCGGGATGATGCCTAATAAGTCCGCATTGGTGAGGATCTCGGAAGGTACACCAAGTGAATTTTGCAGCTTGAGCTGTTTTTGAAAAGAAGACAGCATGCGTTCAGTCGCTAGAAACAAATAGCCTCGCTGTTTAAAATCGATTTCCGCTTTTTCTTCGCCGATTGCCATGTCTTCTGCAAAGTTCTTATAGACTGCTAGACTGAAGCGGCTTAACTGAATATTGATAGCCGTCGAATACAATTGGCGGAATCCGCCTGCACTTCTTGATGTGGAAGAATATTCATACGTCGGATCTTTTTCAAACACAACAATACTTCCTTCAAATCCATTTTTACGCAGTGAATATGCAGTACTCGACCCCATGACGCCGCCGCCAACAATAATAATATCTGCTTTTTTCATCGCTCTCACTCTCCTTGAAATAGTAGTGCAGCTTGCGTTACATCAAGTTAAGTCAACAGTTACTCCAGCTTTGTTTTTAGTGGCTTTTTCGTAAAGATATTTGGCGATGACAATATCTGCAATGGCAAGTCCAACTGATTTGAATACTGTCACTTCATCTTCACTTTCTCTCCCAGGTAATTCACCGCTGATAATTTGTCCAAGTTCACCGTGTACGTCCTCTTTTGAAAACTGGCCCGCTTGAATTGGAATCACTAAATCGCCAGCTTCTTCCAATGCCGATTCCTTGGATTCTACAACGACTTTCGCAGCATCGCATATCGCGTTAAGAGGCAATTCCTGCATGGTTGGTTTGAAAGAACCTACGCCATTTACATGGACACCTGGTTTTAAGGCTGCTGTAAATACTGGGTCCATAGAAGTTGTAGCAGTGACGAGAATATCCGTTTTTTCCAGTAACTCATTCGCATCAAGGCAAATGACAACTTGCTTGTTAAACTTGCTCACAACATATTCGGAAAATGCAATTGCCTTCTCAGCACTTCTATTGTGGAGATAGATGGTGTCAATTTCCCGGACTGCAAGTATTGCCTCACATAGACCTTTCGCTTGTACACCCGTACCGATAATCCCCAAGGTTTTAGAATCTTCACGAGCTAAATACTTGGTTGCGACACCTGATAAAGCACCTGTCCGCAATTGCGTTAAATAAGAACCTTCCAATAATGCGAGCGTTTCCCCCGTTACGATATCTGAGAGTAAAACAACTCCGTTGATCACTTTTTTACCAATGTCTGCATTGGAAGGGACAACTGTCACGTATTTCAGCCCCATCGATTCCAATCCTTCTGCAACTGCTGGCATGACAACACCGGAGTTTTCATTGCCGAACGGTAATACTGTTCGGATAGGTGTATCTGTGTCTGACGCTGAATAGGCTTCTAACGCAACTTCGATGCATTGTAAAATTTCTTTCATATCCATTAGTTCCATTTGACTTTTAGCACTCAACACTAAAATTTGAAACCCCTCCTCACGACTAACTTGTCTTGTCTTCCAATATACTTTGATAACCTCAAATAAATGCCTACATTGTGCACAATATTCTGATACAATGAAGGTCAAACGAACTCCATAAAGACTAGAAAGCAGTGAAAACTATACAAAGGAAAGGGTTGAAAGGATTGCAGGACATTGGGCACTATGCACAATCGATTGTGGAACAGTTTTCTACTCTATTAAACATACCGATTAGTATCACTGACAAAAATGGAATGGTGATAGGCAGCACAGACAATACCCGACTAGGTTCGCTTCACACAGTAACTGCTGAAGTGACAAAATCAGGTAAAGTCATGTACTATTCACAAGACAAAATCGCGGGTCTCGACAATGTATTGCCAGGCATTGCAGTCCCTTTACGATTCCAGCAAGAAACCGTCGGAGTACTGGGTCTAATCGGTGATCCTGAGATTGTAGAACGGTATGTATCCTTCGTTCAATCCCATATCGAAATGATTCTGATGGAAAATTTCAGGTCCAAGTCGGTCGCTTCCCAAATGGAATTGAAACGCAGTTTCTTTCAACGGATTTCCAGTTATATAAAAGCAGATGATTTAGAGGGTGTCGGAAGTTATTTTGAAATGCACGGATTTGTAGTGGGGATTCCAAGACACTGTATTTTATTGGATTTGCAAGTTATCAATAATAATGCAGCGGTTATCCGACCAACACACGAATTCAGCCGAATGGAACAGGAACTTTATCTGTTTTTAACGAATCTCTTTAACTCCACAGAACAGGACCTCATTGTCCCCTTATCTGCTGGCCAATGGCTCATATTGAGTTCCGTTCAATCGGACAACAATCCTGCCTTTACTAAAAGAATAGAATTTGTAACGGAGAAGTTATGTAATTTTCTCGATACTTTGAATGTGGACAGCAAACCTCAATTTTCATGCAGTCCCCCTGTTTCATCTATCGAAGAGATCTTACAAGTTTATGAGCAATGCAGAAAAGCGCTGGAGACCGCCAAACGGAATGGTCTTGTACAATCTTTCGTTTCCATAGAGGATTGGAACGTATTATCTCTCGGGCTTGTAGAAGAGGTTTCGTTACCTGGTCAGTGGACACTTGACCGTTACGTTGAAAAATTGCAAGACCACGTTAATTCTTCTGTCTTAATCGAGAGTTTCCTGGTGTACTGTGAAGAGCAATTGAACATGAGCCAAGCCGCGAGGAAGCTGTATATCCATCGAAATACACTTTTGTATCGAATGCAGCAGCTTCAGCAGCTATTGAATTTTGATTTGCAGTGCTTCAGACAATGCACCCTGCTCTATTTGGCTTTGAAACAGCACCAGACGATCCAAAATACAAATGGCAAAGAAAACCGCTCAGTGTTCTGAAAGGTTTTCTTTGCCACGTTTCTGTTTTATTTACTAACTTATCAAGTTAACGAGGAGGTATATTGATTTAGTGGTTGGTAATGGTTCTTAATATAATTCCTGAATGGCACCCGCTAATTCTTATGCTCTTAGTCTTCTTTTTAAAAGAGCTTTTTGTAGGCTGCCATCCTTTGACCTATCATAACTGCTCTCAATTGATGGAACTAAACCAATAAGAACATTATGCGCTTCCACAACATCCCCCCTTATGTAACTGTCAGGTTTTTATTCCCTAGCGTTTTCCAGCATGGCTAATCCGATACGAACTGCGCTAAGTCGCTTCTTTACTAAGTACGTATTTACACCTTTTTGAGTCATCCGTGAAAAAGCAGTTTCAAGTTTGCCAACTGTCGATTGCAAAGACTTTATCGATTCCAATTTGTCCTATAACTACGCTAAAGTTCATCTACCTAATGCACCGTTTGATGCACAAACCTTATGGAAGAGATGCATTCAATTTGCAGTACTTTTAAAGAATTTCAATTACTCAATGTTGTCCCGTTTTTTTCGATTATAAATAAATTGTTTGATAGAAAACTTAATTAAGTAATAAATAGCACCAACAATTGCCAATACTAGTGCTAATAAACTTAATGTCATCATAAATCTTCCGATAGTCGTGTGCAGGACATTGTGCAAGATAAGAGTCGCAACCATATAAACAATCCCTAAAATCAAGATAGTTTTTTTGCTCATCTTAAAACCTCCCTCTATAAATTGAAAGATGCGGCAGGATTGAAGCACACACAACTTTTGGTTGCAAAAAAGCACCTCATAGAGATGCTTTTTAACTAATTGTACTTAGATATAAGTCAAGAGAGTCTTCTACTTCACGTTCTACTAATGCTATAAAATCGCTATAATCTTCTGTCGTATGCGCTTTGTCAAGTGCTTCATAATAGGCTAACCGATTTTTCACCTTAATCACGACTGGAGGAAATCCATCTTTCATTACTTCTAAATTCAGCAAAAGTCTAGAAGTTCGTCCATTTCCATCACTAAAAGGATGGATGCCAACAAAAACAGCGTGTAACATCGCGCCGCGCTCAACAGGATGAAGGTGAATTCCTACGTTTCGATACCAATTCATCATTTGTTCCATTCTTTCTTGGATAAGATAATGCGCTGGCGGTATATGTGCGGCACCCGAAATAAAGACTTGTTCTTTACGGTAAACACCCGCATACTCTTCATGAATTCCTTTAAGTACTAGCCGATGTAAATTCTTTATTTGCCATTCAGAAAGAGATTCTTTTATTTGGACAATTTCTTCAACATAACGAATGGCATCCCGATGATTGATAACCTCCAAATGTTCTCTCAGTGTCTTACCACCGATTGTAATTCCTTCAAGCACAACTTTCGTTTCGTTCATGGTTAAGGTGTTTCCTTCAATCGCATTCGAATTATAGGTCCATTCTAGAAATAACTTTTCCCGTAAACTTTTCAATGTATATTTAGGCAAGGGACGAGCAGCATCTAATTGTGCCTTCTTTTTATTAATAACTTCAAACAAATGAGTAACCTCCCAAGTATACAAGTAGAGCATTTCTATTATTGTACCGCATAATGGAAAAGTTCTATACCTAATTGATATTCATCATATTTTTCAAATTAGAACTATGTGATTTCAGTTAATTATTTCTTTTACATCTGTTTTGTCTTTATCATGCAAACGCACCCGTATCTGGAATAGTGTTAAGCACGTTGATTTGCGTTCCAGCCGTACGCTTTCCGGAGGGCGTGGCTTGAGCCGCTTCCTTCGCTTCGCTACGTCCAGGGTCTCAAGGCTCACGCTGATCCTCCCGGAGTCGACGGCTTGCACTCCAATCAACTAAGAGTGTATTACCAAAGAATCGCCCCCGATTCTCGAAATAAACTTCTCGTGTGCATTTATTCACTTACAGCTTTTTTGCTATATCTGCTTTCTACAATATAAAAAACTAAAAGCGTTATGAGAAGCGCAAATGGAGTTGTACTATGCGATATTAACCCAAAGTAAGGCAATACCAAAGACAGGAGTACTATTATCGTCGCTACTATTCGAACCGTAATAAGGTTTTTAGGGTGTTTTTCATTATGCAAATTATTCCCCCCTTTCTCTGCAAAATGGCCCGATTGTTAAGTACAGATATAAACATTTATTTAATAACTGTGCTCTTTTCTATTTTTAAGCCCCATAATTTTAATTAAACCGTAGTAGATAACCCAAAATACTGGAACCACAAATACCGAATAATTTTTTTTACCTTCAGGCAATAAAATTAGAATTGCTGAGAATATTAAAACGCTGGGAATAAACAATATCCAATATAGTTTTCTTTTGGTCATATTAAGAGTCAGCTACCTTTCTAAATAAACGATTAAAAGTCTCTAGTATCTTTTAATCTGGCCCGATTCTGGAATTAGCTTTATAAATACTACTTTCCATTGCTTGGAGTGCAGGCGCCGACTCCCGGAGGATCAGCGTGAGTCTTGAGACCCCGCAGTGTCGCGCTCCTTGCGACCGAGGAGGCTCAAGCCACGCCCTCGGGAAAGCGTGCGCCGGAACGGAAAGCAACTGTTCGTATACTATTTTCTGGCCCGATTGAAGCACAAACCTTTTGCAACAGTTGTGACCAATAATTAAAAACTTAGTATATTTCTTTCCTATCGATCCACTCAAATAAATAATGAAAAAGAAAACCTAGTATAGAAATGGATATGACTTCTACCCAATCGATTCTCGACCTAAAAACCCATTGTGCAACTATTAGTACTACAAATAAGAATACAGTAAACTTCGCACTAGCTTTTATCATCATGAACCTCCATTCAATAAAAGAATCAGAAATTGGTTCGTTTGAAGAACGGATTTTATTACTGAATTGACCCTGACTGTTTTATAGTGAACTATCATATTGAAGCTATTTTTCCATCAGTCCCCATACATTTCCAAAAGGATCGATGAGTTGGCAAATCCATACCTTATCTACTCCGAAAATTGGATCTCGGAAAAGCGAACAACCATGTGATTTGAAGTGTTTTATGGATTCTTTGATATCCGATACACGCCAATATGTCACTTGCCCAGCGACACCAGATGAAACCTTATCATCGCTTGGATGGATTCCAACAGTAAAGTTTGCTAAATAAAAAGCACAGTAATTTTCATTATCAAAATAGGGATTTTCACCGAGCAAGTCTATAAACCATTGTTTAGCCCCCTGAACGTTAGGAACAAAAAACAGGACTTCTTCAACACCTAATATGCCATCCATATAATCCTCGTCTCCATCCTTATCTTTTTAATAGTCCTACTAATATTTGTTATTTCGCAAAACCGCCCATTTGAAGAACAGATCTTATTAATGAATAGCCCCTGTATCTGTATTTGTGTAATACCTAATAAAAGCACCATTAGTTGCAAACTAAGAAAAGCGCAATAGTTATTTTTTGTTTTTCAACTCTAAGAATATAGGAATTATATTTAAGAAAATAGATATAATCGTCAAAACCCATAATGCTGTTTCCATCGTCGGCACCACATCTAATAATGCAGCCCAGTCTTCCGCTTTTACCCAATCGGATACCATACTGTAATCTGCAACAATTGTTAGTGCTGTAAATGACAATCCCATCGCCATTGCCAATTTATAATCTTTGCCTGTTCCGAACATATAAAGATTTATACAAGTTGCTATTATCGCGATGAGACCGAAAATTACCCACATAATTATATCTCCATTCACATTAAAATTCTTTACTAATCAAGACGAAGAAAGGGGGTGAATGATTCCTAACGTGTAACTAAATGAATTGATTCAAGCACAAATCTTGTTTGTGAATTGCATCCATTGATAAAAGAATCATTTTAAGGCTCCTGAAAACCAATTGCTCCTATAATGAAAACAATGAGATAAAAAAGTAAGGCTAAGATATTCATTAGAATGAAACTCGCTCTAGTGCCCTCTTTAATATCAAACCATCCAAATAGGATTCCTAACAAACCCAATGCGAAAGGCAAAAACAGACTTATGTTTATGATGTAATCAAACAATCTTTCGTTCCAAAGTGGAGTCGCCATCAATATAAACATCAACAGGGATAGTATAGAAAAAGACTTCTCGACATTTTTTGATTTAACTTTTATGATGAGAAAGTAACTTACCATTAAAAAAGCTAATAAAAAGAGCCACGTCATTACATCTCGCCTTTCGTATAACCGCACTTTTATCATTGAACCAGTCTTCGTAAAATGGAAACGATTATATAATAAGCAATTCGCCTATAAATGGTGAAACATACCCCAAGACAAACAAAACGATGGCAAAATAAAGGACAGTTCCAGCTAATGGCAGATACCATTTTATCTTCTTGGATTTATATTGGAGCCAATAATTAACTGCCCACAGGACGAATGAACATAAAACCAATAGAAAAGTAATGAAACAAGTTATCATCTACGGGTGAACTAACTAAAGAAAGTAAAACCCAAAAGAAATAGATAAACCCCAATAAGATCAAATTGACAGCATGAACGAAAATACGGTAAAATTTGTTATTCATTAATTTCATACCCCGTTCATTGTGTAAAAGACCTTCATTTAAAGCCCTTGTTAGTTTAAAATCCACTCATCCAACGATTCATCAATAATGTTTTCTGTAGTAGTAAATGGCAGGGTGTGATATTCCCAGTCAAGGAAGCCATTTTTAAACGCTCTAGTCAAAAAGATCATTTCAATTTTATCTTCTACATATACTTGTGTTACATATATACTGTTACCGGAATACTTTGTATAAAATTTTAAGTCAGTTCTATTAATCTTACTTTGCTCTTTTCTAGCTCTTTCGGCATTTATTTCACTAACATAGTAATCTGCGTCACTCACTTTACTTTCTTGTAACTTCAAATACACCGTATCTAAATTCACCAGAATAGCAACAACCGCTATTACAAGAACAGAAGATATAATTATCTTTTTCATAGAATCCTCCAGCGGTGAGATTTTATCACTATTCACTCAACTATTTTCAACACAATGAGCTAAGTTTTTCTTCAGCTTTTATCCCTCTTAATTCACTAATCTTACTCAATAATTCATCCTCATTGCGGGATGGACGAATTATCTTAAAACGAATTTTCGCCTGTTCGCTTAATAAAGTAAATTATATTTCACCACAAGGAATACAACTGTTAATAAAATAAAAACTTCTGTTAAAGACAAAATATATTGCTTCGGATACTTAGAATATTTCCATTCAAAAAATACTCTAATCATCATTCTTATGAATGTGAAAATCAGAACGGTAAAAATAAAGAGGCTGCCTGAGTCGGTAAAATACACAAGGTCTACTATTAAAACTAAAAATAAAATAACTGTAGAAAAGGATATAAATGGTTTATCAACTTCACGATGCAGTTGCTTTACATAATTATGAGAAGGATCATCCTCACTTATTTTTGGTATTTTAAACACTCTTCTGATCAGAGACTTTGCTATATACATCAAGGCAAAAGTAACAACGAAAATCAAAACGACTCTTAGAAAAAACCAAATCACAGCAAATTCCCTCCTTGCAGTCTGGCTTGTTTACGAAATCAATTTAATCGCCGCTATAGAAATGGTCTCCATTTTCAGTACAGCGGATTATTGATTTCTAAAATCAAACTTATCGATAGGTACGTCCAAAGAATGCCCATTAATCAGTACCGTGTCGTTATCAAGCCACTGTATCTCAGCACTATCTTCCTTGTCATTCCAGTAAATATTCTTCACTTTGTTTTCCTTTTGATTGAAAACCAACTCACCCCGAACGGTATAAGAAGTCGTAGCTCCACCGTTAGCAACGTATGCTTTTAACGTATATTGACCGTCAGGAGAGCTTTCTTCAGTGAGATATTCACCCATCGGCAATCGATTCATATCAAAAAATGCCCAATATGCACCGTAAGCAAGTAATCCTACAAAAAGCAGACCTACTATTCCGATTGTCATAAAAACTGTTTTATAGACTATTCTTTTTTCGTTTTTAGATATATTTTCAGTACCCATATAAATACACCTCTATCCATCTACACTCTTTCAGTTCTTATCTACCATTAAAAACAGACCTACTATTTTCAATTTACTCAACTTCCCAAAATCGATATCACGAAATAAATCCATATTGAACGCTTAACTAGCACCAGATTTTAATTATCGAATATGTATTATCTGTCAAACTCTTTATATTCATCTATATAGAAAGCTACATAGCCGCAGTTTGGACATACAGCTGCCTTCGGTTTTGCAGAAATACTATTGAGAATCCCTTTGCCTTTTTGACTGATTTTAATTCCATACATACCACCTTCTACATTCACTTTACAATCTTCTATCATTTCACTTTTGCAATGCGGACAACTTCTTTTCATTTACTTTCCTCCAGTAAATTCAATATCAACGTAATGGCAGTCTGATTATGGTGAAAAAGTTCAAGACTCTACCACACTCCTAATTTTTTCAGGAATCATGACAACCTCTGTACTGAGGTCAACAGGTCGAAATTCTGGATCTATACATTCATTCCAGTATCGTAAATGTTCCTTGTCAATCCAATGATCTGAATCCTCAACATCCTGACCGTGTTCGCCTTGTGCTGAATACCAATATAAGTATTCAGTTCCATCAAGAACTTCTCTGAAGATGGTTTCGACATACATTTTTTCAGCATCCAAAGTGATCAGAACATCTTTCATATTTTCGTTTAAAAAATTCAGCCATTCGTCAACTGTTTCAGATTTACCTTCTTTTACTTTGAATCGTGTTAGTTCTACGTTCATATCCTCACGCCTCAATTCTTCTCCAGCATTCAGTACAATCCATTTAACCATTGACTTTAGTGATGCTAAATACCGGGTAGATACTTTTTAGAATATTTTACCTTATCTTAACATAACCACATGTAATTCCTATGAAAAGTCACAATTATTAACAAAACCTTTAGATTGCTTCCTGTTCTTCACGCCTTCCCTTCAACCTTTGTTTCCATAAAAAAAGACACGAATTCATCGTCGAATTGTGTCCTGGTTAGATTTATTCTTTTCACTTATCTTTTTCATTTATGTAGCAGGAAGCAAAATACGGTTTCACTTTGTCATCGTCAAAAATTGTTTTGTCCGTTCTTCCTTTGGATGATCAAAGATTTCTTCCGGTGTCCCTTGCTCCACAATGTACCCGTCATCCATGAAAATCACACGGTCCGCCACTTCCCTTGCGAAGTTCATCTCATGTGTGACAATGACCATCGTCATTCCTTCTTCCGCCAAGTCCTTGATGACCTGTAACACTTCCCGGACTAATTCAGGGTCCAATGCAGACGTTGGTTCATCGTAAAGCATGACTGTTGGATTCAGTGACAATGCGCGCGCAATCGCTACCCGTTGCTGCTGTCCTCCCGATAATTGGACTGGATAGTGATCACATCGATCGCCAAGTCCTACTTTACACAGAAGGACTTCAGCTACTTTCTTTGCTTCATTAGACTTAACTCCATGAATCGTCATTGGACCTTCCATTACATTTTCAATTGCCGTCATATTGGGGAATAAGTTGAACGACTGAAATACGAAACCGGTTTTCTTCCTTAACTCCCTGATTTCTTTCTTCCGTTTACGATCCAGTTTCCCACCTGTATGTAATTCGTGGGGACCAATCTGGATCAGCCCTTCGTTCGGCTCTTCCAAATAGGTCAGGCATCGGAGGAAAGTAGATTTCCCTGAACCGCTCGGCCCCATGATCACGACGACTTCACTTTTATTGACTGTCAAGTCCACTCCTCGCAACACTGGATTTTCACCGAACGCTTTCTTTATATTTTCCACTTGTATAACCTTCAATATCCTCTCTCCCTAAATACAAATTTTCCATCGGCATTAACGCGCTAAGTATTTTGATGAACGTTTCTCGAATTTATCCAGCATCGTTGTAAAGAATGTGATCAGGATCCAATAAATGGCTGCTGCAACTAAATAGATTGTCAGTGGCTCAAAAGTTTTTGCAATGATTAGACTCGACATTTGCAATAATTCTGTAACGGTAATGACCGACACGAGGGAAGTATCTTTGACGAGAACGATAAATGAGTTCGATAATGTCGGAATGGCTATACGGAGACTTTGCGGAAGAATGATTCTTCTCATAGCCTGCCCATATGTCATTCCCATGGAAATCGCTGCTTCCATCTGTCCTCGGTCCACAGCAAGTATCGAAGCACGGAATGATTCAGAAAGATACGCACCTGCGTTCAGGCTTAACGCCATAATTCCAGAAGAAATAGGATCTAGTGAAATACCGATTTGCGGCAATCCATAATAGATGACAAATATTTGCACAAGCAGTGGTGTGCCTCGAATTATGGAAATATACATACTGGCGATTTCATATAAGATCTTCACCTTTAAAATTCGGATTAGAGCTGTGGAAAAACCGATTACTAGTGCAATAAGTACGGATAGACAACTTAAAAAGAGCGTCATGACGGTTGCTTTTACAAGAGATGGCAATGAGTCGATTATTATTGTTACATCCACTGATCCACTTCCTTCCAGACTTTCTAACAAGTTAAGTGAAACCTATTCTTTGAATTTAATGTGAATTCCAAGCTCATCTAATTCTGCAACAAAAGGATCGAATCGTTTCTTTACAATAATTGTTTCAATGGGTACAACACCTGTTTCGATTATCTTTCTCTCCGCAATCCATTTCGCAGCGAGTGCAGCGGGTAGCGCGGTTGTTTTCGCCATGGATGTGATGTTTCGTTCGCAGTCATACAAGTCAACCATTTCCCATGTAACTTTTTTATGGTGACCATCTTTCATTCCGTCCACTTCCACCCGTACGACCGTCACATCCTCATTAGATCCGCCTATCAGTTTCAGCGCCAGGATTTTTTCCGAAAGTTTCGCTGGAGTAGTCGTTATACCATCCATTTCGAATGGCTCTTTATCAAGAAACCCTAATTCTTTTAGCACCTTCATCTTCTCCCAGTGTCCCGGATAGCGAATGGTCTTTTCGGTCAAGTTCTTTACTTTTCCTTTTAACGTAAATGCCGTGCTATGGGCGTCCGTAATAACGGCTTCGCAATCACCCACTGGATAAGGAAACGTTAATGGCTCCAGACCTGACAACGCGGGCAGTTCGACAATTTCACCATTTTTTATGGCATATGCGGGTTTGGTATACAGCCCCAAAACGCTCTCGAGCCGAAATACGATTTGGTACCATAACGGGGGTACCGGCCATCTTGGAATGCCTCCGCATATTAAGACAGCTTCATCCGCTTTATCCATCATTTCGATTCCCCTGGCTGCAAGGAAGTTCGTAATGCCAGGCGCCACACCGCACCCAGGTATGATTGTGACTCCTGCCTCTTGTGCTTGTGTGTGTAATTCCATTTTCTCTTGAAACATCGATCCGACCAGATCCACTAAATGACAGCGGGAGGCAATTGCTGCTTTTACCGCAGTCAAACTTAACGAATGCGGAAGACACCCGACAGCAACATCTGCTTCCGTCAGTATTTCAATGAAATCCTCTAGCGTAGACAAAGAGGCTGTCTTCCCAAAAACCTTTGGATTATCTGTAATTTCGAGGCATTTGTCGATACTTTCTTGACGGACATCGACTGCTGTGACCGATTCAACGCTTTCAAACTTTGCCAGTTCACTTACGATGGTTGTGCCGATCATTCCAGTTCCTAAAACGACGATTCGCATACTAATCTTCACCCCAATCCGTTTTATGAAGAAAAATCCTAGAGTAAACAACCATTTTCATCTGTTCACCCTAGGACTTCATCATATGTCTAGCGGATCTGTTCCGAACCACTTCTTATAGATTTCCTTATACGTTCCATCCTCTTTCATCTCTTTCAACGCAGCATTCACTTTTTCTACAAAGTCTTCGTTTCCTTTATTCACTGCCATCCCGATTTCGTCTTTGTTTAATATGTCACTAGTGACTTTAATCGGTAAGTTGTTTTCTTTAATGTTGTAGTTCATCAGCAGCTGGTCATTAATGATGACATCCAATCGTTTGTTCGTTAAATCCTGAATATAATCACCAACCGCTTTATACAATTTCACGTCTGCGCCATCTACACTTTTAGCAACTTCTTCAAAAGTGGTTCCTCCGCCAACGCCTACTTTCTTTCCTTCAATATCCGCAAGTTCCTTAATGTCATCGGTATCTTCGCGCGTTACTAATACGGAACCCGTCACAACGTAGGGATCTGTGAAGTCCACGCTTTTTTTCCGTTCTTCAGTAACGGTCATCTGACCGATGATAATATCGAATTTGTCAGCTTTCAGTCCGCCGATTAGACCGTCCCATTTCGTTGCGATGAATTCTGCTTCAACGCCTAAACGTTTCGCGATTTCGTTCGAAATATCGACGTCGAATCCTTGGAACTCGTCCTTATCGTTCAAAAAGTTAAACGGAGGGTATGTCCCTTCAAACGCGACTTTCATTACCTTGGAATCCGTGACACGATCGGCCACAGCTGCATCTGCTTCTGCTTTCTTATCCTTACTTTTGCCCCCACATCCCGCAAGTACAGCTGCAAGTGCGAATGAATAGATCGCAAACAATAGTATTTTTTTCAAAGTTACTCCCCCAAGTTTCATATTTACGAACAGGTAAACCGATTGATTCTGATCTCCCCTTTCTTCTTGTGCCTGAGTGATTGGTTGTCCTATTCCAGTTAGGTACAAGTTAGTTCACTATATGTCCGAGCCTAATGAATCATTCATCATCCGAGCAAAGAAAAAAACGCCAGCGGGGCTGACGCGGATTCTGCGTCAACACTGCTGGCGATTACTTTTCATTGTTTAATAGTTATCAATCTGCGCTCTTTGCAACTTCCCGCTGTAATCCACATAAACGGATTTCCACTCCGTATACACATCGAGCGCAGCTACACCTGAATCCCGATGTCCATTTCCAGTCCCTTTCGTGCCACCGAAAGGCAGATGGATTTCTGCACCTGTCGTCCCTGCATTGATATAGACAATTCCTGTATCGAGGTCTCTCATTGCCTGGAACGCGAGATTGACATCAGAAGTGAAAATGGAACTGGATAACCCGAATTCCACACTATTATTCACTTCAATCGCTTCTTCCAGACTATTCACCGGAATAATAGAAACTACCGGACCAAAGATTTCCTCTTGCGCAATTCGCATATCCACCGTCGCATTGGTAAAAATGGTGGGCGCATAGAAATTTCCAGTGACGAGACCGCTATCCGTCACCATACTGCCGCCCGCTAGAAGCGTAGCACCTTCCTCAAGACCGATTTTCACATATTCATGGATTTTACCTAGCGCTGAACGATTGATCACCGGACCTACTTTCACTTTTTCGTTGGCCCCGTCCCCAAGCGATAATTCACCAATCCGTTCAACTAGTTTCGTTTCAAGCGCTTCTTTTGCATCCTGATGAACGATAATCCGGCTTGTCGCCGTGCATCGCTGACCGCTTGTGCCGAACGCCCCCCAAAGAATACCATCAACCGCAAGATCCAAATCCGCATCATCCAACACAATTACGGCATTTTTCCCACCCATTTCAAGCGACGTCCGTTTTAGCAGTTCTCCAGCACGTGCATTAATGGCACTGCCGACTTCGTTCGACCCCGTAAAGGAAATCAAATCGATATCCGGATGTTCTACCATTGCGTTTCCTACTTCTCTTCCGGAACCATTTACTAAGTTCAGCAACCCTTTCGGCAGTCCTGCTTCTTCAAAGATCTTAGCGAATTCGTACGCGATGATCGGCGTTTCAGTTGCTGGCTTCCAAACAACCGCATTTCCTGAAACGAGTGCCGGAAACGACTTCCAAGAAGCAATGGCAATCGGGAAATTCCAAGGGGTGATCAAGCCCGCAACTCCAATTGGAACGCGCACACTCATCGCGAATTTGTTACGCAGTTCAGAAGGAACGGTATCTCCAAAAAGACGTCGGCCTTCTCCTGCCATATAATAGGCCATATCGATTGCTTCTTGCACTTCTCCTCGAGCTTCGTCAATCACCTTGCCCATTTCACTTGTCAAAATCTGTGACAACTCTTCTTTTCGTTCTTTCAAAAGAGCGGCAATTGTGTATAAGTACTCCGCACGCTCAGGCGCTGGAACAAGACGCCATTCCTTTTGCGCTTTTTTAGCAGCTTGAACAGCACGATTTACATCTTCATCTGTCGACTGTGTGACTTCTCCTAAAATTTTTCCGTTCGCCGGATTGAGCACGTCCACAAATTTGCCCGATGAGGACTCACACCATTCACCGTCGATGTAATTCAATAGTTTTTTAGTGTCATCCCCTTGTATCGTTTTCGTTCCTTTTTTATTCAAATGAACCACTTGGATCCCTTTTCGATTGACCATATTTATTGCCTCCTTCACTATTTTACGTATCTGCTAAATACTTTCCTGAATGCGATGAATCGCTTCGAATAATCGTGTATTCGGAACCGATAAAGAGATGCGGAAATACCCTTCTCCACTTGGTCCAAACGCATTACCAGGTGTTACGATAACCCCTGTTTTCTCTAAAATATGTGTGACGAATTCCGTGGAATTGAAGCCTTCAGGAACAGGCGCCCAGACGAAGAAACTTCCTTTTGGCGGGTCAACTTCTATTCCGATGGAGGCTAGTCCTTCCAATACGACCGACATTCTTTCTTCGTATATCCGATTATGCGATGTCACACAGCTTTGGTCAGCATCTAAAGCGAAAGCCGCAGCTTTTTGGATTGGTGTAAACTGCCCAGTATCCGTATTACTTTTAAGGACGGATAGTGCTTTGATGATTTCTTTATTCCCTACTACATATCCGATTCTCCAACCCGTCATATTATACGTTTTCGAAAGCGAACCGAATTCTACTGAACATCCTTTGGATCCCTCTACCTGCAAAATACTCGGCGCACTATAATCCGAAAACGTCACCATGTTGTAAGCCGAATCGTGCGCAATGGGAATACCATGTTTTTTTGAAAAAGCAACTGCCTTTTCGAAGAAGTCAATATCCACTGTAGCTGAAGTCGGATTTCCAGGATAATTTAAAAACATCAATTTAGATTGACCAAGTACTTCTTGAGGAATCACACTGAAATCCGGTTCGAAATTATTCTCTTTCAGTAAAGGCATGTCGTAATAAGTTCCGTTTGCAAGCAAAGTTGCCATCCGATAGACAGGATAACTCGGGTCCGGTATCAATACCGTATCCCCTGGATCGACTAACGTCGGAATTAAATGGGCAATCCCTTCTTTTGATCCGATAAGGGCTAGTACTTCTGTTTCGGGATCGAGATTCACACCGTATTGCCGCAAATAGAAATCAGCAATGGACTGTCGGTATTCAAGACACCCTATGAAACTGGGATATTTAAAATTCGCAGGATCTTGCATTTCCTTCACTAACTTTTCAACAATATGCGGAGGTGTAGGCAAATCAGGATCCCCGATCCCTAAATCGATAATATCTACCCCTTCTTGAATCATCGCAGCTTTCTTTTTATTGATCTCTGCGAACAAATACGGGGGGATTTGTCCCAAACGGTTCGATTGATAGTTCAAAAAAATCACCTGCCTTATTTATAATCACGTGAATTGATGTCTCGCTAGCTACTCTATGATGGTTTGGTTTGGAGTATGCCTCACGACCGAATTCCGCGTTGGTTTTAGTGAAACGTTCATAGGGAATCCCTTCTATACAACGTCTTAAATTCGAGGTGAACTATGTTTTTCAATGGATGGGAACCGATTGTAAGGACAGTGGCAGTCGGGTTCTTCAGTTATGTTGGGCTTATCATCATTTTGCGAATCTCCGGAAAACGCACTCTGTCGAAAATGAATGCGTTTGACCTTGTCGTCACCGTTGCACTCGGCTCGATTCTTGCTACGATTCTATTAAGTAAAAAAGTGGCACTTGCAGAGGGTCTAACGGCTTTTTCCATTCTGATAATTATGCAATATGTCGTTGCTTGGCTATCCGTCAGATCTCGTAAAGTCAGTGATCTTATCAAATCGAATCCTCAGTTACTCTTTTATAAAGGTGAATATTTAAAGAACACGATGAAAAAGGAACGTATCCTGGAAGTTGAGATTCTTCAGGCAGCCCGCTCCAATGGGCTGAGCTCATTGGATGAAGCAAAAGCTGTCATTTTAGAAACGGATGGGAGTATTTCTGTCATTCAGAAAGAAGATGAAATCCATCTATCTACGCTTGCTAATGTTCGAAAACCTTAAAACTGAATAGATGATCACCTCTAATGATTAGTAGGTAACGAAGGAAAGACCGGATCTAGGTATTGGATACTGATCCGGTCTTTTATTTCTATTCATAAATACTGGCTTCATTCAAACACGTCAACTAAATTATTTCTCATAGGTTAAGGAAGGGATTACCAGTCTCTATCACGAATTAATTTCATAGATCGAAGAAAGGGGCTTATCAAGCATGAAACCACCTATTGCAAAACGGTTCCCCCATCCCCATGAATTGCATGGAGATGTGCGCGAAGACGACTATTATTGGCTGAAGGACCGCAACAATCCGGAGGTCATCGAGTATGTAGAAAGTGAAAACCGATATTATAACGAGATGATGGAGCCTCTAAAGGAACAAACCGAAGAAATCTATCAGCAGATGGTGGATCGAGTTCCTGAGTCAGAAGTTGCGGTTCCTGTTCAGCATGGACCCTACTTCACCTATTCACGCTTGGACAAGACGATGCAATATCCAATCTATGCCCGGAAGAAAGCAGCTTCTCGAGAACTTTTACCTGAAGCAACAGAGGAAATCGTGCTCGATTTGAACGAATTAGCAAAAGAAAGCGATTACTTAAGTGTCACAGCACTTCGATGGAATACAGATCAGAACCTCCTCGCTTATTTAGAAAATCGCGATGGGACAGATCGATATACTGTTTTCATCAAAGACATGGAAACCGGACAGCTTCTGACAGACCGTATTCCGGATGTTTTCATTTACGGAAGTGTGGAGTGGAGCCGCTGTGGAGACTATATTTTCTACATCACTGTAGATGCATCGGAAAGGCCGAGCCAGTTAATGCGGCACCGTCTAGGCACTGACACGGATCAGGACGAGCTGATCTATGAAGAAAAAGATGAGACGTTCACGCTTTCCATAAGCAAATCTCAAAGTGGGAAATTCATCATTATACACGCGAAATCGAAAACAACCAGTGAAGTCCGTTTGATAGATACAGATTCTCCGCTTGCCCCTCTCCAACTAGTTGATGCACGAAGAACTGGGATTGAATACGACGTGGAACATTGGGGTGAAAACTTACTGATTCTGACGAACGAAAATGCACAAAACTTCAAATTGCTGCGCTGTCCTATTAGTGATTTGCAAGCACGGGAGAACCTCGTTGACTACGATGAAAAACGTTATCTGCAAGCACTGTATCCTTTCCGGGAAAAGCTGCTGGTCGCTGGACGAGAGAACGGACTGACACAGCTATGGGAACTGAAAGACGGACAATTAGAACGAATGGAATGGGATGAACCCATCTATTCTGTTTCCGTTAAATCCAATCAGGACTATGATGCATCAGAAGTGTTACTCAGTTTCGAATCGATGCTGACACCTGAAACAACTTTCGGATTAGATTTGCACAATGGTGTAAGATCTGGTATTCAAGTTGCGCCTGTCAGTGGAGAATATGACCCTTCGAAATTCAGACAAAAGCAGGTATGGGCGACAGCGGAAGATGGAGTAAAAGTTCCATTGAACCTCGTCTATAAAGAAGGGGCTCTCGATCATGGACCCGCCCCGATTATTCTCTATGCGTACGGATCATACGGCGCCAATAGTGAACCGTATTTCAGTCCTTATCGTCTGCCCGTTTTAGAAAAAGGCGTTGTTTTTGTCACTGCACAAGTACGCGGCGGATCAGAGATGGGGAAACAGTGGTATGAGGACGGAAAGATGCAAAATAAGCGGAATACGTTCACTGACTTCATAGCGGCAGCAAAGTATCTAATTGAGGAAGGCTATACAACTTCCGAAAAGCTGGCAGCTCGTGGAGGCAGTGCAGGTGGATTGCTTGCAGGCGCAGTCGCCAACATGTCAGGTGATTTGTTCAACGTGATTGTACCTGAAGTACCATTCGTCGATGTCGTCACTACGATGCTCGACACGTCCATTCCCCTCACTACACTTGAATGGGACGAATGGGGAGATCCACGTGAGCCGGAAGCGTATTTCTACATGAAGTCCTATAGCCCATACGACAATGTAGAAGCGAAAAGCTACCCGCATATGTATGTGACAACAGGTCTTAACGATCCGCGTGTTGGATACTGGGAGCCCGCTAAATGGGTCGCACGTTTGAGAGAACTGAAAACCGATAATCATATTCTCGTCATGAAAACGAATATGGGAGCCGGCCACTTCGGCGAATCCGGTCGTTTGAACCAATTGAAGGAAGTTGCGTCGCTGTATGCGTTTGTGCTAGATAAGATTGGAACCGGTGCCGATCTAAAAGTTGAGGATAAAGTTCAATAACGTATAACCGAAAATTAGGGGGTGACAGCATTTTGCTATTCTCCCCCTTATTTTTTTATTCTTTTTTGGTTGGCGCCGCCAGTAGCTAAATAATAGACGCAGCCAATTGCATTGTGGTGATCTTCGTAAAAGATAGCTATTGCTTATTTCTAATTTCCTCTAAAAGAGAAATTATCTTTTCATTTTGTTCAATCACTGTATCGTTTTGCTTTCTGATCTTTGCAAAGTCAAACAAAAACACGACCAGAATCACTAATATGAAGGCCAATAACACATACTCTCCCCATTTCAAGTATTTAATGAAAACGTTCAATTCCACATAGGATTTTAGCCATTTTCAGGTACAAACCTTCTTCTCCATTTGCACATGTCTGGTAAATTATAAGAAGGTCGATTCTGAAGAACTGTAATATAAAGAATAACAAAATGACTGATTGTACATTTTATTTGTTCGCGTTCAAAACCTTAAGAATAAATCCTTCTTTGTACTGTGTATAGTCATTCATATCACCAGTTTCATTTTGTAGAAAACTAAGTTTGACTCCTTCATATTCTTTTCTTAATTCTCCTGAGGAATTAAGTGCGTTACGAAATGAAATTAAATCGTTCCACTTTTTCCCTCGGTATTCTATCAAATGAATAATGTGGGTTTTGATATCAAATGTGTCGTCTGTGAACCGAGCTATAACTATTTCATTTTCAAGGACTACACGAAGACGGTGGAAACCGATCCCCTTTAACTTCTCAAAGATATAAGAAGGTACATTGTTTATATCATCTACGCCAACAGCAAAATCAATCATCGGTTTAGCTTTAATATCGCGAATTGAAGTGCTCCCTATATGCTCAATACATTCAAAATCGATTCCAGCTGCAGCATTGATTTCTCTTTGTGTTTTATAGAATTCATCCTTCCAACCTATTTGGGGCTCAACTACTTTTATTTCCCCTCTTTTCAATCCTAAAATCACAGTTCCTCACTCCTAATATTTAAAGTACGTTCATTACAAATTGGTCTTATAACCGAAAAAGGGTGCAACTCTTCTTCAAGAATGCACCCGATTAATGGTTAATAAGCTAACGTTGTTCCTGTTTTGCAATTGGAGATTCTTTTTTTTGCCAATCAATCGTTCCATCGCTTTCCTCAATTAACTTCTGCCAGTAACTACCTGTTTTCTTATCAAATATAATTACGTTTCTTTCATTTACTGAAATAAACTCGTATCTGTACTTAACCTTCTTTTTGTTATCAAGCGAATGAGATATTAAACCAGATCCTATGATTATACACAATCCCCAAAAAACAATAGCCATACTGTCACACCTTCGCTTTCAATTTGATGCTGCTATAACACAAGCGCCCTGCAAGAAAAACCTCTAATTATTTAGCAATTCTCATCGTTTGCGTTATTCCCTTCTTAGGACCAATCCATAGAGTCCAGTTTATATCGACCTTCTAGAGGCCAAACAAAAAGAATTATTTTCAATTCTAGATTTCACTTTAACTATTCTCGGTCGGTTATATCTTTGAATTAAGCAGAAGGGGATATGTATAAAGAAATTAACGATGGAACAAATAAAGGCCAACATAAAATACTCATGTGGGTTCACTACTATAGAAAGAAAACCTAGTATTGCTATGGTTAAATGCCCAAATTCAGCATAATATGTTTGCATAAACACTTTATCTAGGTATCCAGGAGTTAGTTCGCTTTTTAAATTTTTAAGAGTAGAATTCATAGCCGGTAATTTATCTTTCCATGTGTTAATTCTTATTGATTTGTATAGTTGTCTTTCAAATGACTTTTCTTTGAAAAAGAAATTGTTTTGAAAAATGACTTTTGGTAACAAACGACTTCCATAAGCTACGCCATAGTTGAGAATAAGCCAAAATGAAGTGTTAATGATTATCATATATATAGTAAATGGCAAATTATCACCTTTTTAATTAATTTTTGGAGTACTTTACTAAACGGTCTAGTTCTTGTATGGTACTGATGACAATTCCAGTACAGCATATTATTTCATACGAACAACAAAGAAAATGCTCACGATGAAATAATATATTGCTATTATTGATAAAGAATCCGTTAAAACAATCAAAAAGTCATTGCTCTTAATAATAAATCGCCACAAAAAGGAGCTAATCACAAAAATTGTTGGGAATAAGAGAAAATACCCTAAAAAATACTGCTTTGCTCTGGTCATTATAATCCTCTCCTTGCGCTGCGAATTAGTCCATTTAAAGCATATTCCATGCTCTTTTAGAGCTCAATTGCAATTAGAGGACAAATCGTTAATTATCCAAATCATCATCCAGCCAGGATTTCTTGTTTTCCCCTTGGTCATAATCTCTTTCGAGAGATTGCCCTAGGACAGATCTGTTAATACCATCTTTGACAGCTTTAAAATCACAAGATACAGAATTGCCCTCGTTAATCGAACTAAATTAATTAACCACCAAATTTAAAACCAAGTAGTATAGTTAAAAATAAAGCAATAAATAAAACGCTTGAAATTAACGTTATAATTGGGATTACTTTATAATTATCTTTTTCTTTTATAGTTCCAATCACTCCGAAAATCAACCCTAAAATAGCTGGCAGAGGAGCTATTAACAAAACATTCGTTATTGCACCTAGTGGATTCTCTTTATATATATTGAATAGGAAAAACAGTATTTCAAAAATAAAAATCACTAAAAAAAATGCTGAAATTTTACCTGGTAGTGTTTTGGGCAAAGTGAAACAGCTCCTACTCTTTTTTCGAAACAAAGGATTTTACATTATTTCAATCTGTTGACAAAGTTCTAACTATGGCTTTTTAATTGAATATCTGAATAATCAGCCTACCCTATCAGTGTAACATATTCCCATTTATACACGTATAGGAATGTGTACTATTTGTATTTCTTATCTTTCAATTGGTCAGCTTACTATAGAGCTGTTACAACTTTTTAATAGCGTGTGATAAGACTGTAGCAGCTGTTAGCTAGAAACCAAAATAGAGTTAAGAGGTTCTTCTGTTAGATGTTATAGAGCGGTAGGTGGACGTTTTAGTACATAAAAAAAGACATGTATATATGCGACTTACTCATACACACAAGCCCATTTCCAATACGACAATTACCCTCGATTGAAGAAGACTTTTATTCGTCTGAAAAGAATAATTCTTTAGATAGTCCGTTGTCTTTACCATATTCAAACTTGCCAATTTTACCTTTTTCCTTAGTAGAGAACAAAACAACTCCCGAAACATCTGCTGTTCTTTCTTTCTCACCATCTTTTGTATAACCGACAGTTGCAGTGAATGTATATCTGTTCGAATCCTTTTCAGGTTGATTAACGACTGTGTCTTTCAAACTTAATTTGTAACCTGAAAATTCTGCCGCAGTTTGATATCTCAGAGCTGATATTTGAAGAAATGGGACTAGATAGTCTTCTGTAAAATAATCTCCATATATTTCTGTGATGTACTTATCGAACTTCTCATTGACCTGCTTACCATCCACAATCTTTGTGTTATCAGGATTATCAAGCAAATCCATCATCTTTTTATCAGGACCGTTGAACTGAAGCTCAAGGATTTTTTCGACAATACCCACATTTGGATCCCTTGCCTCGGCATTAGAACAGGCAGCGAGTAATCCCCCAGTAAGTAGCAACAAAAAACTAATGAATGACACTTTGAACGATTTTACATTTTTATTTGAGATAATATTTCCCTTCCTTTGTCTTATTTACGCAATTCGTTTCTGTAAAGATTCAATTGTCATCAAAAATCATCTTCTCTTCCTCATCAATTTGGCACGATACGGGCACACTGGATCTTCAATACCTGTCTCCGATTGAGGGATTATTGAATTGTGCTACCGCTTTGCCCTTTTCGGCCAAATAAAATTGCTTATGCCGATTAAAAAATCAACCCCCAACACAATTGTCCATACTTTTAGAAACCCATCCAACACTTCTGTTCGAGAAGAATCGTTTATTAAATAAATTAAGACGAATAAAATTCCGGCTCCTATTAGAAAGGCAAGCACATGTTGTCCCCAGCTCTTAAAATAGTGTTTGGCATAATCAATGCCAAATTTTTTAACCGGCTTCAATCCTTTTTTCATCACATAATATTGAAAACGTATATCAGCCCATTCAATCATACTCCTACCGAATGCGATAGATATCCCAATATACACAGCAGCAATTGCATGCACTTTGGTAGCGGTCGCACCGCGATACAAGTCTACACCAGTAGCAATTAATAAAATTAAATCAATGACAGGTGTTAAAGCTAGGAAAAACAATCCTAATCTATTCCTTTTAAGAATATATCGTGTCAATAGGCCTAAAATGATAACAAGCCAAAACCCTATTTCACATACAACAATCAACCACGCAATTATATTCACCTCAACACCCCTTTGTACAACGCACGCAGCTTACCTATTTCACCTTATTAGTCCAACAAAATAGCTTTATTACTGAAAAAGGTGCAAATCTTCTTCGAGAAATGTCCCCGATTGGTTGAATACAGGCTAATGATATAATTAACTGTCACTTAATCCAGTCACAACATTTTGTATTCTACTGTCTGTTTCACTATTAAGGTATTCGTCTACATAAACATAAAACAGCAATACATTATTAACCTCACACACTTTATATGAGACCGTATCCATACTTGCTGTTTTTTTACGCCAATCTTCCAAACCCTTTTCCCGTTGATTATTTGAATTATAAATATAAACTAAAACCTGTTTTCCATCCAATTCATAAAAAGAAGGTCTAACCCCATTAAGTTTCATTCCGAATATATTGTCATTCTTAGTAGCTTTGCTTTCTTTTAGTGACAATTGTTGTTCTTCAAATGAGGCTAGCACCTCATCCAGTATAATTGCATTGGGATCATTTGCTTGGCAAGCAGTTAATAAGAATAACAGTGATATTAAAGTGAATGCTATTTTTTTCAAACAATCTCCCCCTTGAATTGTTCGATGTGAAGATAATTTATATGCTTCAAACTATTGTTTCCTAAACTAAATAGCCCAATTGCGAAACGGTTGTGTTCAATTATCGCCCCTGATTATGTATCACAGGGCGTCTTTTCCCATTCAAAGCGACGCCCTTTTGTCTAATAAAATCAATTTAAACTGATGCGTTGCCTACTTTCCTTGTTAACTTTAAGCATGCAAAAATAATTAATGCAGCGATAGCTCCAGTGATTACAATTGCCAGCGTATTAGTAATAGCAGTTGCTTCACCTAAAACAGCAGTTAGAATCTTATCGAAAGTAGGAATTCCCGCCCATTTAAAAATCCCTGAAAACATCAAAGTCCAAGATAAGATACCAAGTAGAATATAAACTCCATAAATTTTCTTCATTTCCTTCACATCCTTTGTATCAATGTGACATAACAGACTAATTATTCAGTTTATTTTACCGATCAAACCCATCCAATACAAATAAAAAATTCATCTTAGTATTTTAAGTTTATCAATGGGAAGTACAGCTATTATCTAACAGCTGGTCCCCATACCAACGATCCTTCACTCACATAATGGCCCTATTGCGACATAGTGGTGTCACAGAAAAGCCCCCGATTCCAGAATAACCAAGACTTCTTAATCGAAACTTACCCCTTCGGCATCACACCTCAATTTGAAAAAGTATTTAATACTTTCATGCTCACTTTTAATAGAGCTATTGAGTTTCTGCAATGTCCTTTTTCCTACTCGTCGGTCAATTAAAGTAAGGATCTTTGTAACAACATCATGTGACCTTAAAGATGCTTCTATTGGAGAGTTCAAGAACTCTTCCAATGCATCAAAAAAATCGTATTGCGCTAGGATTCCTTCCGCTTTAATTATTTCATGAGCTTGCAATCCAACTTCCAAATTTAACTTTTGGTCATCGATATCATATTCAATATTTTGTTTCTCCCTAATATCCCAGTCTTTTCTATACATTGTTCTTTCGGCAGTAATTGTACACATACTTAATATTTCTTTTTTATCAACTGTAATAACAGCCCTTCCCAACTGGTCATGGGCTTTGCGATAATTAATAATATGAAAGTCAATCCGATCTTTTAATGAATCACAGGTGAAACTTTTTAATTGTTTTTTTACTTTACTCCATTTCGGACTATACATTTTTTTACCCCTATATCTTATAAATTTTACTTAGGCTTGTTTAACAATTTGGCCAGTTTACGTGATCTGGACGCAATCGTTTACATCACAATCGCGCCCGTTTGGTGATTAAAACGATGATTTATTTATCCATGTATAATTAACAAAGTTCAACATCTGGCCATTCATTTCAAATTCTTTCGGACTAGTTTCTGTATGTTCAAAACCATTTTGCTCTAAAACCTTTTGAGATGCTATATTATTGGTGGTTGTTTTTGCCTTAACTTTTTTTATATCCAACTCAACTATTGTTTTGAGTAATAATGACAATGCTTTTTTAGCTACACCTTTTCCAGTGTGGATTTGTCCTACTCTATAGCCGAGAAATCCTACTTTTTCGGTTTCATCAATATCAACTAAATTTATTCTCCCAAGAATAGAATCATTTTTATCCTTTATTAAATAAAAAAAGGAAAATCCTTTGTCTTGTTCTTCAAGCAGAGATTCATGCCTTACTTTAAAACCCTCTGGCTTGTAAAAGTCATCTCCCCGAGACGGTACCATATCTTCAAAAAATTTTCTGTTTTCAATTTCAAATTCATATAAACTTTCAGCATCTGTGTCTTTTAACTTTTCAATTACTATATTCATGGATTCATTCCTCCAATCACTTGGACGTTAGTGACTATACATCTGCTTTACCTACTAAATGGCCCGATTGCGACATAGTCGTGTTACAGAAAATCCCCCGTTTCTAAACTTTACCCTCATCGCTCGTGGTAAATAATAAAGTGATTAGAGTTAGAAATGAAGTTAGTATAATTACCGTAAGAATAAGCATAATCAAACTCCTCCTTTTGCGTTAACTGGTCCGTTTAAAGCACGGATTTTATGAGTGAATTTCCCTCCATTTTTGTATCAAGTATTCACCAGCCTATGTACCTTTGCCTATTACTCAATTCCACAAAGAATGGATATAAAAGAAAAATGATGACAGTAAAAAAAGGAAGTAAGCTAAGTAAGATAATTGCCGGTATGTCAAAGAAGATTTGGATCAGTAGGGGTAATAAAATAATCATGGTTAGAAAACTTATTCTCTTTTTAGATTTTTGTGTTTGATATTGTTTTTCTCCGCATTTTGGACAAGTCATTGCAGGGTTCAGCGTTGTCGTATTTTTCATCGTTTGTTTCCAATTCCACTTTTCATTACAATTTTGGCAAGTTGTCATTATATACCTCTCCCCCCTAAATACAGATTCCATTATTGAATGGTTCGTTTGAAGCGCGGATCTTATTTTGAATTGCCCACAATAATTTCACGTTGCTTTTTCACCAGTAAACAATCAGGAATACTTTTCCATTGCCAGTTCAATTCTATTCTGATGTTTTCTGTAATATCTAAGTCGCGACATTTTTCCGAGATTAAAAGCACCGATCACGTGACGAACTTTGATGTTATTAACAATCAAATCGTTATATTTATCGTCTTCCAGATATGTCTGAAACCAATTTTCTCGCTTTAAATACGATAGATTCTTTTCGATTTCCTCTTCTGTAATTTCCTTTAAAAAAGAGAAAATCAGTATGCTTATATTACTTATCAATTCAATTATGGATTGCATGCAACAGCCCCCATATATTTAGTAGCTTTTGCTATATTAACAAAATCTTTAACCTTTAATTAAATTATTTATCATTTCATCTCCTCTTCCTATTGTACCAATATATGTAATAAGAAATCAAAGTCTATTTAAAACATTCAATCATTGATACACAGTACCTTATAGCAAATTCGACAGCTGATGCAGCTATACTTGCAAGGATTGTTTTCTCGCACACTTTAAAAATAACCTCCATATAAAATCCTTCAACAAGGGTTTCATATGGAGGTCATCTATTTAACACATCATGCGTATACACTGGTCCACCGCATAAGGCCCTATTTTTCAGGAAAGTCATTCCTCTTCCTTCTGCCCGCCACCAGAATTGCAGAATACAAAACTAACGCAATCCCAAGCACTTGCCATCCATGCAGATAATCTCCAAGAAATAAGACTCCCATCAGCACAGCTACAATCGGTTCAATGGTCGCTAAAATGGATGCCTTGCCTGCTTCCAAATATTTTAGGCCGGACGTATACAATACATATGCGGCTACCGTTGAAACCAGAGCTAGCAGCAAAGCGGATCCCCAGACATCTGCATGTTGGAATAGGTCTGCCTTTGTTAAAATATCGCTAGTCACTAACATAAAGATGCTCGTATACAAAAACGTATAGGTTGTAATCGTCAATGCTGAATAACGCTTCGTCACCGGCTTTGTAAAAATACTGTACAACGCATAGCAAAAACCTGAAAGTACGCCCATTAGCAGTGTTTTTCCTGGGATGCTTTGTTGTCCAAAGGGAACCAATCCTACGACAAATGCACATCCAGTAATCGCAAAAACGAGTGCCCATGCTTTACGGGTCGTTAAAGGTTCTTTAAAGAAAATACGTGATAGAATCGTGACAAACAAAGGACCCGTATAGAGTAACGTTACAGCCAATGACAAATTCGATTGAGAAAACACTTCAAAATAAAAATAGTTGAAGAATGCCAAGCTGAAGATTCCCGCACATGCGAAAAAGAGATGATCTTTTAATCGAGTTCGCAACTGTTTGCGATAGAATAGGACCATAATGAGTAATAAAAAGATAAAGCTGAAGATTGCACGAATCGCCACGACATCCCATGGTGTGAAACCTTGTGCGTACAGCGGAGCTATGAAAAGACCGATCAGTCCCCAACATGCTGCCCCTGCTATCGTCATCAAATAGACGTTGAGACCCGGTTGTGTTTCCATTCCGCCACCTCCTTACTGCATCTCTATGTATTTTACAAACTCCATCATACAACAGTCAGTCACACAAGCCTATGTAAATATCTGATTAGTTCTTAGCTAATGCATTAAACAAAAAGTAACCATACAGTTTGACTTATCAGCCAAACCGAATGGTTACTTACAATGCATTTTTTACTTTTCACATATCATGTCGATGTTTCATTCCTCCACAAACTTTCCGTGATCCGGAACTGCCAGCTCTTTGAAGTCACTCGTCAATTGCCTTAAATTAGTTTGCAGCCAAGTCATGTCCGTCACAGGCACCCCATGTCCGGTAATTGCAAGTTCAGGCTGCAGGGCCGCCAAGTTCTTGACGGATAGCTCCGTACTTTCCCAATCTGGTGTCAAATAGCGCGGCGGGCCATTCATTTCCAATTCCTGTGTAATCACTTTGTAGAGCGCGTCTTGTTTCACGGTGACGAACGCATCTCCTGCAATCAATGCATGATCCGTCTCTCTGAACAGCGAAATGTGTCCCGCTGTATGACCTGGCGTGTGGACCCATTTCCATCCTGGCATGTAAGGTATGGAATGGTCTGTAGGCAGCACATGTGCGCGATCTCCGATATTGATCGATTCACCCGGAAACATGAACGACATCTTGGCGACCATCCCGCCTTCTACAGAAGCATCGGGCTTCGGATAATCTTGCTGACCCGTGATAAAGGCATACTCTGATTCGTGCGCATACACAGGGACGTCCTTCCACTCTTCAAGCAGGTCGATCAGTGCCCCTACATGGTCAAAGTGGGCATGCGTTAAAATGATCGCTTTAGGCGGTCGGCCTGGACCGAAACGTGCGGCAGCTGCCTCCATTATCTTTTCACTGGACTTCGGCATACCCGCGTCAATCAGCACCCACTCTTCGTCGCCGGGTTTCCCATAAAAGATCACATTGACAATTTGTACAGTATAACAATATAGATCAGATGTCACTTCAACCCCTACATTGCTGTTTTGTGAAGTGATCGGTTGAAAACGTTCAGTTGACGAACTTCTTTCCATAAAGAATTCCTCCCTCTTATCTGTATTCACAAATTATCAGATTTCCAAGTACTGAAAAAAGCTTGACCTAATAGGACTTCCTTTAAACTGCCATACCCGTTTTCATGGGAGGTTCACTCTTAATCGTTCATTTTAGAGAACTGATTTGCATGAAAGATAAGATCACTACGCATAACCTGCCCACAAAGTAAAAAGCCATCCATTGCGCGTAAGCAATAGATGGCTCTTCACTATGTTCGTTCAACTTTCCACTGAAATCTCTAACATATCCAGCACTGCATTAAGCATGCTGTACTACAATCTCTTCTTGAACAACATCTACAGTGACTTTTCCTAAACTTTCTTCTTCCAACAGAAGATCTGTCAATGGATCTTCGATTTTGTCCTGGATTACCCGACGCAATGGACGAGCCCCGAAACGTTTGTCATACCCTAACTTCACAAGTGCTTGTTTCGCTTCTTGGGAAATCGTAATATCGAGTTGGTTTTCCTCGATCGCTTCTTGTAAATCGAGTAGCATCAAGTCCACAATTTCCAATAAGTTATCTTCAGTCAACTCGTTGAATGCAACAATCGCATCGAATCGGTTAAGAAACTCTGGTTTGAAATAATCACTTAATGTTTCAAGAATCGTCACGGACTCATGCTCCGTCTGATTAAACCCGACACTCACTTTTTTAGCTACGCCAGTTCCTGCGTTGCTTGTCATAATGATGACCGTGTCCTTGAAACTTACTGTACGTCCGTGGGAATCCGTCAAACGGCCATCTTCCATGATTTGAAGGAACATATTTTGCACATCGGGATGTGCTTTTTCGATTTCATCGAGTAACAGAATCGAATATGGATTGCGGCGAATCTGTTCAGTCAATTGACCCGCTTCTTCGTGACCGACATATCCTGGAGGCGAACCGATGATTTTGGATATCGCATGTTTCTCCATGTATTCACTCATGTCCAAACGGATCAGTGCATCACGTGAACCGAATAACTCTTCAGCCAACACTTTGGTGATTTCAGTTTTACCGACACCCGTTGGACCAACAAATAAGAATGACCCAATCGGACGGTCTTTCGATTTCAATCCTGCACGGCTGCGGCGTATCGCCTTAGCAATCTTATCGACTGCTTCAGATTGACCGATGACTTTCTTACCGAGGTTTTCAGCAAGGTCTTTCATTTTTGCTTGTTCATCAGCTTGTAGTTTCGTTACGGGTATCCCCGTCTTCTCTTCTACAATCAATTGGATATCTTCGACTGTTACATGGAGAGTATCCATTGTTTTTGCTTCTTTAACAGCATCCAACTTTTCACGCAAGCTCATTTCTTCAGCATGTAACGTTGCTGCTTTTTCATAATCCTCGTGATCTGCCGCTTGTTCTTTTTGTTGAACCACATCTTCCAATCGAGTTTCAAGAGAAGCTGAATCACATGCATTCAGTTCTAGATTTAAACGGGATCCCACTTCATCCATCAAGTCAATGGCTTTGTCCGGTAAAAATCGATCCTGGATGTACCGGCCGGATAATGTCACAAACGCCTGTACAGCTTCATCAGAATAGTGTACGCCGTGGAAGTTTTCGTATCGATCTTTTATGCCATTCAAGATTTTCACTGCATCTTCTGCTGAAGGTTCTTTTACAATGATCGGCTGGAATCTCCGTTCAAGCGCAGCATCTTTTTCAATTTGACGATACTCTTTCAACGTCGTTGCCCCGATCAGCTGCAAACTGCCCCGTGCTAATGCAGGTTTCAAAATATTACCCGCATCCATCT
This sequence comes from Sporosarcina aquimarina, assembly GCF_033253705.1. Taxonomy (GTDB): domain Bacteria; phylum Bacillota; class Bacilli; order Bacillales_A; family Planococcaceae; genus Sporosarcina; species Sporosarcina aquimarina. The sequence goes on from NZ_JAUBDH010000003.1 coordinate 331,694, forward strand.
TGGAGCCTTCTGCAGTTCCTGCACCGACAAGCAAGTGAATTTCATCCACGAATAACAGCACATCGTTGCGTGATTCCAATTCTTCTATCAGTTGTTTCATCCGCTCTTCAAACTGACCGCGAATTCCTGTGTTCGTGACGAGTGATGCAACATCCAGCACATATACTTCTTTGTTCAGCAATTTTGCCGGTACGTCACCTTCGTGAATCTTCACAGCCAACCCTTCCGCAATCGCTGTCTTACCTACTCCGGGTTCTCCAATGAGCACCGGATTGTTTTTATTTCTTCTATTTAACGTTTCAATTACACGTTTAATTTCTTGAGCCCGACCAATGACTGGGTCTATCAACCCTTGTCGCGCATCGTCGGATAAATTCTTACCCAATTCGTCCAATAGACTAGGTTCCTGACTTTCCTGTTCTCTCACTTGAGTATGAGCGTGTTTTCCGCCATTGGCTTGGAAAGACTGATTGCCTTCACTTGAAAATGACGGCATTTGCCCATTACCTAGTTGACCTTGCAGCTGTTGAAAGCAGGAACGGCAAAGATTAACCTGCATCGCTTGTTGGTTCATTTGAAGTCGTAAACTCATCGTCGCTTGGTTTTTTTCACAATGTTGGCATCTCATAATTGGTTCCTCCTTTAAAATCTATTCATGAATTAAGGCTAAATCGACCTTGACTATCTTTGACCTTAACTACATTTTACACTGACCTAATTTGACTTTCAAGAAATCTGCTTGCCTTTCTTTAAACTAGACGTACATTAAGCACATACACTTATATTGTGTTTGATAAACACTGAAAACAATGTCTTTTGCATTAGGCAGAGGTCGTTTACTATACTAGGTACATTGAGAAAAAAACTTCTCAACTCTGCTTTTGTGGTTCCATTTTAAACAGAAGCTTATTCGAATGAAGGAAAGAAGGAATTGGCCAACCATGACGATCTTTATCAAGCTAATTCAAATCGCAGTTCTTTACAGTTTTTATATGATAGGAAATTGGCTGCATGAGACCCTGCATATCCCGCTCCCCGGCAGTATTATTGGATTATTACTCGTCTTAGGCGCGCTAAGCACAAAAATCCTGAATTTGAAATGGATTGAATCCGGCGCATATTCCCTATTATCGGTGCTGCCGATATTCTTCATCCCTGCGACTGTTGCCGTCATGAATTACGGGCATTTCTTTTCAGGTAAAGGGAGCCTGCTCATCCCCATCACAATTATTAGTACGTTCTTGACGATGGGTGTCGCTAGTTTCGTCAGCCAATCCGTTGCAAAGCGGATGGATAAGAGAAAGGCGGGATCTGAATGCAGCTGATCATTCCCGCTACAGGCTTCATTCTATTAACGATCGTCACCTATTTTTTAATGAATGTCGTGTATATGAAATTTCACTGGCCATTTTTAGTGCCTATTATCACGACAACGATTGCTTTAATACTTATTTTGGTTACATTTAATATCCCCTATGAAACCTATATGGCAGGCGGACAATGGATCGATAAGTTATTGGGGCCTGCTGTTGTTTCTCTGGCAGTCCCTTTATACAAACAGAGAGAGTTATTGAAGCGGCACATATATCCGATTGTCACTGGTATTTTGGCTGGCTGCGTAACAGGCATGATGACCGGCATGTTACTCGCTAAAAGTGCCGGGTTTCCAAAAGAACTCGTTCTTTCCATCTTACCTAAATCGATCACGACGCCGATTGCTATGCAGATTTCTGGACAAGTAGGCGGTATTCCAGCACTTGCAGCCGTCTTTGTCATCATTGCAGGCATCTCCGGAGTTCTGCTCAGCCACTATTTTTTAACGTTCTTCAAGTTGGACAGCACACTTGGCCGAGGTATCGGCTTAGGCGTGGCGACGCATGCTATTGGAACGTCTAAAGCGATTGAATATGGTGAACAGGAAGCCTCCTTGAGCTCCGTTGCCATGACACTTTCAGCAATTTTCGGGTCCTTGCTTGGGCCGCTAATCGCCTGGATGTTCTATGGATAAGGATCATTTTATATCTCAATAAGCAGAGAACCGCTGCATGGGTCTCTGCTTATTTTCCAATATGACAATGAAACGCTACCGTCTACGCATCTATTGACTTAGATCGCTGTTTCATTTTTTTATGCAATTCATTTAATCTCTCCATTAATTCTCCGTACTCATTCATACTGATGTTGCATAGTTGAATTTCTTCAGCTACTCGTTTAGTAATGCTGCTTTTTTCTTCAAATGCCTTCTCTTCCAGCGCCACGTAAACTTTCCGTTCATCTTCTGTTGAACGTTCTTTCCGTACCCAGCCTTTCTCTTGCATTCGGGAAATCATAGGGTTCAATGTTCCTGTTCCTAAATTCACCCGCTCACCAAGCTGTTTCATCGTTACTTGATCGTTCTCCCACAATGCCAGTAACACTAAGTACTGAGGATACGTCAGTTTAAATGGCTTTAATGCACTGGTATACAATTTATTAAATTCTCCTGCAGTTTCATAAACAGCAAAACAAAGTTGTTTGTCCAGCGACAAAAAATCATTCATCATAACAGTTTTTCCACGTCAGCTGCTAGTTTTTCAGGAGCTGTCTGTGGTGCATACCGTTCAACTACTTGCCCATTGCGATCGACTAGAAATTTTGTGAAGTTCCATTTGATTTTCTTGGAGAGCATCCCTTTTTTCTCGGAAGTTAAGTGGGTGAATAACGGTTCCGCTGATTCACCGTTCACATCCACTTTAGCGAACATTGGGAAGGTTACACCATAGTTGACCTGACAGAATTCAGTTGTTTCCTCAATGTTTTCAAATTCCTGATCATTGAATTGATCGCAAGGAAAACCTAGGATCGTAAGACCTTGGTCTTTATAATCTTCATACAGTTCTTGCAAACCGCCAAACTGAGGCGTGAATCCACATTTACTGGCCGTATTCACAATCACTAAAGGCTTTCCTTCATACTCCTTCAGTGATAACAGTTCGCCATCCGGCTTTTTAACTTCAAAGTCATAGATTGTGCTCACTCGAACCCCTCCTTTTAGTTAACAGAAATTTCTACTTCTATATTACCACGCATCGCCTTTGAATACGGACAGTAGTTATGTGCTTTGTGTGCATATTCTTCTGCAACCGCCAAATCTACACCTTCAATAGTAACTTCCAGTTTAACTCCAAGCTTCACACCGCGATCTTGCTGGTCGGGATAAAGTGCGACAGTCGCGATGACTTCACTGCTTTCAAATTCAACTTTGTCTTTTTCTAATTGAAGTTCCAATGCGCTGTTAAAACAGGCACTGTAACCCGCTGCAAATAATTGCTCCGGGTTTGATGCAGTCGTGACACTCCCACCGAGTGCTGCTGGTTTCGCTACATCTAAATTGAAAATGTTATCTGGTGAATAGACTGAACCATCGCGTCCGCCTGTATTAATAATCGTTGTTTCGTAAAGTGGTTTCATTTGAAAAACTCCTTTAATTGTATTTATATCGTGTACGATTAAATCATATACGATTTAAAGTGGAATCACAATTATAATGCTTGCTTGAATTTGTTTCACTCGAATAGTTGTGACCATTCTTATAAAACGATAAACTTAGAGAGACGAACTATTTGGAGAGGAGACTACATATGACCTATCAACCAGACACAACAGAAACAAAAGAACTTATTGAACAACTCGTATCGATTCCAAGTCCATCGGGCTATACAAACGAGGTAATATCTTTTGTTGAGAACTATTTAAAAGAATTCAACGTAGAAACGAAGCGCAATCGCAAGGGCGGACTCATTGCAACATTGCCTGGTGAAAGTGACAAAGAGCACCGGATGCTTACTGCCCACGTCGATACGCTTGGCGCGATGGTAAAAGAAGTAAAAAGCAATGGACGGTTGCGACTCGATTTAATCGGCGGGTATAACTACAACTCCATCGAAGGAGAATATTGTCAGATCCATACAGCTTCTGGTAAAACGTTAACCGGAACAATTTTAATGCATCAAACGTCTGTACACGTCTATAAAGATGCTGGCAAAGCGGAAAGAAACCAAGTCAATATGGAAGTTCGTATTGATGCAAAAGCGAAGAATGAAGCAGATGTTCGTGCGTTAGGTATTGAAGTTGGTGATTTCGTGTCACTCGACCCTCGCGTTGAGATTTGTGAGAATGGGTTTATCAAATCACGTCATTTAGATGATAAAGCGAGTGTCGCGATTCTACTTCAGCTTATTAAGCAGCTCCACACTGAAAGAATCACACTGCCGTATACTACCCATTTCCTCATTTCAAATAATGAAGAAATCGGCTACGGCGGTAATTCCAATATCCCTGAAGAAACAGTGGAGTATTTGGCTGTCGATATGGGAGCAATGGGAGATGGCCAATCCACGGATGAATACACAGTCTCCATCTGTGCGAAAGACGCAAGCGGTCCCTATCACGCTGGACTCCGCCACTCATTAGTAGAGTTAGCGAAGAAAAATAAGATTGAGTACAAACTGGATATTTATCCGTACTATGGTTCAGATGCTTCCGCAGCTATTCGCGCAGGGCACGATATTATTCACGGGCTGATCGGACCAGGTATCGATTCTTCCCATGCGTTTGAACGCACTCATGAAGATTCGTTAGCTTGTACTCTGCAGCTGCTCTACCACTATGTACAGTCCGATATGCAGAAATATTAAGCTTAAAAAGCCAGTAACCTTTAGAATTTGAGGTTGCTGGCTTTTACGTTTATCGGTTACCCAGGCTCTCCATCAATATAGAATGGAGTGTTATATTCTATACCTTCCTCCCCTACATACTTTCGTGGCGCAATTTTTGTCAATTGGTAATTGAATCCTTGCTCACCCGAAACAGAAAGTGTGTAACGTCCCCATCTTTTTCTACTCTAAAACCCTTGGCATGAACTATTGATAATTCTTGCATCTTTTGAAGTTACTTGAATAGGTCACGCAAACTTCTAGTATACTTTTTAGCCGGATTTACTATCATAAGACTTCCGTAGAAAATATTTAACTGAAAGGGTAGTCGTATCCTTCATGGCTGTTGAATAAAATACACGGTAATCACTTTATTGGAGGGTGAATCTGTGAATTCCATACTTATCTATCTCTTTTTAGGAATCTCTTTAGCTGCGCCGGTTGGTCCGGTTAAAACCGTTCTTTTGAATACAGGTATTAAAAACGGTTTTTTTCATGCATGGTTTTTCAGTCTTGGATCATTGGCTACCGACGTTATGTATATGTCCATGGTCTATTTTGGAATTGGACAATTCATCGATTCCCCTTTACTGCAAATCATCCTTTGGTCGTTCGGTTGTTTTGTTCTTCTCTACACAGGTATCGAAAACTTACTTACACTGAACAAAACAGGGCTGGACGTAAAAGCTGTAAAAAAGGACCGTCTTCGAAAATCCATACTGTCCGGTTTTTTCATGTCTTTGCTTAATCCGATTACCATTCTGTTTTGGCTTGGTATATATGGATCCATGCTTGCTAAGACAGCAGGAATCGCGTCGGGCTACCAAATACTTTTAAACAGTTTTGCCATATTAGTCGGTATCATGATAGTCGATTTCATAATGTCCACCTTGTCTAACGGAGCACGGCGAATATTTTCTTCAAAACTGTTGACAGTTGTATCGATTTTTTCATCCATTTCCATGATTGGGTTCGGTATTTACTTCGGCTTTCAGGCATATCAAGCGTTATTTTAGAAGCAAGCATGCATTCTGTACATAATTAGTAAATGGCTCAAAAAAACTTAAACGCATAAAAATCAGTCACAAGGAGACCATACCTTCACTAGGAAAAATTACAATAGCCGAGGTGTGGTATGAAAAAAAATACAGATGAGGTAAGTGTATGGTGTATTATAAGTCTCGCTTCTATTCCTTTAGTTATGACACTGGGGAATTCGATGCTTATTCCAGTGCTGCCCATACTTGAGGAAAAAGTCGGCATCACAGCCTTTCAGTCGAGCATGATCATTACAAGCTATTCAGTAGCAGCGATTTTCCTCATTCCTGTTGCTGGCTATTTATCGGACCGGTTTGGCCGAAAGATGGTGATTTTGCCAAGTTTGGTCTTAGCTCTGATTGGCGGGCTTATTGCCGGTTTCGCTTCATGGAAGATGGATGACCCGTTTACCATGATTATTATCGGCCGCGTCCTGCAAGGTATCGGAGCGGCTGGAGCGATGCCGATCGTCCTGCCGTTAGTCGGTGACCTGTACCAAGACGATGAAGAAAAAACGAGTTCCAGTTTAGGTATTATCGAAACGTCGAATACGTTCGGAAAAGTACTGAGCCCTATTTTAGGTTCCATATTTGCAGCTATTCTATGGTTCCTGCCTTTCTTCTCCATATCCGCGCTCAGTTTAGTATCAATTGCACTCATTTTCTTCTGCGTGAAAGTTCCTAAAGAAAAAGACGAACCCGTCAAATTGAAAGAGTTTTTAAGTAACACAAGAAAAGTCTTCAAAGTGGAAGGAAAATGGCTGTACACCGTTTTCTTGAACGGTGTCCTTGTTATGCTGATCCTATTCAGTACGTTATTTTTCCTTTCAGAGAACTTAGAGAAAGTGCACGATATTAAAGGCATAAAAAAAGGGTTTGTCCTTGCGATCCCCCTTTTGCTGCTCTGTATTGCTTCATTCATCGCAGGCCGGCAAATCAAAGGGAATTTGAAAACCATTAAGAAACTCATGATTGCATGTCTGATCACGATGTCCATAAGCGTGGTCTTCGTCGGGTTCACGAGTAAGAAACTAATCTTGCTATTGGCAGTCACAAGTCTCGTCAGTATTGCCATTGGTGCTATTCTTCCCGCACTCGACGCCATTATTACGGAAAACATAAAAAAAGAGCTCCGAGGGACAGTTTCCTCTTTCTATAGTTCAGCTCGATTCATTGGTGTCGCAGCTGGCCCGCCTGTTATGTCACTTGCCATGAAGGATTTTCTGAATGTCAGTTATATCGCAGCCGGCATTCTTGGAATTATTTTATTGGCAGTCGTCTGGAAATTCATACGTGTTGAAGAAATTGAAAAACCACACGAAATAACATGAAACAAATCAGCACTAAGATGTATTTATAGCCTTCCAATCATGCATATGAGATATCTGTCCCAACAAGAAACCAAAAAGGACCTGACAGCAAAGTGTCAAGTCCTTTTCGTATGTAGATCACTCGTTCCGTGCTGATCACTTTGACTTCAAACTGAAAAGGATAAGAACAATTCCTCCAAAAAGACAAATCATTCGAGTCAGTGATATCTTGTCAGTGAGGCCGCTCAGTGCAATTCCTGTTGTGACAACCAATATAATCGGGCCCACCAAAGCTAGCATGCTGTTGATGTAGAAGGCCTTTTCCAAATCATTGAATTTGTACATTAATGCGGCGGCGGAAATTTCTATACTTCCCGAAATAACCCGCAGCAAAATGATGAAAAGCAATGCCCTCTCAATAATTATAATCACATCCTCCGGCAGTATTCAGACCTACTATATGCAACTTGTCCCTAGATTATTAGGTTTTCCTTCTGTACATTTTTCCTGTAGCTTCGTTCCGACGCGTCCTAAGCTTAGATTAAACACTACATCGCGTGTATTGAACTTTTCATTTGTTCCAATAATGAGGATGATCGTTTTGAATATATGTACGCCCACTGGTGGTTCAAGTTGACATTCTTTTAAGAAATTCCAATTATCCTATATACTTATAAGCAACACTTCACAACGGAGGTCCACACAATGGAATTCAAAAATATTGATGAACAAATCATCCAGAAATATAAAGAAGACGAAACACTCATGGTTCGCCTGTTTGTGCAATGGTGTGCGAATCATAACTTGGACCCGCAGCTTCTTTATAAAAAAGCGTATCCAGAACAAGCAGCAAACGCTGTGTTAAAGGAAGTCATTGAAAGTGATGATGGATTTGAAGAACTTCATATTGACAACGAAACGATGCTGGATGTTCTCCAAATGTTTGGTAATGAAGACCTTGCCTTTGTAGTGGCAGACGAAATACAACGTTTGAAATAGCAAACAAAAAACGAGTGCAGCAACATTGCCTCTGCACTCTTTTTATACGCGATGTCTTTAAAGTCCATTTTTACTTATACGAATGGATTCTACCGTCTCTTCCCTATACGTAACTTGAACTTCATATCCTTCAAAATTATAAATCAAAAAATCTCCAATATCATAATTCGTACCAACTAACCCTTCTTCTTCTTCACTGGCAGGTTCATCTTTCGAGTCATAGTCTGGCTCGCCTAAAATCTCTTTCAGTTCAGATATAGTTTCTGTATAATTTCCAGCAGATAATTCGATTGTAATAATATCATCGACACCGCGTTCAAAATAGATGGATTGGCCGTCTGGAAAGGCATAGAACCAAGCGCCTTCTGCATCATATTCTCCCAAATGATTTGGATTCTTTTTTAAATACGCTTCAATAGAAGTATCTAATGTCAATTCTTTGTCTAAGATATAGCCATTTTTCAATCGTTCGAGTAAATCTTCTGGATAGGTTAGATGAGGAAATGGATACGTGTACTCCGGAATCCGCTCCCAATTATCGACTGTTTTTTCGATAAATCCCCTTATATCGTCTTCCATTCCTTCATACTTGAATGGTCCATCAACAGGTAATTCTGTTTCATCATACAGCGACAACTCGGATTTCTTAGAATTCCATTCATACGTTCGAAATGCCCATCCGTTAGGATCCGTAGTGAAATAATCATACGTTTGAAGGTAACGATTTTCCACAATCTTCATGTGATTTGTTGCAGTTGATATCGCCGTTTCTCCATCTACTGGAACAGGGAGGAGTCCACCTGAACGAACAGTCCAAAGTGTGAGTTCTTTGTTTTCGGATGAGACAACGTCCGTCATCTGGAAAATTGCAGACTTATCTAGTTCATGAGATGCGAAAGGCTCCTCGCTCAAGTTTAAAACTACATCTGAATTCTTTACATTCTGCAAATATCCTTCATCCCCATCCGAATCTGCTAAATAGAATGCAACCTTCCCTTCATACATTTCATCCCCTTCATGACCTGCATAGCTCTCCCCTTCTTTTAAGATCACTTTCGTTTCACCGTCATCCGCTGCCAGTACGAAGAGTTTCACTTGTTTGCTTTCAGCAGTCAGTGTAGTCGTGTAGAATGCATGCTTTTCCAAATTCTTTATGGACAACGCTGTGGTTGTTGTCTTCACATAGGATTCCTGATCAGATTGTAAAACGGTTTCCTCTGTCTTACCATCCACAGATTCCATGACATCCGCCTTTTCATCAACAGTCGCGTCCTCAGACGCCACGCATCCGCTTACTCCCACAATCGCTGCAAGTGCTCCTGCAGCAAACAGCGAACGTTTGAAAACCGTCAACTTTTTAGATTGAATCGAAAGATAATTAATCGACTTTTCTTTCAGCTCTTCGGTTCCACTCATTCTATATACAATCCCTTTCTTGACGTATACTTGGAATACAGTCCTAATTTCCTTAAGTCTACCATTTTTGAATCTTAAAGAGCAGATAACGGTGAACTTTCATAAATATTTTTAATCACTATAACCAGGTGCGGGAATGATTATGATAGCGATGGTTATTGGTAAATAAAACACCAAGCTCTCCACCAGTATTTTCTGGTTAGGGACTTGGTGTTTTAATTTATTTTATCCTGTATTTCGATAGAATTTATTTCCCCAAAACCGTTTTCACATCATCCACAAGCAATCCATTCTCTTCTGCGCTTAAACCATTATACTTTTTAACAATCTCCCCGTCAGGATTGACTAAGTAAAAGTAATAGCTATGCGTGCGCTGGTCCAATGCACCCGTATCTAAAACCGCTTTAAACGTATTCAAGGATAACGTGCGGATGGTTTCGAAGTCATACCCTGTTAAAAAGGTGAACGTGTTTAGGTCCGCTCCATATTCCTTGGCATAGTCTGTCAATACTTCCGGCGTGTCATTTGCCGGATCGATACCAAAAGAAATGATTCGGGGCGTCAGACCTTCTTCTTTCAACTCTTCTTGGACACCAATCATATTAGCAGTGGTTCTCGGACAAACTGTTGTACAGTGCGTATAGGAGAAGTAAGCAATCCACCACTCCCCTTTTAACTCTTCCAAGCCGAGTGATTTGTTATCTTGTGTCGTATATTCAAAGTCCGGAATTGTTTCGGACATATTTGTTTCGATTTTTTTACTGCTGCATGCACTAAGAAATAGAATGGCTGCAAAAAGAATTACCGCTGTTTTCACCTTCATAGGCACACTTCCTCACTCAATTATGTATAGAGGAAAGAGCGGCATTTTACCGCTCTTTCCTCTTAAAGCATGTTACAAATTATCCTTTTGTCGAAGCTGTTGCTTCTTTACCATTTTGGATTAACTGGCCGCCGCCATTCTCCAAGAACTTAATCATACCTTCTGCTGCCCGATAAGCTAATGCACCGACAGTAGCAGTTGGGTTTGAGCTGCTTAAATGAGGGAACGAGGATGCTCCTACTACGAATAAGTTATCCATTTCCCATACTTGTGAATAGTTATTCACAGCAGAGGTTTCAGGGTTTTCACCCATGATCACACCGCCACCTGTATGGTCAGATAGAGAAGTTTTATCAAATTCCGTTTCTTCGTTAATGTCAGGAACCGTGATATAGTCAGCGCCCATTTGCTCTAACAATTCTTTACCTCTTTGATGCGCGTACTTAACAATATTCCGGTCTTGGTCATGGAATTTACTTGTTACACGAAGTAGCGGATCACCGAATATATCTGTATAGCTCGGGTCTAAATCCATGTAGTTTTCGCGCCAAGGAAGTGCTCCGTTTTGCTGCTGCACGTCGATCCGGCGATTTGCATAAAATAGGGATTTTTCTTTGAATTCTGGTCCCCATGAAGGTGTACCATCTGGAACATGGTTATTCGAAATCGGTCGGTCACCACGTTGAGATGTTCTTAGGCAAAAGCCATGTAAGAAGTCCAATTTGTTATGGTCCAGTTGCTCAACATTGAAATCATCCATCGTTACACCAAGTGCACCTGTTCCAGCATACCGATTAAATTTCTTTTCGTCGAAGAAACCGCGGACACGTGTATGCGTTAAGTTACGTTGGTGAGCCGTTAAACTCTTCCCAATAACACCTGTTTCATCTTTAGGGTTGTATGGCTTTCCAATTTCAGACAACAGCATTAAACGAGTATTTGAGAATACAAAACCGCTGACTACAACTAAATCTGCAGGCTGGATAAACTCTTCACCTGTTTCTGTATCTACATATTTAATGCCGGTTGCTTTACCGTTTTCATGTATAACACGAACAGCATACGCGTTATTGCGCAACTCATAATTTCCGGTTTTTGAAGCAGTTGCCAGAACTGTAGCAATCGGATCGGCTTTCGCTCCGAAGTCACAACCAAATGATTCGCAGAATGCACAGTACACACATCCATTAATTGTCTCACCGTCTGGATTTGTGTACCCTTCAGAAAGGTTTGCAGAAGCAATTCGGTACGGATGATAACCAAGATCTTTTGCAGCTTTCGTGAATGTACGGATAATTTCCGTTTCTTTTTGTGGCGGTGTCGGGTAATCATCAGAACGCTGACCAGGACGCAACGGATCGGGCTCTCCAGATATGCCGGTCGCTTTTTCAAACTTATCGTAATAAGTTTCTAGTTCGTCATATGTAATTCCCCAGTCTTGCAATCTCATGTCCTTAGGAATAATCTTTTCACCATACTTTTCAACTGTTTTACTATGGATTTCAAAATCAGTCGGAAGCCAGCGATACACCATACCATTCCAGTGAACACCTGAACCGCCCGTGTCTGTTCCGTTAATCGCATTCGTATCATTACTTCGGTTAGGTGATGCCACTTCATCTGTCGTATTACGAATCGTCAATGTTTCTTTACTTAAGTCCTGGAACATGACTTTACGGCTGTCATAACGAAGCTCGTCTTTTGAACCGATGAAATCTTCACGGACTTGTGCCTTACCTCTTTCCAAACCTACTACTTTATATCCTTTTTTCGATAACTCAGCTGCTGCAATTCCGCCTGCCCAGCCGGAACCAACGATGACAGCATCTGTTTTAGGTAACATCTTTGCCATATTGTTCACACCTAACATTTATTATTTTGGTTGATAGTCTGTTAAACTGATTTGATCCATTTTGATGAACTCTTTTTCTTCAATCATGTTTGCATAAGAAGCAATAGAACCTGGATATTCTTTCATCTTCCAGCCTTCCATGTTTCTGTTTCCGCCATATAAAGGATCGCAATAGGCGCCTTCTAAAGTGAGTGTGCGCAGCAATTTAAAGAATGATTTGGAACTGATTCCTTTGATTTTAACTTTGTCAGCTTCAAAGTCTTTAAGGATTTCAGTTTGCTGTTCTTCTGATGCTTCATCAAACTTCGTGTCGAAACGTTTCATGCTTTCTTCGCTCATCATACGCAATCCATTAATGATAATTTCGCCACGATTGAGGCTAGAATCTGCAGCAGTTCCGTTCCCGTTCGTAAAAGGACCTTGTCGGTAATCTTTTACGTTGTTGCCGTAGGGACCGGCTAGCTGTTTGTCGATGAAATAAGGGACGCCTAGACCGATTGCACCTGGACCATTTTTGTCTTCAGGGAAAATCCGTTCAGTTGCTTGTTCTAGAATTGCAAAATCAGCAAACCGAGTGAAAAACATTCGCGCTTCTTCAAAACGCTTCTCTGTCTTTTTATCATTTCCAGCTGAAGATTTCTTTTCGTCCTTTTTCCCGAATTGATTCGTGAAAAGACCTCCAAGAAGTGCACCACCCGCTGCTCCTCCAACTGCAATACCTGAATTCTTCAAAAAACCACGGCGACTTGGATCTGGTGCTTGTCCATTGTTTCCTGGCTTGTTCGTATTATTTTCTGCCATCCGTTTTTCCTCCCTCTATGTAATGTGGTGAGTCAGTAAATATCTTGAATAAAACCGAATACGTATGCAAGATACTGAATACTTCTTCTAATACTGCCAGCTAGCTTGATAGTTTAGCTAGTATGTAATTTTAAGATACTAGTATGATTGCAACTGTTGAAGTATACTTCTGATTTCCTTCAATTACAACCCTTGAATTTTGAAATTAATTAGAAAACATATACATTTTAACGCTTTAATAATTTAATATATTAATTTTACATAATCTACAGTTTTAATACCCTATTTACGAATCAATAGTCCGATTTTTTCGATAATTATTTTCTCCAAAAAAAAAAGCATCTAGTTTTGATGCTTTTCTTCTAGTTTAAATTAAAACGGATGATCCGATCTGTGTAACCTGCATCCGACAAAGCCTTGACTTCAACCTTTCCAAACAAGTCGAAATGCGGATAATCTTTTTTATAGTCAATCCACTCCGGTTTCAACCCATAAGCTTCTCCCCACTCAATCAGTCGATCTAAGTCAGAACAGCCTACCTTAGTAACAGTTTTACAACCAGGAAAACGATCGTCTAGCCAATAATGTGTGAGGAAAGCGATTTCCCCATTTCTTACTTTTTCTTTCCACGTTCTAAGATCTGCACGATTAATTCCAAACGCCATCACACAATCCTCCTGAAGTCTTTTAAATTCTTTAGATTAACAAACGCGATTTTCACTGTTTTTTCCATTATACAAAAGCAGAGTATTTATTACTTCTTTTTTAACTTCATGTAGTTTTTAATCACATATTGAATTTAATCACAGTAGTAAAAAACTTCCCAGCTGTTAGCTATAAGTTCAAAATAAGTCAATCACAACAGCGTTTTTTCTGTGTTAAACTAAAGGTGTTCGGAGGGATAACTTGCATGCGGAACTTTCATTTCCACGGCATTCGTATCGTAAAAACTGGTATCGCTATATTTTTAACAGCTATTATTTGCGAATTTTTCCACTGGCCGCCAGTATTTGCTGTAATCACAGCAATTGTAACAATTGAGCCAACTGTGAGTGATTCAATCAAAAAGGGAATTGTTCGATTTCCCGCTTCTGCTATTGGTTCTGCCTACGCTGTGTTGTTCATAGCACTTTTCGGAAATTCACCGATTACATATACGTTGGCTGCGGTTTTCACTATTTTAACGTGTTATAAACTAAATCTGCAGGCCGGCCTGCTCGTTGCGACCTTGACAGCCGTCGCAATGGTTGAAGTCATCCATAGCAATTACTTAATTTCATTTTTCATCCGGCTTGGAACTACCACTACTGGGTTGTTCGTATCTACGGCAGTCAACATCATCGTATTTCGGCCAGATTATCGAAGGGATATTTTAGAGAGTATCCAAAAAATTGGAGCGCGGGCAGGAACGCTGCTTGAACAAACTTTTCGAACGATTTTATATGATGAAAACAATGAATTTGCAGTCAATCCGTCTGGCATTCATCAAGTGAATAAGGCAATTCTAAAGACTGAAACTTTAGTTCGGTTCCAACGGGATGAATCCAAATTACATCCTTGGATCGGAGGAAATGAAGAACAGCTTCATATGGCTGAGCGGCAACTGGCCTATTTGCATAATTTGGATTATCATATAGGGAACCTTCTGCATTTGCCATTAAATAAGATCTCATGGTCAATATCAGAACGTGACATCATCATGCATGCTGTATCAGAACTTGCCAATGACCTGCACGATGCATCTGCCTATAATTCCGAAAGGCATCAGCTGCAATTAGAAAAAATTACGGCTCTTTTCTGGGAAGATAACGAAGAAATTACAAAAAACAACGAAATCCATCCTACACAATTCCCGCCGGAGCTTATCATTCTTTATGAACTTGTCACGATTTATAATTTAGTAGATTCTTTTTACAATCCTGACGATGACAAAGCAAGGCATCAACAAAAGAATTAAGTTTTCTGTGTACGAAGGTCTCATGAAGGTTGTCTTTCATGACGCTTTCTTGCACAGTCTTACGCATTAAAATATCTAAATATTTGAACTTTTAATTACAATCTAGCGTATAAATAAATGTTACTAAAAAAATGCTCTCTTTTTTACATAAGGCTTTTGACTTTTCATAAGGAGGAAATCTATGTCCATAAAAACAGTGTCTCCCATCTTTTATGTGATATTCGCGTTGCTGCTGCTGAGCGCTTGTTCCCCTGAAACCGCAGAAAATGAGCCAGCATCGACGGAATCTCATCAGCAGGTGTTGGCATTAGAAGCTGCTGTGAAATTGAAGAACGAACAGCTTTCAGAGGAGCCTTTATATCGCCTGCAATATGCAGACACAATCGGCGCCAAGCTCAGTAAGCCGGCTCATTCCAATTTCGCTGTTAATGGAAACCTTGTCATAGAGGGAACGATTGAAAAACTTGAAAAGCTCACTACGGAGTATGCTTATATTCAAATCATGTTTATAGAGGAAAATGAGACGGTGCCAACAGATGGGTTCCAAGAGCATTATGTTTCCATTACAGATGGAGCATTCGAATTGGAAACTCAGCTGTTCCATGGTGAAGGTGAGTATCGTGTTTCAGTCTCACTTCCAGCAAATGATCGCGCTGACGACTATTACTATGAGGCGATGAACTTTACAGTATTCAACGTGAATTCAATCGTACAACGCGAAATTACGTACACTCCATACGGATTGGATACTGAATTGGAAATTACCACTCCTGAAAGTGGATTTACGAGTGGCAGTGAGTCTTTCACTTTAAAAGGAAAGGTCAATCCAGATCAGTTTTCAGTCAATGAACTTCTTTTCGAACTGAGAAAAGATGAGGAGTACTCCCTTCACTATGCATCGATTGAGAATGGTGAGTTTTCCATAGAGATTCCTTTATGGTTTGGTAAAGGGGTCCATGAATTGCTCGTTAATGTTCCGGATGGGGAGTATTTTCAATTAGGAACTGCAATTTATATCGATAGCAGCAACGAATTAGGTGTACATTCAATTCAAAAAGATCCATTATTTGACGAATACGGGTTCACTTTTCAATCTCCAGTCATGGGCGGAGATTCCGCGGAATTGACCTATCGCATTGCAGGTTCACTTGATGAACACGGAATCGATGCGGATGAAGTTCCGAATCTGTATGTGTCAGCTGCCAAAGGAGAAGACTTGTCTTGGTCAGTTATTCCCGTTAATGACTTTCAATTTGACGATGAAATCTATTTACGTTTCGGTCCAGGAACCTACACAGTCAATGTGTTCATTCCGGATCTGAAGAACTCCGACGTTGAAAGTATTTCGTATAGGTATCTAGCTCAGTTCAATGTCGAGAGTGTAGGAACTAAAGACAAGCGTGATGTACTTCCGTCACGCGGTGTCCAATCGGACGCACCTGAACTCATAGCATTGGCAAACGATCTTATGAAAGAAAGTATGTCTGATTATGAAAAAGCCAAATCTGTTTATGAATACACTGCGAGAAACATATCGTATGATGTGAACAAATTTGAGAATATCGGCAACGAATGGGACGACAGCGCATTAAAAACTTTGAATTTAAAGTCTGGGATTTGTGTCGACTATTCTTATTTAGCCATAGCGCTCCTCCGTGCTGCGGGAATGGAAGCGCGCTATATCGTCGGAACAACGGGCATTGATTCCAATTCAACCAACCATGCGTGGGTAGAAGTGAAAGTGGATAAAAGATGGCTGATCATGGATCCAACTTGGGGAGCTGGATATGTCGAAAATGACCAATTCGTTCCTTCTTATACAGAAGATTATTTTGACCCTGCCCCCGAAATGTTTGAAACCCATACCCGTGGATCGATTGTTTATTAGGCAACTGCTCAAAGTCATTATTAGAACGATTCATACTTCACGAGAAAACCTAGAATTATTTCTGCCATCAAAGCAAATATAAAAAACGCCGGTTCGCCACCGGCGTTTTTCTATTTGTTATTGAATTGACTTCAATTCCTGTACCATTTTACCAGCAGAGTCAACCGATTTTACAAAGCCGACACCTTTAACGTAGTACTTTTTAAATCCTCTTTCGCTTACTTCTACCGCATTTGTGAATGTCTTGTATGGTGTTTTCACTGTTTTATTTACACCTGTAATTTTAACGATATCTGTAGACGCTGGACCGTTATACCAAGTCTTCCCTACTTTAATAGGAAACTTCAAGTCAGTATAATACTCAGAAAACGGGAAAGACTGAATTAGTTTTTCATCTGTCTCTTCTTGCTGTATATATTCGATTTTTCCATACGATGGATCCTCAATTACCCAGAAGAAACCTTCGTAAGTAAGATCCCCAAACTGCCCTGTCGTTTTTTTGTACTCCATCCGGATATCTCCTTTTGGTGAGTTGAATACATATTTCTTTGTCATATCAAGAGAATAGCCATCTGTTTTAACAGTTCTTTGTTTATATTCAGCACTGAGACCTCTCGCCATGAATGCAGAAAATTGTTCCCGAGTCACTTTGCCCGCTGGACGGAATGTACCATCTGGATAACCTGTTGTAATGAAGTCTCCTGCAATATTGCGAATAGAAATATAGGCTGTCATTCGTTCTCCTACATCTTTAAATTCACGGATCGTGCCTGTTTCAATTTTAAATGCTCGTGCGAGAATGATCGCCATATCGCCGCGCGATATGTGCTCATTTGGACGGAATGTACCATCTCTATACCCAGTAATAATTCCATGAACAGCTGCATCGGAAATATATCCACTTGCTCCGTTTTGAATCGTTACGTCTTTAAATCGAGTAGTACGTCGTGTTCCATCATAACCGAGCATACGCCCAATCATTATTGCCGCTTCTCCTCTGGTTACATTGCGCTTTGGTTGAAACTTCCCATTTGAATATCCCGTGATAATCTCTTTCTCAACTAAATACTGAATTTCATCATGGAATCGATTGTTTTTTTGCACATCGGGAAAACTATTCGCCGCTGCGGCTGCTGGCTGCACAGCCACCAAGATCGCAATCGCGAATACAGCTAAAAATGAAAGAACTTTTTTCATAATACCTCTCCTCATATGATAAATTTTAGTACTGGCGGTCTGCATCCTCCATTTTAAGTGAAATCTTCTTCCATTAAATCATAAGTAATTCTGGTATTCCGAAATGTATTAATATTGCCGGTATATCCACATCCTACCAGTCAATACGAATTTCCGCAATGCTCTTTAAGTTCAATATCCAAATCTGTTATAGAATGAAAGAATCCGGTATATAAATAATTGTCAGGATATAGGAAATATAAAAACCCGCAACCAAAAAATTGATTGCGAGTTTTCGAACAAAATATATATTCAAATTGCTTAGGATTACCGCTCTTTTGAAACTGTATTACTGATTACTGTATCTCTCCCTGCTGCAATACCAACTATAAAGATAACGCCAGCAAGGACAATTAACATGATGAGCGGCATTGTCCAACTGCCTGTCATATCATGTAAACCACCAAACACAATCGGGCCTGCAGCTGCTAATAAGTAACCAAACGACTGTGCCATACCTGACATATCAGATGCTTCAACAGCTGTACTCGTTCTCATACTGAAAAACATCATCGCTAAGCTAAATGCGCTGCCTGCGCCAATCCCAATCAAAATTACGGATATTGGGATCAGAGATTGATTTCCAATTAAAACACCTGTAATTCCGAGTACAAAAAGTATCGCAGTGGCTCCACCTAGTAAAGATTGATTTTTCATCCTTTCGGCAAGAACAGGAATAATAAATGTAAATGGAATGATAGCGAATTGCATTAAAAATAACATCCATCCCGCTGCACTCATACTGTAGCCCATTCCTTGGAGTATTTCTGGCAGCCACGTCACTAATGTATAAAACACAAGGGATTGTAACCCCATAAATATCGTAATCATCCACGCAAGCGGTGAACGAACTAAGGATAATTTCTCTTTTGGAGTTGCTTTCGAATAGCCAGCAGGCTCTTTCACCTTTTTCAATTGCGGAGCCCACACCGCAATCGCAACAAAAACAGGAATTACCCAAAATGCGAGTGATCCTTCCCAGCCAATTTCACCGATAAATGTTAACGGTACACTTAAGCCTGACCCTAGTGCCGCAAAAATGTTCATAAACACGCCGTACATACCAGTCATGATGCCAACTTTTAAAGGAAAGTTCATTTTTATAAAACCAGGCAGCAATACATTACCAAACGCAATGGCAACTCCGATTAGAATCGTTCCCGCAAATAATGCGCCTGTTCCAAATAATGATCGTAAGACAATACCGATTGCTAGGACGACTAATGAAAGGAATATCGTCCTTTCCATCGTTATTTTATGTGCTATTTTTGGTGCGAATGGAGAAAGCAGAGCAAATGCGAGTAAGGGAAGTGTTGTAATCGTTCCCGCCAATGCATGACTAATCCCTAAATCCGTTCGTATGGAAGTAATTAAAGAGCCGATTGATGTGAGCGGCGCCCTTAAATTGGCAGCAATTAAGATAACTCCAATCATTAACAGCCATTTTTTCTTGGAATCTATTTTTGTTTGTTGTAATGCAGGTTCTTTTTGCAAGTTTATTCCTCCTGAATACGTTTTATCTTCTCTCTAAAATCGTTTATGTAGTGATTTACATAATCAATCGCTGCCTGCACGTTTTGGTCCCTGATTGCTTCAAGTAATTCATAATGAATTTCTTCATTATAATTAAAGTAATCATCCGCCATCATCACTTCTTCGATCGAAGACTGAAGCGGTTCCGTTATATGTTCATATAGGCCTTGCAGCATTCTATTATGTGATGCTTTGACCATTGTTTCATGAAAGTTAATATCTGCTTTTAAAAACTCTTGTACATCCCCTTTTTCAGACGCCAGTTTACATAACTCAATTGACTCTGTCATCCCTTCTAAATCTTGTTCATTGCGCCGCATTGCTGCCAGCTGTGCTGCTTCTCTTTCTAAAGCAAGACGCACCTCTAAAGTTTCCATAATACTCGACTTTTCAACTTGTCTATGAAGCGCAACACCAAAAGCACTTGATGATTTCACAACCGTACCGCTTCCCTGCTTCGTCTCAAGTAAACCAGCATGAACTAAAGCACGGATCGCTTCCCTAAGTGTATTTCGACTCACATCAAACTCTTTCATCAATTGCATTTCAGCAGGCAAACGATCGCCTATCTGCCAATGGCCACTTTCAATAAGCTGTTCAATTTGAGTCACCACTTGTTCAACCAACGACAAACGTTCTGTCTTTTCGAGCATGTCAGCACCTCCGAAGTGTCTTTTAAAAAGTTGTAGGATGATTGGACTTAATTAATATAGCACAAAAATAATTAAGTGTAAATGTTAGAGGCAGCCGCTGAATACCATACATGGTTACAGCGAATCCATTTAGTTTCCACCTTAGGGTGTAATTTCGACATGATTCAAAAATGAAAATAAAAAAGTTAGATGAAAGCAATTGGCAGCTTTCATCTAACTATATTCTTTACTGATTGTGCACAACACATCTTCACTTCATTAACATTCTATGAAAGAAACGTTCATGGTTGTGCGAATAGGCACCTATTCATCCAAAAAAAAACTACAATCACCAGATCATCTCCTGTAATTGCAGCCTCTATTCTTCCTATAATCCTTAAGACTTCAAAGTAGCAGCGCTGCCTACCTTACTTTCCTTATACTCTTTAGCATACTCAGCAGTAGCTGTGAACAATACGTCAGTTGACGAGTTCAATGCAGTTTCACAAGAGTCTTGAACAACTCCGATGATAAAACCTACACCTACGACTTGCATAGCAATCTCATTTGGTACACCAAACAAACTGCATGCTAGTGGAATTAACAGAAGTGATCCACCCGCAACTCCTGAAGCACCTGCTGCGGAAACGGCTGCAATAACCGATAGCAGTAGTGCAGTCATGAAGTCGACTTGAATGTCGAGTGTATTCACTGCTGCAAGCGTAAGTACAGAAATTGTAACGGCTGCCCCCGCCATGTTAATCGTAGCCCCTAATGGAATCGATACAGCATACGTATCTTCATCCAGGCCAAGTTCTTCACATAACTTCATGTTTACAGGGATGTTTGCAGCTGAACTGCGTGTAAAGAATGCGGTAATCCCGCTTTCTTTTAATACTTTGAACACAAGTGGATACGGATTTCTGCGTATATAGACATAGACAATCAGCGGATTCACAACGAGTGCAACGAACAACATGCATCCCACTAAAATTAAAACTAACTTTCCGTATACAAGTAATGCAGAAAGACCTGTTGTGACAACCGCATCAAATACAAGTCCCATAATTCCAATCGGTGCTAGATTGATGACCCATTGCACGACTTTAGTGATCGCATCTGAAAAACTGCCTAACATGTCTTTCGTATTTTGGTTTGCGCTTTTTAAAGCAAGACCAAGAACAACGGCCCACATTAAAATGCCTAAATAGTTGGCATTCATTACTGCATCTACCGGATTCGACACTACATTAAAGAGGACTGTTTGTAGAACTTCAACGATCCCTTCCGGAGGTGTAAGTCCTTCCGCTCCTTCAGTTAACGTCAGTGTAATTGGGAATATAAAACTTACAGCGACAGCGACAACTCCTGCTAGAAGTGTCCCAATCGCATAAAGTGCAAGAACCGTTTTCATATTTGTTTTTGTACCGCGTTTATGCGCAGCGAGTGCATACATAACTAAAAATAGTACAAGGACTGGCGCTACTGCTTTTAATGCCCCGACGAATAATGAACCAAAAATAGTGATCCAACTTGCAGCTGGCACCGTTAGCGCTAAGATAACACCAAGAATAATACCAATAACAATTCTTTTTACAAGACTGATCTGATTCCATTTAGTAAATAAATTCTTCATCGTTATCCCCCCCTTTTTACATACTTTTCAAACCTCTGTAATGTATCAGTATTGCGTAATGAGCTTGGTCTGAAATTTAGTCTACCACATGATTTCAGAATTGGGCAATAGTTTTTTAATATCAGAATACTAGTGTCATTTATTATGTTATCCTTACTACTAAAACAAAATCTGTAGTTGGATATGTATTCAGCTTGATGAAATCACTATTTAATATTTAGTAATACGAAACATATCCCACCTGTAAAACTGCAAATCCGAAGCGATAATAATGCACTTCCATCAATTTTCAATCCAAATAAAAAGACTATTTAACAAGAAGAATGGCCTTGTTGAATAGTCTTTGAAAGTATATTAATCTACATCAAGTTAACTAATCCTTGTTTCGCATTACCCGCTACAAAACTGATACGAATAGCGTCCAACTTGCACTGATCACTGATAATTGTTTTGACCTATATATTTAATAGGTTGCTTATAAACACATAGCCGCTAGAATCTTTTGTATATCATAAATACTGGAGTCCTTCTTGAACTGCTTGTCTACGATCGGTTCTGTCGCGCTAGAAACCCATATTTTCAACTCCGCATCCAAGTCAAATGTTCCGGCTGTTTCGACACTGAAATGGGAAATGCTTTTGAAAGGAATCGAATGATACTCAACCTTTTTACCAGTCATGCCTTGCTTATCTACAAGAATTAAGCGTTTTTCTGTAAATACCATGAGATCTCGAAAAACCTTAAATGCTGCTTCCACTTGTTCTTCTGCGATCAGAATGGATTCCAGTTCTTTCTCTACCTTCTTGACATCCACTGTCGATGCATTGCCCAAAAACGAATCAATAAAGCCCATTGGTCACGCCTCCTTCAAATTTTTCCATCTTCACTGGTCTTCAATTTCCACAACACTTTCATCGTTAAGCGTCAATGACCAAACATTGTTCTTCGGATTATAACTTACTTTTACTATGACGATAAAATCACTTGTATTCTTTTGAATCGCTTTCTGAACAACTTGGGATTCAGAAAGTACTGCCCCTGCCGGATGGTAATCTGGAAGAACTTCCACGAACTTCGCGTTCCCTTGACCAGGATAGGACTCTGCAATTCCGCCAGTTGCTTCCACTTTTACCCGCATCCCGACAGTCAGCTGGTCAGCTTCAGCGAATGAGTAGCTTACCGCTCCTTCCGTTCCACCAGCGACAAGAAATCCCTCATCCGATGCTGCTAAAACAAATCCCCCATCTTCCATAGGAGTCTGCGTTTCTTTCTCATTTGGCATGGTAAGTGCGGACTGTCCCGGCTCAGCTACCAAACTGCCTTCCTGATTGAATTGCAGTTTAGATTTAGAGAACTGTTTCTCTAATTGCTGAATTTCTTCAGCGTTCAAAAAGTCGTGACCTATTTCTATTATACCTGTAATTGTATTTATGGAAACTGAATAGGAACCTCGACCTTCCTGCAGCTGACTTACTGCTTTTGCCACCTTGTCTTGCTGAACACGCAAATCCTGCTGAGTATGTGGACTGTGGTAAAAGTAAATGGGTTCGGCCAAGATTTCTCCCGCATCTACTTTTTCCTGTAAGATATCGAGAACTTTCTTCAATCGGACATCCGGATTTTTTAACCCGATCCAAATCCCTGAACGATTCCCCTCACTCGCTTGGTTCTCGAAAAAGAGTACACCTTCGTTGTTAAACCCTTCATCTCCCCCGTATACTTCTTGGATCGCTTCGATTGCAGCGGGCCCTTCGATCGCCTGAACTGCTATGTCTTCTTCCAATTCCTTAGAAGGATCACCTAAATAGCCCTCTTTATATTCGGTACTCAACAGTTGCTCTTCGGCTGCTGAATCCCTCTTTGGTGACTCTTCAACAGTCTGCTTCAGTTCTGCAATGATTTCACGTCCGTCAATTGTTTTAATCACTTGCTTGTCGCGCTGCTCAGTCGAATCGCCCGCAGGTGTTTGATTGGTCTTTTCTGTCCCGCATCCGCCTGTTAGAAGGGCGGAAGATAATACAGCTATAAAAATCCTTTTTTTCATAGTTCACCCTCCCTCATAACAAGTTAGACGGAAGGACTTTCGGAAAGTTACAATTTTCAGCAACCTCATCGACCATTTACACGAAGCAACTCGAACACTGTTTTGAATTGTTTCGAAGTTGTTTCAAAAACACTCTATCATTTCAAAAAACAGGAATATATAACTACCTTTTTGACTACATTCCTAATTTACGTTTGCTAATCCAGCATGCTAAAATAAATTAACTTTACAACCAAAGAGGAAGTGTGAACCGTACGAGAAGTCCGATATTAGCTGTACACTCATCGCATTCTAGTAGTTGATTTGAAAATCAAGCAATTAAAGAGGGGTTCTAAGTTGATAGCGGAAAATAAAGAGCAAACGATATTTAATCACGTTGGTAAGAAAATACAAACGGATAAAGAAATTGACATAGTAGCGAAAATCGGGGAACCATTGGTTGTCGTATTAGACAATATGTTGAGTGACGAGGAATGCGATGAATTGATCAGATTGTCGACAGATAAGATGAAACGTTCAAAAATCGGCACGACCCGATCTGAAAATGACATAAGAACAAGCAGCAGTATGTTTATAGAAGAAAGCAATAACCTAATTATAGCGAGAATCGAAAAAAGAATTGAAGCAGTTATGAATATCCCCATTGAACATGGAGAAGGACTTCAAATTCTCCAATATACACCCGGTCAAGAGTACAAAGCGCATCATGACTTTTTCTCTTCGACAAGCAATGTAACGAACAACCGAATTAGTACGCTTGTCATGTACTTAAATGATGTCGAGCAAGGTGGAGAAACGTTCTTCCCTCACCTGAACTTTTCAGTCACACCGAAAAAAGGGATGGCCGTCTACTTTGAGTATTTCTATAATGATCCACTGTTAAACGATTTAACACTGCACGGCGGAGCACCTGTGGAAGTTGGAGAGAAATGGGTCGCGACACAATGGATGAGAAAACAACGGGTCAGATAAATCTATTTTTCGATTCCTTTATCTGATTAGTGAGAAAGTATTTAGTGATCCTTTGTTCGAAAATATTAAAGAAACCACTCTGCTAACATTGTTGTTAGCAGAGTGGTTTCTTTTTCTATTGATGGATAGAACAATTACCGCATAGGTAAAATTCTTAATTAGCCTAGCTTTCATCACTTGAACAGATGGTGCAGCAGGCGGTCCCGGTCGGTGAAAAACTGTTCCATGATTGAATAGTGAGAGGTATCCTCCAATTCGACTTCCCGCATTCCATCGTTTTCCAGCTGGTAGATCAACGCTTCAGGATACGCCATCAGGATCGGCGAATGGGTGGAGATGATGAATTGCGACCCTTCAGTTACGAGCTCGTGGATCCTTGCAAGCATCGCGAGCTGCCGGACCGGCGACAGTGCCGCTTCCGGCTCGTCCAATATATACAGACCGTTCCCTTGAAAACGTTCGATGAATGCTGCAAAAAATGATTCTCCATGCGATTGCTCGTGAAGAGACTTGCCGCCGAATGAATCGATAATCCTCCGGCCGCCCAACGGTTCCGAATCCAGCTCTTCGATATGGGTAGCGACATTGTAAAACGTCTCCGCGCGGAAAAAGAACGAATCATCCGCTCGGTGAACGCCTTTGACAAGCCGGAGGTATTTGTCCAAATCGGAGTGAGAGTCATAGCTCGAAAAATTGAAATTCCGCGTGCCCCCTTCCGGATTGAACCCAAGACTGATTGCAATTGCTTCCAACAACGTGGATTTCCCCATCCCATTTTCGCCAATGATATACGTGACATTCGGGTGGAAAGCAAGCTCCTGCAAACCTTGGATGAATGGAAGATTGAGCGGATAGTTTTCATAGGACTTGATATGGTCTCTTTTCAGATAGAGGCTTCGTATGTATTGTGTATTATGGTTTAGCATGGACATTGATATAATCTTCTCCCTTCTCTTCGCCTATGCAACCCACAACTTAGAATCTATTCCAAGTAAGGTTTAAGTTGTATGATACACAGTGAAATACCCAGTTATTTTTCAATGACACCAATGACATAACCTTCGTACAGATTTTGTCTCTCATTTCCCCACTTCAGATTAAGACTAGACAGGACTTCAACGTTCTCAGCAGGAAACTCTCCTGACCTCGAACCGGAATTAATCATTTCCGTTTCAACTTTTTCTGGTTCCGGATCATAAACTACTTTGGTTTCTAAAACTTTACGGATTAACCGGTTCACGGGATCAATCTCCACAATCATCTGCAGCCGAACCTTGCCCTTTTCCGTCGGAAGCTCTCTGAACACCAGTCTCTCTTCCCCCTGACCTGCGGATTCACCATACGTGTATAGCAAATCACCTGTTTCTTTGTCAGTGATGTCAACGATGATGTGATTGTCCGTTGTTCTCTTCGTCAACTCCACATCCTTTTTCTGGTTTGGGATTTTCACATAAAGATCGTTTAGCGCCACTTGGTGTTCAGTCAAAGACGGTGGGTCCGTATAGTCGGATACTTCGCCCGGTCCTGAAGGAGCCTCTTTTTCAAATGTTCTTTCAGGATTCGGATTCTTTTCATGACGATTATCAATCACCAGAACGGAAATGAAGATGACTGCCGCTAGCAGCACTGCACCTATATAACTCTTTTTCAAGGATCTTCCACCTTTCCTTTATGAACTAGTCCGTACCATCTATGAACACAATACAGATTCTTCTTTAATCGATAAAGAGCTATTTTTATCCTTTGCGGACGAGGCTAACTATTTAAAACCTTCGCATTTCTCACTCTCTTCCTATACTAACACTTCTTTAAACAAAACTATTGACTTTCTATGGTAAAAGAATAAAATAACAATATACTTTAAACAAAGTACTTTCCGCAAAGTAACGAGTGGAGATAGAAGTTTATATTGAATCGGAGAGAGGAAAAACAGATGAAATTTACGCACTTTCTAAAAACAAGAGGTTCCATTGCTGCTATCGTTATGGGGGTATTCTATGCGATCGCCATGCTAGGAATCTTCTTACCGGGTTATACTGCAATTCCAGGAAACATTGATAAGTTACCGATTGCAATTGTTAATGATGATGCAGGTGACTACGGTGTAAAAATAGCTGAACAATTACAAGAAAACTTACCTTTTAAAGAAATCGAAACAGATATACAAAACAAACAAGCTCTTAAGGATCTAGAAAAAAATGATTTAGCCTTAGTTGTTCATATTCCAGAATCCTTCTCATGGGATATGCAAAATGGTGACATATCGTCGAGCATCGACTTTACAATCAATGATGCAGGAGCAACAGTCATTTCTTCTTCTATGAAATCCGTTGTTACAGAAATAAACAATCAGCTCAGTGAGCAGTTCTCTCAACAAACTGCACAAAGTGTATTAATGAACGTGAACGTTCCTGAAAAGCAAGCCGCTGAGTTAGCCGAAAAAATTGAAACGGCTTATGCAGGAAACGTTGTAACCATTAATAAAATACCTGATGGCATGCATAACAACATGCTTCCGATGTTCTTGACTATGGCGAGTTATATCGGAGCTATGATTGGATCCATGCAACTAGTAGAGGCCTTTAAAGAAAACCGTGGAAAAGCTAGCAGAACGCGTCTTTTCATCTTTTTACAATTGACGGCTCTTTTAATAGCCGTGTTATCTTCACTAGCGGCTACAGGAATCACCTATTTGGTAAACCAACCTGACGGAAGCTTGTTCTTAAGTATTGTCGGACATCAAACGCTCATTTACATGGCAAGTTTCAATTTCACAGCGATTCTGATTTTCTTACTCGGACCTGCGGGGATGATCCTCAATATCCCGTTAATCTTCGTCCAGACTTTAGCAAATGGAGCTGTAATCTCACTGGATATGATGTACGCACCCTATGAATGGGCAAGTCATGTTACACCTATGTATTACTCCGTACAAGGATATATAGCGGATCTATACGGAAGCATTAGTCCAAGTCCGTTTCTATGGTCACTCGCACTCATTGGCTTAGTAGCAATGGTCATTAATATAATTATCGTGGGAACCGTTCACAAATCTAAAACCTTTGACAAGTCTCAAACAAAATCTCAAATAGAAGAGATTACTAAAGTATTGTCTTAATCATGTTATAATAAGAATAATTATTCTTATTAAAGGGGCATTGCAAATGAGCATTCAAGTGTTTATATTAAGCAGACTAATGGTAGAAAAAACCTATCCTTATAAGCTTAAGAAGCAAATGACTGAACCCATTCCATTGGACGAGTTAGGTGGAATCACAGAGAGTAAACTATACTATCATTTCGATGCCTTAGCAAAAAAAGGGTTGATTGAACCTGTTGAAGTCATAAAGGAAGAGCATCGACCCGATAAACAAGTATTTGAAATTACAACTAAGGGTAAAGAAGAGCTCCCTAAAAAGATTTATCAGTTATTTAAATCCGCAAATGATATTAATGATATTGTGATTGGTTTAGCTAATCTCAAGTACGTAGATCCAGAAAAAGTAGTGGCTCTTTTAAATGCAAGATTGGCAGAATATAAAGCCCACTGGGATCGTATCATGAACTTTGAAAACACTTCAAAACGAGACAGAAAAAGTGAAAACCTCAATGAATTGCTAGTTGGTTATTTTACAACTAAATCTGATCATACGATTTATTGGCTAGAGGAAGCCATTATACAAATTGAACAGGGCAATCTATAAAAAAAGACTTTCCAGAATGTCAGGCAGAACTGATTTCTGTGAAAGTCTTTTTTGTTGGTAATGAGCGATATATGTACAAGAAATCTTCACATCTGTTCAAACGTTCATAATCATCTATTACACAGGCATCGGCTTTTAAATAGATTCCTCAATGAAACTCATCTCAACAAACAAAGACTGCCCCTTACTAAAAGGAAGGGGCAGTCTTTGTTCTATTTCTCTGTAACTTCGAATCCGTAGCGGATTGCTGGCATTGCAGATCCAGGATGATCTTCTCTATAGGTCAACTGCGGAATAAGCGTCATATCTGTTTCAATTTCTTGCTGCTGGTAGACTCCTGGATACATATCAATTACGTGATAGCCAGGTTCTCCTGTTGCAATGACTTTGTATTCCAACGTACCTTGGCTATTGAATGCACACATGTAACCGGTATACGCATTATCATAAGTTAAATAATAGGCGTTGTCATATTCCGTCCATCCTCCGCCTTTGATTGTTATGCTTATTTCTGTTCCAGCAGGACCTGAAGATGGTGAAATATTAACAATTGAAGGAGTAATTCGCAGGTAGGTCTGACCATAGATTTCATCTCCCACCTTCAAATCAATTCGATGAGGCAAACCGCCAAGATCATCAGGAATCGCAAATTCATACTCTGCATTTCCATCAGCATCTGATGAAATACTGTCCATTATAGAACTTTCCTCATCAAATCCGGAATCGGTTACCCTACTTCCTTTCATCGTGTTCCAAACGAGTTCTACTTCTTTGTTTTTCGGCAGATTGCTAGCTTTCATCGTTACTTTTTCACCAACAATCCCTTCTTCTTTATTCATCGTCACTTCTACATCTTTTTTGTTTTCCAAGTCAGGCATTTTAACGCCGCCACTTGCAGCTTTCGGTGTTTCTTCGACATACTTATCTGTTATCGGGGCCTCGTCTGTCACTTCAAATACGAAATCCGGTGCTGGCCATCCGCTGTGAGGTGACGATTCGTGATTAATGTAAGGACTGCCCAAGTAGCCTGATCGAAGACTAAGGAAGTGTTTACCTACATTTCCGGAAGCTCGGAAGACTGCTTTTGCCTTACCGTTCGTTGAAACCCCTGAAACCATCCCGGTATACTTATTATCATAAGTTAAGTTCCACATGGATTTGTACGTTTTCCAGCCTAATCCCTCGACTTCGAGAGTCACTTCAGTACCGACTGGTCCCGATTCGGGTTTTAGAGTAAAGCTCGGTCTTACAAAGAAACCTTTTTGTCCAATTTTTTTATCGTCACTAGTTACAAAAAGAGTATGATCTCCACCAAAACCCTCAGGTACTTTAAATGATCCTTCCCATTTCCCTTCCTCATTGCTCGTCCCTGATACTAAGGAAATTTCTTTTGATGTATACTCGGTTCCAATGAATTCATACAGGTTTTGTATAGTGTAAGTTCCTTCGACTTCTGTCCATTCCAATTGTACATCCGTATTGGCATCCAAATCATCTATTGTAAAGTGTACTTCTTCATTGATAGATGCTTCATTCACTGATAACTCGATGTTGTTTTTCAGCACCGGTTCTTTTTCAGTATTGTCTTCAGATGACTTATCTTCAGACTTGTTATTCGAACATGCCGCAAGAATGAACATTAAAAACAGCCCAATCATAGCAATCTCTTTTTTTATCGGCAAATTTTTCACTCTCCATTTGCAAAATACTATTCTTACACAAATCGGAAATATTTCCAGACTCGCAATATGCACTTAATTAGAATCGCATCTCTTATTATTCTGCAGATTCTTCTGTGTCAGCCGGATCCACAATAGTCAATAAAGAAGGTTCCACATCAAATGGTGCAAACTCCCCTTTTTTACCATTCATTTCAGCTGTAACCGAATAGTTAAGAATCCCTGTCGGGGTGTCGTCAGTAACTTTATATGCGACAGTCCAGAACTCAGGAACAGGATCCGTATCCCCGGATGGATGTTTTCCGTGGTGCATCTCTAAATCTTCACCTGTTGAAAGGTGGACAGTAACCTTAGCATCTTCACTGATTTGCTTATTGGTTTCAGGATCGACCGCATCCATTCTAAATACAATGTTATCCCCTGATTTAAAGCGGCTTTGCAAGACACAGCCATCACCTTCAGAAACAACATCACCAAAGACTTGTATAGTATTATTTTCAGACTGGGTATTCTCGCTGGCTTCATCCCCATTACTGCATGCACCGATTATCAAGCTTCCACTAAGTGCTAAACCCATGAACATCTTCTTGTAAAATCTCATCTCGTTCAGCTCCTTTTCTATTTGTCATAACTTTGTAACAATGTTACGCCTGTTACAAGTCTATTACAAATTATTCGCACAATATCTGTATGATTGTATTGCGCGAAGTTCTTAGTGGTTATTCATTTGAAAGACAGTAAAAATATATCTTTCATAGATACTTTGAATTGGTATTGTGATGATACTTGGCTGACAACAAGTAGTTTTTACAATGAGATCGCTTCACTTGAATTCATATATGGCTTGTCAATTTACTAAATTTCTGCAATAAAAGCGATGCATGCGTCATAATATATCTTGCTTATTCAACTGTTCATAAATACCTATAAAGGCTAGATTTTACTGCTTTTTATAAGATACTTAATTCTGATCTGAAACTCTCTGTGTAAACAATTACTGTCTTGACACATGTAGTTACATGACCGATACTTTGAATTAATGGACGGATGATTACGCGATTTCGTACATAACAATCTACATGAATAGGAGAGAGCTGGATGTATGGACGAAAAAAGTTAAAACTTGGAACGATGATCCACGGTGTCGGAGAGAAGATTTCGGATTGGCGTCATCCTGATATACCTTCAGATGCCAGTGTAAGTTATGATTTTTATAAACAACAGGCTCAAATATCGGAACGCGGAAAATTTGATTTCGTATTCATCGCAGACGCTTTATATATTAACGAAAAATCGAATCCTCATTATTTAAATCGTTTTGAGCCGATTACGATTCTTTCTGCACTAGCTTCGATAACATCGAACATCGGACTGGTCAGCACGTTATCAACCACTTATAGTGAACCCTTTACAGCAGCGCGACAGTTTGCTTCACTTGATATGTTAAGCGGAGGACGAGCGGGCTGGAATGTCGTGACATCCGGGTTGGAAAAGACCGCATTGAATTTCAGTAAAGAAATAAGTGATCATCCCAATCATGAAATGCGGTATCGAATGGCTGCCGAATTCGTAGATGTCATGAAAGGATTATGGAATTCTTGGGAAGAGGATGCTTTCATCCGCAACAAAGAAACCGGAGAGTTTTTCGATCCTCGTAAATTACATACATTGAATTATGAAGGTGAGTTCTTTTCTGTAAGAGGACCGTTGAATATTGGTCGTTCGCCTCAAGGCGAGCCGGTAATTTTTCAGGCGGGATCGTCAAGATCGGGAATTACGCTTTCAGCACAAAAAGCGGATGCAGTTTTCGCGATTATGTCGACGTTAGAGGAAGCGCAGCGATATTATGCTGAGATGAAAGAGCAAACAGCTGCATATGGTCGTAACCCTGATGACGTAATTGTTTTTCAAGGGATCAGTCCTATTATTGCGGATACTGAAGAAGAAGCCGAACGAAAATATGAAGAGCTTGCAAGTCTTGTGACGATTGAACAAGCACTCCCATTTTTAGGACGACTTTTTGAGCATCATGACTTTTCCCGATATCCATTAGATGAAGCTTTCCCTGTTCTCGGGAGCATTGGTGAAAATAGCTTCAGAAGTGATACAGACCGCATAAAATCTGAAGCTCGTATACAAAACTTAACCTTGCGCCAAGTGGCATTAAGAGAAGCCACACCCCGCACACCGTTTATGGGGACTCCAGAACAAGTTGCTAACCTTATTGAAGCATGGTACGAAAAGAAAGGAACAGATGGTTTTATGTTAATTGCCAACTTGCCCAGTGAATTAGAAGCATTTGTCGACAAAGTCGTCCCTCTCCTTCAACAGCGCGGAGTTTTTAGAAAAGAATACGAAGGGATTACTTTCCGGGAAAACTTAGGTTTACCTCATGTTACAAACAGGCATTCGCTAATCAGTCAGCCTTAAAACTAGTTATTTGCAGGCCACAAACTTACATGTTTGTACAAGAATTCGTGAATGTTCTTTAAAAGACATTGAATTTAATTCACTCCGTTAGGAGTCGAAAATATTTATCTCCATAGAAAAAAAGCTGTTCTATCGATAGATAGAACAGCCCCGCTTCACACATTAATACTTTGAATCTGACACTTCACCTTTAACAATGCTGATACCGGAACTTGCTCCAATACGTGTTGCTCCTGCTTCAACGAATGCATCGAAATCCTCACTGCTGCGCACTCCGCCAGACGCTTTCACACCAACATCCGGACCGACTGTCTTGCGCATTAACGCAACGTCTTCTACTTTAGCGCCGCCTGTCGAGAATCCAGTGGAAGTCTTGACGAAGTCAGCTCCCGCTTTCACAGAAAGCTCACATGCACGTACAATTTCTTCATCCGTCAATAGACAAGTCTCAATGATGACTTTTACTAATGTTCCATTAGCCGCTTCCACGACTGCACGAATATCCTTTTCTACCAATTCGTCATTCTTACCTTTTAATGCACCGATATTTACGACCATATCAATTTCTCCGGCACCATTAGTGATGGCATCTTGTGTTTCGAATGCTTTTACAGCAGATGTGCTCGCTCCAAGCGGGAATCCAATGACCGTACATACTAGAACCTCAGTTTCCTTCAGTTGTTCAGCAGCGTATGTGACCCATGTAGGATTTAGGCAAACGGATTTAAACTTGTACTCTTTTGCTTCTTCGATAAGTACTGTTACCATTTCCTTTGTTGCATCTGCTTTCAATAATGTGTGATCGATTAGTTGTGCTTTGTTCAATGGATCCATCCCCTTTAGTTAGTTTGTAATTTCGTCATGTACTAATGTGACAGGTCCTACTTCAGTTGCAGACAAGTCATATGCATGATAAATTTTTTCCTTTACTGCCTCGACATCTTCAGTATTACTGTGGATTGTTACTATAGATTCTCCGACTTTAACTGGATCACCAATCTTTTTATGCAAAACTAATCCGACAGCTAAATCGATTTCCGATTCTTTAGTAGCACGTCCCGCGCCTAAGAGCATCGCCGCTGTGCCGATTTCATCAGCAGTTATCGCTGATACGAAACCTGATTCTTTTGCTGGCACATCGATTTGGTATTGTGCTGTTGGCAATTTAGACAAATCGTCAATCACTGACGTATCCCCGCCTTGAGAACGCAAGAATAACTTAAACACTTCAAGCGCTTTCCCGTTTTGAATGACTTCTTCCAGCATCTTACGCGCTTCTTCTGTGGAGTCCGCTTTTCCAGCTAGGCGAACCATATGACTGCCTAGTGTTAAACAGAGCTCATGCAAATCTTCGGGTCCATTTCCTTGCAGCGTTTCAACTGCTTCTTTTACTTCAAGCGCGTTTCCAATTGCATATCCAAGCGGCTGATTCATATCCGAGATCACAGCCATCGTATGGCGGCCAATCTGATTACCGATTTGCACCATTTCCTCCGCTAACTCCCGTGCCATTGCTAAATCCTTCATGAACGCGCCAGTGCCGACTTTTACATCCAGCACGATTGCATCAGATCCAGCAGCGATTTTTTTACTCATGATAGAACTCGCAATCAGTGGAATCGAGCTAACGGTAGCTGTTACATCGCGTAAACTGTAAATTTTCTTATCGGCAGGTGTAATATTTCCGGATTGTCCAATAACTGCAATTTTGTTTGTGTTCACTAAGTCGAAGAATTCTTTATCCGTAATTTCGATATGAAAGCCAGGAACAGCTTCTAACTTATCCAGTGTTCCGCCCGTATGACCCAATCCTCGTCCTGACATTTTAGCCACAGGGATATCCAGTGCTGCAACTAGCGGAGCGAGTACAAGAGTTGTTGTATCGCCTACTCCTCCTGTGGAATGCTTATCTACTTTTACACCGTCAATAGCAGATAAATCCACCTGATCGCCCGATTCCACTATCGCCATCGTGAAGTCAGCTGTTTCTTCCACTGTCATTCCTTGGAAGTACACTGCCATCTGGAAAGCTGACATTTGATAATCGGGAATTGAACCTTCAGTATATCCGGTAATAACAAACTGAATTTCTTCTTTTGTTAAAGCATGTCCGTCACGTTTTTTCTCAATCATATCGACCATACGCATCGCATCCAACACTCCTAGTTAATATAGTTTGTACTCTGCTTCTTATAAAAACAGCCCAATGACAGTTGCTGATAGCACTGAAGCTAATGTAGAACCCAAAAGTAATTTCAACCCATTTCTCGCTACTTCGTCCCCTTGCTTAGGACTTAACGCCTTGACTGCTCCTGTAATAATTCCGATTGAACTAAAGTTTGCAAAACTTACAAGGAAAACAGAGATCATACCCGAAGCTTTAGCAGACAAGCCCGCTGAAATATCTGTGAAACTAATCATCGCAACAAATTCGTTTGTGACAAGTTTCGTCGCCATGATACTTCCCGCTTGAACACTATCTGCCCAAGGTACACCCATTATGAAAGCAATCGGTGCGAACAAATAGCCTAAAATAGTCTGGAATGAAACATTGAATACCAATTCAAAGAGGTAGTCAATCCCATTCATAAGCGCAATGAATCCAATTAGCATGGCAGCTACGATAATTGCGACTTTAAAGCCGTCCATTATACTTTCACTGATCATTTGGAAGAAAGATAATTTTTTCTGCGACTCGATTGCTAACGTATCTTCTTCCTCAGATAATTTATACGGATTAATAATACTTGCAACAATTAACGCAGAGAGTATATTTAGCGCAATTGCGATGACGACAAAACGAGGTTCGATAATTTCCATATACGCCCCGACAATCGCGACACTGACCGCACTCATTGCTGATGTGCAAAATGTATACAAACGCCTTTTAGAAATAGCATCCATTTGGTCTTTCACAGTCAAGAACACTTCAGACTGTCCGAGAACAGCAGAGGACACGGCTATGTAGTTTTCCATTTTTCCCATACCGTTTAACTTACTAAGCACGAGCCCTACGTATTTAATGATGAAAGGCAAAATCTTAAATTGATTCAGTATGCCGATTAACACAGATATGAAAACAATCGGCAGCAAAACATTCAAGAAAAATACAGAGCCTTTTTCATTTTCCAATCCGCCGAAAACAAAATCGACACCCGTTACGCCTAAGTCAACCAGCTTTGAAAATAACATGGAGAAGAAGCCAATCGAGACCACACCGAGTTTTGTATTCATCAATATAAAGGTTAAAATCAGCTGAGTTCCAAGCATGATGGCAATCGGTTTGTACTGTATCTTTTTACGATCCCTACTGCTTATAAAACCAACTATGAATACTAGAGCCAGTCCAGTTATGTAAAATACAATGTTCATCTTACTTCCTCCCTTACTTGGACATGATGGTTACGCTTACAAATTACGTTTATAACTAATAACCTTTCAAGAGGCCAGACATCCTACTTTCATTTCCATACTAACACATGTTGAGAACAAATGTGCAATGAGCATGAAATAGTGTTCATTCGCAATAAAAAAAGAATCGCACTTATTAATAAGTGGATTCATCATCATTATGATTAACGGTGAAGCAATAATTTTTGAGCTGTATATTGGTCCGTTATGAAAACATTCGCATATTGACCAAGAAGTGCGCCGTGGATTGCTTCTAGTTTACGATTTCCTCCTGCAACAAGGATTGACTTCTCTTTTTGCTTCAACTCTTCTAATTGAATGCCAATCGTTCTGTTTTTAATAGCAGATTCACATACTTCGCCAGTGCTTTTAAAAAAGCGGGAACAAATATCACCAACCGCTTCTTTATGAAGCAGCTCTTTTTCATCATTCGTTAAATAGCCTAACCGAAACAGCATAGAGTCAGTGTCTACTGTACCGACAGTAAACACAGCAATATTGGCTTGTTTTCCCAGTTCAATCAGCCGATGCATATAACGATCCGATTCAATAACCTCTTTGACTTCAGGACTGTCAACTAATACAGGAAGAGGTAAGTAGCGGGGAACGGTGTGGAAAGCCTCAGCAAATTTGTAAACCGTTTCTGAATCATAGGTATTCACGTCGGATAGACCTATGCCGCCTTTTAACTGAATGACTTCCACACCTTTTACGTCTTTCTTCCGCAATGCATTTGCCACCCGGTACATAGTTCTTCCCCAGGTGACACCAAGTACGTCACCATCCTTAACAACATCGTGTATATATTCTGCAGCCTTGTCACTCATTGCCTGCAGCATCACCTGATCATCTTCTTCTCCAGCATAAGCAATTTTCACTTCTTCAATTTGATATTTATGCTGCAAAGATTTCTCAAGTTCATTGTTATTACTAAAGGGATCGACAATCTCGATTTTCACGTATCCATGTTTTTTTGCTTGCTGCAGCAGTCTTGAAACAGTTGGTCTCGAAATCCCTAGCTTATCGGCAATGGCGAGCTGGGTGTAGTCGAACTGATAATACAGTTTGGCTACTTCTATAATGAGCCGCTTTTTGTCGATGTCCAATGCAAGTTCCTCCTTCAAATCATTAAGCAATCGCCTGCCTGATGGGTACATCCCACCGGTGTTCTAGTAGATTCAACTTTAATAGGCCGATTATATCACACCAGAAACTAAAACGATTATTCTTATCGGAGGATTCAAGATGGCATCCTATCTCATTTATCTCTTCGCCTTCGTTTTATTTAACAAATTCAGTCGATGTAGTTATTCACGCTATATCGAATGCCGTCTTCTCCAACGTATTGACGAGGAGCCGTTTTTTCCAATGTGTAGGTGAAGTTATTTTCACCGGGAACCGTGATTGTGTAAAAGTCTTTCTTCTTTTTAACAATATAGTTTTCATAATCTCCCTCTTGCAGCGTCATTTTAGCCAGCTTAGCTTGATAGTCTTCGGAAGCAGCGCTGATTTCCGATTCGCTCTGATCCGTCCCCATCAAAGACTCACCCATATAATTGTTTTGGATATGCATTGTTTTTCCATCGAAAGCAATGGAATAATTCGTCACTTCAAACGAATCTTGCTGTGTCATAAGGGTGCCTTTCCATGAATCGGTTACATCTTTAGCGAAAAGTCCAGAACTGAGCGAGTCCGGTTTGCCGATTAGAATTGTCACGATGACGGCGATTGAGACGAGCATCATCATCGAAATTAATGCTGGTTTCCATTGTAAACTGCGTCGTTTGGTTCGCATGTTTTTCCTTTGGAAGACCGATTGATGCATAGTTCCTTTTTGTTCTTGCGTCGGCTTGAACGGCTCACTAAGAGCTCCGAGTTTTTGAGTCAGTTCATCGTCGGTATAAGGTTTCATGTGACATGCCTCCTTTCTCGAGTTCTTTTTTGAATGCGTCCAGTGCGCGTTTTAGGCTCATCTTCACTTTGCCTTCCGTATTGCCAAGAATGGCGGCCGTATCTTTCGTTGAGAACCCCTGTATATGACGCAGCAAAATGACTTGCTACTGACTCTTCTTTAAGCGGCGTAGCGCTTCATAAAATTCGGACTCCTGCGCATTGAGT
Source organism: Sporosarcina aquimarina (assembly GCF_033253705.1). GTDB lineage: Bacteria > Bacillota > Bacilli > Bacillales_A > Planococcaceae > Sporosarcina > Sporosarcina aquimarina. The sequence goes on from NZ_JAUBDH010000003.1 coordinate 369,866, forward strand.
TCAGCCATCTCTTCGGAAGACGGGTGGCTGCTGAACAGGTGGAAGTCCTTATCGAAATAATGCGTCAGGGGATGCTTTTTCCTGTAGTAGTTCAACGTTGTCGTGTAAGCGATCCGGAAGATCCACGTCTTCACCGCGGCACGGCCATCGAACTGATGCGCTTTTTCCACAACTTTCACGAATGTTTCTTGTGTCAGCTCCTCTGCAGTATGCCGGTTCCGCACTTGCATGAGAATATAGCTGTAAACTGCACTGGCATGATCCTCAAACCATTGTTCTGCGGACATCATGTCACCTCTCTTCTATATACTTAGACACATATTTCAAAATTTGGTAACGCCGGTATAGATAATTATTTCATATGCTCTCGGAATCGGATAGTTCCAAACGTAAAAATGCCCCGATATTCCAGATTTTGAGTCCGGATTATCAGGGTATTTGAAGTACTATAATTAAGAAGTGAGTGATACTTGCGCATTAATCATTAAACCACTTCTGTCCCCACTTTTCGACACTCTCCCAAAACTCTTTTCGCTTCTCGTCCTTTTCTTTTTTCTTCTCTTTCTTTTCTCTTTCTTCCTTCGTCTTTTTCTTCTGCTTCTTCAAATCTTTTATGTCATCATTAATTAACGACAAATCAAAGTTCTTCGTAGATAATTCACTAGCTGATTGTGAAACAACCTGCGCGAAGATCGGCGCTGCGGTCAAACTGCTGGTTGAGGTTAAATAATGGTCCGCGTCTGTATGATCATATCCAAGCCAGACCGCACCGGCGATGTCAGGTGTATAACCGACGAACCAGTGATCTTTGGAACCGTTCGCTCCTTCAAACGGGAGCTGCGTCGTACCCGTCTTCCCCGCTACGTCGATACCAGGAATTTGTGCTTTCTTCCCAGTCCCTTCTTCTACAACGCCTTGCAACATATGCGTCATTTGCTCGGCAACTTCCACATCCGTCACCTGTACGGACTCTCCATGCCACTTCCCGAGTACGTTTCCTTCCGAATCTTTAATTTCTGTAATCGCGTGAGCTTCCTCCATCACGCCATCATTCGCAAACGCAGAAAACGCTTGCGCCATCCGTAAAGGAGACGTTCCTTTGTCCATGCCTCCAAGCGCCAAGCCGAGTGTATAATCCTTTTTTGTCAATGAAATCCCGAACCGTTCGACCGCACTCACACCCTCTTGGACCCCCATCTGATTCAACAGCCAAACAGGAGGGACATTATACGAGTTTGCAAGTGCCTCGTACATCGTCACTTCCCCCCTATAGTGCTGATCAATATTTTTCGGAGAGTACCCATGGATATCGATCGGTTCATCTTCAAGCATATCCGACATATGGTATCCGTTCTCGAGTGCTGGAGTATAGACGGCAAGCGGTTTTAGCGCAGATCCGGGCTGTCGGATGAGATCGGTCGCATTGTTGAAGCGTCCTTGCGTATACTCTCCTCTTCCCCCAACTAACGCGAGAATTCCGCCCGTTTTAGGGTTTACGAAAACAGAACCACTCTGCAACAGCTGATCCGGGGTGCTCTCTGGAAAATTTCTGTCATTTGCATACACGTCTTCGAGCGCATTCTGGACGACCGGATTGATTGCTGTCGTAATATGCAATCCGCCAGACAGCACTTCATCCTTCGTCAAATTGTACGTATTTACCGCCTCGGCTACTACACGATCGATATAATACGGATAGTTCTTTTCATTATGAGGAACTGTCGAATCGGACAGTATAAGATCCTTGCCAATAGCTTCATCATATTCTTCCTGACGAATATACTGTTCACGCAGCATCAGCGACAATACCAGATTGCGCCGCTTCATCGACTTTTCCTTATCTTTCCTGGGCGATAAATTCGACGGTGCTTTGATGATTCCGGCGAGTGTCGCAGATTCGCTTAACGTCAATTCGCTTGCCTCTTTACCGAAATACGTCTGAGCTGCGCGTTGCACCCCCCATGCTCCGTTACCAAAATAGATGCGATTCAAGTATTGTTCCATAATCTCTTCTTTCGAATACACCCGTTCAATCTTCTTTGCGAGGATCAGCTCCTTGAATTTACGGGAGTACGTACGCTCCTGCGTTAAAAACACATTTTTCGCAAGCTGCTGCGTAATCGTACTGCCGCCAGACACAATTTTTCCTTTGAACGCATTCTCGACTAAGGACCGCCCCATCCTTAAGTAATTCAGACCGTGATGTTCGTAGAACCGTTGATCCTCTACGGAAACGACAGCTTCAACCAGCGTCTTTGGCATCTGGTCAATCGATACACCTTCTATTTTGGCATTCGTAATCTTGCGAATCACATCTCCGTTCGGATCGTAAATCACCGTCGATTGTGGTGCGGGTTTGTCGAGTTCACTGACATCACTGAATGTGACGAAGAGATTCAGGACAAGCAGTACGCTGAGGACAGCTAGCACGATACCGACACCTACGTAACGAATGACCTTTTTCTTCAGGCTGCTTTTCTTTTTCATTTCTTTTTTATGTTGTTTTTTATATTCGGATCTTTTCATATCGATTCTCCTGCTTTTTTATTGCGAAGTTTTATTAATAGTGTACAGCATAGTATTGACGAAAGTTGGGTTTTGAAAGTTGCGAGCTTCAGCTTTCACGAGAATTTCGTAAGAGTGTATGAATAAAAACCCGCGCGAGATACAAACGGGATACTAACGGTGTGATAGAGGCATTCTTCCCCTACATCCCTTTAGTAGACCTGGAAGGCAGGCCACCCATTCTTACATGCCGTTACCTATATAAAAAGAAACAGCCCACCGGTTACAGTGGACTGCTTCACATTATGGAAATTATTCGGATTAATCAGTGGGGATTATAGTTATAGGAAGTCCATCTTTGTAAACTTCACATCCACTTAATCGATAAATCGTTCGATCGCTTTTTTATATTATTTTAATACGCTTACATGTATCCTCTATCACTCCGTGATCTCCGAACTCATCGAATCTTGTATCAATTGTAGAACTCAACTTTTCATCTGAATACTTCAAGTCGTGGATAACTGGATCACCTTCATCCGTGTAGTTTACCACATGAACTTCACTGTCCTTATTATTAGAAACATCTTCTGTGAATTTTTCAAGTAGCTCAAGATTCTTTATGGTTCCAAGTGTATTGACCACATCATGTTTAGAAGATGAATAGTCACCACAGCCAAAAAGAGAGAGTGATAGTAAAACAAGAATAGACACTTTTTTCACCAGATCCACTCCTTAATGAAAGATTATACAGGAAATTTAGTTGTTTAGTAGGGTGAATTTGGTAAAATAATCGTAAACCTTTTGGTTTTCTGCCGGTAAACTTGCAAGTGGTCATGAGGCGTTGTTCTCCGTTCCGGACGCAAACCAACTTTTCACGGTAATTCTATTGTAAAGTAAAAAGACTATAGGCACACTCAAGATTGCTGACGTTTGTCTACAGTTTGAGTAAACCGATTATTCATATCTATGAGATTGTCATATCGTGGATTTATTTACATTATATCAATTCACCAAAAGTATATTTTATATCTGGAGTACACACCAAAATTCCCGCAACTATTTATTTGGAACAGCAAAAAGTATTCATGGACTTTCAGACTAGTCACTTTACACTACTTCTTCTTAGTCACAATCTTGCGTAGCTGGCAACTAACTGACATACTAATAGAATCAGAGTGTTCGGCAAATGCTTCAAGGTAAGGAGGAAAACCATCATGATTCGCGCAATACTTGTAGACGATGAGCAACTTGCTTTAAAACAGTTAACGAAACAATTAGTAAAAACAAACGAATTTGAGGTCATCGCCTCGTATTCCAATGCAACCGATGTACTGAAAAATATGCGATCGATTCAGTTTGACGTTGCTTTCTTAGATATTGAAATGCCTGGAATGAGCGGGTTGGATTTGGCAGATTTAATCTTAGATTGGAACGAAGATATTTTAATTGTATTTGTGACTGCGTATCGAGATTATGCGGTGCAGGCGTTCGAGTTACGTTCCACCGACTATTTGTTGAAACCAATTTTGCTAGAACGGCTTTTAAAAACAACAGATCGTCTTCGAGAAGAATTAAGCAATCGTCGCAAAGAAAGCGGAGATCTACTCTTAAAGCAGAACTACACTCTCAGCATCACATGTTTTAAAGAATTCAATGTATATTACAAGACAAAGCAAGTAAAATGGAAAACCGCGAAAGTTAAAGAACTCTTTGCCTATTTCATTACGCATGTTAATAACTCGATTCATCGTGACGTTCTTATCAATGCGCTTTGGCCTGAAGTTGAATACAAACGTGCAAAAGTTCAATTACATACAACACTTTCTTATTTGCGTAGCTCGTTAGATTGTTTAGGTTATCCTGAAGCTATTAAATTTGCTCAAGGCAGCTATACAATGCAACTTGCCGAATTCCATTCAGATGCACAACAATTCGAACAGTATTTTATGCACTCTCCAATTGTTACTACACAAACAATTGATCAGAGTGAACAGCTTTTACTCACTTACACAGGAGATTATTTAGAAGAAACCGGCTACGAATGGGCGACTACGAAAGCTAACTCGTTAAGGCAACTACTGCTTCACTCCCTCCAATCAGTCGCTGATTACTTCTCGGTAAACTGTCATCCTTCGAAGAAGCAGCACTATTTACAACGTCTTATTGCAGCTGATCCCTATTCCGATTATGCCACTCGTCAACTTATTCAGTTCCACATAGACACTGGGAATAGAGGAGAAGCGCTACGTGTTTTTCATGATTTAAAAGACTTGCTAATGAGTGATCTCGGTATTATGCCAGATTCGTTAACTATGGAACTTTATACGTCACTTCTAGAGTGAAAAAAGGGGCAACGATTATTCTAATAGAATAATCGTTGCCCCTTTTTTCTAGATAGGTATGGAAAATGATAATGTAGTTCCTTTAGAAACTTCGCTCGTAATGACTAATCCAATTCCAAACAATTGCTTCAGACGCTTATCTGTATTTAACAGTCCAATCCCTTTTTCTTGCTCATTTACTGGGTTTAACACCGATTGAACTTTTTCCTCGTTCATTCCTATTCCGTTATCCTTTATGGAAATCGTAACTCTATCTGAGTATTCAACAATGGCGATCGTCACTGTGCCACCTTCTGGTAAACAAAGAACACCATGTACTATCGCGTTCTCCACTAATGTTTGAATGGCTAGAGGTGGCACCATTACTTTCGATTGTACGGAAACATTCCATCCAACTTTCAAACGCTCGCCAAAACGTTGTTGCTCAATATAAATGTAAGATTTAACTAAGCGCAATTCGTTTTCTAGCGGTACGAGTTGATCGAGGTTTTGAGTAGAAAAACTGGAATTCAAATACGTTCCAAACTGGTCAATTAACCTCATCATTTTATCAGGATCGTCGTCACTTAAAGCTGCGATCGCATTCAGCGTATTGAATAAGAAATGGGGTTTAATTTGCGCTTGTAGCCATGCGGCTTCCATCGCCGTTCGTTCGTTCATCGACTTTTGTAAATCAGTTAACGCCTGAACACGTGCAACTAATTCGATTCGGTCGACAGGCTTTCGTACATGATCATTTGCGCCGTATTGGAATCCGATTTTCACGTCTTCAGGCTCACTTCGTGCGGTTAGCAGTAAGATCGGTAATTGTGCCGTCGAGTAGCGTTTACGAATTCGTCCACATAACTCGTATCCTGACATTTCGGGCATCATGACATCCGTGATAACTAAATTCCACTTTTTTTCTTCTATACAATCAAGCGCTTGCGCACCACTTGAACACGTTGTTACAACAAAACCATTAGTTTGCAAAATTTGTTTTAGGATAGATCTATTTATTGAATCGTCATCTACTACGAGTATTTGTGCACCACTTCCTGAATTATTTGGTAAAGATAGTTCCGTTTCATGGCTAGTCGAAAGAGTGGCAAATGAAGACATCGTTTCGTCTATACGATATCGCGCATTTCCTGTTGGGAGTGTAAATGTAAATACAGAGCCTTGACCTAGTTCAGATTGAACACGAATTGTACCGTCATGTAAATGTACGAGTTGTTCACAAATCGATAATCCTAAGCCGAGACCACCGCCAAGCGCAGTAATACTAGAATCTGCCTGTTCATATGCATGAAAAACAGACTCTACCACTTCAGGATTCATGCCAATTCCTGTATCTGCCACGGAAATCTCTGCTGTATTTCCTAGTGTCTTTCCAGTTATAACGATTTCACCAAACCCTGTAAATTTCACTGCGTTATGGACCAAATTGAATACAATTTGAAAAAGTCGGTTTTCATCTCCGATTACATAAGGAAAATCTTTAGGAATCTCTATGCGGAACTGGATATCCTTCCCTTCCGTCATAAATTTAAGCGCATCTACTACACTCGTAACGACTGCACACAAGTCGACTTGTTCTAACTGTAACTGGATTCCTTTTTCCTTCAACCGTTGAGCATCCATTAAGTCATTTAAAATATATGACATGCGTTTGCTAACCGTTATTAAGGTTTCCATGTTTTTCTTACTTTCTTCTGACAGTTGAACTTCCGTTTCATAGATCGTTTGTGAGATATTCATAATTCCGTGTAGCGGATTGCGCAATTCATGAGATGTATTCGCAAGAAATTCATCCTTTTGATCGCTGATCCGTTGCAACCTCTTCGCTAACGCCTGACTTTCTTTTGTCGCTTTAAAAAATTGCTTAAACCAAAAGACCGCAAATAACAAAACTGCAATCATTATGTCAAAAGGATAGTATGGCAACACGACAATACTATTTGTTTTGAGAGTTGCCCAACCTATACTATTTGCAATACTAACGACAGCGAGTAGTAAGAAAATGACACCTGAAGTGCCGTCTTTAACAAGGAAAAACATACTAACTGCAATTACTAGAGGGACTGTAAGCATTAAGAAAGAGAATATATACTGCCCCACTGTAAACCAACCGAATACCCTCATAACTATATATGAAATGTATAATCCTAGACCCGTATAATAAGCAACGGTTAAACTCATTCTCTTTTTAATCGATTTGTCTAATAGACGTTTAAACACAAGCATCATAAATATGACAGAAGTTACGTAGGAGAGTGAAAACAGATGCATCCATAACTGAGTTGAAATGTTAGGGAATATCGTTAGTAAAATTCGATCATCATCCATTAAAATCGAAATGGCAGCACTTCCGAAAACAATGGCTAAATAGAACATCTCCAGTTTTCTAGAGAAGCCAAAGTAAATAATGAGTGCAAACAAAAAGTGTAAAAGTAAAATACTTGCAGACAAAATTTGAAGGATAATTGATAACGTGTAGGAAGTCATGACATTTTTTGAATAACCGAACTGAACCGGCTCTTTAATGCCACCGATGCGGGAAAGTCCCGTGTCAGCAATTTGTATAAATACGTCAATTTCCTTTATATCACTGTCAATCGTTACAAAAAACGGTCTTGCACCTATACGATATTCATCACGCGAAGTTGCGACAGTCCCCTGATTTGTAACATTTCGTCCATTGATAAAAACGTTGGATGCTGAATGGATATCTTTCATATAAAACGTATAAGGTTCCATTTGTTTAGACGGATCTAGTAAAATTCGCAGTCGAAACGTACCATACAAATAATCTTTGTCGTCATTATCGGAATTACTATCAAAATAGCTCTTCCAGTCACCCGGAAGTGTAATATCAACAGACTTACTCTTAGGAGAGTCAGGTGTTAGTAAACGCCGGGGATAAAACATCCAATCGCCATTCAACGGGATCGTTTCGTCTGTATAGTCGAATCCTCTAAGATCTAACACCCCGCTTTCCGCTTTTGGAAAACTTGTCGGTCCATATTGTTGCAACCAGAGTACTCTAAAACTTGTAAGGATAAGTATGAAGCATCCGGTTATGAGCAACAGTTTTTTATGATTCACTCCAGCACTCCCCCTAATGACTTCAATTCTTATCCATATATTACATTTGAAAACTATCTTCTCTTTAATAGTTTATTTGTATACATCGCTGCATCTGCAAGTTGTAACAGCTCCGAAGTATCCGTGCTATCTTGCGGATATCGACTATATCCGAGACTCATATTCACTGTAAGTTCAAAATCATTGATCATAAAACTCGTCTCAAATGCGTTATGGATTTCTTCAATGATCTTTTCAACAGTTGTCGTTATTGGAACAACGATGACGAATTCGTCTCCACTTACATGATAAACACAATCCTTGATAAATGCTAGACCGTTCAATCTGTTACCAATTTGAAAAAGTAATTGGTCGCCTACTGCATGCCCGTACCTGTCGTTCACTCGTTTAAAATGATCAATATCTAAGTTGAATAGTGAAAACTCGGAAACATTTTTAGCGTAAAAATTTAAAACCTCCGCTAACCTTCTACGGTTCGGTAAATGTGTCACTTCATTTTGGAAAGCAATCTGCTGCCATCTTATCGCATTTTTCTGCTCTGTGCGGTCTTTATGAAAGGAAATAATTTTATCGATCTCCCCTTGTGCATTTTCAATCGGTACAAAGGTGGACTCTAAATACTTCAACTCACTAAATTTTGTAATGAAGCACGTTTCTCCTTTCCAAGTTTCTCCTTGAAAGATTGAATGCGAAATTCCTGCAACATTATAAAGTTGACCATCTAATAACATCGTACATTCTTTTCCGTAAATATCTGCTCGAGTATAGTGAAACACATTTAAAAAGCGCTCATTAACTTCTAGAAAGTGCCCATCTACTGTTAGATAAGCAACTAAAAATGACTCTTCTAGTAGCTGATACAGTACATCTTTTTGAGGAGTATTCGAGATATCTCGTAATCGCATTTTGTTCACCTCGCAATTCATTCGTTCTAATAGTTAGTTATTCATTGTCGCTAGACTTCAGTCGCTTCTGTTTCATTGTAATGAAGAGCGCTAATGCCAAAACTAGTAAAACGCCAAATCCAACCATCCACCAATCCGAATTCATAAAAGAACTATTGGAATCTGAAGTCTGGGCTGCTTTTAAGTTTCCTTTCTTAACTTCAAACTCGTTTGCATTTGTGTATAGATGATGTTCTTTCGTTTGAATTGCCACAGTAGAATCTTCATTCAAATTAGTTAAAGACTCAAGAAATCGCTCGTCAATTAGGTTTGCTTCAGTATGAGCGGCGTCAAATACCATCATTGTATAGTCTTTTTTGCTCCATGGATTTGCTTGTATCCAACTATACTGTTCAACCGCTTCTTGTAAAAATCCGTAACTTTCAAAGTTAGGTGCATTTTCTTTGAAGGGAATGACTAAGTCTTTCTCCTTCTTCTTTAAAGCAGGTTGCGCATTGACCCCCCCTAAGAATAGGAGATGACTATTTTTTGCATCGTCTTCTGTAAACTGTTCTCCTTCTATCAGTTGAAGAACAGGAACTTTGCCAAAAGCTGTTAATGACGATACTAACTTTGTCAAATCATTATCTGTAACTTCTAGCCCCTTTGGTAAGATTACTTTCGTTTGTTGAGACGCATCACTAAATGGATATGGAAAGCTCAATAGCGTTTTTTCATTTCTCGAATCCCCTTCTTGAAATGTGAAATGACTATCTTCTGATAAAAAGACCCATCGATTTTCGTTATTGCTATAACAAGGATTTTTTCTTCGTAACCCATTCACTTCTACTTTCAGTGCGATCAGGTGATTTTCTTGTATGGTTCCTTCTTCAATCGGAATTTGAACAGAGAATACACCGTTTTCTTCTTCATACAGTTCACGAATGTCTATAGAATACGGAACGTTATTAATGTGAACAACTAATTCAACACTATCTCCAGTTAGTTCTACGTTTTCATCATTTTCTCTATATTTCAACGTGTCGGAGCGGCGTAACAATAGTTCCAATGTGGATTTTGCATTCCAGCTTGGCGGTGCATATCCGAAGTACGTGTCACTCTCACTATTTGTACGGTCGAATGTTGTATCGTTCATTCCAAATTTCTTTAATGGAATAATACCGCTTGTTTTACCGCGTGCGGGTGTTGACTCAATAACCATGTGCTGACCTGTAAGTTGCTTGCTAAAAGAGTCGTCAAGTAATACGTCAACTCGATCTTTGAATTGTTTTGGTGATTTCACGAGGATGAACAAGGACTCTGCACTTTGATTTACACGATGTCTTGACAAAAGCAGTCCTTTATCCGGAATAGTTACATTCGCTTCAGTAAACATCGTTTTCATCCAATTCGTTTGAAACTCTGTATGTGATCCAATTACAAGGAAGTTGCCGTCGATTGCATTCACCTGTGATTCTCGTATTACTTGAACACCTTTTCCATTTTCAGACTTGCTTTTTAAAAACGCAGCAATTGCACTTCCTGCGCTTCTCGTTTCTAACGACGGCTTATCTGGAATAATTACTGAAACCGTTTGACTTTCTTTTGCACTAAAAATTCCTGGATAATCGGACAAACTAACATCTTCAGTTTTTTGACCTTGTAGTTCTAAATACGAGTCAATTCCGATTGTTAACCAGTTACTTGGCGTTTCCTGATCCACACAAATTCCTTCTTTTAACACACCATTAAACGAAACAGTTACGGTGTGGAAACCTTTCGAGAGTGCTTCTTTCGTTAAAGGAATGACGATTTTATTTTTTAACTCGGTTTGTTTGAGTGGTACGGATTGTACAATTTGTTCGTCAATGCTAAACGTTACAGCTGATGGCTCAATGAGGAGTTCAGAATGCATTAAGTGGAAAACTATTTCATTGTTTTTTGTTCCTGTTTCCGTTTTCACTTCATAGAAAAATGTTTTTTCTTCAATTGGTCCAAAAAGTTCGATAGGTTTGTTCGTTAAAGCTTGGCGGCTTTTCACTTGCTTGTCTAATGGACTAACGTTTACGTCACTTAACTGTATATCATACTTTGCATGCGCCTGGTCTCCTACTAACAACAGTCCGATAAAACAACCTAAACTTACTAACACGTTCATAACGAATCTATTCATTGGATATCTCTCCGTTTCTTTTCAAATCGCTCCGTCTTATACCAACGGACTTCTTGTTGAAGGATTACTCTTTTTGTTTCAAGTATGAGTGCATACAATACAAGAACAATCCACATTTGAGAATACGTAAAGTACATTAAAATAACATTGAAGAAATTTTTTCGATTCATTTGTGTTTTTTCAATGCTGAGCGTTATCATCACTTCTGCTAGGAACAGCAAGAATGCTAATCCCCATAACACGAGTGCAACATTACCGACAGACAAATGAATGTTGTAAAACAGATTAGTTATAAATAACGCATTTGACACGATGACACCGAAGAAAAAGAGGAAATACGTAAAGAAGAAGTAAAATAAGTCGAAGATAATTCGCTTTCGATTCAACTTAAAAAACTGACTTAGAAATTTAAGCACAACGTATTGGTTCCCTCTCGCCCACCGCGTACGTTGCCTCCACCAAACTGTAAGTGTTTCTGGCTCTTGTTCCCAAGTAATTGCAGCCGGGAAAAATCGAATGTGATAACCTAAATCATAGACACGCACAGTGAGCTCAGTATCTTCAGCGAGTGCTTTCACATCCCATCCACCGAGTGCTTTCATTATCGAACGTCTAATCGCAAAATTCGTTCCAGGAATCGTGGCTACTTTAAACCAACTCCACCGCCCACCCTGAGCCATCCATTGAAAACAGATGGTCTCGATGTTGATGAACCTTGTTAACCAGGTCGCTTGAGCATTTGTTACGCGAAATTTACCGACTACGGCACCTGCTTTAGGATCGTTCACTAATCCCATCACTAAATACCAAACCGCCATTCGTTCAGGCGTATTGTCTGCATCATATACGACGATGACTTCACTATCGGTTCGTTGGAGGGCATCGTTTAAAGCAGAAGACTTTCCTTTGCCCTTATTTTGACCTATCGTTTCAATTACTTTAATGAATGGATATTTCTCAGCGTATAGAGTAGCTATGTCACCCGTTCGATCGGATGAGTTATCATTAATGACAATGATTTCTAACTTATCTTTCGGGTAATACAACCTCGCCATCGCTTTTAATGTCTGTTCAATGACAATTTCTTCGTTATGAGCGGGTATGAAAACGCTCACTGTCGGCAAATCCACCATGTTTTTTCTCCATTGCGGAATGACCTTCTCAAATGTCTTAAAGTGATGATAGCCTCCTTGCATGAGAAACATATGGTAGAGCAGCATCATCCAGATGAGTATGAGTGATGCGTAAAAAAGAATATCAGCCACTAAAATCCCTCTCTCTAAACAACCGTTTTTTCAGCGCAGCTCGTAAATTCACAATGTAGATGAAAAAAGCGATGATGAACAACAAGACAACAACTGAAAGTCCCCAAAGCACTGCTTCAAACGGTTTCTCAACAGAGTTTTCAACTAAACGTTTCCAAGTAGTTCGAGCCGATTTCACAGTAAGAACTCCGTTTGCTTGTTGGTGTATTTTCACTTGATCGGTTTGTACGAGTTGGTCTTCTTCTCTCAAATCGAGCCATTCAATTGTTCCGACTGAATACATAAGGTCTAACATCTCTTGCAAGTGCTCCAATCCTAAATAAGGATGGTAAAACCCGCCAACCATAGATCCTGGTATATCTTTTAATCGTTTAACAGAGTCCTTTGCTACTTGTAGAGGGTCTTCTAACTGAGGATTTGCATAGCCAATTGTTTCAGGGTAGAGCGTCATACCTGACAGAATTGCAGGACTTGAAACGAATAGAGGTGCGTCCATAATCTCCCAGTCCTCATCGCTCAACTGAACTTGCCCAAAAACTGAATTGAAATAATTCGAAGTGATTTTGTATCCAGTTGAACTCATCGTATAATGAGGCGCTTCAAACGCGAGCGGATACAATTCAATATCTGTTAACTCTTCAATAGCTTTTCTATGTTTCGTTTCGATATAACCTTTTTCAATTACATCGATTTTATCCATAAAACGATTGTAGTCATTTATTGAACGAAACGACTCTCTCGTCGGTAGAGGTTCTGGTAATGTATCAGTCCGTTCGGTCGTGATTTTCTGGTTCAGTTGGTCATCCCAAAACTCAAAACCTTCTCCTGTTTCTTCATATCTGTAAGAGTGTGTATATCCATGACCTATAATAATACCGCCACGATTTTGCAAATTCCGCAGCACCTTTACTAGCTTTCGATTGGATTTCATATAGATCTTTTCACCGTTTTCGTTATTGACATATACAGGAATGACCGCTAAGTAAAACGGGATCCCGCGATCGGCTAAGTAGTCACCCGTTTCTTGCACAAGCTTATAATCTGACACAGGAGAAATGTCTTCAAGTCGAATATACGCAGGATGTACTGTCGGCTCCTCAACACCCATAATTTTGTGCATTCGTTTTGACAGCGCATATTTTTGATCACTTTCAAATGCGGAAGACGCAATGTACGTTAAGCGTCCATTTTTCACAATATACGGATGCTGCGCATCAAACCTCTTGCCAACTTCAATTACTTCACTGCCTTTCGGAGGAATGACATCGATTAGTGACATTGCAACAAAAAGTGAAGTATTGCCGAGCGATCCAATTTCCACTTCTTCTTGAAACTGCCACTCGCTGAATGTTTTGAACTGATTTACGTTATAGCCAATGACAATAATTTCACCTTCATAGCGATCAATTGCATTAATTAGGTGTGAAGGGAGCGCCATTTCATAATCCCCTACAAAAACAACCATGTCTGTTCCTTGCATGAGTTCAGATTTAAAACTTTCCGCAGAGACGACATGTTGTTTTGCAGCAAACGCCGAAAACGTTGCATCTAACATATGAACGTTTTCATCAACTTGATCTCTTTCAGATGTGTAAATGAATAAAATTGTCGGTTTTTCATTAGTTGCACTTGCAGTGTCCCATGAAAAAATCCATCCAGAGAAAATCATCAAACTAATGAGTGCTGCAATTTTAAAGTACATAGCTAACCCTCTCGCTTTCAATCTTCTCCATAAGCAGCTCAAAATCCGCGATTTCTGAACCTGGCTCATAGGCGACCTGACCCATTTGGAAGGTAATATCAATTAAATTGCCACTTAACAATTGATGGTCTTTCAATTTACTTTCTAATTTACTAACTACAATTTCCACAGAGTCTACTGTTGTATTAGTTAATAACACGGCTAAACTATCTCCGTCATATCGGAACTTTCGATCTGTTTGACGCGTCAATTCGCTTAACTTTCCGGCAAGTGAGGATAGAAGGTGCTCCCGTTCCTTTTCACCATAAAGCTTTTGAAATTCTACGTAGTGGTCTATTTGTAAAATTAGCAGGACAAACGATCCTCCATATCGATTAATTCGTTTCATTTCCGATGCCACTTCAAACTCCATTCGGTCAGGATTGTCAAAACCTGTTTCAAGATCTACCGCTGTAAATCGACGTATTCTCTCTTGAAGAACACTTACTAGCTGTTTTTGATTAGCCATTTGCTCTTGGATGTAACCAGCCAACAAAATTAAACTAATCAAAACTACTCCGTATGCCATCATGAGCGGTAACGGTATGACAATTTCTTTAACAAATCTATTGGAAAACTGACTATCAAAAAGCGCCGCTCCGAGTAGAAATAAGTAAGGCAAGCTCCAAAATAACCCTGAAGCTGCCCCTCTTACTAGCGTGTAACTTAGTAATATAAGTAAAAATCCGATGAGCACAAGTCCTTCCACACCGTAAGGAAGTAGTAAGTAGATAGGAACTTGAACTCCTAGCAACAAAAAGATGAGCATAAATGGGCTTCCTTCAAAAAACGTTTTCATGAGCTCCTATCCTTTCCGCAATCATAGCTAACAAATTATCAAACGCATGGGTATCGAAAGTGGGTAAATCGATGTAGCCACCGTAATATCGTTTTGTATCGTCGTTTTGCTGGAGGGCTTTCATGTGAACAAACAATTGTCTTGCTAATTCAACTTCTTCTAGTTCTAAGCACATTAAAATCGCCAAAGCGTAAATGGAAGGTGCTTCATAGTCGACGAGCGGCTTTCCTAGTTTTGAGTCGTAGACGCCGTACAATCGTCCATTCGGTTTAGCCATTTCTCGTTTTGTGAATGTTAATAATTCAGTGACGTCCCCATTCCACTGAGCACGATGATAGCCTATATAGTACTGATCGATTAAATTCACTTTTTTGTCGTAAGAAAAGTGTTTTCTCTCGACGTCAAATGATTTTGGGAAAAACCCTTTAGAAGAATGAGGCATCTCTGTAAGCAACTGAAACGTATTGTTATAAATTCCTTCAGATATAGAGTTCCGTTGTTTCAAACGATCGAACGCTTGTGGAATAATATAACTGAGCGTAATAACCGATCCTTGCGCTTTTGATTTCAAATCGATGTAATCGACTACGTACTGGTTGTTAAGCTGATACGTTTTTAAAGCGTTTGCCATACGTTGAGCGAGTGTCGTATAACGAGGTTCGTTCCACTTCTCACCTGCTTCAAATAGCGCATTCATAATTCGCAAATCATCGATAGATGCATTGGAGTTTGCTGCCTTTGCTTTTTTTAACTCCCAAACGACTAAATACTCTTTTGTTAAAAAGTTTTTTTCTAATACACGTACCTGTTGCTTAAACTTCTTTGGGTCATCTTTTATAAGTAAGTAATCCATCCATAATCCAACCGTTTCCGACAAGTACTCATTTTTTCTTGTCGATAAATTCGTACGAATACGTCCATCTCGCTTTATTAAATGATTTACCATGAATTGTTCCGCACTCAGTCGATTTTCTACTTGAACTTCTTGTTCGATTTGAACATCCCTACCTTTATAGCCGATTCCCATGCCCATTCCAATAAGTAGAACAATCATTAGGATCAAGACTAATCTGTTTTTACGATACATAGCGCCCTTGCTCCCTTTCGTTCTTGTTGCTCTTTCTATCTACTAGCTTACGCAACACGTCTTACTACACACTTACGGAATTCTTACAGAACGCTTAAAGATATTGATTTTTTTCTAAAACACAAAAAATCCTTACTCTAAAGAGTAAAGGCCTGACTGTCTACAATCATTAGTTCAATTAGTTTTGTTTAAACGCTCTTTAAAGACCAAGCATCCATCGCATCATGCTCTGAGCCTTCAAGTAGCTTTGCTACCAAGCGGATCCTAGTTTCTCATACAAACGACTCGCAACTTCAAGTTTCGTCAGAGAACAGATCGTTTATTTCATTAATTCAACATCTTCCATCCGCATATCCTGTATAGTAAAAATAAACACACCCCACACAATACAAAATGGAGGTGATACATCTTGGCTAGAATCATCCTAACAACCGAAAGCGGTGCCGATCTGCCCGAATCTCTGGCGAAGAAACACAACATTCACATAGTACCGATGCACGTTATCATGGAGGGGACGGACTATCTAGACGGTCAGTTGCCCGTTGCGGACATCTTTAATTTCTATGAGCGCACGAAAAAGATTCCTTCCACTGCTGCGACGAATACGCATGAGTACCAGGAGTTTTTCAAAACGATCCGGACGGAGTTTCCTGATAGTGTCATTGTTCACGTAGGCTATACTTCCAAAGCGTCTGTTTCCTATCAAAATGCTCTGACGGCTGCGGAAGATATGGAGGATATATATCTATTCGATGCGTTGAACGTCACGGGCGGATTGACTGTGGTTGTGATGTATGCGGCTGCCTTGCTCGAAGAAGAGCCTAACATCGATCCTGTACGTCTGGTGGAGATGGTCGAGGCAAAGGTTCCGAAGTCACGATTGGCATTCCTTCCCGGCAGCCTGGACTTTCTGCGGGCCGGCGGACGGGTCAGTAATATAGCGTATCTTGGAGGCGCATTGCTAAAGATCAAGCCGTGTATTGAATTGGTGGACGGTAAGCTGATGTCGACTCGCAAATACCGCGGGAAAATGGAAAAGGTCGCTGAAAGTCTGTTTCATGATTATCTACAGCAATACACTATCCACAGACAGCAGATCTATTTCATCTATTCGATTGGACTTAGTGAGACGATCAAACAACGGATCGATGAAATTGCGTTGGAACAAGGATTCGAGAATAGTATGTGGATTGAGGCTGGAGCGATGATCTCGACACATTCCGGTCCTGGAGGATTTGGTATTGCAGGGCTGGAAGTGTAGGTGGCTGCTTTAGCATAAAATATCAATCATTTTGGGGTGCTTATGTACCGCACAACTCGAACGCTTTTAGAATCGTTCCGGAGTTGTGTCGTGCACCTAATATAAAACACGGTCAAGTCCACGGCATCTTCATTTTTTTCAATTATTTAATAGCCGCTTGTGCACTATAAAATTCGGCCACTTTTTTGGGGGTAATTTGAATTTGTGTCTTACACCGGTGGCAAATTGGTAAAGCAGCAAAGACAAGCCATTGGCTCTCTTTGCTGCTTTTTACTAACAACTATATGACACAAGTACCTCTATTTATTCACCTACCATGCCATCATGATCCCGATCCTGCATATATTGGTACAGCCAGTGATCCTGAGTGATTGGCATACTGAAGCCCGCAGCTTTTGCTTCTCCGATCGTTACGATACCATTTCCATTTGTGTCAATATCGGATAGCTCACCTTCGTTTGTAGAAGGACTTTCTGATTCGGCTTCGGACTCATTATTGCCAGTTAGTCCAAGAGATTCGTTCACCTCATCCGGATTCACATTTTCAAAGGAATCCGAAATGACATTTCCGTTAATTGTATAGGTATATTGATAACTTGAAGGAATTTGTGTTTCCTCATTTGGATACGTAATAATTGCTTCAAAGTCACTAGCTCCACCTGCTCTACGAATCTCATTTTCCATATACGCTTGATCACCATGTCGGTTGAGCGTACTATCTTGTGGGGTAATATTATACGCATTCGACACCCCGCCGAGAGAGTCGGCAATTATATGGCCTTCATCTAAAACAGCACTTTCAACACCAGGAACCTTTGCTTCGTCAGAATAATACCTGCCCGTCGACAAAACCGGTTCATTATTATCATCTTGTAGAGTGATTTCGTCCGCTACGACACGGACCAGTTGCCCGTTATCGTTAGTGAATCCCCAATAGTCACGGTCTCCATAACCGATATTGACAACAACGTTAGGTTCACGATACCCAGACAAATCGCCACCATCCACTTCAATGGGGGTATATCCGGAAAACTGCTCTATCTTTGGTTGAGGTTGTTCCTCCTCGACTTCAGGTTCTTCTAGAGGCTCTTCTACTTTCTGCTCCTCAACGTCCGTAGTGACCGTTTCTTCTTTTTCATTGTTTTTGCTCGGTTCCTCTGTTGTGACTATTTGTATATCTGTGTCTTCTTCTGTAATGGCTGCATCTTCTGCGTTGGTACAACCAACCAGCAAGACGATCGTTAACATTAAAATTAAATAATTCAATTCACTTTTCATTCTTTAAACCTTACCTTTCTACGATGTCAAAGTTTCACGTTAGAATTATAGCATAAATATTTTCGAGTTCCACCATTTTCCATTATTTTTTCTTGCAAGTGAATTAATACTATTGCATAGAATCACCGACGTAGCGGTACGGTTCGAATACTTTTGGAATTTTTTAGATTCATCTTGTACAGCATAGAATTTCATCCAAACAAAAACGTCAACTTCATTTTTCGAAGTTGACGTTTTATTCTTCATTAGTGATGCTGCGCACGGAACTATTGTGTTTGTTCAAACATTCATGATTGTTTCTAACACAACTCAAATTCTCAACTGCATTAAGAATCTCTGCTCTTCCCCTTGGATGAAATCTTGATATTCACTTCCATGGCTTCACCATAATCAATATGGGAATCCATTTCCGATACGTCAACATCTGCCTCAAAGATCACCCGCTGCTGTTCTTTTCCGTCCCTGTATTCATTGCGGTGTATCCAATAACTCAAAAATCATTAATATAGTTCCGGAATCTTAATTTGTAAGCTCCACCTCTGCACTACACACAACATTCATGATTGTATGTTACACAAGTCCACACTTCTTGTTTTGAAGTTGTCTCTTACATAACAACTTTGTACGCAGAATTACTTCTATATGATTCAGAATAGCATTCGAGTTGTATCAAACGCGGGCGGCAGTATTTGTATTCACCTTTTCAAGAGTGTACACAAAAAATTATAACCTATTTATATAGGAGTCTATTTTTTAACTGTTCAATAGTTAAATAGATACCATTTTCTTTCCTATGAAGCATCGAATGACAGTTAGGACAGACAGGAATCAAATCTTTAATTGGATCAATAACATATTCGTTTTGTATTTCGTGAAGAGGTACAATATGATGAACATGAATAAACCCTTTACCAATTTCTCCGTATTTTTCTTCAAAATTCAGTTCACAAACCTGACATGTACAGCCGTAGTATTCCATACACTTCTTACGAGCAATGGGGTTTCGTTCGTATACATTAACATTGATCGTTCTCCTTTTACCTTCTTCTAATGAAAAAGGAACTTCCTCTGGATAGTATCCCTCAGTCAAATCATATTCAAAAAAAGATACAATATAATCAAGAAGGTCTCCTTTAAGCTTCATCGAGCCCTGAATATTCCCCTTAAGACCATAATCACGTAATAAGGAAAGAGATAGTTCAGGAGTATCTCTTTCATCGATCAGCCGTAAGCGTGTATAATTAAACTCTTTTGATTGTATGTATTTCTGTTGATTGTTCCAGAATGTATTATCATATGATACTTCGTTGTTACTTACTAATCCCTTTATAACTTCTGCTTTATAACGCACCCTTTGAACATCACCAGATACATACATGAATAGTATGTCGCCATTTTCATAATTATAGGATCGTTTCCAATCCAACGTATCATAATAACCAAATGCACCTGCAACATCATAGTCATTTGGATTTGCAGGAACTAACCAAAAACGTCGAGCATTTTTATGGCATCTTTCTTCAAGTTCTTTTCGACGATTAAGTGCAATTTCCTTACTTGCAACAAAATAGTATTCATCACCTTCATTAAAATAGGGTATTTCACACACGTATCCTCTTTCAATGTGATCAAATAATTTGTTACTTGTCGTATTTAAATACTTTGCTAAAAATCTTGCTGACTCCTGTATGCTTGGAGCGTCGAACAAAAATTCGTCGTTTTTATAGATAATAATTGGACTTACCACTTAGCTTCCCTCCTTAAATATAGAGCCAGAGACCGACCACCAGCGTTGTAGGAATTCAATTTAATAACATCTATAATATGTTTATCTATGATAAAAAACAGAAAAACTGCGAAGCCAATTAGAAGTGCTTTTTGGAAATTAGGGAAACAATCGCTGTAGCGCACAATGCTGTGCACGAAACTACGCCCTTCACTTTCTACTGAATGGGGCCACTATACATTATCAGAATCGTCCCTATTTCAGATCGAACGAAGGAAGCGGATTTTAATTCCACCCCACACGGACTCTTTTCAATTTAGACAACACACGGTGGTATGATATAATGTTTTTTCTCAGACACCATTAGTGAAAACAGGTAATATTTATTGCTTAAGAAGGAAGGAATTAAGAATGTACTGGAATTATAGAATATTGAAGTTAACTAATTCGTTTGATGAGCCTTACTTTGAAATACACGAAGTACATTATGACGAAAATAATACTCCCTACGCATGGACGGAAAGCCATAATCTATTAGTTGATGACACATTTGATGAATTAAAGGAGTCTTATGAATATATGAACTCCGCCTTTAAAATGCCAGTATTGAAAGTAGTCGAAGGTAAATTAATTGAATTGAGAGTAGATGAATGATAGGTTTCTTGATTGAATAATCTACGAATATGTGGGCGTTATCATTGCGCAGTTGCACAACCATCCAGCTTAATCATCAATAATATATTATAATTTAAAAGTAATCTGCAATATGATATAGTGATTTATTTGCATATGTAATTGAATATACCTTTGTATTTACTATTAAAGATGTTTTAAAATTGGACTGCAAATAAAGAACTATTTCGCCACCTGTAGTCAAGCCCCTTAAAAATGGACACGAAAGTTTATGTACAATTGTGTGTTATGCGCTTTCCAAATACCGATTCAGAAATGCCGTAGGAGACAAATAACCTAAGCGTTTTTGGCTACGTATTT
>NZ_JAUBDH010000004.1:0-352134 GCF_033253705.1 Sporosarcina aquimarina
GCCATATCCAGAGCAACGCGTTCTGCATGGAGCTCGCCAGCGCGCAAGTGAGCCCCCATTCCGACAACCCTTCCATGGTTCACAATTACAGAACCGACGGGCGGATTGGGTGAAATTTGACCAGCCGCACCTTCAGCAAGTGAAAAAGCGATTTGCATATAGTGTTCAATTTCCAACGATAACAACACTCCTGAATCATAGATTCCTCATGTAACAAAAAAGCCCCGCAACAGATGTGCGGGGCTGGGTAAGCATGACTAAATAAGCGTCAGTCAAAAGAAAAATTTGAAAAACGCACCATTCCTTCTCCCATCCAGACTTTAACTGTCGGCCTTGGAGTTTCACCAAATCCACCGTCTGCAAAATTGCATCCGGGTCACGGACTAAGAGCCATAAAAGCTCATCACCGCCGGTAGGGAATTTCACCCTGCCCCGAAGGAATATTATTCGATTGTCTCAAAGTCTAGCACAGCTATCAGGGAGCATGCAACCTGCATGTTCAATTTAAAACGAGCAAGTCTTTCCATCTGCTAGAGATAAAATAGCAGTAGCGATAGACCCCATATAGAGTATATATATGGCAGCAGTAAATATTAATGCCGTGATTAGCAGACGTAATGCTTTACTCTATTTATTAACTAATTTGTGCTATTGCTTGCTGAATACTTGAAAAAGTTCGGATTTGCTCGTCGGCCATTTTTGTACTTACTAATGATTGTGCCACTTTTGGAGAGATGCCAGTAATATAAAGCTGAGCGCCCATAAGTCTAAGCACGTCTTGGACGGCCAGTAAACTAGAGAGTGGCGATTCATGATTCCAGTACAATCCGGTTATGTCGATTATGACATGTCCAATTCTGTGTAGCTGAACAAATTCACTAAGTTTTTCTGTTAATAAATTGAATCGATGCGGGCTCATTTCTCCTATAAGTGAAACAGCAGCCAAATCATCCTGAATCATCATAATCGGAAGCATTAGTTGTTCAATTACTGAGTCTTTAGTCGACAATTCATCGCGTTGTCTATATTCGACGGATACGTTGGTTTGTGTACCGATAAAGAAAGAACGACTTCCAATTTCCAAAGGGGTTATGGAAAGACGGTTCCAGAAAAGTGTTCCATCTTTCCTATAATTCTTAAGTGTAATAGTGAGGGGCTTCTTGTTATAAATTGCTGCACGGATTTTCTGGATTGCAAATGGATCGGTCTCCGCCCCTTGAAGAAAACGACAATTCTGGCCAATTGTTTCGGAAAGTGGATATCCAGTCATCGTTTCAAACGTCCGATTTGCGTAGATAATTGGATTATCCGGCTGTGAAGGATCTGTAACTAGGGTAGCGACCCGGCTGCCATCCAACATCGCTTCCAATAGTTGAGTTTGCATAGATTGAGTGAGGTTTTCCATTTTTTCACATCCCTACCTAATTAGAATATTGTCTGTCATTAGTTTAGCACGAGCTAGGAAATCATTTCAAAGTAATGGTTATGTTTTTACCGTTTCATATTGGTAGCTTATATAGTTATAGTTTTGTCGTTGGTACATCTCTTTTGGTGTATCCTCACCGTCAGCGACCAAAATGACTAGTTTGTCAGGATACTGATTTATCAACCATCGTTGCAACTGAGTCCCAATACCTCTATGTCTCATTTCAACTAACACATACAACCCGTCAATTTCGACTGTTTGTTCATTAACAATCAAATCTACAGTTCCTGCCAATTCCTTGTCACAGTGTGCAACCAGCTGCACAACATTAGGATCAGAGAAATTCTTTATATGCATTTTCTGTTTTTGCGCGGCAAACTCTTTCCCGAATTGCTCATCAATGATTCGATGTAAGTGAAGAAGTTCTTTAAGATTGTCAGCAGTTACTAGAGACACTTGGACATCCGCAGAAGGAAGAACCTCCGGAAAGTCTTTCGGATCAAGTACATATAACTCTAGAAAACCAGTATCATAATCATTCCGGTTTAAATAAGCCTTCACTTCTTTTGGAATGGGTTCATTCTCGGGAAATGTGAATTTTAGATGGTGCTGATCTCGTACGGAATGGTAGATCTTTAATGTTTGTTCTGCTTTTTGAAATTCACTGACTGTAGGCATCTTCTTAAATGCGATATAGTTGCTGTCATAATAAAGTGGCATATCCGGCAGGTGATAATGGATATATGTATCAGTAGCAGAAGCGACAAGCCCCGCATTATGGATATGTTCGAATGTAAACTGATTCAGAGTCAACCCCTCCTTCTGTTATCCTATCATATATTTTTAGAATCGGAATCCACTTTTCTGAACATTCTGGTTGACGTCATAAATTATCAGGAATATACTAACAATAACACTACTTTGTCTCACAAGGTAGTTGTTTTTTACACCGCTACCTTGTTAGACAATATACAGATGGAGAGTGGGCACATGTCAGTTAGAAGTGAATTACTTAAAGGGATTTTAGATGGCTGTGTCCTTGCCATTATTGAAAAGGAGACAGTGTATGGTTACGAGCTTTCCGCTAAGCTGCAAAAAGTTGGACTTGACGACGTGAGTGAAGGTACCATTTATCCTGTTTTGCTGAGATTACAGAAAAACAAATGGATTTCAGGTGAAATGCGTTCATCTGATACTGGACCAAGAAGGAAATATTATACGTTAACGCCAGATGGCAAAGAGGCACTGGAACTTATTCGCAGCGAATGGGGAAAACTCACGGTACCGGTAACGACATTGTTGAAAGGAGAGGTAGACCATGGTGACAACTAAGGAATTGATTCAGGAAAATAATGAAAAACGTGAACACTTGACTGAAGCAAACGAAAAGTACTATTCCAACATCCTCGTTTACATCCGTTCAAGGTTTTCACTGTCTGAACGGGCAATGGAAGAACTTCTAATGGAAATGCTGGAACACCTATTAGAAGGTCAACAAGACGGGAAGAGCGCAGAAGAAATCTTTGGGGGAGACCCAAGAGCGTATGCAGACGAAGTGATTGCACAAATGCCAAAAGAGAAGAAGAAAAACCAACTGTTATATGGAATACAGCTGATAGTCGGTGTGCTCGGTTGGATGGTGCTTAGCCGAGGTGCTATTTTGGGCATCTTATCATTTTTCCAACCGGTAGACGAACAACTTTATTTGATTTCAACTGCAGCATTGCTAGTAGCGGTACTTTTGATAGTTGGCATCGGTGTTGTATTGCTTATGAAATTTGTAAGGAAAACAGCATTTGAAGAAAAGAAAAGTACATGGAAGTTTACAATTGCCGGAGGAGTTTTTGGAGTACTAGTATTTGGTTTGTTCATGGGGATAGCCTTTTTCTTTAAGGATAAGGGGCCGGCTATACAATTTCCTTGGTTAGCCTCATTGTTAGCAGGTTTTTTACTATTACTTGTGAGTCAATGGATTGCCCGTAAAAATGAAAGCACTTATTGACGGAAACGAAACCGATGGGCCTCCTGATTCGTAGTATAGATAGACGTTAAAACGGATCAGGAGGTTTACACTATGAATGAAAGCTATTTTGTCGGCTGGGGGACCCTTGCACTGATCAATGCCGTATTAGCGCAAGGGAAAAATAGATCGGGTCTTAACTGGTTCTTGCTTTCACTTTTACTAGGACCTATTGCGACGTTCTTTTTAGCACTATCTGCAAAAAAATAACCTATTTCAAGCGCAGACTTAACTGTCTGCGCTTTTTTAGTGGGCATTTTCATTGCTTTTATATACCCATATAGGTATATTTGAAGAAATAGAAAACAATTGGAGGAATGTTCGATGAGTTGGATCATAATACTATTAATTGTGGCATTCTTTGTGTGGCGCATGAAACCGGCAAAAGGAATTAAGACACTGTCTGCGGCTGAAGTAAAAGCATTAACGAAGGATAGGACGAAGCAATTTGTAGATGTTCGAACACCTGGGGAATATAATTCCCGTCACGTAAAAGAATTTAAAAATATTCCCTTAAACGATTTAGGGAAAAGGTTAGACGAGCTGGACAAAAACAAAGAAACGTATGTGATTTGTCAAAGCGGGATGCGTAGTGCGCGTGCAGCTGGAATGCTGAAAAAGCAAGGATTCACTGATGTTGTCAATGTCAAAGGCGGGATGAGTGCGTGGCAGTGAAATAAGTAATGAGTTTGTTTAAACTGATCTGTTTCTATGCAGAATTACGGGAAATATCTTGTCGAAATCTAAATTATTTCCGGGGAAATAATTGAAATTTGTCGGGAAATAGTGGCTGATTTAACTTGCGAACTATTCAATCTTTGCTATAATGAACTGACTAACTGACAGAAAGGGTTGAGGGTGGCTGATGGATAACTAATTCCTGATTTTTCAAAACGAATGATTCGTTGTGTGAAAAAAGGGATTGGTCTGTCCATTTATAATTGCCGCTTTCAACCTTAGATAAGCATCTGACCGGGTGCTCACTAATAGTGTTGAGGCTATTTAGAGATGCTGACAGAACCGATCCTTCCGATTATGTTGCGGAGGGATCTTTTTTGTGTTCCCTCTTTACTGGAGGAATGTTGATGTTAAAAGGAATAGTGAATAAATTATCAGCGGGATATGGTGATGTAGTTATTTTTAATAACCTTCGTGCAGAAATACCGGAAGGAGCTAGAATCGCAATTGTCGGCCCAAATGGAGCGGGTAAAACTACATTTTTGTCCATTTTGGCAGGGGAGAGAGAACCTTCTTCAGGCAAAATTAGCTGGACTGGAAGGATGCCTTCCATTTCGTATTACCAACAAGAGGCTGAAACAGAAGAGCCGGTGGACTGGACACAAGCTGAATTATTTCTAAAACGCAGTCAATGGCATGTACCCAAAGAAACAAAATATGTTCACGCAAGCGGTGGAGAGCGTGTCAAACTGCGTCTTACAGCTGCGCTGGCAGAAGAACGTGAGATCCTGCTGTTGGATGAACCGACCAACCATTTGGACTCTGAAAGTGTGGAGCAACTCATTGAAACACTACAAGAACGTAAAGGCACGATACTGTTTGTCTCTCATGACAGGTATTTCATCGACCGTCTTGCGGACTGTATTTTCGAAATTGAGAATGGTGAATTGACCGTCTATGAAGGGGATTATACCGATTATCGGAAACAGAAAGAGTACGACCGTATTGTGCAGCAAAAGCATTACGATGAACAGCAAGAGCATATTGCTGAAATTGAAGGACAAATTGAACAGCTGGATAAGTGGTCTGCCAAAGGTCATGCGATGTCTACGAAACGAGGAGGCGCTAAAGAATATTATCGAAAGAAAGTAAAGAAACGGAACGTCCAAATCCGTTCAAAGCGAACGCGATTAGAAGCAGAACTGGAGAAAAGTCGAATAGAAGCACCTGAGGCAGGGACGTCAGTTTCGTTCGAACTGGAAGGGATGCGTAAAAAGGGAAAGCGCGTACTTGAACTGAAAGCTGCGAGCAAAGCATTTAAAAATAGGCAGCTCTTTCAGGATGTGACTTTTACTGTACAGTCAGGTGAACGACTCGCATTGTTCGGGCCAAATGGCGCGGGGAAAACGACACTGTTTCGTATGATTTTAGGAGAAATCGATTTTGAAGGCGATGTCTGGCTATCTGGAGGAATGACTGTTGGATATTTGCGTCAAACCGCATTCGATTTACCAGATGAACAAACGATGTCCGAATATTTTTATTCACCTTCATATGAAGAACAGGGGTTTCTTAGAATTCAGTTGACGAATTTAGGATTCACGGCCGATCAGTGGCAGCTCCCCCTCGGAGCACTTAGTCAAGGTGAACGGTTGAAAGTGAAACTGCTGGATTTCATCCGCAAAAGAACAGATGTGTTATTGCTCGATGAACCAACAAATCATTTGGATCTTCCATCCCGTGAAGAACTGGAGCGGACGTTGGAAACGTATCCGGGCACTTTGCTGTTTGCATCGCACGACCGGTATTTTACCGAGCGTATGGCAGATGGATTGCTGTTATTTGAAAAAGGGACTGTACGTAAAGTACCGTATAGTTTAGTTAACTGGGAAGCCCGAAAGCTTGCTGCCCCCATTCCATCATCTGAACAAGAAGAACTGCGGATTGAAACCGAATTGCAGGAAGTATTAGGAAAGTTGAGTTTGCTGACACCGGGCAATCCGGAATATAATAAGCTGGATCAACGGTTTTTTGAGTTATCTCGACAGCTTAGGGAACTGAAAAGCTAGAATTAGAAGAAGCAGAGACACCGCGCTCTGCTTTTTGTTTTCCGTAAAATGAGAATGAAACCATATTCCATTATGTGTTGTCTAACAGATAGAGGGAAAGTGGAGGTGGCGGATTGGAAAGACATGAACGTGACCGGCTGCTTGTCGAAGCGATGGATCTACATGGTGACTATCTGCTTCGAATTGTGTACGCAATCGTTAAAGAAAAGACCAAAGCAGAAGATATCGTCCAAGAGGTTTTCATTCAATATTACATACATATTGATGAGTTCGAGCACCGTTCCTCCGTTAAAACGTACTTATACCGAATAGCAATAAATCGATGCCGCAATCTGTTTAAAAGCTGGCATTATCGAAAGCTAGAGCTTTCCCATCAAGTAGGCCAATTACTAGTATCTATTCAAGATACGGAGGAACAAGTGATACATGAGGAATCGAGTGAAGAGCTAAAACGACTAATCAATCGACTTCCGTTAAAGTACAAAGAAGTGATCTGGCTTTTCTATTATGCAGAACTGAAGGTTTCTGAAATAGGAGAGGCACTCGGGTGTTCTGTAAATACAGTGAAAACTCGATTAGCGCGTGCGCGTAGACTGGTTAAAGGAATCCTGAAGGAGGAGAATGCTGTTGACTAAAAAAGTGCAGGTACAATTGGACGCAGTATTGCCCGAACGACTGGTTTTAGAAGACACGGTAAAGCAACGAATTCTCCAGCAAGCTCACCAACGGCTCGATGCCGAAGTGGTGCCAAAGCAGTTAACGCTGAAGCCGCTTATGACAGCCACAGCCATTGTCGTCTTGGCAGGAGTTCTGGCAGTTCCTTATGTGGAGCAAGAGCAGCAGGAACGTGCTTTTCAAGAAGCGCTGTCTAGTGAACAGATCCAAAAAGTCGTCGTGCCTAATGTAGCATATCCGAGTTTAATCAATTCCATTTATGTTGAAGAAAATAACGAAGTCATTCATACCGATGAAAAAGGAATCTACTCGTATTCCATCAATGATAAGACAGAGACCGTACTGGTTCCGCCTTCAGAGATTATTGAATTTTCCAGTGTGTCACTAGAGGCAAATGAAAACTGGATGATCTGGGGCAATAGTGAAATTCACATTTTAAATAGGAAAACAGGTAAAGAACATGTGCTGCAAGAGGAGTATATAGAGGTTCAATTGATAGGTGACCAAATTCTATATCTAGCAATCACCGACCACCCAGTATATTATCTTTATAATTTGGAAACCAATTTAAAAATTAAACTTCATGATATTAAAGGCAATGGGATCAGTGTGACGGATGTACGGAATGACAGAGCAGCTATGGTGGAGGAGTTAGAAGGAGAAACTGGCCCATCGGCTTCCGTATCCGTTTATAATCTTGAGAGCAGAAAGCTATGGCAAACCTATAAGATACCTTATGAGAGTGTATCTTATCTAACATTGAATGACGATCGAATGTATGGTCAATTTTCTTATAATGAGAATGACTTTTCCCTTGGTTATCTTGACTTAGATACTGGTAAAGTTCATATGCTGGATGTCCCTGGACATAGCGCGTATGCCATCTATGATAATTTTTTGGCGCTCAGTGTGGACAAAGGAGATAGCGATACCGTAAAACTATTCCACTTGAAAGAGGATGCGGGAGAAGAGATAAAGACGTTGAACGGTGTCGGTGAACGACTCGTTAAACCACGCTTCAATGATTCCGGCAAACTCATTGTAAACGGAGAAGGACAAAGAACACCACTTTACATTATAGACACACAAAAATTAGAGAATGATTAAAACGATTGTTTCATTTATCAGCCAAAGAATTCATTTTTCTATCGTTTTTGACCAAGCTAGGGGTAGTATACAGGTAAAGGGAGTGATGACGTGAGCTTAGAACAAGGATGGAATTTGGACAACAGCTATTGCCAACTGCCAGAAGTGTTTTTTGCAGAAACTGACCCTGAAAAGGCAGTTTCCCCAAAAGTGGTTTTGCTGAATAAAAACCTTGCGGAATCACTAGGATTGCAAGTGGAAAAGTTGAATCCTGAAGTACTCTCCGGAAGTGAACTGCCAGAACGAGCTGAACCGATAGCGCAAGCGTATGCAGGACATCAGTTTGGGAATTTTACGATGCTGGGTGATGGACGTGCAATTCTATTGGGGGAGCAGATTACCCCTTCTGGCGAGCGAATTGATATCGGATTAAAAGGATCAGGCTCTACAGCATTTTCACGAGGCGGTGACGGTCTGGCGGGACTCGGTCCCATGTTACGCGAATATATCATTAGCGAAGCGATGCATGCTTTAGGAATTCCTACATCGCGAAGTCTATCTGTTACATTGACCGGGAATGACGTATATCGTGAAGACGTATTGCCTGGTGCTGTTCTCATCCGGACAGCGAGCAGTTATTTACGGGTGGGGACATTCCAATACGCAGCGGCCCGACAAGTAACCGAGGACTTGGGTACGCTCGCGGATTACGCAATAGAGCGGCATTATCCAGAAGCAGCAACTGAAAATAATCGATATGAACTGCTGCTCGCAAATGTCATTGAGCGACAAGCAGCATTGGTTGCCAAGTGGCAGCTAGTCGGGTTTATCCACGGTGTTATGAATACCGATAATGTGACAATTAGCGGGGAAACGATTGACTATGGGCCATGTGCTTTTATGGACGAATACGATCCAGAAACCGTTTTTAGTTCTATTGATGTAAATGGTCGTTATAAATACGGCAATCAGCCAGGGATTACATCGTGGAACTTAGCGCGTTTTGCGGAAACCTTGTTGCCGCTGCTTGATAAGAATCAGGACACCGCTATTCAAATAGCGGAAAAGCAACTTGCTCAATTTGGTAAGGTGTTTGAGCGTGAATGGTTGAACGGCATGCGAGCAAAGCTTGGTTTGCTGGATGAAAAGCCTGAAGATGAAGCGCTTGCGAAAGAGTTATTGCTGATCATGAAAGATATGAGAGCGGATTACACGAATACATTCAGAGCGTTGACAGAGAAGAGTGCAGAGCAGCCAAATTGGTTCGCAAAGGATGCTTTTAGACAATGGAGAGTGAAGTGGGATGACCGCAGAAACCAACAAGTCGCATCCGCTGAAGCGTCTTATGGAGTAATGCGTCTTAGCAACCCAGTGGTGATTCCGCGCAACCATCGAGTGGAAGAAGCGATTAAAGCGGCGGAGAACGGCGACTTAAGTGTGCTGCACAAATTGAACCAAGTTCTCTCTACGCCCTACGCTTCTTCCAAAGAACAGGATCCTTATACAAGACCATCAATTTCTTCAGCACCTTACCAAACGTATTGTGGAACATAATTTGATGTCAAAAAGTGCGGACGCTTATGAAGCGTTCGTTTTTTTAATGATTGGATGAAATCATTGGTTGTATCCGCCCGGTTGCTCGAGGAACCTGCCCGATTCCACGAGGGACCCGCCCGATTCAGCGAGGAAGGCGCCCGTTTCTACGAGGGACCCGCCCGTTCCGGCGAGCAACCCGCCCGATTCCACGAGCCATCCGTCCGTTCTAACGGAAAACTCAACTCAATCGATTCCTAATATGTTATACTCCACCGTAGAATTTAACAGAAAAGGATTTGGGGAAATGACAAAAGCGATAATCACAAAGAAACCACTTCCCACACTTTGGCTCGTTGTGCTGCTCGGTTCATTGACAGCCTTCGGACCGTTGTCGATGGATATGTACTTGCCGGGATTGCCAGCGGTAGCGGAAGATATGAGTGCATCCACCTCGCTCGTTCAATTAAGTTTAACGGCTTGTCTTGTTGGACTTGGTGCAGGGCAGCTCGTATTTGGCCCGCTAAGTGATATTTATGGAAGACGACGACCACTCGTTCTGACGCTTGTTGTCTATGCCATTGCATCTGTTCTTTGTGCCTTCACAACATCGATATGGCCTTTCATTACCCTGCGATTTGTGCAAGGACTAACAGGCGCTGCGGGTATCGTAATTGCTAGAGCATGTGCCCGGGACCTGTATGCAGGACACGAACTTACAAAATTCATGGCCTTACTTTCCATCGTTAATGGAGCAGCTCCTATACTTGCGCCGATTGCTGGCGGTGCCATTTTAAGCTTTGCCTCATGGCCAGTTGTATTTTTTGTACTAGGCGGAATTGGATTATTGATGTTTGTTGGAACAGCCGGGTTCTTACCGGATACACTTACGATCGAAAACCGTGCAGAAAAAGGGATTCTTTCGGTATTCAAGACGTTCGGGCGGTTACTGAAGGATCATCAATTCATGGGAATTGCACTCACTCAAGCATTCGTTATGGCATCTATGTTCGCTTATATCGCAGGTTCTCCTTTTGTCCTGCAAAACATGTATGGTGTTACACCACAGCAGTTTTCCTTATTCTTCGCGTTAAATGGAATTGGAATTATTGTAGCCGCGCAAATCACGGGACGTCTATCGCATAAAATATCTGAACTGAACTTCCTCATGGCAGGCGTGCTGATTTCATTGATAGGAAGTATATTATTGCTAGTTGTCGTTTGGCAACAAGGGCCTTTGTTCATTGTTGCAACTGCCTTTTTCCTAGTAGTTTCAAGCGTAGGAATGGTCTCCACTTCAGCGTTTTCACTAGCGATGCATCGACAAAGTCACGCTGCAGGGAGTGCCTCGGCATTTCTAGGATTATTGCCATTTGTAGGAGGCGCAGTCGTCTCGCCACTTGTCGGCATTGCAGGTGACCAAACCGCATGGCCGCTAGGAATTGTGATTATGGGCTGCAGTTTGATGGCGTTCATGCTATGCATGGGGCTGGTGCGAAAATCGTCTGAAGTTGAGTAATATAAACTTTATAGAAGGTCACTAAAGAACCAATATGTTGTTTATCCAACATGCTGGTTCTTTTATGATGAAAATAATTGTCCCGCTGTTCACGTTAACTCTCTGTCCATCTTGCTAGAGTTTTGAAGCCTATACGAAATTAAAACTTTATGTTAACCTATTATTAAAATAGGTTAACACATATTTCTATAGTCAAAAGGGGCGTATTACATGAACTGGAAAGCACTCGCACAAGAAGTCATTGACGGAAAAGAAATTTCCAATGAAGAAGCATTATCGATTTTAAACACAAGTGATGACGATATTTTGACTCTATTAGATGGTGCCTATAGGATTAGGCATCATTACTTCGGGAAAAAAGTAAAACTGAATATGATTATGAACGCTAAGAGTGGCTTCTGTCCGGAAGACTGCGGGTATTGCTCACAATCTTCTAAATCGACAGCGCCGATTGAAAAGTATCCATTCATCTCGAAAGAAGAAATTTTAGAGGGCGCAAAACGGGCGTTTGACAATAATATTGGGACGTATTGCATCGTAGCAAGCGGGAGAGGACCGACACGAAAGGATGTGCGCGTTGTCAGTGAAGCCGTTGAGGAGATAAAAGAAAAGTATGGGTTAACTGTTTGTGCGTGTTTAGGGATATTAAAAGAAGAACAGGCAGAGCAGTTAAAAACGGCGGGGGTTGATCGATATAATCATAATTTAAATACTTCTGAACGTCATCATGATTTCATCACAACGTCACATACGTACAAGGATCGTGTGGACACAGTGGAAATTGCGAAGAAGTATGGAATCTCGCCTTGCTCCGGAGCAATTATTGGAATGAAGGAGACTAAAGAAGATGTCGTCGACATTACCCGTGCACTGCGCAAGTTAAATGCAGACTCTATTCCAGTAAACTTCTTGCATGCGATTGATGGAACGAAACTTGAAGGAACAAACGAATTGAATCCACGATATTGCTTAAAAGTGTTAGCGCTATTCCGCTATATGAATCCATCAAAGGAAATTCGAATTTCAGGCGGGCGTGAAGTCAATCTGCGTTCACTTCAACCCATGGGTATGTACGCAGCCAATAGTATATTCGTAGGAGATTATTTAACAACAGATGGTCAAGAACGCAATTCAGACTTTCGTATGTTGGAAGATTTGGGATTTGAAATTGAGCTGACTGAAAAACAAGCTCAAGTCGCTTATTCTTAAAACTCAAAACCCAGCTTAGCATGCAATTTCAATGCATGCTAAGCTGGGTTTTCTATCTAAATCCTGCTGGACGTCAGGAAAAGATTAATCGGATTTTATACTATTTTACGTGCATATCTAACTAGTGTTACATCATTGGATTCGTGTCAGTTTTCAAAAGGCTGAGGGCTTCTTCGATCAGGCGGATGTCAGTGAGGATCATCGATTTAAATTGGGTGGGCGCAAGTTGATATTCTTCGTTGAGGTGATGTAACTCACGAACCATCACATAACTTTCACACTCTGTCTTCATATTCTGTCCCTCCTCTTAAGCAATTTTACCCGGTAAAAGCAAGGTATAAACTAATTTCCAAGAATTCAAGCAAAATTTCCATTACAATTGTTACAACTAGATGACTGATGATTTCAAAAGGTACAATTAACTTATATAATTGATAGTCTAGGTTTAAATTCAAGAAAGTATACAAAAGAAAACTGAATTATAAAATCCGACCTGCTTTTAACTAGAGCAAGGTCGGATTTTCTATCTACTTTTATTTATGAAAGTCACTACTTGAAAAGTCAAAACACCGTCCGCAACGATGTTATCCTATGCAGACGGTATTTATAGGTCATGCTGTAATATCACGCTTTGTAAATACTGAATAGCTGACGATCAGGAAAACGACCAAGTAGACAGCTAACACAGCGAGCGAGAAGGGTAAAGTGATGGCATCGTTTATGACGAAATCAGACTCGTAAACTGTTAAATCCATATGGGTAAACAACAAGTATTTAACGATTTCAAATCTGCTGAGAAGAACGACAATGACATTCCCGGAAAAGTAGATGAACAGGGAAAGCCCAATTGCCATTCCGCTTGAACGGAACACACTCCCAATCATGAACGCGAATGTTGCAGTAATAATTACGTTACCAAACGACAGCAGTAACATGTAAAATCCATGTCCCCATGCAGAAGTCTCGACTACATTCCCGCCCGATACGGTAAGTGCTTGACCTCCACCTGAAGGGAAGAAAATGTAGGCACTCAAGATAGTTGTTGCAAAGCCAATTAGCATAAGTAATAAACCAAAAAGCAATACAGTTACATATTTGGACGTAAGGATTTTCCAGCGTTTCACGGGACGCGTCAGCAGCATTTTAATCGTACCTTGTGAAAACTCTGAAGCCACAATACCTGCAGCAACAACGACAGTGAGTAATAACGCTATGCTTCCGACAGAAGGATCATAAATCATACTTTCTCGGCTTGAATCGCTAAGGGGCGCTACGTCATTCGCAAGTCGATACTCATAGATTTGAACGTTTTCCTCTGCATGACGCTTGCTTTCACCTTTTAGTACATTTGTATCCAATGAGGCTTTTTCCATTTCTAAGTTTCCTTGTACAGTGGTTTTCCAATCAGAGTTGTTGTCATTTAAACCATCTGCCCATTTTACAATTCCAGACATAGAGAAAATCAGTATAATCATGAGCGCAGCCATGATCCAAGTTCCTTTTTTAGCCCAGAGTTTCATCCATTCATTTTGAAGAAGTTTCAGCAAGTTGACCGCCTCCCGTCATTTCGAGGAATTGGTCCTCAAGTGTTTTACGATGTGGTTGGATAGCGAAAAGTTCTATCCCAGCCGCAGCTAAATCTTGAACAAGTTCTGGAACTTGTGTTTTTTCTGCTTGGATCACAAATCCGTCATTCACACTTTCTGCCTGAAATCCAAGAGTAGTGAGAAGTTCAGATGTTTTATCGATAGGAAGGGCTTCTACATAATAATGGGTTTCTTGAGCTTCCCTCATGTCACGAAGGTTGACGAGTTTTCCGTTTTGAATAACGGCAATCCGGTCACACATGAGCTCAATCTCCGAAAGCATGTGGCTTGAAACAAAGACAGAAACATTTTCAGTTTTAGCGATGAGTCGCAAGTAATCTCGGAACTCCCGAATACCTGCAGGATCTAATCCATTTGTAGGTTCATCTAATATTAGAAACTTGGGACGATGCAATAATGCTTGCGCAAGTCCGAGACGCTGCCGCATGCCGAGAGAATACGTACCGACCTTTTCTTGGATACGATTTTGCATTCCGACTTGTTTGACAACTTCATCAATGCGTTCTTTAGTTACACCTTTGTGCATACGTGCAAAGTGTAAAAGGTTTTTGTATCCAGACATGAATTTATACATTTCTGGGTTTTCAACGATAACGCCTACTTTCGAAAGAGCCTCTTCAAAATCCGAAGACAGCGTTTGTCCGTCAATAACGACTTCACCGCCGCTTTTTTTCATCAGTCCTACCAGCATTCGTATTGTGGTTGTTTTGCCGGCTCCATTGGGACCAAGAAAACCCGTAATTTGACCGGGATATAGCTGTAGACTGAGGTCGTCTATAATTTTCTTTCCATGGATTGTTTTGGACAAATTCTTTAATTCCACAATTGCGTTTTGTTCCATGTATGTACCTCCTCCTATATAGTTAAACCTCTATTTAAACAAGATCTATCTATACTATACGGATTATCAATCAAAGCGTTTCACATTTATTAAACAATTTTCTTTTAATTGAAAGGAAAGGCATCCTCACATACGTTCAGACAGACTCACAAATCGATGTATGAAAAGCATTGTAACAACATTCCGAGAGATTCACGAGTACAATAGAAAAAACAACACAAACCTTAGGAGGAAGTAATGATGGAGATAGGAATTAGTACGTTTGTTGAGACAACACCAGATATGCAAACGGGAAAGTTGAAAAGTCATGCAGAGCGTCTGCGGGAAGTCGTGGAAGAGATTGTATTAGCGGATCGGGTAGGCTTGGATGTATTTGGCGTTGGCGAACATCATCGGGCAGATTATGCGGCATCATCTCCCGCGGTGTTGCTTGCTGCGGCAGCTTCCCAGACGTTCAACATTCGTCTGACAAGTGCGGTTACAGTATTGTCTTCTGCAGACCCAGTACGTGTATTTCAAGACTTCGCAACACTTGACGGAATCTCAAATGGGCGGGCTGAAATCATGGCAGGACGGGGTTCATTCATTGAATCATTCCCTTTATTCGGACAGGACTTATCGGATTACAACGAATTGTTCAATGAAAAGTTAGATTTATTATTAAAGCTGAGGGAATCGGAAATCGTTACATGGGATGGAAAACATCGAGCAGCAATTTACCAAAGGGGTGTATACCCGCGGCCTGTGCAAAATCCGCTTCCAGTATGGATTGGCAGTGGCGGTAATCCAGAATCTGTTGTACGGGCCGGAAAGTTAGGATTGCCGCTTGTACTGGCGATCATAGGTGGACGACCTACACAGTTTGCCCCGCTTGTTCAATTGTACAAGCGCACTGCAGCTGCAGCGGGACATGATGTGTCTAAACTGACAATCGCTTCGCATTCGCATGGATTTGTAGGCGAAACTACACGAGCTGCGGCAGACGCATTTTTCCCATCGACTGAATATGCAATGAATGTGATTGGAAAAGAGCGGGGCTGGGGTCCTTATGATCGACAAGCCTATGATGCTGCACGCAGTTTGGAAGGCGCATTATATGTTGGAGATGCTGATTACGTAGCAAAGAAGATTATTAAGTTAAGAAAAGAAGTTGGAATTACAAGGTTTTTACTCCACGTTCCGCTCGGCTCTATGCCACATGACGAAGTGATGAGCGCAATACGCTTGTTAGGTGCCGAAGTCGCACCTAGGGTTCGGGAAGCTATCGCTGAATGGGAAAGAGAATTTTGAAGTAAATAGAAAGAGCAGCAGTAGTCTAAAGATACTGCTGCTTTTTTGCGGATTAAGAGAACAAGGCTAAACTAAATAGCCACTTTTGAACGATCCATAAAGTGATTAGAAGACTTGCTAGTTTTAAAAACTGACCCCATCCTTTTTTATCAACAAAAAGGAAGACGAGTGCAAAATAGGCTGTCTCAATTCCACCTATGATCCATTCAGAAATTTGCAGCCAGCCACCAATACTTGCAATGACAAGAATAACGATTAGGTGAATCCCATCGTGTGGCTCATTAACCGTTTCATCTTGGGTGATTTCTTTCATCATGCAGCTCCTCTCATGTTCAGATTGGAATCTAATCATCATGATTCAATCCCAAAGCGTACTTCACTTCAATCAAGGTCTTAGTTCATACACTATCGGACAAAGGCATAAACTATATTGGAAGATAATCTATGGGACAGGCGACCTATTAGAGAAAGTATAACTAACTCATTAAATTCTGATTATTCTTTACTATAACAGTTTTTCTTGCGAAATAGTTGCTATACTAGAGAAAAATGGAAAGGAATTGGTGATGAATGCTAAACAAACGAACTGGAAAAAAAGTATTTTTAGTTGCGATATTGATCACTTTCGCTTTTCTCCCCATTGCTTATGAACAAACGTTTCCTGCTATTGCTGCCTCAGCGGCTTTCATTACGCCGCCTGCGAACGCTACAGTTACACTCTCGAAAAAATTAGACGTGCTGCTCGCAGATCCGAAATTGAAAGGCGGAATTACCGGAGTAAGTATTCGAAACGCAGATACAGGTAAGCAAATCTACTCTAATATGGGCGATATTCGACTGCGGCCTGCTTCTAACATGAAACTGCTGACAGGAGCTTCGGCTTTAGATGTGCTTGGAACAGACTATCAATTTCAAACAGAGGTAGCAGCCACAGGTAAAAAGAGGGGGTCTATCCTTCAAGGAGATGTCTATTTAGTGGGCAAAGGGGACCCAACACTTCTCGAGAAAGACCTTGTGAACTTCGCAAATGAGTTGAAACAGCAAGGCATCAAAACCATTCAAGGGGATCTGTTTGCTGATGATAGTTGGTATGACGATGACCGGTACTCTCAGGATCTTAATTGGTCAGATGAATTTAACTACGTGGGTGCGCAAGTGTCGGCTCTCACGCTTTCACCGAACGAAGACTATGATACAGGCACAATAATTGTAGAAGTAAAACCCGGCACAAAGTCGGGAGACCAGCCTTCTATTTCTTTAACCCCCGAAACGAAGACGTCAGTCATAGTGAATGAGGCAACCACAGTCGGAAAAGAAGGGAAAAAGACGATTTCCATCCATCGCGAACATGGTACAAATCGGATTATTGTAGAAGGTTCCATTCCAGTCGGGGCCTCAAGTTCGCGCTCTTGGACGGCTGTCTGGCAACCGTCAGAACTTGTGCTCGACGTATTTCAGAGCGCATTAAAAAAAGAGGGAATTCAAGTGCGTGGAAAGAATGGACTTCAACGTGGGGTTACACCTGAAGGCGCTGAAGTCTTGGCAACGAAGAAATCAATGCCATTGAATGAAATCTACGTTCCGTTTATGAAACTAAGTAATAACGGTCATGCAGAGATGCTTGTAAAAGAAATGGGGAGAGTGGTCAAGGGTGAAGGAAGTTGGAACGCGGGTCTTGCGGTAATGTCAGAAACATTAGAAGGATTCGGTATTCAAAAAAATACAGTTGTGCTGAGAGACGGTTCTGGAATGTCACATAAAAATCTAGTCTCATCAGAAACGTTAACTTCACTGCTCGTTCAGGCTCAAAAAGAATCGTGGTATCCGGCTTTCAGAGAATCATTACCACTCGCAGGTGAAGCCGAGCGCATGGTCGGAGGCACGCTTCGTAATCGGTTGACAGGAGACTCGACTAAAGGGAATGTAGCTGCAAAAACAGGTTCAATTACTGGAGTTTCCACACTGTCAGGATATGTAACCACGAAAAAAGGAACACCCCTAGTGTTTTCTATTATGATAAATAATTATATTACAGGTCCAGTGACGCCAATCGAAGACGCCTTAGTAACAGCTATTGCAGAAGCGGATTTATAATTTAAAAGCAGAATTTCCAAAGGATTCTCCTCGGAAGTTCTGCTTTTTTTGTGTTTCAAATTATGGCCATCTGGTTTTAAACAAATATTAACCACAAGATCATAGTAAATATGATTGTCGTGACGCCCATTAACAGGGTCGCCATGGTTTGTGCTTTATAGGCATCTGTCACTTTCATACCGCTGAACTCTGTAACTACCCAGAAGAAACTGTCGTTTACGTGACTCACTGTCATTGCGCCGGCTCCTACGGCCATAACAACAAGTGCTAAAGGAATTGCGCCTTCAATACCCATTGCAGGTAAGAGGGGCGCCACTAATGTAGAAGCAATTACTAAAGCAGCAGTAGATGATCCTTGCGCAGTTTTCAAAGCTGCAGATATGAAGAAAGGAACGAGCAAGAACAAGGCACCGCCTGCAAGGGCAGTGAAATTCATTTCTCCAATCAATTCTGCCACGCCGGATGTGGAAATTACTTTACCAAATGCACCGCCGGCTCCAGTGATCAGTAAGATTGGTGCTGCTTCTTTGAGGCCTTCTCCAATCCAACCCGTGAGCGTTTCTTCGTTCCATTTCGGAAGCAAAAGAAATGCTGCAAGGACTCCGAATAATAGCGCAACGGATGGTGAGCCCACGAACTGCAGGAATAAGCTAAATCCGGATTCACCCATGATGAGTTTGGCAACTGAACCAGCTCCAATTAGGATAATTGGCAAGACGATGGGTAAGAATGCCTTGAATGCAGATGGCATCTCACCAAATGATTTGACGATTTCATCGTAGTTGAAAGTAACAGACTCTTCGTCCTCAGGAACAGAAATCTTAGAACCTACTTTTACCGCCCATAAATATCCGACTAACGTTGCTGGAATCGCGACGATTAGGCCAATTATGATAATTACACCCAAATATCCTTCAGCACCAATATTTCCGGCTGCTGCAATGGGTCCAGGAGTCGGAGGGACTAGTGTATGAGTTGCAAATAATCCGGTTGCCAGTGCAACGGACATCGATGCGATTGTAACGCCAGCACGTTTTGCAAGCGCTTTCTTCAAACTCGATAAAATAACAAATCCAGAGTCACAAAACACAGGGATAGAGACGATGTAACCGATTAGGGACATAGCGAGCTGGGGTCTTTTTTCACCGATTACACGTAAAACAACTTCGGCCATGCGGTATGCAGCACCCGACTTTTCAAGAATAACACCGATAATTGTACCAGCGACAATAACAATCCCTATGCCTTTCATTAACCCGCCAAAGCCTTCATTAACCGTATCGACCACAGTTAAGAGTGGCATTCCAGATGTGATTCCTATAAAAAATGCACCGGCAAGCAGTGATAGGAATGGATGGACTTTCAAGACAGCCGTTAAAAAGATAATAAGAACTACACTGAGAATAATCATGGCAAATAACATTTAACATTCCTCCTTGTTTTTATACTCCAGAATTGCTTGGGTGGTAGTCTCTTTCAATAATCTAAATGGTTCTCTCATTGCATCCGTTACAGTAACGCTTTCTGAAGTGATCGCATGCACACCAGAAAATAAGTCAGCTAGCGCCGTTCGGCTTTCGGGAGTTATAGCGCCAGATACAAGCAGCACAGGAACGTTTTCTTGATGTGCCGCTTGGGCAATCCCGAATGGGGTCTTTCCTGAAAAGGTCTGACTGTCAGAACGACCTTCGCCAGTAATGACCAGATCAGCGCTTTTTAAGTGCTCAACAAAACGAAGAGTTTCGAGTACGACATGTATACCAGGTTGGAAAGTGCTTGGAAAAAATACTTGAAAGACACCTCCAGCACCTCCGGCTGCACCTGCTCCCGGTTTGTCATGAAGGGAAATACTTGTAAGTTTCTCTATGATGTCAGCGAAATTAGTAAGGCTTCTGTCTAAGAGCTTAATATCTTCAGCGGATGCCCCTTTCTGTGGGCCGAAGACAGCCGTTGCCCCTTCTGGTCCAATGAATGGATTGGTAACATCTGCGGCAATCAGAAATGTACTTTCTGCAATTCTCGGGTCAAAAAACTTTGGGTCAATCGAGTGCAATTGCAAAAGAGCAGCACCGCCTTTAGGTATTTCATCACCATTCGAGTCAAGTAACCTCATCCCGAGTGCTTGTAAGATACCTGCACCTCCATCGTTTGTTGCACTGCCGCCAAGGCCGATTATGAAATCACGGAAACCTGAATTCAGTGCGTGAACAATCAATTGTCCAGTTCCGAATGATGATGTTAAGAGCGGATTTCTATCATGAGGTTCTAATCGCATAAGACCGGATGCTTCTGCCACTTCTATTACGCATGTAGATCGATCCCCAAGTATCCCAAAGCGTGCAGGTATGGAATCACCGAGAGGTCCTTCTACAAGGAGAGATACGAACTTTCCATTGGTTGCATCGACTAAACTTTGCATGGTCCCTTCACCGCCATCAGCTGCTGGAAGCAAAATTGACTTACTTGTCGGGATAGCTTCAAGAATTCCTGCAGACATCGCTTCAGCTGCCTGCAGCGCAGACAAACTTCCTTTGAAGGAATCGGGCGCAACGAGTATCTTCATTCAAACATCATTCCTATCGAAAAGTAGTTGATGTCTATCATTATATGTACAGAAAAGTCTAAATACATTAGACTTGTTGTATAAGTACAAGATTATATTATAAGTATTTTTTATACATTGAGGTGATTATCGTGTTGACGAAGCGGCTTGCAGAGGAAATTGTAGAGCAAACGATGCTTAGGCTATCGAGGAATTTGAATGTGATGGATACAAATGGAATGATTCTAGCATCAGGAGAAAAAGACCGCGTGGATCGAATACATGAAGGGGCGGCCACTGTTGTGAAAACTGGGGAATCCCTATGGATAGATGACGATAACTTTATGAAGTGGCCGGGCTCAAAACCAGGAGTAAATTTACCGATTCACTATAAGAGTCAGCTTGTTGGAGTGATTGGAATTACAGGCACAAAGGAAGAATTGAGTGATGTTGCAACGCTCGTGCAGTTGACGACTGAAATGATGGTTCATCAATCATTGCTAACTTCAGAATCAGAATGGAAGCGATCCGCACGGGAATTAGTGTTCAAAGAATTAGTAAGCGGACAGACTCTTTCAGGGGCTGCACGGGATCGGATGAGCATGTTAGACATTTCTTTGGAAGGGCCGTTCACTATGGTGATTGTTCATCAAAATGAGATTGCACGAACCCCTAACCGATTATCGGATTGGCTAACAGAAACTATTGGAATTCGTGCTGTTTTATCAGGTCCGGATGACGGGAACGTATTACCTTTTTTGTTATGGGGAGTAGATCGAGAAGTGGTAAAAAAGAACGTAAAGTCTATTTGCAATCGAAAGGGAGTTTCAATACTGGAAGTTGGAATCGGTACAACGGTGGATGAAGAGAAGGATATTGCATTAGCATATGAATCTGCCCTTCAAGCCATCCGATTTGGTAGAAAGATTGAAATTATATGTGATTTCGAAGCTGTTGAAATGCATGTATTGATGGGAGCGTATCAGCAAACATTACATAGACAATATACAGAAAAGGTGATGGGTGATCTTGATGAGCCGCTAGTAAAGACACTGCACGCGTATTTTGAGTATGAACAGCATGCTCAAAATACTTCTAATGCGCTTGGAATTCATCGACATACACTTTCGTATCGACTAAAACGGATTTCAGAAATCACCGGACTGGATCCGACACAATTTACTTCTGCAGTTCAATTGTATTATGCGCTTGTTCTGTTAGAAAGCGCACAAATATAAAAACCGAGCGTATTCCGCTCGGTTATTTCAATGCAATGAATGCAAGATGACGTCCAGCATTTTTGTCTTGTCGATACGAAAACCCATCTTTGCTTTGAAAAGTACACATGTCGTCAACTTGAATT
This sequence comes from Sporosarcina aquimarina, assembly GCF_033253705.1. Classification (GTDB taxonomy): domain Bacteria; phylum Bacillota; class Bacilli; order Bacillales_A; family Planococcaceae; genus Sporosarcina; species Sporosarcina aquimarina. The sequence goes on from NZ_JAUBDH010000004.1 coordinate 21,953, forward strand.
GCAGTACTTGGAATACCAGCAAGCTCACATTGTGTTTTTACAGTTTGCTGGTTATCAATGTGGTATTTACCTGTAGTGTCATTGAAAGAAACCCAAGAATCAGCATAACCTAGAGCATGGAATTTATCGTAAACATCTTGGTCAACTTCAAACTTGTCTTTACTTAGTGCTGGTCCGATATAGACTTCAAAGTCTTCCGGACGGCATTTTTCCTGTTCGATAAGATGCTTCAACAGCTTAGGTACAATCTCTTTGACTGTGCCTTGCCAGCCTGAATGGATGACACCTACAATTCCAGCCGGTTCATTGTATAAAAGAACAGGGACACAATCAGCCATGAAACCACCGAGCACAATGCCTTTCTCGAATGTATACAATGCATCGGTATCTGGAATGGCAGTGGCTTGATCAGTTGAGCCGCGTCCGCGATCCGTAAATGTGACTTTGTAAAAGTTTGCACTATGTGTTTGGTTTGCAAAGACAAAATCCCCAATGGAACAATCCAGAGACTTTGCAAGCATTTTACGGTTTGTCAGGATATCACTAGGATGTTGACAGGAATGTAAAGCCATATTATTTTGTTCAGGAGAGCAAGGATCTTTAAGGGTTATCCCTCCGAACCAATGATCATTCATTTTAATCATTTCTTTTTTCACAATTACCACCTCACCTCACTTTACTATATCGAAAGCCATCCTGTTCGAGAAGGAAATCATTCTATTTAATAGATATTGAAATAGCCAATGCGGAAGAGACCGTCTAAATAACGGTCTCTGTTCATTCTTTACATTTTATTCCGATATGGTAGGTAAGGCTGAATCGGTGTATTAATAATGGACGCAGGAATTTCCAGTGAAATCCCCATTTGAATTTCATACGGTGTCGTAATTTAATTGGCTGCGAGCAGTTCTTCTGATGTGATTCCATAGTTGGCTGCTATGGACTCTATAGAGTCACCTTTCTCTACTTGATGGGCATCTCGAATTTTTTCTACTTTACAAGCAGCCTGTTTGAATAAGGGTTGTTTGGAAAGAGGGTCGACAAGGTCAATGGTTAACTCATTGGCAGCCTCTTTCTTGTCCCAATTTCCGAAATGGAACGGAACAAAGACGATTCCCTTTTGAACTACGTTTCCGATACGTGCAGGCACTTCAATTACGCCTCGTGGAGAGGAAATACGGACAACCTCGCCTTCGACAATTTGAAGAGCATTCGCGTCCTCTTCATTAATTTCGACATAACCATGCTGTGCAGCCATATGAAGAATCGGTGAGCGTGCAGTTTTAGTACGGGTATGCCAATGCCAAACGAGTCGTCCAGTTGTCAACCACAACGGGTACTCATCATTCGGCTGTTCGAATGGAGGGACGTGACGGGTAGGTCGTAAAATTGCACGGCCATTAGCTCCGAGATCGGCAAACTCTTCTTTTGAAAGGGCGCGGCCGGTAAATTGGTCTTTCCCGAACGGCTGAGCATCGTCTGGTTTTGTATGGAAGTTGAAATCCGAGTAAAGACGCGGTGTTCCGTTGGATTGGTCATCCGGTACAGGCCAGCGAAGACCATTTTCTTTCTCCAAACGTTCGTACGTAATACCGGACATGTCACAAGGACGTCCTTTTGAAATAACCTTAAACTCTTCGAAACATTCCTCTGGTGTATTATATCCAACCGATGGCTGACCGTCTTTATCTTTAAAGTCCATACGTTTAGCAAATTCCAGTAAGATTTCAAAGTCTGTTTTAATGCCCTCGGGTGGATCTATCGCTTTTCTTAATAGATTGATGGTACGGTCTGCATTTTCCATCGTACCTTCCTTTTCTCCCCATAAAGCTGCTGGTAAAATGACATCCGCAACCGCAGAAGTTTCGGTTAAGAAAGGATCTTGAACGACGACAAAAGTACTTTCCAGTGCCTTTCGTGCTCTATCTCGATTTGGCAGAGAAACCATAGGATTTGTTCCGATGTTCCAAAATAGGCCGACTTTCTCTTTTTCTATCAAGGAAATAATGTCTTCAATTCCTTTCTCGGGTCCTGCGGGCAATTTCTTCTCCTCTACATTCCACAATTCAGCCATTTCTTTAATGTGCACAGGGTTTGTAGGATTGCGGTGCGCGGGATAAGTTCCTACACCGCCTGCTGTGCGATTTGCTGAAGAACTTGGCTGTCCGGCCATGTGAAGCGGACCGCTGCCAGGCTTTCCGATCAGTCCGCGTATAAGGTGGAGGTTGTTGACTGCCACACACGCAGTAGTGGCTTCCGCACTTTGATACACTCCCTGCAGCGTTGTCGTAACTAGTGAGTCAGTTGTACCCAGCACCTCGGCTAACTTTTTCAGTTTTTCAAGAGGCACACTTGTTGCTTCCGCAGTGCGTTCTAAAGACCAGTCACTTACGGAATCCTTCATATCTTTAAAACCCACCGTATGATTATCGATGAATGCATGGTCGAGTTTACCATTTTGTAAGACTTCATGGATGACACCGTTGAGAAGGGGCAGATTTGTACCCGGTTTTAATGCGATATGAAGATCCGCTTCTTTAGCAGTAAGGGTCTCACGGGGATCCACGACGATTATATATGGCTTGCCTGTCCTTTTTTTCGATCCATAATACGCTCAAATAGGACTGTTCCAGTTTCCGCCGCGTTATGGCCAAATAGCATAAGCGTATCCGTCTCATCGATGTCATCAGATGAAGCGGGCGTACCGTCTGCACCAAATGATTGCAACAGACAAAACTCGGTCGTGGCTGTACATAGCCTTGTATTTGCATCAAGCAGATGGGTTTGTAATCCAGCACGGCCTATTTTAGCGGTCGTATAATAGTCTTCTAGGAATCCTTGTCCCGTCGAGTAAATACTTATGCTATTAGGACCGAGCTCTTTCATAGATTGTTTACTCTTTTTTACAATCAATTCAAATGCTTGGTCCCACGTGGCTTTTTCGAGTAACCCTTGAGCATTCCGAATCATAGGAGAAGTTAGCCGGTCAGGTGCTTGGTTCGCCTGCCATTGATTTTCCCGTTTAGGGCCCAGTCTGCCACGGTTCGTTGGATGCTCCCCATTTCCTTTGATTCCTACAATTTGTTCGTCTTTCACAGCTATATAGCACCCACATCCGACAGAACAGATGTTGCACGTGCTGTATACCCACTTATCCGGTTCACCTTGACTGTAGAGGTTCTGATCGATTCGTTCCTCTTGCCAGGACATAAATTTTTAGCCTCCTTAGTTCGTTATAGGTAGATAAAAGGTTGGTACTACATACTTCACTTCCATATGACCGTAAGTCTGTTCGAGAATTTGAGCGACTGTCTCCAATTTGGAATGCATCTTATTCATAGATTGGCCGAGATCTTGTTTGATTTGAGTTGATTCGTCAGGAATCCAATCTACCGCGCGAGCCCAGGATTCGTAAAAAGGCATAGCAACTTCGTTTGCATGGTAAATATGAGTACACTCTTTTTTAAAAGCCGAAAGGGGCAGCGGGGATTGTGTTGGTAATATCTCCGACAAAGAGTTAAGTGCGCTGTCCTGGTCTTCAAGAGCTTTTTTCAGAAGTTGTAAAAGCGGATGCCTAAATGAGCCGATAGCAGCAATCGATCGTTTGTTTTCTTGATGGATTTCAGAAAAAAGCTGTTCAAGTTTTGAAGGCAATTCATATTCACTCCCTTTTAAAGATGTAGGGATTAGTAAACTACCACTCCTTGTATGGAATAAAACAACAATTCCAATAACTAATGAAGAGAATGAAGAGGATTAGTGTAAATACTAGCTTGATGGGGAATAAATAGTACTAAACGATGCGTTGTCAAAACAGAGACGTTGACAACCTTTATATGGTGCATTATTGTAGACTATTATATTCCCTAGTAAGCAGATAGGAATTAATCAGAAATATGAAGAAAAGGGGATGCCGAAATACATGAAAGCGCTCTGGAACCGATATGCGAACGCGTCTTTAATTCTTAAAATAACGATAGCATTAATACTCGGAATAGTGGTTGGATTGCTGATGGGAGAGCAAGCAACTGTGCTTGCGCCACTTGGTGATTTATTGATTCGTCTTCTGACGTTTTTAATCATTCCACTAATTCTCTTTACACTCATCGTCGGTGTAAATCAAACGACAATATCAAACCTTGGCCGCATGGGCGGTAAAGTATTCATCTATTACACGGTCAGTTCTGCAATCGCGATTACCGTGGGACTCGCAGTTGCCACACTGTTCCAGCCAGGGTCAGGCATGAAGTTGGATGGTAATGAGTCATTCGATGTGCCGGACAATCCTGGTATCGTCCATGTATTATTGAATATTGTTCCATCAAATATTGTCACGGCCTTTACGGAAATGAACTTGCTTGGGATCATTTTTACTGCACTCGTTTTCGGGATTGCCATTTCTGCAATGCGCAGTTCAGAAGGGTTGAATGAGCTAGGCAATCATCTGATGAAAACGGTCAGTGCATTGAATGAAGCATCATTATTCATCCTAAAAGGAATTTTGCAATATGTCCCAATTGGTGTGTTTGCCATTATGGCGAAAACAGTAGGAAGCCAAGGTGTGGACACGCTCCTTTCCTTAGGAGGCATGATTGGCGTGCTATACGCGGCCTTGCTTGCGCAAATCGTATTATACGTTGTTGCGATGTTGCTGTTTAAAGTGAATCCGCTCACGTTTTTCAAGCACGCTCGGACTCCGGTTGCAACAGCATTCGTTACGCAAAGCAGTGCAGGTGCATTGCCACTTTCGTTAACGGCAGCACATGATTTAGGTTTGCCGCGCAGTTTGTATGGATTCAGTTTACCGCTCGGCGCTACCATCAATATGGATGGTGCTGCGATACGGATCGCAGTATCTGCCGTTTTTGCTGCAAATATATCCGGTAATCCTCTGTCGTTGACTGATATGTTATTGGTTGTTTTGATCGGGACACTAGCTTCCATTGGCACTGCAGGCGTTCCTGGTGCAGGGATTGTTATGATTGCGACAGTTTTTGTACAACTCGGTTTGCCTATTGAAGCGGTCGCTTTGCTGACATCAATTGATGCTTTAATCGGCATGGGTGCTACAGCACTGAACGTTACGGGTGACCTTGTAGGAACCACACTTATCAGTCGGACTGAAAAACGAAAGAGTACATCAAAAGAACAAGAAGAAACAGCAGTACATTCTTAAAAATAGCCGCATATAGATTAGTAAAGGCAGTAGACAAGGACAGATAGATGTCTTTGTTTACTGCCTTTTGTATAAGTAACCTAGTTGAATGGGACCATCTGGAACTAATGAATGTTAGTTACAAATGACAGAACATTGTACTTTCACAGGTACTTAACTCGTTGGATTACTCTATTAGGTCACAGGAAATTGGAAAGTACCTTTAATGGTTCTTGTCGGGGTATATATTGTCATGACAGTTGCAGGAATAGAGGCTGGACGGGATAAGTTCGTAACGGAAGTAGTTACTAGAAAGCTGAAAGATTGATTTAATACCATTAGGGGTATATGATGAAGTCAATCACATCATAAGGAGTGTATATTATGACATCTCAAGCGACTGTTTATGTATCTTCTACGTGCCCTTATTGCACGATGATGACCAATTATTTGGAGGAACAAAAAATAACTTATGAAACAATTAATGTTTCACGAGATCCAGAAGCAGGAAAACATCTTGTGAAAACGACTGGACAGATGGGGGTGCCTCAAACCAAATTGAATGACGTTTGGATTTTAGGATTTGACCCTGAGGGCGTTCAAAAAGCGCTGCGCGGAGAATCTCAGTGAAACGTTTTATTAACAAATTCCGCTATATGACATGTTCGATTGAAACAGACGTGGAAAAAGAAATGACACAAAAAATCTTTCCAAAGTTTTGCATTGGACACGCAGCACTATTTGCAACTGGTGTTTTTCTTGTGATTATAGAATGGATGAACTAACAAACCGGCAATCCCTTTTCCCTAGCGTGAAAAGGGATTGCCGGTTTGATTTTTTTTCTTGAACTTGCGATACTTTACTAAAGGAGTGAATGAATTTTTTGTGAATTCATTCACATCATGCACTTATACGAAAAGGGGAGTGGCCATGAAGCTGGATCGATTGCGTCAGTCATTTGAAGAACTAGCGAAGTTTACAGACGAGGGCGAAGGCATCAATCGGCTTGCGTATACAGAAACAGAGCGGAACGCACGTGAATACATGATCCGTCAATTTGAAAAAGCGGGCTTAGTTGTGCGAACTGATTACGCAGGGAATGTCATCGCACGGCGAGAAGGATCGAACCCAGAGTTACCTGTAGTGGCGACAGGTTCCCACATCGATTCGGTTTACGCAGCAGGGGAGTTTGACGGGACGGCGGGTGTACTCGTCGGACTGGAAGTAATGCGTTCTCTTGCAGATGAAAATATTGAAACGAAGCACCCATTGGAAGTGATTATTTTCGCTTGTGAAGAATCATCACGTTTTGGTGCGTCAACCCTTGGAAGTAAAGCAATGTCAGGGCGATTAGATCCGGCATATACACGGTCCTTAACCGACAAAAATGGAATTACTTTAATGCAAGCATTTGAAGAAAACGGCTTGGATTTAGAAGAAGTCCATTTAGCTATGCGGTTTCAAGATGAATTCAAAGCATTTGTTGAATTGCACATTGAGCAAGGACCGGTATTAGAAAGACAACAGGCGGCAATCGGCGTTGTTTCTGCAATCGCTGCGCCTGTTCGATTCCACGTTCATGTGGGAGGGACAGCCGACCACTCGGGCACGACTCCGATGGATTATCGTCATGACGCTCTTCTCGGCGGGGCAGAAATCGCTTTAGCAGTTGAGCAAGCTGCTTTAGCTGAACTAAAATATGGGACTGTCGGAACGGTCGGAGTCTTCTCTATTCAACCGGGTGCGATGAATGTCGTACCGAGTGCTTCAGAAATGGATGTCGATATTCGTGGTACTAACATAGAGTCCCGGCAGCGTGTCGTCAGTGCACTTGAAGAAGCTGTTCAAGATGTTGCTGAGACACGTGGTTTAGATATATGGATGGAGCCGATTTCGAGTGAAGACCCCGTGCAAATGGATAGCGGTGTGGTGAAAGAGTTTCAGGAAGTGTGTGAAGAACGTGGGGTGAAGTGGCTTGAAATGCCTAGCGGTGCAGGCCATGATGCTATGAATATGGCGGCGTTTTGCCCGACGGGAATGATCTTTGTCCCTTCTAAAGAGGGGCTGAGTCACAACCCTGCTGAATACACTTCGATGGAAGAGTTGATGGAAGGTGCAGAAGTGATGCGTGCGTTCATGTTAAGACAAGCCGAAATTGTATAAGCGGGCAGCCAGCGTGGCGGGACAGAAGTTGTCTCGTCATGTTTTTTATTATAAAGCAGTAGGTGGAGACAGTTTGCCCTTCTTAAAATCCACGGAACACAGCTCAAAAGTCTTTTAACTAGGTTGAATTGTGTCCCGTTATTGGCAAACTTACTGAAGTGTCGGGGAATCCGCCCAATGTGTCGGAGAAAACCGCAAGAGTGATTGAGAATTCCCTCCAGATGAACGACAACCCTCCTAATATAATCGACAACCCTCCTAATATAATCGACAACAAAAGTGTACAAAAAAAATAGCCCGCGGGAAGCGGACTATCTGGATTATTTTGCAAAGGGATCTTTGTGGTCGTACTGGTTGTTGTGCACAACATCACTTCGTAAATACTCAAGGATGTCGTCGACAATCTCCACACCGTTTTTCAAAGATTCTTGTTCCTGAAGCGTTGTATTCTGTCCTGGATATAAAACCTGGTCAAACCCAGGCGCTGGTTTTACATTGTTTAATTCTTTCATCATTCCTGAAATATTGGCTCTGAATAGGTCGGCACTAGTGAAGGCACCCGGATCGATTACAACAAGTCAATGGATGAAGCAAACAAAGCGGTTATCGATAAAATTACCGGATCCGCACCATTCCTAGTGGATGTTGTTCCGGCGAAAGAAAAAATTAAAGAACTTAACGAAGGTAAAGTAATCCTGCATGCAGGTCCGCCTATCGAGTGGAATGACATGACAGGTCCGATGCAGGGTTCTTGTATCGGTGCGGCAATTTATGAAGGATGGGCATCTTCAGAAGAAGAGGCTGAAAAACAGCTTGCTGGCGGAGAAGTGAAGTTCATTCCTTGCCACCACGTAAATGCGGTAGGTCCAATGGGCGGAATCACGTCTGCAAATATGCCTGTATTCGTTGTTGAAAATCGTACAGAAGGCAACGAAGCCTATTGCATTATGAACGAAGGAATTGGTAAAGTTCTTCGTTTTGGTGCAAATTCACAAGAAGTAATTGATCGTTTGAAGTGGATGCAGGATATTCTTGGGCCTACAATCTCAAAAGCGCTTGCGCTTACTGAAGACGGCTTAAACTTAAACGTTATTATTGCGAAAGCCATTACAATGGGTGACGAATTCCACCAGCGTAATATTGCAGCTTCATTAATTTTCTTGAAAGAAATCAGCCCATATATCGTTCAATTGGATATGGATGCGAAAGATTGTAAAGATGTCATTCAGTTTTTGGCTGACACAGACCAATTCTTCCTTAACATCGCAATGGCAACAGGTAAAGCTGTCATGGACGGAGCACGTACTATTCAGGATGGTACAGTCGTTACGGCCATGTGCCATAATGGTAAAGACTTTGGTATCCGCATAAGCGGCATGGGAGATGAGTGGTTTACAGCGCCTGTAAATACACCACAGGGCTTGTTCTTCACTGGATTTTCTCAAGATGATGCCAATCCGGATATTGGAGACAGTGCAATTACTGAAACGTTCGGTGTCGGCGGTATGGCAATGATCGCGGCTCCAGGTGTAACTCGTTTCGTCGGAGCTGGCGGTTTTGATGATGCTCTCGCAACTAGTAATGAAATGACGGAAATCTGTGTTTCTCAAAATAGTAACTTTACAATTCCTACTTGGGATTTCCAAGGTGCTTGTCTTGGAATCGATGCTCGCAAAGTTGTTGAAACAGGTATCGAACCAATTATCAATACAGGTATTGCAAATAAGAAAGCGGGAATGGGTCAAGTAGGTGCCGGTACAGTTCGTGCACCTAAAGAATGTTTTGAAAAAGCAATCGAAGCATATGCCGTGAAGCTAGGATTAATTTAATGGAACGCCCGTCTGCAGAAGGGACGATTTTGCAAGCAGAGGGATATGAGCAAAATATTCCTCTGCTGCTGACTCGGCAACCAGCGGGCCGCGTTCACAGTGTTTTTCAAAATGGAGTTAACATTCGAATGGGCAAAAAACTGTTTTTCATCGGTACGACTAAAAATGGCCAATTGCCATTCGGAATCCATCTAGCTCAGAATCAGCTGCAAGAGTTATTGGAAGTGATTAAGTAAGAGACTGATGTCTCTTGGAATCCTGCTGAACTTTGCTTGACGTTTGATAACGGAGTTCCTTTTATTTCTCTTGAAAATGCTGTTCCTTTTTCATGGGAGCTATTCAGTCATGAAATGACCAGTCAGGAAGTTTCGGATAACCTGGCAATGCTTGTTTCTGTGCTGTTAACAGAACCCCGTATTACAGGTCTGCATATAGACATCGAATCTTTTTTAGTAACGTACTTAGAAAAGGGCACATTTGTTGACTCGGTCGGACAACATATAGAAAAACTATTAACTGTGTTGGATACATCTGGTGCGGCTGCAATTGAAACTGAACTAAGATACTTGTTAGGTCGCGGTAAAGGGTTAACTCCTTCAGGAGATGACCATTTAGTCGGCCTGCTTGCGATTCATGCAGCGACAGGAGTTGTGTCGGAAACATTTATCGAAACCATAAAGCTCCTTTTACAAAGCGAATCACTGACAACAGACATTGGAAAAGAGTATTTGCTGTATGCAATACAAGGGAAGTTTAGCTCATCTGTTGTAGGCTTATCTTCAGCATTGACACAGAAGCCAGATATTTATATGCTAAAACCACTGCTTTTGGAATTGCTCGATATGGGACACAGTTCTGGCATCGATACAATCTTTGGCATGTTACTCGGCTTATTAGCGCGAAGGAGGAAACTAGAATGACAGAAAAAGTAGTAATTGCACTTGGGGGCAACGCAATCCTGCAACCAAAACAGGAAGCGACGTATGAGAATCAGCGTGAAAACGTACGAATCAGTACTGAAATCATCGCAAAAATTGTCAAGAACGGTCATGAAGTCATTGTTACACATGGTAATGGCCCACAAGTAGGCAACATTCTTCGTCAAAACGAAGAAGCTAAAGATGTTGTTCCTGCACTTCCATTAGACGTTTGCAGCGCAGAATCACAAGGATTCATCGGGTACATGATGGAACAAACTTTAAAGAATGAACTTAATAAGTTGGGTCTCGACAATCAGGTAGTCAGCATGCTGACGCAAACAGAAGTAGATCGTAACGATCCTGCATTTAAAGATCCATCTAAGCCAATCGGTGTTTTCTATTCTGAAGAAGAAGCGAAACAACTAGCTGAAGAAAAAGGATGGGACGTAAAAGAGGACGCGGGTCGTGGTTGGAGACGCGTTGTTGCTTCACCAAATCCGAAGTCTATCCTTAGCTCAGAAACGATTAAAATGCTGACGGATAACAAAATCATCGTAATTGCTTCAGGTGGCGGCGGGATTCCAGTCGTACGTGAAGAAGATGGTAGTTTAACAGGAATTGAAGCAGTTATCGATAAGGACCGCAGCGCATTCCGATTAGCTAAAGAGGCTAAAGCGGATGTACTTATGATCTTAACTGATGTCGATAACGTATTTGTAAATTATGGTAAGCCCGATCAAAAAGCGCTTGGAACAATTACACTTGAAGAAGCAAAAAGGTATGCGGACGAAGGTCAGTTTTCTGCAGGCAGTATGGGGCCAAAAGTAGAAGCCGCTATGAAATTTGCTGAAATGGGTGGACGTGCAATTATTTGTTCACTAGGACAAGCGGACCTTGCAGTTGAAGGGAAAGCGGGAACACAAATTAAAAAGTAAACTACTGGATGGTATTGGCTAAAGTCTCGCAGACACTAGCCAACGTTGACGACGTAAAACCGGTAACTGAATAATAATCAACCAAAAGTTGTCCCATACTGGGGCAGCTTTTTTCTTTGGGAATTAATATGTTTCATATCCTGGATAGATCAATGATATAGGAATTGTCTGAACAGTGTATTTTCACGTATACTTAACAAAACATGTAAAGGGGGGATGAGATGAAATTCGTCATTTCTCCATTAGGAGATACAGCTGTTGTGCTGGAATTTGGAAGAGACGATCTTGAAGAATCAGAGAAAAAGATTAGAACCGTTACGTCTGTCTTGGACTTAAAACAACCAGGCTGGTTCATCGAGTACATACCTTCGTATACGTCCGTTACAATTTTTTATAATGTACATTGGTTTAAAAAAGGGAGTCATCCATATGAGAAGGTGTGCACAGAAATCGATAAGTTATTGAAGCACATTGAACCTTATGAGTTAAATAAGAGGCGTACAGTGAGAATTCCTGTACTATACGGTGGTGAATATGGCCCGGATTTATCAATTGTTGCTGAATTGAATGGCATGACAATAGACGAAGTGATTGAAATCCATACAGCTGGCGTCTACACGGTTCAAATGCTAGGGTTTGCGCCGGGTTTCCCATTTTTGACGGGCATGTCTGCTAAAATTACTGCACCTCGAAAGAAAAATCCCCGGCTGAGTATACCGCCCGGATCTGTAGGGATAGCAGGCGGACAGACGGGTGTTTATCCCATACAGACTCCAGGAGGATGGCAGCTAATAGGACAAACGCCAGTTGAGTTGTTCTTACCTCAAGAGACACCTCCTAGCTTATTACGTGCTGGTGATCGGCTTGAATTCTTCTCTATCACAAAAGCACAATATAATGCGTATCGGGAGGGAGCAACATGATACAAGTAGTAAAGGCAGGATTGTTAGATACGATTCAAGACAGCGGAAGAATCGGCTATCAACAATTTGGTGTCATTCAAAGTGGAACAATGGATACAGTATCCAGCCGAATTGCTAACCTTCTAGTAGGAAATGCAAAAGGTGAATCAGTCCTAGAAGTTACGTTAGTAGGACCGACGCTATTGTTCAAAGAAGCCTGTCTTATTTCTTTGTGCGGCGGGGATTTTACGCCCGAAATCGATGGAATGCCAGTTCCGATGTGGAAGCCGGTTATCGTAAAAGAAAATTCTATTTTGACAATAGGTGCTGCTAAAAAAGGAAGTCGTCTAGTAATTGCGGTTGCGGGAGGATTTGACGTACCACGCGTTCTTAACAGTAGTTCTACATACTTAAAAGCTGCAATTGGCGGATTTCTTGGCAGAAGTCTGCAAAAAGGAGATTCGTTACCTATTAAAACGTTGGGAGAAAAGTCTAAAAGGATGTACGAGAGCCTTTTTGGTAAACTAACTGAATCCTTTTGTACGACGACCTGGTCTGTTGCACACCTCATTCGACCATTTGTCGGGGAATCTTATTCAATTCGAGTTTTAGCAGGGAGACAAAAAGATTTATTCACTAGTCAAAGCCAGAACTTCTTTCTATCATCTGATTACACGATCAATTCTCAATCAGACCGCATGGGCTACAGACTGCACGGCCCGCAACTTCTATTAACTGAAACAAAAGAGCTCCTTTCGGAAGCTGTCACATTCGGCACTGTCCAAGTACCAGCAAATGGACAACCGATTGTTTTGATGGCGGATCGGCAAACGACAGGGGGCTATCCGAAAATTGCTCAGGTAATTTCAGTGGATCTACCGCTGCTTGCTCAAGCAAAACCAGGGGATTCAATTCGATTTAAAGAAGTTTCCTTACATACCGCACAGCAATTACTGCAACAACTGGAAACAACTATTAGCGACCTGCGTTTAGGCATTGAGCTTAAACTAATTGCTGGAGGGATTCGATCATGTTATTTGTAGATATTAATTGTGACTTAGGAGAAAGTTTCGGTGCTTATCAGCTAGGAAATGATGCAGAAATAATGAAATTCATTACTTCTGCGAATATTGCCTGCGGTTTTCATGCGGGGGATTCGAAAACGATGCATAACACGATAGATCTTGCCTGTAAGTATAATGTTGCGATTGGCGCACATCCAGGATTTCCTGATTTAAATGGGTTTGGCAGACGAGAAATGAAGCTAACAGAGCGAGAGATATATGACCTGATGATCTATCAAATTGGAGCACTTCAAGGGTTTGTAAAGGCAGCGGGTACAACGCTGCATCATGTAAAACCGCACGGGGCTCTGTATAACATGGCAGCTAAAGATAAAAATATCGCAGGAGCTATTGCGTTAGCTGTCAAAGCAGTTGCGCCTGAGGCAATAGTATATGCCTTAGCGGGTAGTGAACTTATTCTGGAAGCAGGAGCGGCGGGTCTTATTACTGCAAATGAGGTATTTGCTGATCGTACTTACGAGCCGGATCTTTCTCTTACACCTAGGTCGCATCCGGGTGCAGTCATTCAAGATGAAGATGCGATGATCAGACAAGTGTTAAAGATGGTGAAAGCAGGGGTCGTGCCTACTAAGAATCACAAGGAAATTAAAATTCAAGCAGATACGATTTGTATTCATGGTGATCATATTCGTTCGTTGTATTTTGCAGAACGACTTAATGAAGAGCTCGTAAAAGAAGAAGTGACTGTTACAAAAACAGGTGATTTCATCCATAAGATTCGATAACTTTTATTAAAAGTGATGACTCATGAACGATGACGGAATCTTTGCTATACTTAATGCATGACAACACTTACAGCGAACCAAATCAGCCAATTACATAGTAATGGTGTCTATACTACACCACCTGAACACCCGCTTTTTTCATTAACAACGTTGACAACCTATTCTAGAGAAAAAGATGTACTGACAGTTCTGCAGACAGTCAGTAAAAGTCCAAATACAACTGTAGCCGCTTCGTTTTTCATGCGCCGATACGGAATGTTTACAGCGATGCAGCTTGTCCAATACATTCTATATGAAGAACTCTGGCAAGGGGGCTCCGATCATCTGGAGTTTGGCGCTGTTCAAGAATACGGTAATCAAACAATCAGTACTTTTCCGATTGTGGACGGTTGGATGGAAGCATCCATAGACCGTGCGGGAGAAGTTGTTCGTCAGATTCTTCTTCAAATCCAGATGGTCATTGAAGCACTAAGGTCCGCGGCTGCAATCTCACCAAATGTTTTGTGGGAAAACGTATTTGGTTTCTGGTTATGGCAATTCCACGTCATGTTGAATGATCCCGTGACGTCGGATGATGCACGTACAGTTTTAAATTACTTGAAAAGTGATGACTTATGGGAAGGCATTTCGTCACAATCGAAGTTTGCCACTTACTTAAATGGATGTGAGCCAACGGAGTTATTGAATACAACCGTGAGGAAAACGTGTTGTCTCTCAAAAGATGTACCGGGGCTCATGCAATGTGGTTTTTGTCCACTTAAGCAATGAGGGATCTTCTACTTTGTACGAAAAGCTATATAAGATTGCTTCATTGAATAGAGCGCGCCCATTGCTGCGCCACTATAGAAAAAACCCATAAAGATGCCTGCTGAAAGACTATGCGGATGACTGATAAATATTGACAGGGTCAAGGCAACAACAGTAGAAACTGTAGAAAGCCATGTAGGGCGAACACGAAACACCCATTTTGCAATTAAAATTACAGCAAATGTAACAGGTACTGCCCAGAAGGCATCCCAAATATTTGTATGGATTGTTGGGAATTCCGTCAACATGGAAACCACTCCTTTTAGAGCTTAGTGTGGAACCATTCATAAAAGACTATACATAGACTGGAGCTATTTACATGCCGATTCAACGACAAATGAAAATAAGAAGCCGCGGTATCCAGATTGGCACACTGCCAACGGGGGAAAATAATTGTTTAACCGATATTGAAGGCATACGCGTAGGCCATGTAACTCTTGACGAGCCTTTACAAAATGGGGAATACATTGCGACAGGTGTGAGTGCTATTCTTCCTCATAACGGCAATCCTTTCCGAGAAAAGCTAGCTGCAGCAAGCTGCGTTATAAATGGGTTTGGGAAGACTACAGGGCTTGTTCAGCTAGACGAATTGGGTGTGCTGGAATCCCCGATTATGCTAACAAATACATTTAGTGTTCCAGCTGCAACAGAAGGCGCGCTCCGATGGTTACTTGACCAAACACCAGAAATTGGAGACACAACAGGCACTGTCAATATTGTGGTGGGGGAGTGTAATGACAGCCGGATTAACTCGATTAGAGAGCTGTCTGTAACATCCAAACACGCCATACAGGCGATCGAAAATGCTTCCAGTGAACCGTCTGCAGAAGGTGCCGTGGGAGCTGGAAAAGGAATGGTCTGTTTCGGTTACAAAGGAGGAATTGGAACGTCTTCTCGTATCGTTGAATTAGATGACGCTACCGACTCGTATTCAGTAGGATGCCTAGTATTGAGCAACTTTGGTAAAAGGGAAGAGTTTGCTCGTGATAGATATATTAAACGGACATCTGCTTCACAACCCGATGCCCCAGAGCCTGCAGATGGATCGATTATGATTGTTCTAGCAACAGACGCACCTCTAGATAGCCGGCAGTTAAAGCGAATTGCAAAACGTGCAAGTGTCGGTCTTGCACGAACAGGAAGTCATTACAGTAACGGTAGTGGAGATATTGTCATTGCGTTTTCAACAGCACAAAGATTCCCGCACGATCAAAACGACGCGGTTGAAAAAGTAATCTGCCTCCGCGATAGCCACCCTGTCATGAATCAATTGTTCCAAGCAACAGCTGAAGCGACGGAAGAAGCTATTTTAAATTCGTTATCCCAGGCAGTTGAGACGACAGGTAGAAATGGGTTAACAGTTTATCCGATGCCGTTCAGTTAACTGTTCCATGTGAAACAATCGACTAACTAACCTATTAAACTGAAGTACAGAAAAGAAAAAGCCGATACAACGCAAGCGTTGTATCAGCTTTTTCTTATTATAGAATTACTTCCAGTGACCTTCGTTAATAAGCTTCTTCTTACCAACAAATGCGTAAGTAACTAAAACTATATTTAAAACTAGCATTATGATTAAAATGTAGAGTGCTATGTTGTAACTTTTTGTAATGTCGAAGATATAACCATAAGCAGGCAGCGCCACAATCCCTGCGATTGCAAGTCCTAATGAAGCAGTTGAGTAAATTTGGCTGTACTCACGGCTTCCAAATAAGCTGCTTGTAAGAGCTGGTGCTAGCGTACCTACAGAGTTTGATACAGTAAATCCAAATAATGTGGTGGAAAGGATGATAAGTAAAGAGCTGTTTGTTCCGAACAAAAGACCGAACACCGAAACAATCGCTAAGACCATTGCCAAATAGATTGTGTTCCGAGAACCGATTTTATCGACTAGAAATCCTAGAACTAGCGCGCCTAACAATACACCGATCAAATACCCTGCCATTGCATTTCCAGCAAAAATCGAGTCATAGCCAGCAGGAAGTGACACAATATAGGATGGGATATGAATAGCGAAACTTGCGATTGATACTATGAGTAAGAAGAACAAGAATAATGAATAGAATGCAGCAGACTTTCTTGCAATCGTAAATGTTATGCCTTTATCTGCTTCAGTATCAACAGGTTCTGCACCTACAGCTGCTTCTTCTTCCGCTCCGTAAGGCATAATCCCAACGGCTTGTGGTGACTTACGGATTAGGAACAGGATTGTAGGTACAACGATGATAATTGCTGCTATACCTAATGAAATATAACCTGTACGCCATCCAGCATCTGCAATTGTACGGCCGACAAGTGGTTGTGCTAGTGCACCAAGAAGTCCCTGAGAGGCCCCAATTAGTCCAAGTGCCATACCATTTTTCTTTTTAAACCATTGATTGACAATAACCGGACCGGCGATAACTGTATTGAATACACCACCAACTGCCAACGGTATAGAGAAAATATACCAACCCCAAACCGAGTTGCTGAAACCGAATGCAACGAATGCGCCGGCTTGTAAAATCATTGCAGCAATCAGTACAACACGAGTGTCATACTTTGCTAGGATTTTACCGCCAATCGGTAAGAAAATCATAGTTACTATTGAAGCAATACTAAAGTATATTGTTAAATTTCCTGTAGAAATTCCTAAATCTGATGTAGCTTCTGGGATAAACAGACCCGCTGAGTTATTAAGCGCACCTTTCCCGACACCGACAATAATACATAGTGCTACGAGTGTCCACCAAGCATAGTGGATTTTTTTCTTGGACTTCGCCATTCATTGCCACTGCTTTCTATATTAGATTTTACAATCAATATTTGTAGTCTCTGTTAAGGCGATCCGTAATTAGTGAGAATGTACTCTCATCATAAAAAAACTGCAATCATGCAGTTAGTCAAAGTAAGTGTGATAGGTTTTACAAGATATCGTCTAGCAGAGTCTGCAAAATAAATCAACTGTAAACCGAGCATACGCAAACTATAAGGAGATGTCAATAGTAATTATTTAAGATTAAAACTTCTGATTTCAGTATACAATTATTTAAGGTTCAACTAACTCAAATGTAGGAAAAGGACTCTATCCAACAACTTTCAGAGTAGATAGAAATCAATCAAAACCCGTTGGGTAACAATCATTCTTTATAATCAGTGCTATCCGTATAGTACCCATTCATTAATCGCTCACTTTTGGAATAATAGTATTGCAAAAACATTAAATAGCATAAAATATAATTTCATTATACTAAATTATCTTGTTATTATGAAAATATTTTGGTAGAGTTAATTAACAGTAAAATCTGACAGACTGTATTTTCTGTTATGAATTCGGAGGTCTTTATGAAACTATATATTTCCGTCGATATGGAAGGTATTACAGGGTTACCTGACGAGTCATTTGTAGACTCTCATCGGCACAATTATGAACGTGCCAGAAAGATTATGACGCAAGAGGCGAATGCAATTGCATCAGCTGCATTTGAAAAAGGTGTACAAGAAGTACTCGTGAATGACAGCCATTCTAAAATGAATAATCTGCTTGTTGAGGAGCTGCATCCTGATGCGGAACTTATTACCGGTGAAATGAAACCGCTTTCAATGGTTCAATCGTTAGATCATACATTTGCGGGAGCGGTGTTTGCGGGCTATCATGCTCGGGCGGGACAGCCTGGAGTCATGAGCCATACGATGATTTTTGGTGTTCGTAACATCTATATAAACGATGTGGTCGTAGGCGAGCTTGGCTTTAACGCATACGTGGCCGGTCACTTCGATGTCCCCGTTTTGTTAGTCGCAGGTGATGACGGAGCGTGTCGGGAAGCTGAAGCGCTTATTCCAGGCGTTGTCACGGCACCAGTCAAACAATCGATTTCTCGTTCATCTGTAAAAACATTGCATCCCATAAAAGCACAAGCCTTACTAAAAGAGAAAATGACAGAAGCTCTTGAAAAACGAACTGCTATAAAACCGCTTAAAGCACCAGAGAATCCCGTAATGAGAATTGAGTTTACAAATTACGGCGAGGCAGAATGGGCAGCTATGATGCCTGGATGTGTTATTGAAGAAGGAACAACCATTGTTCGTTTTGAAGCAAAAGATATTATAGAAGCGTATCGTGCCATGCTTGTCATGACTGAGCTCGCTATGCAAACGAAATTTTGTTAAGGAGGAAACAGCGTGCCGCTATACATTTTGAAGCGTTTCATCATGATGATTGTCACCATTTTAATTATTGCCACGCTTACCTTTGTACTGATGCGAGCGATACCAGGTTCGCCATTTGACGAAGAACGAACGTCAAATCCTACAATTCAAGCAAATTTGGAAAAGTTTTATAAACTGGATCAGCCAATGCCGATTCAATACTTAAATTATTTGAAGTCTATTGTGACATTTGACTATGGACCTTCTATAAAAAAGCCAAATGAATCGGTTAACACTTTACTTGCCAGGGGGTTCCCGATTTCCTTTGAACTTGGAATAGCGACCATTGTTGTCGCTGTCATATCTGGAATTATACTAGGGACGTTTGCTGCGCTCAGGCATAACGGCATTATCGATTACGGGGCGATGACCTTTGCTGTGGTAGGGATTTCAATTCCAAACTTTGTATTAGCAACACTTCTCATTCAGCAAGTGGCAGTCAATTGGGCGATACTGCCTCCAGCCACCTGGAGCAGTCCAAAACATATGATTTTACCCGTTATCGCGCTCGCTACAGGTCCGACTGCCATTATTGCCCGGCTCACACGTGCGAGTATGCTTGAAGTATTGACTCAAGATTATATTAAAATGGCACGCGCAAAAGGGTTAAAGCCATTTAGAATTGTCGCGCGTCACGCACTTCGTAATGCACTAATGCCTGTTGTTACGATCATGGGGACAATGCTTGCAGGGATTTTAACAGGAACATTTGTTATCGAAAAGATTTTTGCGATTCCGGGCATGGGGAAATACTTCGTTGAGAGCATTAACAATCGAGACTATCCCGTTATTATGGGCTCAACCGTTTTTTATAGCGCATTTCTAGTGTTCATGCTGTTTTTGGTGGACATCGTGTACGGGTTCTTGGATCCCCGCATTAAGCTTCACAAAAAGGAAGGTGAAGTCTAATGGTTACAAACGATACAAGAGCCTCCATTCCTGATGAGTGGTTTCGTAAAAAAGGCGAAGACCACGAACAAGCCGAAGCGGTTGTCAGGCCATCCCTTTCCTATTGGAAAGACGCATGGCGCAGGCTGAGGAAAAACAAATTGGCTATGGGTGGATTGGTCTTTTTAGTCATCTTGACCTTACTCGCCATATTTGGCCCGATATTTTCACCGTATGAAGTGACAGCGACAAGTTTAAGAAACCAAAACATGGCTCCAAGCGCTGCGCATTGGTTCGGAACAGACGAAATGGGCCGGGATGTATTCACCCGTACGTGGTATGGCGCTCGTATTTCGTTATTCGTGGGCGTCATGGCAGCATTGATCGACTTTTTCATTGGCATTATATATGGCGGAGTCAGCGGATATAAAGGCGGACGAACAGACTCATTCATGATGCGCATTATTGAAATTCTTTACGGTCTGCCCCATTTGCTAGTGGTCATCTTGTTAATGGTAGTGATGGGACCGAGCCTGACAACCATCATATTGGCACTCACCATTACGGGATGGGTAGGAATGGCGCGAATTGTGAGAGGTCAAGTATTGCAAATCAAGAATTATGAATTCGTCACGGCTTCCAAATCTTTCGGAGCACGGACGCCGCGTATTATTCGTAAAAATTTACTCCCTAATACGATGGGCCCCATTATTGTTCAAATGACACTGACTGTCCCAAGTGCAATCTTTGCTGAAGCATTTCTAAGTTTCTTAGGACTTGGTATTCAAGCGCCCTATGCAAGTTGGGGAGTCATGGCGAACGATGCACTGCCAGTAATCCTGTCGGGTGACTGGTGGCGATTATTCTTCCCGGCGTTCTTCATCTCGATTACGATGTTTGCGTTTAACGTACTGGGAGATGGGATGCAGGATGCGCTCGATCCGAAATTGAGGGGGTAATGAATGTGTTAGGACAACAGCTGGCAAGTCTGTCCAGTTTGACAGATGCTCCGCGTAGTGAGCAAGAATCATCTGGATACAGTCATGCCACAGAAGAAAAAAAGAGACTATCAAAAGTGATCTCACAAGATACGATGCTCTCAGTTCGCAATTTGGAAGTATCATTTAAAACGTTTGGCGGGGAAGTTCAAGCAATACGCGGTGTTTCTTTTGATCTTTATAAAGGAGAAACTCTGGCCGTCGTCGGGGAATCCGGATGTGGTAAAAGTGTCACAGCGAATACGATCATGGGGCTGATTCCACAACCTCCAGGCAGAATTCGAAACGGTGAGGTACTTTTCAAAGATAGAGATTTGACGAAACTAAGCAAAAGAGCATTACGGGAGATTCAAGGAGTAGATATTTCCATGATCTTTCAGGATCCAATGACTGCACTCAATCCAACGTTAAAAATCGGCGAACAATTAATGGATGGGTTACGCACTCACCATAAGGTCACGCGGGCAGAAGCGAAAAAGAAGGCAGTTGAAATGCTGAATCTCGTTGGGATATCCAATCCCGAAGAGCGGCTTAAACAATATCCCCATCAGTTCTCGGGGGGGATGCGCCAACGAATTGTTATTGCAATCGCGCTGATCTGTGAGCCTGAACTATTGATAGCGGATGAACCCACGACAGCACTCGATGTGACCATTCAAGCACAGATTCTAGAGCTATTTAATGAGATACAGCGAAAAACAGGTGTGGCGATTATTCTCATTACCCATGACCTGGGCGTTGTGGCAAAGATTGCGGACCGCATCGCAGTCATGTATGCAGGAAAGATCATTGAAATCGGGAATAAGCGGGAGATTTTTTACACCCCGCAGCATCCATATACGAAAGGCCTCTTAAACTCAGTACCGCGTCTGGACTTGCAAGAAGAAGAGCTCCAGCCCATTGAAGGTACGCCGCCGGACTTGTTTGCACCACCCGAAGGATGTCCCTTTGCAGCACGATGCCCTTTCGCCATGGAAGTATGCGATCGCGTTTATCCAGTAACTACAGAGTTAACTGCGCAGCATACCGTAGACTGCTGGCTGCAAGATCCGAGAGCTCAAGCCGCGCTATCTTAACTGTATGTGCTTTCGCATAGATCTCGGTAGCAGTACTCACCGTTGTCTGAAACGAAAAGTAACATTGCTCATCTCCAACGTGTACAAAGCATCAAAGGATTCATTATAAAAAAGGGGGAAGTCACATTGAAGAAGTGGATCAAGTTTGTATTGTTTACCGCACTAATCGTAGTACTAGCTGCTTGTACGGCAAACGAAGATGCAGGGAAGAAGCCTGAAGCAGGATCAGAAAACACCGGTAAAGAAAGCGATACCGATAAGTCTACAGCAGAAAAAGTACTCTATTTGAATAATGGGGAAGAACCTACATCATTTGACCCGTCCGTTGGTTTTAACGCGGTTTCATGGAGTGCGCTCAACAACTTAATGGAAGGTCTTACTCGTTTGTCTAAAGATCACTTGGCAGAAGAAGCCGCTGCTGAAAAGATCGACGTCTCTGAAGATGGTTTAACGTACACATTTACAATTCGAGATGGTGCAAAGTGGTCAAATGGAGACCCGCTTACAGCAAACGATTTTGTCTTTGCTTGGCAGCATATGTTAGATCCTGAAACTGCGTCTCCTGCAGCATTCCTAGCATACTTCATTGAAGGCGCTGAAGACTATAACAATGGAGAAGGCACTGTTGAAGATATTGGAATTGACGCACCTGATGAAAAAACATTTGTTGTAAAACTTACAGCTCCAAACGAAGCATTTTTGAATATTATTACAAACCCAAGCTTTTTCCCAATCAATGAAAAAGTTGCAACAGATAATCCTAAATGGTTTACCGAAGCAGATACATTCGTATCCAATGGTCCGTTCAAATTGGCACAATGGGACCACGACGTAAAGTTCGTATTTGAAAAGAACGAAAACTACTGGGATGCAGACAAAGTGAAACTAGACAAAGTCAATTGGGAAATGGTCAGCGATTCAACAACTGCGTACCAGATGTACCAATCAGGCGAGCTTGACAGCACAGATGTCCCATCCGAAATTGCAGAAGATTTGAAAGGCAATGATGAAGTGAAAATGGAAGACCAAGCGGGTCTGTACTTCTTCCGTTTCAATACATCAATGGAACCATTCCAAAACAAGAAAATCCGCAGAGCATTTGGTGAAGCGGTCAATCAAGAAGATATCGTCGAGTTCGTTACGAAGAATGGTGAAAAGCCGGCTCACGGTTTTGTTTCTTACGGATTCATCGGGCCGGATGGTAAGGAATTCCGTGACGCAGCAGGAGATCTAGTCGCTTTTGATCCTGAGAATGCGAAGAAATTACTAGAAGAAGGTATGAAAGAAGAAGGATACTCGGAGCTCCCTAAAGTGACGTTGACGTACTCGACAAGTGAGTCGCATCAAAAAATTGCAGTTGCTTTGCAGTCAATGTATAAAGAAAACCTTGGTGTAGATGTCGAGTTGCAAAACGTAGAAGCAGGAGTATTCCTTGCAGATCAAAAAGAATTTAAATACCAGTTCTCTCGCTCGTCTTTCTTGCATGACTATGCAGATCCTGTGAATGCACTCGAAAGTTTCATCACGGATTCATCGATGAACCGTACAACATGGTCAAATCCTGATTACGACAAACTGATCGAAGCGATTAAAAATGAAACAGATGAGAACAAGCGCTGGACATTGTTACAACAAGCGGACAAGATGCTGATGGACGAAATGCCAGTATTCCCACTTTACTATTACAACCAGTCAACATTAGAAAAGCCTGGCGTTACAGGAATTCTCCGTCACCCAGTCGGCTATCTGGATCTGAAGTTTGCTGACAAAGAATAAGTAGGAGAAAACTGTGTGCGTCGGGTGGTCGTCGCACACAGTTTTTATTGTCTGTACAGGGATAGAGGAGGACTAATGTATGAAAATCCAGTCAATTGAATGGAGTAGAGTTGCCGTTCCGTTAACAAAACCATTTAAAACCGCA
Organism: Sporosarcina aquimarina; assembly: GCF_033253705.1. GTDB lineage: Bacteria > Bacillota > Bacilli > Bacillales_A > Planococcaceae > Sporosarcina > Sporosarcina aquimarina. The sequence goes on from NZ_JAUBDH010000004.1 coordinate 45,545, forward strand.
TTACGAACGGTGCACACCGCTTATTCAATTTATGTAAAAGTCACAACAGAAGATGGAAAAAAAGGCTGGGGTGAAGCACCGCCAACCCATGTCATTACAGGCGATTCGATGGCGAGTATTGCCCATGCAATTGAAGAAGTACTTGCGCCGAAGCTGATAGGGCTAGATATCTGTAACCGGGCGGAACTATTCACGGTCATGCATAAATCGATCATAGGGAATTCGAGCGCGAAAGCTGCGTTAGATATGGCCATACACGATTTGCTGGGTCAACTAGCTGGTATGCCTTTGTATCAGTTTTTAGGAGGCCATAAGAACACACTCGAAACAAATTTCACGGTAAGTGTGAATGATCCTGTAGAAATGTCAGAGGATGCGGTTCGCTATGTAGCAGAAGGATTTACAACTTTGAAGGTGAAGGTCGGTACAGGATCTGCCGAGTTAGACATTGAACGGGTGAAAGCGATTCGTGATCGGGTAGGGCCTACAGTTAAAATTCGATTAGACGCCAACCAAGGCTGGCAAGCAAAAGAGGCAGTTCGCACAATAGGATTGATGGAAGATGCGGGTCTTGGAATCGAACTTGTGGAACAGCCCGTCCATGCGGATGACATCGAAGGATTGCGCTACGTTACTCAACACACATTAACACCGATTATGGCCGATGAAAGTGTCTTTTCACCTAAAGATGCGTTGCGTGTATTACAAAATAGAGCTGCGGACCTCATTAACATTAAGCTCATGAAGTCGGGTGGCATTCACGAAGCACTCAAGATTAATTCACTTGCAGAAAGCTACGGAGTGGAGTGCATGACGGGCAGTATGATTGAAACAAAGCTAGGTATCACGGCTGCTGCACACTTTGCAGCAAGTCAGCCTAATGTAACGCGGTGTGACTTTGATGCTCCTCTGATGCTTAACGGCGATCCAATAGTAGGCGGAGTTCAGTATTCACAAAAGACCATCACACTTCCGCAGCAGACAGGGCTCGGCGTACAGATTGACTCATCTTGGTTAACGCATCATAGAACATCTGGAAACGAGGAGGAATTACGATGACAGAGTCACCATCCGTATTGTTGTCTGTGAAAAATTTGAAACGACATTTTGACGTAGGCAAAGGGAAAACACTAAAGGCAGTAGATGGACTGAGTTTTGACGTCTATAAAGGAGAGACTTTCGGTCTGGTTGGAGAGTCGGGTTGTGGAAAGTCGACTGCGGGAAGAACCATTTTAGGGTTGTATAACAACACGGACGGCGAGGTTTTGTTCGAAGGGGAAAACGTTCACGGTATGAACGATAAAGAACGTCAAAAGTTCTTGAAAAAGATGCAAATGGTTTTCCAAGATCCGTATGCTTCACTTAACCCGCGTTCCACAGTTTTTGAAATCATTGCGGAACCGATGGAAATCCACAAAATGTACTCATCAAAAAAAGAATTGCGTAAACGAGTTCATGAACTGTTGGAAGACGTTGGATTGAATCGTGATCATGCCAATCGGTATCCCCATGAATTTTCTGGCGGACAACGACAACGGATTGGGATTGCACGGGCGCTTGCACTTGACCCGGAATTCATCATTGCAGATGAACCCATTTCCGCTTTGGATGTATCTGTCCAAGCTCAAGTTGTGATGCTTTTTCAAAGGCTGCAGCGTGAGAAAGGGTTGACTTATTTATTCATCGCGCATGATTTGTCGATGGTCAAGTATATTTCAGATCGGATTGGCGTCATGTATTTAGGTCATCTAGTCGAGTTGACGACGAGTGATCAGCTATACAATAAGCCGCTTCATCCTTATACAGAAGCGTTATTGTCTGCAATTCCGATACCAGATCCTGATATAGAAGAATCGAGAGAACGCATATTACTAGAAGGAGAGCTGCCAAGTCCAATCGAACCGCCTTCAGGGTGTGTATTCCGTACACGATGCGCGTATGCGATGGATGTTTGTGCAGAGCGTAAACCGCAGTGGCTGGAAAAAGAGGAAGACCATTTCGTCGCATGTCATCTGCATGATGAAACGATTATGAAAGATAGTAGGAATCCAAGGAAACAAGTACAAGTATAAGTATAAAGGGGAGTTTGATGATGAAGAAATTACTGCTTACTGGATTTGAACCTTTTTTAGCCTATCCGCAAAATCCAACTATGCAAATCGTTGAGAAACTCCATGGTTCCGTCATAGGAGACTACATGATTAGCGGGAAAATTTTATCCGTCGACTTTAACGCGTCTGGATCAGAGTTACTAAGGCTTATTGAAGAAGAAGAACCCAATGCATTACTATCATTAGGGCTTGCAGGCGGCCGTCATAAGATGACTCCTGAGCGGGTAGCGCTGAATGTCAAAGACGGAGAGCCGGACAATAATGGGCACCAGCCAGTTGATGAAGTAATACGGCCAGGTGGCCCGCCAGCCTACTTTTCTACGTTGCCCATTCGTGAAATGGTGAATCGTTTGTCTGAGGAAGGACTGCCTGCTGCGATTTCGAATTCTGCGGGTACATATTTATGCAACAATGTTATGTATGAAGGGTTGTATTGGGCTGCAGAGCATAATCCTGAAATGTCCGCTGGATTTTTACACATACCAGCTTCATTTGAATTAGCTATTCAAAATGGAAAAATTCCGGGATGGTCTTTAGAAGATTTGCTTAGAGGAGTTACAATTTGTATTCGTACACTTTCTGAGTAGAAGTCTGTCAAATTGTTATTGTACAGTGTCTTTTCGTGTCGCGAATTGTCGTGAAATATGTAATAAAGACCATGGGCGAAATAGGATAATAAGGATAACTTTTGAAGAAGACCATTTATTTTAATGGTACGCAGTATATTGAATATTTTATAACTAAGAATTAGTAATCCCTTTATAGAGCGATTTACCATCACTGAAAAATAAATAATGACTATTCTAGGGAAATTTAATGTCGCTCGCACCGCCCTACTACTCACTTTGTTACACATTTGTCACAATTGAAATAATCTATGTATTTGGTATTCTGAAAAAATAGTATTGCCAACCTAAATATTGTGTAGTATAGTTGAAAAAGCTTATAAAGTCTGAAAATTACATCTACCTTTTTTTGTACATATCACCAAGGGCAAGGAGGAACTACGTTGGCTGAGACAGTTTTGGAAATTGAGAACCTGCGAACATCATTCAACATTAAAGGGAACTATTACGCAGCTGTGGACGGTGTATCACTAACTGTTCATAAAAATGAAGTCGTGGCGATTGTCGGTGAATCAGGATGTGGAAAAAGTGCACTCGCACTATCCATCATGGGTCTTCATAATGCGAAGACTACAAAACTGGAAGGTCAAGCAAACTTGAAAGGGCAGAATCTTCTGAGCCTGCCGGTAGAAAAGTTGAATAAGATTCGCGGAAAAGACTTGGGCATGATCTTTCAAGATCCGATGACAGCTCTTAATCCGCTCGCAACAATTGGCAGACAAATCGAAGAGCCGATGGACTATCATATGAAACTTTCAGGATCAGCAAAAAGAAAACGTGTCCTGGAGCTGCTCGAACAGGTTGGTATCAAAAACGGTCCACGAGTCTACAAACAATATCCTCACGAATTATCGGGTGGGATGAGACAACGTGTCGTCATTGCAATCGCGCTTGCATGTAATCCGGTAATGCTCATTGCTGACGAGCCAACTACAGCGTTGGATGTAACAATCCAAGCTCAGATTATGGACTTGATGAAAGACTTACAACGAATTACAGACTCTGGCATCATTCTTATCACTCATGACCTTGGAGTCGTTGCAGAAATGGCAGACCGCGTAGCAGTTATGTATGCGGGTCAATTCGTGGAGATTGCAGACGTGAATACATTATTCGCCAAACCATTGCATCCTTACACACGCTCACTATTGAGCTCAATCCCTTCTAACATGACAGATAAGGAAGAGCTGCATGTAATAGAAGGAATCGTACCGTCGATTCAGAACTTAGATCGCGAAGGATGCCGCTTCGCACCTCGGATCCCATGGATTTCTGAGGAAGCGCATGAAGACAATCCAACGCTCCATGAAGTGGAACCAGGACATTTTGTACGCTGTACGTGCTACAAAGACTTCCACTTCCCAGAAGAACGAGTGGAGGATGAAAACTATGTCACTACTTAATGTAAAAGATTTAGAAGTACACTTTCCAATCCGCGGAGGTTTCTTCCGCAGGGTAGTCGATCAAGTACGTGCAGTCGATGGAGTCAGTTTCGAATTGGAACCTGGTGAAACGTATGGGCTAGTTGGAGAGTCAGGTTGTGGGAAAACGACAACTGGACGCGCAATTATCGGACTTAACAAAGCAACTGGCGGGGAAGTCTTGTTCAACGGACAGAATCTTGCAAACATGAATAGTCACGATCGCAAAAAACATATTCGAGACATTCAAATGATTTTCCAAGATCCTTATTCTTCACTAAACGGGAGAAAGAATGTCCTGAATATCATTGCTGAACCACTTCGCAACTTCGAACGGTTATCGCCTAAAGAAGAGTTGACACGGGTACAGAACATGATTGAGCGTGTTGGCTTAAGTCCAGAATCGATTTACAAATACCCGCACCAATTCTCAGGCGGACAGCGTCAACGAATCGGGATTGCGAGAGCACTAATGCTCAATCCAAAACTGATTATTGCAGACGAACCTGTTTCAGCATTAGACGTATCTGTACAGGCTCAAGTTTTGAACTTTATGCAAGAGATTCAAAAAGACTTTGGATTAACTTACTTATTCATATCCCACGACCTCGGCGTCATTAAACATATTTGCGATCGTATCGGCATTATGTATAAGGGTCGTTTTGTTGAGGAAGGTACAGCTAAAGATGTGTATACGAATCCGCAGCACTTATACACGAAACGGTTAATCGCATCGATTCCAGAAATGGATCCTGAAAAACGTTTTGAGAAAAAGGAAATCCGTGAAGAAATCAACAACGCATACCGAAATGAATACGATAGCTACTTCGACAAAGACGGCAGGATGTTCGACTTGAAACCGCTTACGCCCACACATTCAGTTGCTGTGCAGCAAGGGGGTATGTAAAGATGGTTAAGTTTGTCATTCGACGCATGCTCGTCATGATTCCACAGCTCTTCTTGTTAAGTCTCATCATATTTGTACTGGCAAAACAAATGCCGGGTGATGCAGTTACAGGAGCATTCATGGGGAATCCGAACGTGACTGCTGAACAAGTGGAAAAAATCCGTGAACAATATGGATTGAACGATCCTTGGTACGTACAGTACGGGGCGTGGGTAGGAAAAGCTGTCAAAGGTGATTTAGGACAATCCTATACTCACAAGCAGCCGGTTACCTCGCTGCTGGCTGGACGCGTAGTAAACACAGTGACTTTATCGCTCTTTGTCTTAATCGTTTCCTATGCAGTCGCTATACCGCTAGGCATAATAGCGGGGAGGTGGACGGACTCCTGGGCGGATAAACTGATAGTCACCTATAACTACTTTTCGTTCGCTACACCGTTGTTCGTATTTGCATTACTTATGTTGTTCGTGTTCGGTTTCATACTCGGCTGGTTCCCAACTGGAGGCAGTGTTGATATCCGAATCGAATCAGGCACCTTTGCACAATTCATGAGTAAATTACATCACTTAGTACTGCCAGGATTGTCCGGAGCTTTACTTGCAACTTTCGGAACAATCCAATATTTACGGAATGACATTATCGATACAAAGTTAAAAGACTTTGTTAAAACAGCACGCTCGAAAGGTGTCCCTGAAGGTAAAGTCTACACACGGCACATTTTGCGTAACTCTCTGTTGCCAATCGCAGCATTCCTAGGATATGAAATTACAGGATTGATTGGCGGTTCAATTTTCTTAGAAACCATCTTTAGTTATCCAGGCCTCGGTCAGCTCTTCATTCAATCGATTACAGGACGCGACTTCACCGTCGTAACAGCTATTGTCATGATTTCAGGAACAGCTGTTATTGTCGGAACCATGCTCTCAGATGTCATATTGAGTGCAATCGATCCGCGTATCCGAATTGAATAGAATAGCAGATGAGGAGGGAGCACAGATATGGTTACAGTAAATCAAAAAGAATTGATTGCTAAAGAAAAAGCGAATAATCCGTCACTGTTAAAAACGATTTGGCGGGAAATCAGACACGATAAGATGGCAATGATTTCGTTAGTGTTGTTACTTGGTATTATTATCACGGCGTATAGCTCACCGTTATTTATCGACCAGGAACAACTGCAGCGTGTTAATTTCTTGGAAACATGGGAAGAACCTTCCGAAACCCATCTGCTTGGAACGGATGATGGCGGAAGAGATGTATTCGGTCAATTACTCATAGGAACGAGAAACTCCTTTACAATTGGACTCAGTGTGACACTTATCGCCGGTCTGTTTGGTTTAACAGTCGGTCTGATCGCAGGATACTTCGGCGGTTTGGTGGATAACGTCATTATGAGAATAATAGACTTCTTGCTGGTATTACCGAGTACGATGTTCATCATCGTATTCATCGTAATCGTCCCGGACTACTCAGTGTTTACATTCGTCTTAATGATGAGTGCATTCGCCTGGTTCGGAAAGGCCAGGCTTATTCGATCCAAAGGGCTTGCCGAACGAGAATTGGATTACATCAATGCATCCAAAACACTCGGCACACCAAGTTGGAAAATCATGTTCTTTGAAATGTTCCCGAATTTAAGCTCACTTGTCATTGTAAATATGACATTGACGCTCGCGGGTAACATCGGTCTTGAGACCAGTTTGACATTCCTAGGTTTTGGACTTCCGGCAAGTACTCCGTCTCTCGGGACGCTGATTGCATTTGCGACAAATCCGGATATCGTTCAAAACAAATGGTGGGTATGGTTACCTGCATCGTTACTGATTCTAATAATGATGCTGTGTATAAATTACATCGGGCAAGCGGTGAAACGCGCGTCGGATGCAAGACAAAGATTGGCTTAAAAAAAGGGGAGGTAAGACAATTGAAGAAAAGAAGTTTAATGTTGCTGGCAAGTCTAATGCTCGTCCTCAGTGTATTCCTAGCTGCTTGTAATGGCGACAATAGTGCTGACGGCGGAAAAGACACAGGTAAGGATAAAGGAAAAGACGATGGGAAAACAGAACAAGGCGGAGAAGATACTACAGCAAAACTTGACTTCCCACTAGATGTATCAAATGATGCTGAACCAATGGAAGATGGAGAAATGACAATTGCAATGGTTGCTGGTGAGCCATTCGAAGGTACATTGAACCGTAACTTCTATTCAGGTACTTATGACGCTGAAATCCTTAGTTATTTTGACGAAGCACTTCTAGATACAGATGGTGACTATTTGATCACTAACGATGGTGCTGCAACATATGAACTTTCAGAAGATAACAAAACACTAACTTTGAAAATCAAAGACGGCGTAAAATGGCATGATGGAGAGCCAGTTAAAACTAGCGATCTCCTTTACTCTTATGAGCTTCTAGGACATCCTGATTATGCAGGAAACCGTTATGACTTCATGATTGAAAACGTAGTAGGTATGCCTGAATACCACGAAGGTAAAACAAAAGAAATCTCTGGTATCGAAATCATTGATGATCAAGAGATGAAGTTCACGTACACTGAAGCAACACCTTCAATCCTTTCAGGATTCTGGTCATATGCAACTCCACGTCATCATGTAGGAGACGTTATGACTGGCGAAGTTACTATCAAAGATCTTGAATCTTCAGACAAAATACGTGTAAATCCAATCGGTTTCGGTCCTTACAAAATTGACAAGATTGTACCAGGTGAGTCTGTTCTTTACTCACGTAACGATGACTATTGGAGAGGCAAGCCGGCTCTTAAGTCAATCGTACAAAAAGTTGTAAGCCCAGCAACAATTGTTGAATCAGTTAAAAAAGGCGATATCGACCTAGCTAGTATCCCAGCAGATCAGTACGAAACAGTTAAAGACGTTGACAATATCGAATTGTTGGCACAAGTTGACTATGCATACACGTACATTGGTTTCAAACAAGGTAAGTGGGATGCAACTAAGAAAGAAAACGTAACAGATCCAGATGCAAAAATGGCAAGCAAAGAACTTCGTCAGGCAATGTGGTATGCAATGGATAACGCGACAATTGGTGAAAAACTTTACCACGGTCTTCGTTTCCCAGCAACATCACTAATCATTCCTGTATTTGAAAGCTTCCACGATGAAAGCGTTGAAGGACGCATGTTTGACCCGGAAAAAGCGAAACAACTTCTTGATGACGCTGGCTTTGAAGATAAAGATGGCGACGGATTCCGTGAAGATCAGAATGGTGAAGAATTGGTTATCAACTTCGCTTCTATGTCAGGCGGAGAAACTGCTGAGCCAATCGCTAAAGCTTACATGCAAAACTGGGCTGACGTTGGTTTGAAAGTTGAACTAGTTGACGGTCGTCTGCACGACTTCAACGCATTCTACGACATGGTTGAAAATGATGATCCTAAGATTGACATCTACCAAGGTGCTTGGGGAACTGGTTCTGACCCAGATCCATCTGGTCTATACGGCCGCACAGCATCATTCAACTACACTCGCTACACTAGCGAAAAGAACGACGAGTTGTTGAAAGCTGGTACTTCTGAAAAGGCATTCGATACTGAATACCGTAAAGATATCTACAACCAGTGGCAGGAGCTTATGTTTGAGGATGTTCCAGTTGCACCAACGGTTTACCGTTATGCACTAACATCAGCTAACAAGCGCGTAGTTAACTACTCAATCGATCCAGGTTCAGATCTTCGTCTGTTCCAGATGGGGGTTGCTGAATAAGTCACGAAATGTAACCGTCCCTTACAAAAGGGACGGTTTTTTTGTGCGATTCAATTGAATTTAATGGGTATACTACCTGTAAGGAGTTGATGATGACATGTCTGCAAAAAATTCAGATCGATTTATTATTGCCTATAATCGTATTGAAAAAACACTCTCTAAAAAAGTGGATGAAAGTGGATTTCTGCCGTTTTATCGTCTCATTGAAAAAGCAAAAGTCAAAAATTCAGTAGTTCGTAATTATGAAGAAGACTTACGGGAATTTGGTGATTTGCGAAACGCGATTGTTCATCACCGAACGGGGTTAGACTACGTGATTGCCGAACCGCATGATGATATAGTGGAACTGATTGAATTGATTGAACGCAAAGTAAGCAACCCGTTGAATGTGGGCGCGCTATTCGGTTGTAAGGTACATACGTTAAAAGCATCAGACCCCCTTACGACTGCCCTTAGGCTAATGCAGCACAACAAATTTGGCCAGGTGCCGATCTACGAAAATGACAAATTCAAAGGACTCATTACAGCTGCTGGTATTACTCATTGGCTCGCGGGCCAATCGACAGAGAAAACTATTTCCCGGGAAATACCGACACTTTCTGACGTGTACAACTATGAAAAACGTAAAGAATCGTTTGAATTTGTCAAAAAAGATCTATCTGTGTATGAAGCGGAGGATTATTTTAAACGTGCTATTTCAAAGGGGACGCGCCTTGAGGCGCTTCTAATCACGGAGAATGCCGGCCATAATGAGGAGTTGATTGGGATTATCACCCCTTATGATTTGTTGAAGATTGACTGATGGAACTGCGATTCGGGAGTGATGAATGATTGAGCGCCCATAAACACCGAGAAACGGTCATCACTTATGGAGTGAACCATATCTATAAGCCCGGATAAGTAATTCCTAAAGAAATACCTCCATACCTCTGCATTGGCAGACGATTGGAGGTGTTTTTTGTCATCCTGTATGGACACGATCATAGGAATACTTAAAACTTTCTTTCTTAGGACGAATCAGCAAGAAAAATAACGTAAGCGGTCCGATTCTTCCTAAAAACATAACTGCGCAAATAATCCACTCTCCAACGGGACTTAAATCACCGGTAATTCCTGCAGATAATCCTACGGTCCCGAATGCCGATACCGTCTCCATTAACAGAGGCAAGAAAGGAAAACTTTCTGTGATGGTCAACATGAAGAACGCAGTAAATACGAGCATGGAGCTAACCGCTGCGATTGCAAGAGAGCGAAAAATGATTTCCGATTTAACCGTGCGTTTGAATAAATGTGGTTCCGTCATCCCTCGGAAATAGGCAAGTGTTGCGACTACAATAACGATAAACGTAGTCAATTTAATACCTGATGCTGTAGAAGCGCTGCCTCCGCCGATAAACATCAGGAGTAAAGTAAGTAAAAGAGAACTGTCTTCCATGTCTCCCACATGTACCATGTTGAATCCAGCTGTTCTAGGAGTTACCGCTTGAAAATAAGACGTCAGTACTTTGTCTCCTATCGGCATGCTGCCGATGGTTTTCATGTTGTGATATTCCAGAGCAAATAATAGAACTGTTGCAATAAGATTAATCGTCAGTGTCCCGGCAAGCATGATTTTTGTATGGAGGGACCATTGTTTGCGAGAACGTTTTGTCACAACGTCCATGACAACTGTAAAGCCAAGTCCTCCGATGATGAAGAGGGAGGATAGAATGAGAGTGACAGGCAAGTCTCCCGCAAATCCTATTAAGTTTTCAGGGAATAACGAAAAACCAGCGTTGTTAAAAGCGGAAATAACATGGAATAGACTATAGTAAAGACCGTGTTTCCAGCCAAATTCCGGAACCCATAAAAGAGATAATAAAATAAATGCTATTCCTTCTGTTATGAATACAAAACCTAAAATGTTTTTCAAAAACTTGACGGTTCCTCCTAATGATTGCTGGCTGAAGGACTCCTGGAGAAACATACGGTTTTTCATCCCGACCCTTCGTTTTAGCAGCATTAAAAGGGCTACTGCAAATGCCATTAATCCGACCCCGCCTATTTGGATCAGGGCAAGCAACACAATCTCCCCAAACAGTGTAAGAGTAGATGCTATGTCAAAGACACTTAGCCCCGTAACAGTTGTCGCGGAGGTTGCAGTAAATAATGCGTTTGTCCATGTAATTGGCGCAGTCGTTGCAAATGGCAGTTTAAGTAACACAGTTCCAATTAGTATCGTAATCATAAAACTGGTAGCAATCAGAACTGGGGGAGTTAGCCGTCTTTTCTTATGAATGAACGAGGTGAACACCGGAAGACCTCCTTGGCTAATGGGATATGTTATTGTTTGATTATTGATCGAATCGAAAAAATTACAATAGGTCAATAGATGGAATAAACCGGAAAGTTAAAAGGTATGTTCATCAATAAGTTCAACGTGATAGGAGATAGTTAACTTGAATCTAGAAACTGGAAACATCCCTTCCTCACCAGCTGCACTGGAGTTCAACTGTGTAAGTTATAGTGTCAAACAAACAAAAATTATTAAAGAAGTAAGCGGACGGATTCATAAAGGAAAGATTACGGCATTAATCGGACCGTCCGGAGCAGGAAAGACAACATTGCTTAAACTGTGTAATGGGCTCATCAGTCCAGTGAGCGGAGCGATATACGTAGAAGACGAGAGAATTGAAGAACAATCTCCAATGTCAGTCAGAAGACGTGTCGGAATTGTGCTTCAAAATTCTCCTATGGTACATGGTACAGTCCGTGATAACTTAGCACTTCCTTTACAACTGCAAGGACTCGCATTGTCTGATGAACGAGCAACCACGATTATGGACCGTGTCGGACTTCCAGCCTCTTTGCTAACCCGAGACGCCCGCGAACTCTCAGGAGGTCAAAAGCAAAAAGTATCAATCGCTCGTACTTTAATCAATCAATCTCAAATTTTGTTGTTAGATGAAATCACAGCTTCTCTGGACCCCTCATCACTTCAGGAAATAGAAGAATTGATTGTTAAATTGAATGAAACGGAACAGATTACCGTTGTTTGGATCACCCATAACCTTGAACAGGCTAGCCGGGTAGGAGATTACTTTTGGGTGATGATGAATGGGGAATTGCGTGCTGAAGGTTCTAAGGAAGATATACATGCATCTGAGGATGAACAAGTGAAGCGGTTCATGAAAGAGGTGTTGTCATGAGTTGGATGACATTAAGTTTAACGCTGATTTTTGTATTCATCCCTCTGTTATTATCAAAAACGCTCAATCTAGGTCTGGAACGAGATACGATTATCGCAACAGTGCGCTCGACTGTCCAGCTTATTGCGGTTGGGTTTGTATTGAAGTTTGTGTTCGACTCCAATCATTCTGTGTTCATCCTTTTCATGGTGCTATTGATGATTATAGCGGCGGTACAAAATGCCCGCCACAAAGGGAAAGCAATTAAGGGGATTACGTGGAAGTTATTTGTCACGTTTGTCGCAATTGAAGCGTTGACACAAGCCGTGCTGCTCGGGTTACATATTGTTCCTGCTACTGCTCAGTATATTATTTCATTAAGTGGCATGGTGATCGGGAATTCGATGGTTCTTGCGATTTTGTTTTTAAACCGATTCACGGCTGAAGTAGAAGCGCACCGGGAGGAAAGTGAATTGATTCTATCCCTCGGCGGTACGCCTAAACAGTCCATCAATCGTCAGTTGCTGAAAGCGATTCAGGCGAGTATGATTCCGACGATTGAAAGTCAGAAAACAATAGGACTTGTTCAACTGCCAGGTATGATGAGCGGACAAATCATTGCAGGTGCGGATCCAATTCAGGCAGTCCAGTTCCAATTGCTTGTTGTGTTTTTACTTCTAGCCACTGCAGCCATGACGAGTGTTTTGCTCGGCTTTTTGTCTTATAGAAGTTTGTTTTCAGAACGTATGCAATTGTTGAAGATGGAATCGGACTAATTCAGGATCAGCGCTGTGTCAGTCTTCTAGATAGCGGATAAATGCCTATGCTTTGAAAGACAAGGGATAGAAGGACGACCGCGAATCCAAGAGAAACGATGAGGTCAGCATCTCCGTTCGCTTCTGCTTCTAAACTAAGCAGCAAGAACACGGACATCGTTCCACGAATGCCGGACCAGGATAGAAGGAAGGCATCACTAAAACTAATGCGCTGTTTTAATCCGTCAAAAACTTGCATCGTTCCAGAGATGACTAAAAATCGTATGAAAACCGAAACGAGAAAGATGATAACCGCGAGTATCCAGTGATCAAACAAAAGGTATTTTGCTGATGTAATTCCGATCAGTAAAAATAGCAGCGAAAGCAAGGCGGGTTCTATCACTTCCCAAAACCCATTTAGTGCTGTCCTGTATTCTTTCTCGTTCGCAGTACGTTCAAGTTCCGCGGATAACATGACTCCAGCTGACACCGTCGCAAGGACACCCGAAAAGCCAAAGAATTCGGCAAGGTGAAAAACTCCGTAAGCAATGACAATGCTGAGCAGAACTTGGTTTTCTTTTTGAGGAGCAAGGTGGAGGGCTTTACTGAAAAGCCATCCGATGAGTAAACCAAGTCCCGCGCCCCCGATGGATACATATAGAAAGTCTCCAAAAAAGGACAGCAGATGAAAAGATGTGCCGTTGGTAAACATACCGAGGAACACTCCGAATAGAACAACGCTTGTCCCGTCATTAATCATCGACTCACCGTCCACGATTTGAGAAATGGCGGGATCGTCTGTAGATTGTCTCAAGATCGAAACGACGGACACTGGATCAGTTGGCGTAAGAATGGATGCAAATAATAAAGCCCCTACGAACGTAATGCTGATGAACAGTCCGCCAAACGCATAGACAAAGCCGCCAAGTGCCATCGCAGTTAAGATTAGACCGATTGTACTAAGCGTCCCAATCACTCCTTTATGGGTGCTCAGGGCTTTTGCAGAGTATTGATAAGCGGAGACAAACAGAAGTCCAGGAAGGAAAACGTCATAGATGACATCTTTGGATACGGACATGTTGGAGAAGTAGGGGATGAAGGACAATCCAATTCCAACGAGTACCAGAAATACGGGCAGCGGAAAGTTCTTTTGCCACCGATCGATTGTAATCGCGGCATAACCGATTGTAAGTAATAGCGTAATTTGTACAGCAACCATAACTTCTCACCCTTCCCTCCACTTATTCCATCTGTACCACTGGATGTAGGGGTTGAAACGGATGAAAGAGGATGGTAAGTAGTCTTGACCTGAGGAACACAACAAAAAAACACTCAGCCGACAACCCTAAAGTTGCCAGCTAAGCAGCTTTTCCTTTCACTCCTGAAATTGTTGAAACATATCACCTAAGCAAGTAACCATCCGACTCATCACAGCGCCGCTTCCTAAAGCCGCGGCTGTGCTGCAGGCTTCTAACACTTCCTGCTCCGAACACCCTGCGTCTACACAGCCTTTGGCATGAAAAGCAATACAAGTTTCATCTCCTGCATATACACTGACAGCTAGCGCAATCAGTTGCTTCTGCTTCCCGTCAAGTGCGCCCTCTGCAAAACAACTTTCAGTAAAGTTATGAAAGCCGCTGCCGATTTTAGGTAATTGTTCAGTGAAGTGGCTAACCCCTTCTTTGTACCTTTTTAACACGCCGTCTGCTGAATAATCATCCATCTGTCAAACACCCTCCTGTTCAATTCAGGAGTAGCATATGTATTTTTGCACCAATCATACGGTTACAGCATTACGACTTGTCGCGAAATAAGACGAGTTCAGGAAGAAGTTCGTCACCCACCTCCAACGTGATAAATGAATAGAAGGGCAACTTTCTTTTGTCTGTAGGCGATCCGGGATTCATAAGAAGAGTCCCTTTAAAATACTTAATAACTGGAATGTGCGAGTGACCAAAGACAATGGCATCCACGGACTCGTCAGCAAATGCTTCTACCGCACGTTGTTCAGTTGTTTTCTTTTCACCATGCCCATGGACTAAACCAATTCGCAATCCACCCACTTCAATGACTTGCTGCGCCGGAACAATAGTGCGGATCTCTTCACCATCGACATTCCCATAGACACCTACCACTTCCGTGTATGCAGAGAGTGTTTCATATACGTCAGGTGAACGCCAATCCCCTGTATGAATGATCAAGTCAGCCTTGCTGCAAGCAGCCAGCAAACGCTCTGGTAATTTTTTGCCTCTGCCTGGAATGTGAGTATCACCAGTGATGATTACTTTTACACTCATTTCACTCCATCCTTTCCTGAACATAATAATGTTCATAAAGCTGTGTCAGTCATATCACTTCGCTGAGGTAAGCAAACGTAATGTTTGTTGTTTTTCAACCAGTTTTTCGGTATCAAGCGCTTCAAAAAAGGAGTGGTCAAATCGGTTCCATACATATTCACTAATCCGACGAACATCATACAACGTTGCTTCGCAAGACGAACGGGCACGTGCAATGTAAAGAAGGGAATCTAGCATTGCGTTTAGTACACTTGCGTCTTGTCGTCCGTAAAAACTCATTTGGCTGTAAGCTGCATATAGATAATCTTTAAAACTAAAACGGGGAACTATCAAGCTGGGCCGGTTTTCTTTTGTATACGTAACTGTCATCCCGCCGGGTAAGCGGGAAGCGCATTGCAGAACTTCGCCCAAAGAGTGTATGCAGCGCACTGCAGTATTTGGATCATTGATACCTGGCGAAAGGGTGCGAAGCCCAATTTCAGAAATTTTTTCAATTCCGTATTCTATATCTTGAAGGGTCGATCGTTCCACACCTATTTTAAAATGAGCAGATAGATCGGTTTCAGGAAGTGTCTGTTGATGATAAACCGTCGCCAAGGTAGTCTCTGTTCCTGCAAATGATCCGATTGGAGTAGTCACGTCTATCACCGCATCATTCTTTTCAGCCCATTCTCTCAACGCATCAAAGTGAATATACTGTACATAACCAAATGTAGTACTTTTAAATTCCGTGACCCGAGAATAATCCGTGCTGAGTGAAGGTTTTTCATTTGTCGTCACAACAGGGTCTTCATTTACGATTGCTTGGTTACTTTCAATCGTACGCAGCACATCCTCTACAAGCTCTCGAATAAGACGGCTCACTTGAATGGACGTACCGACTTTATGGATGAAGTATGCAAAAAATGCTAAACAGACAACAGCTAAAAATACAGCAACTGAAGCTGAAATGACTTCATGTGTAATCGATTGTTTCCTCATGAACAGCAGCGACAAAATGGAATAGACAAAACCACCCATGAATAGCCCCAGTACACGTTGAGTAGAAGGTGCATTTAAAAAGGTTTGCAGCGTTCGCGGTGAAAATTGAGAAGAATACATGGTGAGTACGACCATGATTGTAGAGAATGTGATTGTTGTCATTGTAAGAAGTGCACCTGAAATCGTCCCTAAAATCGTTTGAGCCAAATCGACCGAAGTCCTTAGATATGAAGGGATGTAATCTTTCACTTCAGCATTGAACGTTGTATCGATGAGTACAGTTGCTAACGATAGAAGTGAGGCAAGAACAGAATAGAAACTGGGAATGAACCAAATGCTCTCACGCATTTTTATAATCAATCTTTTGAGCATTTAGTGTGGCCTCCTGTCCATAGTGAACGCGTACTTTTCGTTACTACTAGCGTACCCTTCAATTCAAATGTAAAAACAGAAACACATGCGTTATGAAACTTTCCAATACACAATACGTAATATAGAAAAGCAATAATAAAAACAGCCGTCCCTCCTTTTGGAAGAACGACTGTAAAGTTAATCAATTACTTTATCAAGAAACTGTGAAAGTTTTGCTTCATACTCACCCGTGATATTGTCAAACGCTTTCGTATGACCCGCATCTGGTACAATCCATAACTCGTTATCACCACTAGCTGCATCAGACAACTCTGCAGCCATTTCAGTAGGAACCAAGTCATCTGCGTCTCCATGAATCAGCAGCAAAGGAACTTCGTTATTTTTTACTTGCTTCACTGCAGATGCTTCTTGAAGCGTATAGCCAGCGCGTATTTTAGCAATGACACTCGTCACGTCAAGTAAAGGAAATGCTGGTAATCCATAAATGGATTTCAGCTGATGCGAGAGTTCTTTCTTCACAGTACTGTAAGCACTGTCGGCGATAATTCCTTTTACTTGCGGAGGCAGCTGTTCACCACTTGTCATTAAAACGGTTGCCGCTCCCATGGAATTTCCTTGCAAAATGATTTGTTCCGCGTCATGCTGTTGAATGAGATATTTAATCCAATCTTTGTAGTCTAGGCGTTCATGCCAGCCGTAACCAATATAATCGCCTTCACTGTCTCCATGACCGCGTGCATCAGGGAGCAGAATATCGAATCCTCGATCGTAATAAAACTTGGCGTATTTCCCCATGTCTTCGCCAGTATTGCGGAAACCGTGGGCAAGAATGATTGCTTTATGTGTATTGCTTTTATCGTTTTTGATGAATTGGGCTTTGAGTTTTAAATGATCATAGGACTGCATCGTAATTGTATTTTTAGGCTGATCAGCATACCAGTCTTTCGCTTCTTTTAACAGTAGCTGGTCTGGTTCACTAGCCAGTTCGTTAACAGCTGCAGGCTCGCTATGAAGTTTTACTTCAGTGCCGCGCTTAATGCCTTGGTCGTAAAAGTAATTGCCGGCAAAGACTAACGCAACTAGCAATACAACAATGAGTGTACTGACAGCAATTGCTATTTTTCTTTTCAAAAAATTCCACCCCCTAAAAATTAGTGTACCATCTTTTTCATCAAATGGGAGTGACAAGTTCTAAGGAGGACAATTCATGAATTTAAAACCATTACTTACAATTTGGAGCAGACCGACTGAAACATTACGGTACTTGAAGGACGAGACAAATACAGGTTATGCTATTCTTATTTTTGCCATCGCCGCACTTGCCTCGGGGGGGTACCAAGCAGGAAGTTCAGGGTTACTTAGCAATTTACCACTGGGTGCGCTCATTCCACTGTTCATCTTATTCACATTTGTGGGTGCCCTCATTTCGTGGGTGATTGGCGCAGCAATCTACCACTGGATAGGAAAAGCGATGTTTGGGGGAACCGGTACATTTGCTGATATGCTCCGTGTTGTGCCGGGTACTACACTACCCACCATTTGGCTGGCACCAGTCAACTATCTAGTGATTTTGGGTTATGGAAAGTTAGCATTCGAAGCACCCCCTGCAGAAGCGTTAGCGATAACGAACCTGCCAATGGGAGTCTACTTGATCTCTATGTTTCTGACATTTGCAGTTGGAATTTATAGTACAGTCATATCATGTAAAGGAATCGGTATAGTACATGGATTCTCCGCATGGCGAGGTCTTGGGGTCGTTCTCGTTACGGTCGTCATTGCCATTATCGCATCTATCGTGATTTCATTAATAATCGGGATCATTTTCGCTTCAATCTTTACACTATAATCACAAAAAAACCGGAATCCCCATTTAAGGGGTTCCGGTTTTTGTAATCATTGAAGTGATTTATCGTAAGTATAAACCAACACAGTAAATCATAATTAATAGACTTTATCGCCATTAAAAATGGAATTCTTCACAATGGCATAATCCACTGTACGAATGGCGTCTAGGCTCTTACCGCCTGAATAGGAAATGGACGACTGCAAATCTTGCTCCATTTCAGTAAGAGTATCTTGAAGGGGACCTTTGTATTCTACATACATTTTCTTACCTTCAACGTTTTTCTTTTCGCCTTTTTGAAACTCTGAAGCAGAACCGAAGTACTCTTTGAACTGCTCGCCGTCACGCTCAACTGTTTGACCAGGTGATTCCTCGTGGCCTGCAAAGAGTGAACCGATCATCACCATACTTGCGCCAAAACGGACTGATTTTGCAATATCCCCGTGTGTGCGGATACCGCCATCGGCAATAATTGGCTTCGAGGCAGCTTTTGCACACCAGCGAACTGCTGCTAGTTGCCAGCCGCCTGTACCGAAACCGGTCTTTATCTTTGTGATACACACTTTACCAGGCCCGATACCGACTTTTGTTGCATCAGCTCCAGCATTCTCAAGTTCACGTACGGCTTCTGGTGTACCAACGTTACCCGCAATAACAAAACTCTCAGGTAAGTGCTTTTTAATATGTTGAATCATACGGATCACGGCGTTAGAATGACCGTGCGCAATATCAATTGTAATATAATCAGGAATTAGTGAATCTGCAGCAAGCTGTTCCACAAATCCATACTCGTCTTCTTTAACACCAACACTAATTGAAGCAATTAGTCCTCGGCTATGCATGTCACGGATGAATGCTGGACGAGATGCAGGGTCAAAACGGTGCATAATATAGAAATAACCGCCTTCAGCAAGTTGAATGGCAATTTTTTCGTCAATGATTGTCTGCATATTAGCAGGAACGACAGGCAAGCGGAATGTATGTTTTCCTAGTTTAACGGAAGTATCACATTCAGAACGGCTGTCTACGATACATTTAGCGGGAATTAGTTGAATATCTTCATAATCGAATACTACATCCATTATTGAACACTCCTAAAAGCGAATAATTTGTTTGAGGCGAGCTATAATTGTTCGTCCTTATGTAATGTACAAGATTCTGGGGTTGTTGTCAAACAATTATTAGACTATTTTTGGGGTTTCTAAAATTGTGATTGATAGCCTGCTGTGTCAATATAAAGTAAACACATAGTTTTCTATTGAAAGCGTTATCAAAATGAGAGAGGAAGGACATCTATGGCCTTTTTATTGAAGCGGAGTAAATTATTTATTTTCCTGATTTTCATTCTTATGCTAGTGGGGGTTTATACGTTTTTAACTCTCCCGAAGCGAGAGATTCCTGAAACACCCGTAGATCTAGTGATGGTATCCTCTATTCTTCCAGGTGCAGAACCAGAAGAAGTCGAAAGAACCGTGACAAATCCGCTTGAAAGGGCAGTTAAGAAAGTGGACGGCATCGATACGATGAAGTCAGTTTCTGCAAATTCAGCTTCGATTATTACTCTGTCATTGAAGGATGGAATCGATTCCGAACAGACGATTAACAAATTACAGCAAGAAGTCCAGCGTTCTGCGAGTGAACTGCCTGAAAATGCACAAACGCCTGAAGTGAAAAAACTCGATTTGGCCTTTCCGCTCGTTTCTTATATGTTTACAGGAGACGAAACGGCGCTTGCGGACTTAGAGACCTCATTCGCAACTCTATCAGATGACCTCCAGTCTATAGAAGGAGTCGCAGGAACCACTGTCAAAGGATTTGCAGAGAAGGAAGTTATGATCACACTGGATCCTGACAAATTAGCTGAAAATCGTCTACAGCCATTTGATGTGCTCAATGTGCTGCAGCAAGCGAATCAGCCGCTGTCACTGGGAACACACGATGACGGCAAAGAGCGTGTCGTCTTAACCGTGAAACAGGATGAGGGAATTGAAAGACTGAAACAATTACAAATTGGAGATGCTGCAATTCCGCTGTCTAAATTAGCCGATATTGGAGAAGTGGCAAAAGATGCGAAGGACATTGTTACGTTTGACGGACAATCAGCAATTTCCTACACAGTTTTCCTACAGCCTGGCCAAGACATCCCTTCTATGGATAAAACCATTGCAAAGAAACTGGATCGTTATATGGAAGATCTTCCTAAAGAAGTAACAGCTCATACGTATGAATCTCAAGCTGAAAATGTGAACTCAATTTTTGATAGTTTGTATATTTCATTACTCATTGCGGTTATTGCCGTACTCGTGGTGACAACTGCTGGACTGACATTGTACGGTTCGTTTGCAGTTGCGTTGACCGTTCTCGCATCTGTGCTTGTCGGCCTGATTCCAATTCCATTTATGGGGGGTGACTTGAATCAGATTTCAGTCATTGGGCTTATTATCGCTATCGGAATTCTGGTCGATGACAGCATCGTTGTGAATGACAACATTCAGCGGCGATACAAACTTGGGGATTCACCTCTGGATGGTGCTGTAAACGGTGTCAAAGAAGTGTATACATCCATTATCTCTTCCAGTTTGGCAATTGTTGTAACGTTTTCACCGCTGCTTTTGCTTTCGGGAGGAAATGGTGCATTCATTAAAGCACTGCCAAGTATATTAATTACAACTATTATTGCTTCAACTGTATTATCCGTAACGCTCGTTCCAATGCTTCAATACATCAAAACGAAAAAACGCAATAAAAAAATATCGGATACTCCAGGATTCTTAGGAAAGCCTTTGGAGAAAATCGCGGTATTCTATTCAGAAAAAGTATTGCGCACTGTTTTAAAAAGACCGTTACTTGTAGGGATTGGCGGGCTAGTTATCGCGACAGGACTGCTGTTCTTAGCGATGCTGACACCGTTCGAATTCTTCCCAGCTGCGGACAAAGAAGAAGTGACCATGAATGTCCGGCTCGCGGCAGGGACGACAATAGACGAAACAAATAACGAAATCCAAAAGATTATTGACGAAGTTTCAAGCGAAGATGAAAACGTAAAAGAAACGGCCATTTTCACAGGCAGCGGGTTACCGAATCTATTTGCTGCTTCTATGGAGAATACGGGTGAAAATACCGGGCAAGCCGTATTCCGTATTAAAAAAGACAATACAAGTGCTTCTGAATTCATCGACAAGTGGGAACCGGAATTACGCGATCGTTTTAGCGATGCGGAAATCTTCCTGGATACAATTGTTCAAGGACCGCCCGTCGGTGCTCCGGTGACTGTGACGATTAAAGGCGAGGATATCGACCAGCTCGCACAGCTGCGAGATGACTTGAAAAATCGCTTGCTTGAAAAGGGCGCAGACATTGTAACGGATAACTTAGGAGAACCCGTTCCAGCAATTCAGTATGAGCCGAATCGTCAAGCACTTGAGGACAATGGGATTTCCTTAAGCTTAGTAACGAATCAGCTGCAGCTGCTGACGCAAGGTGTCCCTTTGTTCAAGTTGTATGAAGGGGATATTTCAAAGCAAGTTGTATTAAAGGAAAAAGGTGTGAACGAAGGGGAGGAGATAGACCTTTCGCAAAGTGTTGTCCCTTCCATGACAACCCAAGGTCCACCTAAACTTATTCCGTTGAATGAATTGCTTTCTTCGGAAAAAACATCTCTTATTGCACAAGTTCCTCATGAAAAGGGGGAGCGTGCGATTACGCTGAAAGCATATGGCGATGCAGATGGATTTAAAGCGGGTATGTTAGACGCCGCAGATACAGAGAAGAAAGATTTACCAGAAGGCTATACGATTTCGACTGGCGGCGAGAATTCAGATCAACAGGCATTCTTTGCAGAAATCGGTATTCTGTTCCTAGTCGTTCTGTTACTCGTGTACCTAGTAATTGCATTCCAATTCAAATCGTTCAGTCTGCCGTTACTCGTTTTGTTTGCGGTGTATCTCGGTATTTCTGGTGCGATCCTAGGATTGTTCATCACACAGACGCCTCTCAGCTTCCTTGGCGTCATGGGGATTGTGTCGTTGACAGGGATTGTTGTACGAAATGCAGTGGTGCTCATCGATTTCGTAGAAGCACGCCGTCTCCTTGGCAATATGGATGTCATTGAAGCGATCGTTGAATCAGGCTACGCACGTATCAAGCCAATCATCCTGACTTCACTGACGTCGATTGTTGCCTTGATACCAGTGGCTGTCTCCGGTGACCCATTGTTTGAAGCACTGGCAATTACAATCATTGCCGGGCTGGCATTCTCAAGTTTGTTTACATTAGTGATGATACCATCGTTGTATCTGGTATATTACAAACTGATCGGACGTAAAGCAGAACGTGTTTAATAGAACAAAAAAATCCACAGCCATCCAGCTGTGGATTTTTTGTATTCATTTTATCGTGCATTGCTTAACGCAACGGCTATTTTAGCTCCAACTACTGCATTATGTTTCACAAGTGCAATGTTGGCGACTAAACTTTTGCCGTCTGTAAGATCTTTAACTTTTCCTAGCATGAAGGGTGTAACATCTTTTCCTTTAATGCCTTTTTCTTTTGCTTCAGTTAAGGCCTCGTCAATAATTTTGTTAATCATTTCAGGGTCAAGTTCATCTGCTTCAGGGATCGGATTCGCAATTACAGCTCCGCCTGCAAGCCCCAGATGCCATTTCACAGCTAGTGTATCCGCAATAACTTCAGGATTGTCCGCACGGAAGTTTACAGGGAATCCACTCTTACGTGTATAGAATGCAGGCAATTCATCCGTTTCATATCCGATAACAGGTACACCTTTTGTCTCCAGGTATTCCATCGTCAAGCCAATATCCAGAATCGATTTGGCACCTGCACAAACAACAGCGACGTCTGTTTTCGCAAGTTCTTCTAAATCTGCAGAGATGTCCATTGTCGTTTCAGCTCCACGGTGTACTCCACCAATTCCACCTGTTACAAACATACGGATTTCAGCAAGATCTGCACAAATCATAGTTGCAGCGACAGTGGTAGCTCCGAGTTGCTTTGTTGCAAGTAAGTGTCCGATATCCCGACGTGAAACTTTTGCTACATTATCACTTTTCCCGAACATTTCAAGCTCATCGTATGACAAACCGATCTTAATTTGACCGTCAATTAGTGCAATTGTTGCGGGAACAGCACCGTTGTCGCGGATAATTTGTTCTACGGCACGTGCAGTTTCCACGTTTTGTGGATAAGGCATTCCGTGAGAGATGATTGTCGATTCTAGTGCCACGATTGGCTGTCCAGCGGCTTTAGCGTTTAAAACTTCTTCTGAGAAGACGATATATGATTTCATTTGTATTCCTCCAGTTCGTTTTTTAATCCATTGGCAGTTAGTTCTGGTCTGACGGTGTAATCTGATGCAAGTGTTTTTGCTGCATTTACGAGTCCGTAAGCAATTGCGTCATTAAGGGGATATTCAGAAACCGCGGCGTGCAGAACGCCTGATACGAAGGCATCTCCAGCGCCTGTAACGTCCTCTACCGAAACGCCAGGAATTGCTGGGTGATGGAGAATGGCACGTGTACTTCGATCACCAGCCATCACGCCTTTTTTACCACGTGTAATAATTGCATGTTCGGTTCCGGAGTTGAGGAGTTCCGAAACCGCAGCCTTCCAATCCTCTTCCGAGTCAATGGTAACTCCGGTTAACGTTTCAGCTTCATCCTCATTGCAGATGAACCACGTCAGACCTTCTAGAGTATCAGGTAAGTTTGCCATTTTAGGGCCTGAGACAGGAACGACAGCAAGCGGAACTTGGTGTCGGATGGCGGCACCCCGAATAACTTCTGCCGTTTCTTTCGTTACATTAAGATCCATAACAATCATCTTTGCGCGTGCCAAATGACGTTCTAGAGAAGTGATGTATTCTGCGTTCAAAGCTGAATAAACGTCCATTACCGCCATTGCAATAACGAGCTCACCATGGCTATCCAATACTGCGGAATAGGATCCTGTAGATGCATCTGGAAGTAACTGGACAGAGGTCAAATCCATATAAGGAGATGAATGCGTTGCAATCAAGTCCCAGTCTGCATCTTTACCCGCAGTTGTAAGCAATCGGACGGGATGATCTAGCCGCCCTAGGTTTTCAGCAATGTTACGCGCAACGCCGCCAATCGTGACGGAGAGTTCAGCAGGATTAGAAGTTCCTGAAGCAACCTGTCCAACTACATGGAACTTCCTATCGACGTTTGCGCCGCCAATACAAATGATTTCGTCTTCTGGAGCTAACACATACGCTCTTCCAGTGATGTACCCGCGTTTTGTTAATGATGATAATAGATTAGCTGCTGCAGGTCTTGAGAGACCCAGATTGTCTGCCAATTCTTGTTGGGAATAGTAAGGATTTTGACGCAGCAGCCGGATGAGCTGTTGTTCTTTTTCGTTCATCTTCAACACCTCCTCACTCTCTTTAAACTTATGTTTACATTATAAACATAAGTTTATTGCGTTGCAAATCAAATGTTTAACCTTTTCTAGATGACTCTTTTTTCTAAAAAGCGTACACTCGAAAGTGGACAGGCGAAAGCCGGATTAGATTTACGGTTTTTTAGCCTAATAATGAAAGATTCATTTACTAGAGGAGGGTTTTTATGGCAAACCAACATACCGAAACTAAACTACAATGGGACACACCTGAAACGCTGCGTGCGTTACTATGTGAGCTTGTGAGCTGGGAAAGCAGAACCACAACCGAAGGAGAAAAAGCCTTCCCGCATCGCCTCGCAGAAAGATTACGAAGCATTCCTTACTTTGAATCGCATTCTGAACAGGTAGAATTACATGATGCAGGTCTTGGCCGGAATTCTGTCACCGCGTTATATAAAAACCATGAAGCACAAGACACAATCGTGCTCATCAGCCATTACGACACAGTTTGGACAGAGGAATATGGCGCGCTTGAACCCTTCGCATTTCATCCAGAGGAGCTAACTGCAAAATTACATGAATATAAAGAAGAACTGCCTGAAGAAGCAATAAACGATTTAGAATCAGGAGAGTATTTGTTTGGCCGCGGAACTATGGATATGAAAATGGGACTGGCATTACATATGTCTTTAATAGAAAAAGCGTCCTTAGAACAATGGCCAGTTAACTTAGTTCTGCTTGCTGTACCGGACGAAGAGGTAAGCTCAGCCGGAATGCGTACTGCAGTTAAGTCACTCGTTCGCATGAAGCAGGAACATGACTTAACATATACGTTGTTCTTAAATGGCGAACCCGTTTTCTCTCAAGAGCCAGGCGACCCGAAAGAGTACATTTACTCTGGTTCCATTGGTAAAATCATGCCTGCTGCCTTGTTTTATGGAAAAGAAACGCATGTTGGAGAACCGTTAAAAGGAATTACTTCAACATTTATGGCGTCATTCTTAACGCAGCGTATGGAATGGAATAATATTTTTGAAGAAACAGATCATGGGGAAACGACACCGCTGCCTGTTACATTGCAGCAAAAAGATTTAAAAGCGCACTACTCTGTGCAAACACCATATCGCTCGACTGCACTTTACAACGTCTTCACAATGAGACGTACAGCAGCAGAAGTGATGGAGTTATTTGAAGATATCGCAAAGGATGCAGTCCAAGCATGTAGTGCAGCATATACTGAAATTAGTAAACGTGAAGGAATTGCTAAGGTGGGGGAAATCAACCTGCTCAAGTTCGAGGAATTGATGGATTACGCCAATAACAAATTAGGCGAAGCTGAAGTGAAACGGATTATTACGGAAGTGTCAGGTGATTGGGAACTCGATGATCGCGACAAATCATTTAAAATCGTTGATGTGCTCATGATTGAATGCCAAGAGCTTGCACCTGCAACCGTTCTATTATTCGCACCGCCATATTATCCTGCCGTGAATACATCAGACGATGCACTCGTTCAGGAGCTTGTCACACTCATGCAAGATAAAGCAATTTCACTCGGAACTGAAGTTTCACAAATCCACTATTTCAATGGGATTAGTGATTTAAGTTATGTCCATTATGAAGATGAAGGAACAGGCTGGAAATCATTTGAACGAAATACACCTGTATGGGGTGCAACTTATTGGATGCCGTTTGAAGAGATGAAAGCGCTCGATGCGCCTGTTTTGAATGTTGGACCGTTTGGTAAAGACGCCCACCAGCGCACAGAAAGACTGCATATCGAAAGTGCATTCGTTCGTCTTCCTCAAATGTTAGAGACGCTTGCCCAACACTTTTGTGGGAAGTAACGCAGCAGAACAGGATAGAGAAAGCTTGTTTAGTTAACCATATACATGAATAGACGGAAGGAGAGTGAATGAGATGGCAAATTTCTTTAAAAAAATGGCTCAGTCGCTAAAAGGGGATACGTCAGCCAAAGATCAGCAGCCAAAGACAGAAACACGTGGTACAAAAGACATTGAAGAGGAAGCTTTTGTCATGCCGATTGATGGAACTGTTATTCCATTATCGAAAGTACCTGATCCTGTATTCGCACAGGAAATGATGGGGCCAGGATTTGCAATTGACCCTTTAGGAGATACAATCTGCTCGCCTGTCGACGGTAAGGTTGTGAGCGTGTTTCCGACAAAACACGCGATTGGACTGGAATCGGATTCAGGCGTGGAAATCTTAATTCATGTAGGTTTGGATACGGTTAAATTGAACGGGGAAAGTTTCGGTCTGTTGGTTGAAAACGGCCAATCAATAAAGCGCGGAGATGCTCTTTTGAAAATTGATGTCGACTATATTCGAGCAAACGCACCCTCTGCTATTACCCCGGTCATTTTCACAAACACGGGGAAAGAGAAAATCCATTTACTGAAGGAAGGCAGCCTAACGAGCGGTGAAAGTGGTCTCGTTCGTGTAGATGCTTAAAGAAAAATAGACAAAAAGTCGATTGCAGAACTCGCTGCAATCGCTTTTTTATGCATATCCGAAAACTTTTTAACATAAATTCGTAAAAACGCTTACATTCTTTCTGTTTTTTTGGTTTAATTGGTATAGACAACTAGACCAATAGAACGGTATAGTGAATAGTAAGATAACTAAAAAGGAGTGAGAAGAAGATGATGAACTTTATTCAGCGCATCGGTAAATCTTTGATGTTTCCGATTGCGACCTTGCCGGCAGCTGCTTTGCTTTTACGACTTGGGCAGCCTGACCTGCTAAACATTCCGCTAATCGCTGCAGCGGGAGATGGAATTATTGGTAACTTAGCTCTAATCTTTGCCATTGGTATCGCAATGGGATTTGCTCATGATAATAGTGGCGGAGCAGCATTGGCCGGGGCTGTCGGTTTCTTGGTACTTACTAGTGCTTTAAAAGCAGTCGATGAATCAATCAACATGGGTGTCTTCGGCGGTATCATTTCCGGTATTGTTGCTGGAGCTCTTTACAACCGTTTTTATAATATAAAACTTCCTGATTTCCTAGCATTCTTTGGTGGACGAAGATTCGTCCCTATTGTTACAGCAGCTACAATGACAGTACTTGCAGGTGTTCTCTTCTTTGCATGGCCGCCAATTCAAAGTGTTATCGATAGTATCGGTAACTGGGTACTCGGCGCAGGAACACTTGGGGTAGGCGCATATGGATTCTTAAACCGTCTATTGATCCCTACAGGCCTTCACCACGTTATTAACACAGTAGTTTGGTTCGACTTCGGTACATTCACTGATGCAAGTGGAGAAGTTGTTAAAGGGGAAATCAACCGATTCCTTAAGGGAGATCCAACAGCAGGACCATTCTTGTCCGGTTTCTTCCCGATTATGATGTTTGGTCTTCCAGCAGCATGTCTTGCAATGTATGCTGCAGCAAAAAAGGAAAAGAAGGCAATTGTCGGCGGTATGCTATTCAGTATCGCATTCACTTCATTCCTAACTGGTATTACAGAGCCGATCGAATTCGCGTTCATGTTCCTTTCACCAGTTCTATATGTAGTGCACGCATTGCTAACAGGTGCGTCAATGATCGTTTCGTATATGTTTGACGTCCATCATGGGTTCGGATTCTCAGCAGGTGCAATTGACTACGTCCTGAACTTTGGATTGGCACAAAATCCATTGATTCTTCTAGTCATCGGTCTCGTATTCGGTGTCATCTACTTTGTAGTCTTCTACTTCCTTATTGTGAAGCTAGACTTGAAAACACCAGGCCGTGAAGATGACGAAGATATGGTAGAAGATACTGCAGTCTACAGCGACGATATCGTTGAAGTTAAGGCTTATCACACAATTGAAGCGCTTGGAGGTCTTGACAATATTCAAGCCATTGACTACTGTACAACTCGTTTACGTCTAACTGTTAAAAATTCTGATGTTGTCGATGAAAAAGAATTGAAGCGTTATGGCGCGATGGGTTACATGAAGATTAGTAAAACAAACGTTCAAGTCGTTATCGGAACAGCTGTTGAATTCTTAGCTGAAGCGATGAAACGACGCATGAAGAACGGAAACCCAGCTCCGAAGACAGAAGAGTCCATGGAACTGGATACACAGCCGCACAGTGTTAAAGCATTACCTGAATCTGATTTCCATATGCCGATTGACGGAGACATCATTGAGCTTTCAGAAGTTCCAGATGAAGTGTTTGCGAAGGAAATGATGGGGCCTGGTTTCGGAATCATGCCGAAAGGGAAAACGATTCATTCACCGATTGACGGTAAAGTCGTCAGCGTATTCCCGACAAATCATGCCATTGGTCTAGAAACAGATACAGGGGTAGAAGTTCTCATCCACGTAGGACTTGATACAGTAAAGTTAAACGGTAAAGGATTTGAATTGCTTGTAGAAAACGGTCAGCTTATTCAGCGAGGCGATGCATTGTTGAACATTGACTTAGACTACATCAAAGCAAATGCTCCGTCCGTTGTAACACCTGTCATCTTTACGAACGTTGATAAAGCCAACTTGCATATTTTGAAAACAGGTTTCCAACGTAAGGGTACAGACTCAATTGTAAAAGTTGATGAATAATAAATGATTACGCCGGCGGGAGAGACGACAGTCACTCTTCCGGCGTATTTTCTTAAGGAGTGGACGACGATGACACATACAATTTTACTTACGAATGGAACGGTCGTAACACCTGAAGGAGTTTTAGAGAACACAGATCTTTTTATCAAAGATGGGATCATTCAGGAAATAGCAACGTCTATAGAACGCGAAGCAGACGAAGTGATACAGGCAAACGGAGGGTACGTTCTTCCCGGTTTCATCGACATGCACATTCACGGTGCAGCGGGTGCAGACGTGATGGATGCGACAGAAGAAGCACTTGAAACGATGGCAAACGTATTGCCGAATGAAGGAACGACGTCATTTTTAGCAACTTCCATGACGCAATCACCTGAAGCAATCGAAGCTGCGATGAAAAATGTTGCGTCATTCTCAACTAAACCAGGACAAGCACAAATGATTGGTCTTCACTTGGAAGGACCGTTTGTTTCACCAAAACGAGCAGGCGCACAACCGTTAGAGCATATTTGTCCACCCGATGCAGAGCAATTTGACGTGTGGCAACGAGCATCTGGCGATAAAATTAAGATGGTAACACTTGCTCCAGAAGAACCGAACGGATTTTCTTTTATTCAAAAGTTAGCATCTGAAGGAATCGTTGCATCAATGGGACATACAGACGCTACCATTGCACAAATGGAAGAAGCCGCTAAAGCTGGAGCGTGTCAAGCGACACATCTTTATAATCAGATGTCACCTTTCCACCATCGTGAGCCAGGCGCAATCGGCGGAGTTCTTCTTGAGGATGAACTATCTGCAGAAGTCATTGCGGATTTCATCCACAGCCATCCAAAAGCAGTGGAACTCGCATACCGTGTGAAAGGCCCCGACGGAATCATTTTAATTACCGATGCAATGCGGGCGAAAGGCCTTGAACCAGGCGAATATGAGCTTGGGGGTCAGCCTGTTCATGTGTCTGAAAAAGATGCACGACTTCAAGACGGAACACTCGCTGGAAGTATTTTAACGATGGAAAATGCAGTGAAAAATATTGTAAGTATATTAAACATTAGTCCTTTAGAAGTAGCAAAGATATCCTCAGGAAATGCCGCGCGACAGCTGGGTCTGACTCAAAAAGGAAGTTTGGTCGCTGGAAACGATGCAGATATCGTTATTCTCGATAAAGAGTGGTCAATCATGCAGACGATTTGCGGTGGCATAACAGGGTATGAACGTAATGCTGTGGGATAAGCTGGGCCCGAGCCAATCAAGTGGTGCAGTGTATAAGAGAAGGATGGATTGGTGGTGCTTTAAATGCTTGATAAACAATCAGCTATTCCGATATATGTACAAATTGAAGACTATTTAAAACAGCAGATTGCGCAAGACGTGTATCCTGTTAAGTCAATCATTCCTTCAGAGCGTGAGCTGTCGGAGTTGTTTGGGGTCAGTCGAATGACAGTTCGGCAGTCACTGACAAACCTTGTCAAAGAGGGATTATTGTATCGTGAAAAAGGTCGAGGTACATTTGTTGCAGAAGAAAAGATGGAACAGCCTTTGAACGGTCTGACTAGCTTCACAGAAGATATGAAAGCACGTGGGCTGTCACCAGGAACAAAGCTGATCGGCTTCAGCCAGGTGCGTCCCGATCCGCAAATTAGGGCTAGATTAGGTCTATCTTCAGAAGCGCTTGTGCATAAGGTGGTTCGAATACGCTATGCGGACAATACACCGATGGCAATTGAACGGTCTTATCTGCCAGTTGACTTACTTCCGACACTTTCAGAGGAAGCCTTGCAAGGATCTTTGTATGCGTTCATAGAGCAACAAGAAAAACTAGTGATCGGACAAGCGACTCAACGTATGGAGGCAGCCCTTGCAAAAAAAGAGGACGCTGAATACTTACAAATTGCCATTCCGGCGGCCGTTGTGCAGATAGAACGAGTGAGCACGCTTGAAGATGGCCGGACATTTGAAGTAGTGCGGAGTACGTATCGTTCAGATCGTTATAAATTCATAAGTGAAATCGGAAGGTGAGTGTCATGAATTCATATTTTAGTGAAATCATTACTCTTTTGTCTGAAATAGAACAGGAAGCAAAAGAACCAATTGAAAATGCTGCTGCACAAGTCGCGGAACGCCTTGGTAACGGCGGAATTATCCAACTCTTTGGATCTGGACATTCTCAACTGATTGCACAAGAAGGCTTTTACAGGGCGGGAAGCTTAGCTCCTGTTAAACCTATATCGATCGGTTCGCTGATGCTGCACGAAGGGGCATTACTATCTTCCAGAAATGAAAAGGATCCTGATTTTAGCGAAACCTTTATATCAGAACTTGATATACGTCCAGAGGATGTTGTCATCGTCATATCAAATTCAGGTCGTAATCCTGTCCCGATCGATATTGCGCAGTATGCAGTATCACAAGGCGCTTATACGGTTTCCATTCAATCTTTGTTGTATACTGAAGAAGAACATCCTTCGCGTCATGGTTCCGGTAAACGGCTAGAAGCTATGAGTTCCGTCGTGCTGGACACGAAAGTACCGCCGGGTGACGGTATCCTCCATATTAACGAGGTACAATGCGGTCCGGCTTCATCTATAACAGGGAATGCATTATTGCATTCATTGTTTTGTGAAGTAGTTTTGTGTATGACTGCGAATGGGGTGGAACCGCCTGTTTTTAAGAGCGGTAACTTAGAAGGAAATGCTGAACATAACGATGCACTTGTCGCACACTATAGCGACCGCATCGAGTTTTGAATTAAAAGGAGAGATTTTTCATGGAAAAGAAAACGTACACGATTACAAGCAGCGAAGGGCTGCACGCACGACCATGTTCTATGCTCGTATCTGCTGTGACACCATTCCAATCGGAAGTCACAATTACGTATAAAGAACGCACAGCCAATTTGAAATCCATCATGGGTGTTATGGGGATGGGAATCGAATCAGGTGCACAAGTTGAAATCGTTGCAGAGGGCGCTGATGAGGCAGAGGCGATCGCAAAAGTGGACAGCATTATGAAATCAGAAAGCATCGGCGAGTGAAGCAAACAATAACAGGTATTGGTGTTTCTGACGGCATTGCGATCGCCAAAGCGTACCGCTTGGAAACGCCTGACCTAACAGTGGAAAAAACAACAATCGACAAGCCTGAACAAGAACTGGCGCGATTCGAATCCGCAAAATCAGAGGCTGCCGTAGAACTGGAAGCAATTCGAGCGAAAGCCGCTGAAAACTTTGGAGCAGACAAAGCCGAAATTTTCAGTGCGCATTTGCTTGTTTTAAATGACCCTGAACTTGCGAATACCGTTAAAGGCAGTATCGAACAAGGTATTAATGCGGAATATGCCTTGCAGCAGGCTGCAGAT
The DNA here is from genome assembly GCF_033253705.1 of Sporosarcina aquimarina. Classification (GTDB taxonomy): domain Bacteria; phylum Bacillota; class Bacilli; order Bacillales_A; family Planococcaceae; genus Sporosarcina; species Sporosarcina aquimarina. Next base: position 78,079 of record NZ_JAUBDH010000004.1, read on the forward strand.
ACGTTCACGGCGATGTTCGAAGCGATGGACAATGAATACATGAGAGAACGAGCTGCAGATATACGAGATGTTACAAAACGTCTCCTTGCGAAGTTGCTCGGTGTCCATGTATCAGACCCATCCACAATCGATGAAGAGGTAATCATCATAGCTGATGACTTAACACCTTCTGCTACTGCTCAATTGAACAAGCAGTTTGTTAAAGGATTTGTTACTGATATCGGCGGACGTACATCGCACTCTGCCATCCTTGGAAGAATGCTGGAAATTCCAGCGGTTGTCGGTACGAAAACTGCGATGGCATCCATCGAACAAGGCACGTCGCTGATTGTCGATGGAACGGACGGTACCGTTTTACTGGAACCGACTGGAGAAGAACTGAACTCGTATGAAACGAAGAAATCACAATTTGAACAAGACAAAGAACTGCTAAAACGTTTTGTTACGGAAGCAACGATTACGAGTGATGGACACCACGTAGAAGTTGGAGCGAACATCGCATCTACAGAAGACTTACCATTAGCGGACAAAAACGGAGCTGAAGGTGTTGGGTTGTTCCGGACAGAATTCCTCTATATGGGTAAAAGCGATTTTCCGACAGAAGAAGAGCAGTTCGATGCTTATAAAACTGTTTTGTCATCTATGAACGGCCGTCCAACGGTTGTTCGTACGCTCGATATTGGGGGAGACAAAGAGCTCAGCTACTTCAGTACGCCGGAAGAGATGAATCCTTTTCTAGGTGAACGTGCGATTCGTTTATGCTTTGAACACCCTGAAATGTTCCGCACACAGCTCCGCGCTTTACTGCGGGCAAGTGTTCACGGCAATCTGAAAATCATGTTTCCAATGATTGCGACGCTTGAAGAATTCCGTCGCGCAAAAGGCATGCTGTTAGAAGAACAAGAGAAACTTCATGCGGAAGGCATTGAAGTAAGTGATTCGTATGAGGTTGGCATGATGTTGGAAATTCCTGCCGCTGCGGTTATTGCTGACTTATTTGCCAAAGAAGTCGACTTTTTCTCTATCGGAACAAATGACTTGATTCAATATACGATGGCTGCTGATCGCATGAATGAAACAGTATCGTATTTATATCAGCCGAACCACCCATCGATTTTACGTTTGATTAATAACGTTATTCAAGCCGCTCATAAAGAAGGCAAGTGGGTTGGCATGTGTGGGGAAGTAGCGGGAGATCCGTTATCCATCCCAGTGTTACTTGGTATGGGATTGGACGAGTTTTCCATGAGTCCGTCGAGCATTTTGAAAGCGCGTGCTCAGTTTGCAAGCCTTTCTAAAGCGGAGTGGGAAAGCTATATTCCAGAAATCCTGCAAATGGAGACGTCTGAAAAAATTATCGAGTTTGTAAAAGCGCATAGCTAAAATAGAAAAGCGGAACCGTCATGACGGTTCCGCTTTTGCCAATTTACTTTTTATCTTCAAACTCAATTTTTTGACCATCAGGCATTGTGATTTCAATTTCAAATTTGACGTAGTCATCTTTTAAATCGAATGCGTCCAATGTTTGTTTGATTGCTTCTTCTTTAGAAGTTGTTTCTGAAATGTCCAGATTTTCAAGTCTTGGGTAGATTTCATCGAAAGCATCTTTGCCTTTCAAGTTGTTATTAGAAAGTTCGTCCTCAACAGCGGCTTCAATTTTGCCATTGTCTTGTTCAATTTCAATTTCATATTCTTTGTCTTTCCCGTAGTCCACTTCCAATTCAAATTCATCATAAGCGAGTTTATCCATTTGTTCTTTCATATAATCCTGATCATTGTCAGAACTTGCAGCATCGTCGTTTGTGCCCGAATTGGTTGAATCTGTTGACTCGTCCGTTCCAGTCGTGGAATCATCTGTAACGGTTCCAGGTTCCGTGGCCGTGTCTTCAGTGCCTGTCGTATTCGTATCGTTCGCGTCGCCATTACCGCAAGCTCCGAGAAGTAGTGCAGTCGCCAAAACGCTTCCAGCTATGGATGCTGACTTTTTCATGTTGAACAAACCTCCTGGTGTATTCGCATTTCTTATAGTGTTCCCCTCATTTTGGATTACAAACGGGTTTGTTAAGAGTTACAATTGTTAGAATGCAGGGATTAATTAAAATTGGAAGGAATGATTGGATGACTGATACAGTAGAAAAGCTTTTTGAAGAATTAAGCACATTCTTAGATCGTGAACAAGTGACGCGAAATGAGACCGTTCGAAACTTACATAGCAAGGATGAATCTTACCACACTCCGAGCTTGCCAGATCTTGTGGCGTTTCCAAAAAGTACACAAGAAGTGAGCCGTATTGTAGAAGCAGCGAGCGGATTACAAATTCCAGTTATTCCGTTTGGTGTCGGATCGAGTTTGGAAGGACACGTCATCCCATATGATCACGGGATCACAATCGACTTTTCTATGATGAATCGGATATTAGAAGTGAATCCGGCAGATATGTTAGTTACTGTACAACCGGGTGTAACACGCTCAGAATTGAATAAAGAACTGAAAAAGCATGGATTGTTTTTCTCAGTCGACCCAGGAGCAGATGCGACACTTGGCGGAATGGCAGCAACGAATGCCAGTGGAACGACTTCGGTTAAATATGGTGTTATGCGAGATCAGGTCAGAGATTTGGAAGTTGTTCTAGCAGATGGAACGATTATACACACGGGGAACAAAGCAGCAAAATCCTCATCAGGCTACCATTTGAACGGATTATTCGTCGGTTCAGAAGGGACACTCGGCTGCTTTACAGAATTGACGCTGCGTGTATTTGGAATTCCTGAAGTAACAACTGCCGCACGTGCAACGTTTACATCCATTACCAATGCGATTGAAGCGGTACCGGCCATATTGCAAGCAGGGATTCCTATTGCGCGGGTGGAACTGGTCGATACTGAATCGATTCGCCAAGTGAATGCCTATAGTGAAACGGACTATGCAGAACTTCCCACACTATTTTTGGAGTTTCACGGTAACGAAGCAGGTCTCGCTCAAGATGTAGCCTTCACAGAAGACATTGTTGCAGACTACGAGTGCAAGGAAATCCTATTTGAAACGGAAACAGCAAGCCGCAATCGGTTGTGGGAAGCACGACACAATGCAGCCTATGCCTATACACATGGTTTTCCAGGCAAACAAATGATGTTAACAGATGTATGTGTACCAATTTCTAAATTAGCAGAAGCCGTAGTTTTCGCTCGCGAAGAACTAGACAGAACCGGATTAGAGGGCGGAATAGTTGGGCACGTCGGGGATGGTAACTTCCACGTATTGCTGATGATCGACCATGACAATGAAGAAGAATTAAAGAAAGCGGATGCGTACAATGAAACCATTGTCCGCCGTGCACTCGCTTGTGGCGGGACATGCACAGGCGAGCATGGCGTAGGAGTCGGCAAGCAGAAATACCAGCGCGAAGAGCACGGGGCTGCGTATGACGTTATGCTGAAGATCAAGCACGTGCTCGACCCTGAGAATTTATTGAATCCAGGGAAGTTAATCAAATGAGTTAAGTGGAAAGGGCTCTTGCAAAGCCCTTTTTTACATGGAGTGAACCAGCATGTGGTTCACGCGCGCGGCAGTGTGCTCATAAATCTTGATATCTGCTCATAAAACTCAAAATGTGATCATAAACATGGAAATCCGCTCATAAACTCAGCAAAGTGATCATAACCAGGAAAAAACGCTCATAAACTAAAAAATGCGCTCATAAAACTTGATTTCCGCTCATAACGCCACCTGCAGGTAGAGCCCTGTTGACCTTCTCAAAGCATCGCGGTTTTTACATTAACATTCCCGAAACAATGTCAACTCACGATTATTGAGCAGCAGCTCCAAAAAGACTTTTAGCGCCTTTGTCTGGTACTGCGAACTGGTCACGATTGAAAATTGGCGGACAAAAGGTAAGTCTTTTACGGGTAATTGCACTAACTCCCCATAACGAATGTCCTTTTGAACCGCCCACTCTGATAACAGACTAATTCCTAATCCTGCCCCTACGGCTTCCTTAATGGGCTGGGTACTGGTGAACTGCATAGTTCGGACAGGAGAGATGGAGTGGCGGTCGAAGATGGATTCTGCAGCTTCTCTTGTGCCGGAGCCTTCTTCGCGGATGATCCACGTCTGTGCTTCTAACTCTTTCCATTCAAGATCTCGTTCTGTTAACGTGAGTGGATGATCTGCGGATGCTACTAGGATCATCCGGTCTTCGGCAAATGCTTGAGTGGTCAATTGGCGGTTTTCCTTAAACCGTCCTTCCACGATGCCCACATCAAGCTGCCTGCTCATGATAAGGTCGGCAATCTCTGCTGTATTTCCAATTGTTACATCAGGCTGAATGCGCGGATAATCTTTCAGTAAGCGAGCCAAGATATGAGGCAGCACGTATTCACCAAACGTATAGCTGGCTCCAATTGACAGCTGCCCGCTTGCTTCGTTGGACAAATCGTTGACCAAGTGCTGCATGCGGCCATAGAGCCCGACAATCTCTTTCGCATGGTGGTAAACAATCTCGCCGGCTTTTGTCAGCCTAACATATTTGTTGGTCCTTTCAAGCAAGCGCACATCCATCGTTTCTTCCAAGGAACGTATATACTGACTGACAGCAGGTTGTGTCATGTGAAGTTCTTCAGCTGCGCGTGAGAAGTTCTGCTTTTCGGCAACCATTACAAACACATTCAAACTCTGGTCCATAGGATCACTTCTTTCTCATATATACATTTACTTATGACAGCTATTATATATTGTTATTTTCCTTATAGAAAGTAGAAGCGTATACTAAATTTCAGGAGGTGTTTCATATGAATTCAACCATAATAACACCGTCACCAAAGAAACCATCAAAAGGGGTAGCTTGGATCGGCGGAATCGCATTTACATTTTTTATAGCATTTTTAGGATATTTACTCGCAAAGTTACCAGGCTTTGATCATATTGGGCAATTAGCGTCTGCTATTATTATTGCGGTTGTCTTCCGTCAGTTCTTTGGCTATCCTGAAGCAATTCGCTCAGGAATTGCTTTTTCTTCTAAACGGTTACTAAGAGCGGCGATTATTTTGTACGGTATAAAGCTTAATATCGACACCGTATTAAGTGATGGACTTGGCTTGCTTGCACGTGATGTAGGAGTAATCATCTTTGCTATCTTCATGACACTCTGGCTTGCTAAAATGTTTAAGGCTGATAAAAACATATCACTCTTATTGGGCGTCGGAACGGGAGTTTGCGGCGCAGCTGCGATTGCAGCAATTGCGCCAATTGTGAAAGCTAAAGATGAAGATACCGCGATCGGTGTCGGCATCATCGCACTAATGGGTACAGTCTTTGCGATAGGTTATACCATACTGCGTCCATTTCTGCCAATTGACGCTATTCAGTACGGAATGTGGTCGGGCATCAGTTTGCATGAAGTTGCGCACGTTGCATTGGCGGGTGCTCCTGCAGGCGAAGATGGCTTGGCGATTGCATTGCTTGCAAAGCTGGGCCGGGTATTCTTGCTTGTTCCATTATGCTTCATCTTCATCGCAATTATGAAACGTAAAAGTAAAGGAACAGAAGAAGCGGATGCAAAAATTGAATTTCCATGGTTCCTGGTTGGCTTCATCATTTTAAGTGTACTAGGAAGTTATGTATTTGGACCGATCATTCCAGTATCGGACGGCGTGTACGAATTCGTCTCCGTGTTAACAACATGGCTCTTAACAGCCGCAATGGTAGGACTTGGGTTGAATGTTAGCCTGCGTGATTTGCGTTCTCGTGCACTTCGACCGCTTGCTGCCATGGCTGTTACATCCATCTTGCTTTCTGTTATTGCATACTTCATTGTTTAAACGAAAGTCTTTAATAGAAAAACCACGTACGACAGGAAATTTCCTGTCGTACGTGGTTTTTATAAATTTAAAGAAATTTTCGAGAAGATAAGAACAAACAGGTTATTCAATCGAGAAGCAAAAAGTGCGACTCTCTGTGAGAGTAGTCGCTACATTCGGCCCGATTTGAAAATCGAAAACAGAAGAAATATAAACATTAAAATGGCGATAATTGCTCCGATTTCGATGACTGGCAGATTCAGCAGCATATTATTTTCTCCAGCAATGGCGGATCCGATAATTAGTCCCGTCATTAGAATGCTGAAAGCGAGAAGAATGACACTGAAAGCAAGTCGGTTGCTTATAATATCCATACGTCTAAGTATGAAGCTCGTCTGTCGCAAGTTAATATCCAGCTTTAGTTTTCCCTTTTTGGCGGCTGTACTAATGTCTTTGAAATCGCGCGGTATATTCGCAAGGATTTCAGCATTTTCACTAAAATTTTCCCAGGCCGTTCTAAGCAAAGAGGAAGGACTATAATATTCTTTGATAAGTTTTTTACCAAAAGGCTCCACACCGTCCATGATGCTCATATCAGGGTCTAACTTTGAGACAAGCCCTTCTAACGTTAATATAGTTTTGCCGAGCACCGTGATTTCACTCGGAATCTTTACTTGATGACGATAGGCAACTCCAAACAAATCCATGAAGATGTCACCCAGGCTCATGTTTTGCAAAGGGACGTCATAATACTTCGTCTTCAGCATGCCTAAATCTTTTTGAAGGCTTTTGATATCCGTTTCGTCTTGTAAAATTCCCATTGAATCCATTACTTTAATAATTCCTTTTGTGCTTCCTCGCTCCAATTCCATAATTAGCTTTGCAAATTGAAGTTTGAGATCATCATCCATAACGCCAATCATTCCAAAATCGATAAATGAAATAACATTACCAGGCATTATGTATATATTTCCCGGATGAGGGTCGCCATGGAAAAAACCATGATTTAGTACTTGGCTAAACATGGAATGCACTAGTCTTCTCGCAATCAGCTTTCGATCATATCCGTTTTTGTCGAGCAAGTCGATATCATTGGACTTAATACCCTCGATCATCTCCATTGTCAAAACCTTTTTGGACGTTAACTCCCAGTAAATCTCCGGAATGTATACAGAAGGATCTTTTTTGACTTGTCGAGCGATGCGCTCAGCATTTCTACCTTCGTTCTCATAATCGAGCTCACTTAGAAGCGAGTCCGCAAATTCATTGATAATGGCACGAACACCATACAACTTTCCCCATTCTGTGTTGTTTTCTATAATAGAAGCTATTTCTTTTAAGATTGATAAATCCGTTCCGACAGTTTGTCGTATGTCAGGTCGCTGAACTTTCACTGCAACTTTCTCGCCGCTGTGGAGAAAAGCAGCATGTACTTGACCGATGGAGGCAGTTGCGAGTGGTTTGTCATTGAATGATTCGAATAGCTCGTTTAATGGTTTACCCAATTCTCTCTCGATAATCTCCTGGACATCATCAAACGGAAAAGGTTCCGCATGATCCTGGAGTTTCTCCAGCTCGCGTATGATTTCCGGTGGGACTAAATCGCGTCGTGTACTTGCAATCTGACCTAACTTTATGAATGTTGGGCCGAGTTCTTGCAAAGTTCGATTTAATTTCTGTCCTATATGTTGAAGGTTGGTGTCCATAGGTTCGCTTTTCATCGTTGCCGCAGCTCTGCGTTCGGTAATCCCGAGGCGGAACAACACGTGGCTAAATCCATTTTTTAAAAATGCATTCACTATTTCTTGAAAACGATACGTTCTTCGGATTGAAATTTTAATCACACCAACACCTCCATTCAACTTATTATAATACCCTATAAAGCTTTCTCGCAAACGAGTTAACGATGTCTTAACCTGTGAAAGTAATAGAAACGACCTTGACAGGTGGATTTCTAAAACATATACTGTTCAACATTGACTTGTTAGTCAATCAAAAAAGAGAGGGTTGAAAAACAGTTAATGACTCCTAAAAATGAAGAACAATTTAAAAAAATTCGCGATCAACGTCAGCAAGAATTAAGACGTTCTGCAATTCAAATGTTTAGTCAGAAAGGATTTGCAGCTGCAAAAATTAGCGATATCACTTCTCATGCTAATCTGAGTCACGGACTTTTCTATCATTACTTTACCTCGAAAGAAGAACTGTATATTGAAGTAATTCAAGAGATTTTGGCTGACTTTATCGAACTAGTTGAAGAAGCAAATGAACTACAAAAAAGTTCACTTGGTAAAATGGAGTGGTTAACAGATGCAACGCATTCAGGTTCTATCCGAGAAGGCGTTTACCGTCATATTTTAATCCTTCAAGCGCTGTACTCTGACCACTTAAACGAACCGGTTAAACTTGAAATCGTTGCTTTGTATAAGAGAGCGGTAGATGGGATTGCAACTATTATTCAAGAGGGTCAACAAGAAGGTCATTTCATCGAGGGTGATCCTGAAGAGCTGGCAACATACCATTTAGCTTTAGCGCATGGGCTGCTGTTGTGGAATGCGAGAACGGATAGCCCGATTGAACTGTCTACTGAAAAAGTGTTAAGACAGTTAAAAAGAAGCGGAAATGGAGGAATGTGTCAATGAATAAAAAGATGTTAGCACCAACAATTATTTCAATTGCAATGGCAACTGTCATGGCGGGTGCAGCAATTTCACCAGCAGTTGGGTTAATCGCTTCTAACTTCCCAAATGCAGATCCTGTTCTAATTAAACTCATTTTGACAGCTCCTTCATTGATTATCATCCCGTTTTCTTTTGTATCCAGCTATTTAACGACGAAAATCTCTAAACGTGCAATCGTCATGATTGGTTTGATAATTTATATAGTGAGCGGAGTAGGTGCACAGTTTACCAATACAATTGAAACGTTACTTGCTTTTAGATTTGTATTGGGTGCAGGGGTTGGACTAGTTATGCCACTTTCAATTTCACTAATCAGTGATCATTTTGTTCGGAGACAACAAGTAAAGATGATGGGATACAGCTCTGCATTCAGTAATCTAGGCGGCATCGTTACAATGACGCTTGCAGGATTTTTGGCTACATTTGGCTGGAAGGTTCCATTCAACGTGTATTGGATGGGTGCCGTTATTTTCATTTTAGTATACTTTTTCTTACCGAAGAATGAACCGGTTAAGCCACATGGAACTGGTCCAAAAAAAAAACTGCCATTATCTGTTTACGGGTATGCGCTTGCTTCAGCAAGCATTATGCTTGTATACTACGGGATTGCGACCAACATGGCGCTGTATCTTGAACAAGGAAAATTAGGCGGTTCCAGTGTTGCGGGGGCAGTAATTTCCTTTACTACAATTGGAGGAATGATTACAAGTTTAACATTAGCTCAACTTCAGGATACCCTTCGGAAGTATCTCATTCCGGTTAGTTTGTTGTTGATGGGCTTGGCATTCGCTAGTCTATCGTTAACTTCATCGATACCAGTAATTTTGGCATCCGTCTGTGTTGTAGGTTTAGGACAAGGGATTTTGTTTCCCCTTATCAATGTAAAAGCACTTGGATTAGTCAATCCGTTAAATAGTGACAGAGTAATTGCGGTAGTTTCTAGCTGCATCTACATCGGACAATTCAGTTCGCCTCTAGTATTGGACTCGATTGCAAGGCTGCTTGGACATCCGACTATTCGTTTTCAATACTTCTTCATCGGTTCAGCGTTAGTAGTGAGCGTCGTAGTAATGATGATTATCATGTTTGCTTCAAAATCTAAAAAAGATTCTTTAATTGAAGAAAACCTTCTTTAAAAGATAATTTTATACACAACAAAACGGGCACGCCATTAAAAGGCATGCCCGTTTTGTCGGTTATATTTTCTTTTCTAGACGTTCTATTTGAAGAATACGGAAACCGGCTTTCTCCAGCTTAGTACGAAGCGCATCAATTTCACTCTCTGACTTTTCACCTTCGAGCGTTAACACTACACGTCTAACGAGCACGGAGCCGTTATCTAATGTAAGCATACCTTCGATATTTTCTCCACGAAGTGTACGGGCTAGCTTTTCAATCATTCCACGTGCTTCTGTAGAGGAAATTGTGAGATTCAAACCACCTGTATTGACGCCGAAAGCATCTTCAAACACACCTTCAATTTTGTTATGTGTCAAAATCCCAGACAGCTTGCCATGATCGGTAACTGCAATGAAAGGCAGAGCTTTAATCTTTAACAGTGCATCTAAGAACGATGAATTCTCTTCAATGCAGTCTTCTTGATGTTTAACGATTTTATCAAGCGTTTCATCGGCATTCCCATTTTGTTCATACAAGTATTCGATAAGGTGTATCTTGTAGATCATACCCTTATAGTTATCGTTGGAATCTACGACAGGAACGGAACGAAAGCCGCTCTTTCTAATCTTCTCTAATGCCTGTGCTGCAGTGTCAGTATCATTCACTGTCGTCACATAATTTCTTTCAACGAATAAGTCGCGTACGCGCATCCATAACCCCTCCAATTGTTTTCAATCATTTCAAAATGTTTTGTCAATACCATTATAAATGGAAAAGAGAGTATTGAGCAAGAAGCTTTTTTAGGCGCTATTCAACTTCTATTGTATAGTACATAGCCCGAAATGTCTTAAAAGCCACTGAGTTGTCACAACACGTTTAGTGTATTCCCGTTTTCCCTTAAATATAATCTGTTTTTAACAGGTTGCTTCATAGCGAAGAAGGGGTAAACTAAGGAGAAGAGATAGTCGGAAAAGAGGGACGTGCATGTATTTTTCATTCAAGCATGATGATTGGGAATGGATTGAAGTGGAGCAGAAAGTGGATTTGAAGGCTGAACTCGCCCATCAATCTCATATGAGCAGTAAATGGCTCGAAACCCTTGAAAAAAACAAGCAAGATGTTATTGGAAACTTTACTGGAGTTGAAGGTGAAGAAGCGCTGTGGGGAAGGTTAACATACGACCAAAGTATGGAAAGTAAAAAGGACACTAAGACTTTCTCGTTTTTTTTAACAAAAGACACTTTGTTAACTTCACAGTTGAATCAGAATTTGTTTTCAGTAGAATCACGCGAAGAAATGGAACAAAAGCTTAATGTTTCTGCAAATGCAACTCAAGCTTTCATTGTGCTTATAAATACAGTACTGCATAAGTTTCTTGAACAAATTGATCAGTTTGAGTATCGGCTGCGCGAGCTGATTTGGGGCATTAAAGAAAACAACAATCTAGATTTATTGGAACGAATCGCTCAAAGTAGGCATGAGTTAATTATATGGAACAACCTAGTAATTCCTTTGGTAGAAATCCAGTTTACACTAAAAGAGACATTTGATGATAAGATCCTTCAAACTCCTGAATACAGTCGGCTGCGTACGAGACTAGATCGGATACGAATGCTCATAAAAGAGTACAGTCAAGAAGTAGAAGCCTTGACGGATATGGAGAATTTAGTTTCCAATCAACGAGGTAATGAAATCATCAAAACGCTAACTGTTATTACAACAATATTTACCCCTGCTGCAGTGTTTGGTGCGATATGGGGAATGAACTTTAAGTCCATTCCTGAGTTTGAATGGGCGCACGGTTATGCGTTTGCCTTAACGGTTATCCTTACGACGACATTTAGTTTGTTCTTTTACTTAAAAAAGAAAGGCTGGATGGGCGAAATCCTCAAAACAAAGTCAAATAAATCTATGTTCCGTTAAAAGTATCGAGGAGTGTATGAAATGACAGACCAAGAACTAGATAAGTTCCTTCATATTCGTACGGAAGGAACGATTGAAGTTTTACAAAGTTCAGCACACTACAATCGATACGAAGCTACACCGTATCAAGTGTTAGATGTGCTTTTTGATACATACCCTTTGAAACCAACCGATCATATTGTCGATTTCGGATGTGGTAAAGGCCGCGTCCCTATTTACAGTGCCTATCGGTTTAAAAACCATGCAACGGGTATCGATCTGAATGGAAGATTGCTGCAAGAAGCCTACGTTAATTTGGCTGAGTTCCGAGCAGGACAAAAACGTTCAGGCGGTTCAATTGAATTCGAGCAAAAGACAGCTGAAACTTATGAAATTCAAGCTGGACAAAACATATTTTACTTTTTCAATCCATTTTCTGTCGAGATCTTTCAATCTGTAATTGACAATGTCTTGAAATCTACAGAATCTAAAAAGCGGAAGGTAGATGTAATTCTTTACTACCCCACAAATGCTTTTGTGTTTTTCTTAGAAGAAGAGACCCCATTTGAACGGATAGAAGAAATACTGATACCCACTTTATCCATTGATAACGATGATGAAAGAATCTTGATATACCGATATGAATGAGAAATAGCCAGCCCATATAGGCTGGCCGTTTCAATATACGAATGATTTTAGCAGATCTTCCACTTTGTCTTTTGTAAGAGGACGTGAGTACAAGTAGCCTTGCACTTCATCACACCGCAGCGTACTCAAGAAAGAAGCTTGCTCTGCTGTCTCAACACCTTCTGCAATCACATCGATATTCAGGTTTTTTGCAAGTTCAATAATGGTCTTAATGATTGCAGTATTACTGCTGTTTAAATCTTGTAAAAATACCTGGTCAATCTTTAAGTGGGTAATGGGGAACTTACTTAAATAACTTAGGGACGAATAGCCAGTTCCAAAATCATCAATGCTTACACGAATTCCTTCGGTGTGAAGACGCTGTAAAATCTTTTGAGAATAGATGACATCTGTTGTCATGCTCTCAGTAATCTCTATATTTAAGTAAGCAGGATCTAACCCTGTCTTATGCAACACATCAAGTACTTCGTCTACAAAAGAGGGCTGCTTAAATTGACGGATTGAGACGTTCACACTCATGCGAAGACTTTGGAAGTTTTCACATTGCCAAGTTTTTGCTTGCGCGCAAGCAGTTTCAAGAACCCATAACCCAATAGGAAGAATAAGTCCGCTCTCTTCTGCTATTGGAATGAATGTACCCGGGGAGATAAGTCCTTTTGTAGAGTGGTTCCATCGTACAAGCGCTTCAACACCTGTCATTAAGCCAGTTTTCATGTCGTATTGCGGCTGGTAATATAGCTCTAATTCATCCTTGCTAATCGCTTGCCTTAAGTCCATTTCCAATAAAGTTTTCTCCATCAAATTATTGTTCAATTCTTGAGTGAAGAAACGAAATGTATTTTTACCTTGTTCTTTTGCCATGAACAGAGCCGTATCCGCATTTCGCAAGAGCCTATCATAATCTTCCCCATCTAAAGGAAAACGGCTGATTCCGATACTTGGGGTGATATACACTTCAATCGAATTGAATGTATAAGGATGTGAAATAGCATCAATGATTTGCTGTGAAACTTCATCTAACTTTTCTCGCTTCGTTTCTCTCAGCATGATAACGAATTCATCTCCGCCAAGACGACAAGCTAAATCGTCCGGACCAATGCAGCGAGACAATCGGTCAGCAACCGCTTTTAACACTTCATCGCCTATAAAGTGGCCAAGCGAATCATTAATGTTTTTGAACCGATCTAAATCCAAATACATAATTGAAAACTCACTATTGGCTTGCTCAATCGCTTCGCTGACGTCTAACTTGAATAACCTACGATTCGGTAACCCAGTTAATGAATCATAATAGGCCATATGTTCAACAAGTTTTTCAGCCTTTTTTCGATCAGTTATATCCATACAAGTACCTACTACTTCTACAACAACGTCATTTTCACGAACGGGTGACAAATAAATGATGAACGTGTGGTTCGAGTAGTCTATTTCAAAATGGCAGGACTTCCCTTTTAATGCTGCATGTATGTAAGGACGCAGCAGCGTAAGTTCTTTTTCACTAAAAGGATACGCTTCGGTTTTACTATTCAATAAAGTTTTGGTTAGGCCGAGCTTCTTACAAATTTGCCCTTCCAATAATGTAATGCGAATTTTTCCGTTTTCGTCTTGTTCATATCTGAAAATCGCATTTTGTAAATTTTCCACAGTCTTTCGAAAGTCATTTTTTAAAGCGGACTCCAACGCCTGTTCCGCTTCGATACGTGCAGTAATGTCTGAACGTATTGAAATATATTCATATGGTTTATCGTTACTATCTTTAAAAGGAACAATTGCGGTACTCATCCAATAAAACGTGCCGTCTTTGGCTCTGTTCTTCACTTCGCCTTGCCAAATCTGTCCGCTCTTTATCGTTTGCCACATATTAGCAAAGAATTCTTCAGGATGATGGCCAGAGTTAATAATCCGATGTGTATTACCTAAAAGTTCTTCTGCTGTGTACTTAGAAAGCTCACAAAATTTATCATTAACGTATTTAATAACCCCTGAAGCATCAGTTGCCGCAACAACGGAAGATTGATCTAGAGCTTCTTCTAGATTATGAAGCATTTGTAACGTGGCACTATACGCTTCGGATTGTATTTGTTCAGAAGTAATGTCCACGTCAATGGAAATATAATGAGTCGTTTTTCCCTCATTATTCATAACAGGAACCATTGTCGCGCTCGCCCAATAAGGAGAACCATCCTTCTTGAGGCCTTTTACGACAAACTGTCTGATGAGCTGATGGCTGTCTGCTTGATTCATCTCGTCAAACATTTCTTGCGGATCATGATTTGGAGATAATAATTGATAAGTATTGCCTATTAACTCTTGTTCACTAAATTTAGTTAGCTCACAAAAACGAGAATTTACATAGGTAATGATTCCATTTGTGTTTGTAATCGAAACACAGAACTTTTCTTCTAGTAACCGGGAGAGAGAAGTTGCATGTTGAACTTCTGTTAGCACCATAGTTTCAGAATCCTTTCTGGTTATAGGTGGTATATGCAAGACTTTAGGTACTTTTCTGACTGAATCCCATATTCAATGTAAACAAATGAGCAAAATTACCTAACTGCAATAATTTGATTATAACATTGTACCCTCACACCATCTAGTGTTTTATAAATGGAAATTGCAGTGCTCATTTCACTATCAATAATTTTATGGGAATGGGAATACCCTTGGCTGGTTGCGGCAAATGGAATAGGGGGGTATTATATAGAGTATATAAGGATTTATAAGAATATTATCGGCATTCATACTAAAGTTTACATAACTTCTTGAACCACTTTTTAAAATACACTAACACCACTAAGGAGCTGTCAGAAATGGAAGGACAGTTAGACAGAATTAGAAGAGATTCTTTAAAAAACAAAGTAGTTTCGGCAGAAGAAGCGGCGTCATGGATAGAAGATGGAATGACTCTTGGTCTTAGCGGCTTTACTCGTGCAGGAGATGCGAAAGCGATACCGGAGGCATTAGTAAAACGTGCTGAAACCGAAACGTTTAAAGTGAATGTGTTTACTGGTGCATCTTTAGGTCATGACATCGACAAATTATTTACAGAAGCAGGGATTGTCGATAAACGCCTACCTTTCCAAGCGGATCCAACGATGCGGAAGGGTATTAATAATGGAGAATTACTGTTTGTGGATCATCACTTATCCAACACATCTGAACTTGTACGCGGAGGCGTCTTACCCCAAATAGATATTGCAGTTATTGAAGCAGTCGCAATCGCTGAGGATGGTTCCATCATCCCTTCGACGTCGATTGGCAATTCTTTGATATATGCGGAACACGCAAAGGCTATTATTGTTGAAATCAATGTCGCCCATTCTGAAGAATGGGAAGGAGTTCACGATATATATGATCCAGGAGTCCTCGGTGACCGTGAACCGATTCCTTTGAAGCATCCTGATGAAAGAATTGGTACTTACGGAATTCCGATCGATCCTGAAAAAATAGCAGGTATTGTGTTAACAGAAGAATATGATTCGTTTTCTACGATTGACCAGCCGGATGATGAAACTGAAGTAATGGCTGAACATTTACTTCAGTTTTTACGCAGCGAAATTAAAGCAGGAAGATTAACTAATGAACTTGCACCTCTTCAGTCTGGAATTGGTTCTCAGGCCAATGCTGTCCTTCACGGGATGATCAATTCTGAATTTGAAAACTTGGAATTGTATTCAGAAGTCCTGCAAGATTCAGTATTCGAACTGATCGATGCGGGGAAAGTGAAGTCAGCTTCTTGTACTTCGATTACGGTCACAGAGGAACGAATGAATAAATTACGCAATAATTTATCGTTTTATAAAGAAAAGATTGTGATGCGGCCTCAGGAAATTTCGAATCATCCGGAAGTTATACGCAGACTCGGTACAATCTCGATTAATACAGCTCTAGAGTTCGATATTTACGGGAACGTAAACTCCACTCACGTGACAGGAACTAAAATGATGAATGGGATCGGTGGGTCAGGGGACTTCGCCCGGAATGCCCGGCTTGCTATATTCGTTACGAAATCACTTGCGAAAAAAGGAGCAATCTCAAGTTGTGTGCCATTTGTATCTCATGTGGACCACACAGAGCATGACGTCGATATTATAGTTACAGAACAGGGGTATGCAGACTTAAGAGGGCTCGCTCCTAAAGAGCGTGTACCGCTTATTATTAACCAATGTGCACATCCTTCTTTCCGAGATGAATTATGGGCATATTATGAGGAAGCTGCCTTACGCGGCGGGCATACTCCGCACATTTTGGAGAAAGCGTTAAGCTGGCATATTCGTCTTTCCGAAACGGGAACAATGCGTGAGTCTAAGGAAGGGGTGACACATCAATGAGAATTTCCATGTTTGGAGGCACTGGCCGAGTAGGGTCATTGATGTTGAAGCAGCTTTTAGAAAATGGACATCATGTTACAGCTCTTGCTAGAAATCCTGAAAAGGTTCCTCAGCATCCGAATCTGACAGTCATTCAAGGAGATGCAAAAGAGGCAGCGGCGATTGCTTCTACCATACTTGGATCAGAAGTTGTAGTCAGTGCCCTTGGCACAGACAAAACAACTACATTGAGCGATGCGCTGCCCGAGATCATTCAAGCGATGAAAGATGAAGATATAAAAAGAATTATTACAATTGGAACGGCAGGCATTTTACAAAGCAGAATCGATTCCAATCTGCTCCGTTATGAAGCAGGAGATTCGAATCGCAAACTAACGGCTGCTGCCGAAGAGCACCACGCTGCTTATCGTGCTCTTGAAGCGTCTGATTTAGACTGGACCATTGTCTGTCCTACCTATTTACCTGACGGAGAAGCAACAGGTAATTACCGCACCGAAGACAATTTGCTTCCAGAAGACGGTAAACAGATTTCAACTGAAGATACTGCAAACTTTGCTGCATTTGAGTTGTTTGCATGCAATCATCTTCGAGCTCGTGTAGGGATTGCTTACTAAGAATAGAAATGAGTTCTACTGACTGAAAAAACGTCCATTCCTCTATTAAAGGAATGGACGTTTTTTAGGATAATTGAGACAAAAACATGGTTGCGATGCCAAAGTAAATAAGTAATGACAATATATCGTTCAAGGTCGTGATAAGAGGACCTGAAGCAACAGCTGGATCTACTTTAAATTTGTTTAAAATTAAAGGGATCACTGTACCAGCAATCGTGCCGATGATTAACGTTGCAAGCAAGGAGATGCCGACAACAAATCCTAGCACCATATTGCCTTGCCAGAAAAATGCAATCACAGCAATCAGCAGTCCGCAAGTAACACCGATAACTATTCCTACGAATAATTCCCGTAACACTAATTTAATTGCCTTTTTCCAAGTCATCTCTTCCGAAGCCAGTCCTCTTACGACAACTGCTAATGATTGTGTTCCTGTATTACCTGTCATACCTGCAATCATGGGCATGAAAAAAGCAAGAGCCACTACTGCATCCAGCGTTTCCTCGAACTTAGAGATAATGCTCCCGGACACTAGTCCAATCATTAATAACAAAATAAGCCATGGTAATCTTCGACGTGCTGCGACAAGCGGTTTTGTTCTAAAGTCAATCGACTTTCCGGAAGCGAGCAGCATTTCAATATCTTCATCCGCTTCTCGAACGACAATATCCAAAACTTGTTCGCCTGAAATAGTACCTACTAGAATATTAGCGCCTGTTGTAATTGGAATAGCCTCGAAATCGTAGCGGCCAATTAGTCTAGCTACATCTTCTTGTTTGGTTAGTGCATCAACTTGAACTGGCTGGTCTCTCATGATTTCAGAAATGAGCTGATGCTCTTCCGACAAAAGCAAATCTCTAAATG
The DNA here is from genome assembly GCF_033253705.1 of Sporosarcina aquimarina. Classification (GTDB taxonomy): domain Bacteria; phylum Bacillota; class Bacilli; order Bacillales_A; family Planococcaceae; genus Sporosarcina; species Sporosarcina aquimarina. The sequence goes on from NZ_JAUBDH010000004.1 coordinate 96,033, forward strand.
TAACAACCCCAATTAATCTTTGACTGTCGTCTACCACGTAAAGATAATTCACGAAGTGAGCTAGATTTTCGAAGTTCTTTATCTTCTGCTCCGCCTCTCTCACTGTAGCATCTGGAGAGATCGGGATGTATCGATTGGTCATTACCCGTCCTGCTGTTTTAGCGGGATAGTCCATAATGTGCAGTATAGATTCCATTTCTTCGCGGCGCATCTGAGAGATTAAGTCATCCATCTTAGTTTTAGATAGCCCCGTAAGCAAAAAAGCTAAATCATTATTCTGCATCATATGTAATAGTTCAGTTGAACGGTCCGGGCCGATACTTTCCAAGACAGCGAGCTGCTCGTCTTTGTTGAGATAACGTAATATCTCGGTGATTTGTTGAATTGATAGCCACTCTAGAAACAATGATTTTCGTTTGCGGGGAAGTTCTTTGTACTGCAAAGCGATTTCATGACTTTTTAGTTCGTGAATAATTTCTAAGAAAGTATCTTTTTTTCCTTCGTTAAGCACTCGAATGATAGCCCTGCCTAATTTAGCCTTGTCTAATTTCTTTTTCACTTTTTCTTTTTGGAACAGCGCCAAAAGATTCACCCCACGATAACTATAATAATTTTTTCATCATATAAGCCATATGCCCTTTAGTTGAGACGAAGAAACAACCGAATGGTTAATGATTTGAATAATAAGTAGGTATTTTTGAATAAACATTCACTTTTTAGATAATTCATGTTTTAATAGAAAACATACACTTTCAGAAGGAGATGATTATTCGATATGAAAAAGACAAGGATTACCGGATACACATCTCCACCAGATCCAAGTTAGCCCCTTCAAAATAGAGTCACAAAATAAAGGAGGGACTTTAGAAAAATATCAATATTACAGTTTTATTACCGTTTTTGTAATTTTCGTGTTTAATTGAATTTTAATAGGGAAAAAGAAAATAGGGTGTACCACTAAATAGCCACTTGGCTAAAAAAGGGGAGTTTTATAGAATGGGAAAATTGAAATTGATGTTAGTGATGCTAATTGCATCCGTATTAATGCTGGCAGCATGCGGTAAAGATGACGATGAAAAATCGACCGGAAGTGCGGGCGACGGGGACGCTGGCTATGACTTAGTTAAAAAAGGGAAGTTTACGTATGCTGCAAGTGGTGTATACAAACCTTTCAGTTTTGAAGAAAATGGTGAGTTGACAGGTTTTGATATTGAAATTGGTAAAGCGCTTGCAGAAAAAATGGACCTTGAGCCCAACCCTGTGACGAATCCATTTGAAACGATTTTACAAGGTTTAGTTGGTAAGAAGTTTGATGCAATTATTGGTTCAATGGCATATACAAAAGAACGTGCTAAACAAGCGGACTTCACAGAACCCTATTACTATTCAGGCGGTATGGTTTTCGTAGCTAAAGATAATGACGAAATTAAGAACCCAGATGATTTAAAAGGAAAGAAAATTGGTGTAGTTGCACAGTCCACATACGAGCCCCCAGCTAAAGAACTCACTGATGACGTTCAATATTATACAAGCGACGTTGTAGCGCTAAAGGATTTAACTGTTAAAGGTCGTTTGGACGGCGTAATTACATCTGACGTAGTAGGTTTTGAGGCAATCGATAATGGATTTGAAGTCAAAGAAGTTGGAAAGCCGATGTGGGTTGAGCAAGCGTCTATCGCAGTCCACAAAGATAATCCTGAGTTAACAAATGCACTGGATGAGGCACTTAAAGCAATAATAGACGATGGCACATACAAAGAGATTTCAGATAAGTGGTTCGGTCGCGATCTGCTTGATATTGATTTGGAAGGTGTCGAGTTATTAGAATGAGTGAACTTCCCACCTATTTAATGGAAAGTTGGTGTGCCGGTGCCTGAGATATTTGTAACGTTTTATGAAGTATTTATGCAAACGTATAAAGGTTTTCTAAAAGCAGGGTTATTAACAATTGAAATCACAGCGATTGCAGTCGTGATAGGAACAGTTCTTGGTGTCATCTTCGCACTGATGAAGATTTCCAATTCAAAAATATTACAGACGATTGCAAACTTATATATTACGCTGATTCGGGGAACTCCGTTAATTGTCCAGATTATGTTTCTCTACTTTGGAATTACTTCAATCATTGTACTTGAAAACTTTTGGGCGGGTGCAATTGCCCTAGGTATTCATAATGGCGCATACATTGCAGAGATATTCCGCGGATCCATTCAAGGAATTGACAGAGGACAGCGGGAAGCTAGTCTTGCACTCGGGATGAATAGTTCTCAAACGATGAGAAGGATTGTATTCCCCCAAGCATTACGACGTGCAATTCCGCCACTGGGCAATCAGTTTATCATTACATTGAAAGACTCATCGCTAGTCTATGTAATCGGAGTATCTGAATTGTTCGGTTTGGCTAACCGTGTAGCAGCCTCCAACTTCAAACAATTTGAAACGTTTCTTGTAGTCGGTCTTTACTATCTTATTCTCGTTCTGATATTCACAGCATTACTCAAGTGGTATGAGAACAAACTGGACGTGGATAAATAATGGGGGCAGATTCTATGATTAAAGCAAATAACGTTCATAAGTATTTTGGGAAACTGGAAGTATTAAAAGGAATTGACATGGAAGTGCATCCTGGAGAAGTTGTCGTACTTGTTGGAGTCAGCGGCTCAGGTAAAAGCACTCTTCTTAGATGTTTAAACTTCTTAGAATTGACTAATGAAGGTACAATTACGATTGATGGAAAAAAGGTGAATCAAAAGAAGGATAATCTTGCAAAAGTTCGAGCTGAAGTGGGGATGGTATTTCAGCATTTCAACTTGTTTCCTCACAAAACAGTGCTTGAAAATGTAATGGAAGCACCCTTGATGGTAAAGAAGATGGAGAAATCAAAAGTCAAAACAATGGCGCTTGATATTCTGGAAAAGGTGGGGCTGTCTGATAAGGCAGATGTCTATCCAAACAAGTTATCTGGCGGTCAAAAGCAACGTGTGGCGATTGCCCGGGCACTCGCAATGGAACCGAAAGCACTGCTGTTTGACGAGCCGACGTCGGCGCTGGATCCCGAATTGGTCGGGGAAGTCTTGCAAGTTATGAAAGACTTGGCTAATGAAGGAATGACAATGGTGGTCGTTACCCATGAGATGAAGTTCGCGAAAGAAGTTGCGGATCGAGTGATTATGTTAAACGAAGGTGTTATTATCGAAGACGCAGATCCGGACACGTTCTTTAATCATTCGAAAAACGAAAGAACTCGGCAGTTTTTAGAAATGGTCAATGTCTAATTGAAAAAACCGGGGCCCTTGTCAACCATTGACGAGGGTCCCGGATTTTTCACCGTTTAGGTGTATAGTTCAATTCTTTAAAGAGACTTGTTCGCTCCATGTCGGTTAAATCACGCCATTGGCCAACTGGCAAATTCCCCAATGTTAAGTTCATAATTCGCATTCTTCTTAAACTGACAACATTATAGCCAAGTGCTGTACACATACGGCGAATTTGACGATTAAGACCTTGTGTTAAAGTAATGTTAAACTTACGAGAACCTAATTTCCGGACTTTACACGGCTTAGTCACGGTATCCAAAATCGGCACGCCTCGTTCCATCTCCCGTACAAATTCATCCGTAATAGGACGGTCAACGGTAACGATATATTCTTTTTCATGCCCGTGTTCTTCACGTAAGATTTCATTCACTATGTCCCCGTCATTTGTGAGTAATAGCAATCCGTCCGAATCTTTGTCTAACCGGCCAATGTGAAAAATACGGAGGGGATGGTTAACAAAATCGACGACGTTTCCATCAACATGACGTTCGGTAGTACTTGTAATGCCGACCGGCTTATTTAACATGAGATAGACGAGCTGTTCTTCGACAGATACCGGTTTTCCATCTACTTCTACTAAATCTCCTTCTTCGACCTTACTTCCAAGTTCAGCGGGCTCTCCATTAATAACAACGCGTCCTGCTTCAATCCATTTATCCGCACCGCGGCGAGAAGTGATTCCAGCTTCACTAAGAAATTTATTAATACGCATGAGACCCCACCTTGTCTGAATTCCATTTCTTTTATTGTAGCGTCTTTTAGCTGCCATTCAAAGCCTGCAAAATAATATATAGTATTCAGAAAAGATAATGATTGACAGAGAGTTAGATAGGATGTAAGATTGGGTACAACTTTCAGATGGGTAGTTGGTGTCGGGAGCGACGCCGCCCACGGGGAGCAGAGACTAGATGAGAAGAGCATAGCTGAGAAATCTTTGAAATAAGAAGAGTAGCATCGTGTTGGACGGATCCAGAGAGTCGGTGGATGGTGGGAACCGACCTGTCTAGCGGTGTGAATGGACTTATGAGAGCCATAAAAAATCTGTCGAAGGTCTTTTATGGACGCCATTCCCGCGTTATGGGAAGTGCTTATTAGCACACAAAGTGAGGATACATTTGTATTCTAATTGAGGTGGCAACGCGGATTTTTCCGTCCTCTGCAACCGGACTTAACTGTCTGGATGCAGGGGGCTTTTTGTCGTTTTAGGAACTTTTAATAGATTGGGGAGAGAAGAATGACAACCGAAAAAATAGGACTAAGAGTAACAGCTAAACGAATAAGCGGAGAGACCTTAACCCCCACCTTAGTCTATCTAAGATTGCAAGGCACACATAAGTTTTTATTGGAAAGTTCGTCAGGGAATACGAAAAAAGGCCGCTATTCTTTCATAGGTGCGAATCCTTTGAAATCGTACAAAGGCCATCCGGATGGCGTGGAAGAAACAAATTATCAAGAAGGGTCCTCATTTGTTCATGAAGGAGAGTTGTTTACCCTTTTGAAACAGCTGATGCCAAGAGTTACAGCAGACAGTGAATTTCCATTCACCGGTGGTGCCGTAGGATACGTTGGGTATGAAGCTGGAAGTGCGGATAAAACGGAAGTGATGGGTGAATTCCCAACTGCATATTTTAACATTTACGACACAATCGTTATCTATGATCATCAGCTAAACGAAGTGACTTTGCTTCATACAGAAATCCGGCCTGCGCACGAGTCACCTGATTTGGATGAACTTGCAGCAACGTTGCTAACGGGTGTTGCTGATGAAGAAACTGAAGTAACGCTATCAGACTTTCGCAGTGAAGTATCACAACAGCTTTTTGAAGAAAATGTACAACAAATCATCGGTGAAATAAAAAGAGGAAAAGCAGAGCAAGTTGTCCTGTCACGAAAAATGGAAGCAGATATAGAAGGCGACCCTTTCCAATTGTATCGCTTGTTACGTGAACGTAATCCTTCCCCTTACATGTACTATATGGAGTTTGCGGATCACATCGTCATCGGAGCATCTCCAGAAAGTCTAGTAAGCGTCCAGGAGAATAAAGTCCAAACGAATCCAATTGCAGGAACGCGAAAACGCGGACTTACTCACAAAGAAGATCTTGAATTGGAACAATCATTACGTGCAGATCCAAAAGAATTATCAGAACACGACATGCTCGTTGAGTTAAGTCAAAGTGAAATGAAACAGTTCTGTGATCCGGCAAGTGTCAATGTAGCGGTTTATCAAGAAATCGTGCGATATGAGCATGTCATGCATCTAGTGTCAGAAGTAACAGGTGATTTAGCTCCAGGCTTACACGCACTGGATGCACTAAAAACGAGTTTGCCAGCAGGAACTGTAACAGGAAGTCCTAAACGTATAGCGATGGAGATGATTGAAGAATTTGAGACCGAGAAAAGAGGCATTTACGGTGGTGCCATTGGTTATATAGGACTAAATGGAAATATCGACTTTGCACTTACGATCCGGACAATGATTGTGAAAGACGATGTGGTCAGTGTTCAGTCTGGCGCTGGAATAGTAGAAGCATCAAATCCCCATTCCGAGTTTCTGGAGACGGTCAATAAAGCCAAATCCCTGACGTCATTAACCAGTAATGGTAAGTAGAGAAATATGAATCGAGAAGAGAAGAGGAGAGAAGAGCTATGAAAGATTATATAGAGGCAACCCTATCAAATCGAAATTTAACATTTAATGAAATGAAGGAAGCTGCCAAGTTGTTATTTGATGAAGGTACAGACGCTGCTGAAATTTCAAAGTTGCTTACCGCTCTCGCCGTAAAGGGAGAAACGGCCGATGAAGTAGCGGCATTGGCATCGGTGATGGAAACGTACGCGCTCCGTCCAGAGTTTCCGGATCGTTCGTACATCGATAATTGCGGAACTGGGGGGGACGGTTGTAACAGTTTTAACATTAGTACAGCTTCTGCATTTGTCATGGCGGCATCCGGAGTACATGTCGCAAAACATGGGAATCGTAAAATTTCGAGTGCATCTGGCAGTCATGATGTCTTAGAGGAGTTAGGGATTCACAACGATCTGACGATGGCTGAAACAGAAGAAATGATGGAGCGGGTTGGAATCGCATTCTTATATGCACCAAATGTACATCCCAAGATGAAGAGAATTGGCGAGATTCGCAGGCAAATTGGTACTCCAACTATTTTCAATCTTGTAGGTCCTTTAACAAATCCAGTAGCACTTACTGCGCAATACACAGGAATTAATCGAAAAGAATTTGTTATGGAATACGCAGCTGTTCTAAGTATGCTAGGACGAAAACGTGCAGTAGTAGTGTCCGGGGCTGGCGGTGCGGACGAAGCAACGCTGGCTGGACGAAATACGTTAGTTCTCGCAGATAATGGAGATCTTATCCCATTTACGTTGACACCTGAAGACGTGGGGCTTATGCCTGCTAGCTTAGATGCAATTAGGGGTGGGGATGCAGCTCACAACGCGGCAATTATCCGATCCATATTTAACGGGAACCGTGGTCCTGAGTTTGACACAGTTGCTTTAAACGCAGGTATTGGCTTGTTTACTGAAGGTGCTGTAAAAACAGTAAAAGAAGGCGTAAGAATGGCAGAAGAAAGTATTCTTTCAGGAAAAGCTAAGCGGAGACTAGAGGACAGCGCCGAATTTTGCGCACAGCGATTGAAACAGGCGGTGAGCCAATGACGATTTTAGACGAGATACTCCGTGAAAAGGAAAAAGAAGTGACACAACTTTTAACAGAGCCGATCCATGAAAAAAGGATCCATGAAATCGAACGACCATCACTGCTCGACCGTATTCAAAATGCCAACCAGCTTCAAGTCATTGCAGAAATGAAACGGGCTTCTCCTTCAAAAGGAATGATAAAAGAAGGAGCGAATCCAGTTGAACAGGCTAAAATTTATGAACGTGCTGGTGCAGTATGTGTCTCTGTGTTGACGGATTCACATTTCTTTAAAGGATCATTTGATGATTTAGCGTCAGTAGCGAAGGTGATTGGAATTCCTATACTTTGTAAAGATTTCATCATTCATCCGATTCAAATTGACCGTGCTAAACAGGCGGGTGCCTCGGTCATTTTACTCATTGTTGCAGCGTTACCGGATGCGGATCTCAAAGCGTTACATGCATATGCAAAGTCACGCGGATTGGAAGTATTGGTAGAAGTGCATGATCGGACGGAATTGACGCAGGCATTGGAAATAGGTGCGCAGCTGATCGGAGTGAATAATAGAGATTTACGAACATTTGAAGTGGATCTTGCTAGGACAGAAGAAATAGCTCGAGTGTTTCCATTCGACTCTAATCACGTGCTGATCAGTGAAAGTGGAATTACTGGAAAAGAGGATGCAGAACGAGCGGCAGCAGCAGGAGCTGGTGCTGTATTAGTTGGAGAAGCATTGATGAGAAGTTTAACTCCTAATCATGCGATAGCAGAACTGCAAGTGAAGCGGATGGTGAATGAGCAATGACAAAAGTGAAGATTTGCGGACTTTCAGAAGTTCGACACGTTAAAGCCGCTGTAGAAGCAGGTGCGGATGCAATCGGTTTTGTTTTTGCTCCATCCCGCAGACAAGTCACGATTGAACAAGCTAAAGAACTTGCTGCGTACATACCAGAATCTGTCTTAAAAGTTGGTGTGTTTGTGAATGAAACCGCAGCTGAAATCCATAAAATTTTTGAGGCTGTTCCTTTGGATGTTGTGCAATTTCATGGAGATGAAACGCCGGAGTTCATCCAACAAGTGGGATTGCCTAGTATAAAAGCCTTTTCCATTAGAAATATAGATGATGTGCAAGCTGCTTCTGACTATAAGGCAACCCCATTATTTGATGCTCCGGGAATCGAGTACCAAGGGGGAAGCGGGCAGACGTTCAATTGGAATCTCTTGATGGGAGAGGACATTCAAAAGCAGCCTTTTATATTAGCAGGGGGCTTGGATACTCATAATGTTGCAGAAGCAATTGAGCGGGTTAAACCGACCATGGTGGACGTTTCCAGTGGTGTTGAGATCGAGAAGAGAAAAGACGAGGAACTGATCCGAGCATTTGTACGCGCGGTAAAGTCAAAAGATGAGGAGAGATATGCATGATTCAGACAGCAGAGGGTAAAGGAAGATATGGAAGATTCGGTGGACAATACGTTCCTGAAACATTAATGGGGGCATTGTTGGAACTTGAAGAAGCGCACGATGCTGCACTTGCGGATGCAGCATTTCTAGAAGAATTAACTGGTTATTTGAAAGACTTTGTAGGGAGAGAGAACCCGCTCTACTTCGCTGAGCGCTTGTCCGAAGCGGCGGGCGGTGCAAGAATTTACTTGAAACGGGAAGATTTGAATCATACGGGCGCTCATAAGATCAATAACGCACTCGGTCAGGCACTGCTTGCGAAGCGCATGGGAAAACAAAAAGTAGTAGCTGAAACAGGAGCTGGCCAGCATGGTGTTGCAACGGCAACAGCGTGTGCGCTGCTTGGTTTAGACTGCGTCGTTTTCATGGGGAAAGAAGATATCCGACGTCAAGAATTGAACGTGTTCCGAATGGAGCTGCTTGGAGCGCGTGTAGAATCAGTTGAAAAAGGAGTAGGGACGTTAAAAGATGCAGTGAATGAAGCATTGAGATACTGGGTTGCACACGTTGAAGACACGCACTATATACTCGGTTCTGCTCTTGGTCCACACCCGTTCCCAAAGATTGTACGTGATTTCCAGCAAGTAATCGGACAAGAAACAAGACGGCAGATACTAGACAAAGAAGGACGGCTTCCTGATGCGATCGTTGCCTGTATTGGTGGCGGAAGTAATGCAATTGGCATGTTCCATCCATTTGTAGCAGATGAGGAAGTTGCTTTGTATGGAGTGGAAGCTGCAGGGGGAGGACTCTCTACAGGAAAGCATGCAGCCGCGATTGCTGAAGCTAAAGAAGGTGTATTGCACGGTGCTTACATGTATGTACTGCAAGACGAGGATGGATTCATACAGGAAGCCCATTCTATTTCTGCAGGACTGGATTATCCTGCAGTTGGTCCAGAGCACTGTCACCTTAGTGATATTGGAAGAGTGACATACACCTCTGCGACGGATGCAGAAGCTTTAGAAGGTGTGCAATTGCTCGCGAGAAAAGAGGGGATTATTCCTGCGCTTGAAAGTGCGCATGCCATCCACTTTGCATTTGGTCTCGCCAAGAAGATGAAAAAAGACGAAATACTTGTAGTGTGCTTATCCGGGCGGGGAGACAAGGACGTTCACACTGTTCGTGAAGCATTAGGAGGCGAATCCCTATGAAGAAATTTTCGTTAACGGCTGCAATTCAGAAGCGTAATTCAATCAATCAATCTGCATTCATCCCCTATATGATGGCAGGTGACGGTGGGTTAGAAGTCTTAAATAAGCGTATTTCCTTCTTAGAGAAATCAGGGGCTGACGCAATCGAAATCGGCATTCCATTTTCAGATCCTGTGGCAGATGGAGAAGTGATTCAAGATGCAGGAAGCCGGGCACTTGCGCACGGTGTAACTTTGCGAAAAGTAATGCGAGAGCTTCAAAAAGAGAAGCATTCGATTCCCCTTGTCATTATGTCTTACTTGAATCCTATATTATCTTTTGGTATTCCTGAATTTGTAAAATCTTGTGAACAAGCAGCCGTTCGGGGGCTAATCATTCCCGATTTGCCTTATGAAGAGAGAGAGCTGCTAACGAATGCTCTTATGGATAAAGATATAGCACTTGTGCCTCTTATTTCTTTAACTAGTTCTAAAGAGCGCATCGAAAAGATTGCCCAAGCTGCAGAAGGATTTATTTATGCGGTTACAGTAAATGGTATAACAGGAATTAGAAATGGATTTGATGAAGAGTTGGGAGACCATCTAAATGAACTGAAACAGGTATCGAAAGTACCTGTCTTGGCAGGTTTCGGCATATCTACGCCAGAACAAGTCCGTGATTTTTCTTTACTTGCAGATGGTGTGATTGTGGGCAGTGCAATTGTCAGTGCGTTTCATGAAGAAAACTATGAAAAGATCCAATCTTTAATTGAAGCAGATCGGGTCATTGTTAAATCGTAGTATACAAAGAGTGATTCAGTGATCCATCAAACAACGGAGTCGTAAGGAATGTGAAACTTTTCCTTGTAAAAAACGTACAAATGAGGAAAGGAGGTGTGCGGGATGGATTGGAGTGACGTGAAATCAGAAATGGAATGGACTCATGAAAAAGTAACATCACTTGCAGGATGGTCCGTTGACGAGAAAACGGTACTTACCATTGCGGTATACTACGTTCTTGCACAACGTGATTTTAATCCGCCGAGTTTTTTACGGACGATGGAAGCGTTAGAAAACCGTACAGGATGGTTATCACCAGTCCGCGGCAATTTCTTACCAATGCTTGCTGCTTTTTTAGACAGTCCTGCCATCTCTGCTGATGAAGCAGTAGAGTTACTTTATACAAAGCAGAAAGTTATTCGAAAAGCCGGTTTTAAAAATACGGTCCATTCCTATTTAGCGGCAATGCTAATGACATCTAATCCCGCATCCTTCAAAGCGGAAGCAATTCAAGCAAAGCAGTTGTATGATGCCATGAAAAAACAACATTTTTTACTAACGTCAGATGAAGATTACTCCTATTCCATGCTGTTAGGTAAGGCGAAAAATAATCCTGTTGAACAAGCTGCTCTTATGCGCCAATATTATGATGTTTTACATAGGAGGGGATTCAAGTCAGGACCTGAATTGCAATGGCTCTCCCAAGTGTTAACGGTAGACTACTGTTCGTTTAGCCAAGAACTGGCTTCCCGCGCAGAACAACTTATGTCCCATATTCGTAAGCGAGTCAACTTAAAACCATTCCACTACCCTGTTATCGGGTTCATGACATTGTTAAACTGTTCCGACGAACAAGTGGAGGAGCTAATCGGCCTTACAAATTTCATCGCAAAAGGGGAATTGTTTAAGTGGCATAAGTCACTTGCTTTCTCTTTTGCTGCGGGTTATTTCCTTTTGAGGTTGATAGAAAATAAAAAAGCAGCCAAAATTTCCAGAGAAATGAATGTTTTAGTACAGCAAGCCATTATCGCTGCAACTGTAGCAACTATTGCTTCTTCCACTACATCTGCTCTCTCCTAAGAAGTTACATAACTTGCATGTAAAAACCCAGCCGATAATTCAAACGCTGGGTTTTTTGCATACGGCATTTTAGAATAGTGCTTCATATTTATATAAGAGAATTTGTGATAGACTTAAAGGAATATTGAATTTGTTGAGGAGGAAATCTGTTGAAAATACTGCCAAAAAGATTAAAACAAGGGGATACAATTGGGATTGTTGCGCCCGCAAGTCCGCCAAACCAAGAAAGCTTATTGAAATCTTTTTCGTTTTTGGAAAGTTTGGGTTTAAAATGGAAACTTGGGAAACACGTAAAAGACGTTAACGGATATCTCGCCGGTACAGATGAGGATCGTCTTAAGGATTTAGAAGAAATGTTTGCGGATCCAGAAATTGCAGGAATTTTTTGTGCTGGCGGCGGCTACGGTACTGCACGATATGCAGATCGACTTGACTATCAGCTTATTCAAGAAAACCCTAAAGTTTTTTGGGGCTTCAGTGACATTACATTTCTTCATACAGCGATTGCAAACTATACAGATCTTGTGACGTTCCACGGACCAATGCTTGCATCCTGTGTCGGGAAAGATACATTCCACGAACTCTCCGCTAAAATGTTTCAGCAATTATTTCAACCAATGGAATTGCATTACTCCGAGGCGATTAGTCCCCTCGAAACACTTTCACCTGGAGTGGTTTCCGGAGAAATGACAGGAGGCAATTTATCCTTACTTGCGAGTGGCATTGGGACGAAGTTTGAAATTAACACCAAAGGAAAGATTCTTCTTATTGAAGATGTCGGGGAAGAGCCTTACCGCATAGACAACTTGCTGAATCAGTTAAGGTTGGCAGGGAAATTTTCAGATGCGGCTGGAATTGTAATTGGAGACTTTGCAAAAGCCGAGCCTAAAAAAGAGCCTTCATTATCTCTTCAGGAAATTCTTCACCATTACACTGCAAACCTCGGGAAGCCGGTTTTAAGTGGTTTTAAAATTGGGCATTGTGAACCGCACTTTGCCGTTCCTCTTGGTGCGAAAGCACGGCTGGACGCAAATGAAAAAACACTTACGATACTGCCTGGCGTTGAATAAGAAAATAATAGATTGGGAAGGGGAATGATTGAACAATGGTACAAATGGATTCGGTGTGGATGTGTGCCGTACCAGTTGCAACAATCTGGACGTCACCTGAGTCAATTAGAGAACTGGATGAATCGGGTATTACAAATCCTATGAGCATGAATCGATGGATTGCAGCTATGACGCTTGAAGAACGCTTTGCACTGTGCAAGGAAAATAGCATTCAAAGTCAACTGATCTATGGAGAGCCAGTCATCGTAAAGGAGATTCAAAATGGATGGGCCAAAGTGATTGCCGTATGGCAGCGTTCCGTAAAGAATCGTTTTGGTTATCCAGGATGGGTTCCGGTTCAGCAATTGAAAGAAGCCGAGCCGGTTGGGGAATCTAACGGGGTGATCCGAGTTGACGTCTCTAAATGTCAGCTATGGAATCTGGACCAAACGCCAACCTCCATCGTTCTTCCATTCAACACGATTTTACCTAAAGTCGAAACGACTGAGGAGTGGGTTACCGTTAAAACGCCTGACGGTAAACGGCTAATACGTAAGCAAGACGTTTGTGAAGGGTCGTCCATTCATCACTTTGAAAAGTATCCCGCAAGCAAAGCTGCAGAGCGCGCAGTTGAATTTTTAGATCTGCCATACTTCTGGGGCGGGATGTCATCATACGGGTATGATTGTTCTGGATTAACATACAATATGTTCAAAGCATGCGGACACTTCATATCAAGAGATGCAAGTGATCAAGCGAATGAAGGCATCGCGATTCCTATTGACAGCCCGGATACTTGGGAGCGCGGTGATTTACTCTTTTTTGCAGATGAGTCAACGGGTAAAATCAGTCATGTCGGGTTTTACTATGGAAATGGTCAAATGATCCACGCGACTTCTTCTAAAAAAGGAGCAATCGAACTACGGGTTTTAGCAGAAACGCATTATGCGAAAAAGCTGAGCGCAGTACGTAGGTACGACAAGGGCGCTGGATCACTTTAAGACTTTAACTAGGAGGTGTATACTAGTTAGGTGAAAAAAGATGTGGTTAAAGAAAGGAAGAGCGATATGGTAGAATCACGAAAAATGAGTGAATCCAGAACAATACAAACGAAGCTTGTTTTACCGCCTGATACAAATCATCTTGATACGATTTTCGGAGGACAAGTACTCGCTTTTATAGATGAAATTGCTGCAATAACTGCTATGAAACATGCTCAAATGCCAGTTGTAACAGCATCCATTGACTCTGTTGACTTTCTGTCATCTGCTGTCGTCGGAGACGTGTTAGAACTAGAAGCAAATGTAAGTTCCACTGGGCGGACTTCTATGGAAGTATACGTCATGGTGCACTCATCGAACCTATTAACGAATGAAACCAAACTTACTACTGAGTCATTTTTGACAATGGTCGCAATCGGGCCTGACAATCGTCCAACTCCAGTGCCAAGTGTGGTGCCTGAGAGTGAAGGAGAGAAAAGGATATTTGAATCAGCTCCAGCTCGTAGATTGCACCGGAAACAGCGTTTAGAAATGAAGCACTAAAGAGAGCGGCCGCTAATTAGTAGCGGTCGTTTTATTTTATGCCATTTAATCGACGTATATTTCAAGTGAAACCTTCCCTGAACCTAATCCGTATAGTCAGAAAAAGGGGGATTTTTACAATGAAAGAAACAATGCAAGAGCGACAAATGGCACTTACCTTATTGAAAAACGAATATAATCGAATTAGCCGCAGGTTGACTGATGCTGAACAGCGCCTGCAAACAGCGATTTCAGAAAGTAGACGATTAGAACGTCAGCTCACAAAAGAGCAGCGTGATGTCATGAAACTCGGCAAATTTTCTTTTTTGAACAAACTGAAAGAATTGACGGGAGCATGGGATCAGCAAATGCAAAAGGAAATTGCAGAGGCGGCAGAAGCTGAAGTTGCTTTTAATGAGGCGCAAAAGCATGTGGAGGATCTTACACAAGAAGTAACAGTATTAAAAGAAGCATCCCGCAACCCGGACTATGTGCATCTTCAGGAAGACTGGATAGAATTCATGCAGGAAAAGGAACTATGGATCCGGCAAAATGACTCTGCCTCTCAAGCCACTTTGCAAAAGATTGCAGATGACAGAGTCCGGTTGCGTTCCATGATACGGGAAGTGAAAGAAGCGAAGGAAGCTGGAGTAAAGGCGGTTCGAGCGCTCGATCAGGCAATTGGCAAACTTAGTAATGCAGAAGGTCTATCTATGTGGGACACTTTTTTGGGCGGCGGCCTGCTTGTCTCAGCATTGAAGTATTCCGAAGTCAACAGCTCGGACGACCTAGTCCATCAAGCGCAGCGTGCACTTCGTCATTATGAAACAGAATTAATGGATGTCCAAGAAGCTGCAACAGCATCATTCCAAGTGAATCGAAACGATATTTTTACATTTACAGATCTTTTCTTTGATAATATATTTTCGGATTTTGCTGTTCACTCGCGCATTACTGAAGGAAAAAGTAAGTTGAATGAAGTGTTACAAGACGTTCGTCACATTCAGGCTCAATTGGACCGAAAGTTGGATGAGGCTGCTGCAGAACTGGCTAACTTGGACGCTGAAGAAAAAAGCATTCTCTTAGCATGAGCAGATGGACATTCAACAACTTAATCGTATTCTAAAAACTCAATGCGATTTCCGAAAGGATCATGTGTGAAAAAACGGTCGCGCCCTGCAATCGGAGGTTCTTCGCTGATTAGATAATCCGCGTCTTGCAACAGACTTTTAAGCGCGGATAGGTTCTCAACCGTAAAACCAGGGTGTGCTTTTTGAGCTGGTAGGAACTCCGGTTGAATCCCAATATGCACTTCTTGTGCACCGCATTGAAACCAGCAGCCTCCACGGGATTTCAAATTTTCAGGTTTCTCGATTTCTATCATGCCAAGCAGATTCCCATAAAATATTCGTGCTTTTTCTTCGGAGCCCGGAGGTGCCGCGATTTGGATATGATCGATTCCTTTTAAAACAGCGTTCAATGTCATCACATCTCCTTTCTTTCACTATACATTCCAATCTCCAAGTTGAATAGTTGGATAATTCAATGACCTCTGTTCGGTAAAACGAAAGACTCGCTGTATGTATAAGAAAACCACTTCATTTAAGAAGTGGCTGTAAGAATTATTTATGATTTGTATATGATAGCGCTACTCCTGCAACACTGCCAACTAGAACAAAAGCAAACAGCGCAAACATAATATAAATGAACCACATGAAGAAGCCCCTCCTTTACCGTGTCATGCCATTACTTTAACACGCAGTGTGGGTTCCGGCAATGTCATTTATCCTAGAAGAAACACCCAAAAAGTTCATATTACCTTGTCGAATCATTGGGAGGCAGATGCCCATCGACAGAATTTGGTTCGATGGCTGCAGATTGTTGTGTTTGCAGCAAGTCACGAATCTCCTTCAAAAGTTCTTCTTTAGGATCTACAGATGGTGTTTCATCGGGTTGGTCCGCTTCCTTCTTTTTAAACTTCGACAATAATCGAATGACCATAAAGATTGAAAAAGCAATGATCAGGAAGTCAATAACGGATTGTACAAAGACGCCATATGTAATTACGGTTTCTGTATTAGGAAATGTATAAGCCAATTTTGAAAAGTCGATTCCGCCAGATAATAGTCCAATTAAGGGCGTAATAATGTTTTCAACAAGTGAAGATACAATTTTTCCAAATGCTGCACCAATAACGACAGCAACTGCCAGGTCGAAAATGTTTCCTTTGAATGCAAACTCTTTAAACTCTTTCCACATAGTCTATTTCACCTCCCTATCAATAAATTTTGTATGAATTTTATTCCTCTTCTCCGTCGAAACCAACCCATCTATAGACGGTTAAATCGATCGTTCCATTGGGAAGAAAGTGAATTCCTTCAGATTCTAACAACTGCCTTTGACGATTCCCTTTCTCTTCTGCATCTGCTGGAGTCGATATTCCACCTTTTGCATTAATAATTCGATGCCAAGGCAAGTTATGTTTCGCACTCATAGAGTGAAGCACACGCACAACTTGTCGGGCACCGCGGCGATTTCCCGCTCCAGCAGCAACCTGACCATACGTCATAACATAACCTGCTGGAATAGATTGAATGACACGTATCGCTTTTTCTGTAAATGGATTCAAAGAATTGTCCTCCTTTCATCATGAAGAGTCAGCGCACAGAGACGTTGGATTTGGCGTAGTTTCTGTTCATATAGGTGGCATATATACTTGTTGTGATTAGCAGCCAAAATGTACTTGCAGAAATGCCTCCGACAATATCGCTTGGATAATGAACACCAAGATATATCCGACTGACACAAATCATCCCGATCATAATGAATGCTCCGATAACGAATAGAACACGCCCCGAGTTTTTTGCGTTTTTCCATAGAATGAATGCTAAAATTACATACAAACTTGTAGCCATCATCGTATGTCCACTTGGAAAGGAGTAGCCGCTGATTTCAATTAGACGATTCAAATCTGGACGGGTGCGCTGAAAGAATAGCTTCAACACAAGGTTCAGCGCGGCAGTACCTCCAATGACAATCACAAACAGGATTGTCTGGGCTTTTTGTCGAAAGTAAAGTAACAGACCTAGTGTAACTGCGGAGATAGCCAGAACTGTTTTTGTGGAGCCGATCGTAGTGAATACTTTCATCACGCTAGTAAGTCCAGGGGCTTCCGCGCCTTGAACGATACTAATAATAGCTGTATCAAATCGTTCAATGGTTCCGTTTCCTATAGAGGAAGCCACATATCCAAAAACAACAGCAAGAATGAGACAAGAGACGAGAGCCGTTACCAATCGACCCGATAGTTCACGCATTAAGTTCAAACCCTTCTATGTTTAAGTACAATCTCACTAATTTTCACGAAGCTTGTCGTAAATTGCAAGAGATATTGCTAGCCTTCTAGAAATGGAGTTGTTGAATGGTTATTTTGCTAACATTGATTTCTTATATAATAGGGAACTTTTTGCCTGCATTGCAACTCGGAAGGCACGCGGGGAAGAAGATTACGGATGAAGGAAGCGGCAATCCGGGGGCGAGAAATGCAGGAAGAGTATTTGGTAAAAAAGCTTTTTTCGTTGTATTTCTACTTGACGCTGGTAAGGGTGTGCTAGCTGTATCGATGGCGTTTTGGTTTGATGGACGGCCTGCGATTCTGATGCTGGCTTTGGCTGCTGTCATGCTAGGACATTGCTATCCGTTTGTCCATCGCTTTAAAGGCGGCAAAGGGGCAGCGACGTTCATCGGCGGTTTACTCGTTTTTAATGTGACATGGGTGGTTCCCATTTTAATAACTTTCGCCGTTCTGTATCCTTTTATCAAGAAATTCACTGCCGCAAGTGTATATGCAGCATTGTCCATTATTCCATGCAGCTTTTGGATATATGATGAGCAGGTAACGGTCATTGCATCATTTATAGTTGGATTGCTGCTGTGGACTCATCGTGCCAATCTTAGTTTTCAAAGAGGAGGGAGTGAATGAAATGACGTATATTTATAGAATAGCGAAAACGAAACATGATGAAGAACAAATTCATAAGTTGAACTATGAAACATTCGTAGAAGAAATACCACAACACGAATCCAATGGTCAAAGGCTTCTGAAGGATCAATTCCACAGCGAGAATACATATTTACTATGCATGAAAGGATCTCACATTATAGGGATGATTGCTGTGCGGTCTGCACGTCCATTTTCTTTAGACAAAAAGATTGGACCAGTGGAGGCAAGGCTGTCGAATCCCCCGCACCATCCAGTAGAAATCAGACTGCTGTCCATAAAGGAACAGTATCGAACAGGGCGACCATTTCTAGGCATGATGCAAGCACTTGTGAACTGGTGTTTGAAAGAAGGATATGACGCCGCTTTCATCTCTGGAACAGTAAGAGAATTGAAGCTGTATCGTCAACTTGGTTTTGTGCCATTTGCTGAGACGACAGGAACGGCGGAAGCCAGTTTTGTACCTATGATGCTGACTCAGGAAACATATGAAGCAGGTCCAGCTGGCCGAATTGCAAAACCAATGGTGAATTTCCTTCCTGGTCCTACGCAAGTTTCTGAAGATGTCAAAAATGCGCTAACTATAGATGCGATTTCACATAGATCATCCGCACATGCCCGTACTCTTACATCTGTACAGGATCATCTAAAATCGCTGACGAATGCACGCTATGTGCAAGTGTTGCAAGGGACAGGGACGCTAGCTAATGATGTAGTTGCAGCACAGCTGAGCCGGCTGCCTGGAAAAGGTCTCATTTTAGTGAATGGAGAATTTGGGAATCGACTTTGTGATCATGCTATCCGTTTCGGAATGGATTTTGATGTCTTTGAGTCAGCATGGGGTGAGGCATTTGATATTAACGAACTTCAAAGGTTCATGGATACCCAAGAGTTCAGTTATATATGGTTCGTTCACTGCGAGACTTCCACAGGTGTGCTGAACGATTTAGAAAAGATTGGTGCCGTATGCTTACAGCGAAACATTCCAATTGCAGTCGATTGTGCGAGTTCTCTTGGAACGGTACCTCTTAACCTTGAGAATATCGATTTTGCATCATCGGGAAGCGGAAAAGGTCTCAGCAGTTTCTCAGGATTAGCACTTGTTTTCCACAAAGAGAACGTAGAACCTGACAAAAAAATACCCCGATACTTGGACCTGGGTATGTATGCTGCCGCAGAGGGAATTCCTTATACACAATCCTCCAATCTGATTCAAGCATTGGAGAAAGCGGTTTGTCAGTTGAAGTGCAATCAGGAGAATCACTTCGAGGCTATTCAAAAAAGAGCTAACATTCTTCGGTCGGGTATTGAAAGAATTGGCTACAAAATTCTCGCACATGAATGTAATGCAAGCCCCGGAATTTTAACAATGGTTTTGAAGCAAGGGGAATCCTCACAGCATCTGGGCGAAGATTTATTTTTGAATGGGTACAGGACACATTATGAGAGTAAGTATTTACGGGAAAGAAATTGGTTGCAGCTTGCTTCGATGAATGAGATGAACGAAACTGATATAACGCGTTTTTTGGACATACTAAAAGGCCTGACATCGTTTACTAGTGAACTCAAAGGGGAATCCACTATATATAACTAAAAGGAGAGGATTTACATGCAAGAACTTCATACAAGAGAAGACTGGGAAAAGGCAGTGAAACAGTCGGATAATGATCCAGTGCTTATCATCAAGCACAGCACGACATGTCCAATCAGTGCCGCTGGCTATCGAGAGTTTCAATCATTCAATACAGACACGACAAAATACTGCGTGATTGTTCAGACTAGCAAAGAATTATCCCAGCAAATTGCAGCGGATACCTCAGTAAAGCATGAATCTCCACAAGCACTTCTATTGAAAAATGGTAAAGCTGTTTGGCATGCATCTCATTATGATATCCAACAAGCTGCACTTGAAAAAGCAATCAATTCAAATTGAAACTTCCAACAGACACTCGCAAATAGCGGTGTCTGTTTTGTTAAACTATGGTACGATATCAGTAATTATATAGTCTAAAGGAAAGAGGGTGTAGCGCTTGGGAGTGTCTGGAAAAATAGCTGTCATCACTGGTGGAGCTAAAGGTATTGGAGCGACAGCTGCACGATCTTTTTGTGAACAGGGAGCACAAGTTGCAATTATTGACATGGATGAAAAAGCTGGAGAAACACTTGCTGAGAAACTTCATGGAGAGGGATACGATGCAGCTTTCTTTAAAGCGGATGTTTCGAACGAGCAGGATGTTAACGCTGTGGCCTCAACAATTATTGAACAGTTTGGTAAAGTAGATATTCTTATTAACAATGCCGGTATTACGATGGATGCAATGACGTTGAAAATGGAACTGTCTGCATTCCGTAAAGTCCTAGATGTGAATGTAACAGGCGTGTTCAATTGTACAAAAGCATTTGTACCAAGCATGATTGAAAGTGGATCAGGTCGTATTATTAGTACTTCATCTGTAGCAGGAACAGGCGGGAATGTAGGCCAAGCCAATTACGCAGCATCTAAAGCAGCAATCATCGGGATGACGAAGACATGGTCAAAAGAGTTTGGTCCAAAAGGGATTACTGCAAATGCAGTTGCCCCTGGTTTCATTGAAACAGAGTTAACGAAAACAATTCCAGATAAGATTGTGGCTCAACTTCGTCAGCTAACCCCCTTTCCGCGTTTTGGCACAGCCGATGATATAGCAAATGCTTACTTGTTTTTAGCTTCAGATGAAGCATCGTTCATCAATGGTACCGTATTGGAAGTCGATGGTGGAATGCTGAAATAATACAAGGATATTTGTGAAACTATTCACATGATATGACACTTGTCATATGAAACTCATGACATTCATGCCTGTTAAGGAGCTTTCTTTCTTTATAAGATGAATGTACTAAGTAACGGCCGAGCAATCGACCGCTTATCAGGAGGCTGTCATGAGTAAAGAAAAAACAAAACAGCTACACAAAAATGTTGCACCATTTGCAAAGTCAGATTTAAAGAAAAGTGTGATTCAACTTGTCAATACCGTACCACCGCTACTCATTCTATGGTTTGCAGCGTACCAAGCGTTGTCAGTATCCATATGGCTAACACTAGCGATTTGTGTGGTAGCTTCAGGATTTGTCGTGCGGACATTCATTATTTTCCATGATTGCACACACGGTTCTTTCTTTAAAAACAAAAAAGCGAATGATATTGTTGGCACTATTACTGGAGTTCTAACATTGTTTGCTTATGAAAAATGGAAACGCGAACACGCAATTCATCACGCAACAAGTTCCAATCTCGACAAACGCGGCGTTGGTGATATTTGGGTCATGACGATTCAAGAATACCAAGCAGTATCGTTCTGGAGACGTTTAGCTTATCGTATTTATAGAAATCCACTTGTTATGTTTGGGTTTGGACCTCTGTATCTTGTCCTAATTACTAGCAGATTTAATAGAAAAGATGCGCGCAAGAAAGAACGTATGAACACGTATCTCATTAACGCTTGTCTAGTAGTTCTCTACACTGGAATGATTTTGCTTGTAGGATGGAAAGCATTTGTAATTGTTCAAGGTACTACGATGTTTACTGCTGGCGCACTCGGTATTTGGCTATTCTACATTCAGCACACATTTGAGGATTCTTATTTCGAAGAAGAAACTGAATGGGATTATGTGAAAGCTGCTGTTGATGGTAGTTCTTATTACAAATTGCCAAAAGTTCTTCAGTGGGCTACGGGCAACATTGGGTTCCATCATGTACATCATTTGGCACCCCGAGTCCCTAATTACAATTTAGAGATGGCACATGAATTGACGCCGCCACTTCAACAAGCGACGACAATCGATATTAAAAAGAGTTTTGAATCATTACGTTATAAATTGTATGATCCAGAACGTAAGACGTTTGTGACATTTCGCGGGATTGCAAAAGCAGCTAACTTAAAAAATGTGTCTATTGAATTAAAACCTAAAAAGACATCGTTCGATTCAAAATAAGCAAGTTCAGATGCCATCTCATGGGGAGATGGCATTTTTGTTTTTTAACCGGTACACTATAGAGAAATGGAATGGAATGGGAGGGATATCGGTGAATAGTTGGTACAATTTATTACCTCGGAATCCGTGGCTGAGCGTATACATATGGGTGATCTTTTGTGTGTTGCCCTTCTTTTTCATCTTTCGAACTTCAGAACCAATCAATATTGCAATTGGTATCCTAATGGTTTTTCTTTTTTTACTTTGTTATCGTTTTTCTTTCAAGTCCCAAAGCGGACTAGTGTACATGTGGCTTTCGTTTGAGATGGCCATTAACGTTGGGTTGACACTATTATTCGGTTATGTATATTTAGCATTATTCACAGCTTTTTTCATAGGTAATATCCGGCGTCCAGTTGGTTTTTTCATCATGTACGGGATTCATATTGCATTGACTATTGGAGCTATTGTCGCAGGGTTTTTCATTGAAATTAATTTGTTTTTACCACAAGTTCACTTCTTGATTCTTACACTAATTGGCGTTGTTTTGTTGCCTTTCAACTTATACAACCACAACAAACAAGAAAAGTTGGAGGGGCAATTGGTGTATGCGCAAGAACGTATATCAGAACTGACTATTGTGGCAGAACGCCAGCGGATTGCTCGGGATCTTCATGATACACTTGGACAAAAGTTGTCTCTGATCGGATTGAAAAGTGATTTGGTTGGGAAGCTGATTACGCGTGATCCGGAACGCGCAGCTAAAGAGCTGCAAGACATTAGACAAACTGCCAGCGTCGCTCTCAATGAAGTGCGAGAACTCGTTTCGAATATGCGTACAGTTCGTCTGACTGAAGAAATGTCACGTGTTGAACAAGTGTTGCGGGCAGCAGAGATTAACTTGACAGTAGATGGCCACCCTGTCTATCACGACATTCCTCCTATTATTGAAAATGTATTAAGTATGTGCTTGAAGGAAGCTGTTACAAACTTAGTGAAACACAGTTTTGCCACATGCTGTACAATCACTTTCCATCCATCTTCTGAAGTGTATGCCATCACCGTATCAGATGATGGAATTGGTTTACTCGAAGGTGCAGATGCATTACCTGGGAATGGATTGAGTGGAATGAGAGAACGTTTAGACTTCGTAAATGGAACCCTTCAAATCCAACAATTAGCAAGTGGCGGTACTGCACTGACATTTGAAGTGCCTTCTATATTAAAACATATCGTAAAGGAGTGATTGGCCATGATAAGAATTGTATTAGCCGAAGACCAAGGAATGCTATTAGGTGCACTCGGTTCGCTGCTTAGTTTAGAAGATGATATGGAAGTTGTTGGACAAGCAAAGAATGGCGAAGAAGCTGTTCACCTTGTAAAAGACTTGCAACCAGATATTTGTATAATGGATATTGAAATGCCTGTTTTGACAGGACTGGAAGCTGCCGAACAATTACGTGCCGAGGCATGTAAAATTATAATCTTAACTACGTTTGCTCGTGCGGGCTATTTTGAGCGTGCACGAAAAGCGGGTGTCCGAGGATACTTGTTGAAAGACAGCCCTATTGAAGAGCTCGTCAATTCAATTCGAACAATTATGGCTGGACGACGTATTTACGCACCTGAACTTGTAGATATTGCATATGGTGAGGACAGTGAAATCGAGAGCCCATTGACAGATCGGGAAGCAGAAGTGCTCGAACTGATTGCTGAAGGTAGAACGACTAAGCAGATTGCGGGGGTATTACACTTAACACCAGGAACCGTGAGAAACTATATCTCAATTATTTTGGATAAAATGTCAGCAGGAAGCCGAATAGAAGCTGTAACCCGCTATAAAGAAAAAGGGTGGTCTAAAGGGAAGTGAAACCGGGAAATTTAGATAGGGGGATGTATATGCCGAAATTTAACGAATTTAAAACTGATTTCCCGCTCGTCACGCAACTGGCAAATGAGGAAGAGGTTCTGTGGATGAACCCACAATGTACTGACTCTGAAACCGGACTGCATTATTCGGGTATGTCGACTGGAGATGTGAAAGATGCATCTGATCGGTTAAAGCGATTTGCACCGTTTTTTGCTCAAGAATTTCCCGAAACAAAGAAAAACGGAGGGGTAATTGAATCTCCATTGACAGCAATTCCGCATATGCAGGAGCGTCTTAGCCATTCTGCAGGAATTGAACTCAATGGTAAATTGTTCATCAAACAGGATAATGCACTTCCTGTATCAGGTTCAATTAAAGCACGCGGCGGCTTCCACGAAGTACTAAAACACGCCGAGTCGCTTGCTGTCCAGCACAATCTTATAGATCAGGATAAAGACTATACACAATTTGGAGAACCCGCGTTTAAAAGGTTATTTAAAGCACATAAAATTGCGGTTGGATCAACGGGGAATCTAGGGTTAAGTATTGGAATAATAAGCGCTGCATTAGGCTTTAAAGTGACAGTTCATATGTCTGCAGATGCAAAGCTTTGGAAAAAAGATCTGTTGCGTCATAAAGGGGTCAATGTGATCGAATACGAAGATGATTACAGTAAAGCAGTCAAAGAAGGCCGGCAAGAAGCAGAGAAAGATACTTCTTGTCACTTTGTAGACGATGAAAACTCTAAAGACTTGTTCCTGGGATATGCAGTGGCAGGTGAGCGTATTGCAGCGCAGTTTGCTGAACAAGGAATCCTCATCGACACTGAGCACCCTCTGTTTGTCTATTTACCTTGTGGGGTAGGAGGGGGACCAGGCGGGGTAGCATTCGGTTTGAAGTTAGCTTTTGGGGATGCAGTTCATTGTTACTTCGCAGAACCCGTCAGTGCACCATGTATGTTATTAGGAATGATGACAGGCTTGCATGAAAAGATTAGCGTTGAGGAAATTGGACTTACTAACCAAACAGCTGCGGACGGCCTTGCCGTAGGCCGTGCTTCGGGTTTTGTCGGGAAGGTTATGACGCCGTTACTGGAGGGAAGCTATACAGTTAAAGATTCCGCCCTCTTTGGATTGCTCCGCATGTTAGCAGATACTGAATCCATTGCTGCAGAACCATCTGCCCTTGCAGGAATGATGGGACCCATTCACACTATATCGTCAGACGTCGTGGGTTCCCGCTCTTCTGCTTCACGTCATCTTATTTGGTCAACAGGGGGCGGAATGGTGCCTGAAGAAGTCATGAAAGAGTACTATAACCAAGGGTTAAATGTCGAATTATTTCCTGGGAAATCGACAAAAAACGCGAAATAATTTTTTCAGTTAGCGTTCATTTGAAACGTTAACTGTTTTTTTATGCACTAAAATGGATGGTTATTATAGGTGTTTAACCGTTTGAAAGACGATAGCAAAGGGAATAAATAGTTACATACTTATCAACTCTAATTGGAGGATGAACAATTATGAACTCGCCTCTCACTGAAGCATTGGACAATCAAAAAGAACGACACTCGATGATGCCGCCAGCAAAATGTCTAACAGAATACGATACATTGCGCAGAGTCATTTTGTGCGAACCGAAATATATGGCTATTGAAGATATCATTAACGATGTACAAAAGAAATACAAAGATGAAAATATTGATCGTGAAAAAGCTATGAAGCAACATAAAGAATTTGAAAGAAAGTTAAAAGAACACAGCGTAGAAGTCATTAAACTCCCATCTTCTGAGCGTTACCCAGAGCAAGTCTTTACACGCGATGTAGGCTTTACGGTAGGAGACCGACTATTTCTTGCGGACATGGCAAGTGACATTCGTAAAGGGGAAGAAGCCGCTTTGCAGAATTGGTTGTTACAAGAAAATATTCCGTTTCGCATTTCTGAAAGCCGGGTCGAAGGAGGAGATGTAATCGTCGATGGTAATCGGGTATTTGTGGGGATTAGCAGCAGAACGAGTGAAGAGTCTGTACAGCATCTTGAAAAAAGCTTGCCTGACCACAAAGTCATCCGAGTACCATTTAACGAAAAGTATTTACATTTAGATTGTGTTTTTAATGTCTTGTCTGAGGATAAGGGATTATATTTTCCTGAAGCATTTGATGCGGAAACACGCAAAAAACTGGAGTCCATGTATAAACTTATCGAAGTCAATAAACAAGAGCAGTTCACGATGGGGACGAATGTGCTATCTATTGGCGACGGTCAATTATTTAGTTTGCCTCAAAACCCTGAGGTGAATGCTGCAATGCGTAATGAAGGGTTTAATGTAATTGAAGTCGATTTCTCAGAAATTATAAAATCAGGCGGTTCATTCCGCTGTTGCTCGATGCCAGTTGTCCGAAATGATTGATTGTTTAAAACCGCATTGTTATAGGTGCGGTTTTTTTGAATTTCACGAACAGGTGGAACACAATACAAGAAATTTTAATTTGAAGGAGGATGTTAGGTGAAGAAAATTATTTATCTGGTCAATCATGGAGAAGCTGAAGGGTTTACCGCACATGATGGACTAACTGCTAAGGGCATAGTGCACGCATCTCAACTTGCAGAGTTTTTAGAACGGCGTTCAATTGATCGGATCATTACGAGTCCGCTCATGCGTGCACGTCAGACTGCAACTGAAATTGGTGAAAAGCTTGGTATTCATATAGAAGAGGACAGCAGATTAGCAGAACGCCAAATAAGCTCACAAGTATTTGATGATTGGCTGCTGAAAGTTGAGGATACGTTTCTAGATTTGAACTTATCTTATGAAGATGGAGAAACTTCGAATGAAGCGATGCACAGGGCTTGTGATGTCATTGAGGAACTTTCTGACAACAGTCACACCGTATTGGTGACACATAGCCTGCTATTGGTGTTGCTAATGCGCTGTTTTAATGATCGAATCGGTTTTGATGATTGGCAGGCAATCCGGCATCCAGACGTGTATGAGTTGGAAATCACGGATACCGGAACGGAAATTACACAACTGATGGAATCTATATAAACAAAAGCAGCCACAAAATTTCGTGGCTGCTTTTTCATTTAAACGCTTCTAAACCTAAAGAAGTGCTCATAAGAGTATCGTTTATAAGTCCCCATACCCTGAAACTTACAATTGTTGCAGCCGCCTTCCGATTGGATGATGCAGCAAACGGCTTGCTAATATCCCACCGATAACGGCTCCGCTCATACTTGAAACCAAAAAGGGAGGGAGGAAAAAGAAAGCACCTACGGATGTCCCCATTAAAACTGCGGCATAGGGGACCGCGAGTAATGAAGCGATGAGTCCGGTTCCAATCATCTCTCCGACAGCGGCTGTCCAAATCCTGCCCGTTTTTTGAAACAAGATTCCTGCGAAAGCCGCACCAATCATCCCGCCAGGAAAAGCCAGTAATGAGCCAGTCCCTGTCAGTACTCGTATAACTGCCGTTACACCTGCAATCATCATTGCAGGGACTGGGCCAAGAAATACAGCGGCAGCTACGTTCACGGCATGCTGAATCGGATATGCCCGTGCAATTCCTGCAGGGAAAGAGACAAATGTGGATCCTGCAACCGCAATTGAAACGAGCAGCGCCATAATTGCAAGCTTCCGTGTACCCATTAACTACTTACCTTCGTATTCTCAACAGAGTCTAAAATTGAACGAGCAGCTATTTCGGGATTTTCCGCACTTGCAATTGCAGAAATGACTGAAATCCCCGAAGCACCGCTTTTCATCACAACATCCAAATTGTCAGCTGTAATGCCGCCAATCCCAACAATCGGAAGGTCGGGAATAAGTGAAACTACTTCTGAGATTCGAGTTGTACCTGCGACTGGTTTTGCATCTGCTTTGGAGTCGGTCTTGAAAACTGGGCCCATCCCTATATAGTCCGCACCCGCACTAACCGCGGCGGTTGCCTCTCCGACGGAATGTACAGAAACACCTAATAATTTTTGTTTCCCTATTTTGTTGCGCACTTCAGAAGCACATCCGTCATCTTGTCCAACATGTACGCCATCCGCGTCAATTTGAATAGCGAGTTCTACATCATCATTTACAATGAATGGCACTCCAAAAGTCTCACACAATCGCTGACAGCTTTTTGCGAACGCCAGCTTTTCATCTCCTTGCAGCGCATCTGGTCCTTTTTCACGTAATTGAAAGCAAGTGATCCCTCCACGCAATGCCTGTTCTAGCACTTTTAATGGATCTCCATTCTGGACGTTAGAGGAACCCATGATGAAATACACTCGCAAGTCAATTTCTCTCAATGAGTTCTACCTCCTTAGTTTTCAGCTGGCCGCTTTTTCGGTAGGCAGCATGATTAGTAGGTCCATGACCGTTCCCTAATTCAATGCCATCTTCAATGGCAGCGTGAATGAAGTGCTTCGCTGTCACAACCGCATCTTCCAAGGAATGACCTTTCGCCAACTCTGCTGTAATCGCCGCAGCAAATGTACAGCCAGTACCATGAGTATTAGGGGTAGCAATCCGCTTTGACCGCATTAAAAAGTGTTCTCCATCCGCAGTCATGAACAAATCTTCCGCAAAAGGAACGTCTTCGCGATGCCCGCCTTTTAAAAGAATCGCTGAAGGTCCCATGGACAAAAGAGCTTTTGCAGCAACTTCCATGTCTTCCTCTGAATGTATGGATTGCCCTGTTAATACTTCCGCTTCAGGAATGTTGGGTGTGATTAACGTAGCAATAGGAAGCAATTGTTTACATAGCGCTAGAACTGCTTCGTTTTGCAGCAAAGACGCCCCGCCTTTAGCAATCATTACTGGATCAATAACTAGTGGAATAGAAGGGAAGCTTTTTAATTCTTCTGCAACGATTCGAATGATTTCATCAGAAAACAACATTCCAGTTTTAATAGCTGTAACCGGCAAATCATCGAGCACTGCACGTATTTGAGCTGCAACCGTCTTTGGATCTACAGGCTGGACAGCATGAACACCCAGTGTGTTCTGCGCAGTAATGGCTGTGAGGGCGGATGTGCCGAATACGCCAAGCTCCTGGAAAGTTTTCAAATCGGCTTGAATGCCAGCACCGCCACCGCTATCTGAGCCGGCAATCGTTAACGCAACAGATGTCATGAATGCACCTCCTGCACATAGTGGAATTGATCGTCAGTAACGTCTTGAGCTTCTATGGAATGAAGTGTATTTAAAAAATTCATAGAAAAATCACCAGGACCAAATGATTGCTCGGCTGCAATTTCTCCGGACTTCTTATAAGAGGCAAGACACTCAGCTACAGAATGAAGCGCATCACTGCTGTCTGTAGCAAGGAAGGCTCCAGCAACTGCGCTCAGAAGACATCCTGAGCCTGTTATAAGTGACATGAGTTCATGTCCGCCTGAGATTCGAATTACACGTTCTCCATCGGTGACAATATCTGTTTCACCTGTGACTGCAACTAAACAGCTATTCTGTCGGGCAACTTGCTTCGCAGCATCTGTTATATCCGCATCACCACTTCCAACGTCAACGCCTTTAGCTTGCCATGCAACACCTGCAATCGCTGCAATCTCTCCAGCATTTCCACGAATTAGCGTGAAATCTAAACTGTCTAACAAGTGGACTA
The DNA here is from genome assembly GCF_033253705.1 of Sporosarcina aquimarina. Classification (GTDB taxonomy): domain Bacteria; phylum Bacillota; class Bacilli; order Bacillales_A; family Planococcaceae; genus Sporosarcina; species Sporosarcina aquimarina. The sequence goes on from NZ_JAUBDH010000004.1 coordinate 125,481, forward strand.
TTGTTTGCTTACGAAACGCCGTGGCTCCCGCGCCAACTGGGTCTAGAATTAGTGGGCGACCGTTTGCTGAAGCACTTTTTCCGGCAGCAATCATGGCATCGACGGTGAGTGGATTCAAAGTACCTATATTCAAAAGGGTGCACGATGAAAGTGCTGCGACGTCCGCTGCTTCTTCCAAGGAATCCGCCATAATCGGAGAGGCGCCGAGAGCCAGCAAACCATTCGCTTGGAAATTCGCCACCACTATATTTGTGATGCAGTGTACTAATGGATTTGCTTGACGCAGTTCTTTAAGTATTGTTTGACGTCGCATCATACTTGAATCTCCGTTTCTGAAACTGCTTGCCATTGTTGTTGAGTCCATGCCATTTCCCAGAATTGAAGCTCATAGTGACTGCTCTTGACGAAGTGTGCTTTTAGCTCTTCACGTCGCTCTGCCGACACAGCTCCTGCCAGTGTATTCATGCGGTCAATTTGTTCACGTGTCGCTTTCTCAAACCATTCGGACCCGTAAGTCGCAATCCATTTATCATAGATTGGATGATCTGGTTTAGCGTTCTTTAACCGCTCACCGATTTCGTAATACAGCCAATAGCAGGGCAGTAGTGCAGCTAATGTATCGGCAAGATCACCGTTCATCGCAGTCCTATATAGATGGGAAGTGTAGGCGTACGCTGTTGGCGCAGCCTCAAATTCTGTAATGTCTGCTTCCTTAACACCAAGTAATTCAAAAAATCCTTCATGCAGTGAAATTTCAGCTCCGCAAGTCTCTTCCGCATGTTGCGCAAAGCGCTGTGTCGTTGCTAAGTCTTTTGCCTGTACAGCGGCCAATGCATGAACTTTTGCGAAATGCTTCAAATAATAAGAATCCTGAAGTACGTAAAACCTGAATATATCTTCAGGCAACGTACCTGCTGCCAAGTGTTGAATAAATGGATGATTGAAACTAGCCTCCCAGCTTTCATTACAAATCGTACGAACTTCTTCACAAAACGTCATCTAAAACCGCCCCTTTCGCTGAATGAACTAAAAAAGCCGCCCCTGTCGACATAACAGTCGAAGGGGCGGCTCGCGTTATAGGAAGTTTTCAAGAATCCATCAGAAAAATAGACTCATCCATTTGCGATCCACTTCCCTCCGCTGGTATGAGCCAGATCAGGTTCCAAGGGTCCGCATATGCATACACGTCTCAGTCTTTTACAAAGACTCCCCCAGTGGGCGATCATTTTCAGTTTTCCATCCAACTATACCATAGTTTTAAAAATTGGCAATAAGGGCAAAATACTAGTATTACGTAAAAGGAGGCAGTGTATATGCCGCAACGATTTGAAATAAAGTCTGTTACACATGAACCGAACAGAATTATGTTTGAATGGAATGACACGGGAGGGATGTATCATGTGTACAAAGATGGGAATCATATCTATGAAGGTACATCGGCTGACTTTCAAGACACTGATTTGACTCCGAACAAACTGTACAACTATACAATCGAACGACATGCTGAAGATGTTGTGAAAGACGTGATTGTCATGCAGACATCCGCTTTGTCTATTGAAAAGAACTTGGAAAATTCATTGCAATCCCTAGTCTTTACAACGATCATTGCAAAGTCACAGATAGCATTGTCATGGGAGTGTTTGAAAGATGTAGAAATGTATACGATTTACCGGGATGGAGAAGAGCTTGCCCAAGTGGAGGCAAACCGATTCATTGACAGGGATTTCCCGACCCATGCTCCAGTAACGTATGCCATATACTGCGAACGCTCTATTGCAGAATCAGAAGAGACATTTAATAACGCCCGATCCCTTGTTGCAAAAGTCCTTGGAGTCTTCTATCCGAAAACAAGTCAGAAAAAATCATCTGTTGAAGGATACACGATGATGAAGACGATTCAAGCTCCTTCAAAGCTATTAATTCCGGTTTCAGATTATAGAAATCCGGATTCAATCAATTCATGGCGCTTCCTTTATAAAACTTTCTTGGAAGACGAAGTTTTGGAAAATCCAAATGTACTTTCTCCGAATCGGTATTTTGAAGGTGATAATCGTAAGTTTGACCCTGAATCAAGAGACTTCCGTACATTTGTTGAAGTTGAAGTAGATTACCGGAACACGAACAATCCGCTGAAATTTACAAAAGAAGTGGGAGAGAGTGTAGCTTTAGGTTTAGATAAGAAAGTCCGCGAAAGACAAACGGCATCTGACGAAGGGATTCAAATAGAACGATTAGAACACGGATCTGACGAAGTCGGTTTTAACTTGAAACATGCTGTAGGCAATCCGCTCACCACCGCTCCTGATATTAATTATGAAGTCCAAGCAGTATTTCGAAAAAATGGGGTATTTGATATTTCAGGTTTCCATGACCAATCTCCTGATCACGAAGTCTATTTGCGTTCAGACAAAGCGTCAGAGTGGGTGCCTGTTCATCAAAGCAGAAGCGAAGGGCTTGCCTATATGGCAGGTGTAACTGCTTATCAGTATTGGCGTTATTCAAATATGTAGAAATTACTGCATCTGAATGTTGAAAGGTTGAGCAAGTGTTTTGACAACGTAACGTGATTCAATTATATTTATCTTGAATTCAAGACAATGAAGGAGAGGGATACACATGACAAAAACGGCAATCGTCTATTATAGTTCAACAGGTACAAACCATCAGTTAGCACAATGGGCAGCAGCTGCTGCAGAGGAAGCAGGATCCGAAGTAAAGTTGTTGAAAGTAAAAGAGACGGCACCTGCTGCTGCAATTGAATCGAATGCTGCTTGGAAAAAGCATCATGAAGCGACCCAAGACATACCGGAAGTAACACCTGAAGATTTGGAATGGGCAGACGCGATTATTTTTAGTATCCCAACCCGCTTCGGTAACATCCCAGGACAAGTACAAAGTTTCATCGACACTGTTGGCGGTCTGTGGGCGCAAGGTAAACTTGCCAACAAAGCAGTCAGTGCGATGTCTTCCGCACAGAACGAACACGGCGGGCAAGAAGCGACGATTTTGTCACTGTACACGACGATGTACCATTGGGGAGCGATTGTTGTCGCACCTGGTTACACCGATCCAGCATTATTTGCAGCCGGAGGAAATCCTTACGGGACGAGTGTAGCAGTTGACCAAGACGGCGAAATGAAGACCGACCGGAAAGCGATTCAAGCGGCAGTGGATTATCAAGCAAAGAGAACCGTTGCCGTGGCCAAAGCGCTTCAGCATATGGAGTAATTTAGATAGTGCAATACTAATAGAAAAACCGCCACCCAATTGTGGGCGGCGGTTTTCTTATTTGATGAGCAGAACAGGACAGTGCAGTCGCTTCATTACTTTATGACTGACGCTTCCCAGAATCATTTCTTGGAATGAATTGAGCCCGCGACTGCCAATGACAACGAGGTCAAACAACTCGGCATGTGCAAAGTCAATCAGTACTGGTGCAGGGTCCCCGTGTAAGATTTTGATTTCGTAAGGCACATCATACTCACGTAAAATCAGTTCGACAGGTTTGAGTTGTTTTCTCCGCTTCAGTTCGAGGGAATCTTTACTTTCTGCATGGAGTACAGATTCCTTTGCTTTGTCAAAGTCTGCGACAAAAGCAATGGTTATTATGGAGTCGTCTGAACAGTTTGCAAGTCGTGCAGCTTCTCTAGCTGCCCGAATAGAGTTTTCGGAACCATCTGCTGCAAGCAAAATCTTCTGATACATCTTTGCCACCCCATTTATCCTTAAAGTCAGGCCATAAGCTCATTGAGCAGCCGCCTGCTGGACTCTCCTAAGCCTATTATCGATACGTCCTTGCCTTTACTCTTGTAAGCTTCCGTCACTTTGGTGACTGCGACCACAGCCGAGTCATCCCAAACTTGAGAATCCGTGAAATCGAGAATGATTATATGGGCTGTTTCATCCATTGAAAATGACTCGTGAAACTTTTCAACAGACGCGAAGAATAATTGTCCCCGTACAGCGTAACGGATTGCATCCTCTTCAATAATTCGATCGACATGAATTTTAGAAATTTTAGCAACGAATAGAACCGCACTCAACACGACTCCTGAAATTACTCCCTTAGACAAGTCATTCGTCGCGACAACAATAATAACGGTTGTCAGCATCACCAATGCGTCTGCTTTAGGTGCTTTTCTAATATATGAGAACGAACCCCAGTCGAATGTCCCAATGGATACCATAATCATAATCCCCACTAGAACTGGCATCGGAATTTGAACAACAAAATCTCCTAATACGATTATCAAAAACATAAGAAATGCGCCTGCGACAAACGTTGATAGTCGCGTTCTGCCTCCTGATTTAACGTTAATAACAGATTGGCCAATCATCGCACAGCCAGCCATGCCTCCGAAAAATCCGTTGATGAAATTAGCAATTCCTTGTCCGCGTGCTTCTCTGTTTTTTTCACTATCCGTAGCAGTCATATCATCTACGATAGTTGCAGTAAGTAACGTCTCCAGTAAGCCTACAATCGCCAAAGCCACTGAATAAGGCAAGATAATCATCAAAGTCTCTAACGTGAATGGGACATCGGGAATTAAGAAATTAGGTAATGATTTAGTAATTGTACCAAGATCCCCGACAGTCCGTAAATTCGCTCCAGAGTAGATTGCAACGATACTTAAGATGACAATCGCAATAAGCGGTGCAGGAATTGCAGTGAAAAATCTAGGTAAAATATAGATAATAAGCAATGTAATCGCAACGAAAACGTAAGTCATGGTTGAAATGCCAAGGAAATGCGGAACTTGTGCCATAAAGATTAGAATCGCTAAGGCATTTACAAATCCAATCATGACTGCATTGGGAATGAATTTCATCAGCTTGGCTACTTTAAAGACGCCAAAGATCACTTGTATCACACCCGTTAGTATCGTCGCAGCGAGTAAGTAATCAAGACCATACTCACGAATGAGCGGTGTCATTAGCAAGGCCATCGATCCAGTGGCTGCTGAAATCATTCCTGGACGTCCTCCTGTAAAAGAAATTACCACAGCAATGATGAAAGAAGCATATAATCCGACCATTGGGTCGACGCCTGCGATAATCGAAAAAGCAATGGCTTCAGGAATGAGTGCGAGGGCTACAACAATTCCAGCCAGCACATCGGCGCGCACGTTCGAGAACCAATTTTGTTTTAAATATGATGCCATTTTTATAGACTCCCTTAGAGAAAAAGTTGCAGGTTCGTTTCGACGTACTGCATCGCTTTAGTGTATCACGAGGGTCTACTACAATAAATGGCTGGCGCTGAATTAGTTAAAAATCACATCGCAGAATCCTAGAGGTACGATAGGGAGGCGGATTGTGAATAACGCACCGTGACCTTTCTCACTTGCAACCTCTATCGTCCCGCCATGCATGGCCACAAGTTGGCGCACAATGGAAAGACCAAGCCCGAATTCACCATAAGGATTAGAAGTACGTGAATCGATTGCTTTATAAAAACGGCTCCAAATTTTTTCAACTTCTTCAGCGTCCATGCCGATTCCGCTATCTTGGATTTCCAGTATGACGTGTTGGTTATCTGTTTTCGCCAATAACGAAATTTCTCCTCTTTCTGTAAACTGGATACTGTTTTTCGTAATATTGAGTAAGATTTGAGTAAGTCGATCATAGTCAGCATGAACAGTCAATGTGTCGGGCGCTTGGATACGAATTGTTGTCCCGCGCGCTTCAGCTGCAGGTTCCAATTGTTCACGAATGACTTCGAATAATTCCAGAACACGAATCGGCTGCTTGATAAGCGTGATTTGGTTAGATCTGATTTTTTCATAGTCCAAGTTCTCATTGACGAGACGCAACAATCGTTTCGTTTCTCCACTGGCCAGTTGTAATGCTTTACCTTTTTCGTTCTCAGAGATTAAATCACTGCGCAGACCTTCAATCGTTCCTCGGATGGTAGTTAGAGGCGTTCTGAGTTCATGGGAAACATCCGCCATGAACTGGCGTCTGCGATTTTCCAGATTCTCTATTTCTTCGTGTGAACTATCTAAATCATGAACCATCGTATTAAAATCAGATGCGAGTGCATCGATTTCATCCCGGCCGCTTTCAGGAATTCGAACGGAATAGTCCCCTTCAGACACTGCCGCAGTTGCCAATCGTAAACGCTTAATGCGGCGTCCATGATAGATGGAAAGTAAGCCGCTCAAAATGACAGCAACAGCAAGTGCAGTCAATGCAGCGTAAATTAAGTATCGATTCATCTGTGAAATAATTTCACGAGGACCTTCAATAGGGGAGGTAAGCAGAACACCGCCGACAAACTGTGGTCCTTGAAAGTAAGGAAGCAGTACAAACGTAACGGATTGGTCAAAACGGCTTTGTTCTTGCCGTACTGAAACAGTTTTGCCGCTTTGTAGTTGTGTCCATTCCGATTCATTGAGTTCAATTAAGGGAGTTTTTAGCCCAGTTGAATAGATGATTTTCGAGTTTTCATCGAACAAACTATATTGAATATCACGGCTATTGAGCACTTGTCCGAAAGATTGAAGTGTTTGTTGAGAAGGCTTCGGTCCGCGGTCGATGTCAGTGAGCAATGCATGGCCATATTGTGCGAGCTCATCGGTTTTCGTATCGTAAACGTACTGTTCGAAGAAATGTGAAAAGAGTAGCCCAACTAGAAGGACAGCAGCAACAATCACACTGACGTGACTGACTAACTGCTGAGTAAAGTAATTCACTTTCATGAGGAGGCCCCTTCCGATTCGTCAAACTTATAACCGACTCCCCAAACGGTGTGCAGCACTGACGCACCAATACCAGAAACTTTAGTTCGCAACCGTTTAATATGAACATCCACAGTCCGATCATCCCCATAAAAATCGAATCCCCAGACACGTTCAAGTAATTGGTCTCTTGAGAAAACTTGTTTAGGATGGCGGATGAAAAATACGAGCAAGTCATATTCTTTCGGAGTTAAGTTTTCTACAGCAGTACCATCGACAAATACCTCGCGGGCGTTTTCATTCACACGAAAGTGAGCCGTTTGAAGTATTTGATTTGCCTCCGATTCCGATTCCTTTGCAGTTCGTCTGCGGGTAACCGCTTTAATACGCGCCATTAACGCAAGGGGACTGAAAGGCTTCGTCACATAATCATCTGCTCCCATCTCTAAACCAAGCACCTGATCAGATTCGCCGTCTTTTGCAGTAAGCATAATAATTGGTACGTCATTTCCTTCTTTTCGTAGGGCCCTGCATATCGTCACACCATCCATAGAGGGAAGCATCCAATCGATAATTAGGCAGTCCCATGTATGTTGTTGTGCCCGTTCCAGACCCTCTTTCCCGTCCAAGACGAACTCGCCATCAATGCCTTCTTTTTCAAAAAACAACTCGATCATTTGTGACACACTTTCGTTATCTTCAATTACAAGAATCTTCAACGAAGTTCGCCTCCTTTGCTTTAAAGCTATCGGGAAATGTCTGTTCATGCAACACATTTGTCCAATGAAAAAGCTGTCCAGACCCTGAATGGCAGGTATCTGAACAGCGGACCTCAAACTTATTTCTCGACATCGGCATTACTAGAAAGAGTCACACTGATCACTTGTTGTTTGCCGTCACGATAAATCGTGAATTTCGCTTGATCGCCTACTTTTAGATCTGTGTACAGAAGTTTGCGCAAAGCAGTCGAAGAGTTGATTTCTTTACCATTCACTTCAGTAATAACATCTTTTTCTATAAATCCAGCTTTTCCAGCAGGGGAAGCAGAATCGACATTGCCGACCATTACACCGCCTTTTACACTATCCGGTATATCTTGCACGTACATTTCAGGCACTTCAGCAAGATCGATAAGACCAACACCGATATACGGTCGAGTGATTTTACCATCCTCCAACAATTTCTCAGCAAGTGGCTGTACGTCATTGCTTGGAATGGCGAAGCCTAATCCTTCAACGCCATTTTGGGAGATTTTCAAGCTGTTAATCCCAATCAATTCTCCGGCAGAGTTTAATAATGCGCCGCCGCTGTTTCCTGGATTAATGGCTGCATCTGTCTGAATGACATCCATCTCCCATTTACCTGCAGATGTTTCTACATCGATTGAACGCGTCGGTGCGCTCACAATCCCTTGGGTCACTGTACCCGAGAAGTCCAGACCCAGTGGGTTCCCGATTGCAACGACTGCATCACCGGCACGAAGTTTTGAAGAATCTCCGAATGATAATATCCCTTCAGCATACTTTTTGTCCATCTTAAGGACTGCCAGATCCGTAAGTGGGTCTGTTCCAACAAGGGTAGCTTCTGTTTCTTCACCGCTTGCTGTCGTAATCCCTAACTTAGAGGCATCTTCAATTACGTGGTTATTTGTGATGATATAAGCTACTGATCCTTCTGTTTTAAAAACGACACCAGATCCTGTTCCTACTTTTTGAGATTCAGAAGAACCTGCAAAACGATTCCCTGCGGATTGATAATTATCGATACCCACGATAGCCTTCGAAGCATCTGCCACCATATCAGATAACGAAGTTTGAGAAGTTGCGCCTGTAGTTTGGACGTTGTAAGGTGTAGTAGTTTCCGACTGTGAAGCTGCCTGAATCCCGCTGTCTTGTTTTAAAACATCTGTATTCATAACTGTGCCAAGCGTTAACGCTGAACCAAGCACGCCTGCTCCTACTGTAGATAACAACCATTTACTCTTAGATGTATTCATTGTCTCTCGCTCCTTTACGTTTTGTTGATAAAGTAAGTGTAAATCGAAATTATGAACAAATTATTACCGAGCCGTTAACAAGTTATTAATGTTAAGAATAGATTTCTATAGTAGAATAAAATTGTAATAGTCCGATTAGTCAGATATAATTGTAATGACAGAATTTTTTTATTTCCAAATGAAAGCGCATATATCACTCATGCTCGTGAGCACCACGACATAGAGTGTTCTTGTGTGCAATGTACATGCATCGATTTTCTACTAAACTTGCAGAAATGGGAGGAATGGAAATGGTACAACAAGTTGAGAACCAAATTTACGCAAACCCGAATACAGAAGGTGCAAAGGTGAATTTCAAGGAACGATACGATAATTTCATAAATGGTAAATGGACAGCTCCTGTCAACGGACAATACTTTGACAACCCGACACCAGTTACAGGAAAAGTGTTTACGCAAGTAGCACGTTCCACTGCGGAAGATATTGAACTTGCACTCGACGCAGCACATGCTGCAAAGGATGCTTGGGGGAAGTCATCAGTAACGGAACGTTCTAACATTCTATTAAAGATTGCTGACCGGATGGAAGAAAATTTGGAAATGCTTGCGGTAGCAGAAACGTGGGAGAACGGGAAGGCTGTTCGTGAAACGTTAAATGCCGACTTGCCATTGGCGATTGACCACTTCCGTTACTTTGCATCAGCAATCCGTGCTCAAGAAGGCGGCGTCAGCCAGATCGATAATGATACAGTTGCCTATCACTTCCATGAGCCTATTGGCGTTGTTGGGCAAATTATTCCATGGAACTTCCCAATTCTTATGGCGGTTTGGAAGCTTGCACCAGCACTTGCTGCAGGGAACTGTGTCATCCTGAAACCAGCTGAGCAGACACCATCCTCCATTCTCGTACTCGTTGAATTGATAGAGGACTTATTGCCGGCGGGCGTATTGAACGTTGTGAATGGATTCGGTCTGGAGGCAGGAAAGCCGCTGGCGTCTAATCCGCGAATTGGTAAGATCGCATTTACTGGAGAAACGACTACTGGCCGCATGATTATGCAGTATGCTTCACAAAATATCATTCCAGTTACACTTGAGCTGGGTGGAAAATCACCGAATATCTTTTTTGAAGATGTCATGGCAGAAGACGATGACTTCCTCGACAAAGCAGTAGAAGGATTCGTGATGTTTGCATTGAACCAGGGAGAAGTATGTACATGCCCATCGCGTGCGCTTATCCAAGAATCCATTTACGAACAATTCATGGAAAAGGCATTGGCACGGGTCGAGGCAATCAAAGTCGGAAATCCACTTGATCCAACAGTGATGATGGGTGCGCAAGCGTCCACTGAACAGCTGGAGAAGATTTTGTCGTACCTTGACATCGGAAAGCAGGAAGGCGCCGAGTGTCTGACTGGCGGCGAGCAAAATAAGTTGGAGGGCGACTTGGCAGAAGGATATTACGTCAAGCCAACAGTCTTCAAAGGTCACAATAAGATGCGCATCTTCCAAGAGGAAATCTTTGGGCCAGTTGTCGCAGTGACAACGTTCAAGACAAAAGAAGAAGCGCTCGAAATCGCAAACGATACTCTGTACGGACTTGGATCGGGTGTCTGGACACGAGATATGAATACGGCGTACCGTTTTGGACGTGGTATTGAAGCAGGTCGCGTATGGACGAATTGCTACCATGCTTACCCAGCACACTCAGCGTTTGGCGGGTATAAAGCTTCTGGAATCGGACGAGAAAACCACTTGATGATGCTTGAGCATTATCAGCAGACGAAAAATATGCTCGTCAGCTACAGTGAACAAAAGCAAGGATTCTTTTAAGCAAACGAGTGAGGTGAGCAACAAATGACAGAGCGGGTTATTGCGACAGAAGCGACGCTGGCGTTGATCAAGCAGCTTGAACAAAAACACGGTCCGTTGATGTTTCACCAATCAGGAGGCTGCTGTGACGGTTCATCGCCTATGTGTTATCCGGAAGGGGACTTAATCGTAGGGGACCAAGATGTGCTTCTTGGAACGATTGGCGGTGTTCCGTTCTATATGTTGCGGAGTCAATTCGAGTACTGGAAGCATACGCAGCTGATTATAGATGTCGTGGATGGAAGAGGCGGCATGTTTTCACTTGAAAGAGTAGAAGGCAAAAGGTTTCTTACCCGTTCACGTGCGTTTACCGATGAAGAGGTTGCGCAGCTACAAACGTAACAAAGACGGCACCCTGATAATGGGTGCCGCCTTTGTTATGTTAACAGGGAAATCAAATGAACCTTTTCCGCTCAGCAGGTGTTGGAAGCATACAAGCTTCTTCTTTTTTACCGAACCACTTGTATCGATTGCGAGCTACAAAATCATACACAACGTCTCGGATAGGCGAGGGCACGAGGATAAACAAAAACGCAAGATGCCAAAGTCCATCCAGTTTCTTTGCGATCCGAAGCGCTGCCCCTGACTTTGTATAGGCCTTGCCTTTTTCAATAAGAACTAAGCTGTCTACATCTTCGGGGATTCCGAAGTCCTTGGAAAGTTGCTGTCCTGTTTCACTTTGAAGGGAAGTAAACTGGAAGTGCTCGTAGGGATCACGTTTTATGATGAATTGAACACTTGCATCACAAAAGTTACATTCACCATCGAATAACACCGTTCGTTTCATAAATGATCCTCCTTATTATGGTTACTATCCTTACTATAACCGAAATCAAATTAGCTGAAACAAATTCTGAAGTTCTGAATAGATATAGTAAACAGAATAATCTTTACATTCTAGTGCGAACATGATAGAATATAGCTGAGAAAATGTTGTCTGTTTGGCTGTATTACTCTTTTCGCCGTTGATTGTCCCCCTCTGTGATTACATTAAGGGAAGGTGATCGAAGTGGAACGTCACAACATTCATCCAGATGAAATGAACTTACGCACCGACATGGATTACATCGCTATGTTGCACATGATTGGGGAAGGGGCTCCAGACTTTAGCAGATTCCTTGACCATAGTCCGGAACTTCCTTTAGAAAAAGGGTTCGATGAACACGAACTACCAAGAGACTATCAGTAAAAACCTTCCCTCTGGAAGGTTTTTTGTGTTGAAACACCAAACTTCTCCATCAATTTTTCCCTCTTCAAGGCGAGAGCCCGTTCTCTAGATGCTAACTTGCATGTAATGGAGGGAGGAGGTGATGAAGATGATGCAACAAAATCACAACCGCTGCATGAAGCCACAGCCAATGCCGCCGATGCAGCCTTGTAACAATCAGGCACAACCAGTTATCTGCCCAACTCAATACCGTTTCCACGATACGTTCTCGCCACAGGAGTTGCCAGTAGTTCATCCGTTCGTCAACGTAAACCGCCAACATACAGTTCAAATCCCACGCCATTACTACACAGAAGTGAATGAAACAATGGCAGGACAGACGGTTCAAGCAATGCCTGGTTACGGACCAGGAATGGGGCAATGGGGTCCTCAACGACCTCCGATGGGACCTGGACCAATGCCTTGGGGAAGACGATAACGTAAGAAAAGATCCTGCAGCAGAGTAACTTCACTCTGCTGCAGGATCTTTGTAACCTCATTATTCGACATTGAAATAACGGGCATCAGGGTGTGCAAAAACGATTGCGGACACGGATGCTTCCGGTTCCATCATGAACTCTTCTGTTAAGTGGACGCCAATTTCTTCTGGCTTTAATAACCCAAACAGTTTCGCTTGATCTTCCAAGTTTGGACAGGCTGGATACCCGAAAGAGAATCTTTGTCCCTGGTACTTTGCCGCGAATCGATCTTTCATCGTAAAGTCAGTCGCATCCGGGAAGCCCCATTGATCGCGGATTTCTTGATGAACCCGTTCCGCAAAACCTTCTGCAAGTTCTAATGCTGTCGCTTGGAACGCATGACTCTCCAAAAACTTTCCTTCTGCTTTCAACCGTTCCGCTTCAGCACGAACACCATGACCCGCTGTCACTTGCATAAACGCAACATAATCCATTTCTCCGCTATTTACAGGCTTTAAATAGTCAGCCAAGCATAGGAAAGGATGCTGTTGCTGGCGCGGAAACGTAAACCGTTCAATTTCTGTTATCCTATTTTGCGGATCATATAGGATAACATCATCTCCGTCTGCTTGAGCAGGGAAGAATTGATATAAACCAGATGCACCCAATTTTCCGGACTCTAAAAATCCAGTTACCATGTCATGCAGTTCAACTGCTCGCGGCTCTTGCTTTTGCAATGTTGAATCCGTATACCCACGAAGTCCAAGATGATGCCCAATCAGTGTACGCATATTTACGTATGGAGAGAGGTGGGAAATAGAGTAATCCCGCAGCACCCTTTTCCGGAAATCGCTCGGAACAAAAACGGGAGCATCAGTACGAACTGTTTTCACAGGGCGTGTGGCAACTGCAACTGCTGTATCTGTCTTTTCCGCCGCTTTAGCCGCCTTGATGGCATCATTTGCAGCGCGCTTTTCGAGTTGCTGGTCAAGTTCAAGGAGCAAGACATCTTTTTCACTGCCTTGCAGTCTATTTGCTAGATCTAACCCTTGCATCGCGTCTTTGGCATAGATAACGGGCCCATCATACTCAGGGGCGATTTTTGTATCGGTAAAACGGCGAGTAAGTGCAGCACCGCCCACCATGACGGGTAAATCGATTCCCGCCGATTTAAAATCTTGTGCAGTCAACACCATTTGCTGTGCGGATTTTACAAGTAACCCGGAAAGTCCGATAATATCCGGTTTTTCTTTGCGGATGACTTCGATCAATTGCGCGGGGGTTACTTTAATACCAATATCAACTACTTTGAAACCATTGTTGCTTAGTATAATCTCGACTAAGTTTTTTCCAATATCATGGACATCGCCTTTAACTGTGGCGAGGACGATTTTCCCTTTACCGTTATCATCTTCCTTTTTCTCCATGAACTGTTCTAAATAGGAGACGGAAGCTTTCATGACCTCTGCGCTCTGAAGTACTTCAGCTACAATAAGCTGGTTTGTATTGAACAATCGTCCTACTTCAGCCATGCCGGTCATCAGTGGACCGTTAATAATATCTAACGGTTCGTCAAATTGAACCATTGCGGCATCCAAATCAGCAATCAATCCTTCTTTTGTCCCCTCCACAACGTAATAAGCAAGACGTTCAGGCACAGTTTTCGGGATATCATCTTCTGTCTTCTCTTTCTTCTTTCCGCGGTAAAACTCAGTGAATGCTGCCAATGTTTCGTCGGTCGTTGTAAATAATAATGCGTTCGCCATATCGTTTTCTGCCTGGGGAATGGACGCATAACGTTCTAACTTTTCAGTATTCACAATCGCATAGTCGAGTCCAGCTTGTGTGCAGTGATACAAATACACGGCGTTTAATACTTCGCGCCCTACAGGAGGAAGACCAAACGAGACATTACTGACGCCGAGAACCGTTAGAGCCCGAGGAAGGTGCTCTTTAATAAGACGTATTCCTTCTATTGTCTCTACCGCAGATCCAATGTACTGTGCATCTCCTGTACCCACAGGAAAGACAAGGGGATCGAAAATTATATCTTCAGGCGCAAGCCCCCACTTGTTTGTTAACAAATCATACGAACGTTTTGCAATCTCAAGCTTGCGTTCTCGAGTAACAGCCATCCCGATTTCATCGATTGTACCGACAACAACGGCCGCTCCGTACCTTTTCACGATTGGCATCACAGCGTCAAAGCGTTCTTCACCATCTTCTAAATTTATAGAGTTGATAATCGCTTTTCCTTGGGAGTATTTCAATGCTTCTTCAATAACATTCTCATCGGTCGAGTCAATGACCAGTGGCGCTTTAATCTTTTTCACAACTTCTTTCATGAAATCGGTCATATCCTTCAACTCATCACGATCCGGATTAGCGAGACAAACGTCAATAACATGAGCACCGTTTTTCACTTGAGCCCGGGCAATTTCTGCTGCTTCTTCTACTTTTCCATCGACAATAAGCTGTTTGAATTTACGTGATCCAATTACATTTGTACGTTCACCGATCAATATAGGACGCATACTCGGATCATACAACAGGGGTTCAATACCTGAAACAGTATGTCCGTGCGTTTCAGCAGGTAATGGACGAGGAGTTATCCCTTTCACTGCTGTGCGAATCGCTTGAATATGTGCAGGTGTCGTACCACAACAGCCACCGACAATATTCAGCCAGCCTTTCTCGGCAAATCCTTTCAGCTTTTTCGAAAGCGATTCAGGAGATTCATGATAGTGTCCTTCTTCGTCCGGCAAACCGGCGTTTGGATAACAACTGACAAATCCAGTAGCAAGGTCTGACAAAGAACGTAAATGATCTGTCATGAATTCAGGCCCTGTTGCACAATTCAATCCGACTGAAAGTGGTTTAATGTGCTCGATAGAAACGTAAAAGGCTTCAATACTTTGTCCGGCTAACGTCGTTCCCATCGGTTCAATCGTTCCGGAAATCATCACTGGGAGTTCCCGGCCTGTTTCTCTAAAGGCGCGACGTATCCCGACGGAACCCGCTTTGACATTCAGCATGTCTTGGCTAGTTTCCAATAAAAGAAGATCCGAACCTCCGTCGATTAACCCCTTTGCCTGTACATAGAAATCGTCTGCTAACTGGTCGAACGTAATTCCGCCTGTTACAGACAGTGTTTTAGTCGTTGGTCCCATTGCTCCTGCAACGAACCGGGGATAGTCAGCTGTCGAAAACGCATCAGCTGCTGCTCGTGCGAGTTCTGCTCCTCGGCGGTTAATAATGTCTGCTTCACTGCCTAAATCGTAA
Source organism: Sporosarcina aquimarina (assembly GCF_033253705.1). Classification (GTDB taxonomy): domain Bacteria; phylum Bacillota; class Bacilli; order Bacillales_A; family Planococcaceae; genus Sporosarcina; species Sporosarcina aquimarina. The sequence continues at coordinate 140,936 of NZ_JAUBDH010000004.1, forward strand.
TCATCTAATACGATAGGCGTGCCACCGAACGTATTGGTACAGATGATATCAGCACCGGCCTCTAGATATTCTTTATGGATGCATGTCAGAACTTCTGGCTTGGTGAGATTCAAATACTCATTGCATCCTTCATACGCTTCACCGCCGAAATCTTCTGCCGATAAATTGGCATTTTGAAGCATCGTGCCCATTGCCCCGTCCATAACGAGAATACGCTGTTTGAGTTGTTGTTCAATTTGTGCTTGTGGCATGGTGCACCTCTCTTTCTGCTGTAGCGTCAATCTGGTTAATATAATGCACAAGCTCTACTGTCATGTCGTATCTTAAAAATGGAGTGATCAGGTAAATGCCGTTAAACAGTGAAGCCGCTGTATCAATTAGTTCCTGAGCGATTAGAATGCCTTCCGCAGTGGCTGCTTCCCAATTATCTCCGCAAGCCCGCATCCGTTCGAGCACTTCATCAGACAACTTAATGCCAGGGACCTCGTGGTGGAGGAATTCGGCATTACGAATAGTTGTCAGTGGCATAATGCCGATGAAAATGGGAGTATCCAAATGTTTGACAGCTTCATGGATTTCAATAATTTTCTCTTTCGTATAGACCGGTTGTGTGATGAAATAATCTGCACCGCACTCGATTTTCTTTTCAAGACGCTTAACAGCGCGGTCTATAACTCTAACGTTAGGATTGAATGCACCAGCAACCGAAAAACTCGCTTTTTTACGTAAAGGGCGGCCTGAGAAAGAAATCCCATCATTCAGTTTTTTTATAAGTTGGAAGAGCTCAAGACTAGAAACATCGTAAACATCAGTGGCACCGGGGAAATCACCGATTTTGGTTGGATCTCCTGTAACCGCTAAAACATCATGAATGCCAAGTGCATCAAGACCCATCAAATGAGATTGCAGACCAATCAAATTATGATCCCGGCATGTAATGTGGACGAGTGGTCGAATGTCGTCTTGATGTTTCACGAGAGACGCCATCGCCAGGTTACTAATCCGGGGAGAAGCAAGAGAGTTATCGGCCATCGTTACAGCGTGTGCTCCTGCTTCTTGAAGCTGGCGCGCGCCTTCGAAGTAGTTTTCAGTTTCCAAGTGCCGCGGTGTGTCTAATTCCACAAGTATTGTACGCTCACGTTTTGCTTTTAAGTATAAAGGTTCATAACGAGGCGGTTCTGCATCACGAATAACAATCGGTTTATGTGGAACTACAACTTTTTGTGTAACGGGTGCGAGATCAGCCAATTGAGATTTTACTGCAACAATATGCGCAGGTGTTGTTCCGCAACATCCGCCAATCAGCCGGACACCTTCATCCCGTAATAAGCGGGCAGCCCGCCCGTAATAATCAGTTTCAGATACATAGACAATCCGTCCGTTTTCTACATCTAACAAACTGGCGTTTGGAAAGGCGGATAAAAATGCCTTCTTAGGAAGTTCAACACCTTCAAATGCTTGAATTGTATGATACGGACCAAGGCGGCAATTAACTCCTACAACATCAGCACCTAGGTCTTCCAATCGATGTAATGCATCATTCAATTGCAGTCCATTCTGCAGAACACCAGGATCATGCATTGAAACTTGTGCGATGAGAGGAATGTCGGTCTGTTGTCGCAGGTGCTTAACAACTGCAGTTAGCTCTTCAAAGTCGTAATACGTTTCAAGTAATAAGCCGTCCGGATTCCCCGCGAGTAATGGATCAGCCTGCTGTTGAACAATCGATAAGACTTCATCAATCGTTGCGTCGCTTTTCCGGATACTCCGAATGCCACCAATTGTGCCAAGCACGAATTGACCGCCCGGCGCGGCTGCACGCTTAGCAATTTCAATCCCGGCTTCATTAAATTCTTTAACCCGATGCTCTAATCCATAACGCGCGAGTTTATAAGAATTAGCGCTATACGTATTGGTCTGGATGATATCCGCCCCTGCATGAATATATTGTTCGTGGATTTCCTGAATGGTATCTGGCTTTTCTATATTTAATTGTTCATAACAGAAGTCCAGACCCTCGGCGTAAAGCAGTGTTCCCATGGCGCCGTCAGCAGTCAACACTTCTGTTTTCAATCGATCGAGTAATTTCATTAGACATCATCCTTTCTTACGGCAGAGCAATGAAGTAGAGAAAAATAAAAAAGCCTTCTTTTAAATACGAAGAAGGCTTTGTCATATAAATGATTGTCTCCTTCTCATCTGCCGGACATACGAATCCGCTGGAAGTAGCACCTGACCTAATGGCTGGTTGCTGAAGCATCGACGGGCCAGATCCCTACGCTTCTCTTGATAAGAATGATTTATTGAGTTGTGTGAATAATTTAACATATCATACCGTTGTTTGAGAGTTCCGTCAATACACATTGTGAATAGTGAACTGTGAGTTACCTAACGTATGTGGTAAACTGGGAGGACATGCAAGGAAAGGAGATTGCTATGAGAGCGTTTAAATTTGTCATCCCGATGGTACTATTAGTTGGCGGGATTGCCTGGGTTATGCTTAACAAAAACTTTACAGATGTGCCTGTCATGTCTAGATTTTATATTACACTGGGTGCTATGGTTTTAAGTGGCGTCATCTCATTTTTCTTATTTCCGAAAGATGAAGGAAAAAGACGTTAAACTGACAGAGACCCAAATGTCAGTTTTTTTATAATTAAATTTGAGTTAACTATCTTAAAAAATAAGTTGACACAATGTCAAATACCTTTTAATCTATAACTATATAGTTAAAGGGGTGTTATTAATGGGGACAACGGCAACTATGAAACCGAATCGATCGAAGACTATGACTGGAACTCTGGGGCTTGTCTATTCAGCGATGTTTGCAGCGTTAATGATGATTGGAGCAAATATTACATACTTTTTACCCGCGTTATCAGTAAGTGGCGTGCCAATTACCCTGCAAACGTTCTTTGCGGTGTTAGCAGGACTTTTACTTGGAAGCCGTTATGGAGCTGTCTCAATGACCGTATATATGGCAATTGGATTAGCCGGAGCACCGGTGTTTGCGAAGTTCAGCGGCGGATTCAGTGCAATTGTCAGTCCGACCTTCGGATTTATTCTATCTTTTATTTTTGTAGCATATGTTGTCGGATTAATCATTGAAAGGAACAGCTCAGTGGCAAGCTTTGTGATTGCAGCGTTAGTAGGATGCGCAGTCAATTACGTAATCGGAACTAACTGGATGTATATCGCGTACAAGCTGTGGGCAGCAGCACCGGATGCGTTCACGTACAAAATTGCATGGATTTGGATGTTGCCGCCATTGCCAAAAGATATTATTCTGTCTGTGTTGGCAGGAGTTTTCGGTCATCGTATGGCTAAAATCTTAAGAACAAGACGTTCTATTTAATGTGTTGAACCGATATCCCTTTATGAAGGGGTATCGGTTTTTTCTATGTCAGGATTAAACTAATTGAAACATTTTTATCTTCTTTCCGTATATAGAAATAGATACTCAACAAATGGAAGGAAGGAATACAAATGATTCACTTACTCTTATTTTCTTTGATTGCAGGTATTATCGCTGCTGTATTAGCTGTACCTTTGCACAAACGCAGCTTTGCTGATGAAAAAGAAAGCAGTTCCGGCTTCAGGGGGGTACTTCTGATCACGGCTGCCGTTGTAATCGCGATAGGTATCTCTATATTTTACTATTCAACGAATCTTGACCAGCATTGGTCTTCGTTATGGATTGTGTTGTTAGCTGCCGCTATACTAGGAGCTATTTTAGATGATGGTGCATTTAGAAAAGTGAAAATTGCCGTTGCTGGAATCGCTGTAATGGCAGGTGTTTACATTTTATCTGCACCTTTATGGAATGCGAACACGAAATACCAAGCGGTTGAAATGGATCAGCAAGTAGAAATCGAAGCGTTCGATGAAACGCAGACGCCTGCCAGCGTGCCGCCTAAATTTGCGAGAAACAAAATGAAAAAAGCATTCGGGCAAGTACCGAATACCAGTTACTACGACTTAGGTCATCTGCAAATTCAAAAAGTGAAGGACGATTATGTATATATTGCTCCTGTTGAATTTTCTGGATTCTTCAAATGGTGGAATGGCAAGACGACGCCAGGCTACTTCCGAATGAGCGCAACGGACTCTGCAGACAATCCGAAATTTGTAGCGTCTGAAATGACGTACACGGAGACTTCTTACTTTAACAAACAAGTGGACCGTCATATGCGCTTGCAATTTCCTGAACTGATTTTTTATGGGGATGTTCAGTTAGAAATCGATGATGAAGGAAATCCTCACTATATCCGCTCTTACGGAGAATTCATCACTGCACGAAATGGATTTGATGTGAAAGGGATTGTTATGACGGATCCGATGACGGGAGCGGTTGAGAAATTTGCACTCGCGGATATTCCAGATTATATCGATGGTGCGGTTTCGCCAGAAGCAGTCAGTTTGCAAAACAGTTATTTCGGTAAGTATATCCATGGATTCTGGAACTCCATTGTCGGCAAGAAAGACGTCAAACTTCCATCTGATGAGGGAACAGAAGCAAACGTCAGCCCCATTTTTGATGAAAATGGACATATGTACTACTTTACTGACTTCACAAGTCCGAAAGAAGGCGTCGATTCTATGATCGGCTATGCGCTGACAGATGGACGTACGGGTAAAGCAACCTATTACACGGGCGATTTAGAGGAATCTTATATGGATTCACAAGGGGCACTGCAAATTATCGAAAAGAAATTCATTGAGAAAAAGTGGTCGGGTGAAATGCCTGTCCTCTATAACTTCTATGGGGAAGCAAGCTGGTTAACACCTGTGCTGGATTCCAATGGTTTCCTCCAAAACTACTTCATTGTCTCAGCAGCGAATCCGGAAATTTCGGTATTCGGTAATTCACCGAATGATGCGCTGAAACTATATAAAACTGCGCTGCAGCGCGGCGGCAGTACAGTGGACGGCAGCTCAGGTGCCGAAGAGACGAAAGGAGCAATCACTGTCAAACGTGTCTATAAAGAACCTTCAGGCGACTTTACCTTGGTATCTGTAAAAGCGGATGACGGACGAAACTTCCTGATTTCTACAGAGACAATTCCCGAGGCTGTCTATATCCAAGAAGGTGATAAGTTAACAATAACTTATCTTGAAACAGGCGAGTTGTTCTTACCCGTGAAAGAAATGGCTAATATTTCACTCGCTGAATGAGATATATAAATGAATATAAGAAAAGCAGAAGCTAGGAAAGTCGCTTCTGCTTTTCTTATTTATTAACACGCTGCTGTCTGCATTATGCTCCGACAGATGCGAACGGTTTTAAGATGTTTGTTTTGCCTTCTGTACTGTACGTTAAAACTTTTTCAATAGGGTCGTATGATTCACCGTAGAATTCATCATCCTTATACGTGTGGATCTCTTCATACGTCATCTTCATTGCATCATATACTGACTCTTCATCGGCATCTTCAGGAGACCAGAAAAGGATTTCGAGGTCGGTTTGTTCTCCCGTTGCGAGTGAGCGGCGGCTATAGCCGATGCGAGATGCGTGATGGAAGTTCTCACGGGCATAAAAGCGCAAGCGTTTTTCTGTATCCGTATCTTCATAATTGACGGGTTCAACTTCCAGCAAAATCGGCTTGCCTTTTTCTTTTAACTGCGTTAATAACTTCTTTCCAAGGCCTTCGCCGCGCGAAGCAGATGAAACAAACAAATAATCTACAAAAACAAATGATTCTGTTTCGACGTACATAAGTACGTGTTTAGGACCTTCATCTTTTCTATAGACATTATGCTTGTCTTTCAGTAAAGCATCCATGTGTTCCTTTGACTTCATCTCTTCGATTGGAAAGTATTCGCTTAATTTCTCGTACCAGTTCATTGTGTAAATCTCCTCCGTCGGTATGGGTGTACCCGGAGCTTTTTGTTTGGGGTTCAAACATAGGGAGAGGAAAAAAGAGGTCAGAAAAAAATCCTCGACTTCATTCTATACCTTTAATATAAACATACTAAACCTAAAATGTTCAACTTTTTTATCTTTTTTTATGAATTTGTCTGATTGCAAATTTCTTGCACGCCTTTAGTTTAATGCGGTACAATTAAGTCAAAGATAGTCAAAGTCAGCGAAAAGACTGTGCTGAAAAAGAGGTGAGAAGATGCGTAATATTTCCGACATCATAGAAGGGTATTTGAAATCGATTCTCGAACATGAAGATAATGGAATCGTGGAAATCAAGCGCAATGAAGTGGCGGAAAAGTTTCAATGTGTCCCCTCTCAAATCAACTACGTCATAAAAACACGATTTACACTGGAGCGAGGTTATGCAGTGGAATCTAAACGTGGCGGAGGGGGATATATCCGTATTTACCGGGTCCAAACGAATTCTCGAAAAGAGCTGCTTGACCATGTGTTGGATAGTCTGCAAGAAGGGGCGTCGTATACGATGGCCGAAGATGTAGTCTATAGGCTTTTAGCTGAGCAAGTAATATCTAAAAGAGAGGCTGGCCTTATGCTTTCAGCAGTGGATCGTTCTGTTTTACATTATCCGTTGCCAGAAAGAGATAGAATTCGCGCGCGAATTCTGCAAGCGATGTTATTTTCGTTATTATATGAGCAATCTGAGTAACTAGATTTTAAACGATGGGGTGTTAAAAGATGCTTTGTGAAAACTGTAAAGAACGACAGGCCACCGTCATATTGTCACAGGACACACAAAACGGTCCGATTGAGCGCAATCTTTGTGAGAAGTGCGCATTCAATTTGCAGTCGTTTTCATTTAGTCCGAATCAGGAACCGCTGTCCATTCAGCAATTTCTTTCTCAATGGCTCAGTGGAGAGTCGGTGCAAGCCCAGCCAAGAGAATTTCAAACGATGCCTGAATGCCCTGAATGCGGACTGACGTTTACTCGCTTTCTAGACATTGGGAAATTCGGATGTCCCACTTGCTATGATACCTTCCGAGAACGGCTTCCAAGAGTCTTTGGAAAGCTTCATAACGGAAGTACGGTCCACACGGGCAAAGTTCCGGCATCATTTAATGAAAAGATGACGATTAAAAAGAAAATAGAAGAACTCCGTTCAGATATGCAGGAAGCCATACAAGGTGAGCAGTTTGAGCAAGCAGCCGTTATACGAGATGAAATAAAAGATTGGAAGCAAAAACTCACAATCGAAACAGCGGAAGGGGGCGACGGCAGTGGGCAATAACCGCTATATGCATGATGCCGTGACAGGCTGGATGGTCCCCCATGGTGAACATTCCGATATTGTGATGTCTACACGTATCCGACTTGCCCGGAATCTTCGTGGGTTTAGATTTCCGATAGCGTTCTCTGACGAACAAGCTGACGAGGTAGGACGAATTGTTTCAGATGCATTGCTTAGTGAAGGAAAAAAAGGGTATTCCTTTACGAGAATGAATGATTTGGAATCACTTGAACGACAAACGTTAGTGGAAAAGCATTTAATCAGTCCCCAGCTGGCTAAAGCGGAACAATTTGGGGCAGTATTGCTTTCAGATGATGAAACAATCAGCATTATGGTCAACGAAGAAGACCATTTGCGCATTCAGTGTATCTACCCAGGTATGCAACTTGAAAATGCCTACAATAAGGCGGATGAAACAGACAATTTACTTGAGAATAAGTTACCTTACGCGTTTGATGAGCAGTTTGGATACTTAACGAGCTGTCCTTCGAATACAGGAACGGGATTGCGTGCGTCAGTGATGCTTCATCTTCCTGCCCTTACAATGACGCGGCAAATTAACCGGATCATTCCTGCTATATCTCGATTAGGAATGGTTGTCCGCGGAAGCTATGGAGAAGGAAGTGAGGCGCCGGGGAATGTTTATCAGGTTTCCAATCAATTAACCCTCGGGAAGACCGAGAAAGAAATTTTAGCGGAACTTGCAAATAGTGTCTCGCGACTGATTTCTCTTGAACGAAAGGCTCGGGAACTTCTTGTGGAAAAGTCTCGCATTGCGCTTGAAAATCGGGTGTTTCGAGCACTTGGTACAATTTCGTATGCAAGATTACTGCCTTCTTCAGAAGCCGCGAGATGTTTATCTGATGTACGGCTAGGTATAGACCTAGGGTTAATCGAAGATGTTGATATGAATATATTGAACGAGTTAATGATCTTTATGCAAACAGGATTTTTGCAGCATTATGAAGGAGAAGAACTGACTTCTGAAGAATTAGATATTAGTCGGGCTAAACTATTTAGAGAAAGGCTGGAACGAAGATCATCTGAAACAGAAGCAGAGTCAGATACAGATGATTGCTAAGCGTCTCTTTTGCGTCATTGTCTCTAGTTCGGTAAAATAGTCAAAGATGGTCAAAGTCAATTCTTCAAGAAACCGGTTGTTTGAAGGTCTGGTCGAATATAGATAAGTAGAAGAAGGAAATTATTTTTTTGCAGAAGGAGAGGAATGTTAATGATGTTTAATCGATTCACACAACGAGCACAAAAAGTACTTCAGCTCGCTCAAGAAGAAGCAATTCGTTTGAAACACGAAGCAATCGGAACTGAACATATTTTACTTGGGTTAATCCGTGAAGGTGGCGGCATCGCAGCAAAGGCTCTTGAAGCAATAGGTGTCAGCTTTGAAACGATAGAAACTGGCGTAAATACACTTGTTGGAACGGGGAGTAAAGAAGTGGGGCCAATAGTCCACTATACTCCGCGTGCTAAAAAAGTAATCGAATTGTCTGTAGATGAATCACGTAAGTTGGGACATTCTTATATCGGAACAGAACATATTTTACTTGCTTTGATCCGTGAAGGAGAGGGCGTAGCAGCGCGTGTACTTAATAACGCAGGCGTCAGCTTAAACAAGGCACGTCAACAAGTACTTCAGTTATTAGGCAGCAATGATTCTTCAAGCACTGCTGGTCAAAATGCGTCCGCCACTGCAGCAACACCAACATTAGATGGGTTAGCTCGGGATTTGACGGAAATTGCACGTGAAGGAACGCTGGATCCTGTAATTGGCCGCAGCAAAGAAATTACGCGTGTAATAGAGGTGCTGGCCCGCCGCACGAAAAACAATCCTGTTTTAATCGGCGAACCGGGTGTTGGTAAAACGGCGATTGCGGAAGGGCTTGCGTTGCAAATTGTAAATAACGAAGTCCCGGAAATCTTACGCGATAAGCGGGTTATGACACTAGACATGGGAACAGTTGTAGCAGGAACTAAATATCGCGGTGAATTTGAAGACCGCATGAAAAAGGTTATGGAAGAGATTCGCCAAGCAGGGAATATCATTTTATTCATCGACGAATTGCACACACTTATTGGTGCAGGCGGAGCAGAAGGTGCAATCGATGCATCCAACATTTTGAAGCCGTCACTCGCTCGAGGAGAACTGCAATGTATTGGTGCAACGACACTTGATGAGTATCGTAAGTATATTGAAAAAGATGCGGCACTAGAGCGTCGTTTCCAGCCGATTCAGGTCGATGAGCCTTCTGTTGATGAAACCATTCAAATCATTAGCGGCTTACGTGATCGCTATGAAGCACACCATCGCGTGAAAATTACGAATGAAGCAATTGAGGCAGCGGCAAAAATGTCAGACCGTTACATTTCGGATCGATTCCTACCTGACAAAGCGATCGATTTAATCGACGAGGCAGGTTCAAAAGTTCGTTTACGTTCGTATACAACACCTCCGAATCTTCGCGAGCTTGAGAAAAAGCTTGAAGCGATTCGTTCAGAGAAAAATGCTGCAGTTCAAAGCCAGGAATTTGAGAAAGCAGCATCCTATCGTGACAAAGAGCAAAAGATGAAAGAAGAGCTTGAGAAGACGAAAACAGAGTGGAAAGAAAAACAAGGCAAGACGGAATCTGAAGTAACTGTAAACGACATCGCTGAGGTCGTTGCAATGTGGACTGGAATTCCTGTAGCCCGTATCGCAGAAACAGAGTCATCGAAGCTGTTGAATATGGAAGAAGAGCTGCACAAACGTGTTATCGGTCAAAAAGAGGCGGTTACTGCAATTTCCAAAGCAATTCGTCGTGCGCGTGCTGGACTGAAAGATCCCAAGCGTCCAATCGGTTCATTCATTTTCCTAGGTCCGACGGGTGTCGGTAAGACAGAGTTGGCAAGAGCTCTTGCAGAAACAATGTTCGGCGATGAAGATTCCATGATTCGTATTGACATGTCCGAGTATATGGAGAAACACGCTACGTCGCGACTAGTCGGTTCACCTCCAGGGTACGTGGGATACGAAGAAGGCGGTCAGTTAACGGAGAAAGTTCGCCGCAAACCGTATTCTGTAATCCTTCTCGATGAAATTGAAAAAGCGCATCCAGATGTGTTCAACATCTTATTGCAAGTACTTGAAGATGGACGTCTGACAGACTCTAAAGGCCGGACAGTGGACTTCCGTAATACCGTCATTATTATGACGTCTAACGTAGGTGCGCAAGAGTTGAGAAAGAATAAGTATGTCGGTTTTAATCTTCAAGATGGGGAACAAGATTACGACGATATGAAGAAGAAAATGCTGGAAGAACTGAAAAAAGCATTCCGTCCTGAGTTCCTGAACCGTGTGGACGAAATGATTGTCTTCCACTCACTTGAGAAAGACCAGCTAGAAGAGATTGTAACCTTGATGGCGGATGAGTTAAGCAAACGACTCGCTGAACAAGATATTGAATTGGAACTTACTCATGAAGCGAAGCTCAAAATTGCGGATGAAGGATTCGATCCTGAATACGGGGCACGTCCACTTCGCCGTGCGCTTCAAAAACATGTGGAAGACCGCTTATCTGAAGAGTTGTTAAAAGGAACCGCTCTATCCGGAAGAAAAGTCACAGTTGACTATACAGACGGTGAGTTCACAGTGGAAACTGAACGAGCAGAGATGGTAAAGAATTAATAAGAAACAGACAAAAAGGATAGCCTGCCCCGAAGTGCGAATCTTGGGGAGGGGCTGTCCTCTTCGTCGTTTGGAGGACAAGTATGGCGAAAAAGAAAACGAAATTCATGTGCAGATCCTGCGGATATGAATCTCCGAAGTGGATGGGAAGGTGTCCGGGCTGTGGTGAGTGGAATACAATGGATGAGGAAACAGAAATCGTTCAAAAGGGTCCGAGAGGCGCATTCCAGCATTCTGATGCGGTAAAGCAAAAAGCGATGCCTATCAATTCCGTGAAAATAGAAGATGAGCCCCGTGTCCGTACGGAAATGGAAGAGTTGAATCGTGTATTAGGCGGAGGGATAGTGCCTGGTTCACTTGTATTGATTGGCGGAGACCCCGGGATAGGTAAGTCCACGCTGTTGCTGCAAGTTTCTGCCTTATTAGCGAACCAACAGCAGCGGGTTTTATATATTTCAGGTGAAGAATCCATTCGACAAACAAAACTTCGTGCGCAGCGTCTTGGCGTGTTATCTGATGAGCTGTACATATACGCAGAAACAGATCTTGCGCTAATTCACAATACGATTGATAACGTGAAACCGAAATTCGTTATTGTGGATTCAATTCAAACTATCCATCATCCGGAGGTGGCTTCTGCACCAGGGAGTGTGTCGCAAGTTCGGGAATGTACAGCAGAGCTGATGAAAATAGCAAAGACACAAGGAATTGCAATTTTCCTAGTTGGCCATGTCACGAAAGATGGTCAAATTGCGGGTCCCCGCTTACTTGAACATATGGTAGATACGGTGCTGTATTTTGAGGGGGAACGTCATCATACTTATCGGATTTTACGGAGTGTGAAAAATCGGTTCGGTTCAACGAACGAGATTGCCATATTTGAAATGCTGCAAGCGGGACTGAAGGAAGTTCTGAATCCATCCGAAATGTTTATAGCTGAACGCTCCCAAGGAGGGGCCGGCTCGACAATTGTTGCCTCTATGGAAGGGACACGCCCGATCCTTGTTGAAATTCAAGCGCTCGTTACACCTTCCAGTTTTAATTATCCAAAAAGAATGGCGACAGGACTTGACCAAAATAGAGTGTCGTTACTGATGGCGGTATTGGAAAAAAGAATGGGAATGCTATTACAGGCACAAGATGCGTATATTAAAGTGGCAGGCGGGGTGAAGCTTGACGAACCTGCTATTGACTTGGCGGTATTGATGAGTATTGTTTCCAGTTATCGTGATACAGCTCCTAAAGGCACGGATTGCTATATTGGTGAGGTTGGTCTGACGGGTGAAGTGCGGAGAGTCTCGCGGATTGAACAACGCGTTGGGGAAGCCGCAAAGTTGGGATTTGAGCGTGCTGTTATTCCGGCATCTAATATTGGCGGATGGGAATTTCCGGAAGGTATTCAGGTCGTTGGGGTCGAAACAGTACGGGATGCCCTAGAGTTATGCCTGCCTCAATAAATGCTTTCACTTTAGAAACTTTTACTAGATTTCGGGAGTCCTGTTAAATAGGTACAGGATTCCTTGCTTTTTATGTTCGAAAAAGCTATCAACAGGGAATACAGGTATACTAGACTTACTAAAAGGAGGTGGATCGAATGCTAAAACGAATGGTGCAAATTATGTTTCTGTTAGTTGGCGGGACGCTGGGTGTATTATTTCTTCCGTACTTATTTGACTTATCTTCTTTCACATCATCGCCATTTATAAATAACCCATATGTCGCAGCTGTTTTAGGAGCACTTTTCTTATTTGTGTTCAGTACATTTTTAACAGATCCCATAGTCAACTTTATAAAGTGGTTAGAGGATTTGCTGATGAATGCACCGATATTAGATTTATTATTTGGTTCAATAGGATTGATCGTAGGATTGTTCGTCGCGTTTTTGGCTGGGTGGGGGTTAAGTAATAGTCAAATTCCTGGATTTACTTCAGTTATACCGATTTTGTTATCGGTCTTGCTCGGATATTTGAGTTTCCAAGTCGGCTTCAAAAAACGAGATGAGTTTTTAACAGCAATATTTTCTATGCGGAATCTAGGTAGAAAAAGAGACTCTGAATCCGATGCAGTTGACTCACCTGATGCTGTCTACAAAGTACTGGATACAAGTGTCATTATCGACGGCAGAATTGCAGACATAGTAGATACTGGGTTTCTTGAAGGTGTTTTAGTAGTCTCTCAGTTTGTATTGACGGAATTACAGCATATTGCCGACTCTGCAGATACCTTGAAGAGGACTAAAGGAAGACGAGGGTTAGATGTTTTACGCCGTCTGCAAGAAGGTGACGGGAAAAAGATTTTAATTACTGATGAAGACTTCCCAAATGTAGCTGAAGTAGACTTGAAGTTAGTGAAGCTAGCAAAAAAGATGAACGGCCTCGTTGTAACAAATGATTTCAACTTAAACAAAGTTGCAGATTTACATGGTGTGGATGTGCTGAACATCAACGATCTGGCAAACGCCGTCAAACCTGTTGTTATCCCTGGTGAAGAGATGCACGTAGTAGTTATTAAAGACGGAAAAGAGCACAACCAAGGTGTCGCTTATTTAGATGACGGTACGATGATTGTTATAGAAGATGGCCGTAATTATATCGGGACGGCAATTGAAGTGGTCGTAACAAGTGTCCTTCAAACATCAGCAGGCCGAATGATTTTTGCAAAACCTAAAAACAGCAAACAATCCAAAATCCACTAATTATCGAGAGTGGTAAAGGAGTCAAGATGAATTACACAGTCATGATGCCTGCTGCCGGAAGTGGAACGCGGATGGGGGCAGGGCATAATAAACTTTTCTTAGAGCTTGAGGGACAAACGATTTTAGCTCATACTCTATCCGTATTTGAACGAGACCCATGGTGTGAAGGGATCATTTTAGCGGTCAAAGAATCTGAAAGATCTAAAATTGAACAAATTATTAAGCGCGCACAGATTACCAAAGTTAAATCCCTGCCTGAAGGCGGAACCGAACGACAGCATAGTGTGGCTGCGTGTTTAGCGGCCCATAAAACGAGAGGCATCGTGCTTGTCCACGATGCAGCCCGTCCATTCATCGCACAGCATGTGATTCATAAACTTGCTGACAGTGCCTATGAGTTTGGAGCGGCAGTCGCAGGGGTGAAAGTGAAAGATACGATGAAATACGTTAAAGATGGCATAATAGAGGAAACGGCGGATCGCGAGCGGTTATGGGTGATTCAAACACCACAAGCATTCCGCTATGAACTTCTGGAACAAGCCTCCCGTAATGCTGAACGGGCAGGATTTTTAGGGACTGACGAAGCGATGCTTGTTGAACACGATGGAAAAGAAGTTCGAATTGTAGAAAGCACATACGATAATATAAAAATGACAACGCCAGAAGATCTTGCTTATGGCGGATACTTATTGAAAAAACGGCTTGAGGAGACGGTATGATGATAAGAATAGGACAAGGTTTTGATGTACATGAATTTGCAGAGGGGCGACCGCTCATTATCGGCGGTATTACAATCCCCCATTCAAAAGGGTTAATCGGTCATTCAGATGCTGATGTATTGCTCCACACAGTTACAGACGCAGCGCTTGGCGCAATTGGTAAAGGAGACATCGGCCATCATTTCCCTGATACTGATGAGGCGTTTAAAGATGCAGACTCAGCTGTCCTGCTTCAGAAGGTTTGGGCACTTGTTGAAGAAGAAGGGTATCAATTAGGCAACATCGATTGTACAATCATGGCCCAGCAGCCTAAGATGGCACCACACATTGAAGAGATTAAAAATCGAGTTGCGTCACTATTGAATGCAAAACCAGAGCAGGTCAATATCAAAGCAACGACCACAGAGAAGTTAGGATTTGTCGGCAGAGAAGAAGGAATCGCAACTCTTGCAGCAATCCTATTGGTGAAAGCATAATTTTTTGGTAAACTAACCTATACAATAAAAATTTTTGAACTAACAGAACGGAGATGTCTAGTGATGACAGCAGAAGTACGTGTGCGTTATGCACCGAGCCCGACAGGCCATTTACATATTGGAGGTGCTCGAACTGCATTATTTAACTATTTGTTTGCCCGTCACCATGGCGGGAAATTCATCGTACGAATCGAGGATACAGATACAGTCCGCAACATCGAGGCTGGAGAGTTGTCTCAGTTAGATAATTTGAAATGGCTCGGCATTGAATATGATGAGTCAGTTGATATCGGAGGACCATATAGCCCGTATCGCCAAATGGAACGTCTGGATACGTACAAGAAGTACTCACAGGAGATGCTTGAAAAGGACGCTGCTTACAAGTGTTTCTGTACAACTGAAGAACTTGAAGAAGAGCGTGAAAAGCAAAAAGAAGCTGGAATTGCAGCACCAATGTACAAAGGGACATGCCGTCATTTGAGTGCGGAAGAAGTTGCACAAAAAGAAGAAGCGGGCATGCCGTATACAATCCGTATGCGTGTTCCTGAAAATGTGACATACACAATCGACGATCTCGTTCGTGGCAGTGTTCAATTTGAATCGAAAGATATTGGAGACTGGGTCTTAGTGAAAGCGAATGGTATCCCAACGTATAACTTTGCCGTTGTCATTGATGATCATATGATGAAGATGTCTCACATTTTCCGCGGAGAAGAGCACTTGACGAATACACCGAAACAACTGATGGTATTCGATACTTTTGGATGGGAGTCTCCACGTTACGGTCATATGACACTTATCGTGAACGAGGACCGTAAAAAACTTTCTAAACGTGATGAATCCATCATTCAGTTTATATCCCAGTATAAAGAGCTTGGGTTTTTACCGGATGCGATGTTCAACTTCTTTGCTTTACTCGGCTGGTCACCTGTCGGGGAAGAGGAGCTATTTACAAAAGAACAGCTCATCGAGCAGTTTGATGAAAGCCGTCTTTCAAAATCACCTTCAATGTTTGATAAGCAAAAGTTAACATGGATGAACAATCAATATATTAAAAAGCTCAGTCTCGATGAGGTAGTCGCATTAGCGCTGCCGCATCTCGTAAAAGCAGGCCTGGTGAGTGAGGATATGACAGCAGAAGAAAGTGCGTGGATTCACGATTTAATCGCTCTTTACCATAGTCAGCTTAGTTACGGTGCTGAAATTGTTGAGCTTTCTGCCCAGTTCTTTAGTGAGACAATCGAATATGATGAACAATCAAAAGAAATCTTGGCAGGAGAACAAATTCCTGAAGTAATGGCTTCATTCAAGCAACAGCTTGAGAACTTGGAGACATTCGATCCCGCTTCGATTAAAGCAGCAATTAAAGCCGTTCAAAAAGAAACGGGTCACAAAGGTAAAAACTTGTTCATGCCAATCCGTGTCGTCGCAACAGGTCAAGCGCACGGGCCGGAATTGCCTGAGTCCATTGCATTGCTGGGGCGAGAAAAAACAATTGCACGCGTTGAAAAGTTCGTTCAGTAAGCCATTGTTGACAAGCTGAAAAGGCCGTGTACAATTAGGATAATATTAGAACGTATCGTATATAAGAAAGCGTTGAAAAGGAGAAGTATGTAAAACGTACCCTTCAGAGAAGATCTTCATCGGCTGAAAGAGATCTGGGTTACTCGTTTTACAGAAATGCACCTTTGAGCGCCGGGCTGAAATTTAGTAAGCCGGACGTATCGTCTGCGTTATAGACGTCGAGTGTTAGGTGCTTTTACCGCCTATCGAAAAAGAGTGGAACCACGCAAAATGCGTCTCTGTCATTAGACAGGGGCGTTTTTTATTTTCTCAGGAAGGGGGCTCGCCGTGTTTTCTAAAATGAAAGAAGACATTCGCTGTATTTTTGAACAAGACCCCGCAGCCCGAAGTACGTTTGAAGTCGTATTAACTTATTCAGGGCTTCACGCCATTTGGGCGCATCGAATCGCCCATTCATTATTTAAACGGAATTTCCATTTTGCAGCTCGCGTAATATCTCAACTAAGCCGTTTTTTCACAGGAATTGAAATTCATCCGGGTGCCCAAATTGGGAGACGTTTATTCATTGACCACGGTATGGGGATTGTAATTGGTGAGACGTGTGAAATTGGTGATGATGTCACACTTTATCAAGGGGTTACATTAGGTGGAACGGGTAAAGAAAAAGGGAAGCGCCACCCCACTCTGCAGAATAACGTGCTCGTTGCAACGGGGGCGAAAGTACTTGGTAATATTATTGTTGGGGAAAATAGTAAAGTCGGCGCTGGTTCAGTCGTTTTAAAAGACGTCCCTTCAGATTCAACGGTTGTAGGAATTCCAGGAAAAGTCGTTATTTCAAATGGAGTCCGAGTGAAGGATAGACTGAACCACACAATGCCGGATCCAGTTTCTGATAGATGCGCACGTATGGAAGGGCGCATTACCCAATTAGAACAGCAACTGAACGAGTTACTCGTTCAGCAACAAAATAAGCATGAAAAGGATGAAAAATGATGACAATCCAGTTATATAATACGTTGACGCGTAAGAAAGAACCGTTCGTTCCGATTACTGAAGGAAAAGTGAAAATGTATGTATGCGGACCTACTGTTTACAACTACATTCATATCGGGAACGCACGTCCTGTCATCGTTTTTGACACAGTACGAAGATACTTGGAATATCGCGGATACGAAGTGAAGTTTGTTTCTAACTTTACAGATGTGGATGACAAAATCATAAAAGCAGCGAATGAATTGGGAGAAGAGGTACCTGAGCTGACAGAGCGCTTTATTCAAGCGTATTTTGAGGATGTTGGCGCACTTGGCTGTAAGAAAGCGGATTTGCATCCCCGTGTTACGGATCATATCCAAGATGTAATTGATTTCATTACCCTATTAATCGAAAAAGGATTTGCTTATGAATCTGAAGGGGATGTCTATTTCCGAACGCGAAAGTTTGATGGATATGGAAAGCTTTCACACCAATCGATTGATGAGCTGAAAATCGGTGCGCGTATTGAAGCAAGTGAACGTAAACAAGACGCCTTGGACTTCGTGTTATGGAAAGCTGCAAAAGAAGGAGAAATTTCGTGGAGCAGCCCTTGGGGAGAAGGACGTCCGGGCTGGCACATTGAGTGTTCTGTAATGGCGCGTCAACTGCTTGGTGATACAATTGACATTCACGCAGGAGGCCAAGACTTAACATTCCCTCACCACGAAAACGAAATTGCCCAGTCGGAAGCACTCACAGAAAAGCAATTTGCGCGTTATTGGATGCATAACGGTTATATTAATATTGATAATGAAAAAATGTCTAAGTCACTTGGGAACTTTGTATTAGTTCACGATATTATTCAGCAGATTGACCCACAAGTGTTGAGGTTCTTCATGCTTTCTGTTCACTATCGGTCACCGGTCAACTTCGCACAAGACCTTGTGGAAAGCGCTGCAAATGGATTGGACCGAATTCGCACAGCGTATCAAAATACCGAACATCGTCTAGCTGTATCTGCAAATAATGGAGATCAGCATGATATTTGGCTACACAAAATTCAAGAGCAGAAAACGGCTTTTGAAGAAGCGATGGATGATGATTTTAACACTGCAAACGGGATTGCTGCCATTTTTGAATTAGCGAGCCTGGCGAACGTCTACTTGATGGAAAAAAACACTGAAAAAGCAGTATTGGAATCCTTCTTGAAGACATTCAATCAGTTAATGGATGTACTTGGATTGCCGTTTAAGGAAAAGGAAGAATTACACGATGAAGCGATTGATCAGTTAATCGAAGAGCGTTTAGAAGCTCGCAAAAATCGTGACTTTGCACGTGCTGATGCAATCCGAGACGAATTGAAAGAGCAGGGGATTATTCTAGAAGACACTGCACAAGGCGTGCGGTGGAAGCGATCATGAGTGAGTATAGTTTACGCCCTAGTGATGTGCGTCAGCTAAAAGCTCTATCCCTTGCCTATATGGGAGACGCTGTCTATGAGCAGGCGGTGCGGGAGCACCTCCTGCGTTCTGGGCGGGTTAAGCCGAATATTCTCCACAAAGAAGCGACCCGATTTGTTTCTGCGAAAGCACAAGCTGCTATTTTGTACGCAATGATCGAAAAAAACTTTTTAACGGAAGAAGAACTGGCCGTAATGCGGCGAGGCAGAAACGCGAAATCAGGTTCTGTACCGAAAAACACAGATGTTCTTACGTATAATCACAGCTCTGCATTTGAAGCGGTCATCGGTTATTTATACTTGTTAGGCGAAAGTGAACGTACAGATGAATTCATTCGGAAGGCAATTGAATTTATCGAAGGAGGAGAAGAGAATGTCGGAAACTGAAGAAACTGAATTGATTGGCGGTAAAAATCCGGTCGTTGAAGCGTTGCGTTCAGGTCGGGAGCTCAATAAAATTTGGATTGCAGAAGGCTTGAACAAACAAAGCATTGGTGAGATTACGACGCTCGCTAAAAAAGCAGGCGTTATTGTACAAGCAGTTCCTAAAAAGAAACTAGACCAACTGTTGGATGTGAATCATCAGGGAATTATTGCTTCTGTTGCGGCGTATGAATATGCAGAACTTGATGATATTTTTGCCATCGCAGAACAACGTGGGGAAGATCCGTTCATATTGTTGTTAGATGAGCTTGAAGATCCGCACAATTTAGGGTCGATTTTGCGGACTGCGGATGCGGTTGGAGTCCACGGGATTATTATTCCCAAAAGGCGTTCTGTTGGTCTCACAGGTGTAGTTGCAAAAGCTTCAACGGGTGCAATCGAACATGTCCCTGTTGTACGTGTTGTGAATTTAGCGAAAACTGTGGATGAGTTGAAAAAGAAAGGCGTTTGGGTGGCGGGGACAGATGCAGCGGGGTCTGCTGACTATCGGACGATGGATGCAACATTACCTCTCGCCGTGATTATCGGCAGTGAAGGTAAAGGAATGTCGCGATTATTAAAAGAGAAATGCGATTTTCTTTACCATTTGCCTATGCGCGGCCATGTAACATCACTCAATGCTTCCGTTGCTGCTTCACTTCTCATGTACGAAGTTTTGCGCAAACGGTTGCCTAATTCCACTGCGCCATGAAAAAAGATATCCTGCTAGTTGATGGATATAATATTATCGGTGCATGGCCAGAATTACGTGAGTTGAAACGTCTTAAACTTGCGGAAGCGCGGGACCGCTTAATTGAACAGCTAGCAGAATACCAGGCATACAAAGGGTGGAAAGTCATACTTGTATTTGACGCATACTTAGTGCCGGGAATTGAAAACAAACAGCGTCGTGCTAACGTGGAAGTGGTGTTTACTAGAGAGAATGAGACGGCTGATGAACGGATAGAAAAGTTGGTTTCTGAATTACTGGGCAGAAGAGTGGAACTTCATGTGGCAACCTCGGACCTGACAGAACAATGGATGATTTTTGGACAAGGTGCACTGAGAATTTCTGCGCGTGAGCTGGAAATTGAAATGAAGGAAATAGAGAAGATTATTTCTGCAAAAGTTCGTAAGATTCAAGAGGAACGTCCTTTTTCTAAAATACAATTGTCGCAGGAAGTTGCGGAAGTTTTTGAGAAGTGGCGGAGAGGGAACAGGTGAGCGGTTGACTCGAAAAAAATTAATGAGTTATAATTGACGGACTAGTATGACAGACCGGAGTGATGGGGAATGGCGGAAAAGATAGCTTATGCACCTAGAACAATAGACTTCAGTACCTTTTCTGATGAACAGCTAATTGGAATCATTCAAGAAGGAAATACCGATGCATTGGACTTTCTCATTACAAAATATCAATCTTTCGTCCGGATGAAAGCACGTTCCTACTTCATGATGGGCGGAGACAAGGAAGATATTATCCAAGAAGGAATGATTGGATTATATAAGGCCATCCGCGACTTCCGGGAAGATCGGCTAAGCTCCTTTAAAGGATTTGCAGAGTTATGTATTAAAAGGCAAATCATCACTGCCATTAAAACCGCGACTCGTCAAAAGCATATTCCGCTTAACTCCTCTGTATCTTTAGACAAGCCCGTTTACGATGAGGAATCGGATCGTACTCTGTTAGATGTGTTGACAGGCTCAGCAAATGACGATCCCGAGGACTTAATGATTTACAAAGAAAATTTCACACAAATGGAAGTTGAAATGAATAAAGTTTTAAGCAGTCTTGAGAAGGAAGTGCTTGGTCTGTATCTCGATGGTCAATCGTATCAAGAGATTTCTGAAGTGCTAAATAGGCAAGTGAAATCAGTTGATAATGCGTTGCAGCGCATTAAAAGGAAATTGGAACGTTATATGCAAGTTGACGTTGTAACTTAAAGCATTCCAATTTTCTGACTATCCTTGCATTGACATAGGCATGTAGAAAGTGGTACTCTTTATCAAGACTATGGAAAGACTAGGTGTTAACTAGATATGTCAAAAAAAATTGTAGTAAGCTGTGAGAAATGCGGCTCCAGGAACTATTCACTTCCAGCTAGCAGTAACAAAACAACAGAGCGGCTGGTTCTGAAAAAACACTGCAGTCATTGCAATGAACATACATTACACAGACAAACAGCGTGAGGGTCTGGCTAGACTTTAGGCCGTCATATCTACTATTCGGAGGTTTGCAAAAGAATGGGTAAGATAACAAGTTTCTTTAAAAATGTTGTCACGGAAATGCGGAAAGTCAGCTGGCCAAAACGCAAAGAACTGACGCGTTACACAATCGTAGTTATTAGTACTGTAGTTTTCATGGCCGTCTATTTCGGACTCGTGGATCTAGGCTTATCACGGGTAATGGAATGGTATGTTGCGTTATAATAGAGCACAATGAATAGCAATTTGAAAATATCCCGTCTATTTGAAAGAACGGGTTTTTTCATTTGAACAAAAAAGGAGGGACGGACGCACAGTCCTCATCGTTATGGAAATGGAAAAAAATTGGTACGTCGTCCACACGTACTCTGGGTACGAAAATAAAGTGAAAGCCAATCTTGAGAAACGTGTTGAAACGATGGGAATGGCGGATAAGATCTTCCGTGTCATCGTTCCGGAAGAAGAAGAAACGGATTTCAAAGAAGGTAAAAAGCGCACTGTGATGCGTAAAACATTCCCTGGATATGTCCTTGTCGAAATTATAATGACAGATGATTCTTGGTATGTTGTGCGTAATACTCCGGGTGTGACAGGGTTCATCGGTTCTTCAGGCGGCGGAGCGAAACCGACACCTCTATTACCGGAAGAAGTTACATTCATCCTGAAACAAATGGGCATGAAAGATCGTAAATTGGATGTCGACTTCGACATCGGCGAAATGGTAGAAGTGCTAGAAGGACCATTTGCTGGCTTCCAAGGTAAGGTCGAAGAAATTGAGCTCGACAAAGGCAAGGTCAAGGTTTCGGTGGACATGTTTGGACGCGAAACAAATATGGAGCTGGACTTTGAACAAGTAGAACGAACTAGCTGAAAAAATAATTCGTTCCTACTTGCAAACTGAGCTAAATAGTGATATTATTTCAAAGGTCAGACATAGAAATGTCTGAACGTATTAACAAAATTCTACCGGCATTGCCGGCAGGCACATATGAGTGGGAGGGGCAACCCAAATACCACATCACGGACTTAAGGAGGTGTGTCTCGTGGCTAAAAAAGTAATCAAGCTTGTGAAATTGCAAATTCCAGCAGGAAAAGCAAATCCAGCACCGCCAGTCGGACCGGCGCTCGGTCAGGCAGGTGTCAACATCATGGGATTCTGTAAAGAATTCAATGCGCGTACATCTGACCAAGCAGGACTTATTATTCCTGTTGAAATCACTGTATTCGAGGATCGTTCATTTACATTCATCACTAAAACTCCACCAGCAGCAGTATTGTTGAAGGTTGCAGCTAAAATCCAAAAAGGATCAGGCGAACCAAACAAAAACAAAGTTGCTGTTGTGAAGCGTGACGAAGTTAAAGCAATTGCTGAACAGAAAATGCAAGATTTGAATGCTGCATCTGTTGAAGCAGCGATGGCAATGGTTGAAGGTACTGCTCGCAGTATGGGAATCACGATCGAAGACTGATCTGATTATCAATTCATTGTATGGTTATCTGGGGGTTGCGGTTGTTCACTAGAACACGGCAACCCTTAATCGTGGGAGGTTCATTCCGTTAAAACCACAATCGAGGAGGAAATATCTGATGGCTAAAAGAGGTAAAAAGTTCGTAGAAGCTGCAAAGCTTATCGACCGCACAGCGGCATACGACTTCAAAGAAGCGATCGAACTCGCTAAAAAATCAAGCACAACAAACTTTGATGCAACAGTAGAAGTTGCTTTCCGTCTAGGAATCGATACACGTAAAAATGATCAGCAAATTCGTGGCGCAGTTGTACTGCCAAACGGAACTGGTAAAACACAACGTGTACTCGTTTTCGCTAAAGGTGAAAAGCTTAAAGAAGCTGAAGCAGCAGGCGCTGACTTTGTTGGCGACGCAGAGTATATTACTAAAATCCAACAAGGATGGTTTGACTTCGATGTAATCGTTGCGACTCCTGACATGATGGGTGAAGTCGGTAAAATCGGACGTGTATTAGGACCAAAAGGTCTTATGCCGAACCCGAAAACTGGTACAGTAACATTCGATGTTACTAAAGCAGTTCAAGAAATCAAAGCAGGTAAGGTAGAGTACCGTGCGGACAAAGCTGGAATCATCCACGCTCCAATTGGTAAAGTTTCTTTCGATAACGAAAAACTTGCAGAAAACCTTGCTACTGTATTTGAAGTTATTCAGAAGGCGAAACCAGCTGCATCAAAAGGTACTTACATGAAGTCTGTTAACCTAACAACTACAATGGGACCTGCAGTGAAAATCAACCCTTCTTCAGTAACAGTAAAATAATTAGTTGACATACGCCCTGCCTTTTGGTAGGATAACGTTTGTTGTAATATACGATTTGTACCGCAGACAGTAGGGGTGGGCGACCACTTAATTATCCTGCCGAGGGACAAGACGCTCTTTTTGAAAAAAGATGACGACTTTCCAGCCCTCCGTCTGTTCTGCAGATCGGAGGGCTTTTTATGCATATGGTATAAATGCCCCTAAACTAAACAGGAGGTGTCAAGATGAGCAAAGTATTAGAAGCGAAAAAAGCAGTCGTAACAGAAATCGCGGACAAGATGAAAGCATCTGCTTCGATGGTGGTTGTTGACTATCGTGGTCTTAACGTTGCACAAGCAACTGACCTACGTAAACAACTTCGTGAAGCTGGCGTTGAATTCAAAGTCTACAAAAACTCGATGGCTCGCCGTGCGGCTGAAGCATCAGGTCTTGAAGGGCTTAATGAACATCTTACAGGACCAAACGCAATCGCGTTTTCAACTGATGATGTCATCGCACCTGCAAAGATCATCAACAACTTCGCTAAAGATAACGAAGCTTTAGAAATTAAAGCTGGTGTCTTCGAAGGTACACTTGCTTCTGTTGAAGAAGTAAAGGCAATGGCGACTCTTCCTTCACGCGAAGGACTTCTCTCTATGCTACTCAGCGTGCTTCAAGCACCAATGCGCAACTTCGCATTGGCTACAAAAGCCGTTGCAGACCAAAAAGAAGAACAAGGCGCGTAATATCGCATCTTGAAAAAACCGCGAGGTAACTCGTAAAAACATACCCATTAGGAGGAACTATAATGACTAACGAACAAATCTTAGGCGCTATCAAAGAAATGACAGTTCTTGAACTTAACGACCTAGTAAAAGCAATCGAAGAAGAATTTGGCGTAACTGCTGCAGCTCCTGTAGCTGCTGCTGGTGCTGGTGCTGGAGAAGCAGCTGCTGAGCAGACTGAATTCGACGTAATCCTTAACGGCGCTGGAGATCAAAAAATCAAAGTCATCAAAGTCGTTCGCGAAATCACTGGCCTAGGCTTGAAAGAAGCGAAAGAAGTTGTTGATAACGCACCAAAAGCTATCAAAGAAGGCGTAGATCAAGCAGAAGCTGAAGAAATCAAAGGCAAACTTGAAGAAGTTGGCGCATCTGTAGAAGTTAAGTAATTACTAATTAACGGAGAAAAGCTCGTCTTTGCCGACGGGTTTTTCTTCGTTTTTTTTATACCCTGATTTAATAAGTGAACTAATGGAGGTCTTGATATGACTGAGCATTACTATTCGAAGAATCCTCATGTAAAAAGTGAACCTAGACAATGGCAAACGACATTAAGAGGGAAAAACTTCAACTTTACAACGGATGCAGGTGTATTCAGTAAGGGAGAAGTCGATTTCGGATCAAGGCTTTTAATCGACACATTTCAAGTGCCGTCAATTGAGGGGGATATTCTTGATGTGGGTTGCGGGTATGGTCCGGTAGGTCTCTCTTTGGCCGCGTTATGCGTGGATCGCACTATTCAAATGATAGATATCAATGAGCGTGCTATATCGCTGTCCCGAAATAATGCCGAAAGAAATGGAATTGAAAACGTGATTGTCTATTCGAGTGATGCGTTGAGTGATGTGAAGGCTGGTAATTTCGCATCGATTTTAACGAATCCCCCCATTCGAGCAGGAAAAGAAACGGTCTTTAAAATATACAATCAATCATACGAGAAACTAGCTGCAGAAGGTGAGCTTTGGGTAGTAATACAGAAGAAGCAAGGAGCTCCTTCGACGATTGAGAAGTTAGAGGAATTGTTTGGTAATGCAGAGATTGTGGAGAAAAACAAGGGGTATTATATCATAAAGTCAAAAAAACATTGACGTCGCATGGTCATTATGATAGCATTATAAAATGCAACAATAAATATACTGCATTCGTATGCCTATTTATACATTTGCATAAGTAATGGTAATGATAGGTATACTGACGTTGGATAAAAGATTGGTAAATCGAAAATGAGCTCTAGCCGGAACTCGTTTTCTTTTTGTTTTTTCGATATCATACACTATTTTTTTGATTTCGGAAAGACTTATTATGAGACGTTTGGTCAAATTTGACGTAAATTTCGGACCGGCCCGGGATTGTCATAGGAGCCAAACTAGCTCTATTAATGTCTTATGAGGGGTGAAAGAGTTGACAGGTCACTTAGTTCAGTATGGTCAACACCGTCAGCGCAGAAGTTTCGCGAGAATTAGCGAAGTACTAGATCTGCCGAATTTGATTGAGATCCAGACGGCATCTTATGAATGGTTTTTGGAAGAGGGATTGCGTGAAATGTTCCACGACATCTCGCCGATTCAAGACTTTACCGGAAATCTTTCATTGGAATTCGTCGATTATCAACTTGGCGAGCCTAAATATCCTGTGGATGAATCAAAAGAACGTGACGTAACATTTGCTGCGCCACTTCGAGTGAAAGTCCGTTTACACAATAAAGAAACAGAAGATGTCAAAGAGCAAGATGTCTTTATGGGAGACTTCCCTCTGATGACAGAGAACGGTACTTTTGTCATCAACGGGGCTGAACGAGTTATCGTTTCTCAGCTAGTTCGTTCACCTAGTGTCTACTTCAACGACAAGACGGACAAGAATGGTAAGCGCGGATTTGGAGCAACAGTGATTCCGAACCGTGGTGCGTGGCTCGAATACGAAACGGATGCAAAAGATGTTGTACACGTTCGAATCGATCGCACACGTAAATTACCGATTACAGTTCTCTTACGCGCACTTGGTTTTTCAAGTGACCAAGAGATTATCGACTTAATCGGTGATAATGAGTACCTTCGAAACTCTCTTGAAAAAGATAACACAGAGAACTCGGAAAAAGCGCTGCTAGAAATTTATGAGCGTCTTCGTCCGGGTGAACCACCGACGTTAGAAAGTGCTAAAAACTTGCTGTTCTCGCGTTTCTTTGATGCGAAACGGTATGACTTGGCAAATGTCGGTCGATATAAAATGAACAAAAAGTTGCACCTTCAGAATCGTCTGTTCAACCAAACGATTGCAGAAACAATTGCAGATCCTGAAACAGGGGAAATTCTGATTGAAAAAGGACAGTTAATCGATCGTCGTATGCTCGATAAATTACTTCCTTACTTCGAAAAAGGTGTGGGAGTAGAAGATTTACAGCAGATGGGCGGAGTGTTGGAAGACGACATTCGAATCCAATCTGTAAAAATCTATGCGCCAAAAGGTGAAGAAGGACAAATCATTAATGTTATTTCAAATGGCGTTATTGATGATTCCATCAAACACGTAACACCATCAGATATCATTGCTTCAATCAGCTTTTTCTTCAACTTGCTGCATGGTGTCGGAAGCACAGATGATATTGACCACCTGGGTAACAGACGCCTTCGTTCGGTCGGTGAGCTTCTGCAAAACCAATTCCGTATCGGATTATCCCGTATGGAACGAGTTGTTAAAGAGCGGATGTCTATTAACGACACACAATCGATTGTGCCGCAACAACTGATTAACATTAGACCTGTAATTGCATCTATTAAAGAGTTCTTTGGTAGTTCACAATTGTCTCAGTTCATGGACCAAACAAATCCACTTGCTGAGTTAACACACAAGCGCAGACTGTCTGCCCTTGGACCTGGTGGTTTAACGCGTGAGCGTGCTGGAATGGAAGTACGTGACGTTCACTACTCTCACTATGGCCGTATGTGTCCGATTGAAACTCCGGAGGGACCGAACATTGGTCTCATTAACTCACTTTCTACGTTTGCCAAGGTAAACCGATTCGGATTCATCGAAACCCCTTACCGTAAAGTAGATCCTGATACGGGCAAAGTAACTGCACGTATCGACTATTTAACAGCAGATTTAGAGGACAACTACATTGTCGCACAAGCGAACGCTCCGTTAAATGACGATGGAACGTTTGTGAATGAAGAAGTAGTTGGACGTTTCCAAGGTGACAACACCGTATTTAAACGTGAACAGATTGACTACATGGACGTTTCGCCGAAACAAGTTGTTTCAGCAGCAACGGCATGTATTCCATTCTTGGAAAATGATGACTCAAACCGTGCCCTAATGGGAGCAAACATGCAGCGTCAAGCAGTTCCGCTTCTTAACCCGAAAGCACCTTTCGTAGGAACGGGAATGGAACACGTTTCAGCACGTGATTCAGGAGCCGCTGTCGTATCCAAATTTGAAGGAATTGTTGAGCACGTCGAAGCGAAAGAAATCCGCGTTCGCCGTATTAACATGGTTGAAGGAAAAGAGGTTAAGGGTGACCTTGACATCTACCGTCTTTCAAACTTTATTCGTTCGAACCAAGGGACATGTTACAACCAGCGACCAATCGTACGTGTTGGGGATCGTGTAACTGAAAAAGAAATTCTTGCAGACGGACCATCTATGGAAAAAGGGGAAATGGCTCTTGGCCAAAACATCCTGATCGCTTTCATGACTTGGGACGGCTACAACTACGAGGATGCCATCATCATGAGTGAGCGTCTTGTAAAAGACGACGTATTTACATCAGTTCATATTGAAGAGTATGAATCGGATGCTCGTGATACTAAACTCGGACCAGAAGAAATCACTCGTGATATACCAAACATCGGTGAAGATGCGCTTCGCAACTTGGATGATCGAGGTATTATCCGCATTGGTGCCGAAGTCCATGATGGAGATATTCTTGTTGGTAAAGTTACACCTAAAGGCGTGACTGAACTAACAGCTGAAGAACGTCTTTTACATGCAATCTTCGGTGAGAAGGCGCGTGAAGTTCGTGATACATCACTCCGTGTTCCTCACGGTGCGGGTGGTATCGTACTAGATGTTAAAGTGTTTAACCGTGAAGACGGAGACGAGCTGGCTCCAGGTGTAAACCAACTAGTTCGTGTTTATATCGTTCAGAAGCGTAAAATCTCTGTTGGAGATAAGATGGCTGGACGTCACGGGAACAAGGGTGTTATTTCTCGTATTCTCCCTGAATCTGATATGCCGTTCATGCCAGACGGAACACCTGTAGATGTCATGTTGAATCCTCTTGGTGTACCATCACGTATGAATATCGGACAGGTACTTGAAATGCACCTTGGAATGGCTAGTCGTACACTAGGCGTCCATATGGCTTCACCAGTATTTGATGGTGCAAATGAAGAAGACGTATGGGATACGATGGAAGAAGCGGGAATGGATCGTGACGGAAAGACTGTTCTATATGACGGTCGTTCTGGTGAAACATTCGATAACCGTGTTTCTGTCGGAATCATGTACATGATCAAACTTGCGCACATGGTCGATGACAAACTGCACGCCCGCTCAACAGGACCTTATTCACTTGTTACTCAGCAGCCGCTTGGTGGTAAAGCTCAGTTCGGTGGACAGCGTTTTGGTGAGATGGAAGTTTGGGCACTTGAAGCTTATGGTGCCGCATATACACTTCAAGAAATCTTGACAGTGAAATCGGATGACGTTGTGGGTCGAGTGAAGACGTATGAAGCGATTGTTAAAGGCGACAGCGTCCCTCAACCAGGAGTTCCGGAATCATTTAAAGTTCTAATTAAGGAACTGCAAAGTCTTGGTTTGGATGTAAAAATGCTTTCTGAGGACTTTGAAGAAATTGAGTTACGTGATTTGGAAGAAGACGATGATATGCAGCCAACGGATGCGTTAAACCTTATGAAGGAAGACCAGCCAGTCTGATTCATAAGTGCAAAATAAGATATAGGGGGCACTGTCCCCCTTTTTTGAGTGTTACAACAGGGCCGAACAAGGCAGCGACTAGACTAAAGGGAGGTAGGCTCCTTGGTAGATGTTAATAATTTTGAGTATATGAAAATAGGGTTGGCTTCACCAGATAAGATACGTTCATGGTCTTATGGAGAAGTTAAAAAACCAGAAACAATCAATTACCGTACATTGAAGCCTGAAAAAGATGGGTTATTCTGCGAGCGTATTTTTGGACCTACAAAAGACTGGGAATGTCATTGTGGGAAATACAAGCGTGTTCGTTACAAAGGTGTAGTCTGTGATCGTTGTGGCGTAGAAGTTACACGACAAAAAGTTCGTCGTGAACGTATGGGGCACATTGAACTTGCAGCACCTGTTACTCACATTTGGTATTTCAAAGGGATTCCTAGCCGAATGGGACTTATTTTGGACATGACACCACGCGCATTAGAAGAAGTTATTTACTTTGCTTCTTATGTGGTTGTAGATCCAGCAGATACACCACTTGAACGGAAACAGCTGCTCTCTGAAAAAGAGTATCGTCTGTATCGTGAAAAGTATGGTACGAAGTTTACGGCGTTGATGGGTGCTGAAGCAATTGAGCAGCTTTTAGCGGCTATTGATTTAGATAAAGAAACAGAAAGTCTTAAAGAAGAACTCAAAACTGTACAAGGACAACGTCGCACACGTGCGATTCGTCGTTTGGAAGTTGTAGAGTCATTCCGTAACTCAGGAAATCATCCTGAGTGGATGGTGCTTGAAGTACTTCCTGTGATTCCACCTGAATTGCGTCCGATGGTTCAGTTAGACGGCGGTCGCTTTGCGACGTCTGATCTAAACGATCTCTATCGTCGCGTTATTAACCGGAATAACCGTCTGAAACGCCTATTGGATCTTGGCGCACCTGGAATCATTGTTCAGAATGAGAAACGTATGCTTCAAGAAGCTGTCGATGCTCTAGTGGACAATGGTCGTCGCGGACGTCCGGTAACAGGACCAGGTAATCGTCCATTGAAATCTCTTTCGCATATGTTGAAAGGTAAACAAGGACGATTCCGTCAAAACCTTTTAGGTAAGCGTGTTGACTATTCTGGCCGTTCAGTAATCGTAGTAGGACCCAACTTGAAAATGTATCAGTGTGGTCTTCCGAAAGAAATGGCAATTGAATTATTCAAGCCGTTCGTAATGAAGGAACTTGTTGAACGCGGTCTTGCACACAATATCAAGAGTGCAAAACGAAAAATTGAGCGTCTGCATTCTGAAGTTTGGGACGTGCTGGAAGAAGTTATTAGGGAACACCCAGTTCTTCTAAACCGCGCACCAACACTTCACCGTCTTGGTATCCAAGCGTTTGAACCGATGCTGGTAGAAGGTCGCGCGATTCAGTTGCACCCACTTGTATGTACAGCTTATAACGCTGACTTCGATGGTGACCAAATGGCTGTGCACGTACCTCTTTCTGCTGAAGCACAAGCGGAAGCTCGTCTTCTAATGCTAGCAGCGCAAAACATCTTGAACCCTAAGGATGGTAAGCCGGTTGTAACACCTTCACAGGATATGGTACTTGGTAACTATTACTTAACTCTTGAGCGCAGTGGAGTTGTTGGGGAAGGTAAAACATTCAGTAATGTGAATGAAGCGTTGATCGCTTATCAAAATGGGCATGTGCACTTGCACTCTCGTATTGCGATCCTAGCAAGTTCCCTTAAAAACCCGACGTTTACTGAAGAGCAGAATAGCCAGATGTTGATTACTACGGTCGGTAAAGTAATCTTTAACGAGATTCTTCCTGAATCGTTCCCGTATATCAACGAGCCGACTATGAATAACCTGCAAGTTGAAACACCTGCTAAATATTTTGTGCCAGGTACGACTAACATTCGTGAGCACATTCAGAATGCGGAAATCATTTCACCATTCAAAAAGGCTATTCTAGGAAATATCATCGCTGAGATCTTCCGTAGATTCCACATCACGGAAACTTCGAAGATGCTTGACCGCATGAAAAACTTAGGATTTAAATATTCAACTCGTGCCGGGATTACTGTTGGTATCTCTGATATTGTCGTTCTTCCTGATAAGCACGAAATTTTGCAAGATGCACAAGAGAAAGTAGACAAAGTTACCCAGCAATTCCGTCGTGGTTTGGTAACAGAAGAAGAGCGTTATGATCGCGTTATTTCTTACTGGAGCCATGCGAAAGACGTCATTCAGGATAAGCTGATGGGCTCTCTTGAAAACACGAACCCAATCTTCATGATGAGTGATTCGGGTGCCCGTGGTAACGCATCTAAC
Source organism: Sporosarcina aquimarina (assembly GCF_033253705.1). Lineage (GTDB taxonomy): Bacteria > Bacillota > Bacilli > Bacillales_A > Planococcaceae > Sporosarcina > Sporosarcina aquimarina. Next base: position 172,563 of record NZ_JAUBDH010000004.1, read on the forward strand.
TTTACGCAACTTGCGGGAATGCGTGGATTGATGGCCAATCCGGCAGGTCGAATTATTGAATTGCCGATCAAGTCATCGTTCCGTGAAGGACTAACAGTACTCGAGTACTTCATCTCCACACACGGTGCACGTAAAGGTCTTGCCGATACAGCCCTTAAGACAGCCGACTCTGGTTACTTGACACGCCGTCTCGTAGACGTTGCACAAGATGTAATCGTCCGTGAAGATGACTGTGGAACAGACCGCGGTCTTGAAATTAGTTCCCTTACTGAAGGTGCGGAACTAATTGAAGGTCTAGATGAGCGTATTGAAGGCCGTCATTCGAAGAAAAAAGTTCTTCATCCTGAAACTGGCGCAGTATTAGTGGAGAAAGATGAGCTAATCACAGCGGATATCGCAAAGACTATTATCGATGCTGGCATTACATCTATGTCGATTCGTTCTGCATTTACATGTAATACAAAGCACGGTGTTTGTAAGAAATGTTACGGCATTAACTTGGCGACTGGTGAAACTGTCGAAGTGGGTGAAGCAGTGGGAATCATTGCGGCTCAATCGATTGGTGAACCAGGAACTCAGCTTACAATGCGTACATTCCACACAGGCGGTGTAGCCGGAGATGATATCACTTCAGGTCTTCCGCGTATTCAAGAAATCTTTGAGTCACGGAATCCTAAAGGTCAGGCTGTTATCTCAGAAATTTCAGGTGTGATTACTGAAATCGATGAAATCCGTGAAGGACAAAAAGAAATTACTATTAAAGGTGACGTGGAAACACGTAAATACCTTGCACCATATAACGGTCGCTTGAAAGTAGATGTCGGCGCAACGATTGAACGCGGCCAGGCACTAACTGAAGGTTCAATTGATCCGAAAGAATTGATTGTAGTTAAAGACGTTTCAACAGTTCAGGAATACCTATTGAAGGAAGTTCAAAAAGTATACCGTATGCAGGGTGTTGAAATCGGAGATAAACACGTCGAAGTAATGGTTCGTCAAATGATGCGTAAAGTCCGCGTTATTGAAGCAGGAGATACAGACTTGCTACCGGGCTCACTACTCGACATCCATCAGTTTGCGGACGCTAACGCAGCCGTGTTCAAGTCTGGTAAGTTACCAGCAACAGCTCGCCCTGTAATTCTAGGTATTACAAAAGCATCACTTGAAACAGAATCATTCTTATCTGCTGCTTCATTCCAAGAGACAACACGTGTATTGACGGATGCTGCTATTAAAGGGAAAACAGATGAACTTCTCGGCTTGAAAGAGAATGTTATTATCGGTAAACTCGTTCCAGCAGGAACTGGTATGCAACGTTATCGCGGGATTGAAATGGATCATGAAGAAGAATTAGTAGAAAACGCTGCTTCTGCAGAGTAAGTAAATAGAGAGTACGGAAGGAGAAACCTTCTTCCGGCTCTTCATTTTTATGGTTGACAAGAAGTTTTACAAATGGTACTATACAAAAGGTTGATAGTTGAATGTCTGCACTTTGGAGGATGACGTAATGTCTTATGATAAAGTTACTCAGGCAGAGAAACTGATCATCGGTACAAAGCAAGCAGTGAAAACGATTCGCTTGAATAAAGCGCATGAAGTCTTCATTGCACAAGATGCAGAAGATAGGGTAACCAGTCCCGTAATTGAAGAAGCAGCTCGTCAAGGAGTCCCGCTGACATATGTCGATTCGCGAGAAGAACTTGGAAAAGCGTGTGGCATTCAAGTAGCTGCATCAGTGGTCGTCATCACTGATTAATGGTTTTTGCACTAAAAAATGTGCAAAGCCTTTGTTTTTACCCAAAAAATGAACCACCTGGATGTGTGGTCTTAAAAGAAGTTGGAAGGAGGAAAAACCGATGCCTACAATTAACCAATTGGTCCGCAAACCTCGCCAGTCGAAAACTAGCGGTTCAAAAGCTCCGGCACTTGGAAAAACGTATAACAGTTTCAAAAAGTCAATGACTAATGTCAACTCGCCACAAAAACGAGGTGTATGTACTCGTGTGGGTACAATGACTCCGAAGAAGCCGAACTCGGCACTTCGTAAATATGCTCGTGTACGTTTGACAAACACATTGGAAGTTAACGCTTATATCCCGGGTGAAGGCCACAACCTTCAAGAGCACAGTGTTGTTCTAATCCGCGGAGGTAAAGTAAAAGACTTACCGGGTGTTCGTTACCATATCGTTCGTGGTGCGCTTGATACTGCTGGTGTTACTGGCCGTATGCAAAGCCGTTCACACTACGGTGCGAAAAAGCCAAAAGAGAAAAAATAATAAATCAGCAACTATTTTGAAAGGAGGAACACAATATGCCTCGTAAAGGTCCAGTAGCAAAACGTGACGTTTTGCCAGATCCTATTTATAATTCGAAGCTAGTCAGCCGCCTCATCAACAAAATGATGGTAGACGGTAAAAAAGGTACTTCTCAGAAAATTTTATACGGTGCGTTCGAACTTGTTAAAGAACGTTCTGGAAATGATCCACTAGAAGTATTTGAAGCAGCACTTAACAATGTAATGCCAGTTCTTGAAGTTCGCGCACGCCGTGTAGGTGGAGCAAACTATCAAGTACCAGTTGAAGTTCGTCCTGAGCGACGTACTACTCTTGGTCTCCGTTACCTCGTGAACTATTCACGTACTCGCGGTGAAAAGACGATGGAAGAACGTCTTGCTAACGAAATTCTTGACGCATCTAACAACACAGGCGCATCAGTTAAGCGTCGTGAAGAAATGCACAAAATGGCAGAAGCGAACAAAGCATTCGCTCACTACCGCTGGTAAAATACCGTCTTTCGTTAATTCGTTATTCCTATATGGAGGGAGCAATACAAAATGGGTAGAGAGTTCTCCTTAGAGAATACTCGTAACATTGGTATCATGGCTCACATCGATGCTGGTAAAACAACAACGACTGAGCGGATCCTTTATTACACAGGTCGTATCCACAAAATCGGAGAGACGCACGAAGGTGCATCTCAGATGGACTGGATGGAACAAGAGCAAGAGCGTGGAATTACGATCACTTCAGCTGCTACAACAGCAAGCTGGAAAGGTCACCGCGTAAACATCATTGACACACCAGGACACGTAGACTTCACAGTTGAAGTTGAACGTTCACTTCGTGTACTTGATGGGGCTGTAACAGTACTTGATGCACAATCAGGTGTTGAGCCGCAAACTGAAACAGTTTGGCGTCAAGCGACAACATACGGCGTTCCGCGTATCGTATTTGTTAATAAGATGGACAAAACTGGAGCTGACTTCCTTTATTCAGTAGGTACACTCCACGACCGTCTTCAAGCTAACGCTCATCCGATCCAGATGCCAATTGGCGCTGAGGACGACTTTGAAGCAATCATCGACCTAGTGGAGATGAAAACAAACTTTTATGCTGATGATACTGGCATGAACGTTGAGCAAGGTGAAATTCCAGAAGAATATCGTGCGGATGCAGAGAAAGCTCGCGAACGCTTAATCGAAGCTGTTGTAGATTTCGACGAAAACCTAATGGAAAAATACCTTGGTGGAGAAGAACTTTCAGTTGATGAACTTAAAGCTGCTATCCGTAAAGCAACATTGGCTGTAGAATTCTACCCAGTTGTTTGTGGTACGGCGTTCAAAAACAAAGGAGTTCAGCTTGTACTAGATGCTGTTATCGACTACTTGCCAGCTCCAACTGATGTACCACCAATGATGGGCTTCAACCCTGAAACTGAAGAAGACGAAGAGCGTAACCCGAGCGACGAATCACCATTCTCAGCTCTAGCGTTCAAAGTTATGACTGACCCTTATGTTGGTAAGTTAACATTCTTCCGTGTTTACTCTGGTGTACTACAATCAGGTTCTTACATTAAAAACTCAACAAAAGATAAGCGTGAGCGCGTAGGTCGTATCCTGCAAATGCACGCGAATCACCGTGAAGAAATTTCCGAAGTTCACTCAGGCGAAATCGCTGCTGCAGTTGGACTAAAAGATACAGGAACTGGTGACACGCTATGTGACGACAAAGCGCCAATCATTCTTGAATCTATGGAATTCCCAGAGCCGGTTATCTCAGTTGCGATCGAGCCTAAAACTAAGGCAGACCAAGACAAAATGGGACAAGCTCTAGGTAAACTTCAAGAAGAAGATCCAACGTTCCGTGCACACACTGACCAGGAAACTGGTGAAGTCATTATCGCAGGTATGGGTGAGCTCCACTTGGATATCATCGTTGACCGTTTGCGTCGTGAATTCAAAGTGGAAGCAAACGTTGGTGCTCCTCAAGTATCGTATCGTGAAACGTTCCGCAAAGGCGCTGAAGTCGAAGGTAAATTCGTACGTCAGTCTGGTGGACGTGGACAATTCGGACACGTTTGGATCGAATTCGAACCAAACGAAGAGGGCGCAGGATTTGAATTCAAAAACAATATCGTTGGTGGAGTTGTTCCTCGTGAATATATTCCAGCAATCGAAGCTGGTGTACGTGACTCACTAAACAATGGTGTGCTCGCGGGTTATCCGTTAATCGACATTAAGGCTCGTCTATTCGACGGTTCTTACCATGATGTTGACTCAAACGAAATGGCCTTCAAAATCGCCGCTTCAATGGCTTTGAAAAACGCAGCATCTAAATGTGATCCAGTACTTCTAGAACCAACGATGAAAGTAGATGTTATCATCCCAGAAGAATACATGGGAGATATTATGGGTGACATCACTTCACGTCGTGGACGCGTAGAAGGAATGGAAGCACGTGGTAATGCACAAGTCGTTCGTGCAATGGTTCCATTGGCAGAAATGTTCGGTTATGCGACATCTCTCCGTTCGAACACGCAAGGACGCGGAGTCTTCTCAATGTCTTTCGACCACTACGAAGAAGTGCCGAAATCTGTTGCTGAAGAAGTCATCAAAAAAAATAAAGGTCAATAATTGAAATTTACCTTTATATAAAGTATAACTACTTTGTAAGCTATGAAATTAGAGGTCCGCGGCCTCTAATTCATATCTATAAAACTAAAATTACACTCAATTTAGAGGAGGAACTCCAAAATGGCTAAAGAAAAATTCGATCGGTCCAAAACACATGCCAACGTTGGTACAATCGGACACGTTGACCATGGTAAAACAACTTTAACTGCTGCAATCGCAACAGTACTTGCAAAAAAAGGTGGCGGTACAGCTCGCTCTTACGCTGACGTTGATAACGCTCCTGAAGAAAAAGAACGCGGAATCACAATCAACACTTCACACGTTGAATATGAAACTGCAACTCGTCACTACGCACACGTAGACTGCCCAGGACACGCCGACTATGTTAAAAACATGATCACAGGTGCTGCTCAAATGGACGGCGGAATCCTAGTTGTATCTGCAGCTGACGGCCCAATGCCACAAACACGTGAGCACATCCTTCTTTCACGTCAAGTTGGTGTACCTTACCTAGTAGTCTTCATGAACAAATGTGACATGGTAGACGACGAAGAGCTTCTTGAGCTTGTTGAAATGGAAATTCGTGATCTTCTTTCTGAATACGACTTCCCTGGCGATGACCTACCAGTTATCAAAGGTTCAGCACTTAAAGCACTTGAAGGCGAAGCAGAGTGGGAAGATAAAATCGTTGAGCTTATGGACGCAGTTGACGAGTATATCCCAACTCCAGAGCGCGACACTGACAAGCCATTCATGATGCCAGTTGAGGACGTATTCTCAATCACTGGACGCGGAACAGTTGCTACTGGCCGTGTTGAGCGTGGAGTAGTTAAAGTCGGCGATACTGTTGACATTATCGGTTTGACAGACGAGCCTAAGTCTACAACTGTAACAGGTGTAGAAATGTTCCGTAAGCTTCTTGACTATGCTGAAGCTGGCGACAACATCGGAGCATTGCTTCGCGGTGTTGCACGTGAAGACATCGAGCGCGGACAAGTTCTTGCTAAGCCAGGAACTATCACGCCACACACCAACTTCAAATCTGAAGTTTATGTTCTATCAAAAGAAGAAGGTGGACGTCACACTCCATTCTTCTCAAACTACCGCCCGCAGTTCTACTTCCGTACAACTGACGTAACTGGAATCATCTCTCTTCCAGAAGGCGTAGAAATGGTTATGCCTGGCGATAACGTTGAAATGACAATTGAACTAATCTCACCAATCGCGATTGAAGAAGGTACTAAATTCTCAATCCGTGAAGGTGGACGTACAGTTGGAGCTGGCGTTGTAGCTACAATCGTTAAGTAAAACCTTTAAAACCCGCCCTTGAGGCGGGTTTTTTTATGTCTTCTTGAGATTGGGTACTGAGCAAATAAAATGATTCGTTTGATGTCTAGTTTTTATATGTGAACTTCAATTAACGTAAGAATTGATCATAAAGCAGGAAAAACGCTCATAAAGCATGAGAAGTGATCATAAAGCAGGAGAACCGCTCATAAAGCATGAGAAGTGATCATAAAGCAGGAGAACCGCTCATAAAGCATGAGAAGTGATCATAAAGCAGGAAAACCGCTCATAAAGCGTGAGAAGTGATCATAAAACAGGAAAACCGCTCATAAAACGTAAGAAGTGATCATAAAGCAGGGAAACCGCTCATAAAGCGTGAGAAGTGATCATAAAACAGGAAAACTGTACCCATAACATATTAAAATCCAGTACAACCAATAACGTCAACAACAGAGCAAAATGCAGCAAGACCAATTCCCTTATCACATTAATTTATCATTAGCTACTCACTACGAAGAAAAGTTCGCTACATATTACAACTCCGAACCACCCCAAGACTTTTTAAAACTTACAGCATTACTTTCCTTAATACAAATCCAGCCACCAGCAAACAAAGCACTATCAAAATCGCCACTAAACAAATTAACAAATAAACTCGTTATCTAATAAATAATCACAACAAATTAGTTGCATCTGAACTCATTTCGTTCTATACTATAAAAGTTGTTAAAGAATATCGCTAAACCTATTGCGACATTCTTTTTTTATGTGTATAATGTTTAGTGTTGGTCTTTGACTGCGATGAAGCGGGAGGTTACCGACACACCCGGCCGCTTTGCCATGGCATGTGTGTGGGAAAATTTCCGTGGAGAATGTCTAGAAAATAGGCGAGAAGGAGGGAAAATAATGGCAAAACAAAAAATCCGTATCCGTTTGAAAGCATATGATCACCGCGTGCTTGACCAATCGGCTGAAAAGATTGTTGAAACTGCAAAGCGTTCCGGAGCTAGTGTATCAGGTCCGATTCCATTGCCGACAGAACGTTCGGTGTACACAGTTCTTCGTGCGGTCCACAAATACAAGGACTCACGTGAGCAGTTCGAAATGCGTACTCACAAACGTCTGATTGACATCGTCAATCCTACACCACAAACTGTTGACGCATTGATGAAGCTTGACTTACCATCTGGCGTAGACATTGAAATCAAACTTTAATGGCAAAAAATAAACTATAACAATTATTAATCAGGAGGTGTGACAAATGACCAAAGGAATCTTAGGGAGAAAAGTCGGTATGACGCAAATTTTTGCTGAAAACGGCGATTTAATCCCCGTAACTGTGATTGCAGCTGCTCCAAACGTTGTTCTTCAAAAGAAGACAGTTGAAACAGACGGCTACGAAGCAATCCAGCTCGGATTTGATGACAAACGTGAAAAGCTTTCAAACAAACCAGAAATGGGACATGTTGCAAAAGCTAATACAACACCTAAGCGCTTCATTCGCGAAATTCGCGGAGTCGACGTTACAGGGTACGAAGTTGGTCAGGAAGTCAAAGTCGATACATTCGCAGAAGGCGATATCATCGATATTACAGGAGTTTCAAAAGGTAAAGGTTTCCAAGGTGTTATTAAGCGCCACGGTTTCTCACGTGGGCCAATGAGCCACGGATCTCGTCACCACCGCGCACCAGGTTCAATCGGTTCGGTTGATGCACAGCGCGTATTTAAAGGTAAAAAGATGCCAGGCCGTATGGGTGGCAAAACTGTTACAATCCAAAACCTTGAAGTTGTACGAGTTGACACAGAGCGCAACTTGTTGCTAGTAAAAGGTAACGTTCCAGGATCGAAGAAATCACTTGTACAAGTGAAAAGCTCGATTAAAGGGAACTAATTAACGAAGGAAGGAGGAAACACTAATGCCAAAAGTATCCGTAGTGAATCAAACAGGATCTGCAGCAGGCGAAATCGAATTGAACGAACTTGTATTCGGAATTGAGCCGAATGAAGCAGTCCTATTCGAAACATTGGTTCAACAGCGTGCGTCATTACGCCAAGGGAACCATAAAGTAAAAACTCGTGCTGAAGTAGCAGGCGGTGGTCGTAAACCATGGCGCCAAAAAGGAACAGGTCGTGCTCGTCAGGGCTCAATCAGATCTCCACAATGGCGTGGAGGCGGTATCGTATTCGGACCAACACCACGTAGCTATAGCTACAAGTTGCCGAAGAAAGTCCGTCGTTTAGCTCTACGTTCTGCTTTATCTTCTAAAGTACGTGACGAAGAGATTATCGTATTAGAAGCATTAGCTTTTGATGCACCAAAAACAAAAGAATTTACAAAAGTGCTGAAAGACTTATCAATCAGCAAAAAAGCATTATTCGTAACTGCTGACCTAGATGAAACAGTAGCATTGTCTGCTCGTAACATCCCTGGAATCAGCGTCGTTACAGCTAACGGTATCAACGTTTTAGATTTAGTTGGTCATGATCAGCTAATCGTAACTAAAGATGCTGTCAAAAAAATCGAGGAGGTGCTTGGTTAATGGAAGCACGTGATGTATTGAAGCGTCCGGTCATTACCGAGCGATCTTCTGAAGCAATGGAATTCAACAAATACACTTTCGAAGTAGACACTCGCGCTAACAAGACACACATTAAGCAAGCTGTCGAAGAAATCTTCGGAGTAACAGTGGAAAAAGTGAATGTCCAGAATTACAAAGGTAAATTCAAGCGTATGGGTAAGCATGCTGGTTATACTAACAAGCGCCGTAAAGCTATTGTTACATTAACTGCTGATTCTAAAGATATCGAACTTTTCGAGATCTAATCACAATAAACGAAGGAGGGAACTCAAATGGCGATTAAGAAATACAAACCTACCTCCAACGGACGCCGTAACATGACGACTTCAGATTTCGCTGAAATCACTGCAAGTAAGCCTGAAAAGTCTTTGCTTCAGCCAGTCAAACGTAAAGGTGGACGTAACAACCAAGGTAGGATTACAGTTCGTCACCAAGGTGGAGGCCACAAGCGCCAATACCGTGTCATCGACTTCCAACGCCGGAAAGATGGCATACCAGGACGCGTTGCTACGATCGAATACGATCCAAACCGTTCTGCTAACATCGCATTAATCAACTATGCTGATGGAGAAAAACGTTACATCCTAGCTCCTAAAGGATTGACAGTTGGAACGACAATTATGTCAGGACCTGAAGCGGACATCCGCGTAGGGAACGCACTTCCACTTGAAAACATCCCTATGGGTTCTACAATCCACAACATCGAGATGAAACCTGGTAAAGGCGGACAATTAGTTCGTTCAGCTGGTACATCTGCACAATTGCTCGGTCGTGAAGGTAAATACGTAATCATCCGTTTGCAATCTGGTGAAGTTCGCATGATCTTGTCTGCTTGCCGTGCTACAATTGGTCAAGTTGGTAACGAACAGCACGAACTCATCAACATCGGTAAAGCAGGACGTTCACGCTGGATGGGTAAACGCCCAACTGTACGTGGATCTGTCATGAACCCGAACGATCACCCACACGGTGGTGGTGAAGGACGTACACCAATCGGTCGTCCAAGCCCAGTTACACCTTGGGGCAAGCCGACTCTTGGATACAAGACGCGCTCTAAGAAAAACAAATCCGACAAACTTATCGTTCGTCGCCGCAAAAAATAATGTGATTGCACTGCGGTTCAATGAATGGGCCGTAGTACGAGCACAAAGGGAGGTAACAAAATGGGCCGCAGCTTGAAAAAAGGACCTTTTGCAGATGATCATTTGCTTAAAAAGGTTGATGCTCAAAAAGATGCACAAAAGAAACAAGTCATCAAAACTTGGTCACGCCGTTCTACAGTATTCCCTTCCTTCATCGGATTGACAATCGCTGTATATGACGGACGCAAACACGTACCTGTCTACATCACTGAAGATATGGTCGGCCATAAATTAGGTGAGTTTGCACCTAGCCGTACTTATAAAGGCCATGGTGCCGACGATAAGAAAACGAAACGCTAATTGAGAGGAGGAATTTCTGATGCAACAAGCTAAAGCATCTGTCCGTACAGTCCGTATTGCTCCTCGTAAAGTCCGATTAGTCGTTGATCTTATCCGGGGCAAGAAAATCGGTGAAGCTGTCGCGATTCTACGTTTGACGCCGAAAGCGGCATCACCAGTCGTAGAAAAAGTATTAAATTCAGCTATCGCTAATGCTGAGCACAACTACGAAATGGATCTAGAGAACCTAATCGTTAGCGAAGTATTCGTTGATGAAGGTCCTACTATGAAACGTTTCCGTCCACGTGCGCAAGGCCGTGCGAGCGCAATCAACAAACGCACAAGCCACATCACTGTAGTGGTATCTGAAAAGAAGGAGGGATAATTCGTGGGTCAAAAAGTACATCCTAACGGTCTGCGGGTCGGTATAATTCGTGACTGGGATTCGAAATGGTATGCAGAAAAAGACTATGCGACTCTCTTGCACGAAGACCTTAAAATCCGCAAATACATCGAAACTCGTTTAGTAGACGCATCAGTTTCTAAAGTAGAAATCGAACGCGCTGCGAAAAAAGTTAACATCACAATCCACACAGCTAAGCCTGGTATGGTTATCGGTAAAGGTGGTACTGAAGTCGAAGCACTTCGTAAATCACTTAACGAAATCTCTGGCAAGCGTGTACACATTAACATCGTTGAAATTAAGCGTGCTGACCTTGACGCAAAATTGGTTGCAGAATCAATCGCTCGTCAACTAGAAAGCCGCGTATCATTCCGCCGTGCTCAAAAGCAGGCTATCCAACGTACAATCCGTTCTGGAGCTAAAGGTATCAAAACTCAAGTTTCCGGACGTCTTGGTGGAGCCGACATCGCACGCGCAGAACATTACAGCGAAGGAACTGTTCCACTTCATACACTTCGTGCAGATATCGATTATGCACATGCTGAAGCCGATACAACATACGGTAAACTTGGAGTTAAAGTATGGATCTATCGTGGAGAAGTCCTTCCAGTGAAGAAGAACTCTGGGGAAGGAGGCAACTAATCATGTTAGTACCAAAGCGAGTAAAACATCGTCGTGTATTCCGCGGCAAAATGCGCGGACAGACAAAAGGCGGCGCAACGGTTCAATTCGGTGAGTTCGGCCTTCAGTCTCTTGAGGCTGCATGGATCACGAATCGTCAAATCGAATCAGCACGTATCGCAATGACACGTTACATGAAACGTGGCGGTAAAGTTTGGATCAACATTTTCCCACACAAATCTTATACTAAGAAGCCTCTCGAAGTTCGAATGGGTTCTGGTAAAGGTGCTGTTGAGGGATGGGTAGCAGTAGTAAAACCTGGTCGAGTTATGTTTGAAATCGCAGGCGTTTCTGAAGAAGTCGCTCGTGAAGCACTCCGCCTTGCAGCACACAAACTTCCTGTTAAGTGTAAGTTTGTAAAACGTGAAGAAATTGGTGGTGAATCTAATGAAAGCTAATGAAATCCGTGACTTGACAACTGCAGAGATCGAGCAAAAAGTGAAATCACTGAAAGAAGAGCTTTTCAACCTTCGCTTCCAGTTAGCGACAGGACAATTAGAAAACACTGCACGCATCCGTGAAGTACGCAAATCGATTGCGCGCATGAAAACTGTAATACGTCAAAGAGAAATCAGTGCAAATAACTGATGAAGGAGGTTGCACCCATGAATGAGCGTAACCAGCGCAAAGTATACACAGGCCGCGTAGTATCCGACAAAATGGATAAAACGGTAACGGTAATGGTAGAAACACACAAAAAGCATTCTTTGTATGGCAAGCGTGTAAAGTATTCTAAGAAATATAAAGCACATGATGAAATGAACGAAGCTAAAATCGGCGATGTAGTCCGCATTATGGAAACTCGTCCGCTATCAGCTACAAAACGTTTCCGCCTTCTAGAAGTAATCGAAAAAGCGGTCATCATCTAATAACGTTCGGAACTCAGTATCCGAGGGGAGGTAACCAAATTGATTCAACAGGAATCCCGCATGAAAGTGGCAGATAACTCTGGCGCACGTGAAGTTCTTACAATCAAAGTACTTGGCGGTTCAGGCCGTAAAGTTGCAAACATCGGCGACATCGTCGTTGTTACAGTTAAGAAAGCAACACCAGGTGGCGTTGTCAAGAAAGGTGAAGTCGTTAAAGCGGTTATCGTTCGTACTAAGAGCGGTATGCGTCGTAAAGATGGATCTTATATTACATTCGATGAGAATGCTTGTGTCATCATCAAAGACGACAAGAGCCCTCGTGGAACACGTATTTTCGGACCAGTTGCACGTGAATTACGCGACAGCAACTTCATGAAAATTATTTCCCTTGCTCCAGAAGTACTTTAATTTAAGAGCAGTGCCAATCAAGGAGGTGCGACAGAATGCACATTAAAAAAGGCGATAAAGTAAAAGTTATCTCTGGGAAAGACAAAGGAAAGACAGGTGTCATCCTTACAGTTTTCCCTAACAAAGAACGAATCCTCGTTGAAGGCGTGAACATCGTTAAAAAGCATACAAAGCCAAACCAAGCGAATCCGCAAGGTGGTATTGTAAGCCTTGAAGCTGCAATTCACGTTTCTAACGTAATGTTCGTTGATCCTAAGTCTGGCGAACCTACACGTATCGGTTATAAAATCGAAGAAAAAACTGAAGGCGACAAAACGTATCGCATTAAGTCACGTGTTGCGAAAAAGTCCGGCGAAGTTATCGACGAAATTAGCAAAAAAGAACTCAAAAAATAACTCTCTAAGAAGGGAGGTTCTTCTGAATGAGCCGATTAAAAGAGAAGTTCCAAAAAGAAATTACGCCTGCTCTTATGAGCAAGTTCAACTATACATCTGTTATGCAAGTGCCTAAAGTTGAAAAGATCGTTATCAACATGGGTGTTGGCGACGCGGTTCAAAACACAAAAGCACTCGATGCTGCTGTGGAAGATCTGACAATCATCTCAGGTCAAAAACCAGTTGTTACTAAAGCGAAAAAATCTATCGCTGGATTCCGTCTTCGTGAAGGAATGCCTATCGGAACGAAAGTAACTCTACGTGGAGAACGCATGTATGAGTTCCTGGATAAATTGGTTGCCGTATCACTTCCACGTGTACGTGACTTCCGTGGTGTCTCGAAGAAATCATTCGACGGACGCGGTAACTACACACTTGGTGTGAAAGAACAACTAATTTTCCCGGAAATCGACTTCGATAAAGTGTCTAAAGTACGCGGAATGGATATCGTCATCGTTACGACTGCAAACACAGACGAGGAAGCTCGTGAGTTGTTAACGCAGTGCGGCATGCCGTTCCAAAAGTAAACATAAGGGAGGCGTAAAACGTGGCTAAAAAATCAATGATCGCAAAACAGAAACGTACGCCAAAGTTCAAAGTGCAAGACTACACACGTTGTGAACGTTGTGGCCGTCCGCACTCCGTATATCGGAAATTCAAACTTTGCCGTATTTGTTTCCGCGAACTCGCATACAAAGGACAAATTCCTGGCGTTAAAAAAGCAAGCTGGTAAACCCCATTCTGGGAAGGAGGTTAATGTAATGACAATGAGTGATCCGATCGCAGATATGCTTACTCGCATTCGTAACGCCAATATGGTTCGTCACGAAAAGCTAGAAGTACCTGCTTCAAACCTTAAAAAAGAGATCGCAGAAATCCTCAAACGTGAAGGTTTCATCCGCGACGTAGAATATGTGGAAGACAGCAAACAAGGCATCATCCGCATTTTCCTCAAATATGGTAAGAACGAAGAACGCGTAATCACTGGACTTAAGCGTATTTCTAAGCCTGGTCTACGTGTATATGCAAAGTCAACAGAAGTGCCAAGAGTGTTGAACGGACTAGGCATCGCACTAGTTTCAACTTCTAACGGTGTTCTAACTGACAAAGAAGCTCGCGCTAAACAAGTAGGCGGAGAAGTAGTCGCATACGTTTGGTAATCTGTAACAAATGAATGGAGGTGCACACTAATGTCCCGAATTGGTAAACGTCCGATTGAGGTGCCAGAAAACGTAACAGTTACTATCGATGATAATAACTTCGTTACTGTTAAAGGACCGAAAGGCGAACTTACAAATACACTTAGCAAAGATATGAAAATCGTTCAAGAAGGTAACGTGATCACATTGACACGTCCATCTGAATCGAAAGAACACCGTTCGATGCACGGAACTACTCGTTCGCTTCTAGCGAACATGGTTACTGGAGTATCTACTGGTTTCGAGCGCTCGCTTGAACTAGTTGGTGTCGGGTATCGTGCTTCAATGCAAGGAACTAAACTTGTATTGAACGTTGGTTACTCACAGCCGGTAGAATTCACGCCGGAAGAGGGCATTCAAGTTGAAGTGCCTGCTAACACTAAAATTATCGTTCGCGGTATTAATAAAGAGCGCGTTGGTGCTCTTGCTTCTAACATCCGTAAAGTACGCCCGCCTGAGCCGTATAAAGGTAAAGGTATTAAGTACGAAGGCGAAGTTGTACGCCGCAAAGAAGGTAAAACAGGTAAATAATGCCGCTTAGGCATCTGGAAGGAGTGACCTGGAGTGATCACAAAACAAGACAAGAACGCTGTCCGCAAGAAGCGTCATGCACGTGTGCGCACAAAGATCAACGGAACTGCTGAGCGTCCTCGCTTGAACGTATATCGTTCAAACAAGCACATTTATGCACAACTAGTTGACGATGCAAACGGTGTGACACTTGCTAGTGCATCTACAATGGACAAAGAATTCTCAGCGGATTCTTCTTCTAATGCAGACGCTGCTAGTAAAGTCGGCGAATTGATTGCGAAAAAAGGTGCAGAAAAGAATGTCAAAGTTGTCGTATTCGACCGCGGAGGCTATCTATACCACGGCCGCGTTAAAGCACTTGCAGACGCTGCACGTGAAAATGGACTTGAATTTTAATTAAGAAGGAGGGACATATTCCATGCGTCGTAATGAACAAAACAAAAGTGAATTCGAAGAACGCGTAGTTACCATCAACCGCGTAGCTAAAGTTGTAAAAGGCGGACGTCGTTTCCGTTTTACTGCTCTAGTCGTTGTTGGTGATAAAAACGGTCGCGTTGGTTTCGGTACTGGAAAAGCACAAGAAGTTCCAGATGCAATCCGTAAAGCAATCGAAGATGCGAAGAAGAACCTAGTCGAAGTACCAATGGTCAAAGGCACAACGCCTCACGAGATCATCGGACGTTTCGGAGCTGGCCAAATTCTCATCAAACCGGCTGCACCAGGTACAGGAGTTATCGCCGGCGGACCTGTCCGTGCGGTACTTGAACTTGCAGGAATCACGGATATCCTTTCTAAATCACTTGGATCTAACACACCAATCAACATGGTGCGTGCTACTATCCAAGGATTGACGAACTTGAAGCGTGCTGAAGATGTAGCACAGCTACGTGGGAAATCTGTAGAAGAACTGTTAGGTTAAGGGGGGAAACACAATGGCAAATAAACTTGAGATCACCCTTACTAAAAGCGTGATTGGCGCTAAGCCAGCACAACGTAAAACAGTTGAAGCTCTTGGACTTCGCAAAATGAACCAGACGGTTGAGCACCAAGATAATGTCGCAATTCGCGGCATGATCAACAAGGTCAGCCATTTGGTTACTGTCAACGAACAATAATCAGTTATTCTTTAATAAGGAGGTGCCGAAAGATGAAATTACACGAAATGAAACCTGCACAAGGTGCTCGTAAAGAACGTAAGCGTGTTGGTCGTGGTATGGGATCTGGATCAGGTAAAACATCTGGTAGAGGTCATGACGGTCAAAACTCACGTTCAGGCGGCGGTGTACGTCTTGGATTTGAAGGTGGACAACTTCCACTATTCCAACGTCTGCCTAAGCGCGGATTTACGAACATTAATCGTAAAGAATATGCCATCGTTAATCTTGAAACGTTAAATCGTTTTGAAGAAGGCACAGAAGTAACACCAGAATTGTTGATTGAAACTGGAATCGTGAGCAATGAGAAATCAGGTATTAAGATTCTTGGTAATGGGACTCTTGAGAAAAAGATTACTGTCAGAGCTCATAAATTCTCTGCTTCTGCTAAAGAAGCGATCGAGAAAGCGGGCGGGCAAGTCGAGGTGGTTTAATGTTTCAGACAATCTCAAACTTCATGAAAGTGAAAGAGATACGGTCTAAAATTATTTTCACACTGCTTTTGCTCATCGTATTCCGCCTCGGAACGTTTATAACGGTACCGAACGTGGATGCGACTGCGCTCCAGCAATCAGACAATCAATTCATTGGATTCTTGAATATCTTTGGTGGAGGAGCGCTTTCCAAGTTCTCAATCTTCGCCATGGGAATCATGCCGTATATCACAGCGTCAATCATCGTACAATTATTGCAGATGGATGTTGTGCCGAAGTTTGCTGAGTGGGCGAAACAAGGGGATGTCGGAAGACGTAAACTTGCACAATTCACTCGCTACTTTACGATGATTCTTGCGTTTATCCAAGCGATTGCAATGTCATTTGGATTTAACCAGATGTTCCAAGGAACACTCGTTGCAGATAACGGAGTTTCGACGTATATCGTCATTGCTCTAGTATTAACAGCGGGAACTGCTTTTCTTCTCTGGCTCGGTGAGCAGATTACAGCGAAAGGTGTCGGTAATGGTATTTCAATCATTATCTTCGCTGGTATCGTTGCTGCTATTCCGAATGCAGTGAACCAATTGTTTGTGTCTCAGATCCAAGATGCAGGGGATGCGTTATTTATCCGTATTGCGATGATGGTTCTGTTACTAGTTGCAGTTCTTGCAATTACAGTTGGCGTTATCTACTTCCAGGAAGCATTGCGTAAAATTCCAATTCAATATGCAAAACGGGTAACGGGCCGCGGGCAGAGTTCTGCCGGACAGCAAACGCACCTACCACTGAAACTGAACGCTGCAGGGGTAATCCCGGTCATCTTTGCGGTTGCGTTCTTTACAACACCGCAATTACTTGGCACGTTCTTCAGTGACAACAGTACTACTGCTACTATTGCGCGAGTTCTAAACTACTCGCACCCAGTCGGCATGGCACTGTATATCGGACTGATTATCGCTTTCACATATTTCTATGCGTTTGTTCAGGTCAATCCTGAAAACGTAGCAGATAACTTGAAGAAGCAAGGGGCTTATATCCCAGGTATCCGCCCTGGTCAGAACACTCAGGACTACTTGACAAGCACGCTCTATCGACTGACATTTGTCGGTGCGATCTTCCTTGCAACTGTCGCAGTTCTTCCGATTATTATTATTGAAATTGCAAATCTTCCGCAGTCCGCTCAAATTGGTGGTACTAGCTTACTAATCGTTGTCGGGGTTGCCCTTGAAACGATGAAGCAGCTTGAATCTCAATTGGTTAAGCGTCACTACAGAGGATTTATGAAATAAATTTAGGTGTAGATCTTTCTCCACTTGAATATCGATGGAGGGCAAGGCGTATGAATATCGTATTAATGGGTCTGCCTGGTGCCGGTAAAGGAACTCAGGCCGACAAAATTGTCGAAAAGTACGGAATCCCTCATATTTCTACAGGCGATATGTTCCGTGCTGCGATTCAAGAAGGCACGGAACTTGGAGTCAAAGCCAAATCGTATATGGACCAAGGTGCACTTGTACCTGACGAAGTTACGATTGGAATTGTCAGTGAGCGTCTAAGCAAACCTGACTGTGATAACGGTTTTCTATTAGACGGGTTCCCAAGAACAGTACCTCAAGCCGAAGCGCTTAATGGTATACTCGAAGGAATGTCTCGGAAAATCGAACACGCACTCAACATCCAGGTAGACAAAGAACTCCTTGTTGCTCGTTTGACAGGTCGCCGGATCTGTAAAGTTTGCGGAACTTCTTATCACTTAGAATTCAACCCGCCAAAGGTTGAAGGAGTATGTGATAAAGATGGTGGCGAACTGTATCAAAGAGCTGATGACAATCCGGAAACTGTCACGAACCGTCTGGAAGTAAATATGAAACAATCTGCACCGCTGCTTTCGTTTTATGACGAAAAAGGCGTGCTGACAAATATTAATGGTCAGCAAGACATTAATGACGTATTTCACGACGTGGATGCTGTGTTAACTACTCAGGTCCACTAAACCTTTCCGGAGCATGCAGACGTCAGGGCATCATGTCCGGCAGCGTTTGCTGTGCGGAAAGATCATTTGATTAGATTGAGCTGCAAAGGCAATTGATGCCCAGCAGAAAATCGCTAACAT
The DNA here is from genome assembly GCF_033253705.1 of Sporosarcina aquimarina. Lineage (GTDB taxonomy): Bacteria > Bacillota > Bacilli > Bacillales_A > Planococcaceae > Sporosarcina > Sporosarcina aquimarina. The sequence goes on from NZ_JAUBDH010000004.1 coordinate 190,991, forward strand.
ACGATGTGTTCGCTCAGTTCTCTGCACATGCATTTCCATGACAAATGGAGTATAATATGCAAGGTGTTTGAGTTTGTTGTCATTCGACTAACGAATCTGATGCAAGCTGTCGGTCATGTTTGAACCGATTTAAAGTTCCAAACAACATTTCGGGACGGTTTAACTGGCATGAATTGTGATTTGCGTCTTTTCGAACATCACTCGCGCATACCGGACATATGTTGAAGGAGCTTGTAAAGCGACTTATGGCGCTTGATGGTGAGGGCCTTTATAGGATATAGAAGGGAGACTGAGCTGATGGCGAAAGATGACGTAATTGAAATTGAAGGTACTGTAGTAGATACGTTGCCGAATGCGATGTTCAAAGTGGAACTGGAAAACGGACATACTGTGCTTGCACATGTATCCGGTAAAATCCGTATGCACTTCATCCGTATTCTGCCTGGTGATAAAGTGACGATTGAATTGTCACCTTATGACTTAACACGTGGTCGAATCACATACCGTTTCAAATAAACTTTTGCACTCCGGACTAATGAAGGAGGTTGGGTAAGATGAAAGTAAGACCATCTGTAAAACCGATCTGCGAAAAATGCAAAGTTATTCGCAGACGCGGCCGAGTAATGGTAATCTGTGAAAATCCAAAGCACAAACAGCGTCAAGGATAATATAAAGGAGGTGCGCAACCTATATGGCACGTATTGCTGGTGTAGACGTACCGCGCGATAAGCGCGTTGTAATTTCATTGACTTACATCTACGGAATTGGAAAAACGACAGCACAAAAGGTTCTTGCAACCGCTGGAGTTTCAGAAGATACACGCGTTCGTGATTTGACCGACGCGGAATTGGACAAAATCCGTGAACAACTAGATTCACTTAAAGTAGAAGGGGATCTTCGCCGTGAAACTTCTCTTAACATCAAACGTTTGATGGAAATCGGAAGCTTCCGTGGAATCCGTCACCGTCGTGGTTTGCCTGTACGCGGACAAAACACAAAGAACAATGCACGTACACGCAAAGGTCCTAAGCGGACTGTAGCTAACAAAAAGAAATAATAGGTAAAGGAGGTATTTTCGAACATGGCACGTAAACAACAAACTCGTAAACGTCGTGTAAAAAAGAATATTGAATCTGGGATTGCACATATCCGTTCGACGTTCAACAATACAATCGTAACGATTACTGACACTCACGGGAACGCACTTTCATGGTCAAGCGCTGGTGCACTTGGTTTCCGCGGTTCACGTAAATCGACTCCTTTTGCGGCTCAAATGGCTGCAGAAACTGCTGCGAAATCTTCAATGGAACACGGTCTTAAGACATTGGAAGTTACTGTTAAAGGACCTGGTGCTGGACGTGAAGCTGCAATTCGTTCACTACAGGCTGCTGGACTTGAAGTTACAGCAATCCGTGACGTAACCCCTGTTCCGCACAACGGATGCCGTCCTCCAAAACGTCGTCGTGTGTAACAATTTCTATTCCAATTGATTGAGAAACACAATTTTTGGTAAGAATGAATTGTGCGATTGCATTTTGCTGTCTATAAAAATCGATTTCAATAAGGAACGGTTCCACACAGACGTTTTGAAGGAGGGTACATGAATGATCGAGATTGAGAAACCGAAGATTGAAACCGTTATGGTTGCTGAAGATTCCATGTTTGGTAAGTTTGTTATCGAACCTTTGGAACGAGGGTATGGAAACACCTTAGGGAATTCATTGCGCCGCGTTCTGTTGTCTTCTCTACCTGGAGCTGCCGTAACATCGATCCAAATCGATGGCGTTCTTCACGAGTTCTCAACAGTTGAAGGCATTGTAGAAGATGTTGCCACTATTATCCTGAACGTGAAGCAACTAGCCCTTAAAATCTATTCAGATGATGAAAAAGTTATCGAAATAGATGTTAAAGGAGAAGGCCTGGTGACTGCTGCTGACATTACTCATGATAGTGATGTAGAAGTATTGAACCCTGAACTTCATATTGCAACACTTGGTAAAAATGGCCACCTTCGTATGCGTATGTATGCAGTGCGAGGAAGAGGTTATGCCCCTTCTGACCAAAACAAACGTGATGACCTTGCAATTGGTGTAATTCCAATTGACTCTATCTACACACCGGTATCTCGTGTAAACTTCCAAGTTGAAAATACTCGGGTTGGTCAAAGTACTAACTTTGATAAGTTGACATTAGATGTTTGGACAGATGGTAGTATTGGTCCTAAAGAATCTGTTTCGCTTGGAGCTAAAATCCTTACGGAACATTTAAATATTTTTGTTGGTATGACAGATGAAGCACAAACTGCAGAAATTATGGTAGAAAAAGAGGAAGACCAAAAAGAAAAAGTTCTGGAAATGACGATTGAAGAACTAGACCTTTCTGTTCGATCTTACAACTGCCTAAAGCGTGCAGGCATCAATACCGTTATGGAACTTGCTAACAAGTCCGAGGACGAAATGATGAAAGTGCGAAATCTTGGACGAAAGTCACTTGAAGAAGTAAAGCTGAAGTTGGATGAGTTGAATCTCGGATTACGCTCTGAAGATTGATAGCAGAATTAGATTGAAGGAGGGAATCTTCTATGGGTTACAGAAAACTTGGACGCACAAGTTCACAACGTAAAGCGATGTTACGGGACCTGGCAACAGACCTAATCATCCACGAACGCATCCAAACAACGGAAGCACGTGCGAAAGAGCTTCGTTCAGTTGTTGAAAAAATGATCACACTTGGTAAGCGTGGGGACTTGCATGCACGCCGTCAGGTAGCTGAATTCATCCGCCGTGAAGTTATTCTTGGCACTGATGATGAAGGTAAAGAAACAAAAACTTTTGCTATCCAAAAGTTATTTGATGATGTTGCACCGCGCTACGCAGAACGCCAGGGCGGATACACACGAATCATGAAGATGGGACCGCGCCGTGGAGACGGAGCACCTGTTGTAGTCATCGAACTCGTGTAAGGAACTTGAGGGTGTGACTGGCGACAGCCACACCCTCTTTCCACATAATGATTTATACGACAATATGAAAAGCTGAGTGTTACGATCGACAGGGATTCTCTGCTCGGTCTAGCTCTACGCATCTCATCCGCGATGACGGCTTGAGCACCCGGCATCGAAACATTTTGCTGCGCATTCTTCGGATGAGATGCGCGCTTTTTTTATTTATAAAAACTCTTGATACGTAAATGATTTTTTTATACATACATATGTTCAGTTAGAAGAAAAGAGGTGTTTGTAAATGCGCGAAGTATTGTCTTTGGATGGAGTATCGTTCGCTTATGAGACGGATGAAAATGTTTTTGTGCAAGCTGTTCAAAACGTTTCGCTAACCGTTCATGACGGGGAGTGGATTTCGATTGTCGGTCATAATGGTTCAGGTAAATCGACACTTGCGAAGTTAATGATCGGACTGCTTTTTCCGTCTGAAGGAGTAGTAAATGTCTTTCTGGAGCAGCTGACGGATGAAACCCTGTGGGAAATCCGTTCAAAACTTGGTGTTGTATTCCAAAATCCGGACAATCAGTTTGTCGGGGCCACTGTGCAAGACGACGTTGCATTTGCATTGGAGAATAACGGAATTCCCTATGATGAAATGCAGAGAAGGGTAAGTGAAGCTCTTTCAGATGTTGGCATGGCCGACTATGGAAGTCACGAACCTCATCATTTATCAGGCGGCCAAAAGCAGCGAGTGGCAATTGCCGGGGCACTTGCTATGAATCCTAGAATCTTAATTCTAGATGAGGCTACCTCTATGTTAGATCCTCAAGGACGCAGTGAAGTGATCGAACTGATTACCTCACTACGACAGACAACAGGACTTACAGTCATTTCTATTACACACGACCTGGAAGAGGTACTTCTCGCTGATCGTGTTTTCGTCATGAATAACGGAAGTGTCGCCGCTACAGGAACACCAACTTCAATCTTTGAACAAGGAACAAAATTGCAAGAACACGGACTCGATTTACCATTCGCACTTCGGCTCTCTCAATTATTGCGGAGTGCAGGTCTGCCGTTGATCGGGGATTATATGTCAGAAAGAGAGTTGGTGAATGAGTTATGGACATCTCATTTCAGCGAGTAAGTTTTGCATATGCCCCGAACACGCCATTCGAGAAAAAAGCGCTTCACAATATAGAAGCTGAAATCCCATCCGGTTCTTATACAGCGGTGATTGGTCATACAGGATCAGGAAAGTCTACCTTGCTATTACATTTAAATGGCTTACTGAAGCCGACAGATGGGACTGTACGCATTGGTGACACACTGATTACTTCTGAGACCAAAGGCAAGGCACTACGGGATGTACGCAGAAATGTGGGGATCGTTTTTCAATTTCCTGAACACCAACTATTTGAAGAAACTGTAGAGAAGGATATTATGTTCGGTCCTCTCAACTTTGGAATACCGGCAGAGGAAGCGAGAGCCCGTGCACATGAACTCATTGAAATGCTCGGATTGCCGGCAGATGTTGCGGACAAATCACCCTTTGAGCTTTCAGGTGGTCAAATGCGACGTGTCGCAATTGCGGGGGTGTTAGCTTTCAAACCATCCGTTTTAATACTCGATGAACCGACAGCTGGGCTTGACCCGCAAGGCCGACGAGAAATTATGGACCTTTTTGATCGTTTTCATCGTGAAGAGGGACTTACCACTATTTTAGTAACTCATAGTATGGAAGACGCTGCACGATATGCAGAGCACGTGATTGTCATGCATGAGGGGCACGCCGTTCTTTCGGGTTCTCCTGAGAGTGTGTTAACAAATGCTGAAGAACTTGCAAGATATCGCCTCGAATTGCCCAGGACCGTTAGATTCCAACGAGATTTCGAACGTTTGGTTGGACGCGAACTGCCATATGCAGCTTTGACTGAAGAGCAGCTGGCTGAGATGATTGCTGAACTTGCTAGAGAGTCAGGTGATAACTCATGATGGAGAAGATGATTTTCGGGCGATTCTTACCTGGAGATTCCGTGACGCATCGACTTGACCCTCGATCTAAGCTTGTTTTCATATTTCTATTTATATTCGCAGTCTTTTTGGCGAATAACACCATCACTTATGCAATACTGCTTGGTTTTACAGTTTTCGTTATTGTTATTTCAAAAATCCGATTTGGATTTTTATTAGGCGGATTAAAGCCGATTTTGTTTCTGGTTGTATTTACACTCTTTATGCACTTGTTTCTCACACGTGAAGGAGTGGTACTGTTCAACTGGAAGTTCATCACGATTTATGAAGAAGGATTACGACAAGGTATTTATATTTCCTTGCGGTTCTTAATCTTAGTCTTAATGACAACAGTTCTGACACTGACAACTTCACCAATTTCAATCACTGATGGTGTGGAGACACTTCTCAATCCATTGAAAAAGTTAAAGCTCCCTGTCCATGAACTCGCCATGATGATGTCAATCGCCCTTCGATTTATACCTACATTAATGGATGAAACTGACAAGATCTTGAAAGCTCAGCTTGCACGCGGATCAGATATTAGTTCCGGGAGTATTCAACAACGTGTAAAAGCGGTCATTCCCTTACTTGTCCCATTATTCGTCAGCGCCTTTAAACGTGCAGAGGATCTTGCGGTTGCCATGGAAGTACGCGGCTATCGCGGAGGGGAAGGCAGGACACGTTTTCGTAAATTGCAATGGCAGATGAATGATACCTTAGTACTCGTCGTATTGGGTATACTCTCAGGCGTCATGCTCTATTTTAGAGGATAAGGAGGCGCGCATGATGCGGATAAAAGCTACGGTTGCCTATGATGGGACTAACTTTTCCGGTTACCAGTCTCAGCCGAATATGCGTACTGTTCAGTCGGACATCGACAAAGCACTGCGGAAAATGCATAAAGACGATACGATCCATAGTGTTGCAAGCGGTCGTACTGACGCAGGAGTGCATGCTTTTGGACAAGTCATTCACTTTGACACACCGCTTAGCATAACTGAGGAGAGCTGGGTGACAGCACTAAATGTACTATTGCCTAAGGACATACGGATTCTAACCGCAAAGCAGGTTAGTGATGAATTTCACGCACGGTATTCTGCAAAAGGGAAGACGTATCAATATCGCTGGTCAAGAAAACCGATACACAGTCCGTTTGAACGTAACTATTCGGTTCACTTAGGAAAGTGGAATCCGGATATTGAACGGATGAAAGAAGGGGCAGTGCGGCTGCTTGGTACACATGACTTTACGAGTTTCTGTTCGGCAAAAACAGCAACATCGTCCAAGGTACGGACGATTCGTTCCCTTGAAATCAATGAAGAAGGTCATGAGCTTGTACTTACGATTGAAGGCGATGGCTTTTTATATAATATGGTTCGTACAATTGCCGGTGTTTTATATGCCGTTGGAATCGGTTGGGATGAGCCGCGCGACGTTACTGAGATTCTCCAAGCCCGTGATCGAAAAAGAGCTGGCAAAACGGCTCCAGCACACGGCTTGTACTTGATGAGCGTGACTTACGATCAGTAAAACAACTTTTCCAGGTGTTTATAACAAAATCTCTTGACTTTACAGACGAGAACAGGTAAGATAATCTTTGGTATTTCAATAACCCCACAAAAAGCCCCGAAAGTTTATTTGTGTTTAGGGATAGAGAAAACGGAACAGACTGATATTCATTTAGGAGGATATGAAACTATGCGTACAACATTCATGGCTAAAGGCCACGAAGTAGAGCGGAAATGGCTCGTTGTCGACGCTGAAGGCCAAACGCTTGGACGTCTTGCTTCAGAAGTCGCTACATTACTTCGCGGTAAACATAAACCGTCATTCACACCAAACGTTGATACAGGTGACCACGTGATCATCATCAATGCCGAAAAGATCCAATTGACAGGAAACAAATTGAAAGACAAGAAATATCACCGTCACTCAGGTTACACTGGTAGCCTTAAAACTCGTACAGCGCTTGAAATGCGCACGAACTACCCTACGAAAATGCTAGAATTGGCGATCAAAGGAATGCTTCCAAAAGGTCCACTTGGTCGTCAAACAGCTAAAAAGCTTCACGTATTCGCAGGACCAGAGCACACTCATGCAGCACAAAAACCTGAAGCGTTCGAGCTTCGCGGGTAATTAAGAGGAGGAAACACTTTTGGCACAAGTACAATATATCGGCACTGGCCGACGTAAAAGTTCAACAGCTCGTGTACGTTTAGTTCCTGGTGAAGGTAAAATCATCATCAACAAACGTGATGCAGAAGATTACGTACCATTCGAAACACTTCGCGAAATCATTAAGCAACCACTTGTAACAACTGATACACTTGGTAGCTATGACATTCACGTTAACGTAAATGGCGGAGGATACACAGGTCAAGCAGGCGCAATCCGTCACGGCGTAGCTCGTGCATTGTTGACTGTAGATCCTGATTTCCGTCCAGCTTTAAAAGCTGCGGGTCTACTTACACGTGACCCACGTATGAAAGAGCGTAAGAAGCCAGGTCTTCGCGGCGCACGTCGTGCACCACAGTTCTCGAAGCGCTAATTTTCAAATTCAAACAGTCCATTCCCAATCGGGGATGGGCTGTTTTTGTGTTTCATAGCTCCTCCTCTTTCAGCAATCACCTGTCCCCTCTACCTTCAGTGCTAAAATCTGTTCGATCATTTTAGTGCCGCCTTCAGTACAATACGATTTACTTAACGAATTTGCCAATCGGATTGGATCGCCAAAAAAGAATCGCTCATATTGTGTTTGTCTCGTTCCAAATGGACTCATCGTTAGGTCCCAAGCAAGACGGAAAATTTTCACTCTGTCTTCAGCTGATGTAGTTGCAGCTTGCAAATAATGATTCAAATCGTCGCCGATTTCGGAAAGGAAATCATTTTTTGTTGGGAGTGTAATCATCCCGCTTGCGCCAATAAGTTGAATGATTTCCGAAAAACGTGGATAGATTGCAGGGAAGATGTTGCTCGCAACTTGAAGAGGGATTATACTGGGCCGCATGTATCCCCATTTGTCCAGTGAGGCATCCTGTTCGGATTTATCGAGCAGTGCTTTCATAGTTTCTAGTCCTACTATAATTTCCGCCAATTTTCCTTGGATGTGTTGGTATTCACCCACGTTAATGGTATTGACTAACTGCTTAGCAACACTTAAGACAAATTCGGTTTTAACGACTTGCCGTGTAATAACTTGGTGGATGGCAAACGGATGAAAGGAGCTGACTGAAAAAAAGTTGGAAGCAACTTCAGTATTTCGGTAAAAAAACACACGCTCCCACGGAACGATTACATGGTCGAATACCACAATCGAATCCATCTCTTCAAATCGTGAGCTTAGCGGATAATTGAAAGTGGCTTCGTTTTTTGCAAATGATTCCCTGCAGATGAAACGCAACCCTTTTGTATCAGAAGGAATCGCAAAAGCGAAGGACTCGTTTGGATCTGAAAATAAGGTGGGGGTGCTGAAAACAAGCACCTCGTCTGTTAGACCGCCTTGCGTCGCCAGCAACTTTGCTCCTTTTATGATGAGGCCTTCGTCAGATGTCCCTACGATTTTGGCGGAAATAGGTTCATCTGCGGATTCAAAATAGAAGGATGACCGATTTACTTGTGGGGCGATGAAGGTATGGGTGAATGTTAAATCCTGTTCTCTTGCCCTTTCGTACAGAGATTGGACATGCTCAGGAAAGCAATTTTCTTTTTCGTTTAAGTAAGATGAAGAACTCGCAAAACTCATAAGTACAGTATTCAAATAATCGGGACTCCTGCCCATAAGGCCACATGTTTGTCTCGCCCATTGTTCAATCATCTGCCGGCGTCCTTGAAGATCTTCCTTAGAAATAGGCTGTAAAAAAGATAGTCCCACCCTTTCGTCGGTTAAAGGGGAATTGTATGTCATGTTCATCAGATGATCGGGAGACAGCTGATAATCATATAATGCGGCTTTGGTAGTTAATAGACCACGAAAGGCGGCATGTTCGGTAATTGGGGTTTCTATAGCTTCTCCATTCAGCCAAATCTCCGGTGTTAGTCTGCCAATTCGGTTAAGGAAATCCTTCCCGTTAATTGCTCCCACGGTAATCCTCCTGTTTTGGTTAGTTTTTCTAGTGTATTAGTAAAGTGATAAATATGATTACACCAAATGAAGTTAAATGGAAAAAGGACACTGATTTGCTAGCCCTTTGAACCGCCTGCTATATGCAATTCACTGACTTCTTAATTGAGCATCGGATTGCTTGAAAGTATGATTTCATATGCGTTATGCTATTGCAATGTAATGGAATGAAAGTGAGGTTCTGCTGTGTCATGGAATTATTTGGAGTGGATATCCCTATTAATTTTGAACTTTTACTAGGAAAAGTTATTAAGTTGGCAATTTTAATTGTTGCGTTTTCTATTGCTGTTCCTTTAGGGAAGAAAATGATCAGCGCAACCATAAATAAAATGTCACTTACTAGAAAAACAAAACCGGGTCGTATTAAAACGCTGGATAAGCTTCTATTGAATATTTTTTCATATATGATGATATTCATCTTTATCGGAACGATGTTATCGATATTTGGCGTGAACATCGGTCCGCTAATCGCGGGTGCAGGTGTACTAGGTTTGGCTATCGGGTTTGGTGCCCAGGGACTTGTCAGTGATGTTGTAACTGGGTTCTTCATATTACTGGAGCAACAGATGGAAGTAGATGACTACGTCACAGTGGCAGGTATAGATGGTATTGTAGAAGAAATCGGTCTTAGAACTACCAAAGTTCGCGCATTTGACGGTACGCTGAATTACCTACCGAATCGAATTATTGAAAATGTAGCGAATCATACTCGAGGGAATATGCGTGCTTTGGTCGATATTGGTATTAGTTATTCCAATGATGTGGACCAAGCCATCAGTGTCTTAGAAAGAGTGTGTGAAGTCTTTCAATCAGATGAACGATTTAAAGATGGTCCGAATGCCATTGGTGTCCAAAGTATCGATAGAACGGACGTCATACTTCGTGTAATTGGACAAGTTGAAAATGGATTACAGTGGGAATGTGAACGCGATCTTCTTAAAGCCATTAAGACGGCATTTGATGCAGCCAATATTGAATTGCCTTTAAATTATCAAGTGATTCAGGAACAGCCACAAATAGGCTAAAGCATGGACGCAATTCAATAAGACGTATATGATACCTATGTCGATTGTACAGGAGGCGTTACATTATGAAAGAAATTACAGCGAGTGAATTAGAAAAACAACTGGATGAGGGTCAACATATAAATATGGTCGACGTTCGAGAAGCAGATGAAATTGCAACTGGTAAAGTCATTGGCGCGATTCACATTCCGCTTGGAGAAATTCCTGCCCGTCTAGATGAGCTTGACAAAACAAAGCCGTATACGCTCATTTGTCGCTCTGGAGGCCGCAGTGGCCGTGCAGCCGAGTTCCTAGAAGAAGAGGGGTATGATGTGACCAATATGACTGGCGGTATGCTTAGCTGGCAGGGTCCAATCGAATAACAGAACGGACACGACGTCTTCCATTTGCGGAAGGCGTCTTTTTACGCTTGGTCATATTGCCGTCATCTTTTACGTATAGTGGATGAAAAAGGCGGTGTCATATGAAGCGCGTGATGATTATTGGATTGCTATTATTATGTTCTTTAAGTGTTGTGTGGTACGGAGTGAATGCTTCGGATCGAGCGTTTTTCATGCCAGCAGAGCTCGCAGGTGTCAAAGTGCTGCTTGACGCAGGACATGGCGGTGAAGACGGAGGGGCTTCAACAGCAGAGCTGATTGAAAGTGATGTCACACTTGCTATTACTAAAGAAGTGGAAAAGAAGTTAAAACAAAAAGGTGCAACGGTTGTCATGACGCGGACAAAATCAGGAGATGCCATTGCTGAGCATGCACCAGACAAAGAGTTTTCATCTATGCGGGAACGTAAATTCGAAGATTTGAAAATGCGCGTGAAGCTTGCGGAGACGGAAGAACCGGACTTGTTTTTAAGTGTGCACGTAAATGCGATCCCTGAGACGCAGTGGCGAGGCGCTCAAGTGTTTTATCATCCAGAGGGTCATGAAGGCGGAGAAGCCCTTGCTAAATCGATTCAAGGCGCGTTTAAGGAGCATCTTAAGAACACAGATAGGGAAGCGATGAAGATTAAAGGAGTTTACCTCTTAAAAAATATCCAAGTGCCATCAGTTATCGTTGAAACTGGCTTCATATCCAATCCGGAGGAGCACAAGTTACTAGGGGATCCTAAATATCGTAAAAAGGTAGCGGACGCGATTGTTGAAGGCGTTGTGACGCATCAGCTCATGGACCAAAAGTGATAAGCGCATCGCCTTACTACGAAGAGAGACTGTGCTATACTTGGGGGTGAATGTACTAAACCTCTAAGGAGTGTTCCGTTGTGATGAATGAAGAAACAGTACGAGAATTACTTGGCGGCATGAGCGATCCATTTTTACATAAAACATTGGCTGAAACAGAGGGAATCGTTGGGGTTACCATCAAGCCCGAAAAAGCGCATGTGAGTGTGAAATTAGCGATTGCTAAAGTGAATACAGCTGAGCAAATGACGCTTCAAACAAAGGTTGTGGAAGTCTTGAAAGCTGCGGGTGCTGATTCAGTCGGCATTCGATTTGAAGAATTACCACAGGAGACTTTAGAGAAGTTCCGCGGCACTGCGACTGCTGCTGAAGCACAGGACTTACTATCTCCTATTAATGATGTCACTTTCATTTCCATTGCGTCTGGTAAAGGCGGCGTAGGGAAATCTACAGTTTCAGTTAACTTGGCAGTGGGTCTGGCTCGTCTTGGGAAAAAGGTAGGTCTGATCGACTCAGATATTTATGGCTTTAGTGTTCCCGATATGATGGGAGTTACGGAATCCCCGGTAATTCGCGGAGATCGGATTATTCCTGTAGAACGTAAAGGTGTTAAAGTGATCTCGATGGGCTTTTTCGTCGAAGATAATGCACCAGTCGTATGGCGCGGACCGATGCTTGGTAAAGTGCTCGATCAGTTCTTTAGAGATGTCGAGTGGGGTGACCTTGATTACATGATTCTTGACTTACCTCCAGGCACAGGGGATGTTGCGTTAGATATCCATCAAATGATCCCTGCTTCTAAAGAAATTGTTGTCACAACTCCTCACCCGACAGCGGCTTTCGTTGCAGCACGTGCAGGCGCGATGGCACTGCAGACAGATCATGCGCTGCTTGGTGTAATTGAAAACATGTCATGGTTCGAATCTAAAGTAACAGGTGAAAAAGAGTATGTATTCGGTTCTGGCGGAGGAAAACGGCTTGCTGAAGAACTTCGTACAGAATTACTTGGTCAAATTCCATTAGGTCAACCTGATTGGGATGAAGAGGATTTTGCTCCTTCTGTGTATGCAGAAGATCATCCAATTGGAAAGACGTATCTGGAAATTGCGCAAAATGTGATTGATAAAATCAATAAATAACAAAAAGCGGAGTGGGTTATTGTCCCCCTCCGCTTTCTTGTTTGTCTTCTTCTTTTTTCTTCTTATCGTCTTTCTTCTCAACAGGTTTGACTTCCCCTGCTTTTAAAATCAGTTCTTGCCACTTTGCTTGAAGTAAGGGGCTGCTAATTGTTTCCTCAATTGCTTTTTGGAACTCCTTTTTTAAAGATCCGGAATGCAGGATGTTCTCCAATTGCTTTTGCATGTCTGGAGTTCCGAAGAATTCTTCAAGTTCTTTTTGAAACGAGGCATCGTTCATGAGGGCTTTCATAATGTCTTGCTGTTGTTTTTTCATGCTAGTGGCAATGGTCTTTTGAAATTTCGGATCGTCGAACGTTTCTTTCCAAAAGTCTTCTCCTTCTTTTGACAACAGCGTGGACTCGATGGCGGCAGTTACTTCGGGCTGTTCAAGTACAAGGTGTTTCCGGAATTCTTCTTCAGAGAGAAGCTGCCGTATGGCTTTTTTTCCTTCCTCCGTTTGGATAGCATCGGTCATCATCTTTTTCGTTTCATCGTAAGAAGGGGCGGTACTTGACGCGTTGCTGCATGCGGATAGAACCAATAGGGCAGGGAGCAGAAATATAATTAGTTTTTTCATGGATTTGAAATCCCTCCACTGGCTTTTCAATTATTGTTCACAACTTCCCGCGGATTATGCACAGACAGTGAAATGAAATAGATTTTTATGCAAATCACTGTTACACTAGAACGAGTAAAAAAAACGGAGGAACGTTGCTGTGACTATACGAAATTGGAGTAAATTCTTCTTCCACGCCCTGCTTCTAGGCGGTGGAATTACAGGTCTTGTCGGATTGATTGTACGTTGGGAATTTTTCTACTCTTACTTATCAACAGGAGAATATTTTCAATTTATCGGCGCAATGCTATGGATGATATTCTTAGGATTTACGATGAGTGTAATCGCCCAAATGGGATTTTTCGCATATTTAACAATTCATCAATTCGGAGTTAACCTATTTAGAACATTAACTTTGTGGAATTGGATACAACTATTATTGATCGTTGTGGTACTCTTTGACCTTGTCTTTTTCAGATTCCGTTTAACTTCGGGAGACACTTCACGGACCGTTCTTTATATGGTACTGCTCGCGATATTAGTAGGTACTGCTGCAGTTACCGCGTGGTTTAAGGCAAAGTGGACAAAAAAGCATATTTTAATTTCTGCATTGTTTTTCATGATCGTGATAACTACCCTGGAGTGGCTGCCTGCGTTAATGGTGCGCAAGGGAGAAGTCGATACTTGGGTAACTATTATGCTATTCCCGCTCATCTCAGTGAATGCTTATCAACTTTTAGTTCTTCCAAAGTACAACCGGAAGTCTGATGAGGATAAGGAAAAGTTAGATGCGCGTAAAGAGCAGCGTAGAAAACAAAAAACTGCGAACGTAAAATAACAAAAGACACACAACTAGGTTCAATTGCCAAAGTTGTGTGTCTTTTGTTATTCTGGTATCTTTTTTGTTTTTGCATTGGTTGCAAATAAGACATCTTCTACTGAATGGAACTCGCGACTTTCTATTAGGCGATCTATATCCTCGAGTTTTGCCTGCCCTTTACGTTCCAATGCAACGGATAGAATTTCACCCTTAATGACTGATGGTAATTTCCCTCCCTTCCATCGTACTGTCGACCCTAGAGTGTTTACTTCTTGTTTCCAAAGTGTTTCTTGCAGAACTTTAGGGAATACTTCGTCACGTGTACGGAACCATAGAGGCTTATTATTGAATATGAGTTGAAACTCTTTTAAGTGTTTATCAATAAGTGCTGGATTGTCTTCATAAACAACACCTTTTTCACCAAGCAGGGCGACTGGGATATTCTTTTTTTGTATGTGTTCAATCGAATCGGGGAAACGTTTTGCCCATCCGATATCAACAAATAATAGCGGATAGGGGGCTTCCATCTTTGCAATCCAATTTTCCAGTGCGGAATCACCAAACGAAATATCTACTGTTAATGCTGAACCAGAAGTGCCTCGTACAATTACATCGGGTTCGTCTGTCAGTTTAAAGACATTGAGAATCTTCGGAGCTGAGAGAGAAGTAGGTAACAACAAGAACAAAAGTGTGCATAGAACGGCAAACCATATAATCTTTTTTAGCACAAAAAGCTCCTTTCGAATGGACATACAGTACTTTATGACGAGGGCTTGACCATTATGCGTACCTCGTGCTATTATGTAAAAGTCGTCAACGGGTGATTGAAATCATCATAGAAAACTTCTTGCTTTCCTCTGAAGGTATGGTATAATTTCGGTTGTCCGACGAAAGCTAAATTTCATTATTCCGCAGTAGCTCAGTGGTAGAGCAATCGGCTGTTAACCGATCGGTCGTAGGTTCGAGTCCTACCTGCGGAGCCATTTTCCATGCCTATGCTTCCATAGCTCAGTAGGTAGAGTGCTTCCATGGTAAGGAAGAGGTCACCGGTTCGAATCCGGTTGGAAGCTCCAGCACATTCATGCTGAACAATAGGCGACAGTTTAGCAATTGTATGGCCCCTTGGTCAAGCGGTTAAGACACCGCCCTTTCACGGCGGTAACACGGGTTCGAATCCCGTAGGGGTCACCATGTTTGTTCCAAAGTACATAACAGATAAGCGGTGTCGCCATGCACGCTTATCCTATAAAACCTATGGTGGGGTAGCGAAGTGGCTAAACGCGGCGGACTGTAAATCCGCTCCCTCCGGGTTCGGCGGTTCGAATCCGTCCCCCACCACCATTTTTATGTATAATTCTTCTACTAGTGGTTATAATAACAGTAAGATCCCGGCGCAGAGATGAGCCGATTTTTTTAATTATTGGGGTATAGCCAAGCGGTAAGGCAACGGACTTTGACTCCGTCACTCGTTGGTTCGAATCCAGCTACCCCAGCCAAATTTTCAAACTTTGTTTGAAAATTTTGCGAGAAATACCGTAAAGTATTTGGAGCAATACAAGGCGAGAAAAGTAAACCAATATAAGACCAATCCCAGATCGAAGAACTATGCATGCAAACTTTGTTTTAAAAAATTCGCAAGAAATACCGCAGACAGTGCTGTTAATTGATTAAAACATTCGCAGATTAAAATGACTCTATGCATTGAAAATCATGTACATGAGCCGATACTATAAATAGAACTTCTACAATCCTTCTCTGTTTAACGGAAAGGGTTTTTTATATTGTTTTAACTTAATGAAGAACGATGAAGCTACGATTGGATTTAAGATGAAAGAGGTGCTCCATGCCCAATCATGAGGACATGATACATAACTTAGTTAACTTGCAGCAGCAAAGAAATCTGACGGATGTGTTAAATGACATTGTTTATGCCCTTGATAGTTCTGCAATTGTGGCAGTAACAGACAGGGTGGGAACTATAATCTATGCAAATGAGTTTTTTACAAAACTTTCACAATATCCTCAAAGCGAATTAATCGGAGCCAATCAACGAATTGTAAACTCTGGTTTTCATTCTTCTGCGTTCTTTAAAGAGATGTGGAGAACTATCGGTACAGGAGAAATATGGCGCGGGGAAATTTGCAATCGTGCAAAGGATGGCTCTATTTACTGGGTAAATACGACAATTGTTCCTTTCTTAAATGAACACGGAATACCTTATCAGTATATTTCTATTCGTCATGACATTACTGAAAAGAAAAAAATCGAATCAGCTTTACGAAAACAATTAGAATTGTATGAGCTGCTGACGGAAAATGCAGATGACTTCATTGGCGTTCTAGACATCGATGGAAAAATTCACTATCAGTCTCCATCGATAGAAAGACTGATTGGCGGAACAAACCCTAATTTGATGGAGGCGATTCCAGAAGAGGATCGTGTGTTGATAATGGAAGCTCTTCAGCGTTCAGATCAAAAGTGTTCTAGAGGGTCAGTACTCGAATTCAGGTTGAAAGTACGTGGCAGTCAAGTTCTTCAAATGAGTGGAAGTTTATCGCGGATTACAACAGCGGGTGAATTTTCCGGATACAATGTCTTGGTAATGCAAGATAACACCGAGGCCAAAGAGCGGGAACAACTCATATTAGATTTGTCTTCCATTGATCAGCTGACGGGACTGCTGAACAGACGGTCCTTCTTAAAAGAATTATTTAATGAAGTAGAACGTGCTAAAGAGACAGGAATGTTGCTCGGACTTGTACACCTCAATATTGATAAATTAAGATATGCGAATGAAACGTTCGGTCATGATCGTGGTGATGAAATTCTTAAAAAGATTGCAGAACGACTGAGTGTGCAGCTTAAAGGAGCATTATGCGGGAGAACCGCAGGAGATGAGTTTGCGTTTGTGATGACAAGTGAAAGGTCTGCTGATGAATTATTGGAATGGACTAAAGGTTTGCAACAAATGATTGAATTACCATTTGAAGTAGCTGGACAACCCTATAACCCTTCCGTCAGTTGTGGATTGTCTGTATATCCTATACATGCCACTGAAGTTCCAGGATGGATTACAACCACTGAACAAGCGATGCAGTTTGTAAAAAAACAAGGCGGGTCAGGGAGCGCTATTTTTGTCCCTGATATGTATTCAAAATCGTTGGATCGGATTATCCTTGAAAACGAACTGCGCAAAAGTGTTAAAGAGCAACATTTTATACTTGAGTATCAACCAAAAGTGAATTTGAGGGAAGGAAGTGTAGTTGGTTTTGAAGCTCTAGTTAGATGGCAGCACCCTGACTTGGGCCGAATTCCGCCCGATAAATTCATTTCATTATCAGAGGAAACCAAAATTATCATTCCTCTAGGGGAATGGATTTTAAAAGAAGCATTTCTAAAGGCGCAACAACTGCAAAAAGATAACCAGAAGCCTTTAACGATTGCTGTTAACTTATCTGCTGTGCAATTGGAAAGTCCAGATTTGCTCCCTTATATACGTTCATTAGTGGAGACAATGGAGATTGACCCGCAAATTATTGAACTGGAAGTGACTGAAAGTGCATTTGCTGATCGCCTGGAAATGGGATCTGCTTTAAGACAATTGCAGGAATTGGGTTTTTTGGTTTCCATTGATGATTTTGGTACAGGGTTTAGTTCGTTTAGTTATATTAAAGAGTTCCCGGCTGAAACGTTAAAGATAGATATGTCATTCGTGCGTGATATTGAAACAAGTGAAAATAGCCGGGCGATTATTAAAGCGATTGTCACGATGGCTGACACAGCTGGGATGAATGTAATTGCTGAAGGGATTGAAACTGCTGAACAGGCTCGGATAGTAAAACAAATCGGATGCAGGGAAGGTCAAGGATATTATTATAGCCGTCCGCTTTCTGCTGACAAAGTATCAGAATTTCTTGTGGAATTCACTTCCAATTAACTGAATAATTATTCGCGAAAATGTCTGGTTGAGCCAAAAGAATTAAGCAGATACAATGGAAAAGTCAGATAATGAAAGTGTCAGGGGGAATACAGATATGAAAAACCAATTAAATATTTCGTTAGTAGGAGTTCCGCTTGATTACGGACAAAGCCGCAGAGGTGTAGATATGGGACCGAGTGCAATTCGTTACGCTGGGGCAGTAGCTCGTCTTGAGGCTATTGGTCATCAAGTAACGGATACAGGCGATATTGCTGTACCAACTGGAGAACGTGTTGGACAAGACAATGATGGGTTGAAAAACTTAGATGAAGTGACGAATGCTTGTACTGAACTTGCAGAACGTGTGGCGGACTTAACGAAAACAGGTCAATTCCCGTTAGTCTTTGGCGGAGACCATAGCATGGCCATTGGTACACTCGCGGGTCTTTCCGAGAAATATGATAACTTAGGTGTCATTTGGTATGATGCACATGCAGATATGAACACAGAAGAAACATCACCCTCAGGAAATATTCACGGTATGCCGCTTGCAGTCAGTCTTGGATTAGGACACGACCGTCTTGTAAGTATCTATAAAGCAGGTCAAAAAGTTAAACCTGAAAACATAGTAATCATTGGCGCGCGCTCGGTGGACCCAGGAGAACGCGCATTAATAAGAGAATTAGGAATTAAAGTTTTCACAATGCATGAGATTGACCGTGACGGTATGACGTCCGTCATGAAGCAGGCAATGGACTATTTAACTTCAAGAAACATTGACGGGCTGCATCTTTCTCTAGATTTAGATGGATTGGATCCGCTGTATACTCCAGGTGTTGGGACCCCAGTTCCGGGTGGCATTAGCTATCGCGAGAGTCATTTGGCGATGGAGATGCTGCAGGACTCCGGTTTAGTCACATCTGCTGAGTTTGTAGAAGTGAATCCGATATTGGACGACAAGAACGCGACTGCTGATGTTGCCGTTGGATTGATCGGATCATTATTTGGCGAAACACTTTTGTAAGAAGCGATAACGACAACATGTATCTTAAATAGGTTAAAAAAGGGGCTGGCATGTCAAATGCTGGCCTCTTTTTTACAGGAATTTCATAAATCCAAGAATTTACTTCGGGAATTTGGTAAAATGAATTTATATTTAATGAAACCTGTAGACCCCTTCATTCGTATAGAAGGGACAGCCGCAGCAGAAGCGGAGGATGAGAGTCTTTGGATGAATTGATCAATAAACGAATAAATGAAGTGTTAGCAGGGAATCGAGATTCCTTTGAGGAAATTGTACTGCTGTTTCAGCACCGTTTGTATCATGTCTGTTACCGAATGCTCGGTAGTAAAGAAGAAGCGCAGGACATTGCGCAAGAAGCTTTTGTGAGAGCGTACACCAATTTAAGTACATTTGACCAAAAGCGTAAGTTTTCTACATGGATTTTTAGGATAGCGACGAATCTCTGCATCGATAGGATTCGGAAAAAGAAACCGGATTATTCACTCGATGCGCAAGTTCCCGGTACGGATGGACTTGATATGTACTCACAAATTGCCGCCGCTGATGATCTTCCTGAAGAGGAAGTCCAACGGATGGAGACGCAAGAGCGTGTGCAGTACGAAGTCGGCCGGCTGCCTGAAAAGTACCGGGCTGTCATAGCACTCAGGTACATGGAAGAATTGCCGCTCCAAGAAATTGCAGACATATTGGATATACCGCTAGGCACAGTGAAAACACGTGTTCACCGCGGGCGAGATGCTTTACGAAAACAGATGGGTACAATGTAGGAGGGGTAAGGATGACTAAATGTTCTGATGATGTTGTCCAGTATATGCATGAATACCTGGATGGAGAAAGTAATCCGGAACAGGAGCGAGTATTAAAAGAACACCTGGATAGTTGTGGTGAATGCCGCGAGTTATTTGAAGAATTGAGCGAGGCTATTGCGTTTCTTGAACTCGCAGAACCTATAGAGGCACCCGTTGGATTTGCAGAAGGTGTAATGGCTAAATTGCCGCATCATCCGAAGCAAAAAAAGACAGGCGGAGTGAACCGCTGGCTGCGTAAACATCCGATGTTATCTGCAGCAGCATTGTTTCTCATTCTAATGAGCGCAGCACTATTTTCAAGTTACAATACAAATGAGCAATTTTCAGTAACGATGCAGCCTAATCTTATTATTGAAGGTGACACCGTAGTGGTGCCTAAAGGTGAAGTGATTAAGGGAGATCTTGTTGTGAAAAATGGTGATTTGCGTATTGAAGGTCAGGTTGATGGCAATGTGACGGTGATTAAAGGCGAAAAGTACATGGCTTCAACAGCAGTCGTTACTGGGAATATTGAAGAAATTGATGAAATCTTTGACTGGCTCTGGTACAAGATGAAATCGACTTTCAAAAATCTAACGCCGGACAAAA
This sequence comes from Sporosarcina aquimarina, assembly GCF_033253705.1. GTDB lineage: Bacteria > Bacillota > Bacilli > Bacillales_A > Planococcaceae > Sporosarcina > Sporosarcina aquimarina. The sequence goes on from NZ_JAUBDH010000004.1 coordinate 211,164, forward strand.
CTGAGAAACAAGATACAGATTGAAAGCGACGGGCATTCATGCCAATCGCTTTTTAGTTGGTTGTGGGAACTTCAAATACTTTTGTACCGTCTAAGTCTCAGCATGAAAATAGTGCACTATGTTATACTTGAAAGTAAATTAGAATTTGTCTGTAAAGGTAGGGGAAGCGCATGCCGGATTGGGGAATATTTACAAATATGAATGCTGTTGAAGTCTTGAAGGCCATTTTGGATGTGCTTCTCGTTTGGTTTGTGGTATACAAACTAATCACCATTATTAAGGGAACAAAAGCAGTTCAGCTATTAAAAGGGATCTTTGTAATACTCATTGTCAGGATTCTAACTGAACTTCTAGGACTGGACACCTTAAAATGGATGGTTGAGCAAGTTCTGACTTGGGGTTTCTTGGCGATTATCATTATCTTCCAGCCCGAACTACGCCGGGCACTTGAACAGCTTGGACGTGGCCGCTTATTCGCAAGGACACAAATGCAAGAAGAAGAAGAGCGGGATCGTTTGATCAATGCGTTTACGAAGTCTGTCAGTTATATGGCGAAACGGCGAATTGGTGCACTTATAACGGTTGAGAAAGAGACCGGATTAAGTGAATATATTGAGACGGGTATCGCGATGAATTCAGACATATCTTCTGAATTGATCATTAATATCTTTATCCCCAATACACCATTGCACGATGGTGCCGTAATTGTTCAGAAAAACAAAATTGCAGCAGCGGCCTGTTACTTACCACTTTCGGAAAGCCCGTTCATCTCAAAGGAATTGGGAACGCGTCACAGGGCTGCACTGGGAATTAGTGAAGTTACAGATGCTTTCACAATTATTGTTTCTGAAGAAACCGGGGCAGTTAGTGTCACAATCGATGGAGACATTAATCGCAATGTCACGATGGAAGAGTTCGAACGAATTGTTCGAATTGCCTGGTTCGGGGACACTACAGCAGTAAGTGCTGTAAACTCCATTTGGAAATGGGGGAAGCGAAAAGATGGATAAATTCATGGACAGTCCTTGGTTTTTACGGCTGACAGCATTAGCACTTGCGCTATTTCTATTTTTTTCAGTACGTGCAGAACAAGACAAATCCTCACTTGCTAACGTAGGCGATTCAATGGAAATTATTCAGGATGTCCCAATAGAAGTGTACTATGACAACGAAAATTACGTTGTGACCGGTGTACCGGAAACTGTCAATATGAAAATCAAGGGACCTTCTAATTTAGTACAAAGAACTAAACTTTTAAAGGACTTTGCGTTAAAAGTAGATTTGCGAACAATGCCGATGGGCAGTCATACAGTTCAAATTCAATCTGAAAATATTTCAGATAAGATCGATGTCCAATTAGATCCTGCAACTATCGAAGTGAACATTGAAGAAAAAATCACCAAATCTTTCAAGGTCGACCCTGAATTGAATGACCAGCTTATCGCGGATGATTTTGAATTAGTAAGAATGGAAGTTGAACCGTCAACCATTGAAGTCACTGGCGGCAAGAGTATAATCGACGCCATTAACTTTGTGAAAGTCTCTGTCAGCGGAGAAGAGGGCATTAACAAATCATTTGAGCAAAAAGGTCGAGTGAGGGTGCTGGATCGAGAGTTGAATAAGTTAAATGTTGATATTGAACCGGAAGAAGTAACTGTCAAAGTGGAAGTAGAAGCGTATCATAAAGATGTGCCGCTTGTAGTGAAACCTAAAGGTAAACCAAAAGCAGGAATTACGGTCAACTCTTTAACTTCCGACGAACGTACAGTGACGGTCTACGGTACACGTAAAGCAGTTGATGAAATCCAGCAGTTGACTGTAGAAGTGGACGTTAGCGATATATCCGGCAATGGAAAACAATCTATTGAGATAGTGAAACCAAAAGGGATTTCGAAAACTTCACCTGACAAAGTGAATGTCAATGTCGATGTGACAGTTTCTCCGGATGCGAAAAAAGATAAATCAGATGAGGAAAACTCAGATGACGAAGCCAGTGCATCCTCGGATGATGAATCGACAGACTCAGAAGTAGCATTTGAAGAACCTTCATCTGATGAGCAGAATAGTGAGAATACGTCTGACGTACCAAAAAAAACACGTAAATTCTCCACTCTAGAAATTGGATTACAAGGATTAGACAAACAATATAACGGAAAAGTAATTAAGCCTGCAAATGGGTTAGCTGAGCTAACAGTTTCAGGTGAAAGGGAAACGATTGATGCGCTGACTGAATCAGATATTGCGATTTATGCTGAAGGCAGTGCGATAAAGGAGCCAGGAGATCACATACTTCCGATTTTCGTGAAGGTGCCTCCTGGAATCCAATACGAACTCAATTTTAAAGATGTTACGGTAATGGTAGAACAAGCGTGACAGTGAATGAAGAATGGATAGGATCGAAAGGGAGAATGAAAATGACTAAGTATTTCGGTACAGATGGTGTAAGAGGCGTTGCAAATAAAGAATTGACTCCAGAACTCGCATTTAAATTAGGACGTTTTGGAGGACATGTCCTCACACAACATTCTACGGATGGAGCACGTGTTCTTGTAGGGAAAGATACTCGAATTTCTGGTCAAATGCTGGAGAGTGCATTAATCTCAGGTCTTCTGTCAACAGGCGTTGAGGTCATGACATTGGGTGTAATCAGCACACCGGGAGTGGCATACCTAACGAGAGCTATGAATGCGCAAGCCGGTGTTATGATTTCGGCTTCTCATAATCCTGTTGAAGATAACGGCATTAAATTCTTTGGAGCAGATGGCTTTAAGCTTTCTGATGATCTTGAATCTGAAATTGAAGAACTTTTAAATGCGGAAACAGATACATTGCCTCGACCAACGGGAGGCGAAGTAGGAACCATTACGGAATACTTCGAAGGTTGTCAGAAATATAACCAGTATGTAAAACAAACCATAGATGGTGATTTTGAAGGAATGCATGTTGTACTCGATTGCGCGCATGGAGCAACTTCGACGATTGCTACACATGTATTCGCTGATTTAGAAGCGGATTTGACGACAATGGGCGCTTCTCCTAATGGGCTTAATATTAATGACGGTGTGGGCTCCACTCATCCAGAAGAACTTGCAAAATTAGTTCTTGAGAAGAATGCACAAATTGGACTCGCATTCGATGGTGATGGAGATCGGTTAATAGCGGTTGATGAAACAGGAACGATTGTAGATGGAGATCAGATTATGTATGTTATTGGAAGTTACATGCATTCAAAAGGTGCATTGAATTCTGATACGATTGTCTCTACAGTTATGAGTAACCTTGGTTTTTACAAGGCTTTAGAAGACCAGGGCATTCAAAGTGCTCAAACAGCAGTAGGTGATCGATATGTTGTGGAAGAAATGCGTAAAGGTAATTATAACGTAGGCGGAGAACAGTCAGGACATATTGTCTTGCTCGACTATAATACAACGGGCGACGGCCTTATAACTGGACTGCAATTGGTCAATATCATGAAACGCACAGGTAAGAAACTATCAGAGTTAGCAAGCGGAATGACGATATATCCGCAAAAACTTGTAAATATCCGGGTAACAGATAAGCACGCGGTTACTGACAATGCAAAAGTGGCTGCAATTATTAGTGAAGTGGAAGTAGAAATGGCTGGAGAAGGCCGTGTTCTAGTCCGCCCTTCTGGTACGGAACCATTAGTACGAGTAATGGTTGAAGCACCAACACAAGAAGCTTGCGAAAGTTACAGTGCTCGCATTGTAAATGTAGTAACTCAAGAAATGGGATTGTAATAAGCAGTTAATGAAGAACTGAAGTTCCTTAAAGTAAAGGACTTCAGTTCTTTTTACAAAAACAGAAAACATCATTACACTGTTTAAGAGATGAGGAGGTGCGTAGATGGATTACGACAAGTATCGACAGTTGCTAGCCGAAAAAGTTGAGACTTCTTTTACGCAATGGGATGAAAAGAAAATTATCCAAGAATCGGAGTTATATCGATTCCTTCATACGCTGAAGGGGACTGCAGGAACAATTGGTCTTCGTGACTTGGCAGAGTTTTGTAGTGCACATTTAGAGATATTGTCTTCTGATGATGACGGGGGTATTCCTGTTTCCTCATTAAAGAATTTCAAAAAAAGTATTAGATCGCTTGCGAATGGAAATCAAACAAAGAGTCAAGAAGTTCTTGTACCCGATGTGTATGTGAATCATTTTGATGAAGAAACCTTTATTCTGCTTATTGATGACGATTTGGAGTTTGTGTCCTTCGTAAAAGAATTACTTGAACAGCTCGGGGCCCAAGTCTTGGTTGCCATGAACGGTACACGAGGTATTCAGCAATTTTATGATATGCAGCCCGATATGGTCATCATCGATATGTACTTACCGGATATGACAGGTCTCGAAGTTTTTAAAAAGATTGGCGACACTGCAAGTGACCGTCATGTAACGTCTATCCTAATAAGCAGTGAGAATAATAATGAAATTATCAGCAGCGCGTATGAAGCAGGAATGATGGATTTCATCGCTAAACCATTAGATCTAGAACTGTTTCTCCCTTATCTGTTTAACAGGGATAAGTTAAGAAAAGCAATCAGTCAATCGATTACCACGGATGGCTTAACTGGTGTAGGAAACCGGAAGCGTATGAACGAAATGCTGAAGTATTCTGAGAAACTATTTCAACGCTCTGGCGTTCCTTTTTCTGTAATTATGATTGATTTAGATCATTTTAAGAGTGTCAACGATACATATGGGCATCACACAGGTGATGAAGTTCTGAAAGCGTTTAGTAAGATGGCAACAGAAGCAAAAAGAGAGACGGATTACATCTTTCGGTATGGCGGAGAAGAATTTGTTTTACTAATTTCAGGTGATAAAGAAGAAGCCTATTTGTTTGCTGAAAGACTGCATAAAACTTTTAATGAAATGATATTCAAAGAAAGTGAAAGGTCGTTTTCGGTGACGTTCTCTGCAGGCATTACGGAATTCGAAGGCAGACTCAGTATGCTTCTTAATGAAGCCGACCAGGCCCTCTATCAAGCAAAACGGACTGGACGCAATCGAAGTATTGTGTTCGATAAGGACATTGTTGAAGTAAAACGTAAGTTACAAGTAATTATAGTAGATGATGATCTGCTCATTCGAACAATGCTGGAAGAAGAACTAACAGGTTTGGATGTGCCGGATATCGAGTTATCTGTTAAGTCATTTCAGGACGGTATTTCTTTCTTAGGTGCGGATTGGTATGATCCAGATACGAATTTCATCATATTATTGGATGGGATTATGCCAGGCATGGATGGGTTAGAAGTGCTAGAACGACTGAAGCGCAGAGAGGATGCTAATAATATACTAGTTTCGATGATGACGGCGCGTACGAGTGAAGAAGACATTAAGTCGGCGCTTTGGCTAGGCGCGGACGACTATCTTATGAAACCGTTCCAAAACAATGAAATAGCATCTCGGATTCGAAACTTAGCATCCCGTATGTTTTAACAATAACTTATCTAAACGAGGAGGCTTATATATGGAAGGAAGCAAAAGGATCTTAGTAGTCGATGACGAAGAAATATTGCGCATGCTCATCGCGGATACGCTTTCTTTCGAAGGATATATGGTAGAAGAAGCACAAAATGGACAAGAAGGTTTCGACAAAGCTTCATCTGGAAACTTCGATTTGGTCCTTCTCGATTATATGATGCCTAAATTGACAGGTCCTGAAGTATTAGAACGCTTGCAGCCACTCGATCTTGGGTTTCCCATCATTATGCTGACTGCGAAAGCGCAACAGTCCGATCGTGACCTGGCGGCTAGTCTAGGTGCAGACTATTTCATGCCCAAACCATTTAGTCCATCAGAGCTGGTAGCACTTGTTGAACAAGTTTTTAAAGAATCTAGCTGACACAGAGTAAAAAATGCTAGTCCCTTCAATTCAAGGGACTAGCATTTTTGTGTGTCAGGATTGAATACTGTACTTGTTTCGTAAAAAGATTGCACTTCCGTTTAGAATGAACAAACTGACAAGTAATACGATGCTCGTTGCGGCAGCTAGTTGAGCATATTCCGCAACTAGAGCAGAGTCTAATGTCCAATAATAGATTTGCATCGGCAGTACAGTGAATCGATCGAAAATGCCACCTGGAAACGGTATGAGCAGCGCAGGGATACCCAGAACTACAAGCGGTGCTGTTTCTCCGATCGCTCTCGATAAGGCCAAAATAGCACCGGTCATAATAGAAGGAAAGGCCACTGGCAAAATAACAGATTGTATCGTCTGCCATTTGGAAGCGCCAAGCGCATCAGATGCATCGCCAAGTTGCTCAGGTACGGACCGAAGCGATTCTTGCGCAGCAACGATGACGATAGGCAGAATGAGAAGCGACAACGTTAAGCCTCCTGCAAGAACAACACCTCCGAACTTGAGTGCGCGTACGAATACGGTCAATCCAAGAATTCCGTATACAATCGAAGGGATGCCAGCCAGATTACCAATATTGGTTTGGGTGAATGCTTTCAATTTGCCATTCTTCGCATAGAGTTCCAGATAGATGGCGGAACCGATTCCTACAATCATGGTGACTGGAACGACCACAGCAAGTAACCAAAATGTCCCTAAAATAGCACCCATAATTCCGGCTTTTTCAGGAGAAGTTGAAAAACGTCCTGTGAGAAAGTCGAGTGAAAGGGAACTAGCTCCTTCAGAAGTGATACGTATGAATAAGATAATCAGGATGAGCAGTCCAAACAAAGCTGCAGATGCAAAAGCCAGCTTAGCGAATCGGTCTTTGAGAAGCCGAAAACGAATTCTGGACTGACTTGAAACTTGTAACGGCTTTTGCATATTAGTATACCTCCCGGAACTTCCGCGCGATCTTTCCAGCAATTAGATTCATAATAAGTGTAAGAGCGAAAAGCGTCATGGCAACTGCATACAGACTGTAGTAAACAGTAGAACCTGCAGCAGCATCGCCACTAGTAACTTCTACAATATAAGCTGTCATCGTTTGCATGGATTCAGTAAGATCGAACGAAAAGTTTTTAGAGCTGCCGCTTGCAATCGCTACAATCATCGTTTCCCCAAGTGCCCGGGATATGCCAAGAACAAATGAGGCAATGATTCCTGAAAGGGCAGCCGGAACTACAACATTTAAAGAAGTTTCAAGTTTAGTTGAACCGAGGGCTGCAGAACCTTCCCTCATGACTTCCGGTACAGCACGCATCGCATCCTCAGACAAGGAAGCGATCATAGGAATAATCATTATGCCCATTACCAGACCTGGGCTTAAAATATTGGTCGCTTCTAGACTTGGTACCCACTCGCGCAGCAATGGCGTTACAAAAGTGAATGCGAAGAAACCATAGACAATTGTCGGGATACCTGCGAGTAATTCAAGGGCGGGTTTGAGTACACTTCGGACACGTCGCGATGCATATTCGCTTAAGTAAATTGCAGCCATGAGACCAATTGGACCTGCAACTAAAAGAGCAATCCCTGACGAAACGAGTGTCCCCATCACAAGTGGCAATATTCCAAAGGCAGGTGTTTGACTGAGAGGTTTAAGAACAGTACCTGTGAAGAAGTCTATAAGTGGTACTGCTTTAAAAAACTCTATTGTCTCAGTCAAAAGAATAACTACAATCCCTACTGTTGTTAGAACCGATAGAAACGCAAGCAGAAACAGTACACGCGGTATCCAGGACTCCAGCGACTTTCTGAACGTCTTCTGACTTTGATTGTGCCGGATGAGTGCTCGAATCTCACTGCTTGAGCTGACTTGTGATGCAGGGGGCATAGGTCAGTCCTCCAATACTTCGGATAGTGGTTTACCTTTACTCGTTTCCTAGTTCCTCCAGATAATTCAGGTTTTCTTGACTCTCTGTTTCTGGAATTGGGGCGAAGCCGGTTTCACCGGCCATCTTATTTGCGTTCTTCAAAATATACTTTGCATAGTCGAGTACTTGTGGCTTTTCTTTCGCGTGCCCCACATTCAAATACGTAAAGACAGGGCGGGTAAACGCTGCGTAGTCACCATCTTCTGCAATGGTTTCCAGGGAAGGTTCAACCGGGCCCTCACCAAAGTCTACAGGCACTGCTTGTAATTTCTCCTGGTTGCCCGCGTAATAACCAAATCCGAAAAATGCAATTCCATACTGATCATCTGCAACAAGTGAGACGAGTGTAGAGTAGTCTTGTTGTAGATTCACAGAAGTTTTCAAGTCCTGCTCTTCTAATACTTTTTCATAGAAGAACTCGTACGTTCCATGGTTTTCGTTAGGTCCCATTGCTTTAATTTCTTCTTTTGGCCAAGCAGGATCGAGGTCAGACCATTGCGTAACTTCACCGTCAGCTGTGAAAATCTGAATGAGTTGTTCTGGCGTTAGCTCATCGACCCAGTCGTTCTCTTTGTTGACAACGAAAGTGAGGCCGTCCAGGGCTAGTTTAAGTTCTTTTACTTCAATTCCTTCATCTTTTGCTGTTTGTGTCTCTTCTTCTTTTATAGTACGAGAGGCATCATTGAAATCCGTTCCATCTTTCACTAAGAACTTTTTAAACCCAGCACTTGTTCCAGCGCGGCTCACTTCTACAGATACATCTTCTTGTTCTTCTATCATGTAAGTCTCAGCGAGTTTCGCCATAAGCGGATAGACTGTGCCGGAACCGTCTACCAGAACGCTTCCTTCGAGTGAAGAAGTTTCATTGGCAGAAGCTGTACCACTTTCTTCTTTCTCTTGACTGCAAGCAGAAAGTGCAAATACAGCAGCGCTAACTAGGATTGTCTTACGAATCATTTTCATCAATGAACGTTCTCCCCTTTATAGGTGTTTTTGTTTGAGTGCCTTACAACTCTTAGTATAGGGACGGATTGTAAAGGGGATATGCGTTGTATGTAAAGACTATGTAAAGTTCTCAAGAGGATCCATAACAAAAAAGCAACTAAGTAAGGCAGGCACTACTGGCCATGCTTTACTTAGTTGCTTAAAAGTTATAAGTTAGTCATTTGTTGGATACAGAATTCGACCATCTTCTGCCTGCAATGTATCAGCTACGGTCTCAGACAGCGTACGTAATGGATAAGGTTTTGTCATGTAATGACTAATTCCAAATTTTCGCGTCAACTCTTCTTCGCGTTCCAGTGCGGAAGAAATGATAATTGGGATTTGACGGGTTTTCTCATCACTTTTTAGCATTTGTATGAGGTCCCAGCCGGTTAGTTCTTCTTTTAACATCAGATCGATCACCATACAATCGGGCAGGTGTTCTTTAGCATAAGTGAAAGAGCTTGCGACATCTTGGAAGTGATAGACTTCGTATTCTTGCGACTTTAGTTCTTCTCCCAACAGAAGAGCGATACTTGGGTCATCTTCCACAACGGCAATGGCAGGCAAATTGGAACGCTCTGGCAGCTGTGCTTTAGACGGCTTTAACGGGATGGTGAAGCTTACAGCGGTGCCAATATTTTCTTCAGATTCAACAATAATTTCCCCGCCGTGCTTTTCGACAATCTTTCGGCAAATGGCGAGTCCGAGTCCAGTTCCCCCAATTTTGCGACTATACGTATTGTCAAACCGGTAAAACTTTTCAAACATATGTTTTAGCTCATCTGCCGGAATTCCAATTCCTTGGTCTTGGATGGTGACTTTTAAACTCCCTCCGAGCTTTGTTAGAAGCACAGTTACATCGCCGCCATCTGGTGAAAACTTAGTGGCGTTGCTAAGCAAGTTCGTGAACACTTGAATGAGACGATCGGGATCTGCCAAACAAATCGTATCTGGTGTCTTGGAATCCAGTAAAATTGAATGGTGTTCCCTTAAAGTGAAGTTCTCGATTGTTCGCTCGGCAATTTCCATGACATCCACTTCTTGCATCATATACTCCTGATTCCCAGATTCCATACGCTGCACGTCCAAAAAGTCATTGATGAGTGAAGTCAGGCGCATTGCTTCTTTATAAATGGCATCCAGATAACGGGATTGTCTGTCATTGTCCATTTTTTTCCCAATGAGCAGCTCAGTAAATCCAAGAATGCTTGATAATGGCGTACGAAGTTCATGGCTAACTGTAGAAACGAGTTCTGTTTTCATTTTATCCACTTCGAATTCCTGGGTAATATCACGATGGACAAATAATGTCCCAATTCGTTTTCCTTCGTAGTGGACAGGTGATCCGTAAAGCGCGATCACTTTCGCTTTAGTTCCTTCAATCGTATAGACAGTCTCGGAAAGTCCAGTAGTTTCCTTATCCAGCGCTATATCCATAAAACTTTGAAGTGCGTGTGGATCAGACGTGAGACTGGATAGCGATTGTTTCCAGTTGTCGTTAGAAAGCAGAGCCGACGGTTGGTTCACTAAAATGGAAAGAGCTTGGTTAACTTGAACAGGTGTGCCTTCAGGTGAGATGAATTGAACGCCTTCTTCTAGATTATCTAAAATCATTTGACTTAACTGTCTTTCCTTATTAATGAGTTCATGTTGGTCGATACGGTCAATCGCAAGAGATACACGATTTGCAAGGCCAAATAAGTCTGCCTGATCTTCTGTTGAAAACTCATGTGAAGAGCGACTCAGAACAAATAATGCTTTATAGGACTCAGCCGTGACATGCGGTGCTGCAAAGAAATCATAGACCTTAGTACCGTCTTCAAGTATTCGTGTCAGTTGAAAATAAGGTTCGCTTTTTAAAAGGTCAACAACGTTTGTGATTCGATCTAACGGATAAGAGGCATACTCTTCCTCCGTAATCCCTTGCAATACGTGAAGTTCGTTTGAAGGGATATAAAGAATTCCTTTGTCGATTAAGAACAGGCTGTCCAAATAGGTAAGTGTGGCATCCGCAATTCCTTTAATATCATCTGAAAAAGAAATCTGATGACTCAATCCGTTATAGCGTTCCAAACGGATTTTAGCGTATCGTGCTTCGGTGAGTGCGTCTTCTAATTTTCGCTGGCGAGAATACAACTCTTCTTGTTGAGAGAGCAATTCTTCTTGCTGAGACAAAAGTTCTTCGTTTTGTGCAAGAAGCTCTTGTTCTTTAACCTGAATTGTCTGCATCATTCCGGCAAACGAACTCGACAGGGTACCAATCTCATCTTGGCGACTTTCCGGTTCGTAATTAACATCCTGATCTAACAAGTAACGCTCTGTTGCTGATGTCATGGATTCAATCGGTGAAATTAGTTTTCTTACCACACGCCAACTCAAGAAAGCTAAAAATAGTAACGCTCCTAGACCTACAACAAAAATAGCGAGATACAGAATATTTAGTTGCTGCTCTAATTTACGATCAAACTGGTTCCGTGCTTTTTCTGCGTTTTGTCCATATTGTTCGGCATAGTTTATAAATTGATTGACGGCTAAGTTAGTACCTCCGCCAGACAAATTTCGCAAAGACTCATAGTCATCCTGTTGTACATAAGAAATCGCTTCAGGAAAAATATTGTCTTCATAATTGTCAATGAACGCGCTGATTTGATCTGTGAATTGAATTTCTTTTTCAGTCAACTGCATACTAGTCAACTGATCATTTATTGTCCGGATATTCCGGATTTCCGAGTAAGCTGACTTTAGCTCATGGTCTTCTTTGAATGCATAAAATCCGCGCGCTCGAAAAAAGAGGTTCGAGATGCTATCTGAAAGTTTTCCGATGACTTGTGCTTTACTGTCTTGCATTTCAAGTTCAGCACTGCGTTCTTCAAACATAGAGGTACTATAAAAATATCCTGCGCTAAGCAACAACAGCAAACCAATCGATAGTACTGCGATATTTCGAACGAAATAGGTACGAATGCTCTTTTTGCGCACGGTACACCTCATTATCCTATGAATTTGATATACCTATTCTATCATGCTATGTAACTGTACGTAGTAGTTTTTTCTGCACAATCAAAAATAATAGCAGGCCATTTCCTCTGTAGAGTAGGAAATGATCTGCTAGTTATTTAACCGAAACGTCCATTTACATAGTCATCGGTTAATTGGCTGGATGGTTGTTTAAAAATCGATTCAGTTTGAGCATATTCCACAACTTCTCCGTGTAAGAAAAAAGCGGTTCGGTCTGAAATCCGTGCAGCTTGCTGCATATTGTGCGTGACGATGACAATGGTGACGTCTTTTTTCAATTCGTTCATCAGTTCCTCTACTTTGTTAGTCGACACAGGATCGAGTGCAGAAGTGGGTTCATCCATAAGTAATACAGTAGGTTCAATTGCGAGTGAGCGTGCGATACAGAGACGCTGCTGCTGTCCGCCGGATAACCCGAATGCGCTGGAAGACAAGCGGTCTTTTACTTCATCCCACAGAGCAGCTTTTTTTAGGCTGTTTTCAACGATTTCGTTCAATATCGCTTTTTTTCGGATTCCATGCAGCCGAGGTCCATAGGCAACATTGTCGTAAATCGATTTTGGAAAAGGATTTGGCTTTTGGAATACCATACCAACTTCAGATCGTAAGCGTTCGACAGTAGCATTGAGCAAATCCGTCCCTTTAAATTGGGCAGTTCCGGATATCCGAACCGCCGGGTTGGTTTCCACCATTCGGTTTAGTGTTTTTAAATAGGTCGATTTCCCACATCCTGAAGGGCCGATGATTGCAGTCACTTCGTTTTCAAGAATAGTCAGATTAATATTTTTAAGTGCGTGAGTTTTTCCATACCAAACGTTCAACTCTTCTGTTTTGAAAATCGCTGCGGGGGATTCGGTTCGTGCGACGACCCGCAATCGAGTAGTCGGTCGGTAATTCGTTAAGGTAGTCATGCGCGCTGCCCCTCTCTTGTAACTTCTTCCTCAGTATATGGAAGAAGTGTTGAGGGCATATGAAGGCAATGTAAAGATTGTGTAAAGTTGAATTACTCGAAAATGTATTTAAGAGCTTTTAACGCTTGGTCTGGAGTTTCCACTGTTGCATGTGCTTTTCTGGACAGTTCCTTGAGCGCATGATGATGCTCATGAGGGCGTATCAATATCATAGGCTTGTTCAATGCAACAGCTGTGCTTGCATCCATTGCGGTGTTCCATTGCTTATACTTTTCGCCGAACAATGCGATGACAAGGTCGCATTTCTTAAGGAGCAATTCAGTCCGCAAGTTATTGAAGCTAGAAGCTGCAGCATCTTTCGCAACTGCATCGTGTTGTTTACCGAGAATTTCCTCGCCGATGTTGTCAGAACGATCGTGGTCTTCCATAGGACCGTAGAATGTAACAGGCAAGCGGAGTGCTGCCGCTTTTTCTTTGATTTCATCACGCCAAGAACTGTGAATTTCACCTGCTAGATATACTGCCAATTCCATTTCGTATCTCCTCCTCAATTCTATTGATTTCATTGTAGCAGAATATTGCCTCAAATTGTCGAGGCGAGTACACTAAGTAAAAGGAGTGCGATGGGGATATGAAAACAATCTGGCATAATGGTATTATTTACACGATGGAAAGAGAGAATGAGACAGTAGAAGCTGTGTTGACTGAAGCAGGAACTGTTCTTGAAACAGGCTCTTATGATGCACTGCAGCAGCTAGCGGATAATGAAGTCGATTTGAGAGGTGCAGTCATGTATCCAGGATTTATAGACAGCCATATGCATATGATAGGACACGGTGACCGACTCCTGCAATTGGATTTGTCATACGCCACTTCGGCAGAAGATATGCTTGGGCGTCTAAGAGTGGCTGCTCAAAACCACCCTGAAGGTGAATGGTTTACAGGGGACGGATGGAACGAAAACAATTTCGCAGATCATCGGATTGTAAGTAAATTTGAATTGGATGCAATTAGTACATCCCCAATGTATTTAAAGCGCACCTGTCGTCATGCTTCACTTGCAAATTCGAAAGCATTGGAGTTGGCAGGCATCGCAAAAGATACACCTAATCCGGACAACGGCACGATTGTAAGAGATGAATCAGGTGAAGCAACGGGACTGTTATTGGAAGGTGCTGCGGATTTAGTGGAAGCTGTCATTCCTGTACCCGATGAAGCGTCGCTCACACGTGCCTTACAAGCATCTGTGGAAGATTTGCTGTCACGAGGTATTACGGGTGCAGTGACGGATGATCTTGGCTATTATGGAGATTACTCCAATCCGCTTCAAGCATTCCGCAACGTCATTGGTGAAGACAAATTGAAATTTCGTGCCCATTTGCTGCGTCGCTCCACGGTGTTTCAATCATTGATGGAAAATGGAGCAACCTATGACGAACCTTGGATTCATGGGGGGGAAATGAAATTCTTCATAGATGGAGCTCTGGGAGGAAGAACGGCACTTTTAAGTAAACCATACTCAGATGACCCAGGGAATTCAGGGATGGCAGTTCTTACCGATGAAGAAATTGACAAGAACGTGAAACTTGCAAGAAATTATGGCGAAGCAGTTGCTGTACATACTATCGGCGACAAAGCATTAGAAAAGTTATTGGATGTACTAGAAGTGAATCCGCCAGCAAAAGGAAAAAAAGATAGAATCATTCATGTTAACGTCCTAAGTGATGAATTAGTCGATCGCATGGAAAAACTACCCGTTATTCTCGACATCCAGCCCGTATTCGTACCATCTGATTTCCCTTGGGCTAAAGAGAGACTTGGTGAAGAACGGATGGATTGGGCGTACGCGTGGAAAAAACTGATTGATAAAGGCTTTGTATGTGGCGGAGGATCGGACGCACCCGTAGAAGAAGTAGATCCGCTGCTAGGAATCTATGCTGCAGCCACACGTCGAAAACCTGGAGAAAGTCATGAAGGCTATTTACCAGACGAGAAGTTAAGCCGCTATGAATCTGTTGCTTTGTTTACATCAGGCAGCGCAGCAACGATGGGAAAAGCAGATAGTCGCGGAAAGATCTTCAAGGGGTTTGATGCAGATTTTACTATCCTGGATCGGGACTTGATGACTGTTGATAGTGAGGCTATGCTAAAAGCTCAAACGGTCATGACGGTAGTAGCAGGAGATATTATATATAAGAGGTAAACAAAAAGACATCCTGCACAATATAATTCGGCTTCTAATCCCATGATTCAAACAAGGGGTTAGAAGTTTTTCTTATAGTTAAAAATTCAAATTATAGCTCGATAATACTTTTATGGAAATGGTATGATATGAAGACAGACTCTCCTCTGCAGCTAGGGTATGTATACTCATTTAAAAATATAATACCTTCCCACTTCGACGAGATTTAATCTCCTTGCTAATTTTAAAAAATTTTTAATTACTTCGACCGCTCCCACTACTGTTTGACCACAAATATAAAACATGCAGGTGATACATTATGGCAAAGGAATTAGAAAAATTTGAAGAAAATCCACGCCTCTATACAATAGACCAACGTATTTATAAAGTAAGCGAAAGCTTCTTACACTTAACCGGTTATGAAAAACGTGACCTAATAGGGAAATCTTTTAAAGAAGTAAACTGCTTACTGAAATCAGAATTCCAAGCACCCCTTCAAGACAACAAAGAGATTCGGATAATATACATCTTCACGATTGGTAATGTACCAATAAAAGTTAAAGTAAGGGTGGATATTTTAGGGAATGAAGGACATTACGTAGTTCACTATGAAGAGAAGGAAAGCCCAGCTCTAGACTTTTTGCTAACTAATTTTATAGAAGACGGCACGAATACTAGTGGATCTACAGCAATCTATAGTTATCCCGAATGTTTGTTACTAAGCTACGATACGAAGTATATTGCAACTTTACGCTCCATGGAAATCAGCAGTGACAATTTGTTAGGAAAACAACCTTCGTTTTCCGAGGATATACAGAGCTTAATGGAACAAGGAACATCCGTTCATGAATTTGGAGTGAAATCAAAGGGAGCCAAGGGTGTCTCCTTTTGGGATATAAATGTAAAGATGATCGTGGAAGATGGAACAAGTTGCTACTTGCTAACTTCTTTTTATGACGTTACAGCGAAGACTAAGGTAAAAACACTTTCTTGGAATCAAAGCAAAGAACTCCATCAACTATTAAATAATATGTCAGATGTCGTAATCGTTTTAGATAAAAACGGAAAGTATACTTATATTAACGAAGTGGGTAAGCAAGTGCTAGCTCCATACATTCCGCGCGATATTCAGGATATAGATGCGGTAACTAGTCATCAGGCATATAATTCTTTTGCTCTAAGTAATACAGATGGCCGCAAACTGGCATTTGAAGAAATTCCTGAACAAAAAGTATTAAGGGGAGAGACACTTTCGAAGTTTAAGATAATAGGGACGAGTGACTTGCCGACGGCTTACTACGAGTGTGACGGAGTACCAATCTATAACGAGCAAGGAACTATTGATGGAGGTATCCTTGTATACAGAAATATAGAACCTGCATATAAAATGGAAGAATTTACAGCTTTGCAGGAGAGTGTTGATAAAATTTCTATGTATTATGCGTCATTTTCCCACAAAGATTACAAAATTAATTACCTCAATCAATTTGCATTTAAAAACTTTAAAGAGGAATGGCCAGTAATAAAAACTGAGGCGGATATAATCGGGAAAAACTTTTTCAATTATTATAGAGCTGGGGATTTAGAGCAGCTGATACAACATATTGATGAAGCGATTGAAACACAATCCTCCTATCTGCACAAACTAGAGTTTACTAAGGACGGAATCACCTATCATACGAAAACGATGTTTCAACCGATTCTCAATCAAAATAATGAGGTCGAGAAGATAATTGCTTTAGGTGTCGATATATCCGATGAAGAGATGGCTAACAAATCGATGGCCAAGCTTCTTAAAGCCCAAGAAGAACTCTTCATCAACACTTCCCATGAATTGAAAACGCCACTAACTGTAATATTTAGTGGTGCGCAGTTATTAAATTTATATTTAGAACAGGATTCTTTAGAAGATCACAAAGAAGATATTCTAAATATTAATAAAAGAACGTTCAGAAATTGTTACAGGCTGACTAGGCTTGTCAATAATATATTAGATATTTCTAAAATAGAATCGGGAATGTACGAGTTGAATTTATCGAATTTCAATATCGTGGGAATTATAGATGACATTGTTGAATCGGTGTCCGAATACACGAAATCGAAAGGCGTCAAAATCATATTTGACCCGGATATGGAAGAGCTGTTTATGGCGGTTGATGTTTCTAAGTTTGATCGCATTTTACTTAATCTAATTTCAAACGCAATTAAATTTTCGATACCAGGTGAAACTATATTGATTAGTCTCGCGGAGAAGGATAAAGATACCGTCAGTATCTCAGTAAGGGATGAAGGTATAGGAATAGATGAAGAGGACATAGATGCGATATTTGAGAAATTCACGCAATTGAATAGGAATTTAAATCGTATTGCTGAAGGAACTGGACTTGGATTACCTATAGCTAAATCTTTAGCGGAGCTGCATGGGGGCAATATTAGCGTGAAGAGCATTATAGATAAAGGCAGTACATTCACTATAGAACTTCCTATCAAAAAAATAGACAATGAACACAGTAAACAGTTTCATAACGGAAACATGGATAGAGATGAGTTGATAAAGTATGAATTTTCTGATATATATTTGTGAAGGACATCTAATCCGTGTTAAGAGATCGGATTGCAATGAAGTTGTTATAAGCGTACCTGTGTAGGATCATCCGTGAGAGCGGCTACATTTTTTACGTCGGATAGTGCAGCAGCTATGGACAAAGCCCATGGAATTGGATGATTACCATGGGGAATATTCTAAGTAATGTTAACTAGTGAGTTGCTGAAACGAAATGAGTTGTCTGCTTTTTGGCTCGAACACATTCATACCTAACTCATAATAGGGAGCGTGGTTACGATGTTATTATCGGAAGCATGGCAAAAATACAAATCCGATAAAAGAATTGAAGGTTATTCATCTTTAACATTGAAAACATACGGGTACCAATATGATCTGTTAATGCGTTATTTGGGAGATGCGAACATGGAAGAAATCACAACAGATAACCTGAAACAGTATTTAGGGGAAGCAGCGGAATATTTAAAACCATCCAGTTTAGGTCATCGTGTCCGATTTGTAAAATCACTATTCAGGTGGACTCATGAAGAGGGATTTATATTAAAAAATCCAGCTTCCAAATTGAAAGAGCCAAAGATAGGAAAAAGTGTTCCTAGATTCCTCACTAAACATGAAATTGAGCATCTTAGAGAAAGCTGCCAGACATCCAGGGAGAATGCCTTGTTTGAATTTTTCTACTCGACCGGCTGTCGAATCGGTGAAGTGGCAAAATTGAACCGGGATGATATTGACTTCGCGGGAAACTCAGTCATTGTCCATGGAAAAGGGGATAGGGAGAGGGAAGTGTATTTTAATGTGCGCTGTTCCATCTGGTTGAAGAGATATTTAGACGAACGCAAAGACGAGAATCCCTGCCTATTTGCTACAGAACGGAATCCGATTAAGCGCATGAGCATAGATTCGTTAAGATACGTAGTGAAGCAAATATCGAATCGGGCGGACATCAAAAAATCGATTCACCCCCATCAGCTGCGCCATAGCTATGCGACGCATATGATCGATAACGGAGCCCCGCTTGAAGTGATTCAAAGTTTACTGGGTCACGAAAAAAGTGAAACAACGAGAATTTATGCTCAACTTAGCGGGAAACTGAGATACGATCTCTATACCAAATACTTTTAAAGGGTATTTTTACCTGGAATGTATTTCAATTACTGGCGGATATGTTAAAATTGAATAAATAGTTAAACGGCTGTTGCGGTGTAGGATTGAATAAGTCACTATACCGCAAACGGGCCATTTAATTGAATACAATAGGGGCGTCACTGCAACAAATTTCTATGAGAAAAGGGATAGGGAAATGAAAAGGTATGAAGAAGTTGAGTACTGGGATTTGACAGATAATCCCAAAAATGAAATTTACAAGGGTCTTATAAAAGTGCTATGTAATAATTCAGATAGGTTTTATTTTATCACAAGGAAAGAACTTAAATACAATAAAGAAATAATTGCACAATTTGTGCCTTATGTTACAGAGACTTACAAAACGAAAAAATGGGCGGGAACAGAAACAAAAGGTCCTGCTGCAACTGTTTTTGTTATGGAATCCAACGAAGAAACCTATAAGTTATTAGTAAAATATGCAAATAGCTTATATGACTGGGTTGCTCCAGAATTACCTGAGGACTTAACATTTATAAAAAATAACTTTATTTGGTTTTCTTGTACGACACACGAGGAATTTGCAGGTTTTTCAATACGCTCAGATTATTACAAGAATCTAATGTTTGGAATTGAAGGTTTGAAGTTGGAACACATAGAATAAAATTTCTTCCACAATCGGGCACAGTTGTGGAAGAAGCACTGTGCCTGAATCGGGCCAGTTTGTTGAACAAAAAAGCTGTTAAAAACCTTAATATTAAGGGTGAAATAATGGACATTGATGTTAAACTCGTTGAGGAATTGGTGGATACTCAATTCCCAGAATGGGCTAATCTGACAATAAGGCCGGTTAAACATGGAGGAAATGACAATCGGACTTTTCACTTAGGCGACGAAATGGCGATTCGCCTGCCTAGCCATAAATCATATGAACCTCAGGTAGAGAAAGAAGCAAAGTGGCTGCCGAAATTATCCCTACACCTTTCTTTTCCAATAACTGTCCCTATCGGAAAAGGCAAACCTACGAAGGATTATCCTTATGTTTGGTCGATTAATAAATGGATAGATGGAGAAACCGTGACACAAGATAATGTGGATCTTAATCAGTTCGCACGAGATTTAGCCAAATTCTTAAAAGAAATGGAGAGCATTGATGCCAGCGAAGGTCCAAAAAGCGGTGCTCATAATTTTTATAGGGGTGGAGATTTAAGTATCTATGACTCTGAAACAAAAGAAGCTTTAGATAAACTTGATATAAGGGTAACATCTCTGATTTACCCTGAACGATGTTAGCTTTAGTACTTTCTTTAAAATTGTGACTCAGCAAAATGTATGAAAAACGAGCAAAATTTGTTGAGGAATTGAATGATATTGATTAATGATGGAAGAAAGAATTACTTTAATATCCTATTTTCATGTGTGTTTTCATATTGTTATTGCTAGCCAAGCTTACGAATTGGTCAGGCATTGCTGGACTACCTACAAGTAGAGTTGCTCCTGATTTATAATACGCTTGCCAAATAATTAATGAACAATATAGAGTAGACAAATTAAATGAATCTTTAAGAGCACCTACAGTTACTTTATAAGTTTTATTAGAGCTAGGACCACCTGTGCCAAATTGAGAATTTGCCCAGTTTGCTGCGTTATTTGCTAATGTGGAGTTGTTATGTCTTACAACTATAGTTTTGGGGTACTTTGTAAACCACTCTTTCATAGGAATAACTTTTGGTTTTGCCCAGGACCTGCTATGTGTATTACATGAAGTGTAGACGGGTGTACTAAGCCTGCATGACCGCTTATATTTTTACAGATATCTGTGTTGTTAATGCATTGAGTATTTGGAGTATACAAGATATCTCCAGACTTGGCAGTGTAGTTATTGGATGTTGCTAAAGTACTTAGTATTTGATCTTCCTCGTCTACATAAACCCCTGAAGGAGTTTCCTCTAGAATTTTCTCAAATAATATTTGTTGTTCTTTTAATTCCTCTTTTGAAAAATCAGTATTCCCTGAGGTGTTGGCAAATGCATTTCCTAAGTTAAAGTTAAAGCTGAGAAGTAATACTAGTAGTCCCAATAATGTTTTTTAAAATTCTGACACCCTTTCTGATTAAACAGTTTTTTTGTATTTTACAGTAGAATACCATAATTGGATTTCAAATACGCCATTTTTTTTGAAAATTAGTAAACCATGGAGAAGTTAAAAGTACAAACTATCGGAAAAAAAGAGGTGATAATGTAATGAATAAAAATATTTTAATTTATATATTGATAATTTCTCTAATAGCAATGTTTATCTATTTTAATTATGAAAATTACAAGGTTGGCGAAGTGGAAGAGCGGGAAGAACTTTTAGTTGCTACTACATTTGATTTGGTTGAAAACCAGAATATTAAAATGGAAGATATCGAAAATATAAAAGTTTATAGATTAAATACAGGGGTATATCCTTTTTTTTATAATATCGTAGTTGTATTGAAAAACGGAAAAGAATTTTATTATGAATGGGCAGATAAAGACAAGAAAAAGTTAAATATAAAGTGAGAATGAAAATTCGTTGAGATGAAAGCGACAGGAGTTAGAAGATTTTTGGTGTACCTAGCTGACAAAACAGATGAGGTATATGAGCGAGAAGTGCAACAGGCAGTCAAGCGGTTTTTATAGGAACAGGTGACCCCTTTCTTGGGCGACATCCTGACCTGATCTAAAAGTTAGACGTGACGTTTGTCAATGTCTAGAAGCGGTAGCGGAGCGAGGGTGGTTTTTCCGAGTGAGCATAAGGAGCGGAAAGGCATTGACAAACAGATTACACCCGAACCCTCTCGGCTTGGAACAAACCACGTTTGTTCCTGCCTACCGGCGAGGAGTGAAGATATGAAGAATTCTATACGATTTACATTCGGGTATTTAGGATACTTCTTAATTGGTCTAATGGCCATACGGGCATTAATTGTTCAAAACGATAAAATAGTGTTTGCTATATTATTAGTTGGATCATTGTTACTTATTGACTATATTGCCTCTTTCGAAAAAAACATGGAACACCGAAATATAGTGGATACATAAAATCTATTTTAATTGTTGCTTTTTTATTTTCGGGATTTTTAATGCTTTAATTTTCTTAATCAAACGGGCCAGTATCTGAATTCGGAAGTCCTTCGAAACATATCTTATTAGAAAGTATGTTCGAAAAGGTGATGGGGGATATTGGATAGTCAACTTATTTCATTTATTTATGGTTTGCAAACGGAAAACCCTAAACAAGCAGTAGAATTATGGATATTGGGCGTGAAGAATCGAAGTGGTGCCGTACAATATGCCGTGTTTTCACCGTCTCTTCAGAAACGTACACAGAAACAGTTTGAAGAAAAGGGTTGGGTGACTGGACAATCAAGTCCGTGGGTTGGCAATGTTCATTTTGTAAAAGTAAATAAGATTAGCGATTCAAAAGTAAGATATACAATTGCATATGATTTATTAACTTCATACGCAAACTTTGGAAGAGGATATAAGGTTATTACTGTTGAAAAGAATCCAGATCCTAATAGAACAAATTGGTTTATTACTATAATAAAAACAACGTATTTTCCAAATGAAGCTATTACTCCTGCTGAAACAGTGGCTAAATAAAGCCCAATTTATATCAATTACTTGAAATAGAAAAAATATCTTCTTCAAGTAACGGGCGCAATTCCAAAGTAGGGTTGTGCTGTAATCGAGCCATTTTGTGAGAAGTAAACGATGGAGGAGAAAAAAATGGGTGTTAAAAGAAAATTAGGAGCACTAATTTTAACAAGTGTTATTGTAATGTCTGTTGTATTTTGGTTCGTGCAAAAAGAGCCGTATAGTACAGAGCTAGTTATGGATTCATTGTGGGATAAATATGAAGTGCAAAGTACTCAAATTGGCATTACTGATCCTGTTATAACGATAGACGTATACGATAAAAATGATATACCTGAAGTTGAAAAGTATTTAAAAGCCAAATTGTATAAAGATGATTTAGAGCACTATGAAATCGAGATATTTTCTCGGTGGTCGTGAATTATTTGTAAGACTATAATAAACTATTTAACACAATAGGGCGCATTGACGGAATATGGTTTACACAGGAATTGGGCCAAAATTGCGAACAAGATAAATCAGAAGTTCTGATATTAAAAAGACTAGATAATCAGTATTTTATATTTGTGGAAGAGGTATATTGAATGCGAAATAATGAATTAAAAGCGTTGGAAATACCGAAGTGGGGACGCTATTTACGAAGGAAATGGCTTGAAAACTTTGCTGGTCATTTGACAGATGAAGAGCAACGAGAAATATATATGGATTCATTTTTATGGCATTTATGCAGTTATGAAAAAACGGAATGTCTTGAAAAGGAAGAAGCAATAGCAGCATTCGAAAGACAAAAAAAGAAGAAATGTACGATTTTTTATCAATATATGAATGATGCATTCTTAGTTGAAAATGCGAAAAACCTCAAAGTGAATGATTTACCGTATGACGAAGATGCAGACCTAGATTCCAGAGATATGTACGTTATGGATTGGGACGGTAACTGGACATTTATTATTACACATGAAAACGATTATCTCGGTCCATATTTTATTTTAAATTTCTAAACACAACTCCGCTAACGGGCGCGTTTGTGTGATAAGGACAGTGCATCAAACGGGCCACTTTGCAGCATAATTAAACTTAATGAGGTGAGCAATGAAAACGTTATTAAAAATATCTTTAGTGTTTTTATTAACATTATCTTTAACTGGTTGTCTTGGAGAAGACTACGATTTTTCTCCCCCAACAGTTTCTCTAATTAATCCAGATGATATTAACCAAGAAGTAGAATTAGAAGAAACCAATATCGAGTGGTATTCGGATGAACAATACAATAAGAAAACGGATGATATTCAAGCGTTAGCAAAAAAACAAGAACCAATGCACTTTAATTCCGGACAGAAAGTTGAATATACCCTTGAAGAAGGACATTTCGATTCTGATGGAGTAAGTGTTTCAGTTTGGCAAAACAACAGTGAGACAAAGTTGGAAATTGAAGAAATTCAATCCTTCTATTTACCAAATGAAGCCGGTGAATATGTAATTGTGTTTGATCTAGATACTAATAAAGGAAATGCTCAATATGTAGGGAACATTGTGATTGACTAAATAATATTCCATGCCTGCTAATCCCTGCCGAATAGCATTCCGTTTCAATCTTCTTGCCATGTATTGCATTTATTCAGGAATCTACATTCGATTACGTCCATTCCCCAATCGGGTGCGTTTGCGGGATAAGGACAGTACCTCAAACGGACCATATTGAGAACGGAGGAATTAATATGATTAACGCAACAATTCTAGGTTCGATTGTGCTTGTTTTTGGGCTTGCCTTAATTGCACTTGTGATTTGGTTAGTAAGGAGTTTGAAATCTAAAAACAACTAATTAAATTTACATAATCGGGTGCGATTGTAGCACAAGAAATTAAAGGGGTGGTGATTGCCATCTCTTTTTTATTTTGACCTGTGCAAAATAATACTTAAAATAGGTGCAAATTAACTCCTAAAGTGACAAGCAATCACAAAAACGACAACAGGGTATACTCTGTTGTCCACTGCCGAAGGGAAAAACTAAAAAAACGCCCGCGTGGAGGACGGTTGTTTATAGAAAGAGTGATAACAAATAAGTGAGTTTGAAAACTATTGCAAAAAAATGATGAAAGACATTAAACAAAGATTTCAGACGAACTGCTTGTAGAAGTCGTCTGGAATGCACAGAGAGAGGGGTTAACTATGAGTGAACAGGTTCTCTTACAAAAGCTCAGGAAGAATATGCAGGACAAGTAAAGAGGAACGGTTCCTATGAAGGGATCCGTTGCTCTTTTTTATCGCAGATATACTATGGGGTGTAAGTGTACCAGTAAGCTTAGCCCATAAGTTTCATTCCTATATACCTTAAATTTATTAATTAGCAAAATTGAAATCTACTGTAATTGTATGCGTTGATCCTTCCATTCCAGTTACATGAACCTTAGCGCTGCTCCAGGCTCTTGGACCACCATCTCCAAGGACTCTAGTATTATAATTAAATCCTGTATTATAGAAGAAAGTATTGTAGGCTGGAGTTTTGGACAGCTTATAACCCCAATAAGTTGAGGAATGCGCATTAACTTTTCTGTTTGTCACAACATACATAGAATCTGGTGTCCAACTACCCCAGACTGAATCTAACCTGATTTGTGTGCCACTTGCATTTAAGACATAGTCTACAAATATTTTAGCAGTTACACCATTTTCTTTTTTGTCTTTTCCCTCTTGAACGAAAGGTTTAATATCAGAAGGGTTTAAAAACTCTAATGGAATAAAAACCTCATAGCCTTCAACTGAATTATTTTCTGAGTCAACCGAATTTTTATCAGAGTTAACTGAAAATGGTTTTGTGATCTCTGTAACTATTGGATCTAAAAACGTAGTTTCTCCAGTTTGATCATTTGTAATACTAACTTGAACTGGGTTTTCTTTTAATTTTGTTTCATCTTTACTATTCGCATAACTTATATTCGGTTGCAAAAGTCCAAAAAGAAACACTGCAGTCAAGAGCGAAATAAAGTTTCTTTTCTTCATAGTAAATCCTCTCCTCATTTTTTCACTATCGTAATATATGCTCTGCCGATTAACTATATGCAAAATTCAAAGTAAATTTAGACAGATAAATTATCCGTGCTAGATGATGTTTCTAACCTTTATGTTTAAAACACAGAGTCTCATGAAAGCGACGGATATGATATCCAGGGATTGGTTTAACAAGGAAGGAATAATTAAAGTAGGATTTTGATATATGCTCATATATTGAACAGACCATTTTAGGTGAATTATTTTGAAACTCTTTTCGTTTTGGAACATATTATAATGGTAAAATAAAGGTTTGGGGGGTTGTTCATGAAAAAATGGTCAACTTATATATGGAAATTAATTTGGGTTATTGGTTTGTTTTTCTTATCAATTGCCAGTTTTGATATTTTAAATCATTTTAAAAATAGCTCACATATCAACACTACTTCTTGGGCTAGTTCTATTATCCTCTTTTTGTGGGGTATTTATCTATCACTTGTCTTTATAAAAAAATGGTCAATAAAAATAAATGTACCTTTACTTATTTGCGTATTTATTCCTAGTTTCCTCTTTTCATTAATTCCTCTACTAACATCAATTCTTTCTATTTCTATTCCAATTGGCATGTTGTTTCTAAAAATTTTTAGTTCAAATTTGATTGAAATTGTTGCTGGTTTAACATTCATGTTAAGTATTTTCGACAATTCTAAAACCGAGAGTGAATAAACCAACAGATACAATCACTTTGAAAGTTGTTTCTTGTGTACATTTAATATCAACAACTGGTAATGAAGAATTTTATCGAAAACTTGGATTGAAAAAACTGAAAACTGGAATGGGAAGGTATTTAAATCCAAGTCTAAGTGATGAATATTTAGAGTAATTTTTCTTGTTCAACAAACGGGTGCGTTTGTTGAACATCGCTTTGCCAACACGAGGGGTTTTTCAATAGCTCAGATATGAAATAACAAAAAGAATCCATTTTGAACAATTACTGTTCAAAATGGATTCTTTTAATATTCTAGCATCCATCAACCGCGGAATGGCCACCAGACGCCTCGGCCGAACGATACGGTAATCGCTGGAATCAGAAGCGGCAGGATGATGAGGCCATACAGCAAAAGACCTGTAATGACGATGGTTGCAATCT
Source organism: Sporosarcina aquimarina (assembly GCF_033253705.1). Taxonomy (GTDB): domain Bacteria; phylum Bacillota; class Bacilli; order Bacillales_A; family Planococcaceae; genus Sporosarcina; species Sporosarcina aquimarina. The sequence continues at coordinate 237,497 of NZ_JAUBDH010000004.1, forward strand.
GTACAAGGCTCAATACACCGGACGGCATCATGGCACCGAATGTACCGGCCAAGATGACAGCTGCCGTGATGATGACTGTACCCATCTTCGCCATGGAAATCTTCAATGCATCGGCAATCGTACTTCCTTTGATGCTCTCTTCACGGAAACGGTCGAGTAGGAAGATTGAGTAATCGACTCCGAGTGCAATCAGCATGATGAATCCGAAGAATGGAACTGCCCAGCTGATGCCGTCGTAGCCCAGAATATTTACGAAAATCAACTCCGTCACGGAAATGGCTGTGTAGTAAGTCAGCAGCAACGAACCAATCATATACAGTGGCATGATTGCAGAACGGAAGAGAATCGTCAATACAACGAACAGTCCCACCAACATGATTACCACGGTCCGGGTAAAGTCTTTCGATGAAATATCATCAAGGTCTGAGTTCATGCTGGAAATACCGGCAAACGCAACTTCGGTATCTTCAAACGGAGTACCGATGACAGAAGTTCTTACGCTGTCCTTGATCGCATGTACGGTGGTAATCGATTCGCGGGCATAAGGATCATCTTTCAAAATGACTTCCATGAGAATTCCGGTTTCATCGCCGAATGTATAACGATCGATGACTGGCTGGAACTCTTCTTCACCAAGTGTACCTGCAGGAATGTAGATTCCTGTATCGCGGATGCTTGGTGTTTCACTCATATCTTTCAGCATATCCGTCACTTCAGTGAGCCCTTTGCTGATTTCAGTGAGACCATTTTTAGAATCAGTAACTCCTTTGGCAAGTTGACCAAGTCCGTTGCTCAGCTGCCCGATCTGAGAACCGGACCCTTCAATCTGGCCTGCAGCACCATTCAAACTTGATGAAATCTTACCGAGTTCTGTACTTAGTTCATTCAAACCGCCTGCAGCCTGAGCAGCTGGCATTCCTTGCGACAGTCCTCCAGCAATTTGACCGAGCTGGTCATTGATCTGCCCGATTCCTTGTGCTGCCTGACGTAATCCGGCACCGCCTGACGATGCTTCAGTTCCGGACGGCAGCTGGCTTGCGGTATCGTTTAGTCCGCCTTCAACTTGCCCGAGTCCGTCTTGAACGCTTTTTATGCCGTCGTTCGCTTCTTTTAAGCCATCGGAGATTAACCCTAACTGCTTATCGACATTTAAATCGTCGATCTGTTCACCCGTTGGACGAGTAATCGTACGGACGGATTTCACTCCATCCACTTTCTCTAAGTTACGGCTGATTGTCTCTAAGTAAGGGACGTCTTTTTCATCAACAATTGAATTTTTGTCTTTCAAAATGACCTGGACTGGTAGAGAATCCCCCTTACCAAATCCTTCAGAAATCAAATTCAATCCTTTTACGGATTCTTTCGACTGGTCGATTTCATCCACAGTATTAAAAGAAAGGTCGTTGTCGTACGTTAGCAATAATGGCACCGTGATGACAGCGACGATGGCCATGGAGAGCAATGGACGTGAAACCGACAGCTTGCTGAAACGGATCCACAATTTACTGTCATTGTGAGTCGTAGCTTGTTTTGCTGGCCAGAACAATTTGTCTTTCAGCAGCATCATGAACAAGGGAACAACTGTGAATAGCACGAGTATCAGAACTGCGATTCCGACAGCAACCGCAACTGCGGATTTAAAGATTGGGAAATCTGCGAATCCGATTGCTGCAAAGCCGATGAATACGGCAAGTGAACTAATAATCAAAGTTCGGCCAGCGGTTTTGTACGTATTCACAATCGCTTCTTGGATTTCATGCCCTTCAATTAACTCTTCTTTGTATCGACTCAAGAGCAAGATACAGTAATCGGTACCGAGACCGAATAGAATTGCGACTAGGAAGATCTGCGTGTAATTGGAGACCGGGAATCCGAACCAATCGACGAAGAATGCAACAAGTGATTGGCTGAGTAAGTACGTAATCCCGACAGCGATCAATGGAACGATTGGTGTCACGATTGAACGGAACACGATAAGCAGCAAAGCAAAGATAAGGACAACGGTAATGACTTCCGTTTTCTTCAATCCTTCTTGCGCGCTGTCGTTCACATCATTATTGATGATGGCTTCACCAGTCAAATAGACAGTTGTGTCTTTCGGAAGCATTTCAGAACGGATTTTATCGCTCAGATCAATGATTTCTTCTTCTGAACCGTCTACTGTAATCGGAACGAGCACCGTCTTTTTATCTTCCGAGACGAGTTGGTCCTCAATCTCTTCGCTTTCAAATGGATCCATGACATCGGTCACAGGTTTTCCTAAATCCGAAATCTCTTTTGCTGTGGCCTGGACTGCTTTTTTGTCTTCATCAGTCACGGCGTTGTCGAAGTCATAGACGAGCGAAAGTGTATCTTCTGAGGCACCTGCTTTTTCCAGGATATCCGCAGCTTTTTGAGAATCGGCATCATCGGCCAATTGGAATGAACCGGCATCTTCCGCCTGCTTCGCAAGATCTGGAGCAACGAACAGTAATCCGATTGCAAGACCGAGCAGGACGATGAAAATCGGCCACCTGAATTTCAATATCGTTTTCATTGGTCATACTCCCCCATTTGTAAAATATCTTTCAGTTTACGGAACGTGCTAACGAATTGAACCAATTCTTCTTCAGATATTTCATCATGAAAGAGTTTTGCAATCGTTTCGTTAATCGCCGTATTGGATGCAGCAAGAATCTCTTGGCCAGCATCTGTTAGGCGCACCACTTTTGCGCGCTGGTCTTGCTCGGAACGTTCTGTTCTCACTAATCCTTTGTCTTCGAGTTTCTTCAATCGCGCCGTGATGGCACTTTTGTGTACGCCTTGTAAATCAGCTAGCTTGCCGTTTGATAATGAGCCATAAGCAGCTAAAAGCTTTAACGTTTGGATCTGTTCTGGTGAATATTCTTTCCATATTGGAGATTGAACTGATTTTAGGAAATGCTCAGTTCCGTAAATAATTACTTCCTCGAATAACTCAATCGCTTCTAATAGTGTTTCTTTCATAATCAGTTCACCCCCTAAACCATTTACTAGTTTAGGGGATAAACTATCAGACGTCAACTAGAAAGATTCTGATGAACTAGGTACACATTCCGGAACTGCTCATGTGCTAAACTAATAGAAAAGGAGTGATAATGATGGACGGTAAAAACAGAAGTGATATTCATCCAGGGTTAAGAGTGGCAGTCATTTTAAAGAAAGACCAAAGAAGCGGTGTGAAAACAGAGGGTGTGGTCAAAGACTTATTGACGAATTCAGCTCATCATCCTCACGGCATTAAAGTGCGTCTTGAAGATGGACAAGTCGGCAGAGTGTGTGACATTTTAGAGAACTAAAAATAGCAGCACCCGAATAGGAGGGAGATCATGGAGTTCAAACAAACTCTAGGTATTCAACATCCAATTATTCAAGCACCAATGGCAGGTATTACAACGCCTGAATTCGTTACCGCATGTGCAGAAGTGGGAATCTTAGGTTCAATTGGAGCAGGTTATTTATCTGCCGAAGACACACGTATTTCAATTCAGAAAGTGAAGTCATTAACCAAAAGACCATTTTCCGTGAATCTATTTGTTCCAGACAACACACCTTTTGACCAAGAACAACTGCGCTTAGCGTATTTAGCACTGCAGCCAATCGGTGAACAACTAGGCATGCCATTTTGGAAAGTTCCGTTGTCTGAGCCAGACTTTCATGGGCAGGTTGAAGTAGTTATAGAAGAAAAGCCAGCCGTTTGTTCGTTTACGTTTGGAATTCCAGATGAGGACTCGGTTGAAAGACTTCGGAGAGCTGGAATCATTTTAATAGGAACTGCAACAACTGTGGACGAGGCAATGGCTGTTGAGCAAGCGGGATTAGACATGGTTGTCATTCAAGGTGCTGAAGCTGGCGGACATAGAGGGTCATTTCATCCAGAAGGGCCACTCATTCCAATAGATGAATTGCTAACAGAAGTCCGTGAACTTATTCGGATTCCTATCATTGCGGCTGGGGGAATTGCCAATAACGCGCGCATGGTCGAACTGCTAAAAAACGGTGCATCCGCAATTCAAATTGGAACAGCTCTTCTTGCAACAGAGGAAAGTGGTGCAGCAGATGCTTATAAACAAGCCGTTTTGAATGCAACTTCGGATAATACGGTGATTACAGAGGCATTCTCTGGCAGACCGGCACGTGGTATTCATAATCGATTCATCGAACAGATGAACCGATCTGCAATTGCACCGTATCCCTACCAAAACGATTTGACGAAACGTATCCGAAAAGAGGCCGCTGCCCAAAGTAATTCGGAATTTCTATCGTTATGGGCCGGCACCTCAGTTCATCATACGCAAGCAGGCTCTGTTGAGAGCATTGTAAAAACATTGTTAACAAAACAATAAGCGGGGAGAATGTATTCGTACATTCTTCTCTTTTGAGATGACGGAAAATACAGTATACTTAAACGAATAAAAGATTGAGAGGTGAGGGCACAGTGGATTTACTGATCATTATGTTGGAACGTGTGGGTACGATTGTCGCAGTTGCATTCATCTTGACGCGTTTCCGATTCTTTAAGCAGCTTGTGCACCACGACACTCTCGATCGCAGGCAAACTGTTAGTGCTATTGTATTTTTCGGGTTTTTTGGGATTATTGGTACTTATTTAGGTGTTGCTTTTAATACTGAAACGTTCCATTTCAATAGTGTGACGATGAATTTAGCTGGCGACGAGGCAATCGCCAATTCCCGTGTTATTGGTATTGTAGTGGCAGGCTTACTTGGGGGCTATCGTTTTGGTATTGGTGCAGGACTGATTGCAGGACTCCATCGCATGACTCTAGGTGGATTTACTGCATTTTCTTGTGGATTATCGACCATCCTGTCTGGAATAGTAGCAAGCTATTTCTATAAAAAAGGGAAAACAGTCAAGCCACTAACCGCTTTTGCAATCGGTGCACTGGCGGAGTCTATGCAGATGGGTCTTATCCTGCTCTTGTCAAAGCCATTTACTGAAGCATGGGCATTGGTTCAAGCGATTGGTCTGCCGATGATCATCGCAAATGGTGTTGGTACGGCTATTTTTCTTCTTATTGTATATAACGTCATGAGTGAGCAGGACAGGGCAACTGCGCTTCAAGCGCAAAAAACATTACGCATTGCGAACCAAACGCTCGCTCACTTACGCAAAGGTATGACACCTGATACATGTAATGAAGTATGCCAAATTCTATTTAATGAGCTTTCACCAAGCGCAGTTGCCATGACGAATCGGAACGAAATACTTGCACACGTTGGTGTCGCTAGTGATCATCACCGCTCATACAGTCTGATTAAAACACATATTACAAAAGAAGTGCTTCAGCACGGAAACCGTGTTGTGGTAAATGACCAAGCGATCCACTGTGTCGACACGGATTGTCCGCTAGGGGCTGCAGTCATTGCACCGTTAAAACAGCGGGACCAAGTAGTCGGCACCTTGAAATTATATTACCCTTCTGAAAAAGCGATTACAGACGTCACAATTGAATTGATCGATGGCTTAAGTTCACTATTGAGTGATCAGTTGGAAATTGCCGCTGCGGACCAAGCGCACGAACTGGCGAAGGATGCAGAGATAAAAGCATTGCAAGCTCAAATCAGTCCGCATTTCTTTTTTAACTCACTGAACGTAATCATTTCACTAATACGTACCGACCCTGATCAGGCTCGTCAGTTATTAACCTCGTTGTCAAAATTCCTCCGTCAAAATGTTGAAGGAACAACAGCGTCCAGGGTGACGCTTGAACAAGAATTGGCACACGTTCGTGCATATCTTCAAATTGAAGAAGCCCGTTTTGTTGATAAACTGACGATTGACTTTGACATCGATCCGACCGTTCTATCACAGCTTATCCCGCCTCTTACGCTTCAACCCATTGTCGAAAATGCGGTTAAACACGGAATTGCTGATATGGCACGGGGAAGTGTCGTAAAAGTGATCATTGCTGCAAAAGATGGCGAAACCGTTATAACAGTTCAAGATAACGGAAAAGGCATCACATCCGAACGGCTGCAAAGTTTGGGAGAGCACCCGGTTGAGTCTGAGTTCGGGACCGGCATGGGACTGTATAACGTACATCGACGTTTGATGATGACGTTTGGAGACCAAGCAGGACTTCAATTTACAACAGAAAATGGCAAAGGCACAATCGTACGTTTTGCGATTCCAAAAGAAGAGGTGATCCGTCATGCCATCTAACATTCGAGCACTTGTCGTGGATGATGAACGCTATGCACGTGAAGAACTCATATTTTTACTGAGCCGTCATCCAAATGTGGAGATTGTAGGAGAAGCAGATTCAGGAGACACCGCAATTATGCAGGCGATTCGACTGCAGCCGGACGTCGTGTTTTTGGATGTGGAAATGCCCAAGATGAACGGAATCGAAGTTGCAGCCGTTTTGAAAGAATTGAAGACACCGCCTCAAATCGTTTTTGCAACTGCCTATCCTCAATTCGCTGCAGATGCATTTCGTGTGAACGCAATCGATTACCTATTAAAACCATATGAAGAAGATCAGCTCACTCAAACATTACATCGCATAAAGGTTAAGGAAACAGTAGAAACGGCTAACGATTCTCTTCATCAGTTAGGGAAACTTGCTATGGAGAAGGATGGAGAAATCGTCTACATTCCCATTAATAGTATTTTATACGTTTGTCGTGAAGGCAGCGTCACACGTATTACTACCAAGAAAGAAGTATACGAAGTGAAATTGACACTGAAAGAGTTGGAAAAGCGTTTACTTCCTTTTTCGTTTTATCGGATTCATAAAAGTTACCTAGTCAATCTTTTACATGTCAGCCGTCTATCACCATGGTTCAATGGCGCTTATCAGCTTGAAATTGAAGGGATCCCAGAAAAACTGTCGGTGAGCCGTAATTATGTAAAAGGATTACGCGCAACACTTGAACATTGAACAACACGTAAGCATGCTTAAAGTGCATCTTGATCCTGAATTATGACATCTTAGCGTAAAACCCATCCATTGTTTGAATAATTAATCTAGACTGATAACAGATTATAAAAAGACAAAGGGGTGGGAGTTGCATGTATACATTTCTATTTGGGGTAGTGTTACTCGTTGTCGGTTATTTCACGTACGGGAAATTCGTGGAGCGCGTTTTCGGTGTGAAGGAAGAGCGTCAGACGCCGGCCTATGCAAATGCAGACGGCATTGACTATGTACCGATGAATACAAAGAAAAACTCATTGATTCAGCTGCTTAATATCGCAGGAGTGGGACCAATATTCGGTCCAATCATGGGCGCACTATACGGCCCTGTTGCGTTTCTCTGGATCGTCCTTGGAGCCATTTTTGCAGGGGCAGTACACGACTATTTAACAGGCATGATCTCCATTCGAAACCGCGGAGCACACTTACCAGAACTTGCCGGTAAATTCCTTGGTAAATTCATGAAACATCTTGTAAACGCTTTCGCAATCTTGCTTTTACTGCTCGTTGGAACGGTATTTGTTTCAGCCCCTGCAGGCTTACTTTACAACTTGATGAATGGTTGGGTCGCGATGGGCTTCATCATTGCTGCTATCTTCATTTACTACATTCTTGCTACGCTGCTTCCGATTGATAAAATAATCGGACGTTTCTATCCGATTTTCGGATTGCTGCTGATCATCAGTGCACTTGGTGTTGGCGGAGGGATGCTGATTACAGGTGCTCCGATTCCTGAATTGACACTTTCAAACTTACATCCGGATAATATTCCGATTTTCCCACTTCTATTCTTAACGATTTCTTGTGGGGCGCTGTCTGGTTTCCATGCAACACAAACACCCATCATTTCACGTACGACACAAAGTGAAAAGCAAGGTCGTAAAATCTTCTACGGTATGATGATTGCTGAAGGCGTTATCGCAATGATCTGGGCAGCTGCTGGTATGGCATTGTTCAATGGACCTGTGGGATTGAACGAATTACTTGCTGCTGGCGGTCCTGCAATGATTGTTAGTGAGGCTTCTGTGCTTATGCTTGGTGCTGTTGGAGGAACACTTGCAATTCTTGGAGTAATTATCTTGCCAATCACTTCAGGCGACACGGCTTTCCGTAGTGCGCGTATGATTATTGCGGACTATTTCAAATTACCACAGTTGAAAATCTTAAGCCGTCTGTGGATTGCACTTCCGTTATTTGCAGTATCTGTTGCATTAACATTTGTTGACTTTAATATCCTGTGGAGATACTTCTCATGGGCGAATCAGTCCACTGCGGTTATTGCGCTCTTTGTGGCAGCGATGTATTTATTCATCGCCAAAAAGAATTACTGGATTGCACTCGTGCCAGGGACATTCATGCTCATGGCAACTACGACATATATCTTGAATGCTCCAATTGGGTTCAGATTGCCGATGGAAGTTTCGTTGATAGGTGCTAGTGTGATTTCGATTTTCCTGGTGGCATTGTTCTTCTTTGCAGCCCTCAAAGCGCGCAAAGAGAATATCCCGCTAGAAGTGACAGCCCCGGATTGGGACGATGCATTAGCTGGCGCAGCGACTGCTGCAACGACAACACCGGAATAATAGATAGACCTTCGGTAACCAATCCGAAGGTCTTTTCATATTCTTCTATACTTGAATCCCAGATCCCTTGTATACTTATCAAAGACAGGGGGATGCTGGATGCGTAAATACATTGGTGAGATTGGCCTGCTTGTGACGGCCATCATTTGGGGGACAGGATTTCCCGTCAGCGCGATTGCGTTAGATTATTTTAGTCCATATCAAATTCTAGCTGGACGGTTTGCCATTGGCGCTGTTTTGCTGGGAGTTGTGTTTTATAAAAAACTGTTTAACCTTTCTAAGACAGTTCTTTGGAAGGGAAGTCTGTTAGGGGTATTTCTCTATGGGGCCTTTGCTTTTCAAACGGTCGGTCTGCAATTTACAACGCCGTCCAACAATGCGTTTTTAACTGCTGTGAATGTGTTGATCGTGCCATTCATCGCCTTCGTTTTATACCGCAGAAAAGTGAGTCGATTTGAACTCATCGGGGCATTTTTAGCGATGGCGGGTATAGCGCTTTTATCGTTAAATGGAACGCTCACTGTCAACCCTGGTGATATGTTATCTCTACTGTGTGCGATACTTTTTGCATTCCATATTTTTTACACAGGTCAGTTTGTCCGTAAGGAAGATGCGATTACACTTACACTCATACAAATGACGGTTGCTGCAGTCATCGCGTGGGTTGTGACGGGGGTAAAAGGTGAAGCAGCTCTACCAATGACAGCAACTTCAGCAACTTCGCTCCTCTATTTAGGTGTGTTTTCCACAACACTCGCGTTCCTGTTGCAAACCGTTGCGCAGAAACACGTCACAGAAACAAAAGCAGCTATTCTATTATCAATGGAATCCCTATGGGGAATGATCTTTTCCATCATCATGCTTCGCGAAATTGTCACAGGACAAATGATAATCGGTGCTGCACTCATTTTACTGGCAATTCTGCTCGCAGAAACAAAGCCTTCGTTTTTACTAAAAAGAAAAATTCGCAAGTCGATTTTGTGACTGTGTATTAGGAAGGCATCGCAATTCAACACCAAACGTGCGATAATAAAGAAAATGCGCGAACGGACATAACTATCCGTAGAAAAGGATGAAAACATGAAAATAATTGATGTACTCGTAAACGATAAAAGTGGTATTGCTTTAAAGAAAGGCTACCCGCTTATTTTAAAAGATGCTGTCATGAACCCGGAAGTCTTAAAAGAAGAAGGCGACTTACTTCGCCTGATTGACCGGAACCGCCGCTTCATTGCTAAAGGCTACTACGGTAACCAAAACAAAGGAATCGGCTGGGTGCTAACGAGAAAAGAAGAAGAAGCAATCGACTTCAACTTTTTCGAATCCCGTATCAGCGCGGCAATCGAGCGACGCAGTAACTTTAAGCTGAATACACAAACGACTGCCTACCGCCTATTTAACGGAGAAGGCGACGGAATTGGCGGATTGACTATCGATTATTTCGATGGCTACTACATGGTAAGCTGGTATAGCGAAGGCATTTACTCCATGAAGCATCACGTCTACGGCGTGTTGGACAAAATCGTGAATGCGAAAGCGATTTATGAGAAAAAGCGCTTTGACACGAAAGGTCAGTATATTGACCAAGATGATTACGTATCAGGAACTCCTGGAGATTTCCCGATCATCGTTAAAGAAAACGGCATGAATTTTGCAGTAGACTTGAATGATGGTGCAATGACGGGGATATTCCTTGATCAGCGTGACGTCCGTGCAGCACTTCGCGACAAATACTCAGAAGGCAATCATGTGCTGAATACGTTTTCTTACACGGGTGCGTTCTCAGTCGCTGCGTTAAGCGGCGGTGCTGTGAAAACGACAAGTGTTGACCTAGCGAAGCGCAGTTTAGCGAAAACGATTGAACAGTTCAGTGTGAATGGCATCGACTATGAAGCACAAGATATTAAAGTAATGGATGTCTTCGATTACTTCCGTTATGCCAAACGTCACGAACTCAAGTTCGACGTAGTCGTGTTAGATCCACCCAGCTTTGCGCGTTCTAAAAAGTACACGTTCAGTTCAGCAAAAGACTATACAGCATTACTGCAGGATGCGATCGCGATTACGGAGAAAAAGGGCTTTATCGTCGCATCGACGAATAACGCAAGCTTCAGTATGAAAAAGTTCAAGACGTTCATCGACGAAGCATTCAAAACATCTGGCACGAAGTATAAAATTCTAGAGGAATCTTCTTTACCAAAAGACTTCCGCACAAACCGGGATTATCCCGAGTTCAACTACTTGAAAGTATGCATTATCCAGAAATTGAAATAAGGGAAAGCGTCTAAGTGCTATTTTGCACTTAGGCGCTTTTTGTCACAAAAACGTTGAAGACACGACCGAATTTATGAAGTATTCTTGAAGTGATAGAACAATTCGGGAGGTTTTTCATATGAAGCGGATGGCCGGAATACTCATTCTAGGCATGTTGCTGTCTGGTTGCTCCTATACGTATTCCCATGACGATGGCTATCGGATGGCCGTCATTAACGAAGGATTCCCTGTACCTAAAAATGCGTATGAAGTGAGACCGGAAGATTGTACGACAGAAATTGCCAAGTCTGCTAAATATAAAATGAAAAACATCGGGGACGAAGAAGGAACGCCTTCTGATGATTACTTACACGAGATCGAAAAGTGGGGCTGGGAAGAAATCGAAGAAGCTCGAGTCGGAAACGTCCATTATTTCAAAAAGAACAAAAAAATCATATCCTTAATCATCCAGCGCGATATTTTTGACGTTTTTGAAATGAGCGATGAAGTGAAACTTTGACTATGTTGTTTTTAGATACATATTTTACTGATTTTAAGCCAACCTCTCCTTAAGGAGGTTTGAAATCGATATGAAACAATTGTACAAAGGAATCTTCACAGTTGCTTTAATAGCCGTAATGTCGGGGTGCGGCTCCATGAACTCGACAGCACCCGTGAACTCAGGAGTAACAAAATCCATAGAAACGACACTGATTGATACTGCTGGAGAGCAAATTGGGGAAGCCCATTTAACAGAGAACGATGGGGTTTTGACGATTAGTTTGAAAGCCGAAGGGCTCGAACCCGGCACTCATGGTATTCATCTACATGAAAAGGGAGTATGCACACCGCCTGATTTCAAGTCTGCGGGCGGACATTTTAACCCGACCGATAAAGAACACGGTTTTGATAATCCGAAAGGGTATCATCTCGGCGATTTACCGAACTTGGAAGTAGGGAAGAATGGAAAAGTTGCTGTTCAGCTATCCATGCATAATGTTGTGCTGCAGCCTGGAAAACCGAATTCGTTGCTTGATGAAGACGGAAGTGCCCTCGTCATTCATGCAGGTCCGGATGATTACAAAACTGATCCCGCGGGGAATTCAGGCGATCGAATTGCATGTGGAGAGATTAAGGAGAGAAGCAAGTAAAGAAACAAGTAAAGAAACAAGTAAAGAAAAAGCCGAAACCTGCGGACGACTTAGCAGGTTTCGGCTTTTTTTATCTGAGTAGAAATTCTTCTGAAAAATATGGCTGCATGTCTTTATTGAAACTGACGCCGACACCAAGACTGCTATAATCTTTCAGTAAAATGTTTTCACGGTGCCCTTTGGAATTCATGAGGCCTTCATGTGCAAATATACTGCTGGATTGTCCGTAGGCAAGATTCTCGCCTGCGCGTTTAAAGCGTATTCCATCGTCTTTTATACGGTCGAATGGTGACAATCCTTGTAAGTTATCATGAGCGAAATAATCATTTTCTGCCATATCAGTACTATGTTTACGCCCAGTTCCAGCTACCGCATTATCCCAATCTAAAATAGAACGGCCATGTCTGACGCGTGCGGCATTTGTTAAATCGAATAACTGGCGTTCAAACCCGTTGCGAAGTGCTTCGCTGCGATCAGCATACAGTGATTTTTTCTTGTTTTCAAGGGCAACAGATACGAGCTCCACTGCCGTCACCTGGCTGTTTTGATGTAAATCATAAAATACATACGCGTACACGTCTTCTATTTTAAAAAGATCCATTCCTTCGTCCTCTTGAAGGACAAATAGGTTAAGGCCTTTTCGCATTTTGGTAAGTGGTTGTCCGAGCGCTTTTCTGACATCCGCTTTTTCTGCCCCATACGTAACGCCTATTGTAGAAGAAAGCAGATCGTCGTTTGTATACAGTGCACCTACCCGATTCGATTCATCGAATGATACCATGACGAAGTTTTGATAATCCGTGTGGAACGTTAGCCATTCAGTTCCGTATTCATTGATGGATTGGGATTTGGGTTCTCCCAATTCTGCTGTAACTTGTTCAGATGAATCGCCGATTTCCAGGTTGTTAACCGAGATGGGTGATGCTGTCGGCTGTGCCAGGGTAGGTTTATCTACAGGTTGTTTCGCATCGCGTAACCGTTCTGTTTTAGAAGAAATGATACCGACAAGATCTTGGGTAGATGTACGAAGTGAATCGATTGTCGATTCAATTGACCCTTTATTGACCACGTTTTCGAACTTTTCATCTATTGGATCCAGAAAGGACAGGTTCACATACCGAGAAACAGGCTCTTCCCAGTAAGGCTTCGCTATATAGACAGCAACTAATAATAAGAAGAATAGGAACAATCGTTTCAACTATTTCGCCTCCTCACCTTAGTATACCTTGCAGAAGTCGTTTGAATACAGTGTGAGCACTTTTTAAAAAGGGTTCTGTTTTCGAAAATAGTAGAAAACAGGTATACTTTGGAATGAAGAGAATGTTGAACGGGAACGGGTGTAAAGGAGAGGGTAAAATGTTTAGTGGACTCAGTACCATTCCTGATTGGTTTTATATCGTAGCGTTTTCCGTCGTCATTCTTATTGTAGTAATTACCGAATGGAAAACGAGATAGGAGCATGTATATGAAAAAAACGGCACGCCAAAAGCCGAAACTATCGATAAGCCATGAAACGTTGACTGCTGAACAGATTCCGACGGATCCAAGAACACTGCGCGGTGTGACTGTTCAGAATGGGGACTTACGATTTACATCCGGTATGCAGCTTTCAACTGATGATTCAATTTTTACAGACTGCAGTTTTTCAAGTATGGATTTGTCGGGTGCGTCGTTTGTAGACACCGTATTTGACCGCTGTGATTTTTCGAATGCCACGGCAGGCCACGCTGACCTTTTACGCTGTGAGTTTAAAAACTGCAAACTGACAGGTGCAAATTTCGATCATTCAACACTTAAGAATGTCTTGTTAGAAGAATGTGATGCTAGATACAGCAGCTTTAGTTTCAGTAAGCTGCAACTCGTTGAACTGGAGGATTCCCAGTTTTCGGAATCGGACTTTTTTGAATGTGTGTTAAAAGATATGAAGTTGACACGGATTCAATTCGAAAACGCGAATTTCAGAGAAACGAACCTTGCAGGCTTGGATTTGTCTAAATGCTCATTTGAGCGACTAGAAGTATCACCTGCAAAAATAGCGAATTGTATCGTCTCGAAAGAACAAGCTGTAGGATTCGCACGGATGTTCGGGTTATTGATAAATGAAGAATCGTGATATACTGAACCGAAACTAAATGAAGAAAAGAGTGAGCAAGTTATGCTAACATTTGAAGAAAAACAAGCGATAATTGAATCTTTCCCGCAACTAACACGAAAAGATATTTCCATGAAGCGCGTTAACTATCATTATGCAGATAGTAAATTCGACAAGACTGTAGTCGTACAGCACCTTCATCCTAATGGGAACGCTTTCGTTTATGTTGCAGATGTACCGGGTTACGAACCAGATGACCGCGGATTGGTTAACGTGCGCGAAGCATCAGAATCAGAACTGCGCCAAATTATTGAAGACGCTATCCAAGGGTTGGCAGAAGAAAGTTCAGAAGCAGAACCAATTGAAGAAGTCTGGTTGGATGGGCATAATTCAAAACTCGAACTAAAAGAAGAGCTTGGTGCTTGGAATATTTATCACGGTCTGAACCTGGAAGACAGTTTCGGTGACTATAAAGAAGCGTCCGATTACCTAAAAGAAGAAGGATTTAAGAAAGTGGAGGACGGAGGCGTTATCCGATGAAAGGCAAAACAATCGCGATTGCAATGGTTGTCGTAACAATTGTAACGGTTGCTGCAATTTACTTTCTCGTGATGGCAACGTTTAAACACGACCAGCCTGATGAAAACACATTGATGGAATCGCCGAGTGTTATTGAATTGGCGGAATCCACTGAGCGAAGTCTATAAAAGAGGCACACACCCAGATGTACAGGGTGTGTGCCTTTTAGGGTTTATCCTTTATTTTTACGGAAGGGCAGCCACCAATTCCAATCACCGAAAAGTTTCATAAGGCTTGGAACGAGTAACAGTCGAATAATTGTTGCATCAATCGCAACGGCAATTGCAATTCCAACTCCAATTTGTTTGACGGGCATAACATCCGTAAACGCGAATGCACCTGTCAATACAATCATAATAAGTGCCGCGGAAGTAATGACTTTACTTGTAGATGCTAAGCCCTCGACAGTCGATTTATCATTGTCCCCTGTTTCCAAATAAGACTCTTGCATACGGGAGATTAAAAATACTTCATAGTCCATGCTGAGCCCAAACACCAAGCTGAATACAATAACCGGGATGATCAGTGCAATAGTACCTGGATGAATTCCAAAATGACCATACTGGAAAATGTAGACGAGAATGCCGAATGACGCCGATAATCCTATTATGTTCATCAAAATGGCTTTAAACGGTATGAGCAGCGAACGAAATGCAATCATTAAAATAATGAAAGTTGAAACGACAATGATGAGAAGGGCATAGACGATGTTATCAGCGATTTCATCAAATATTTCTTGATTGAATTTCGCTTCTCCTCCAATTTGTAAGTTCCATGGAGTCTTTTTCTCCGACCAAGTACGAGCCCATTCCTGCGCTTCAGTGGAAGAACCGTCCGCATCTAGTGTAACAGGGATCATCAGCAGATCATCATTTATGAATGTTTCAAGTAACGGTTTCAATTGAGCAGCTTGTTCCGGAACCTGCAGTGTCTGTGAAAGCGTCATAGGATCATCAATACCGCTTTCAGAGAAAACCGTGGTCACCTTGCTTGTTAGCTCATCGGATTCTAGTGATTCTTGAACATCTTTCAGTGCAGAGAGGCCGTTCTCATCCTCCCATCCATTTTTTCGTTCAGCGATCACAAATGCAGTGGATTCATCACGCATCCCGAATGCATCTTCCATATTTTCATATGCAGAACGTGTGTCGTAGGAAAGAGGCAACGAATCGATTTGCGGAATTGTAAGGGTCATGTTGCGCACAGGAATTAACGCAATGCCGAGGATAACCAAAGCGACTATCGTAATAATGACGGGGCGCTTAATAACTGTTTCCGCAAATGAACGCCAACGATCTGTATCGCTTTTCACGCGAAGAACTTTTCCTTTGTCGATTCGTTCCTTTAAAACAAGTAATACAGACGGAAGCAGTGTAATCGACGCAAGAACTGCCATAGAAACGACGATCATGCCGCCGAGGGCAATGTTTTGGAAAATATCCACACGGATCAGCAGCATGGCACCAAGTCCGATGAAAACGCAAAATGCAGAAAAAATTATGGAGCGGCCGGCGGTTTCAATGGTTGTGAGAACAGCACTCTCAATAGGCTGGATTTTACGTTCTTCACGGTATCGGCTGATGAATAACAGTGCAAAGTCGATGCTGAGTGCGAGTCCGAGCATCGGAATGATATTGAGGACAAAAATCGATAAGTCTACGTGTTTGCCGAACAATGCCAGAATCCCGAATGAGGTGCCGATTGTTACAATTCCGATAAGTATTGGAACTAACGAAGCCGTCACCGTTCCGAATGCAAACAGCAACACAATAAGTGCTATCGGCAAACCGATGGCTTCAGCAACCATCAAGTCTTTTTGGCTTGCTGCATTGATATCCTTTGTAATAGGGGATTGCCCTGTTAGCGTAATCCCGTCGCCAGTTCCGACAGCGTCACGAATGTCGCCTACAAGACCCGATTTATCACTTTCACTGTCGTCAAATTGAAGCATCGCATAGGAAATATCCTTTTTATACTGGGATTTTTCATTCAATGGTGAACTGATGCCAGTTGTCACGTCCAGGTTCCCTACAGAGGTTAACGCTTCACTGATTTCGTCATCATTTTTTCCTTCAAAGACTAAGAACATCGTCTCATCGGGCTGATCAAATTCGCGGGTCAGTGTTTTCGCAACGTCCTCTTGTTCACCATCCATGCGGAAGCCATCGCCTTCTAATAGACTCGGCAGACGAACGGCGAATACCGCAAGTCCAACGAGTAATAGCACCCAGACAGTGATCAGCCACTTATAGCGAGCGGTAACAAATCCGGAGAATGCTTTCATGTAAATCCCTCTTTCTTATGTAAAAGTCGTTATGTTCATCATATCGGGTAGTAACAAGGAATGGAACTATTTAGTAAGTGAAATTCGGGTTCATCATAAAACAGCATAAAAAAACCGTCCCCCTAAAGGGAACGGTTTTGAAAGGTTGAATTTAATTAGTTCTTTTCAACGTTTGTAGCTTGAAGACCGCGTTGGCCTTGCTCGATTTCAAACGTTACATCCTGGCCTTCTTCAAGAGTCTTGAAGCCTTCGCCTTGGATTGCTGAGAAGTGTACGAATACGTCGTCGCCATCTTCACGTTCGATGAAGCCATAACCTTTTTCTGCGTTAAACCATTTTACTTTACCATGTTCCATGTTTGTTTCCTCCTCGTATGCTGTTGTGCATACATTGTGTTACTATCCTTGCTCAAGTCTTGAAAAGGTGGAGTAAACTCTACCATCGCGTCGAACAAAAATAATTCTTCTTTATCATAACAGACGCTAGTTTACGACGCAACCGAAATGTTTCGTATTAGAAAAACAAGATAAGCAATTGATACAACAATGCAGCGACAATTGCTGAGATTGGCATGGTGATAATCCACGTGATAACAATCGTTTTTGCAGTTCCCCATTTTACGCCTTTCACTCGTTGTGCTGATCCAACGCCCATTATAGAAGATGAAATAACATGTGTTGTGGAAACAGGCAGGTGCAGTAAAGTCGCCCCAAATATAATCGCAGCCGAGTTCAAGTCCGCTGCAGCTCCGTGTATAGGACGGATCTTCATAATCTTTCCGCCGACAGTTTTTATAATTTTATATCCACCGATGGAAGTTCCGATACCCATTGAAGTCGCAGCAGCAATGCGCACCCACATTTGAATGTCATCGCCTGTTTGGAGGTTGGCTGCAATGAGAGCCATTGTAATGATACCCATTGCTTTTTGAGCGTCGTTTGTGCCATGTGTAAACGACTGGATCGCAGCTGTTAGTATTTGTAAATAACGAATGCGTCTGTTCGCTTTGAATAGATTTCGGTTTTTTAGCACAGTCCGAAGAATCGTCATGACAATATATCCACCGACTATTGCAATGACGGGTGAAATTAAAAGAGCTTCCATGATTTTGATGAACCCGCTGTAATTCAAAATACCGACACCTGCAGCAGAAATCGCTGCACCTGCAATCGATCCAATAAGCGCATGTGACGAACTCGAAGGAATTCCGAAGTACCATGTTACTAAATTCCAGATGATTGCGGAGAGCAGGGCAGCTAAAATCACAATGGAACCATTTTCTAACGTGAACGGATCCACAATGTCTTTTGAAATTGTTTTGGCAACACCGGTAAACGTTAAGGCGCCTGCAAAGTTCATCGTTGCCGCTAACAAAATCGCTACGCGCGGTTTCAGCGCGCGAGTGGATACGGAGGTCGCGATTGCATTCGCTGTATCGTGAAACCCATTAATAAAGTCAAAAGCGAGTGCAAATATAACAATTAATATAGTAAGAAATAAGACAGTATCCATCAGTATGCCTCCTTAGGCGTTACGCATGATGATCGTCTCAATCATGTTGGCGACATCCTGACAGTAATCTGCAATATCTTCTAGAAGTTCATAAATGTCTTTAAATTGAATGATACGGATAGGATCTGTTTCCCGGATGAATAGCTGCTTGATAGAAGTTCGAAGCACTTCATCACAAACGCGTTCATACTCTTTAATGGTAACTGCATGATCACGCATTTCTACAAGCTTTCTACGTTCCAGTAACTTCATCGCCTTCACAATTTCGTCTGAACTTTTCACAATGTTTGTCATGAATGTCTGAACGTACTCGTCAATGTCAATCAATGAAAACATTTCCAAGTTTGCAGCGAAATGTTCAATACCATCCAAAATATCATCCATCTTAATAGCAAGTTGTAAAATATCTTCGCGCTCAATCGGCGTCATGAAGGATGTGTTCAATTTTGTGATGAGTTCGTGAATCAGATCATCACCATCCGTTTCGTATTTCTTTAATACAATGCTGACTTCTTTCAAGTCCGCAACGGATGTCACTTTATAATCATTTGCATAATGCATCGCTTCTTGTACGTGTTCTGCAATCGTTAGCAATGCAGCAAAAAAAGGATCTGTTTTTCTTGGACTAAACATGATTGGCCTCCATCCGTTACCGGAAAATGTAATGGGTTAATAACTTATCTATCATAGCAAATTCAACAGCAGAATAGGAACAATTTTTGACTGGATTCGACAAAAACAGTAAGTTTAAAAAACTTACATCCCATCAGTTGTTTACATTTACTTAAAGAATCATACAAAATGAGGGAGGTGTAACAAAATATTCTTTCAAGTGAATCCTTTCTGATAGTTAATCGTATACAATAGATATAAGGGGGTGTTTGAAATGGAACTGTTCGGTATGACGATTTCAGAACTGTATTTGCCGATCCTGATCATTGCTGGAATTGCTACGTTACTCTATTTGTTTTTCAGTGATTTAACAGACGGGGCAGGTGATGCATTTCCTCTGCTGGATCCTGCTGTTATCTTACCCTTCATCACATTAACTGCGACGTGGGGGTATGTACTGGAGCTTGCTACGAATCTCAGCAGTGTCTTCGTCTTAGTTATTTCTTTAGCAGCTGCGGGCATATTAGACTTCTTGCTTTATTTCTTTATTTTACTGCCGCTCAAATCTGCTGAAGTCTCGATAGCATACACAGATGAATCACTTGCAGGAAAAGTCGCTAAAGTAATCGTGCCGATTCCCGAGGATGGGTTTGGTGAAATTGTCATCGAAACGGTCAATGGTGTGCTGTCAAAGCGCGCTTCTGGTTACGATAACGTGCCTATTGACTATGGAAAAGAAGTACTCATTATCGAGGTGGTTACAGGGACGTTCATCGTCAAAGAATACGAGCCTTTCCGTTTCAAATAATCTAACCAGTTTAAGGGGGACATGAAATGCCAGTAGAATTGCCAGGGATTTGGATTGCAATTGCAGTTGCTGTGTTTGTTGTATTAGCTGTCATACTTGTTTACGTAACTAAATACCGGACAGTAGGTCCGGACGAAGCATTGATTGTAACGGGCAGTTACATCGGGACTAAAAACGTCCATACGGATGATTCGGGAAATAAAGTGAAAATCATACGCGGAGGCGGAACGTTCGTCCTGCCGGTGTTCCAACAGGCAGCACCGCTCAGTTTGCTATCGAGCAAGCTTGAAGTGACAACGCCAGAAGTGTATACGGAGCAAGGAGTACCCGTAATGGCGGATGGTACGGCCATTATCAAGATTGGCGGTTCTATTTCAGAAATTGCTACAGCTGCCGAACAGTTCCTTGGAAAATCGAAAGAAGACCGGGAGAACGAAGCAAAAGAAGTGCTTGAAGGTCATTTACGTTCTATTCTAGGATCGATGACAGTTGAAGAAATTTATAAAAACCGTGATAAGTTCTCACAAGAAGTACAGCGTGTGGCGTCACAAGATTTGGCGAAAATGGGCTTGATCATCGTATCGTTTACCATCAAAGACGTGCGGGACAAAAACGGATACCTGGATTCACTTGGTAAGCCGCGTATTGCACAAGTTAAACGCGATGCGGACATTGCGACTGCCATCTCAGAAAAGGAAACGCGTATCAAAAATGCCGAGGCTTCTAAAGAAGCACAGAAAGCAGAGATTGAACGCGCGACTGAAATTGCAGAAGCTGAAAAAGAGAACCAGTTGAAAATTGCGGAGTATCGTTTAGAACAGGACGCAGCTCGTGCACGTGCTGACCAAGCGTACGAATTGCAGACTGCTCGCTCTAAGCAGGAAGTCATGGAGCAAGAAATGCAAATCCGCATTATCGAACGTCAGAAACAAATTGAACTCGAAGAAAAAGAGATCCAGCGTCGTGAGCGTCAATACGATTCAGAAGTTAAGAAAAAAGCAGATGCGGACCGTTATGCGGTTGAGCAAAACGCAGCGGCTGAAAAGTCCCGTCAACTTGCGGAAGCCGATGCTGAGAAATACCGTATCGAGGCACGCGCAGCAGCAGATGCTGAAAAAGTACGTCTTGACGGTACTGCTCGTGCCGATTCACAACGTGCACAAGGTGAATCAGAAGCAGAAATCATCCGCCTGAAAGGTCTCGCAGAAGCAGAAGCGAAGCGCAAAATTGCAGAAGCCTTTGAACATTACGGTCAGGCAGCAATGCTCGATATGATTGTTGGCATGTTACCAGAATACGCGAAGCAAGTCGCAAGTCCACTTGCGAATATCGATAAGATTACAGTAGTCGATACAGGCAGCGGAGAAGGTGGCGGTGCGAACAAAGTAACAGGTTATGCAACGGATCTAATGGCGACTATGCAGGAATCACTCGGAGCCACTACAGGTCTTAACATTAAAGAAATGCTCGAGAGTTATGCAGGCAAAGGGACATTACGCCCAAGTCTTGACAACTTAGCAGACGAACTTAAGAAACCGCGCTCCCCCCTTGCAGCAACTACTGAAGAAGCCGCATCGGATGATCCATCAGATAAGGAATAACTAAAGTAAGCTGTTCTCCCAGGTGATTGGGGAGAACAGCTTTTTTGTGCTCTGCAGGGGAGGTATGTTCATAAACAGGGCGGATCGCTCATAAAATCGAGAAACCGCTCATAAACCTAGAAAAGTGCTCATAACGCGGCGAAAGCGCTCATAAACCTGTAAAAGCGCTCATAAATCTGCGAAAGCGCTCATAAATCTGCGAAAGCGCTCATATACCTCGAAAAGCGCTCATAAACTTGCGAAAGCGCTCATAAACTTTGAAAAGCGCTCATAAACTTGCGAAACCGCTCATAAACCTCGAAAAGTGCTCATAACGCCGGGAAACCGCTCATAAATCTAGAAAAGTGATCATAACCCCACCGCGCGCGAACCAAACCCCAATCCAACAACCTCAAACTTGCCAAAAAGTGCCCTTAACCAATCAAGACCTTGGGCTTCGCCGAAAAAAGCATTAAGTGCCGAATTCGGGCAGGCCAAACGTCCTTCATCTTAAGAAATTCTTCACTTTTTCATACACTTCTTCTAAAGATTTGACTGTCATACTTAACGTAGTAGCAAACTAGAGGAGGATATCAGAATGATTCACGTAGAACATATTCAACATTCATTCAAAATTGGTAAAAAAGGAAAAGAGCGCCCCGTGTCAGTTCTGAAAGACCTTTCATTTAAGGTGAGAAAAGGATCCATCATCTCCATTGTCGGCAGAAGCGGATCGGGGAAGTCCACGCTATTACATATTATGGCTGGATTTTTAAAGCCTGAAAGCGGGCGGATTACGATTAATGGGACGGTCACTTCTGACTTCACTGAAACCCAGAGTGCAGAATTCCGGCTTGACCAATTTGGGTTCATCTTCCAAAACTTTCAACTCATGCCTGGGCTTACGACATTTGAGAACATAGAACTTCCTTTGAAATTGAAAGGCGCCCCAAAAGCAGAACGTACAAAACAAGTGAAGCAGCTCATCCAGCACGTCGGTTTGAAAGAAGTTCAAGACCATTATCCGAATGAGCTATCAGGTGGTCAGCAGCAGCGCGTCAGTATTGCCCGTGCCTTGATAACCAATCCTCCGATCATTTTTGCGGATGAACCAACAGGGAGTCTGGATTCGGAAACGGAGCAAGAGATACTTGCACTCATTCTTTCGTTGAATGAGTCCCTAGGAATCACATTCGTCATTATTACTCATGACGATGAAGTTGCTTCAATTGCAGATGAGATTTATCAGATGCATGACGGCGTATTGAAAGCGGAGGGTGTGCATCATGCAATTTAAGGATCAATTAGATTTTGTCAGCCAACATATAAAAAAGAACAAGTTGCGTGTCTTCATGACGATTTTAGCAGCAACAATGGGAACAGCTTTTCTGATTACGTTAGCTTCTGTCGGATTTGGAATCCAGGACACATTAAAAAGTGAAATTCTTGATAATCGCCTTGTCACCCAAGTGGAAGTGTATAGTGCAGATTTAACCAAAGAAAAAGCGGACAAAATGAAGGGAATGGACCATGTAAAAGCAGTAGTTCTTAGACAGCAAGTCAGTGCATATCAGAAAACAACATTGGACAAATACACTAGCACAAGCGAACTTATCGTTTCAAATTTTGGCGAGGAACAAAAAGCAGGATTCACTTTAGAAAAGGGAAGATTACCACAATCGGAATACGAAGTTGTTGTTGGACATGATTTTGCAGAAAACTTAATAAATGAAGAAGAAGTTGAAAAATTTGAAGCGGAGCAAAAAGATAAGGATTTGAGTGACACAGAACTAGATGAACTGGAACTCCCTCACTATGAGGAAGAACTGCTAGAAAAGAAAATCACTTATGAAATGGGCAGTTACGAAACATATGAGTCTTACAAAGAACCTGTTAAGCTGACAATCGTTGGAGTTGCCAAAGCTCCTGCAAAAGACTTCATCTCAGATAGTAAAATATATGCAGACGCTTCACTGATTTCGGAGTTAGAAGCCATTTACGACCGCCACAAACCGGAAGCGAGCGATGAGACACTTTTCAGTATGAATTTAAACATTTATGCTGATGAACTTCAAAACGTAAAAGAAATCACAACTTCGTTAAAAGAAGACGGATATTCTGTCTATTCCATATCGGAAGAATTGGAACAAATCGATGTCTTTTTCTTAGCGTTAAAAGCAGGACTCATCTTTGTCGGAACCATCGCGATCTTGATTTCCTCTATAGGGATCTTCAATACGATGACGATGGCGGTTACTGAGCGTACTCGTGAAATCGGGGTGATGAAAGCGCTCGGGGCGAAACCGAAACTGATTCAACGGCTATTTTTACTGGAAAGTGCGTGGATTGGTATCATTGGGACCGTTATTGCGGTCATCTTGTCTTATGCGATTAGTATCCTGGCGAATTACGTCTTACCGCTCATAGTTGGTGCGGCGCTGGGAGAGGAAGAGTTTGGGGAGCTGAACGTCACGTTCTCCATCATTCCATGGCAGCTTGTTGTGATTGCGTCAGCCATAAGCATCAGTGTAGCTATGATTTCAGGATGGCGTCCAGCCCGGAAAGCCACTCAAATAGATGTCATCGATGCACTGCGCCAAGAATTATAAAAGGAAGACTCGCTTACTGCGGCGAGTCTTTTTCTCATTCTACCGATTCAAATATCTTTGATTTTACAGAAGAATTCCGGCATGATAGATAAGAAGAGATTGAATTTAATTGCGAAAAGGGGTTTTTAGGATGGAATACCGTATTGAGCATGATACATTTGGTGAAATTCAAGTCCCAGCAGACAAACTATGGGGCGCACAAACGCAGCGCAGTAAACAAAACTTTAAAATTGGTGGAGAGCGCATCCCGACGGGCGTCATCCAAGCCTTTGCACATTTGAAAAAGTCCGCAGCAATTGCGAGCCACTCCTATGGAAATTTGTCAGAAGTGAAGATGAAAGCAATCTCTGCTGCAGCGAATGAAGTATTAGAAGGTAAATGGGACGACCACTTCCCGCTCGTTGTATGGCAAACAGGAAGCGGAACACAGTCCAATATGAACATGAACGAAGTACTCGCTAACCGCGGTAACCAGTTGTTGGAAGAATGGGGCGAAGAAGAGCGTCTGCATCCGAATGACGATGTGAATAAGTCACAGAGTTCAAATGATACATTCCCTACAGCGCTACATGTATCCGGAGTAATCGCTGTGGAACGTGAACTGATTCCAGCACTTGAAAAACTAAAGAAAACGCTCGGGGACAAATCCGAGGCGTTCATGGATATCATCAAAATCGGACGTACTCACTTGCAGGACGCAACGCCTCTTACACTAGGACAAGAGATGAGCGGCTGGCATCAAATGCTTGTGAAAACTGAGAAGATGCTAAAAGAAAGTGTCCAATCAATGAAAGAACTTGCAATCGGCGGTACAGCTGTCGGTACGGGTCTGAATGCACCAAAAGGATTCGGAGACAAAGTGGCAGAAGAAATTTCAAAATCAGTAGGTATCGAATTTACATCAGCTGAAAACAAATTCCACGCATTGACGAGCTATGACGAAGTCGTTTACACACACGGAGCAATGAAAGCACTTGCGGCGGATCTTATGAAGATTGCCAATGACGTACGCTGGTTAGCAAGCGGTCCGCGTTCAGGTATCGGTGAAATTACAATTCCTGAAAACGAGCCAGGCAGCTCAATCATGCCAGGGAAAGTGAACCCTACACAAAGTGAAGCATTGACGATGGTCGTTGCACAAGTGATGGGGAATGATGCAACAATCGGTTTTGCAGCGAGCCAAGGAAACTTTGAGCTCAATGTATTTAAACCAGTCATCATCTTCAATTTCTTACAGACAGCAAAATTGTTAGCAGAAGGCATGATCAGCTTCAACGACAACTGTGCAGTTGGAATTGAACCGAATCGTGAAGAAATCGACAACAAAGTGAAAAACTCACTGATGCTCGTAACTGCACTTAATCCGCATATCGGGTACGAAAATGCAGCTAAAATCGCGAAAACAGCTCACAAAGAAGGAACAACACTGAAAGAGGCAGCTCTTAAAACAGGATTGCTAACAGAAGAACAGTTCAATGAGTGGGTAGATCCTTCTAAAATGACCGGCTTGTAAGTTGCCACAATATTGTAACCGCACAAGCATATCGGATGCTGTATGCTGAAAGGACAACCTTCAAGATAAGGAGTCGACATGTCCATGAAAAAACGTTTCATGCCGGTCTTAGCGATACTTGTGATTGTCCTCGCAGCATGCGGTAGTAAAACAACTACAGAACAGCATCACGACAATGCGCAAGCACTTGCTATTGGCGAAGAAAAACAGCTTCCAAATGGTGATTTACAACAAGTAACAGCTTCTGCGGATGAACTTCCGGCATTCCTTAATGACAAATCGGAGAATCTTCAACTTGTCTATCAAGTTGCGGGAAATGCAGAGGATATTTTGAAATATATGCCTTGCTATTGTGGGTGTGCGGATGGTGCTGATCACGGAAGTAATTTGAACTGTTTTGTGGATGAAATCCGAAAAGATGGTTCAGTTGTGTGGGATGATCATGGAACGCGTTGTGATGTCTGTGTAGAAATCGCAATTAAATCAGTTACCATGGCACAAGAAGGTAAATCGTTGAAAGAAATTCGCAAAACAATCGATACGGATTACAAAACGGGGTACGCGCGTCCAACTGACACGCCAATGCCATCATAAAATGAAGAAAACAGGTTCTCATAAGAGGGCCTGTTTTTTGTTGGAAATGGTGAGGTAATTACATTTGTTAAAACAGCTGAAAACCCTTTCACAATAGGCTTAACCCATAAAGGTTGTATTCAGAAGAAAGGTGGTCTATGATCGGTGTCAGATGAGCTGCAAAAGGAACGGGAATTTACTATTCTGACAGTTACTAATGGGGTTCCTTTTTTATGAATATGAGCGTATGCTTTCTAGTAGATTTCAGAGAGAATGCAGACGCGAAAACTGCGTAGGAGGGGTATCATGGTATTTGAAGGCAACAACAAAGTCCGTAAGAAAATTTTACAGGCAGTCCAAGGACTGACGAATGAGGAACTTAACCGGAAGCCTGCCAATGGTGGCTGGTCACCGAAACAAATCCTCGAGCATCTCTCGCTCATGGAAGCGCTCATCGCCTCGAACGTGGCAAAGGAACTAAAAAATCCAGAAAGCCCGAAAGCGATGAAAAAACCGATTTCCATTTCAACGAACCGCATCATTAAAGTAGAAGCTCCGGGACGTACAGTTCCTTCGGATACATTTAAAACACTTTGCGAGATGAAACAAGAATTACACACATCCCGATTGTTCTTGCTGGATGTATACGATAGCAGCAACAAAGAAGCGTTGATGAGTAAATCTTTCAAGCATCCGATTTTTGGCCAGATTCCATTGTGTCAATGGTTCCCATTTGTCGGGTTGCATGAAAAGCGCCACTTGAAACAATTGCGTGATACGATTGAATCGCTGCAACTTAAGAAAGCAATATAAACACAAGTGAACAGAAACTGTTTGAATAAAGTGAACAGAAACTGTTTGAATAGCGAGTAGAATCGCTTTTCAAACAGTTTTTTGCATACATAGATAGTTAAACTAATTTAACGGAGGGTGTTATCGAACTGTGAAAAGGCCAGATAGATCTTACAGTGACTAGTGCCCTTCACATGAAGTTTGCTATACTTTTAGCAATTCGAAATTTGGAGGGAATCATATGAATGCACGTAAATTCACAGCATCTTGGAGTGGTGGAAAAGACTCTGCTATGGCTGTCTACAAAGCACTGCAGAACGGTGACACACTGGAACGGGTATGGACAATGTTTGAAGAAGAGGCAGATCGCTCACGCTCACATGCACTGCCCGAATTGGTTATCCGTGCGCAAGCGGAACAAATGGGCGTCCCCTTCATGAAGCGCCAGGCTTCATGGGAAACTTACGAGCAGGAATTCATCAGTGCGATGAAGGAATGTACTGATGCTGGTATTCTTTACGGTGTTTTTGGCGATATCGATTTGGAGGATCACAGAGTCTGGGTACAGAAGACGAGTGAAAAAGCCAGGATGACGGCATTGCACCCATTATGGTTAATCCCGAGAAGACAATTACTGGAGGAATTCATTGAAGCCGGATTTGAAGCGTATATTATTGTAATCGATACGAACCAGATGCCAAGTCATTTCCTTGGCAGACAATTCACCATCGAACTTATGGATGAACTGGAATCGCTCGGAATCGATAGTTGTGGAGAATCCGGGGAATTTCATACGGTCGTTGCAGATGGACCCATTTTCAATAAACGAATTCCTCTTGAATTTGGAGAGCAAATTAAAAAAGGGAATTATGTCTTTTTGCCAACTAGCTGTAATACAGAACGCTGACAGATAAAGGGGATGCGTGTGAAACGAATAGGAATCAGCGGAATAGTGATGACGGTAGCACTGCTGTTAACCGGTTGCCTTGGCGGCAAATCGGTCACACTGACGCAGCGGGTTTTAACTGAAGATGAGCGGCAGCTGATCTATAGTGCGGGTGGTATAGAAGCTTTGCACTTTACATCAGAAGACACGTTATCAGCAGGTAAGACAATTCAATTTTCGGTTGAACAGTTTGAACAAGGTGAATTTGTAGGGACACTTGCTGAAATGCCGTGGAACGGTTCATCGGATGGAGTTCCTGCACATATTGCATTTGGTGTTCAGTCAACGGAAGAACAAGCGATTGACCGCATTCTATTCAGTGGACCTGGAGAGTTGCTGCGACCGGAATTGGAGATGATACCTGGAGGTTCTACTTTGCTGCCAGGCTTTGAAGGCGAACTGAAGCTGAAACAAGGCGAATCCGTCTATCTTGCTTATTATATTGTTTCGTCCAGCGGAAGAGTTCAAGCACTTCCGGTTAGTGAAGAAGAACAGCTGACTCATTTAAAAGAATACGACCGATGTCTGCTTTTGAAAGCAGAATGGGTACAGTAACCCGAACGCTGTGTGTTGCCTTCGGGGTTTTTACCTTTCAAAAAAAGCCGTTCTGATGTTTCCAGAACGGCGTTGTATCGCGCAGTTATTCATTGGTTGTATGGGAACGATTGTTTTTCAGTTTTTCCTGCTCTTCCAACCGGTCACTTTCAATCGCATCTTTTTTATATTGCTTACTGAAGGCCACGGCAATGACAATAATCAGCATCGCCATAACAGCAGTTGTTAAATAGATCGGCTGGTAAGCCGCATGAGCGGCCTGTTGAAATGCCTCGTGCAATGCATCGCGTACTTCAGGCGAAGGAATTTGGTCGATCTTAGATTGAAGCTCACCGTAACTTGCCCCTTTCAAGTCCTCCATCGCGCCTTCAGGAAGCGTGTCAGGGTCAATTCCGTGTTCTTGCAGCTTCTGAGGAATGAAGTTGTTAATTTTATTGAACCCCATTTGGATGAATGCAGCAAAGAACGCGGGTGAAATAGTTAGTCCGACTTGACGGGCGACCGATAACGTTCCGATTGCAGACCCTTTCTGATTTCCAGCAGCATTGGATGTCAGTACGGTTAAAGGTGCACCGAGAACAAATCCAAAACCAATTCCTGCAATGACGGAGAATACAATGAATAATAACTTTGTATCTACAAAGAACCCAAGTCCGCCAAAACCGATAATGCCGACGATACCAGCAAATATCAGTGTAGGAACAGGCCCTTTTTTATCCACAAAGTAACCGCCGCCACCTGCACCGATACCGGAAGCAAGTGCCAAAGGGGTCATCCAATAACCGGACTTGGCTGCAGAGATTCCAAGAATCTGCTGGGCAAAGGATGGGATGAAAATAATCGCACCGATGAATGTACCTGACAGCAATCCCATTACCATTGTCATCGCATACGTCGGTTTACGAAGTAAGCTGTATGGGAGAATCGGGTCGATAGAATCTCCTTTTTCATTTCTTTTTTCTACAAAGATAAGTGCAGTAAAGATTATAACGCCAAGGATCAGCAGTCCGAGTACACTCCATTTTACAATGGCTTCTGTAAAGGAGCCGCCTCGTCCGATGTTATTGATAGCAAACATTACGCTTAATATCGAGAAAGACAAGAGCGAAATCCCCAGGAAGTCAATTTTGGACATTACATAGGATTTTGTTTCGTGCAGTGAGAAATAACCGACTGCAACCAGTGCAATACCGATAGGCACATTTATCAAAAACAGCCAGTGCCAGTTACCTGTAATATCAATGAGGAAACTTCCGATATTTGGACCGACAACGGAGGCGATTCCGTTCATCCCTCCGAGCAATCCGAGCATACTGCCTTGCTTTTCTTTAGTAAACGTACTCAGCACATGTGAACTTGCGATGATGAAAATACCGCCGCCGCCAAATGATTGAAATAGGCGTGCAGCGAGAAATAGTGTGAAATTAGGGCTTAACGCTACGCCAAGTGAACCGATTGTGAAAATCGCAATTTCAATAAGGAAGAGTTTTTTTCGGCCATATCGATCTGCTAATTTACCTACAATCGGCGTCATGACAGCAAGGCCAAGCGTGTAAAGGGTAATCCCCCAAGATCCTTGCGTGGCATCTACCCCAAACGAGGTATTGATGGTGGTAAGAGCAGCACTGATAATTCCGTTATCCAGGGCTGCCATGAAGACACCAACTAGTAAGATGATGAAGCCAAGATTGACTTTTGATGTTTTTTCGACTGCCATTGAGTAACCTCCTTGTATGAAACTCTGTTAGCTAATAAACCATTTAAACAATTTACTTTATGTACGTGAATTTTACATAAACTGTAGATTACAAAGTTGAATCAAATGTTTACAGTGGTACTATTTGTCGCATATGTAACTTGTAAATTATGGAAAGTGGTCACTAGTACATAAAGTACCCAACTCAGTTGGGTATGAACCCGGATTAGACACCTAATTCCATTAGAAAACAGCTATTCTCGTTGGCGGAGAATAGCTGATAGGTAGGGCTTACTTCCAATCACGTGTGAGAATACTATAGACAGCTAAATCATGGAAATGATCGTACAAAAACTCCCCATCACGCTGGATCCCCTCAAGATGAAAGCCAAGCCGCTCTGGAATGGCGCGGCTTTTTTCGTTTTCCACCCCGCAGCGAATCTCTATCCGATTTAACTTATAAGTTGAAAATGCACAGTCAATCATCGCGCGAACGGAATCTGTCATAATTCCTTTCCCTTGAAAACGGTCACTGATCCAATAACCTAAACTCGTGCTTTTGTTTATCCAATCAATCTTATGGAATCCGATCATTCCCGCGAGTTGACCATTGTACACGATCCCCGCCTGAAAGCCATTGTGTTCTGCAAATTGGCTGAGCCACATGTTAATGACGGGGCGATAGCTTTCCGGCGAGAGCGCGCCGTCGACCCACGGAAGCCATTCCCGTAAATGAGTGCGGGAATCATTCACTAAAGAGAATAGTTCTGCTGCATCTTCTTGTTCAAGTAATTTCAATGAAACGTTTTCTGAAACAGTCAATGTAAACATATGAAACCTCCCGTGACGTACTAGATTTTGTTAATTGTAGCAAAGTTTATAGTCACATGGAACTTATTTGAGGATGTGATGGTGAGTGATCAAGCGAGAGTCGAAAGTGGTCAAACAGCAGCGAATCCGCTCAAGCACCCCTCCAAACACAAAAAAGAGCACCTGCATCTACAGGCACTCTCCTCTTATTTCCTCAAAACTTCCAATTTCAATTCTTTCTCTAAAAAAGGTTTTGCGTGCAGCAAGTCGCGGAACGCCGTATAACGCTGAACGGAATCTGCAGAAGGTTCTTTGCCTGTTTGATAGGCGCGAATGAGAATATTCTTTGGTGTATGTTCCATATCGATGAATTCGAGCAGCTGCGTCTCGTATCCCGCCAACGTCAGTAACTCCGCACGGAGGGAATCCGTAGCGAGTGCGGAGAATCGTTCTTTGATGAGTCCGTGTTGAAGCATCACATCGAGTGAGGATGCATGAACTTGATTGAATAATTCATGCTGGCAACATGGCACACATAAAATAACGCTGGCGCCCCAACGAACTGCACGGGCTAATGCCATATCAGTCGCAGTGTCACAGGCATGCAGTGTCACGACCATGTCTACAGAGGTTTCATCCTCATAGTCATTAATGTCACCAACTAAGAATTCTAAACGGTTGTACCCAAGATCTTTCGCAATATCAGAGCATTCTTCGATAACTTCTTTCTTCAAATCGAGCCCGGTTACGTGAATGTCGAGACCTTTTTCGATGTGAAGGTAGTGGTATAACGCGAATGTCAAATAAGATTTACCGGAACCAAAATCTAGAATTCGGACAGTCCGATCTTTTGGAAGGTGTTCCAGAGCATCGTCAATGAATTCGATAAACCGGTTGATTTGTCTAAACTTATCGTGCTTTTGTTTTTTTATGAGTCCGTCGGTAGTTTGCACCCCTAACCGGATTAAAAACGGATAAGGAGTTCCTTCTTCGAGTAAATAATTCTTTTTTCGATTGTGAGACAAGTCGGCTGTTCGAGAGGATTCCGATATACTCGATTTCCAAGATACTTTGAATTTTTTGGTCAATTGCACCTGGATTATCTCACCCGTAAATTCGGCTTGTACTTGTCGAAAGCGCATTAAGGCATTTGTTAAAAATAGATCCAAACCGTCTGCTGAAATATTATGATGCTTGAGCACGCGTTCGAATTGCTCTTCGAATTGAATGTGCAGCTCACCTTTTAATTCAACCGGTTTTGCTTTAATCCGCAGAAGACCTTCTGCTTTAGAACGGGGCTGACTGAATGTAGCGCGTATGAATTTACCATCCGTTAAGCGGCGCTTCAAATCAGCGATTAAATTTTCAAACTCCATTAGGTTTGACTCCTTTCATAGAGAGGTAGGGAAGAAGAGGACGTCTGTCATTCAAATTTGAATCCTCGGGCTCTCAAAAAATCTTTCATATGCGGGCGTTGCGGTGATTCTAAAAAGTCGGCCATTTGTTCAGTCCACTCAGCCTGTTTTCTATTCGAATTGCGTGTTTCATAATAATCTTTCATAATGGCATCGTATTGAGGAAGAATTGTTTTATACTTCTCTTCATCATACATATTTTCATGCAGGACTGCATCAACGGGAAGGCGCGGTTTGACTTCGTTTGAAACGGCAGGCACGCCGATTGTCATACCGAACATCGGAGCAACCCCTTCAGGAAGTCCTAACAATTCGCTGATTTCAGCCGGATTATTTCGGACGCCGCCAATGTAACAAATCCCGTAGCCTTTGGATTCAGCCGCGATTGCAACATTCTGGGCAAAGAGAGCTACATCTATTGTACCTACGAGCATTGCTTCTGCATGCGTATAATCGATTGTACGATTATGCAGAGCTGCAGCCGCTTGCAAACGATTGAAATCTGCACAAAATACAAGTGCAGCCCCTGCACCATTGAATTGATGAGGGTTTTTTGAATACTCTCCAAGTTTTTCCCGTAGTACACGATCTGTGATGTGTATGACGGAGTAGGCTTGGACAAAATGAGAACTGGCCGAATGCTGTCCGGCATTTATCAATTCCCGTACAGTTTCGCTTGATAGCTGCTCGTCAGTATAGGATCGAACAGATGCATGTGATTTAAGTAAGTCAATGACCATTAATAATCCCCTCCGATTAGTGATTGTGACTAATGGTACACCAGATTTATACAAGAGAAAAGGAGTGTGTCTTATGAGCTGGCTGGAAGGCATATCAATAACAACGATGATAATAGTCTTAGCAATTATCATTATACCAATTGCAATCGTAGTATTTTTATATTTATTTGATAGAAGACAGAAACAGCATGCGATTTTGAGAAATTACCCAATACTTGGGCGAGTTCGATACATGATTGAAAAAGTTGGCCCTGAATTTCGGCAATATCTTTTCGATAATGATAACGATGGGAAACCATTTAGTCGAGAAGAATATTTGCATACCGTCATGCCTGGAAAATACTTAAACAGTGTTATTGGATTTGGTTCGAAACGTGATTTTGAAGCACCCGGCTATTATTTACGGAATGCTATGTTTACAAAACAAAATGAAGAAATGAGGGTGGATAATCATCGTAAAATCGAAACAATGCGTTATACAGTAGACGATGAAGGACTATTTTCACGTCGTGAACATCGAGAGGAAGTTACTGCACAACCGTGGCTGCTGCCCGATGAAGACGCAATTGTCATTGGACCGACATGTGCCGAACCGTTCCGCGTACATAGCTTACTAGGCCAGTCAGCCATGAGTTATGGGGCATTAGGCGATCATGCTATTACTGCACTTTCCAAAGGGATCGGCATGGCAACAGGTGCATGGATGAATACAGGGGAAGGCGGCCTTTCTCCTCATCATTTGGCAGGAGATGCAGATATCGTTGCACAAATTGGTTCGGGGCTATTTGGATTCCGGACGCATGAAGGCGAATTTGACTGGAAGTTGCTAAAGGAAAAAGCTGAGAATCCTAGAGTAAAGGCTTTTGAACTAAAACTGGCACAAGGTGCTAAGATGCGTGGAGGACACGTGGAAGGCTCTAAGGTAACGGAAGAAATCGCTGCCATTCGTAATGTACCGCCTTTTAAAACTATTAATAGTCCAAATCGATTTCATCAGTTTGATGATTTTCCTTCAATGTTTTCATTCATCGAACAGATTCGAAACCAATCAGGCAAACCAGTAGGCATAAAAGTCGTGATTGGCGGTCAATCAGACGCTGAAGAGTTGGCATCTTTCATGAAGGAAACTGGAATGGGACCTGACTTTATATCGGTAGATGGAGCAGAAGGCGGTTCGGGTGCAACGTATCAAGACCTGGCTGATTCCGTCGGATTGCCAATTCGATCCGCGCTGCTGTTATTAGATGATGCACTTAGAAAGTACGAAGTGCGAGATCGAGTGAAGATTATTGCTTCTGGAAAAATTACAACCCCGGACAAAGCAGCCATAGCTCTTGCAATGGGTGCAGATCTCGTTCAAATTGCTCGTGGTTTTATGATTTCTGTTGGCTGTATTATGGCACAGCGATGTCATACAAACGAATGTCCTGCAGGAGTTGCGACAACGGATCCGAATCTGCAGCGCGGACTTGTCGTTGAAGAGAAAAAGTACCGCGTAACGAATTATATATTAACAATGCGGGAAGGCTTATTTAGGATAGCTGCAGCTGCGGGACTCGATTCTCCTACAAAATTCGAACGGCATCACGTGTTTTATAAAGATGAAAGAGGACGGGTCACCCCAATCGAAAAAAGTTAAATCATTATATAAAAGGGCAGTGGAATTTGACTCCATCTGCTCTTTTTTTGATTTCTAAAGTTATAAAATTTCTCTGCCTAGTTGTCAGAAATATATGATAGTATAGAAATATCATTGAAACTCATAGGGGGATGGAGAAATGGAGCTGCTAAATAAAACAGTTGGTGCAATCGTAAGGGAGCAGGGAAAACAGATTCCTGAAAACGAGGCTTACGTCTATCCAGAACTGAATTTAAGGAAAACGTATAAAGAATTTGATGAAGAGACAGACCGATTGGCTAAAGCCTTCATGGGCATGGGTATTCAAAAGGGAGAAAACGTTGCCATTTGGTCAGATAACAAACCTCAATGGCTGCTTAGCCAGTTCGCAACTGGTAAAATGGGAGCGGTTTTGGTAACTGTAAACACAAACTACCAGGCAGCCGAATTGAACTACTTATTGCAACAATCCGAAGCAACCACACTTATTCTCGATGAAGGTTTCAAAGGTACAAGTTATCTTGAAATTTTAAAAACGGTTTGTCCATCTTTACCAGAAAGCGATGGAAGCCATATCCACTGTTCTTCATTGCCTAATTTAAAACGTGTGATTCTTATGTCTGAGAAAAACGAACCCGGTATTTTCAATTGGTCTGAATTTTTGGAGCATGCAGAAAGTGTATCTGATGATGAACTCAGTCAACGTCTGAATACGCTCAATCCAGATGATGTTATTAACATTCAATATACATCTGGAACTACCGGGTTTCCAAAAGGCGTGATGCTGACGCATAACAACGTTGTCAATAACGCCAATATCATTGGGGGAACGATGAAGCTTACTAGTCAGGATCGAATGTGTATCCCGGTTCCGTTCTTCCATTGTTTCGGATGTGTGTTAGGGACACTTGCTGCAGTTACTCATGGTTCCACAATGGTCATTTTGGAACAGTTCGAGCCAACGCGTGTTTTGAACGCAGTACAAGATGAAAAATGTACGGTTTTGCATGGTGTTCCTACGATGTTCATTGCTGAATTGAATCATCACAATTTCAAGCAGTACGATACATCTACACTGCGGACAGGCATTATGGCAGGATCTACATGTCCGATTGAAGTGATGAAACAAGTGATTGAAGACGTGGGTGCCGAGGAAATAACGATTTGTTATGGACTAACGGAAGCATCTCCTGTTATCTCACAGACAAAAACCAATGACCCCATCGAGAAAAGAGTATCTACCGTTGGAAAACCTCATCCGAATGTCGAAGTGAAAATTATCGATCCTTCTACGGGCATTGAACTTCCATTAGGGGAGTCAGGAGAACTCTGCACGCGAGGTTATCATGTGATGAAAGGCTATTACAACAATCCAGATGCAACAGCCGAAGCAATTGATGAAGAAGGATGGCTTCATACGGGGGACATCGCAAGATTGGATGAAGACGGGTACTTAGATGTCACAGGACGTATGAAAGATATGGTAATCCGCGGAGGCGAGAATATATACCCTCGTGAAGTTGAAGAATTTTTGTATACATGTCCCGGGGTAGCAGATGTCCAGGTTGTTGGGGTGCCGGATGAGAAATACGGAGAAGAACTCATGGCTTGGATTATTCCAAAAGAAGGGGTTCAGCTCCGAGAAGACGAAGTGAGAACGTTTTGTAAGGGTGCTATTTCGCATCACAAAATACCGCGCTATATAGAGCTTACAGATTCCTACCCAATGACAGCATCCGGTAAAATTCAAAAGTTTAAGTTGCGTGAAATGTCTAGGGAGAAAGTCAATCTTTAATAGAAAACACGCATGCCAGCAAGGGGCATGCGTGTTTTCTATTCATACAGTGTACTTTCTTTTGTACCATCAGCATGATACACCGTTAGAACGCCATCGTGATCTGTTACGTAAGGTTTGGCTTTTTCGAGTAATACATTTTTCGTGTCTTCACTGTAAATGACGCTTGTACTGTTCTTTTTCCTCAACACCCAATCATCATCTCTTGCCTTTACTTCATAGTGCGGCCGATCTTCGGACTTACCCTCAATCGCCTCTCTCGCTTGGGATAGACCGATAGAGATTGCTCTTCCTTCTTCATAGCCTTCTTTAAGTAAAGCATTGGATATTTCAATCGCTTTGTTACGTACATCGGTACTCACATTTTTAAAAGTATCTGGATAATCATTTTTTGACCATGGCATAGCTAGCTCCTCCTTCTAAATTAGTAGTTAGAATACACATGAAATTACGTAGACTGCTGATTTGCTGCAGCTTCAAAAGGATTTAACCTTTGTGAAGTTTGAATGTGGATGAAAGGCACGTCACGTAATGGACCTGACTTATTCTGGTCGCTGTAGAAGTTCTTTGTTTTATCAGGTTTCGGAAGGATTTCCAACGCTTCTTCTTTACTGCAGGCATAATAGATTTCTCCCACTCGTGCTTGATAGGATGCGGCTAGACACATTGGGCAGGGCTCTCCGCTAGCGTATAAGATTGTGTCGGACAAATCAGTGGTAGCCATAATTCGACACGCTTCCCGAATTGCTACGAGCTCTGCATGAGCAGATGGATCATGGTCAGTCTCTACAGAGTTCCTGCCGCTTGCGATAATCTCTCCATCTCTTACAATGACCGCACCATAGGGACCTCCCCCTTCAAACACACTGTCTGTTGCTAAATTAATGGCATCATTTAAAAAACGTTCGTGATCCATTTTAACTTCCTCCTTGTCGAATATTCAGTATTCCCCGGGAAATAAATCGAAATAGGGATAGCGCAACGATTGAATCTTCCCTATAATGAATTTACCGGACTTGTTTTTTGTAATGAAAGCGTTTCCGGAATAATACAAATTATTAAGGGGGTCTTGCATATGACTGAAGATAGTTACAAACTGATTGCCATAGTTCTTTACATGGCAGCAATGGTTTTTATAGGCTGGTACGCGTTCCGTCGTACATCAAATTTAACTGATTATATGCTAGGCGGACGTTCTCTCGGACCAGCAGTTACTGCACTTAGTGCCGGTGCTGCTGATATGTCAGGATGGTTACTACTAGGATTGCCGGGTGCGATTTTTGATAAAGGACTTCCGGAAATCTGGATTGCTATTGGTCTTACTACAGGTGCTTATTTAAACTGGTATTTCGTTGCACCTCGTCTTCGTGTCTATACCCAAGTGACGAATGATTCAATCACGATTCCAAGCTTTTTGGAGAATCGATTGAAAGATACTTCTAGACTATTGAGAATTGCTTGCGGACTTATTATTCTTGTATTCTTTACCTTTTACGTATCATCAGGAATGGTTGCAGGAGGGAAGTTCTTCCTCAGTTCATTCGGATTAGATTATCACGTCGGACTTGTCATTGTCTCGATAGTAGTTGTTGGTTACACTTTGTTTGGCGGATTCCTTGCGGTTAGTTATACCGACTTTGTCCAAGGACTGATTATGTTCTTAGCACTTATCCTTGTACCGGTAGTAGCAGTATTTGTAACTGGGGGACTGCCAGAAACTGCTGCATCTATCCGTGAAGTGAACCCGGATATGCTGAGCCTTGTAAAAGGGGCAACAGTTCTTGGAGTAATTTCTTCACTCGCGTGGGGGCTGGGATATTTCGGTCAACCACACATTATCGTGCGATTCATGGCAATTAGTTCAGTTAAAGAAACTAAAAATGCGCGTCGCATCGGAATTAGCTGGATGATTTTAAGCTTAATCGGAGCAGTTGCAACTGCACTCGTTGGTATCGCTTATTATCAACAAAATCCAGGGGCGGAGTTAGTTGATTCTGAAACTATCTTCATTGCACTTGGTCAAATCATATTCCATCCATTTATTGCTGGAATTATGTTAGCAGCTGTTCTTGCAGCTGTTATGAGTACAATTTCTTCACAGCTTATCGTAACTTCGTCTGCATTAATCGAGGATTTATACAAAGCGGTTATTAAAACAGATGGAACGGATAAGCAATATGTATTCCTTGGCCGTATGGCAGTTCTTGTTGTCTCTCTAATTGCGATGGTTCTGGCATGGCCAAACAACGATTCCATTTTGAAGCTTGTATCATTTGCTTGGGCAGGTTTCGGCGGAGCGTTTGGACCAATTATCTTACTCGCGCTATACTGGC
This sequence comes from Sporosarcina aquimarina, assembly GCF_033253705.1. Classification (GTDB taxonomy): domain Bacteria; phylum Bacillota; class Bacilli; order Bacillales_A; family Planococcaceae; genus Sporosarcina; species Sporosarcina aquimarina. Next base: position 276,305 of record NZ_JAUBDH010000004.1, read on the forward strand.
GTAAACTAACAGCCAAAGGTGCACTGTATGGTATGATTTCAGGTGCAATCGTCGTCTTCGTATGGGGGAACGTTCCCGTCTTGACAGATACATTGTATGAAATTATCCCTGGATTCCTTGTTTGCTTACTTGTTACGTATTTTGTTAGTCTTGCAACGTATAAACAAAACAAGGAAATTGAACGGGAGTTTACAGAGTCACTGGAACTTCTAGAACGCGAACGTTAATCAGCAAGCCGTCCATTCAAATGGACGGCTTTTTTTATGGTTTCTTGGGATACCTGATGTATGATGAAAGGTAAAGGGGGATGGATCATGAAATTGGATCATGTCGTATACTTTACAAAACGAACACCCGAAAAAATCGCTGCACAATACGAAGGGGCGTTTGTAGGCGGAAGGCACGAAAAATGGGGAACCTATAATGCATTAAAATACGTGCGCAATGCGTACATTGAATGGCTGGCAATCGAAAATAATGACTTAGCTGAAAGTTCCTCCCATCCTTTGGTTACGCAACTGCGACAAGACTTAGCAGCCTATGGTGACGGCTGGGGAACGTTGTGTTTTTCAACAGAGGATATCGGAGAATTGGATGAACGATTGAAGCTTGCTGGAATAGAAACATCTGGAGTAATAGATGCATCCAGAAAGACTTCTTCAGGAGCGCTTAAAAAGTGGAAAATGTTATTCATCGAAGAACAAAACAATAATGATTTGCCATGCCCTTTTTTCATAGAATGGGAAGAGGACGAAATAAGCCGTCGAGAAACATTACGTAAAGACGGGTCAATTACAGAACAGAGTGAAGCAGAATGCATTCAGGAATGTGTCTTGGTAACGGAGAATCTTAAAGAAACAGTAGCAAAGTGGTCGACTATTCTTAATGTAGAAGTCGAAGACAGCAATAGCTTGTTGTTAAACGGCGTCCGTTTCCGTTTTGAGACGGATTTAGATGAACGAAATCGTATGCTAGCAGTCGTGACGGGGTAAGCTTAACTATAAGGTATGGAATAGAAGGAAGGTAATTGAATGGATGAAATGGAACTGTTAAAAGAAACTGCAATTCTGGTCGGCGTGGAAGAACAAAATGACGACCATTTCGATTATGAGCTGGAAGAACTCAAAAACCTTGCTGCAGCTGTTGGTGTTGAAGTTGTGGGGACTGTCATGCAAAAGCTGGAACGGAGACATTCAACAAGCTATATCGGTAAAGGGAAAATCGATGAAGTTCGTCTTTTTGCAGATGAAACTGGAGCGAATTTAATCATCTTTAACGACGAGTTGTCTCCTTCGCAATTACGTAATTTAGAGCGTGACTTAGAAGTGAAGATTATCGATCGAACGATGCTCATTTTGGATATATTTGCACGCAGGGCTCGAACGCACGAAGCGCGCATGCAAGTGGAACTTGCGGAATTACAATACACATTGCCCCGGCTTGTAGGACTTCGAGCTTCCCTTGGACGTCAAGGCGGCGGCACGGGTGGCGGATTCCAGAACAAAGGTGCCGGAGAAACTAAACTTGAGCTCGATCGAAGAAAGATAGAAGAACAAATTTCCAAACTCCGAAAAGAGTTGGAAGCGATGAAACAACAGCGGGACATTCAACGAAAGCAGCGTTCAAAAAGCGGAACGCCGGTCGTTTCAATTGTAGGGTATACGAATGCGGGGAAATCCACCCTGATGAACCAAATCCTCGCGAATGCAGAAGGAGACAAAGCAAAAACGGTTTTTGAGAAAGACATGCTGTTTGCGACGCTTGACACATCTGTACGTAAAGTGGCAATTTCAGATCGAAAACCGTTCATCTTAACAGATACTGTTGGTTTTGTATCTAAGCTCCCTCACCATCTGGTGAAAGCATTCCGTTCTACACTGGAAGAAGCTCGAGAAGCAGATTTGCTGCTGCACGTAGTCGATGTGTCGAATTCCGAATACAGGCATATGATTGAAGTGACGAACGAAACATTACAAGACGTTGGAGTAGAAAACGTTCCCGTACTATACGTGTATAACAAAGCGGACCAGGCAGAAGACATACGTTATCCGCGCATTCAAGATGACCAAATCTGGCTGTCAGCAAAAACAGGTGAAGGGCTTCCTGAGCTTTTGGAACTGATTGAGCAAAAAGTGTACGAGCATTACGTGACATGCAAAATGCTTATTCCATTTGATAGAGGAGACCTAGTTGCTTATCTAAATGACAATACCCATGTGAAAACGACGGTTTATGAAGAGGATGGAACAATCGTAACGGCTGAGATGGCAGAAAGAGATCGTAAAAAGTTTGAAGAGTTCATTGTGAGCCATTAAGAAATAGCGAACAAAACAAAAGAACGGCCACGCATTTAGCGCAGCCGTTCTTTTTCTATAAGAGAAAGGGGGTGGGATAGTAGTAGTATGCCCGCTCCATCTATTCTTAAACCTTTTGAAACTGATTTGTATGAAGTTTTGCAAAAATACCACCTTGCGCTACGAGTTCCGCATATCCGCCGTCTTCTGCAATTCCTTCAGGTGTTACCACAACGACGCGATCTGCATCCCGTATGGTTGCGAGTCTATGTGCAATAACGAGCGTTGTTCGGTTCTCGGAAAGTTCTGTGAGGGATTCCTGGATAATGTGTTCTGTCTCCGTATCAAGCGCGGAGGTTGCTTCATCCAAAATTAGGATTGGCGGGTTCTTTAAAAACATACGGGCAATGGCAAGACGTTGTTTTTGACCCCCCGAGAGTTTCAGACCGCGTTCTCCAATTTGTGTTTCATAACCGTCCGGAAGATTGGCGATGAAGTCTTCTAGATGCGCCCGTTTTGCAGCAGCATATATTGCCTCATCCGGTGCTGTCAAATCTCCATAGGCGATATTTTCTTTCACGGTGCCAGTAAATAGGAAAACGTCTTGTTGAACAATGCCGATTTGACGACGCAATGATTGCTGCGTCATTTGACGGATATCTATGCCATCGATTGTGATAGATCCTTCATTCACGTCGTAGAATCGTGGTATCAATGAACAAATCGTTGTTTTCCCAGCACCTGAAGGTCCGACGAAAGCAATGGTCTGACCAGATTGAATAGATAAGCTTAGATGATTTAGCACTGGCTTTCCACCATCATATCCAAAAGTGACATCAGATAACGCAATATCACCAGTTAAGTGTGGGATATCAATGGCATCGGGAGCATCCTTGATTTCAGGTTCTTGGTCTAGCAGATTCTGAAAACGGCTAAATCCAGCCATCCCTTTCGGATAAAGCTCAAGAAGTGCACTAATTTTATCAACGGGTTTAATGAGAATATTGATGAACAAAATGAAACTGACGAGTTCACCAATAGATAGTTTGTTTTGGATGGTGAACCAAGCACCGACCACTAAAATTACGAGCGTCACAAGACGGGTCATCATGTACATAGAGGAAGTCGTAAAAGCCATTACCTTGTATGCTACTAACTTAGCGATCCGGAAATTCCCGTTATCTTTACGGAAACGTGTTAACTCAAAAGATTCATTTGTAAATGATTTAACAACACGTGAGCCAGACACCGAGTCTTCTACACGTCCATTCACTTCAGCGATTTTCCCGTACATATTCAGCCAAGCAGAGTTCATCGCTTTGTTACAAAATACAACGAGTACAATTAAGAACGGCACCATGACAATCGCAATAAGAGCGAGTTCAGGATTAATAGAATACATAAGAACGAAAGCGCCAACGATGGTCATGACGGCAATGAACGCATCCTCTGGCCCGTGGTGGGCAAGTTCCCCGATATCGAAAAGATCCGTCGTGATGCGAGTCATAATGTGGCCAGTTTTCGTATTATCGAAAAAACGGAATGACTGCTTCTGAACGTGATTGAATAGCTTTTCCCGCATATCCGTTTCGATATTAATGCCTAGTTTGTGCCCTAAATAACTCACAATGTATTGAAGAAATGTACTAAAGAGATAAACGATAAGAAGTAAAATACTAACCGTCGTGATCATACCCCAATCTTTGGTTGGGAGAAGTTTGTCTATGAACTCTTGAACTGCTAAGGGAAATGCCAGTTCAAGCAATGCGACAAATACAGCACTTGAGAAATCGATCATAAATAACCGTCTATGCGGTTTGTAATAGGAGAAAAATTGTTTTAGCATGGCACTCGTCCTTTTTATGAAATTTAATAGCTAGTATACATGGTTTACTCAATAAGTTCGACAAAGTCCTCTGAAAGTTGGATTAGTTATGACTTTTGTAGGGAAAAGAACTATTGAATATAAGGGTCTGTTTGGTATTTTTCTGTGAAATTATGAAACTGTTTCAAATATACTGCGTATGAATAGATGACCCCAATTATGGCATAAAGGAGAAGAGTAAAATGAATAAATGGACAAAAGGAGCGGCTGCTGCCTTATTAGCTCTTGCACTCAGCGCGTGCGGAACGTCATCAGAGCCAGAAAAATCTGTTGAGGCTCAGGGTGATACTGGAAAGAAGACGGAAGTCAGTAAAAAGGAGCCAGTTACAGCAGAAAATATTTTTAAGAAATCGATGGAAGCATCCGAGTCGATGAACAGTATGCATGCAGATTTCGCAATCACTCAAAACCTTAAGATAACAGGTGAGGAAGAAATGAGCATGAAAAATGATCTGTCAATCATGCTGGATATTGTGAATGAACCGGAGGGACTCCACCAAAAAGTAACATCTGAAGGAGATGCTGAAGGTTCGATGGATATCGAAATGTACGGCGCAAAAGGTGAACTGTATATGCAAATGCCTGACATGAATGGCAGTTGGATGGCTGTTCCACCTGAAATGCAAGGCGAGCTGATAGAAGGAATGAACAGTTCTAATGCAATGATGGACTTAGAGGTGTTCGAAGACTTTAGGAAGAAGTTCACTGTCGAAGAAGAAAAGAATGAGTATATTTTAAAATTAGATGCATCCGGGGAGGAATTCCAGGAACTATTACATGAGCTTATGAACCAAGGAGCTATGGCTGGTCAAGAATTCGGAGATGAAGATGCAATAGAAAACATAGATGTAAGGAAGATTGAGCTATCTCTTCACATAGACAAAGAAACTTATTATACTAATTCACTTGATATGATCTTAGATGCGGTTATGGATATGGAAGGCTTTCAAGCGGAAATCAATCAAACAATTCATGTGGAAATGAGCAAAATGAATGAGCTTGAAGAAATCATCATTCCGGACGAAGTACGAAACAACGCATTTGATATGGAAGGAAATCCAGTAGTAGAAAGTGAATGATAGGTGAATTAAACACTAGGCTAGTTCTAAGAAAGAACAAGCAGCGGAACCTAAGGGTTTTTGCTGCTTGTTTTCTTATTGCTCTGAAATGGTCGTATTGAAAAACTTAATACAGTGAAATAAACACGTCCTTTTAACGTAATATACTGACGTAATTCTTCCTGATTCTCACTCTAAACCTATTCTTATTGCGTTCACAAATAAGTGAGAATCATTGTCAGTTATGTGTTGACTTCCATTTTGAGTTTGCTATAATGGGACTTGCGGCTAACTGATAATAGTTTTCATTTAAACAAATCGTATCCGCAAATATCTAGATATCGGAGTTCTTCATGAAGAAACGTTATTTGTTTATTGCGCTGATCCTCCTCTCATTACTTTCTTTGTTTGTGGGAGTGAGTCATATTTCACCGAAAGACCTGCTCGACTTCCGCTCTGAGGAAACGGAAATCTTTCTAATTAGCCGATTGCCGCGATTGCTTGCGATTGTGCTGGCAGGTGCAGGGATGAGTATTACAGGTCTGATCATGCAACAGCTGAGTCGCAACAAATTTGTATCCCCCACAACAGCGGGGACGTTAGATGCGGCTAAGTTAGGGATTCTCGTTTCAATGTTGATGTTTACGAACGTTTCAACGATTGAGAAAATGCTAGTTGCATTTGCTTTTGCACTAGGTGGAACTCTGTTGTTCATGAAAATTTTAGACCAAGTTAAATTTAAAGATGCAATTTTCATTCCGCTTGTTGGACTAATGTTCGGTAATATTCTATCGTCCATTACGACATTTTTTGCTTACAAAGCGAATGTAATCCAAAACATGGCCTCTTGGTTGCAGGGAGATTTTTCCCTCATTATGAAAGGCCGCTATGAATTGTTATACATAAGTATCCCCGTCCTCATTATTACGTACCTGTATGCAAACCGGTTTACCGTTGCAGGTATGGGTGAAGATTTCTCGAAAAACTTGGGGCTTGCTTATCGAAGGATTGTGAATATCGGGCTGATTCTCGTTGCCCTCATTACAACTACGGTTGTTTTGACGGTCGGCGTAATTCCATTTCTCGGTCTTATTATCCCGAATATTGTTTCCATCATTAAAGGCGACAATTTAGAAAAAACACTACCGCATACAGCTATGCTGGGTGCAATCTTTTTGCTGATTTGTGACATACTTGGACGAGTGATTATTTATCCGTACGAGATTTCAATCAGTTTAATGGTTGGCGTCATCGGCAGCGCAATCTTCCTCTATATGCTGTTTAGGAGGAAAGCCTATGCGTAATCGAACAAAGTTACTCATATTTGCTGGTATTGCACTCGTTTTTTGTGGATTGTATTTGTTCCATGGACTAAATGGAAGTTATGACTATGCACTGCCGCGCAGAGCTGTAAAAGTCCTCGCTATGGCGGTTACTGGCGTCGCGATTGCTTATTCTACAGTCATCTTCCAAACGATTACACATAACCGTATTCTGACGCCGAGTATAATGGGGCTGGACTCCTTATACATTTTGCTGCAGACGGTGCTAATCTTTTTCCTTGGATCTACACATGTAACTATTGTGAACAAACAAGTGAACTTCGTATTATCTGTTGGAGCGATGGTTATTTTTGCTTTGCTGCTCTATCAATTCTTGTTCAAAGCAGGAAAACGTCCAATTTACTTCTTGTTGCTCGTCGGGATTATCGTAGGAACCTTCTTCCAAAGTATCTCAACGTTCCTGCAAGTGCTGATTGATCCGAACGAATTTTTACGGGTTCAAGATAAGTCCTTCGCAAGCTTCAATAACATTAACGGTGACCTTGTCTGGTGGTCTCTTGGGATTCTCGTTATAACGCTCATCATTGGATGGCGGAAGTTTAACGAATTAGATGTACTGTCACTCGGTCGGGATACAGCCATCAATCTTGGGATAGACCATGACAAAATTGTTAAAATGATGCTCATACTCTCTTCAGTACTCATTGCAGTTTCGACTGCACTCGTTGGACCTATTACATTTTTCGGTTTGATTGTCGCGAATCTGTCTTATCAGTTCTTTAAAACTTACAAGCATTCCATACTGATAATGGGTGCTTCAGTAATGAGTATTATTGCGTTAGTCGGTGGCCAGTGGGTTGTTGAGAGAGTGTTCAGCTTCTCTACAACACTCAGTGTAATCATTAACTTTGTCGGTGGAGCATACTTCATCTACTTACTATTAAAGGAGAGTCGATCTGCATGATCCAGGTTCGGGAATTGACCAAGTCATATGGCAGTAAAGCAGTCGTTGAAAAGGTAAGTGTGGATATTCATCCAGGCAAGATCACTTCTTTCATCGGACCAAATGGAGCAGGAAAGTCGACACTTTTGTCTATGGTAAGCAGATTGCTCGATGCAGATACAGGCGAAGTCCTCGTTGATAATGACAATGTCAAAAAGATGAAGTCCAACGAGTTTTCAAAACGTGTCTCCATTTTAAAGCAGTCGAACTTTATGAATGTGCGTCTAACGATTCGCGAACTGGTTTCGTTTGGTCGTTTCCCACACTCCAAAGGGCGTCTGCAGGCTGAAGACATTCAAATTGTGAACCAAGCACTCGATTATATGGATTTAATGAGCATGCAAGATATGTACTTAGAAGAGCTCTCAGGTGGTCAAAGGCAACGTGCGTTCATCGCAATGGTCATTGCGCAAGATACGGATTACATCTTGTTGGATGAACCGCTGAATAACTTGGATATGAAGCATTCCGTCCAAATTATGAAGATTTTGCGCAGGCTCGTCGATGAACTCGGCAAGACTGTCGTTATCGTTCTTCATGACATTAACTTTGCCTCTGTCTATTCAGATCGTATCGTTGCATTAAAGGAAGGCCGTGTTGTGAAAGACGGTCCGACAAACGATATTATTAATTCAGAATCACTTCGGGAAATCTATGACATGGACATCCCGATTCAACAAATGAACAATTGTCGCATCTGTGTGTACTTCAACTCTTAAAACAAAAAGGATGGTAACAAAAAGATGAAAAAACTTACAGTATTATTTATGGCATTCGCATTGATGCTAGTTTTGGCAGCATGTGGATCTAAAGACGAAGATAAGAAACCTGAAGCAAGCAACTCAGGATCAGACAATACATCTGAAAATAGTGAAGCAGCAGAAACAAAAGAAATGACATTCAAGCATGAGCTTGGCGAAGCAACATTAGAAGGCACTCCGAAAACAGTAGCAGTCTTTGACTTTGGTGTACTGGATACATTAGACGAACTAGGTGTTGAAGTTGCAGGTGTTCCACAAGCAACGATTCCATCGTACTTAGAGAAATTCGCTGGTGATGACTATACAAACCTAGGAAGCTTGAAAGAGCCGGATTTTGAAGCGTTGCACGCAATGAAGCCAGATGTTATTTTCATCTCTGGACGTCAAGCAGACTTGTACGATCAGTTTGAAGAAATTGCGCCAACTATTTATATGGGACTAGACTACACAAACTACATGGATTCGTTTAAGAAAAACATGGATGTTATCGCTCAAGTCTTCGACAAAGAAGATGAAATGAAAACAGAACTTGAAGATGTAGATAAGCAAATCGAAGACATTAACGCAAAAACAGCTGAAACAGACAGCAAAGCATTAATCACTCTTGCAACTGAAGGTAAAGTAAGTGCGTACGGTCCTAGCTCACGTTTTGGTCTAATTCATGACGTATTTGGATTCACACCTGCAGATGAGGGAATCGAAGCATCTACACATGGACAAAACATCACATTCGAGTACATTCTTGAAACAAACCCGGATATTCTCTTCGTAATTGACCGTGATGCTGCAATTGGTAACGGTGCAAATGCTGAAAAAACAATTGAAAACGACTTAGTAAAGAAAACAAATGCTTACAAAAACGAAAAAATCATTTATCTGAATGGCGAATACTGGTACCTTTCTGGTGGCGGATTGAAGTCAATGAAAGAAATGATTACAGAAGTTGAAGCAGCGCTTTAAAGATTTGAAAGCCGATTCCTCAAAGGGAGTCGGCTTTTTCTTTTTGTGTGTTTCTCTCGAAGTTATAGTCGAGAGAATACACGGCTAGTGGCAGATTCACCAGGTCAGTCGGAACATGCAGATGTAAAGTGGCTTTGCTGAGAACTAATGATTAGACTATTCCGCGTATTTAAAAGAGCTTTACCCCGCCTGTTCTTAATTGTATAATTACATGTGTCATGACAGTAGTTTAGACAGTGGAGGAGAAAAGAAAATGGCGAATATGGCAGAACAGGTGTCATCGAATTCGAAGAAACCCCGAACTATTTCTCGCAACAAACTATTAGTAATATCCGGAACAGGCTGGATGTTCGACGCAATGGATGTAGGAATCTTGTCATTCGTCATTGCAGCGATCGCAGTAGAATGGAATCTTGCGCCTGCAGCCATTGGATGGGTTGGAAGTATTAACTCATTAGGAATGATGGTAGGGGCAATCGGTTTTGGACTATTGGCAGATCGAATCGGCAGAAAGCAAGTTTTCATGTTAACGTTAGTACTATTTTCTGTAGCAAGTGGATTATCTGCACTGACAACCACTTTGCTGGCTTTTCTCATATTGAGATTCTTTGTAGGAGCAGGTCTTGGGGGAGAACTCCCGGTCGCATCGACACTAGTTTCAGAAAGTGTGGAAGCGAAGGAGCGGGGGAGGGTCGTGGTTTTGCTGGAAAGTTTTTGGGCAGCCGGATGGCTCATCGCCGCTCTGATTGCATATTTTGTTATTCCTTCATTCGGATGGCGTGCAGCATTGATCATTACAGCATTGCCTGCATTCTATGCGATTTACTTACGCCGCAACTTACCAGACTCACCGAGGTTTGTAAAAGCGGGTGCATCCAAACAATCCGTCGTGGAAAAGATGTCCGCTCTTTGGGCAAAACCATATAGAAGACGTACACTTATGCTTTGGATTGTGTGGTTTACAGTTGTCTTTTCATACTACGGCATGTTTTTATGGTTACCGAGTGTCATGGTGTTGAAAGGGTTTGCGATGATCAAAACGTTCGGCTATGTCCTGCTGATGACACTGGCACAGTTGCCAGGCTATTTCTCCGCGGCATGGCTTATTGAGCGGACAGGACGAAAGTTTGTACTTTCAACCTATCTAATTGGCACAGCATTGAGCGCGGTTGCTTTTGGAAGTGCAGATACCTTACCTATGCTGCTGTTATTCGGGGCACTGTTATCGTTCTTCAACTTAGGTGCATGGGGTGCGTTATACGCGTATTCACCAGAACAATATCCAACGTCAATTCGCGGAACGGGGACAGGTATGGCTGCGGGGATTGGAAGAATTGGAGGCATCTTTGGCCCGCTGCTCGTCGGTTCCATGTTAACGGCTGGCTATGGATTCGGATTGATATTCGGGATTTTCTGCGGAGCAATTCTCATAGGAGTTCTTGCTGTTATTTTCCTAGGTACTGAAACGAAACAGTTGGAACTGGAATGATCATAATATAGATTTATAGAATAGACAAACAAGCCATTAACGGGTAGATGATTCCGCTAATGGCTTGTTTTGTTTTTTAGTAACTAATCGCAATAGACGGGGACGATTATACCGTTGGGCAATAATGATGGGAACGTTGAATAGAATAGCATACGCAACATTCAGCCAACCGGCCCAGAGAGGATTCCAAAGAAAGAACAGCGCTGCAGGTGCAATTGAAATCCAATGCGTCAATTCAGCTCTGCGAGATTCGACGATGAATTCTTGTAGTGCATACATATCGCTACCGTGAAGCGCTTTTTTGTTGTAGCCATTTCGTATAAACATCGTCCCGTCAGGAATTAGTTGTTTCCATTGTTTGACACGAAACATTTGTTGCCACAGATCACCTTGTCTTTCGAATTTAAAGGTTTTAAATAGTTTTTCATGACGCATGAACCAACCTGTAGGAATCCGGACTGTATAGAAGGAGAGTGTGAGATGGAAAAAGCTCCAAGCAATGGCGTCCCAAAATAGTATCCAGCCTAGTGGTAATTCAATTATGGGCATGGTCGAATCACCTCGCCAATTGATTTATACATTTATCTTGCGTCCTCGCCAGCTCACTGTCTTGCGGACGTGAGTCAAATAGAGTGAATACATAAATACAGCAGTAAAGAAAACTAACAACAACGGATAGAACGGGAAAATCCACCATGAGAAATTACCAGTTCTTCGCGCTAACCATGCCATTTTCAAAACATTAAACAAGTAGAGAACTGTAGCTATTATAATCCAAAAGAGTGATCCGAATAAGGAGGTGAGTATCAGCAAAGCGGGACTCACGAATCCACCTGTAATCCAAAGATTGACGAGTATCATCACAAATGGATGAGTGGACTTAGAAGCGGTACCAAAATTCTTTGTCCATCCTTCCAGTAATTGGTGGAATCCTTCGGGATACATACGGAAATGGATAAGTCCACGTCCTCCGAAGCAATGTACAGGCAGTCCTTGTTGCTGGAATGCTTCGCCAAGCGCTAAATCATCCATAACAGCGCCACGAATTGCTGCGTGACCGCCTGAAGCATCGTAATCAGCACGGTTACACAAAATACACGGTCCAAATGATCCGGCACTCTTTAACCGCTCGCCGAATGGTGTGAACACGTTCATGCCAGTCATGACAATAATATTAAAGATGGTAGAGGCATTCTCATATACTTGCTTGATTTTATGATAGGGCTGTAGCGACAGTATGCCTGTCCCGCCCATTTTCACATATGAATTAACACATCGAAGTAAACTATCAGAACGTTCAAATGTCGTGTCTGCATCCATGAATAGAAGAAGGTCGCCTTTAGCTGCCTGCACACCTGTCCAACATGCAGCTGATTTACCGATCCAGCCGTCATCGGGTTTGGTATTCCGGATAACGTTCGCATTGAAGGAGCGGGCGACCTCGCTTGTCCGGTCTTCACTATCATCATCAATTACAAGTGTTTCAAACGAAATGCCTTGTTGACGTGATAAAGACTCTAGTAATGAAACGATCCGGTTTTCTTCATTGCGAGCGGGAATAATAATTGAAACCAAAGATGATGGTTTCCATTCAAGTGAATCTTTTAAAGAGGGAACAGGCAGTCGCCAAAACATAAGTATGCCACACGCGAGTCCGACTGTTGAAATGAGTGCGGCAACTGCAAAAGCTGCGACTAACATGTGAAATTCCCCTTTCTCGAGCCCGAAGTAGGCTCAACCGATAATCCTCTTGTCACGTTTCATGCAGCCGATCACGTTTAGCGATTTTGTCGCTCACTTGTTGGCCGCTTAGTGTAACCATCGGCATGCCGCCTCCAGGATTTACAGTGCCTCCGACGAAGTAAAGATTGTCGTATAGGTCACTCTGTTTTTTGTGCTTAAATCCGCTATTTTTCTTTTTATCAGAAACAGTACCGTAAATCGCTCCGCGATCGGACCCATAAGTACGCTCGATATCATGCGGAGTCCATACATCCCGAGTCACGATGTTTTCTCGTAATCCATGCAAGCCCATCCGTTCTAACTTAGCAAGAACACGCGCTTCCAGCTCTAAATAGTCATCCGCTGTAAACGGGTTGTCCTGAATATAGGGAATGTGCGGTAAAATTTTCAGGTTTTCGCAACCGGCAGGTGCTTGGGAAGGATCTGTTTTGTTCGTGTTCACGACATATAAAGTTGGATCATCGGGTAATTCATGTTTCCTGAAGACTTTGTTCATTTGCTCATGCAGATTCTCTGAGAAGAAGAAATTGTGATGATTCAAATGAGGATATGACTTGCTAACTCCTAGATGAAGTACGAGTCCGGAACTTGAAGGCTCGAATTTCTTTTCTAACTTTCGTACATACTTTTGGTCAGCATCGACCATCTTCTTATAGAAAGGGATGACTTCCATATTGGATACAAAATAGTCGGCTGTCTGAATTGAACCGTCCTCAAGTTCAACACTGGTAATCGTATTATCCTCATTCGTATGAGCGCGCACAACGCCCATACCAGTATGTAGTTGTACTCCGGCTTCAGCAGCTAATTTTGTTAAACCTTCCGCCAGCTTATGCATGCCTCCAGGTACGTACCAGCACCCTTGGACATGCTGCATATAAATCATCATATTTAATACTGCAGGAGCGTCGTATGGGGATGAGCCGACATATTTTATGAAATAAGAGAGCATATCACGCAAATGAGGATCACTGATTCGTTTTGAAATCGCTTCGTACATCGTTGAAGAGAGGTCAAACCCTTTCAAAGAAGAAAGAATACCGTGATGCGACAAGACTTCTTTAGTAGTATCCAATCCTGCTTCAAAATAACCTGTTTCAGTCGTATCGTATAGTCGTTTAGCGTACTTTAAAAACGAATAATACTCTTTAATATCGCCGCGTGTCAGTGAAGGATTTCCTCGCTCCATTAATCTGAGATCACCATACAAATCCAAAACGGTGCCATCGGGGAAAAAAGAACGCCATTCCCGGCTCAGACGGGTCATCGGTACGTAATCTGACATCCGTTTTCCACTTCCGTTGAATAATTTTTCGAAAATATGGGGCATCGTCAGTATGGATGGTCCAAGATCGAATCCGAACCCATCTTGTTCAAGCCGGTTTAACTTACCGCCTAAATGTAAATTCTTTTCATAAAGAGAAACGGAGTAACCTTTTTGTGCTAGCGAGATGGCTGCAGAAAGTCCGCCAAGGCCCCCGCCTATTATTAGTGCAGATTTAGTTGTCTGAGTCATGCATACACCGTCCTTCTTTCTATACCCGTTGTTATCCAATGGATTGAGCTAAAATCCGCATCATCTCACGCTTAGTGACATAGTTTTTGCGTGCAAAACAATCATAATTGTTTTGGCGTACACTTGCTAAAATTCCTCGATAGACCTGAGCAGATGCAAGAACTGCAAATTGGCTGTCATTATCAAAGTCAGAAATACATCCGAGAAATTCATCGTATCGGTATTCTGCGCGAGCCGCCATAAGTTCCCATACGTCAATGAAGCTTTGAGTAATCAGTGAATTTGCCAGCTGATGACTGTCGTATCCAACCTTTTCAAGTTCGTCCAATGGAAGATAGATCCTGTCTTTTTCGCGATAGTCTTCTCCCACATCACGCAAAATATTCGTAATTTGCATTGCCACGCCCAGGCTTACTGCAGCATCTGTACAATCCTTACTTGATTTTGAAGCAATAATAGGGAGCAACATCCTTCCTACAGAGCCAGCAACATAATAACTGTACGTTTCTACCTCATCCAATGTTCTTGGAGCGGAAAATGAGATATCCATTCGCTGTCCTTTCAGTTGGTCAAAGAATGGTTCAATATCCATTGAGTATGTGTTAAATACAACTCGCAATGCACGCCATAATGGATGATCGATTTCTTGCCTTCGAGAAAAAAGGTTTAGCTCCTCTGTCAATTGGTCCAGCGCGGCCAGCTGTGCAAAGTCTTCGTTGTTTTCATCGACACTATCATCAGCTGTTCTGCAAAAGGCATATATTGCGTAGACTGCTTGGGCTTTCTCCTCAGGCAGTCTTGAAAAGGCATAGTAAAAACTTTTAGAGTGTCTTTTTATGATCTGTTCACAATACTCAAAGTCGTCCTGAATCGAAATCATGCCTGTCATTAGAAATCCCCCTTTCAGCGGGTGTGGAATAATATTCCCTTATCGTCATGCAAGAGTTCTTCCGTGGCAATTCGAGCGGACAATAATACAATAGGTACACCTGCACCGGGATGTGTGCTGCTGCCCGTAAAATAGAGATTGTCACAATGTGTTGCTTTGCTTTGCGGACGCAAATGATTACTTTGAGAAAGTGTAGGTTGAAGTCCGAAAGTCGCCCCGTTATATGCGTTAAAACGGCTTTCGAAGTCATGTGGTGTCATGTAAGATTCAGAAACAATTTCCTGTTTTACATTTTCGAAACCTTTTACTTCTTCCAGTGCGTCTAAAACATAGTTTCGATAATGCTGTATAGTCTCGTCGTCCCATTCGTATTCAGCACATGACTTATCCGAAACAGGTACAAGAATATACAATCCGTCTTTTCCTTCAGGAGCAAGACTTGGGTCTAACTTGGATCCAATATAAACATAAAATGATGCTTGCTCGAGGCGTTTTCCAGTAAATATATCATCTAAATTCTTTTCAAGCTCTTCATTAAATATAAAGTTGTGGGCATTTGGCACTTCTTCGTATTTACGATCCATCCCTAAATACATTAAAAAACAGGAACAAGAGTATTTCATGCTATCAATTTTTTTGTCTGTATATTTCCCTTTAGCTTTTGGCTCTTTCACTAAATTTTTTAAAGCATAAGGGAAGTCTGCATTACACATCACAAAATCGGAGTGAATTACTTTCCCGTTAAGCCTTACTCCTGTAGCTTGTCCGTTTTCAATAACAATTTCTTCTATAGGTGAATTATAGTGAACCGTTCCACCGAGTTCTGTAAAGAGGCGCTCCAATGATTTTGCCATTGTGTACATACCGCCTTTTATGAACCATACACCATAAAGGAATTCGATCATGGGAATCATGGTATACAGAGAGGGTCCGCTATAAGGGGAAACGCCGATATATAATGTTTGAAAACTGATCATCTGCTTCAATCGTTCGTTCTTAATGTATTTGCTGATGAAGTTATCCGCACTGTCGAATGTTTTCAGTTTTAATCCCTGAATCAACGTAGAGGGATTATAGAAATCAGAAGGGTTCCGAAATGGTTTCTGAATGAAGTGCTCCTTAGCTACTAAAAACCGCTTGTAAATTACTTGTATATATTCTAAGAAACCTTGCGCATCTTCGTCGCTGATTCCTTCAATTGTATTCATGAGGTCAACTAGATCGGAATTGATTTGATAATGGTCTTCAGGCTGATCACCAAAGTAAACGCTGTACATCGGGTCTAAGCGTTCCATTGGTATATAATCATCGGGATCTACCCCGCATACTTGAAATACTTCCCTATAAAGCTCTGGCATCATGACAATAGTTGGACCTAAATCGAATTGATAGCCATCTTGCTGAATTCTATTCATTTTCCCTCCAGGCAATGATTCTTTTTCGTACAAAGTAACGTCATAGCCAGCGTGCTGAAGGCGGCATGCGCTTGCCAATCCGGCAACACCAGCCCCGATAACAGCAATACTCTTTTTCATAGTGTATCTCCCCGATTCTCTCTAGTAGTTTAAAATATACTTGTACAAGGTTTTGTGATAAGATTATACAAAAATGTATATTCTAAACCCTATTAATAAGCTTATTTCCTATTATACATATTTTCAAACATTGTACATATATTATGTTTGTACAATGTTGTCCGAAAGAGATAGAATGCAGGAAATGCAATGGAATAACTAGATTTGCTGAAAGAAGAGGCGCTCAATCATGAAAACAAATCAGGAACAAGGTCTTCTTGTAAATGAAGTTTCTCGAATAACGGGCTTATCCCGACAAGTTATTCGTAAATGGGAAGACCGTTATGATATCGTTTGTCCTAAAAGGCATGAGAATGGATATCGTCTTTATACGATTGAGGACGTCAGTACGCTTCTCAAAATTTGCGAAATGCGCGACAAAGGGTATCCATTGAAAGAAGCTATTCATCTTTTTCGACAGGATCAGTCAATGAGAGCAATGCCAATCCCGCCAGTGAATGAATATGTGATAGAACTTATGGAAAAAGGACAGCATTACGATGAGGACGGCCTTTTACTTATACTGAAGCAAGCGCATCATCGATATGGTTTAGAACGTTTTCTAAGTGAGGTCATTCAGCCGTTAATGTTGGCAGTAGGAGAGAATTGGGCAAATGGAGATTGGGATGAAAGCCAGGAAACCATAACGAGTTTACTGGTCCGCGACTTTTTAGTGCAAATACGTCGGAATTTTGACTTGGCAGAAGGAACTCCGAAAATATTGGGATGCTGCCTACCTGATGAAACACATGAAATACCTTTGCATATCATTTTGCTGCAAGCCATGATGCATGGCTGGCAGACAATTGCAGCTGGACCATCCCCGAAGTTGTCATCTATTGAGTTTCTTGTACAACGTTTGCGGCCGGAAAAAGTCATGCTATCTGCGACTACCACAATTCCATTTGAACGCGATCCGAAATTATTGGATAAGTTAGAAGCCATGGCTGCTAGAAATACAAAAACAGAATTTTTTATAGGGGGACATGGCGTGTTCAACCATGAACTTTTTTTGTCACCGAAAAAGATACGAATTGCTTATTCAATTGAGGATGTATTGAAGTGAACTGTTTGAAACCAATGGTACTAGTTAACCGTATGAAGTAGTGAGGGTAATTTATGCAAATTGAGTTAAGCTGAACTAAAAAATGAGGTGTTGATCATAGAAGAACTCCATAAGTTTAGAATTCCTGAATTTGTTGCGGAACTTGGGAGAAAACGAATTGAAGGCTATCCTGTAGAAGGGTTTGTCTACGGAGAAGGTCCTCATCAGCCTAAATTGATGCTAATCGGAGAAGCGCCAGGTGAAACCGAGGCGCTTGGCGGCATTCCTTTCACGGGGAGAGCTGGTAAAGAGCTGATGAAGTCGCTTGCTTCTATCGGGCTTACACGTGAAGATGTATACATCACAAGCGTTGTTCGAAGCCGTCCGTATCGTTACGGGCAGCGGAAAGAACGGGACGGTACGTTGACAGAGCGGAAATATAACCGGCCGCCAACCAAACATGAAATTTTAGCACATGCCCCTGTTCTTGACTTTGAAATCGCAAATGTTCAGCCCGAGCTGATTGTGACGTTAGGAAACGTAGGTTTACAAAGATTGATTGGCAAGCAAGCGAAAGTTACAGAGATGCACGGCCAATGCTTGGAACAGCCTGTTCGTTTTTTACGTGAGTTGGAAGACGTGGAGTATGAGTGGACGGATCAGTCGTTTACAATTGTGCCGACATTTCACCCAGCGTCGATTTTTTATCGGCCCTCGCATCGACCGTCTCTAGAAGCGGATTGGCTGGAAATTGGCCGGATTCTTCAAGAACGGACTAACGGATGATTTTAAAAGAAAGCAGGAGTGGATATGGCAAGTAACGGGACGGCAACGATGGAAACAAAACAAACTAAAGGTTCTTTAAAAGAATTTGTCAGTCTGCTTAAACAATTGGATTGGCCGAAAGGTGTTACGGTGACCGCACTAGTTTTAGCGCTGTTTTCTACTGTCGCAAGTTTAGCAGTGCCGCTTGTTACGAAGCAGCTGGTAGACTCGCTGACGACTGATTTATTTAATTGGAAGACGGCTGTATTTCTATTTGCGGTGTTCATCATCCAAGCGGTGCTTGGCGGTGTGTCCTATTATATGCTCGCTTATATCGGGGAGACGATTGTCGCGGATTTACGCACACGCTTGTGGAGTAAAGTCCTGCGGCTGCCCGTTCCATATTATGACGAAACCGAAACTGGGGAAACAATGAGTCGGATTACACAAGACACAACGATTCTTAAGCAATTAGTTTCGGACCATCTGGTTTCGCTTATTACAGGTATCATATCAATTATAGGGGCCATCGCAATTCTGCTGTTTCTTGATTGGAAAATGACACTTATTATGCTGATTAGCATTCCGGTAAGTATGGCCGTTATTTTTCCTCTAGGCAGAGTGATGCATAAAATTGCCAAGGCAACGCAGGCGGAGATGGCGAAGTTCTCCGGGCTTCTGGGTCGTATCCTCGGCGATATACGGTTAGTGAAAGCGTATCGTGCAGAAGATACCGAGCAGGAAAAAGGGTCAGTTGCGATTCGTTCGCTATTCGGTTTTGGACTAAGGGAAGCGAAGATTCAAGCTGTAATTTCGCCGGTGATGACATTAATCATGATGGGGATTTTAGTTGCGATATTAGGATATGGCGGAGCTCAAGTTTCTAAAGGCGCACTATCTGCAGGAACACTCGTCGCAATCATTTTCCTCATGTTCCAAATAATTGTTCCGTTTGCACAGATGGCACAGGTATTTACAGTTTTTCAAAAAGCGGTAGGAGCTACAGAACGTATTCAGCAGATTCTAGGGATGAACAGTGAACGTACGGAAGGAATTTCGGGAGCATCCGATGAGGCGCTTACGTTTAAGGATGTCTGCTTTGCCTATGACGATGAGAAACCGGTATTGAATAACATCACTTTTAACGCAGTACCGGGAACTGTCACGGCATTTGTAGGTCCCAGTGGTGGCGGTAAGACAACATTGTTTTCGCTGATTGAGCGATTTTACCATCCGACATCAGGGACGATCGCACTTGGCGGATGTTCAATTGAAGAGATTGCGTTATCCGATTGGCGCGGTCGGATCGGCTATGTTTCTCAAGAAAGTCCTTTGTTGAGCGGAACGATTATAGACAATATTGCGTATGGTCTGTCTGAACGTCCTTCCTTAGAAAGAATTCGTCATGCTGCTGAGTCTGCGAATGCACTTTCTTTCATCGAAGAAATGGAAGATGGTTTTGAAACGTTAGTTGGGGAACGTGGAATGAAGCTTTCTGGGGGACAGCGGCAGCGGATTGCAATTGCGCGTGCACTGTTACACAATCCATCCATCTTATTGCTGGATGAAGCGACCTCGAACCTTGACAGTGGATCTGAAGCCCATGTGCAAGTTGCTTTGCAACGGTTGATGGAAGGACGGACGACATTGATTATTGCACATCGTTTGTCAACGGTTATTGATGCAGACCAGCTGATTTTTTTAGAAAAAGGAACAATTACAGGAATCGGTACACACGAGGAGCTTTTGAAAACGCATCAAATGTACGAAGAATTTGCAGCGGGTCAAGGCCTCGCGTAAAAGAACGCTAAAAGGAAAAGGAGTTCCGTCTCGGGAATCTCCTTTTCTTTTTTTTGTATTCAATACTAAATGGATTGTAAATGCTGAAAACGGGTAGACCTGTAGATACATTGATCATCTTCAACTGGTGGAATAATTCGTGTGGAATTTACAGCTGTTGAATGAAAAAGGAGGGATGCGTTATCCACAAGCCAGTTGAGCAGCAATTTTTTGAGAAACCTGTTTTAGAGCTAGCCCGGAACTTAATCGGGCAGCTAATCGTTCATGAACTGCCTACTGGACCGGTAGTGGCCCGAATCGTTGAAACAGAGGCTTACCATGGAGAGCAGGATGAGGCTGCCCATAGTTTTAAAAATCGAAGAACGAAACGAACTGAAGTAATGTTCAAAGAGCCAGGGAGTGTCTATACGTATCAAATGCACACTCATACGTTGATGAACGTCGTTTGTGGACCAGTTGGCACGCCTCATGCAATTCTTATACGCGCTGCAGAACCTGTTGAAGGTCTGGAGTACATGAGAGAGCAGCGTGGAGAGAAATTAGCGATGAAAGATTGGACAAATGGGCCGGGTAAACTGACGAAAGCACTCGGAATTACGATGAAATACTATGGCCATCACTGGACAAAGCAGCCGCTATTCATTGCCCCGTCGGAAGCAGTGGGGGAAATTGAGGCGGGTCCCCGTGTTGGAATTTCAAACGCTGGAGAAGCCGTTCATTATCCATGGCGTTTCTATGAGAAAGATAATGCGTTTGTTTCGAAATTTCGTCCTTAGGTTTAAATTTGTATGAATAGTGGAATTTAATTAAGAGGAACGAATAATACTAACTACAAGGAGTGCAACTATATTATGGCTAAAATTGCAACGGTACTGACAAATATGTTTGAGGACTCAGAGTATACGGAGCCAGCAAAAGCATTCAAAGATGCTGGTCATGAAGTAGTCACCATTGAAAAAGAAGCAGGGAATGTCGTAAAAGGCATGAAGAAAGATACCCCTGTTACGGTTGATAAAGGAATCGATGATGTGAAGCCGGACGATTTCGATGCACTGTTCATTCCAGGTGGATTTTCTCCTGATCAGCTTCGGGCGGACGATCGATTTGTGAAGTTTGTGAAAGCCTTTATGGATGCAGACAAACCTGTATTTGCAATCTGTCATGGACCGCAGCTTTTAATTACTGCAAAAGCTTTAGAAGGCCGTGATGCAACGGGCTTTAAGTCAATTCGAGTAGATATGGAATACGCAGGAACTAAGTTCCATGACAAAGAAGTTGTCGTATGTCAAAACCAACTCGTCACAAGCCGCCAGCCGGAAGATATACCTGCTTTTAACCGAGAAGCGCTGAAGTTACTTGAAGCGTAAACGCTAAAATACATCCAGATTGAGGAAGGTCCTGCACTAGGGCCTTCTTTTCTGTGAGTTGAAAACGCTTAATATGAGTGGTAAATTTAACAGGCATACATATCTTGAATAGCGCGAAGAATGGCAAGATGGATGAAAAGGACCTTCATGAGTAAAACGGATGGAGAATCACTGGAGACACATTAGAAGATTTAAAGAGAAAGAAAGTGCGTCTTTTGAAACGTGTGTATTAACTTAGGGGGAACTTAGTTGAAAGTTTTAAAGATGGGCAGTGCGTTTATAGGAATTATTGTCGGAGCAGGATTTGCTTCGGGAAAAGAGATTGTACAGTTCTTTACGAGCTTCGGAGTAATGGGAATTATAGGAGCTGTAATCTCGACAGTCTTATTCGCGTACTTCGGAATGGTATTGATGAGGCTGGGAAGTCGAATGCAAACGACATCCCATAAGGAAGCGGTTTACACCATAAGTGGTAAATATCTTGGAATAATCGTCGACGCAGTGATTGTGATTACTTTATTTTCTGTAGGGGTCGTGATGATTGCAGGGGCTGGGGCAAACCTGAACCAGCAATTCGGTTTACCTCCATTCGTCGGCAGTTTACTATTAGTCGTTTTAGTGTTTTTAACAGTGCTGATGAACGTCGATCGTGTCGTTGCTGTTATCGGCAGTATCACCCCATTTCTGGTACTTGCAGTCATTATCGTTGCGGTTTACTGCCTTACCACGATGACAGACTCATTTTCCAGCTTGAACGGTGTAGCAACTTCAGTTAAAACAACGTTACCGAACTGGTGGGTTGCATCCGTTAACTATGTATCGTTCAATATCGCGGTGGGGGCTTCCATGGCACTCGTCATGGGCGGAGCCGAAAAAGATGAAAAAGCAGCTGGATGGGGCGGGTTAGTCGGAGGTCTAGGTCTAGGAATAATGATTATTCTCAGTCACTTAGCGATCTTTTCGAAAATTGACGTAGTCAAAGATGCGGACTTACCGATGCTTGCTATCATTAATGACATTTCACCCATGCTGGCAATCCTGATGGCCCTTGTATTGTACGGAATGATTTTCAACACTGCAGTCAGCATGTTTTATTCATTCGGAGCACGCTTTGTACGCAGGGGAACACCGAGGTTCCGCTCGTTCGTGTTTGCCTTGCTCATAGTCGGATTCGGGTTGAGTTTCTTTGGATTCTCTGCTCTTTTAGACATTATGTATCCTTTCATCGGGTATATTGGTTTGTTCCTCATGTTGACGTTACTTATTGCTTCATTTAAATTACCTAAAAAAGCATTACGCAACTAAAAAGACGCCGTCCTCGACTAGTGAGGGCGGCGTCTTTTGCGAGTTTTATGAATGTGCAAGTTCGAGTTGAACGGCTGGGCCGAAGAATTCGAAGTGTACTTTTTCTTTGTCGATACCCATTTCGTACAATTGACTAATAACAGCCTGCATGAATGGTGTTGGTCCACAAACATAGACGTCACTATCTTCTAATACGTTTTTCTCAAGGAACTCGAGGTTAATAAAACCGTCGCCTTCTTCAGAGTAAAGAGCTGCATAGCTAGAAGATTCGAGTGATTCGTCCATTTCACGAACTACTTTGTCAAATGCTTGGTGACTGCGAGTGCGTGAAGAATGCAAGAATGCAACTGGACGTCCAGGTGTAGTTGTTGCAACTGTTTCATACATCGCCATCATCGGTGTTACACCAACTCCACCACTTATGAGTGTTACCGGAGAGCTGTTCTCGATATCAAGATAGAAGTCACCTGCAGGAGCACTCAGTTCAACTGTATCTCCAACATTTAATTGGTCATGCAGATAAACAGATGCTTTACCATTCGGATTGTTATCTGCTTCTCGTTTTACTGAAATACGGAAAGATTCACCGTTTGGCGCTTGTGAAAGACTGTATTGACGAATGAATGTATTTTTCTCGCCAGGAATCTCAAGCTTGATGCTGATGAACTGTCCAGGTTTGTAAGTCGGTACTTTTCCACCGTCAACAGGTTTGAAGTAGAATGAAGTAATTACTTCACTTTCTTTGATTTTATCAGCAAGCACGAAACCTTTGAACAGCTTCCAGCCGCCTTCTTCGGATTCCATCTGATCGTACATAGATTTCTCGACACCGATAAATGCATCTGCGATAACTCCGTATGCTTCTTCCCATGCACCTAGAATTTCAGGAGTTGCTGCGTCCCCAAGTACTTCTTTGATAGCGCCTAAAAGATACTTTCCGACAATTGGATACTGTTCTGGAACGATACCAAGCGAAACGTGTTTGTTGGCGATTTGTACGACTGCTGGTACGATTGCTTCTAAGTTATCTATGTGCTTCGCAGCTGCAAGTACTGTATTTGAAAGAGCTGTTTGTTGACGTCCCTGCTCTTGGTTTACGTGGTTAAAGACGTTTAAAAGTTCTGGATGTGCCTCAAACATATTTTTGTAAAAGACAGTTGTAATTGTTTTGCCATGTGCTTCGAGAACGGGTACAGTAGATTTAACAATATCAATGGATTGTTGCGATAACATAAATGACACGACCTCTCGTAGTTGATAAATTAAGCATAAACCTAATTAATTTAAAAAGCTATATAAAGAATACATCTTTAAACACTGTTCGAATTTTGGTCACAATTCATTCAACGATTAGACAAAAACTATGATTTCATGGAAAGGTTAGTGAACACTATGCGCTTAACGCTCTATACAGATTACTCATTACGGGTTCTAATCTTTCTTGCAGCGAAGCCAAAAGGGGAACGGTCAACAGTTACGGAAATATCTGAGTCCTTCAGGATTTCTAAAAACCATTTGACGAAGGTGGTACACGAACTTGGTAAAGCGGGTTTCATCGAAACGGTCCGCGGAAGAGGCGGAGGAATCCAATTAAAAGTTGCACCAAATCTCATCAACGTTGGAAATGTTGTCCGTCAGACAGAAGACGACTTCCAATTAGTAGAATGTTTTAATCGTGAATCGAATCAATGCGTGCTGGCACCGGCATGTCAGTTAAAGGGTGTGCTGCAAGAAGCCCTCCATGCCTATTTAGCCGTTTTAGATCGATACACAATTGAAGACTTTGTACAAAATAAAGATGAAATCAGCATGCTTCTGTTTCCGCGAACGTAATCCGGATGGTAAGATAAGATAGACGCACTACGTAAAGATATTTAGGAGGAATTCACTTATGAACAAAGTACTTGTATTTGGTCACAAAAATCCCGATACGGATTCAATCGCATCTGCGATTACATATGCTTATTTGAAACAGCAAATCGGGTTGGACGCAGAGGCTGTAAGACTTGGCAGTGTGTCTGAAGAGACGGCATTCGCACTTGAAACATTTGGTTTTGAAGCACCCCGTCAAATTGACCGAGCAAAGACAGAAGCATCACAAGTCATTTTGGTGGATCATAACGAGAAACAGCAAAGTGTAGATGATATTGAAGAGGTTAAAGTACTTGAAGTCATCGACCACCACCGGATTGCAAATTTCCAAACGAACGAACCTTTGTACTACCGTGCTGAGCCAGTCGGGTGTACGGCTACAATTTTAAATAAGTTATTTAAAGAAAACGGCGTCGACATTCCGAAAAATATTGCAGGACTTATGCTGTCTGCGATAATTTCTGACTCATTGCTCTTTAAATCCCCTACATTTACTGAAGAGGATAAAAAGGCTGCTGATGAATTAGCTAAAATCGCAGAAGTGGATGCTGCAACGTACGGATTGGACATGCTAAAAGCGGGTGCTGATCTAAGCAGCAAAACATTGGAAGAACTCATTTCACTCGACGCTAAAACCTTTGAAGTGGGCGATGTGACAATGGAGATTGCACAAGTCAATGCTGTCGATCTAAACGATATTCTCAATCGTAAAGAGGAGTTGACTCAGCTGTTGACGCAAGTAGTATCTGTGAAGAAACTCGATTTATTCCTATTTGTCATTACGGATATTATTAACAACGATTCAATTGCAATTGCGATCGGCGAGAAAGCATTCCCGGCAATGACTGCGTTTAACGTTGTCCCGGCGAATGATATGGCAATTCTAAGCGGCATTGTGTCTCGTAAAAAACAAATTGTACCTGTCTTAACAGAAGCGTTTAAATAAGAACTGAAAAAACTGCCTAATGAGTGAGGGAATTCACTCGTTAGGCAGCTTTTTTATCTCTTATAACTGTAAAAGATTGTTTTCACCCGCGATTTTAATGTTAGTCGTTCAAGTCTAATGGCCGTGTAGCAGGTCCCTCGAGTACAGAACCGTCTTTTCTAAAACGTGATCCATGACAAGGACAATCCCACGTTTCGTCCCCGGTATTCCAACGTGTACGGCATCCCATATGTGTACATATCGGGGCTTTCGCGCGTGTGATATGGCCTCCTGTAAATTCGTTCAAAACAAAACCGGTCGTTTTAATGGCTTGAAATAACCGTGTGCCGAAACCGGTTCGATCTGGCGCGTAAAGGGGAATCCCGGGATTCTTTCTTCCTGTTATTTGGTCAGATACAATATGTGCAGCGGCGAGGGAGTTCGACATGCCCCATTTACGGAATCCAGTGCAAATATGGACGTAGGGCATAGATTTGGAAATAGGTCCCGCGTATGGAATGAGATCGGGGGTGGAGGGATCTTGGGCAGCCCAAGTGTGAATAGGCTCACCAAGATGATAGATCGATTGCAGTTCATCGGAAAGGCGATTGTAGTGAATGGTTGTGTCACTTGTACTTCCAGCTCTATGGGTTTCACCGCTAAGAAGGAAGTGGGGACGTCCATCGATGTATGCAGTGCGAACAGAGCGTTTTGGTCCGTCGACGGATAAGTACTGCCCTTGTAAAGGCATATCGGCAGGCGCAGATATAAGGTAGGAACGGTTCACTTCCAATTTCATGATGTTCATCCCCCGCAATGCTTCGATAGGATAATGCGTACATAATACTAATTCATCAAATTGTATAACGATGCCGTTACTGAGCTGAAGGGACTTATCTTTTAAATTCATTGAACGGACGGCGGAATGTTCACAAAGCTGAACGCCTTCTGATTGAGCGAGTTTCGCAAGGTGCTGACCAAATCGGACTGGATGCAGCTGTGCCTGATTGGTCAAAGTCAGTGTTTCTTTCACGGGTAACGGTAATTCGAAATTTAACCGCCGATCAAATGGAATGCCCAGCTGTTCGTAGACAGCGGCCTCATTCCTTAAAGAATGGACACCTGAGTCTGTTTGTGCAAACAACACAGAGTTGGCGGTGCGCAGTTCGTCACCTTCTGAAATCGATTGAGCGAACCGGATAGCGGCATCATTCGTCTTATAATAGAGTCGTGCGGAGTCTTCCCCGAATTTCTTTAAGAGGCCGGCATATACTAAATCATGCTGAGTGGTCAGCTTTCCGGTAGTATTTCCAGATGCCCCTTCAAGAATACGGTCCTTTTCAAGCAAAACCACTTTTTTGCCCGCCTTAGCTAAAAGATAAGCCGTGGTGATACCGCTCAATCCACCTCCAATAATGCAGATGTCGCACGTCGTGTCCATTGTAGCGGGGGGATAGGCAGTACGGGGATAGGCAGTTTCTAGCCAAAGTGAGTTCAACATTGTGATTTCCCTCCGTGTTCAGTAAGTTCACCTGAACATATCTTGTCCAGAAATTACAAAGTTTAACGGAATGACAGAAAAATATAGATTCTCAGTAACATTTAATGTAAGGGGAGTATACTTAAAAGGTGACGGATTTCAGCTCGTTCCTCTTGTCAAACTACTAGATTCACAGCATACTGTTAAGAGGCTATGAACTTTCGAAAGGGTTGGATAGAATGGCTAAGCATCAATGGCTTACTGATTTAAAAGAGACGATTACACAGGGACAGCTCTTGCTGGATGAATCCCTTTCTGGTTATACAAAAACTGAATTAGGCGGTCGTGCAGATTTGCTCGTAATTCCTCAAACTGTTGAAGAAATGCAAGCAACTGTTCAATACGCCTACGAGCGTGATATTCCTTTGTTACTGCTTGGAAATGGTTCTAATATGGTCGTCCGCGATGGCGGGGTGCGCGGGATTGTTCTGCACCCTGTAAAGTTGGATAAAATCCATGTAGATGGGACATCTGTTCATGCGGAAGCAGGGGCTCATATAATCGATGTTTCCAGAGCATCCGCAGCAGCCGGGTTGACTGGCTTCGAATTTGCATGTGGGATTCCTGGGTCTGTCGGGGGCGCAATGGCGATGAACGCCGGTGCTTACGGAGGAGAAATCCACGATATTATCGTTCAATCCACGCTCATGAATCGTAAAGGTGAAATATTCATCTTATCTAAGGAAGAGTTGGAGCTTGGATACCGAAAAAGCATTATTGCC
Source organism: Sporosarcina aquimarina (assembly GCF_033253705.1). GTDB lineage: Bacteria > Bacillota > Bacilli > Bacillales_A > Planococcaceae > Sporosarcina > Sporosarcina aquimarina. Next base: position 304,101 of record NZ_JAUBDH010000004.1, read on the forward strand.
GACAAAGGGTACTTCTGTTTGTCTTCGGATTTCGAACTTACAGTGGGTGACCAAGAGGCGATCGATGCGAAGGTGGCGGATCTTACGTTCCAGCGGGAATCGAAGCAGCCGCTTGAGTATCCATCAGCGGGGAGTGTGTTTAAACGTCCTCCAGGCTATTTCGCGGGTAAATTGATACAAGACAGCGGTCTTCAAGGTAAAGGTGTTGGGGGAGCTGAAGTGTCGACTAAACACGCAGGTTTCATCATCAACAAAAATCACGCAACAGCGACGGACTATATTCAAACGATTGAAATGGTTCAAGCGGAAGTGAAAAAACGTTTTGGCGTGGAGTTGGAACGTGAAGTGAAAATCGTTGGTGAGTCCGTCGAGTAAAAGAAAAACGGTATTATAAAAAGCAGGGAGCGCATTGGCTCTCTGCTTTTTTAATAGTTAAGCGTCAATTTTACAACTGACAAGAGATGGATCTGCTACGCAGTCATCTGTAATTCGTACTTGGCACATCTTTCCATTGTGCATGAATTTGAAAATCCCGTTATTGAAGTCGGTTCCCGTTTCTTTGAAAAAGATCCCTTCAAAACGAGCATCTTTTGTATAGTTGAACGTAATGCGGAACCCATCCCCATCATCTGTGACGTACGCACGCAATCCTTTTTCGAACAAACCTTCTACGTCATGTTTGATAGAACGGGCAACAGAAACGACGTGGAAATCGACAAAAGTGATCTCACGCAGTAAGACGTTCATAAATGACCCTTTTGTGATTTCTTCCCATCGGCTCTGCGCTGTTTGTCCGATAATGATTTGTGTTACATTTCGATCGTGGGCTACTTGTTTAATCACTTTCGCGGTGGGGCGTGTCTCATTATCCCGGATAATGAATTCATCCACTTCAAGTTCGTCTGAGAGCTCTCTCCAACGGTCAATGTAATCAGATTTTTCTGCGTCCATATCATCTTGAGGCCGTGGATCGACCGTCAATACATAAAGGGGACAGTCCATCGCACTCGCCATTTGGTGACCTCGTTTAATGAGTCTTTCACCATTTGGTCCATAATACACACAGACAAGAATGCTTTCGTCCATGCGTCCTTTCACTTTTCCCATGTTGTCTTCCACCTCCATGTATCCGAATACTGAACATAGCCACACCTCTGAAACAGTCTATTCAAGTGCGGTTGCTGTAAATGTTGTGTATACTTTAAAATGAAACCAAAAAAACACACGTCTTTTTGTGAAGTTCTAACCTGAAACGAATCATGTTTCGGGATTGTTCGCTGAACTCATATGGCACTCATTATCGCCGGCTTTTCCATCCGCGTCAAGCCGACATAGGAATTTCTAGATAGATTGTACAAACCCCGGGAGATTGCCTACGTGATTTTTGTGTTGTATTTCTGCGTACCTTCTTTGATGACTGGGCGCGTGTGTTCTCTTTTGATAGGGGGTTCGACTGATTGATCATTCCATTACTAATATTGGTGCCGTTTGTGGCATCACTTTTTGTTCCGCTTTTGTATACATATGTCCACAGTAAGAAAATCGGCTGGTTGGTATTACCATTTCCTCTCATTTTGTTCATTTTTCTTTGTTTTCAAATCCCTAAACTTGGTGCAGGCGACAGTTTGTTTTACACAATTCATTGGTTACATGCAGCAAACATTCATTTCACTACCCATCTAGATGGTCTTAGTATGATTTTAGGACTGCTCATTACTGGGATGGGTACGCTCGTCGTTATGTATTCTATTTACTATCTTTCTGAGCGTGAAGCGCTTGGTCGTTTTTATATGTACTTGTTATTATTCATGGGCTCTATGCTAGGTGTCGTTTTTTCTGACAATGTATTGGTGCTTTACGTATTCTGGGAATTGACAAGTGTCTCATCCTTCTTACTGATCGCGTTTTGGCATCAGCGGAAGAATTCCCGTGCAGGTGCAAAAAAGGCGATGCTGATTACAGTGACCGGCGGAGTTGGTATGCTCGTTGGATTCTTGATGATGCATCAGATGACAGGGACGTACAGCATTCAAGAAATGATTGGGATGGCAGGAACCCTTCCCGCAGAAACCTTATTCGTACCAGCGATGTTACTGATTCTTTTAGGTGCGTTCACGAAGTCCGCACAATTTCCATTTCATATTTGGCTTCCAGACGCGATGGAAGCACCGACACCTGTCAGTGCATATTTACACTCAGCTACGATGGTAAAAGCGGGGATTTACTTAGTAGCCCGCTTCATCCCAGTATTCGGTGAAAGTGAATTATGGTTCTATTCGGTTACATTTGTGGGCTTGATAACCTTGTTCTGGGGCTCGTTTAATGCAGTGCGTCAAAATGATTTAAAAGCTTTGCTGGCCTATTCAACAATTAGTCAGCTGGGTCTGATTATGAGTTTACTCGGAATCGGTTCAGCTGCGATGCTTAACCTACCCGGGGTGGATAAAACCCTATATACCGCAGCGGCATTTGCGGGGCTATTTCACTTAATTAATCACTCCACATTTAAAGGTGCGTTATTTATGATTATCGGTATCGTCGATCATGAACTTGGAACACGCGATATCCGTAAGCTGGGCGGCCTTGCTATCTTCATGCCTATTACGTTTAGTATTGCACTCGCAGGAAGTTTTTCAATGGCAGGTCTACCGCCGTTCAACGGGTTTTTAAGTAAGGAACTATTTTTAGAAGCGAGTCTCGCAGTTCAGCAGCTCGCACTTCCCGGAGTTCACGTGTGGATTCCGATCGTTGCATGGGTGGCCAGTGTACTAACATTCGTCTACTGCATGATTATAGTCTTTCAAACGTTTTTCGGCCGCCAGCAGCAACAGCCAGCTTGGGTGGATCGCGGAGCACACGATCCTCAACCTGGAATGCTGCTTGCGCCATCGGTCTTAGGTGTGATGATTGTTGCGCTGTTTTTCTTTCCAAATGTTTTGGCGAAGTGGATCGTGCAGCCAGCGATGGGTGCAATCTATCCCTCGTTCGGAAATCCGGAAACACTCGTTCCGCACATTGCGGCTTGGCATGGTTTTACACCTGCATTCTGGATGACAATCGGCATTATTCTATTCGGCGCAGTACTGTATATCTTCTTGCCTCAGTGGAGAAGGGTATATACAATTGCTCCTTTTAGCTGGAGAATTGATACGATCTATACGTTGTTGCTAATGCAGCTGGAAGGCAACTCCTATCATTTGACGAACAAGTATATGACAGGACATTTACATCGCTATTTCACATATATTATGCTTTTTTTCATCGCAATGATGGGAACTGCGTTGTCATTGGTCTGGCGGCTGGCATTTAACTTTTCTGAGGACTCGGTCGTCACGTTAAATGAATATATTTTAGTTTTCGTTATGATGATTGCCGCACTCGCAATTCTGTTTGTAAAGTCCCGCCTGATCGCAATTTTGTTGAACGGTGTGCTTGGATTTACCGTTGCGTTTTTGTTTGTCGTTTTACGTGCGCCAGATCTCGCGCTCACTCAAATTGTCGTTGAAACCGTAACGACTGTTTTGTTTTTACTTACATTCCGATTCATGCCGGATTGGAAAAAAGAAACACCTCGTCGTCCTGTGAAAATGTTGAATATTTTTATCGCGGTCGCTTCTGGACTTATTGTGATCTTGACGGCACTTATCGTTCAAGGAAACCGTTTGTTTGAACCGATTTCCAAGTACTTTGAAGATGCCAAGACACTAACAGGCGGAGGCAATATCGTGAACGCGATTTTAGGGGACTTCCGTGCGTTCGATACGATGCTTGAGATTGTTGTGTTGTTCATCGGCGGGCTTGGGGTTTATGTCCTTATTCGACTGAAAGACAAAAAAGGCGGTGACCAAAATGAAGATCAATGATGTCATTTTGCAGACTGTCACCAAAATCGTGGTATTCATCATTTTAACGTTTGGCGTTGAGCTCTTCATCTCAGGACATAACGATCCAGGCGGCGGGTTCTCTGGCGGTCTTGTATTGGCTTCAGCGTTGCTGCTGCTTTACATGACGTATGATATTGAAACTGTGCATCAAGGCATTCCGTTCGACTTCAAAAAGATAGCAGGGCTTGGTGTCTTCCTGGCTGTTAGCAGCAGTGCGATTCCTATGCTCTTTAGCAATCAATTTTTAACCCAGAAGAAAGGTGAATTCGCTCTTGCTGTATTTGGCAATACCGAATTATCCATGGTGCTCTTATTCGAAGCGGGAGTAGCGCTAACGGTGGTTGGCGTGGTCGTCACCATTCTTTTAACGATCAGTGAGGATGTGAGTTAAATGGAGACATTAATAACGTTATTAGTAGGGGTTCTTGTCATGGTGGCCGTCTACTTACTGCTTTCCCGCAATTTTGTTCGGATTATTTTAGGGACTGCTGTTCTTTCCCATGCCATCCATTTACTAATCCTCGCGATGGGTGGTTTGAAGAAGGGCGGTGCTCCGTTACTGACCGAAGAAGGTTCGAACTATACCGATGCTCTTCCGCAGGCCCTGATTCTGACTGCGATTGTCATTAGTTTTGCGGTCACAGCATTTCTCCTTGTTTTGGCGTATCGAATCTATCGGGAAACCGGTGCTGATAATTTAGATAACGTAAGGAGAGAACTCGATGACTAATGCACTTGTATATCCAGTACTCATTCCGCTGTTAACTGCAATCGTTATCACGTTCTTCAGAAACTCTCTCATTCTACAGCGGATTCTTAGCTTTTTAGCAACAGCAAGTTCTGCTGGGATTGGTGTCTATTTACTGATGCGGATACAATCGGATGGTATTTTAAGATTGGATTTCGGCGGATGGTCGCCCCCATATGGAATACTATTTGTAGGCGACTCTTTTGCCCTGCTGCTCGTTACTGCGGCTGCCACAGTAACGAGTCTAATTCTGCTCTATGCGTTCTCCACAATAGGAGAGTCCTTCGAAAAAATGTATGTCTATCCATTCATGCTCTTTTTACTGGCAGGTGTAAATGGATCATTTTTAACAGGTGATGTATTTAACTTATTCGTGTGTTTTGAAGTGATGCTGCTTGCCTCTTATGCATTATTGGTTTTAGGAGGCCGGAAAGTACAACTTGTTGAAGCATTCACTTATATTACGATAAACGTACTAGCTTCTTGGTTTTTCCTGCTCGCGATCGCCTACCTTTATGGAGCGACAGGAACACTTAACATGGCACATCTGGCTGTCCGTGTTACTGAGAATGGTCAAGGCGCGATGTTGACCATCATCAGCTTACTGTTTTTACTCGTGTTCAGTTTGAAAGCGGGGTTGCTCTTATACTTCTGGTTACCTGGATCCTATAGTGCGCCTCCTGCAGCGATTGCCGCATTATTTGGTGCGCTTCTTACGAAAGTCGGGATCTATGCGATGGTACGCCTGTTTACACTTGTCTTTACTCATTCTCCGGAAATTACTCACTCCATTATCGGGATTATGGCGGCATTGACGCTTATCGGAGGGAGCATTGGCGCGCTTTCTACGCGGGATATCCGGCAAATCATCTCATATAACGTGGTGATTGCGGTAGGGTTTATTCTAGTTGGGTTAGCTGCAGGTAACGAAGTGGCGCTCCAGGGATCCATCTATTATGTACTCCACGATATGGTCGTAAAAGCGATGCTGTTCTTAGCGGGCGGTCTAATGATTTCCTTGACAGGTAAGGCGAGAATTGGAGAGATTAGCGGCCTGTTGAAAAACTACCCGTCCCTCGGATGGCTCTTTTTCCTCGCGATGTTATCCCTGACAGGAATTCCGCCATTCAGCGGATTCATCGGTAAAGTACTGCTTGGTGAAGGATTGATTGAAGCGGAAACATATGTATTGCTAACGTTAGCTTTTTTGTCGAGTCTATTCGTTCTCTATTCTTTACTCCGTATTTTCTTGAATTGCTTCATGGGAGAAGCGGTTATCGGCGAAGAGGAGCAAGTGAAACTGAAAAAAAGCACACTGTTTCCGATTGTCGTTCTTGGCGTGTTAACCTTTGCGATTGGAATTGGGGCAGACGTGCTTGCACCGTTTGTCAATGACGCTGCAGCTACTTTAATAGACCCACAGTCTTACATCGAAGCGGTACTAGACAAAGACTGGTTATTGAAAGACTAGTCAGGAAGAGAGGGGACGAGAAGGATGCCTGCACAACTACTATTGAACCTGTTCATTGCATTTTTATGGATGTTGCTAATCGATGAGGATGAATTACGTTTTTCTACGTTTTATGCAGGCTTCCTTGTTGGTATTGGAATCCTGTTCTTCATGCATCGTTTTTTCGGTACACGCTTTTACTTGCGCCGGGTCTATGCTGCGTTCAAGTTGTTATTCATATTCGTCTGGGAACTGATTCAGTCGAGTGCAGTGGTGTTACGTCAGATTTTAAGTCCAAGACTCAAAATTGAGCCAGGCATCTTTAAGTATGAAACGATGCTGAGAAGCGATGTGGAAATCACTATGTTGTCGATGCTGCTGACCTTGACTCCGGGATCTGTTGTAATGGAAGTTACACCGGATAGTGACGCGTTATACATACATGCAATGGACGTTCAGGAATCCCGTGAAGGGTTATTAAAGCAACTGAAGAATTTTGAAAAGGCGATTATGGAGGTGACCCGATAATGATAGCGACGATGCTTGCAATCTCTGTTGTACTGTTCGCAATAACGATAGGCATTGCGGTGCTCAGACTCATTATTGGGCCCTCCATGCCGGATCGTGTGATTGCGATGGATGTGATTGGTGTAAACTTGCTGGCTACGATAGGTGTAGTGTCCGTCATGTACGGAACAAAAGCGTATTTAGAAGTTATTTTGATACTTGGTATTTTGTCATTCATCAGTACCATTGCCTTTTCAAAATATATCGAGAGGGGGGTTATCGTTGAACGAAAACGAGATCGGTGAATTCATAGGCGCCCTGCTCATTCTCTTTGGAGGTATATTCAGCGTAATCAGCGTGTTTGGTATCATTCGCTTGCCTGATGTCTACACACGCTCACATGCAGCAACCAAAAGTTCTACCTTGTCCGTTTTGCTGACATTAATCGGCGTATTTTTATACTTTCTATTTCACGATAACTTTGTCAGCGTCCGTGTGCTGCTCGGCATTGTCTTTGTATTCCTGACAGCTCCTGTAGCAGGCCATCTTATCATACGCGCCGCCTACCGCTCAAAAGTGGGACTTGCCGATATTTCAGTGGAAGACGAATTATACGAAGTGCTTCATGGGGATTCATCCGAGAAGGACGAAGAGCGCATGTAATGTAAGGATGTTACTTGTAGCGTTTTGATTGGATTGCAGATGTTATGGAAGCACTTGTACCACTTGGAAAGTGCCGATGAAACTTGGGGAAACGCTCGTTATACGTGAAAAGTGCTCATAAAGTTCAGGGAACGCTCATAAAACATGTAAAGTGCTCATAAAGTTCAGGGAACGCTCATAAAACGCGAAAAGCGCTCATAAAGTTCGGGGAACGCTCATAAAACGCGAAAAGTGCTCATAAAGTTCTAGGAACGCTCATAAAACGCGAAAAGCGCTCATAAAGTTCAGGGGACGCTCATAAAACGCGAAAAGCGCTCATAAAGTTCGGGGAACGCTCATAAAACGCGAAAAGCGCTCATAAAGTCTGGGGAATGCCCATAAAACAAAAAGCACTTCCATCACAATCACTTATAATCTATCCAGAACCTCCAATCCCTTTCCACTTCGAAAGGGATTTTATAATGGTATAACGAATATAGATGTAATACTGTGGAAAATTAGGGATGGAGGAGAAATCGATGGCAAAACGTGCACAGCATAAAAAGAGAATGGGCAAACCGGCTAAGATTTTTCTGTGGATCCTCGCGACGCTTATCGTCATTGCAGCAGCTGCACTCATTTTTGTAAATGTTTACATAGCGAAGTCTAAGCCAATAATCGATGGAAAGGCTCAGCTAACTGTTCTGGATGAAAACGTAACGGTCACCCGGGATGAAAATGGTGTGCCTCATTTAGATGCAAAGTCCGATGCTGATTTATATCGTGCTCAAGGGTATGTCCATGCACAGGATAGATTGTTTCAAATGGATCTCGCGCGCAGACAGGCGAGCGGAAGGCTGTCTGAAGTTGTCGGCGCAAAAGCAATCGATACTGATAAACAGTTTCGCACATTCAGTTTAAGAAACGCAGCAGAGAAATCATTCGACACATACGGTGATGATGCGAAACAAGTACTCGAATGGTACGCAGATGGGGTCAATGAATTCATAGAAGAAGTAAAAGACAATGGAAAGTTGTCCTATGAATTTAAGCTGCTCGGTTATGAGCCTGAACCTTGGACACCGATTGATTCGCTGATAATTGGAAAGTATATGGCGTATGACCTTGGCGGGAAGTGGACGCCGCAAGCCATGCGTCACTGGGCACTTAATGAGTATTCAGAAGAGAAAGCAATGGACTTATTCATTACCTATCCGGAAAATGCAGAGTCGATCATGGAAGCAAATAGGAAAAATCCAGTGCAAGTGGCGGGGCAGTTTGATCCTGGATTACTACCGCATGAATTCAATGGAAGCAACAACTGGGTGGTGTCTGGTGACAAAACAAAATCAGGCAAACCGTTACTTGCTGATGATCCGCACTTAGGCCTTAGCACCCCATCGATCTGGCATCAGATTCATTTGAAATCACCGGAGCAAAATGTTAGCGGGGTTATTTTTGCAGGAATCCCGGGCATCATCCTCGGACATAACGAAAAAGTGGCGTGGGGTGTGACAAATGTGGGGCCGGATGTCCAAGATCTGTATATTGAAACTCCCAACCCCGACGATCCTACGCAATTTCAATACGATGGTGAATGGGAACAGGCCGAAGTGCGGGATGAAACAATCAGCGTAAAAGGTGAAGAAGATGTACCTTTTGAAGTGCTGGTCACCAGGCATGGGCCGGTTATTACTGATGTGATCTATAAGGATGAAAAGCCTGATGCTGTATTCTCCATGCAGTGGACGGCATTGGAACCAAGTAATGAACTTGAAGCAATCATGGATTTGAACAAGGCGGATGATTGGGAGTCTTTTGAAACGGCTTTGGAAGCATTCAGCGCACCGGCGCAAAATTTTGTGTTTGCATCGACTGACGGTACAATCGCGTTCAAAGCGAACGGAAAGATTCCGATTCGTAAGAAAGGCGATGCCCAGCTGCCGGTTCCGGGAAATTCATCAGAATACGGATGGGATGGGTATGTACCGTATGATGAACTGCCGACTCTAGTGAACCCGAAAGAAGGTTTCATCGCAACAGCTAATAATGAGGTAGTGGACGATAACTATCCGTATCACATTACAAAGTTTTGGGCGCAGCCATATCGTTACGAGCGAATTGCTGAAGTACTTCGCAGTGGCGACCAATTTACAGCTGAAGACATGATGGACTTACAGATGGATCAAAAGAATTTGCATGCAGGAGAATTTTTAGACGATCTGATTGGTTCAATTGAAAGAATGGATCGAAAAGAGAGTTACAAAGGAATACTGACTCAACTGAAAAATTGGAATCAGGTGGATTCAGCAGATGCACCCGAGCCTCTGATATTCCATAAGTTAATGAAACAATTGCCGGTCACGATGTTTGCGCCAGATATGCCTGCTGACGTCTACGAATTCATGCCAGGCAAGCCGCAATTGACAGATCAGTTTTTACGGAATGCATATAACGGAGATCCCTCAACTTGGGTGTTAGAGTACGGCGGTGTCGATCAGTGGGTGTTCGATGCTTTTAAAAAGACGGTTGCTGGTTTAAAAGAAGATTATGGTGATAATCCGGAGAAATGGCAGTGGGGAGATTACCATCAGCTTGTGTTCCCGCATCCGTTATCGAGCGCTTCGCCAATTCTGGCACACTTCCTAGATCCTAAAAAGCAACCAGTTGGAGGATCAGGAATTACCGTGCAAGCCGCCTCATTTAAAGATGACGGCAGTGCGAATCACGGAGCTTCTTGGCGCTTTGTTGCAGACTTGGATGATTTATCGAAAGCGAACCATATCGTAGGGCCGGGTCAAGCGGGTCATATGAAGTCACAATGGTTCCATGACCAAGCGGATGACTGGGTAAGAGGCGATTTCCATGAAACACAATTGCAAGGCGATGTGAAAGATGGGCATGTGTTAACGCTTGAAGCGAAATAACAAAGTGAAGCAGAGGGGCTTGATCTCCTCTGTTTTTTTGTGTTCAGTTGTTTGAGATGATGGATTTGCTGTTTGGGTGTTCTGGATTTTCTGGCTAAGCGCTCGATTGTTATGTCGAAGCGCCCGATACGCGAGGCAACCCGCCCGATATCGCAGAGAACCTGCCCGATACGCGGGGTAACCCGCCCGATATCGAGGAGAACCCGCCCGATACGCTGGGCAATCCGCCCGATATCGAGAAGAACCCGCCCGATACGCGAGGCAACCCGCCCGATATCGAGACGAACCCGCCCGATATCCGGGGCAACCCGCCCGATATCGAGGAGAACCCGCCCGATACGCGGGGCAATCCGCCCGATATCGAGGAGAACCCCGCCCGATTTCCCGGAGAATCCCCCAGTCAGCCCCAGCGAAACACTCAATACCCAAGCGAAAGCGTTCATGACACTGGCTTAAATAATCATTTTCCCTATCATTCAAACGACCGTTTGATATTGGTTGCAAATCGTCAGAATAACGCATATACTAGAAGTACAATCAAACAGGCATTTGAATGATGAGGAGGCGGAGAAAGTTGAAAATGATTGATACATGTGACGAAGAAATTGTCCACGACTCACTTGTCGTTGAAATCCAAGAAGAACTGCCGCGAGTTGGCGATATGGTCCAGCTGTTTAAAGCGCTCGCAGATGAAACGAGACTTAAGATTGCCTATTCATTAACGTTAAAACAAGAACTGTGTGTATGTGATGTCGGAGCGATCATTGGTGCATCCAATGCTACGGCATCCCATCATTTAAGATATTTAAAAGAAAACGGTTTAGCCCGCTCCGAACGCAGAGGTAAAATGGTCTACTATTCTCTGGCGGATGATCATGTCTTTCAACTAGTGAAAATTGCGCACGAACATACGATGGAAGGTGAAGAGAATGGCTGACACGACTTTGAACGAATATCGTTTAGAGAACTTGAGCTGCGCCAATTGTGCCATGAAATTTGAAAAAAACGTGAGCCGGCTTCCGAACGTTGAAGAGGCCACAGTTAACTTTGGTGCAAGTAAACTGTCCTTTGCAGGCGCTGCAACTGTAGACGAGCTTGAATCTGCAGGCGCATTTGACGGCATTCGTGTCGTTCCTGTTTCCCAGCGGAAGCCTACCCAGAAAACACCATTCTTCAAACGCAAAGAAAACATTGTCTCACTTATTTCACTCATTTTCTTAGCGGTGGGCCTAATAGTTTCCAACCAATACGGAGAAAGCAATATAACAGCAATTCTATTATTTGCCACAGCGATTGTCGTTGGCGGGACATCGATGTTCATCGATGGACTCAAAAATCTAGTACGTTTGGAATTTGATATGAACACGCTTATGACCATTGCTATCATTGGTGCGGCCATCATTGGCGAATGGCGTGAAGCGGCTGTTGTCGTACTCCTTTTTGCAATCAGTGAAGCGCTCGAATCTTATTCGATGAACAAAGCTCGGCAGTCAATCAGCAGCTTGGTGGACATTGCGCCGCCTTCAGCGCTCATTCGCCGTAACGAAGAGACGTTTGAACTGCCTACTGAAGATATTCGAATAGGGGATGTCTTAATCGTCAAGCCTGGCCAAAAGATTGCAATGGATGGCACCGTGCTGACTGGTCGTTCTACAGTCAACCAAGCTGCGATTACGGGTGAATCGGTTCCTGTTACAAAGCAGGCTGAAGATACCGTCTTTGCAGGAACGCTGAACGAAGAAGGTTCCTTAGAAGTCACAGTAACGAAGCTGGTTGAAGACACGACCATCGCGAAGATTATCCATCTTGTCGAAGATGCACAGGCTGAAAAAGCACCCTCCCAACAGTTCATCGATAAGTTTGCGAAATACTACACACCCGCCATTATCGTTATTGCAGCACTGACCGCTGTTATCCCGCCATTATTAGGTGCGGACTGGCAAACGTGGATTTATCAAGGGCTTGCTGTCCTTGTTGTAGGCTGTCCTTGTGCACTAGTTGTCTCGACACCAGTTGCAATCGTAACTGCGATTGGAAATGCGGCACGTCAAGGCGTCCTCATTAAAGGCGGCGTTCATTTGGAAGAAATGGGGCATATTAAGACCATTGCTTTCGATAAAACCGGGACATTGACAAAAGGGTATCCGGAAGTGACAGATATCATCGCTGCAGGAGGCAGAAGCGAAGCTGAACTGTTGCAGTCTGTCGCGGCGGTAGAGAGACTGTCGCAACACCCTTTGGCAAGAGCGTTAGTCAATGCTTCAGAAAGTCATCAGTTGCCAGCAATTCAAGCATTGGATTTCCAATCAGTCACAGGAAAAGGCGCGATAGCAAATGTGAACGGCCTCAGCGTTGCTGTTGGAAGTATTCGCTGGATAGAAGAACTTGCTGAACTGCCCGCAACAGCTATAAAAAAAGCATCCGATATGCAGACGGAAGGGAAATCCGTTATGGGAGCTGTGATAGACGGGGCGTTTGCAGGACTATTCGCCGTCGCGGATCCAGTCCGTCCTGAAAGTAAGCCTGTTCTTGAGCGTTTGAGAGAAATTGGAGTTAATACAACGGTCATGCTGACGGGAGATGATCCTAAAACGGCACAAGCCATTGCGGCACGTTTAGGTATAGATGACGTTCGTGCAGGACTGATGCCTGAAGACAAACTCACTGCAATTCGTGAGTTAAGTGAAGGAAAAAAACGCGTAGCAATGGTCGGAGACGGCATTAATGATGCACCAGCACTCGCAGCAGCATCGGTAGGAATCGCAATGGGCGGTGCAGGAACAGATGCTGCTTTAGAAACTGCTGACATCGCGCTCATGGCAGATGATCTTGAACAATTACCTTATACAGTGAAATTAAGTCGAAAAACATTGCGAACTATCAAAGAAAACATTATGTTTGCAGTAGGACTAAAAATCGCTGCACTGCTTCTCGTCATCCCAGGCTGGTTGACATTATGGATCGCCATTTTCGCAGATATGGGTGCTACACTTCTTGTTGTGTTGAATTCACTTCGATTAATGAGGATCCAAAAGTAAGAAGCAGTCGTTTGGAGGAACTTCCCTATGCAACTTAAAGAATGGACAATGGTGGAACAGGAACAGCTGATTCACTTCATGACAACGAATACATGGCCATTTCATGGTCAAGAAAAATCGGATCGGGAATTGATCGAAAAGACAATCCGAGAAGGCGGGTACGAGTCAGATGAAGTGAAAACATTTTGGCTCGTTAATGATAATGGTGAGAAAGTGGGCATCGCAAAGATTCATGACTTACAAGACGATGTCCCATTGTTCGATTTGCGGATTGCCGACCGCTATCGGGGCAGGGGATATGGAGCCAGCGCGTTACGTCTTATGGCAGATTACGTGTTCGGATTACCTGAAGGCAAGAATCGATTGGCGGGCCATACACGTCATGATAACTTAGCGATGCGGAAAACATTTGAGCGTTCCGGCTTTGTAAAAGAAGGTCATTTGCGCCAAGCATGGTTTTCTCCTGAAGAGGATCGCTATTATGATGCAATCACCTACGGAATTACAAGGGACGATTATATGGCAGGTGAACAAACGCCTGTTGTGTGGGAAGACCATGATGAAGACTCTATCCCAACCCAAGAAATCCCGGACTTTCCCGACCAATTCGAGTCGGAGAGATTACTCATCCGCATGCCTTCATTAAGTGATGTTTCAGATGTGAATAATGGAATTGCTCAAACTCTCCTTAGCTTGCGTGAGTGGATGCCGTGGGCTTATGAGCCACAAACATTAGCTGATACGGAAAAACGGATGAGACAAGCAATTGCAGACTTCATCACGAAAACCGATCTGCGGTTACATTTGTTTGATAAACAATCCGGCGAATTCATCGGCTCGTCTGGCCTGCATCGAATCGATTGGTCAGTGCCTAAATTTGAAATTGGCTATTGGCTTGTCGATGGTTATGAAGGTAAAGGATACATGACCGAAGCTGTTGAACGTATAGCAGAGTTTGCGTTTGAAGAATTAGGCGCGCGCCGTGTAGATATCCGGTGTGACGAACACAACAAAAAAAGCCGCGCCGTTGCAGAACGGGCAGGCTTTGAATTAGAGGCTGTGTTGAAAAACGATTCCCGTTCCGCAGATGGTTCAGAACTTCGCAATACAGTGATCTATGTTAAAATAAGTAAATAAACGCAGAAAAGGGATGCCGGTATTTTTCCGACATCCCTTTCTTTAAACGGACTTCCTACCAGAAATCAAGTTGAGAATGAATACGATCAACGCGATAACAAGCAAGATATGAATGAGGCCTCCGCCAATTTTGAAAACTAGGCCAAGCACCCAGAATACAATAAGTGCTACAATAATAATCCAAAGTAATCTACCCATAATGTCTTTCACTCCTTTCAAAAACGTGATTGAATTGGTTATAATGTTTAGATACCCAGGATTAAAATGTGTTAAACACACCGAAAAAAATATTTCGTGAAACTAAGCAGTAAATTTCCTTGGAGGTGCTTGAGTTGGCAACACCGAGTATGGAAGACTACATCGAACAGATTTATTTACACATTGAAGCGAAAGGTCAGGCGCGAGTTTCGGACGTGGCAGAATCTCTTTCAGTACTTCCTTCATCAGTTACGAAGATGGCGCAAAGACTTCATAAAGAAGGTTATGTCGTTTATGAACGATACAAAGATATCAGTTTAACGACCAGAGGCCGTAAATTTGGTGAACGGCTTGTACAGCGACATGAACTATTAGAACAATTCTTACGGATTATTGGGGTTAAAGAAGAAAACGTCTATGGGGATGTTGAAGGAATTGAGCATCACTTGAGCTGGGATGCGATGGATCGAATAACGGATCTAGTACAAGCGATGAATGAGGACCAAAACTTTGTAATCGCACTAAAACAACGCAACGAATAAGTTTAACAACACTACCTTAAGGAAATGGGAGAATACTATGACAAACTTACATGCAGGAACAATACAAACCGTCCGTGTACTGCAGCGGGACGGCTCACGCTGGTTACTGGATTTGGATGGAATCGATTTATACATGAACGCCTCAGAAGCACCTGAAGAGTTAACAGAAGGGGATTCTGTTGAGGTTTTCTTGTTTATGAACCGACGGGGCGAGCTTGCAGCGTCCATGCAGCTGCCTAAAACAACGATGGGTACATATGGATGGGCGCGCGTTTTACGAGTCGATGACAAAGAAGGTGCCTACGTCGATATCGGTGCTTCGTTTGAAGTCCTTGTAAACAAAGCCGATTTGCCGCGTGTCCGCAAACTATGGCCGAAAATTGATGATGAATTATACATGACGCTCCGAACTGATCCTGCGGGCACTCTGTTTGGAAGATTAGCAACTGAGGAAAGAGTATTAGAAGTGATTGGAACTGCAGAGAAATGGCGGATGAATGATAACTTAACAGCTCGGCCTTATAGACTACTTCCCGTAGGCTCTTTCTTGTTGAGTATTCCTGATAATTACCGCATTTTTGTTCACGAAAGTGAGATGGCTGCTGAACCGAGGCTCGGTGAAGAACTTGCGGTTCGGATTATTGACGTTCAAGAAGATGGCACGCTTAACGGTTCCCTATTGCCTCGAAAGCAAGAACGGTTAGATGATGACGCAGAAATGATTCTCGGATATCTGCAAGAAACTGGAGGCAAAATGCCATTCACGGACAAGTCAAATCCAGATGAAATCTCAGAAATGTTCAACTTAAGCAAAGGCGCATTCAAACGTGCACTGGGGAGATTGATGAAGGAAAGTAAAATCGAACAGCGTGATGGCTGGACGTTTCTCAAAGACTAACGGGAACTTTTACCGGCAGATTTCGTATGTATTTGGAAACGAGGGGGTAAAACGATGAAAAGAAAGTTAACGGGTGGCCTTGCATTACTATTGTCGGTCGGGCTATTACTGCCGACAGTTGCATCAGCTGATTCTTCTATCAATGAAAAACTGGGTGTTCCAATTGTAGTTTACGGAGCGAACCTTTCTGACGACGAGCGGGCAAGCGTTAGAAAAAGTTTGAAAGTTGACGAAGAAGCGGAAGTCGAAGAAATCGAAGTGACAGGTAAAGACTTGGTTACGTATATAAAAGACGGGGATCCTAATGCACGGATGTACTCTTCAGCAAAAATAATGCGTCAAGATGCGGGCAAAGGTCTCGTCATTTCCATCGTGACTCAAGACAATATTACACAAGTGACACCTGACATGTATGCGACGGCAATGCTGACAGCAGGAATTGAAGATGCGAAAGTGGATGTCGCTGCACCCAAAAAAGTATCAGGCCATTCGGCTTTAGTAGGTATTTATAAAGCATACGAAGTAAGCGGTGAAAAACTCGACAAAGAACGTACCGATGTTGCGAATGACGAGTTGGACGTTGCGACTAAGTTATCCGAAAAAGGTGTGGATAAAGATAAAGTCGCAGAATTACTGACCGACATTAAACAACAGATTTCCGAACAGAACCCTGCAACAAAAGAAGACGTTGAAAAAATTATTAAAGAACAGCTGGATAAGCACAAAATCGAGCTTAGTGATGCAGATCGTCAATTATTGATCGATTTAATGGATCGGATCAGCAAGCTTGATATTGACTTTTCTAAGTTCTCTCAGCAGCTTGATGATATGGCTTCTAAGGTAAAAGAGAAGTTAGGGGAAATAGATCCAAGCTTTTGGGAGAAAGTCAAAGAGTTCTTTTCCGGTCTTGCGGAATCAGTTAAATCCATCTTTAAGTAATCTGTATGTTAAACTTTCTAAGTAAGTTGACTTCTACAATAATACAATAAAAAATGGGAGGCTGTTTTCATGGAGTTTGAATTCAAAGAAATTGGCGGAGATGCATTTGCATTTCAAAACGTGCAAGATGGCAAAACGATGGCTGAAATTACGTGGACGCTTCTCGGCGATGTCATGGTAATGGATCACACATTCGTTTCTGAAGAGCTTCGTGGCGGCGGAGTTGCCAAAAAACTTTTAGATCGTGCTGCAGATTACGCGAGAGAGCACAACTACAAAATGGAAGCAGTTTGTTCATACGTCGTAACAGCATTCAACCGGTACGATGAATATAATGACGTGAAAGCATAACTACTCCGAGCGGATTGCTTATAATTTTAGCGGTCCGTTTTTTATAACAAAAAGAGGATTATTTGAAACAATTATGGAAGTCATTCGTATAGTAAGCTACTAACTAGAAAAAGTGAGGCGATGTACATTGAATCGAACGGCAGAAAGAGTCCTAGGAATTATCAGCTTGGTTTTTACAGTTATAGGAATCGCAGCTGCGATATTCGGTGCTGTCCTAGTGAATTTAATGAGTACAAATCCTGAAATGCGTGCAGAATTCGAAATGGGCATGAACTCTGATCCTGCGGTGACGCAAGCAGATATGGATATGATTTTCGACTTTTTGGATGCAGTTGGAGGGTTCATGTGGCTCGGAGTGATATTCTTAGTCATTAGCTTAATTTTAACGATTATTGGGCTAGTGAAAATCTGGAACAATAAAAATCCGAAGCTTGCGGGAATTATGTTTATTTTAGCGGGTCTCACAGGTGGGATTCTATCACTCACATCGATTTTGCTCTATATTGCAGGGATCTTATGTTTAGTGAAAAAGCCAACTGCTTACCCGGATGAACCCGTAATTACGGATGCACCGCCTTATGACGATGGAATGCGACCGCTATAAGAAAAGAAATTAAAAAACGTCTCCCGGATTTCTATTGGGAGACGTTTTAATTTAGATGCAAATGGCTGGCTGTGGCATTCTGTAGACATATTGAGCGGTTTCAACAGCGACACCTTCAAAGTCTTCATCGAACACTTCTAGCAAGTGAAAGCCTAACTTTTCATAAAATGCTTTGGCAGGATCATTTAAATCATCAACATAAACGAAAAGTTGCATTGCTCCTTCTAGTAAAGATAAGGCACCTGCAAAAAGTTCAGATCCTAACCCTTTGCGCTGATACTCGGGGAGAATGTAGAGTGCTGTCAATTCTGCGTCCCCGTCTTCATCGATACGGGTCATATTAAAAAATCCGACAGGCTTGTTGTCGTCTTCAGCAATTAGAACTTCGGTTTTCTCCATTCGTTTTAAGAGCATCGGGGCAGAATAAGCACTGTCTAGGAACTTTTGTTGAACGGATTCAGGTAAAATTTCAGTATACGTATCTTTCCACGTGGCACGGGCAATGTGTTGAACGGCAGCAATATCTTCCTCAATCATCTCTCGAATCATTGCGCTTTCACCTCGTTAGTTCTTTTTATCATCATAACAAAAGCCCTATGGGAAAACTAGCGAAAGCAAGAGTTGTCATGAAAATGAAATGTTATCTGCGTTTGGCTGGGAGGAAGTGGGGTATACTTAATAACATGAACACTTACTTAAATGATTATGTTAGTAAAAAATGGAGGTTTGATCGTCATGGCTAAAAAAGGTAATGGAATTCTATTAGCGACACTTGCAGCTGGGGCTTATGCGTATTTCAGTAAAAAAGAAAACCGTGACAAGGCACAAGTTGCGGTAAATAACTTAGTAACCAAAGTAGACTCATTCGTACAGTCGAAAAAAGCGGACTACTCGGACCAGACAAAACGAGGTATGTCGGATCCATATGACTTCCAGGACAATGGAATGGTAAGTGAAGGTGCCCAAACTAGTGTTCACTATTACAACCAAGAAGTAGAAGATAAAAGTAAAGAGTCAAAAGAAGACGGTCTTTATCACAAAAAAGAGGATAAAGAAATTACGGAAAAGCTTGATTCTAAGGAAGCAAAATCAGATTCAGATAAGTCTGAAAAGAAATAGGCTAAAGAAAGAATCTACTTTTACAAGTGGAAAAATTTTTTATTTTTAAACAAACGAGCAGTATAACAATTTCTTATAAAACTTGCAGTGTGTGTTTCTTTCCACATATTGCAAGTTTTTTGTCATGATTCGAAAAGTTAAAGAGTTTTCACAATATGTTTGTTTGTATTTATGAATGCGATTGAGGTATACTTTCTGAAGAGACAACGAGTGTTTTAAAAAATAAAAATCTCTTTGGTTGTTCTACGCTTTTCTTTAAAACGCTTAGAATACTAATAGTTTGAAAATAGTGAAGGTGGATTTCGTGAAAAAAAGAATTGGATTTATAACGATGTTGGCAACAGCCGCCGTTTTGCTAAGTGGTTGTACAAGTGTACAAGAAAAAACAGGAACCTTCTATGGACTGTTTGTTAAGCCGATGGAGTGGTTGCTCCACACTTTGGGAGAAGCGTTTGGCGGGAGTTATGGACTTGCAATCATCGTTATTACGATGGGAATTCGTTTAATCTTAATGCCGCTAATGTTGAAAAATTACAAATCACAGCAAGAAATGAAAGTGAAAATGGATGCGTTGAAACCTGAGATGGAGACGATCCAGAAACAAATGAAGACTGCTAAAGAGGCAGGCAACAAAGAAGAACAAATGAAATTGCAGCAAGAAATGATGGGGCTTTACTCTAAGCATAATGTAAATCCGCTAAATATGGGCTGTCTGCCATTAGTTATTCAAATGCCGATTATCATGGGTCTGTACTTTGCAATTTTGTATGCGGATGATGTTGTCAAGAGTCATCAGTTCTTATGGTTTGAGCTAGGTAAACCCGATATCATCATGATGCTAATTGCAGGTGCGGTATATTTCGTTCAAGCCCGAGTTTCACTTTGGACGATGCCAGAACAGCAAAAAGCTCAAATGAAATTATTTGTTTACATTTCACCGATTATGATTATGTTCATCTCGTACCGAGTGGCAGCTGCACTTCCGTTGTACTGGGCAGTAGGTGGTTTGTTCATGATTTTCCAAACGTACCTAGGACGCAAATTCTATTACAAACATACAGCAGCTGAACTTGCTGTAGAGGCTGATGGACATGTCGATGTAGAAATCGTTGATCCTGAAGATGAAAAACAGCAAAAAGGTAAGAAAAAAGGCAAGTAATCAATAAAAGTCGAGCAGCCGGAGATTTTTCTCTGGCTTCTTTTTAACTAAAGGGCACAAGTTGGTTCTGGAGTGGAGGAATGTGCAAATGAACAGCAAATGGATTTATGGAATCGGAATAGTTGCAGCAGGCGCATTTTCACTCTATTTCATCGTTAAGCTGGATTTTGCAAATGCGTTGATTGGCATGATTGCGCTGTTTGCTTTGACAAATAGCGCAAGGGCTAAGCAATTCCGCAGCCAAGGCATGATTCGTGAAGCGCGTTGGATGCAAGGGTTGTCTGTACTGTTTGCGATTGCACTTGCAGTCGTTTTGTTTTTAAAAATGTTAGGATGAAAAAAGGAAACGGCGCCGCTAACATGCGGAATCGTTTCCTTTTTTAATAGGCAAGCTTTTTTCGGGTGATTAAGACGATGAAAATTGCAGGAATCGTACAGACGGCCATTCCTAAGAATGCGAAACCTGGCGTAATGTCGTAAAGATAGCCCGCGGGGATCGTTAAGATCGCTGTGCTCAAACTCATCGCAAACGCAGCATACATCCCCTGTGCTGAAGCAATCTGTTGTTTCGGAAGACGAGTCGATATGAATTGGATGAACGCGTAATGAGCTATCCCAAACGAAACTGCATGCAGCACTTGTGTCACCACAAAAACCGCGGTGATTGGAAAGAGAAAGACAACAATCCATCGTGTTGTGGAACCTAATGCAGCAATTAAAAACATCGTTGAAATTTTTACGTTCGCAAGTAGTTGATCGGAAATGCGGAAAAACAAAATTTCAAATAACACAGCTACGTTTAAAATAACCCCAATCCATAGTCCGGACACCCCTAAATCATCAAGATATATAAACCCAAAACTATAGTACGCTGCGTGTGCGCCTTGTAAAAGAACAGCAAGGACCGTAACAACTAAAAAACCTTTTGTCTGGAATAACGTCCTTAACTTAGTTTGTGATCTGTCCATTGAAGACGGTTCCGGTTGCGTAGTTAACGCAACAGGTGCGCTTCTCATGAAAAATAAGACAGTGGCAGTTAATCCTGCAATCATTAGATATAAGATTGCCTGTTCGCTCCAAATGGAGGTTGCGGCTCCTACTAAAAGCAGTGCTGCTGTATAGCCGATGGAACCAAATGAGCGGCTCTTTCCGTAGTGGATGCGCTCCGTTTGCATTAGCACCGTTGCACCGCTTTCAACAGCGGGCAAAACCATCGGATAGACTGCACTGAAAATAATGGTAATCACTGCAAGTACCCATAGGGGTGATGCCGGCAAATACAAAACTGCAAGTATAAGCGACAAGATAGACAGCCATTGAATGACCAGCCGCAAGGAGGACTTTTGAGTGAGAATCGGAAAGACTAAAAAAGTGGAAAGTGCTCTCGCCGCCATTCCGATTCCCATAATGACACTAGCTGTTGAAACAGCCAGACCTTTTTCAATGGTTAACCAGCCCGTCCAATAAGGTAGAAATATACCCCATGTAAAAAAGAAAACAAAAAAACTAGCAGATAGCCATCGCTGATTGCCCAATAGAATCATCCTTCATTTAAAAATCACTTTGAAAAAGTAATCATAGCACACAGTTTTATAAAAGGCATAGTAGTCCTGAAGTCAAAATGATGGTAGACTATGAAATGGATTGTTGTAATGAACTTGTAACATATTAGAAATATAAAATAGATTGTCGGAAACAATAAGAAAGAAGGCATTAGTTTGAAGAAACGAAGACAAGATCGCTACAGACCAAAAAAGAATAAGTCAAAAGGGATTACCGCAGTTTTACTACTTATCGCAGCCGTCATGATTGGTTTAGTGATCTGGGTCTCTACAAACGACTGGAGCGTTGAAAAAACTTTGATCCAAGTGGGGTTAGGTGATTTATTGCAAACGAAGTCGGAAGAAAACCAAGCTTCTGAGGGCGAGCCTGAACCAGAGACAGAACCATCGCCAGATGCAGATATCGATAGTACTGACAAACCTTCAGAAGAAACGCCGGATTCTTCCGAACTACCTTCAGAAGAGACGAGCGAGGGCGTGTTTGACGGAGGCTATGTGGAGGGACAGAAATTGCCGAAAGAACCTACCTACGTAAACAACATTTTAGTTGCGAATAAAAAGCATCCTCTTCCAGAAAGTTTTGCTCCAGGTGAAAGTAAAGAAGCCCGTGCCGCATTTGATGAAATGGCCGCGGAAGCTGCGCTGTCAGGTTTTAACTTAACTGCTTTCAGCACGTATCGTTCTTACGACTATCAGGTTACCCTTTACAACCGGTATGCAGATCGAGACGGAAAAGAGGCGGCGGATCGTTACAGCGCACGGCCGGGTTATTCAGAACACCAAACAGGACTTGCATTTGATATTGGAGAACAAAATCATGAAAAGCATTGGGCATCCTCTTCGTTCGGCGAAACAGAAGCCGGCAAATGGCTGCTTGCAAATGCGCATCGCTACGGCTTCATCTTGCGCTACCCTGAAAACAAAGAGGAGATTACAGGGTACATGCACGAAGCGTGGCATTTCCGATTTGTTGGTAAGTCGATATCGGATGAAATCTTCAAGAAAAACATAACCTTAGAAGAGTACTTAGGGTTGGAATAAGGAGAGGGGCCCTAATCACCCCGTGTTCAATATAGAAAACAGGACATCCCAGTTGGGGTGTCCTGTTTTTGGTTGAACTTAAAGTATAGGAGATAGCAGTCTTGAAATGGATTCCTTCACTTTGATCAGACGAGTCCGATTCAAGTACATGTCATAGGTGAGTTCAGTTGACAATTGAATATCTTGCTCAAACAGCTCTGCCAGATCTCGGGATTTCTCACGGTCATAGATGAAAGCATTGATCTCAAAATTGAGACGGAAACTCCGCTCATCGATATTGGCTGTTCCAACAGTAGACAATTCGTCGTCTACAACAATTTGTTTGGCATGGATAAACCCATTTTCGTAAATGTAGACACGAGCGCCCGCTTTTAACAAAAGCCCGATATTCGAATAAGTGGCCCAGTAGACAAACATATGGTCCGGCTTATTCGGAATCATGATTCGGACATCTACTCCAGACAAACATGCGATCCGAAGTGCGTCTAAGAAACTCACATCGGGTATGAAATATGGTGTCTGAATGTAAATGTACTCTTTTGCAATAAAAATCATTTTTAAGTAGCCATCTTTAATTTGTTCCCATTCAGCATCCGGTCCGCTAGAAACGATTTGCATCCCGACAGAGCCTTTTCGTGGAATAACAGGAAAGTAACGATCGTTATATTGAATTTCACTCGAGGCTAATGCCTGATTCCAATCTAGAAGGAAACGGGTTTGTAACGGGTGTACAGCACTTCCTTCAATGCGCAAGTGTGTGTCACGCCAATAGCCGAACTTTTTACTTCTTCCAAGGTATTCATCGCCAACGTTGAACCCGCCAACGTATCCGATACGCCCGTCGACAACAACAATCTTTCTGTGATTGCGATAATTCAAACGGGGGTTAATGAGCGGCAGTAATGCAGGAAAGAACGCTGCCACTTCGCCGCCATTATCCGTGAGTTCTTTTAAGTGTTTGACGTGCAATCCACGAGATCCGATATCATCGAATAACACCCGGACTTGGACGCCTTGTTTGGCTTTTTTTACGAGAATCTCCATGATTTCACTGCCAAGTTTGTCGAGCCTCATAATGTAATATTGAAAATGAATATGATCTTTTGCATTTTCTAAGTCGCGGAGTAAGGACTCAAACTTGGCAACGCCGTCATTAAAGATTTCTACGTCATTATCTTGAGTAAGTACTGCATGATTATTGCGTAAATGTAAATAAATCATATCGTGATAATGAGCCGTATCATCCAATTGGAATTCAAATGTTTCATCCTCGATAGCTTCCATTTGGTAATCGATTAAAGTTTCAATACCGATACGATCGCGTCCAGACCAGCGAAATAAATGCTTCTTTCGTAATTGTCTTCCAAGTAATAGGTAGATGATGAAACCGAAAAGTGGGATGAAAAAGAGTACGAGCAGCCAAGCCCATGTTGACGCCGCATCCCGCCGTTCTAAAAATATAAGAACTCCTGCCAGCAGTATGTTAAGAATCAGTACTGCAATTGTGAGGAAGCCGATAACTCCAGCCATTGTAAACCGCCTTTCTGAACTATGTCATATTCCTATAGTATACATGAACAGGGACGATTGTCTTTGAATTGTAAAATTAGTGCAGGATTCCATTAAAAAGACTGAAAGAGGGCATGGGGTATGTCAAAGAGATGAGGTTTTGAAAACCGATTTTAAAAAACTGTCGTTGTAATATAAATGTAAGGTTAAAAACTTGACAATTGTGGTATGATAAAGATATCGAAAGAAAAAACAATGAATTACAAATTAGAACCTTGCATCCAATTTGTGCGTCCTGCACTATAGAAAGGTTGAGGTGGAACCAGATGGCGAAAGAAATCGATTTGAAGAAGATCATCACAAACTTAGCGAAGTTAGGTGTTTCCGCTACAATGACAAAATCGCGTCTAGATATGCTGAAGGCGTTAACACCGCCAGCTCAGCAAGACCCGCAAATCCAACCATAATTAAAACACGCGCTGACAGAATTATTTCTGTCAGCGCGTGTTTTTTAATCTTCTTCATCAGATTTAAACATAAACGTCCTATGGTGGAATTTCATACTGAAAATCAGCCCGATTGCGAGCATATTCCCCATTAGAGAACTTCCTCCGTAACTGATGAATGGGAGTGGGATTCCTGTAATGGGCAGTAATTGAATCGTCATTCCGATGTTTTCAAAAACGTGGAATGTAATCATTGCGATGATACCAGCAGCAATATAAGTACTGAAAGGATCTTTAAGCTCCAATGCAATTTTCGTCAAATGGTAAATGAGGAAAAAGTACAAACAGATGACAAGACTTGCCCCGACGAATCCCCATTCCTCACCAATTACGCTGAAGATGAAATCCGTGTGACTTTCAGGTACGTAGACTTCGCGATCTTTAAACCCTTTGCCGAACATTTCACCCGAACCGATTGCATTTAAAGAAGTAATCAGGTGCAATCCTTCGTTTGAAGAATAGGAGTAAGGGTCGAGCCACGAGTAAATTCTTTGGAATTGATAAGGCTTGAATCCGAGTGTCGACAAGAAATCCTGTGCATATAATGCCATAATAAGCATCGTTCCGCCCAAGGACACAGAGCCAACGAAAATTGGAAGCAAGATTTTCCATGTAATCCCCGATACGACAGCGAGTGCGGCAGTAATTGCGAGAAAAACAAGTGCTGTTCCAAGGTCAGGCTGCGTCATAATGAAGAATAGAGGAACTATCAAGACAGCCCCGATTTTCAACAGAAGCATAAAATCGGTTTGAATCGTTTTTTCGCTAAACTTTTCATGGTGTTTCGTAATGACCCGCGCCAATCCGATGATGAAGAATGTCTTCATGAATTCAGCAGGTTGTATACTGCCGATACCAGGTAAGTGAAACCAGCTTTGCGCTCCATTTCGTGGAGCGACAATAGCCAGGCTTTCCGGCAAGATGAAAAGTATAATTAGTAAAGACAGTCCGCCGCCATAAATGACCCACGCTGCTTTCTTATATTGTTCAGGTTCAAAATACATCGTGATTGCAATGATAATGGAACCAACCACATACCATTGGATTTGTGAGGGAATGAAGTTAGTGTTGTATTGGCCTGTTGTTTGTGCGGAAGAAATCGCAATTAAACTAATTGCTCCGAATAGCAGTAAGAGAAAAGCGAGTGGCCAGTCAAATCTATCTGCTGCTTTTTGTTCTATTTTCATAATAAAGTCACCTTTGTCGTTTCATATGAGTTACAGCCTTTAATTATATAGGTAAAGGGGTCTTATTTAGCAAGAGGAAAATTTCCTGTTTTTTTCTTATACATCATCCGTTTCAAATAAGAAACTTTGCTGATGGAATCGTATACTGAAGATGAGTCCAATCGCAAACATATTACTGAATAACGAACTGCCTCCATAACTGACGAAGGGGAGCGGGATTCCCGTAATTGGCAGCAATTGAATGTTCATTCCGATATTCTCCAGCACATGAAACGATAACATCGCAATAACACCAGCTGTTACATAAATACTAAACATGTCTTTAAGACTTAATGCGATTTTGGTTAAGTGGTACATAAACACAAAAAATAACGTAATTAGCAAACTCGACCCAATGAATCCCCATTCTTCCCCAATGACACTTATGATGAAATCGGTATGGTTTTCTGGAATAGCGACCACGCTTTCGCGGAAGCCTTTTCCCGTGAACTCTCCTGAACCAATCGCCGTCATGGCCTGTATAAGATTGTACCCTTCCTCGCCAGGATAAGAATATGGATCGAGCCATGAATACACCCGCTTAAACTGATAAGGGTCAAATCCGAGTTTTTGCAAAAAGTCTTGCGCGTAAATCGCCATCCAAAGAAGTGTCGCTCCAACAGTTGCTCCAACCGCCATGATCGGCGCAAGAAGCTTCCATGAGATTCCTGAAATAATGACAACGGCCGCCGTAATGGCGATGAAGACGAGAGATGTCCCTAAATCGGGCTGCTTCATGATGAATACTAGTGGCACAAGCAGCATAACAGCAACTTTTGCAAGCAGCGTCAAATCAGTTTTTAACGATTTTACAGGATACTTTTCGTTATGCAAACTGACTAACCTTGCAAGACCGAGTATGTAAAAAGTTTTAATGAACTCAGAAGGCTGTATTGTACCAATCACGGGTAAGTGAAGCCAACGCTTCGCACCAAGACGCACTTCGGCGATTTGGTCTTGTCCACCGGGCGCTAACATAAGAAATAGCAATAAGAAAACTCCGAAACCGTACAACGGCCACGCGAGTTGCTTGTATTGCTGTGGTTCAAATTGAATCATGACGAATATGATGAATGCGCCCAGCACATACCAGCGAACTTGTAAAAGAGCGAAGTTCGTATTGTGAGGTCCTGAATATTGTGCAGAAGCAATTGCAGTTAAACTGACAATGAAGAATAATAATAAGTAAAAGGCAAGCGTCCAGTCGAAACGATCTGTCCACTTGTTTGAAATCTTCAAAGCAATACTCCTTCCTATGGGAATGATTGCTAAAGTATATCGCAGATAGCGAAAAGATTCATGTGATTCATAAGACGCAATCTTGGAATTAAAAGTTTCTCGCAACAAAATAATGTTTTCTATATTAGTAGATGAAGGAAAAGGTTTTTTCTAGCATCAGCCGTGGTTCATGGTAAACTAGTGAGACGAAAACTAACGGAACGAGGGGATCTCTATGAAGAAAAAGCTAGGGTTGGTCTACGGAGGGAAGTCTGCGGAACACGAAGTTTCCTTGTCAACAGCGCGTGCGGTCACGCAGGCGGTTAACTTCGACGCGTACGAAGTGATGCCGATTTACATAACACCAATTGGAGAGTGGCGTACA
Organism: Sporosarcina aquimarina; assembly: GCF_033253705.1. GTDB lineage: Bacteria > Bacillota > Bacilli > Bacillales_A > Planococcaceae > Sporosarcina > Sporosarcina aquimarina. The sequence continues at coordinate 331,691 of NZ_JAUBDH010000004.1, forward strand.
GGAAGTCCGCTTACGTCACCAGCAGCAACTATTGAAGAATTGCGTTTTGAAGGGAATGGAACGGACGCACCGGATAGTATCGCACAGTTCTTGCAGCTCGAAAGTAAGCCAGACGTAATTGTCCCTTTACTTCACGGAACGAATGGAGAAGACGGAACTGTTCAAGGTCTGTTTGAAGTAATGAATATTCCTTACGCTGGAAACGGCGTCCTCGCATCTTCTGCGGGAATGGATAAGGTCGTTATGAAGCAATTGTTTGCACAAGCAGGTCTTGCACAAGTACCCTACGTGCATTTTGTCCGTTCCGAATGGGAGATGGATAACGAGCGGTTGTTGGATGAGGCAGAAACTGTGTTGGAATATCCGGTATTCGTAAAGCCGGCTAATCTCGGTTCAAGCGTGGGAATCAGTAAAGCAGATACAAGGGATACGCTGGAGCAAGCGATTACGTTTGCATTGAAGTTTGACCGGAAGATTATTATTGAACAAGGAGTAACAGCACGTGAAGTTGAAATGGGTGTACTTGGAAATGACACACCTGCATGCTCCGTTCCAGGGGAGATTAAGCCAGTCGCTGCGTTCTACGACTACGAAGCGAAATACCAAGATGGGAACACGGAGCTGGTCATTCCAGCAGAAGTTCCTGAAGAAGTTTCAGATCTTATGAAAAACATGGCATGCCGCGCTTATAAAGTTCTCGATTGCGCAGGGCTTGTGCGCGCAGACTTCTTTGTGACAGACGCAAACGAAGTTCTCATTAATGAAGTGAACACATTACCAGGATTTACACCGACTAGTATGTTTCCGCTCCTTTGGCAGCATACAGGTGTCAGCTATCCTGAATTGATTGATCGTCTAATCGAGTTGGCAGTCGCGCGCCATACTGAAAAACAACAGATACAATACACAATGGATTGAGTGGGATGAGTAATGAAACGACAACTAACTGAATTGGCCGGATGGCTGGGTGCTTCAGGCCAGCTATTAGATGGAATTACGGTAACGGGTGCAACAATCGACTCACGCAGTATTACTGAAGGAGATTTGTTCATTCCGTTTAGAGGAGAACATGCAAACGGGCATGTATATGTCCAATCAGCAGTGGAAAAAGGCGCAGCTGCTTCGTTGTGGCTTATAGATGAACCAAATCCGCCAGCGGATATTCCTCTGATTTTTGTTGAGGATGCTGAACTTGCGCTTCAGCAGCTTGCGCGATCGTACCGTGAGCAATTGACTTGTACCGTAATTGGTGTCACTGGATCTAATGGAAAGACATCGACGAAAGATTTACTTGCAAGTGTACTTGGCGCTCAGTTCGCTGTAAGAAAAACAGAAGGTAATTTTAACAACGAACTCGGCATGCCATTAACGATTTTGTCGCTTGAAGAAGAGACCGAAGTAGCTGTTCTCGAAATGGGGATGAGCGGTTTCGGTGAAATTTCATTCCTTTCTAAATTAGCAAAACCAGATATCGCCATCATCACGAATATTGGCGAAGCCCATATGCAGGACCTCGGAAGTCGAGAGGGGATTGCAAAGGCGAAGTTCGAAATCATCGAGGGACTCCCGTCAAACGGGACCTTCTACTATGATGGCGATGAGCCGCTGTTAACTTCTGCTGTAAGTAAGCACTCAGAACTTGACGCGAAGTCGTTCGGTTACGGGGAAGAATTGGATTTAACAGCGAAAGACATTCAAGTTACGGAACAAGGAAGTCAATTCACTGTATTTGGTCAAATTAATGGGAACTTTGTCATTCCTGTTTTCGGAGAGCACCAAGTGAAAAACGCATTGGCTGCAATGCTGGTTGCAAGAAAACTCGGGATGACGGATGAAGCAATCCGAAATGCATTGCTGAATGCAAAGCTAACGCCGATGCGTATGCAGCCTGTGACGGTGAAAAGCGGTGCACTCGTGATTAATGATGCGTACAATGCAGCACCGACTTCAATGCGCGCAGCCTTATCGTTCATCGGACAAACGAAATTACGGACTGACAAGTGGGTCGTTCTAGGAGATATGTTAGAACTTGGCGAAGACGAACGCTATTTCCATGAATCAGTGGCTGACCAGCTGGGTACTCTAGGTTTGAAGGGAATTGCGTTGTTTGGACCAAGAATGAAATGGCTGTATGAAGAATTGCGTTCTCGTGATGCAAAAGTCGAACTGATCTGGACAGAGAACGATTATACCCCGATTGTTTCAGCTTTGCGCAACTCAATCGATGAACGTTCCATTGTGCTGCTAAAAGGGTCGCGTGGAATGGCGCTTGAAAATGTTTTAAAAGGTATTTTGGAAACGGAGGGGTAATTCGTGAAAACAGGCGTGCTTATTCTGCATGGATTTACAGGTGGATCGTTTGAAGTTCGCCCTTTCATCCGGTATGTAAAAGAACAGACGGACTGGATGATCGATGTGCCGGTGCTGCCAGGACACGAACCAGGTGGCCGGTTAACTAAAATCACTGCAGAAGCATGGCTGATGGAAGCGGAGATCGCCTATAAACGATTGAAAAAACGCACAGATCGAATAATGGTTGTAGGATTTTCAATGGGTGGGCTAATCGCAATGTACCTCGCACTTCGCTATCCTATTGAAAAGCTCGTTTTGCTTAGTGCTGCTGCAAAGTATATATCGCCGCGTTTGTTGCTGGCGGATGCCGCGGTGTTGCTTGCGGAGCCGATTATTCGAAACTTCCCTCCAAATACTTTTTATCATCTGTATCGATATAAACTGGCGAATACACCTATTCGATCTGCTTTTCAGTTCACACGCATCGTGCGTCAAGTGCAACCGTATTATGGAATGATTACAGTGCCGGTATGTATTGTCCAAGGCAAGCAGGATGGAATCGTACCGTTTTCCAGTGCGCAATTACTTTATGAGTCTTTAGGTTCGCTTGAGAAAACTCTCATCTTTTCGGACAAAGGAAAACACCACATTTGTTACAGTGATGATTGTGCTCAATGGTTTGAAAAGGTTCTTTCCTTCATGCAGATAACGGACAAACACGTTCTTTTTGACAGCGAGTATATTGGTTGCGATAACGCAGGCGTTGTGGTAGAATGATTTGAGCATTGGATACATTTACGCAGAACTCTTCCTTTTTTGAAGAGTGCTTTTTTTTGAATAAAACGGTTTGACGGCAGTGCGAAGAAACGCCTGACCATCATCGAACCGCTCGGCAAAGACCGGGCTTTCCTTTCATCCGCTAGATCTAAATTGTGGGAAGCAGAACGTCATATCCTGCATTAGATTTGTATACGTTCGGAAACATACCCAGAAGCATAAGGCTCCGATTTGCCGCGCTTTCATTTGCAAATGTAACCAATTGTCAAATGGAAAACACAAAGGAGATTGAGAAGTTTGACGAATTTTTCAGAACTAAATATCAGTAAATCTACACAAGACTCTCTAAAGAGAATGGGCTTTGAAGAGGCTACTCCAATTCAGGAAGGCACAGTTACATTCGGCATGGAAGGCAAGGATGTAATCGGCCAGGCACAGACTGGAACAGGAAAAACAGCAGCATTCGGTATTCCGATGATCGAAAAAATCGATACTAGCAATCCTGCAGTACAGGCACTTGTCATTGCACCAACTCGCGAGCTTGCGATTCAGGTTTCTGAAGAAATTTATAAAATCGGATATGGGAAACGCGCACGAATTCTTTCTGTATTTGGCGGACAAGAAATTTCACGCCAAATCCGTGCATTGCGCAACAATCCACAAATCGTAGTAGGTACGCCAGGTCGTATTCTTGACCACATTAAGCGTAAAACATTGAAGCTTGACGGTGTTCAAACACTCGTTTTGGACGAAGCAGACGAAATGTTGAACATGGGCTTCATCGAAGACATCAACTCAATTCTTGAGAATGTCCCAGCTGAGCGCCAAACATTGCTATTCTCAGCAACTATGCCTGGACCAATCCGTAAAATCGCGGAAACGTTCATGAAAAACCCTGAGATGGTTAAAATCAAGTCTAAAGAAATGACTGTTGAAAATATTGAGCAGTTCTTCGTGAAATCACAAGAACGCGAAAAGTTTGATATTCTTTCTCGTTTGCTAAACGTTCAGCAGCCGGAACTTGCGATTGTATTCGGTCGTACAAAGCGTCGCGTTGACGAGCTTTCACATGCTCTTAACATTCGCGGATACATTGCAGAAGGAATTCACGGTGATTTAACTCAAGCGAAGCGTATGTCGGTATTGCGCCAGTTTAAAGAAGGTAAAGTTGACATTTTAGTTGCAACAGACGTTGCAGCTCGTGGACTTGACATTTCTGGGGTAACTCACGTTTATAACTTCGATATTCCACAGGATCCTGAAAGTTACGTTCACCGTATCGGTCGTACAGGTCGTGCTGGTAAGAGCGGTATGGCAATTACGTTTGTAACACCACGTGAAATGGGTTACCTTCGTATTGTTGAAGAAACAACGAAAAAACGCATGAACCCACTTCAGCCACCAACGTCTGACGAAGCGCTTCTTGGTCAGCAAAAAGTTGCTGTCGAGACACTTGCTGAAGCAGTTCAAAAGAATGAGTTGAATGATTATGTTCAATTCGCTACAGATTTACTTGGAAAGTATGATGCGACGGATCTAGTTGCAGCTGCTTTGAAACACTTAACAAACGAGCCTGATGCTACTCCTGTACAAATTACAGAAGAACGTCCATTGCCATCACGTGGTGGCGGAGGCGGCCGTGGCGGGTATAAAGGTAATCGCAGTGGCGGTAATCGTTCACATGGCGGCGGTCGTGGATTTAGCGGCGGTGGAAATCGTCGTGGCGGCAGCAGCCGAGACGGACGCAGTGGTGGAAACCGCGACGGCCGCAGTGGCGGAAGTCGTGAAGGCGGAAACCGTGATCGTTCACGCGGCGGACGCTCTGAGCGTTAATCGGATACAGCTTAGCTCGAGAGAAGTACATTCAAATGTACTCTTCTCGAGCTTTTTGTTTGTTCAAAATGAAACATATGGAGGCTGAAATCGTATACACTAATAAGAAGTAAGGGAGGAATCGACTTGAGAAGTGAACCTGTAAATCGGTTGTCAGAAAAAGGACTAACGGTATGGCGGTTATATGGCTGGATGCAAACAGGGGCTGTCCTGTTACTTGCTATTGCCGCGGGCGTACTGACTTTTTTCTTTGAATGGCCTTGGTATATATACATAATAGCTGGTGCGGTCGTATTGCTTTATGGATGGCTATTTATTTATCTGTTTCCTAAAATCAGATGGTCCAGGTGGCGATATGAAGTTCGGGAATCTGAAATTGAATTACAGCATGGGATTTTCATTGTTACCCGTACTTTAGTTCCAATGGTCCGTGTTCAGCACGTAGATACCGCGCAAGGACCCATTCTGAAAAAATATGGCTTGTCAGCGATTTCGATTTCATCCGCTGCAACAGTCCATTCAATTCCTGCTCTTGAAGCAGAAGAAGCAGATGAGCTGCGGAACCGGATTTCTGCGCTTGCAAAGGTGGCGGAAGACGATGTCTGAGCCGCGTTACAAATTACATTGGGTAACTGTTCTAGTAGAAACATTGAAAGCATTGAAGGAAGCGATATTACCATTGGCGGTAGTTCTCTTCACTGGAAGCAGAAACAACACGTCAGGCAATTGGTTCTTGGATAATTGGTCTTTGGTTTTCGGAGGAGTGCTAGTCATTTACTTGTTATCAAGTGGTCTTATCAAGTGGAGAAGGTTCTCCTATTGGTTCGAAGACGGTGAGTTACGTATTGAATCCGGTTTATTTGTTCGTAAAAAGCGGTATATCCCTTTTGAACGAATCCAAAGTTTGAACTATACGGAAGGTATTTTTCATCGTCCCTTCGGTTTAGTGAAGGTTCAAATCGAAACGGCGGCTTCTTCAGGAGGCGAAGCAGAGGCGGAGTTAACTGCTGTCACCCGTGAAGACGCTGATATCATTAAAAAGAGAATTGCTGAAGGGAAAAAGCGGAAGTCACAAGAAGCCGAATCAGAATTTGAAGAGGGCATGGAGCACGCTGAAGAAGAGCTGTCTTCGGAAGAGCCGGAAGCGAAGCGTGTGTTTTCGTTGTCTCCAAAAGAGCTCATTTTACTTGCGACGACTTCAGGAGGGATTGGTGTTATTTTCTCCGGAGTCGCAATCTTCCTCACTCAGTTTGGAGAGCTGCTGCCGCTTGATAAAGTAAGTGATGAGCTTGCTGGACTCATAAAATTTGGCGTATTTGTAGTTGTCCTGCTGATACTACTGGGGCTATTTATTGCATGGCTTCTATCCGTAGCAATGACGTTTTTCTCTTACTACGGATTTACTGTACGCGTTTCTGACGAAGAGATGATTATTACACGCGGACTGCTTGAAAAGAAACGTACGACAGTGCCGCTGAGTCGAATTCAAAGCGTCAGTTTTATAGAAAATCCATTACGTCAACTGTTCGGCTACGGACGTTTACTTGTACATAGCGCAGGGGCTTCAGGTGAAGGTTCGACAATCCAATTGTTTCCTTTGGTGAAGAAAAAGTCTTTATATGCCCCTTTGCATGAAATCTTTCCGGGTTTAGATTTAAGAGAACCTGAGGAGAAACTGCCTAAACGCGGCCGTAAGTTTTACTATCGTATTGACTTTCTATGGATGATTCCGATTATCGCGGTTGTGGGTTGGTATTTCTACCCGTATGGATTATTTTCACTTTTACTTGTGCCGGCTGTGATGGGACTGGGAATGTGGCAACACCGTTCTGCTGCGTATCGCATAGTGGGGAACCAGGTAACGATTCGTTCTCGCGGAATTAGTCTTCAAACTTCTTATACGATGCGGAAACGAATTCAATCCGCCAACATACGCCAAACGATTTTTCAAAGTCGCAAAGAAGTGGCGTCCATTCATCTGAATGTGAAATCAGGGATGGGTACGCATGACGTCACGCTGCGGCAAATGGATCTTAAAGAAGCAGAACGCCTGCTGGCATGGTACGAACCTTCGCATGAAGTTAGTGGAAATGGACATGAAGAGGGATTTGTTGACTTGGAAAAATGATTATTCTTTTGAGAAGTGCTCATAAACTCGAGGGAAGTGCTCATAAACCTGGGAAAGCGCTCATAAACTCGTGAGAAGCGCTCATAAACATGGGGAAGTGCTCATAAACCCGGGAAAGTGCTCATAAACTTGGGAAAGCGCTCATAAACACGGGGAAGTGCTCATAAATCTGGGAAGGCGCTCATAAACTCAGGGAAGTGCTCATAAACGTAAGAAAGCGCTCATAAATCCACAAAAGCGCTCATAAATTTCCGAAAATAGTGTTCATAAATCCAAATAAACTCAACATCATGCAAAAAAGACTGTCAGAAAGTCAGGAACTCTGACTTTCTGGCAGTCTTTATCTTTTAGGAACCGCTTTTGGCTTACGCCAGCTGATAATTCGTTTTGGATGAAAGAAGCTTAACCCAATTAGGAATCCTACAATTAAGCCCGCGATGTGTGCAGCTGCATTTATGTTGGGACCAATGAATGTCATCACGACACCAAGACCGATAATCGGTAAGATGATTTGACGCAGCTGAGGCAGCATCCGCTTCGTGTAATAGACAAGAGCACCAAATGCACCAAAAATCCCAAAGATCGCGCCGCTCGCTCCAACGTGTGTAAAGTTAGAATCGTACACGAAGAAAGTAGCGATACATCCGAAAATACCGGATAAGAAGTAGACAGTTAGGAATCTCGCTTTTCCAGATACTTTTTCTAACTCCGGACCAAAAATGAATAGTGAAAACATATTAAATAACAAGTGCATGAAACCGGCATGTAAAAACATGGGTGTGACTAAACGCCAGTATTCTCCCTGTTCAATAAGATAATTGGCACCAAGTCCGGCAACAAAAACGCGATCTCCGATAACGGGCAGCAATGTCAGCAAAAAGATGACAACGTTTATGGTGATCAATGTTGTGACAACCGGATATTGCCGAATATATTGAGAAAAACTTTCAGTACGGATAAACATGACTCTCCCCCGATCTTTGTTATTAGTATACAATCTTTCAACCCCATATGGAAAGAAGGTGACTGTATGATTACAGGAATAGGTTTAGATATCACTGAACTGGATCGTATTACGGACCTCAATCAGAAATCAGAAAAATTTCACAAGAGAATTTTAACAGATGCTGAACAGCGTCACTATCAAACCCTGTCAGGGCATCGCCAGACTGAATTTTTAGCTGGGAGATTCGCAGCTAAAGAAGCGTTTGCGAAAGCGCTCGGGACCGGGATTGGGCCGCAGTGCAGCTTTCAGGATATTTCAGTTTTGCCAAACTCTAAAGGTGCACCAATCCTTTCTTTTAAAGACGAGCTTGTAGAAGGATTTGTTTCCATTACACACACTAGAACAGTCGCAGCTGCACAAGTAATTCTTCAAAAAATGTAACAATGCTGAAGAGCTTCGCATAAATGACTGTCCCTCCTCATAAGATGACCTACCCGATTGAAATAGGAGAGGATGACCGAGATGCGAAGCAAAATTGGATTAGTGTTGTTGGGTGCGGTTCTTATGTTGCTGACAGCTTGTGGTGCACCATCAAAAGAAGACGTTGTCAAAAAGTTGAGTGGGAAATGGAATGATTCCACAGGTTATGACCTTCAAGCAACAATGGAAATTAAAACTGGTGAAGAACCGCGTCTTTATGATGTCACGGTGTGGCATACGAAACCAGATTTCTACAAAGTTGATGTTTCTCAAAAAGGGAAAGATGAGTCCCAAATGATCGTGCGTAATGAAGAAGGGGTTTTTGTGGTAACACCTTCACTTGGAAAAACATACAAATTCCAAAGTGATTGGCCGGCTCAAAACAGCCAAGCGTATTTGATCAGCACATTGTCTGATGATATTAAAGCAGACAAAAAGTCAACGATGACTGAAAAAGATAAGACGTATGTATTTGAAACGGCGACACGCAATAATCAGAAGGCAGTTTTGCCGACACAGCAGATTCATATCGACAAAAAGACATTACTTCCGACACACGTATCTTTGCTGGATGAAAATAAAGAAGAAAAGATACGGGTGAACTTTAAAAAGATTTCACTGGGCGTTAAACGTAAAGCGGACGATTACAAAGTTGAGATGGAAAACATGGATCATGAGAAAAAACCTGAAAATCCAAAAGATAAGAAAGCGGACCTGGAAACATTCTATCCAACAGCAACGTTTGAAGGTGTGACACTGCTAAGTGAAGAGCCTGTTGCGGCTGAAGACGGTACGACTCGACTCTTCTTAACATATGGCGGAGCTGGAAAAGAGTTCGTCGTTGTTCAAGAACCTGCTAAGGCAGTAGAGAACCAGGTGGCTGTTTCGATTGATGGGGACCCAGTTGACTTAGGATTTACGGTAGCTGCACTTTCTGGTCAGACGATTCGTTGGGAACAAGACGGCGTAGCATTTTACGTAGCCTCAGAATCACTCAGTAAAGGTGAACTTATCCAAGTCGCAGGCTCTATGCAGTCCGATGTTGTGAAGTAAATCGCCCAAGACTTAGAGGTCACCGAATACTAGGGTGACCTCTTTTTCTAAATTGACGCATGACACTCTTCAGGATGATAATGAGAGTACTTATCCTGAAGAGGTGATCGAGTATGGCAAGTACATTTGACTATCGTCCAACACGTGCAGTAATCAGTTTGTCGGCGATTAAGGAAAATGTCCGTAATTTGCGTAAACAGTTATCAAATAACACGGATATGATCGCAGTGGTAAAAGCGGATGGATACGGACACGGTGCAATGCAAAGTGCACAAGCTGCAATAGAAGCTGGCGCCATAATGGCTGCGGTTGCAACTCCTGATGAAGCATTGGAATTGCGGACGAAAGGTTTCTCGCACCCAATCCTTGTAATGGGGCCGTCGCCTATTACATTTTTGTCAGAAGCCAGTAAGCAAAATATTGCTGTGACAGTTACAGGAGTTCAATGGGCGCGGGATGCCGTGGAAGAATTGAAAGATTTTAAGGGAATTTTAACTGTACATGTAAAAATTGATACGGGAATGGGTAGGATAGGTATCAGAAGTGAACAAGAATTAAAAGAATTATTGAAAATTCTTGAAGGAACTTCTGCTATAAAAATAGAAGGTACATTTACACACTTTGCAACTGCAGATGAGAAGGATAGTAAAAGAACACACAAACAATTTGAAGCGTTCACTCAACTGGTTGCCTGCTTTCCTCAACGTCCAAAACTTGTTCATGCTGCAAACAGCGCAGCAGCACTAAGATTTCCGGAATTTGCTCTGGATGCGGTCAGGTTTGGTATCGGGATGTATGGGATATCCCCTTCTGACGTTGTGAAAGCAGAACAGCCTTTTCGACTAAAGCGGGCGCTGCGCTTGGAAACTGAAATCGCTTATGTGAAGCAGGTAAACGCGATTGAGCCGATTAGCTATGGAGGCACGTATGAAGCGCAGCCTGGGGAGTGGATTGCTACACTGCCTATTGGTTACGCAGATGGTTTGAAGCGGGGGTTAAGAAATCAGGAAGTTCTAGTCCGCGGTCAAAGGGTCCCTATAGTTGGAACGATTTGTATGGATCAGTGTATGATCCGGTTGCCTGAGCATGTTTCTGAAGGCGAACCGGTTGTTATACTGGGGAAACAAGGAACAGAAGAAATTACAATGGAAGAATGGGCAACTCGCCTCGGCACAATTCCTTATGAAATCGCCGTAACGATTGCTAGACGTGTACAAAGACAGTATTTTGGGGACTAGTTGGCACCCTCTAATTCTCGCACTTTCGACAAACTACCCATCTAAACTAGCACAACTTGTCGCTATATTTCCTTATTTGTCTTTTCATTGTCGAACTCCAATGGTAAGATAAACATGTATAGAAATGAGGAACGGGTTTTTGTCGGAGGTGCTTGAGTTGGATGCTAACCAAAACAACAAAGAACTATTTATGGAAATCCCCAATAAAATGCTGAAACAAAATGAACAGACGATCGTCCATCAGGAGCAGCAGGGAGATTTCGTATATTACTCGGCTACGCGGTATAAGACTGATTGTGAGTTGAATACAATCAGAGAAGAGATGATGCGCGGATATGTGGAAATGTCCCAAATTAATCTTGGAATTGCTGCTGAATGTCTGCATGCGGAATTCGAAGCCCAGCATACGGTGGAACGACTCGTAAGCGGAGGATGAGAAGTTGGCAATTAAACGCGGAGACGTCTTTTTTGCGGATTTGTCGCCTGTTGTAGGATCCGAACAGGGTGGCACAAGACCGGTTCTTGTCATTCAAAATGACATTGGGAACCGGTTTAGCCCGACAGTGATTGTGGCTGCAATTACTGCACAAATACAAAAAGCAAAGTTGCCGACGCATGTCGAAATTGATGCGGCGCGTCACGGATTTGAGCGGGATTCTGTAATCCTGCTCGAACAAATCCGCACACTCGACAAGTCTAGGCTGACAGACAAGATAACCCATTTAGATAATCATGTGATGCAAAAAGTAGACGAAGCACTCGAAGTCAGTTTTGGTCTCACGAACTTATAGTCATACATAGCAAAAAAATCCATTCTGTCTTCAGGCGGAATGGATTTTTTGTACAGAAAAGATGCTCAATGACTAAAAATCCGTTATACTAGAGTACAAAGTGTAGACGTGGCTTCACCATAGGGAGGAAGAGGTATAAATATGAACAGCAAAATGAGAGAAGTAGTTAACGAACACATGGACACCATTATTGAAAAATGGATAGATCTTATGAAAGAAGAGAAAGGCGAACGCTTCTTTCACTTCATGCCTCAACATTTAGTTGAAAAGACAAGCCGGGAATTTACAATGCTGATGACTTCTAATATAAATGAAGGCGATACAGTCTTGAACAACGAACGTTTAGATGATTTTACGGAGAAAGTCGTACGCTTCGGCTGGTCCATTAAATTTGTGAATAAAGCGATTGATAATTTCGCTTCCGTTGTATTTGAGTTGTTAGAAGACAAGGAAATTATTACGGAACAAAACCTAAGAATTTTCATGGGCGTTTTCACTGCGTGGATCAATCCCCTGCGCGAAAGTATTATTGAAGCCTATGCAATTAAATGGGAGCAAACTGATGCACTGCAAAAAGTTGCGCTGCAAGAACTCTCGGCATCTCTTATTCCTGTCGTGGACAAGGTATCGATTATGCCTTTAGTCGGCACAATTGACACGGAACGTGCAAAGTTAATTATGGAAAATTTACTTGAAGGCGTGGTTCAGCAGCGCGCCGATGTTGTTATTCTGGACATCACCGGTGTTCCGGTTGTCGATACAATGGTCGCACATCATATCATTCAAGCTGCAGACGCAGTTCGGCTCGTAGGTGCTAAGTGTATGCTGGTGGGCATTCGTCCTGAAATTGCACAAACAATTGTTGCATTAGGTATTAACCTTAGCGATTTCACGACAACAAGTACGCTTCGCAGAGGCATGCAAGAAGCACTAAGTCTGACAAACCGACAAATAGTGGAGGTGGAGTAAATGAATGTGCGTATACCAATTTTAAAACTAGATGAAGTACTGATTGTTTCGATCCAATGGGAACTGGATGATCAGACGGCAATTCAATTTCAAGAGGATTTATTGAATAAAATGCATGAAACTACAGCCAGAGGTGTCGTGATCGACTTAACCTCAATCGATTTTATCGACTCTTTCATAGCGAAAGTGCTCGGCGACGTAATCAGTATGTCAAGTCTAATGGGAGCGAAAGTGGTCATTACGGGAATTCAGCCTGCCGTTGCAATTACATTAATTGAACTCGGCATCCGCCTGGAAAACGTTATGACAGCCCTGGATCTTGAAAACGGACTTACGAAGCTTCGCACAGAATTGGAGGCCTGAATATGAACAATCGGTCTTCTGTAGAGATTTTCACGGAATGGGATATTGTTGCTGCGCGACAGCTTGGTCGAAATGAAGCGAAAAATTCCGGGTTCGGAACAGTGGACCAAGCGCGCATTACGACTGCAATCAGCGAGCTCGCGCGTAATATTTACTTATATGCAGGTAAAGGTAAGATTGAAATAGAACGACTTGAAACGGATGGGATGAAAGGAATGACCATCATCGCTTCAGACGAAGGTCCAGGAATTCCGGATTTACGCCGAGTTATGGAAGATGGCTTCTCAACATCGGGTGGACTTGGTGCAGGGATGCCGGGCGTGAAAAGACTAATGGATGATTTTAAAGTGGAGTCTGAAGTGGGGAAGGGTACAACAATAACCGCTACAAAGTGGTTACGATAAGGAGAGTAATCGATGCCTCAAGAAGTCGGAAAGCAGTATTCGGCGCTACTTCAGAAATACATTCAGCATGAAGATGAAACCGATTTGTATGCTGCACAGCAAGTAAGTCGGAAATTCATTGAAAAAAAGATATCTCCTGAAGAAGTAATCAGTCTTCATAAAACATCTGTAGAGGAAATTTTTCCAGAGTTAGCTGTTAAAATTGGACCTTCTTATGATTTTTTAATTGAGGTGATGATTCATTACGGATTAGCTTTGATGGAGCATCAGAGCTTAATCCGTAAACAGGAAGCTATGCAAATAGAGATGGACGTTGCTGTAAAAGTTCAAGACATGTTACTAGAGACTTCCATTCCGAAAGTGGAAGGTCTAGATATTGGTCTTGTAAGTAAACCTGCTAAAAAGATGAGCGGAGACTACGTCTATTTCATCGAGCAAAAAGACGGAGAGGCTTGTGTCGCTGTTGCGGATGTAATGGGCAAAGGACTTCCCGCTGCACTTTGCATGTCTATGATTAAATTCGGTATGGACAGTTTACGCAGCTCTGCTACTGAACCTCAGCACGTGTTGCAAGTTATTAACCAAATTGTCGAAAAAAGCATGGACGACTCCATGTTTATTTCGATGTTTTATGGAAAGTTTGATAAAAAGACATGTGAATTTACATATGGCTCTGCTGGCCATGAACCAGCGTTGCTCTATCGTGCTGATGAAGATCGCTTTATTGAATTAGACGCTAAAGGACTCTTACTTGGAATCAGAAAAGACGTAGATTTCCAGCAAAAGTCTGTAGAAATGTCTTCCGGTGACTTCATCGTTATGTTAACGGATGGTGTGACAGAAGGCAGAAATGCAGAAGGATTCATAGAGGAAGAAGTCATTTTAGATATGCTGCGCACTATGAAAGACCGCCCAGCCCAACAAATAGTAGATCACCTGTATACGGAACTATTTAAAATGCAAAACTATATGCTTCATGATGACTTTACTTTAGTTCTGTTTAAAAAAGAATAAGATGTTTGGAAGACACTTGAAAAGGGTATACACCTTCTTAGAGGTCTAAATTAAATTTTAGAACAGAAAGTATGGGGTGTGGATAAATGAATTTACAAGTTGACGTTGAGCAGAATGATTGTGTCCATGTATTTAAAATTATTGGTGAGATAGATGCTTTTACTGCTCCGACATTAAAAGAACAATTGGAAAAAGTTGCTGACCAACCTGAGTGCCAGGCTGTGCTGGACTTTTCTCAAGTGAATTATATGGATAGCACGGGATTAGGCGTATTTGTTGCTTTCTATAAAAAAGTGAAAGCTGTAGATGGCAGTGTGAAAATCGTGGGTGTAAACAAACGATTGAAGCGTCTATTTGAAATTACGGGTCTCGATGACATCGTTGAAATTGAAATGGAAAGTGGGGACTCGAATGGCACCGTTTGATTACATTGAAATTAAAGTTCCTGCTAAACCGCAATATGTAGGAGTTGCAAGACTTACAATCTCGGGATTAGCGAGCCGCCTTGGTTTTACATACGACGAAATTGAAGATTTGAAAATCGCTTCGAGTGAGGCGATTACAAATGCAGTCCGACATGCGTATGATGAAGACGAAGAAGGTGAAATCGTTGTAGGGTGTGCGTTATATGAGGATAAGTTAGAAATTATGGTAGCGGACCATGGCCAAAGTTTTAACTTTGAAGAGACGAAGAGACAAGTCGGCCCTTACACCGAGCAAGAGTCTGATGTTCAACTTTTACGTGAAGGAGGACTTGGACTCTATTTAATGGAGACGCTAATGGATGACGTTAAAGTCCATCATGAAGAAGGAGTCACTGTTTTCATGACCAAATACCTGGGCAGAGAGCGGGGCGAAGCGGATGTCAAGCAAACAGCCTACTCGTGATCCGCAAGTTCAGGAACAAGTGTTAGAGTGGATTCGCAGATATCAGGAGACTGAAGATGACGAAGCACAAACACATCTGGTTATGCATTACGAACGCCTGGTTCAATCGATTGCCCGTAAATACTCAAAAGGTAAATCGTATCACGAAGATATTGCACAAGTCGGGATGCTTGGTCTGTTAGGAGCAATCCGTCGGTATGACCCGGAATTCGGACGGAGTTTTGAAGCGTTCGCAGTCCCAACGATTATCGGTGAAATTAAACGTTTTTTACGCGATAAGACTTGGGCAGTGCACGTGCCAAGACGTATTAAAGAGCTAGGACCGCGTATCAAGGCGACCGTTGAAACTCTTACTACTGAATTACAAAGATCGCCTCTCGTAAGCGAGATTGCGGACTATCTTGAAGTAGATGAAGAATCCGTGTTGGAAGCGATGGAAATGGGGCGCAGTTACCAGGCGCTTTCTATGGATCATACGCTTGAAGCGGATTCTGAAGGTGGCACTGTTACCTTATTCGATATTATCGGTACTCAAGATGATGGGTATGAAAAAACAGATCAACGGCTGCTTGTGGCAAATGCGTTGAATGTATTGTCGGATAGAGAGAAACAAATTATCCAATATACATACATTGAGCAGCTCAGCCAAAAAGAAACAGGTGAACTTCTTGGTATTTCTCAAATGCATGTATCTAGACTTCAGAGAAAAGCGATTAAGAAGCTGCAGGAAGCCATATTGGCTGCGGGCGGTGCCTCCTAATGGAAGCATTTAAAAACGACCATATCGAGGCATATATTTTTCAACAAGCCAAAGGTGGAAATCGTGAGTCTGGAGATGTGTATTATTTGCACGCCGAAGAGGATTATTTTATCTGCGCTATTGCAGATGGTCTCGGAAGCGGAATTATTGCTAGGCAGTCTGCTGAAGTCATGCCCCGCATCTTGGAAGAATACCATAGTGAAACGATAGAGGAATTGCTGAGTCGTATTAATGAGCACATGGTACAAAAGCGTGGAGCTGCAGTTGCGATTGTGAAGGTAGATCATGTTAATCACACGATACAGCATAGTTGTGTCGGGAACGTTCGTTTATATATTCGGCAACAGGATGGGAAGATGATTTATCCGCTTCCGGTTATGGGGTATTTGTCTGGACGCCCCCAGAAGATGAAGACGCAAGAGTATACGTATAAAAATGGTGATTTGTTCTTCATGCATTCTGATGGAGTCGAACTCCGCAGTCCGAAATCCTATCTATGTCAAAGTGATGATCCGCTTGCGTTATCAGAAACGGTGCGTGAAACGGTGAAACCTGGTGACGATGCGACGTTTATCGCAGGAAGTCTGCTTCTGTAACAGGAAGCAGGCTTTTTTGTATCCAATTTCATGGTAAACTATAAGTATTGAATGGGGGAATGGAAATGTCAGAACGAATTTTAGAATTGACCGCTAAACGCGCAGCACTTCCGAAGAAACAAACCCAGCAGGTTATCGCTCTCTTGGATGAAGGGAATACGGTGCCCTTCATTGCACGATATAGAAAAGAAGCAACGGGTTCACTCGATGAAGTACAGATTAAAGATATTGAGGATGCCTATCAATACAGTAAAGGTTTAGAGCAGCGTAAAGAAGAAGTGCTGCGTCTGATTGGCGAACAAGATAAGCTGACGCCAGAGCTGGAGCAGCAAATCGAAGCTGCAGATGTTTTGCAGCGACTTGAAGACTTATACCGTCCTTATAAACAAAAGCGGCGGACACGAGCAATGATTGCCATTGAAAAAGGATTAAATGGTCTTGCGGACAAGCTTTTGCAGTTTAACAATCTAGATGTCACTGAAATGGCAAAAGAGTTTGTTGATGAAGAAAAAGAAGTGAATACTGATGAAGATGCCATAATGGGCGCTCGTGATATTATTGCGGAACGTATTGCGGATGATGCAGCATTACGTGAAAAAGTTCGTAAGTTGAGCTGGTCTAGAGGCACATTGATTTCCGCAAAGCGTAAAGATGCCGAAGACGAAAAAAGTATCTATGAAATGTACTACGAATATGAAGAGCCTTTGGCAAAAGTGGTGCCACACCGTGTGTTGGCACTTAATCGAGGAGAAAAAGAGGATGTACTTCGTGTAACTGTAGGTTTCCCGGCGGAACGGATTATCGGTGAATTGGAGCGGAATTTGATAAAACGAACTTCCTCACCATCAGCTGAGCATGTAAAAAAAGCGCTGGAAGATTCTTTTAAACGTCTAATCGCCCCTTCTGTAGAACGGGAAATTAGAGCAGCGTTATCAGAAAAGGCCGAAGCACAGGCTATCCATGTGTTCGCGGAAAACTTGAAGAGTCTCTTATTGCAACCTCCATTAAAAGGACGGATGGTATTAGGCGTTGACCCGGCATTCCGGACGGGATGTAAACTCGCAGTAATCGACGAAACCGGAAAAAGTCTTGAGATTTCTGTGATTTATCCGCATCCGCCGAAACCACAAAAGGATGCATCTAAGAGGATAGTTTTAAATCTTCTTAAAAAATACGATATTAAACTGATTGCTATCGGAAATGGAACGGCTTCCAGAGAAACAGAGAAATTCATCGCCGAGACGATAAAGGAAGTTGAATCTGAAGTGGCTTATGTAATCGTTAACGAAGCAGGGGCAAGTGTATACTCTGCATCTGCACAAGCGCGTTCTGAATTTCCCGACCTTCAAGTTGAACAAAGAAGTGCGATTTCCATCGCCCGCAGACTGCAAGACCCGCTTTCGGAACTAGTAAAAATTGATCCGGAATCAATAGGAGTCGGTCAATATCAGCATGATGTCGCAAAAAAGCAATTAGCAGAGTCGCTCTCATTTGTTGTGGAAACGGCGGTTAACCGTGTAGGTGTAAACGTCAATACAGCATCGGCTTCATTGCTGCAATATGTGGCGGGACTATCCAAAACAGTTGCAGAGAATATTGTGAAGAAACGTGAAGAAGAGGGACAATTTGAAAAGAGAACGCAGCTTAAAAAGATTCCAAGATTAGGTGCGAAAACATATGAGCAAGCGATAGGCTTCTTGCGTGTTCCAAATGCAAAAGAGTTATTCGATGCTACGGGTATTCACCCGGAAAGTTATGCCCTAGCTGAAGATATTCTCAAAGAAGCAGGTGTTTCCAAAAAGCAAATTGGATCTCCTGAAGCAGTGGCTGCACTTACAGCTTTAGACAGTAACGAGGTAGCTACTAAACTAAACGTAGGTCTTGTTACTGTAAATGACGTGATTGAAACATTGAAAAGGCCGAATCGTGACCCGCGTGATGAATATCCTCAGCCGCTTCTAAAAGCAGATGTACTCGACATGAAAGACTTGCATGAAGGTATGGAAATGCAAGGTACTGTTCGGAACGTGGTGGATTTCGGCGCATTTGTCGATATCGGAGTTCATGAAGACGGACTGGTGCACATTTCGAAACTAAAGAAGGGATTCGTTAAGCATCCCTTAGATGTGGTGGCTTCTGGTGATATCGTTACGGTATGGGTAGAGTCTGTCGATAAAGCCAAGGGCAGAATTGCATTGACGATGTTAGCGCCTGCAGGGAAATGACGGGAAGGAATGAGAACCTATCTGTAAAGGACCTTCAGGAACTTACTGAGTCTCTTTCTATTCAATGGTTCCAAAAACCATTTATCCATCAAGTCACTTATAACAGCCGACTGCGTACGACAGGCGGCAGGTACATGCTCGCAGACCATTCCATTCAGGTGAATCCTATAGTAGAGAGCCGTTATGGAATTGAAGAGGTGATCGGGGTCTTGAAGCACGAGCTTTGTCATTATCATCTTCATATAGAGGGAAGAGGATATAAGCATGGAGATCAGGACTTCAAAGAACTGTTGCGAGTGACAGAATCGCCTAGGTATTGTAAGTCATTAAACGATGAAGAACCATTAACAAAAGTCATGCGTTTATA
Source organism: Sporosarcina aquimarina (assembly GCF_033253705.1). GTDB lineage: Bacteria > Bacillota > Bacilli > Bacillales_A > Planococcaceae > Sporosarcina > Sporosarcina aquimarina. The sequence continues at coordinate 350,815 of NZ_JAUBDH010000004.1, forward strand.
TACTTGTACGAATTGCGGACTTTTATATAAGAGAAAGAGACGAGTGGATACAAGGAAGTTCCGATGTGGGAAATGCCGGGGGAAGCTTGAAACGACACTTTAGAAGCAAATATAAGAGGAACGTTCAACCCAGTCATATCAAGGGTTTGAACGTTCTTTTAATTTTTTTACGAAAAACTGTTGACGAATAGAGAAAGACTGTCTATAATAAGAAAAGTCGATTAGGAACAACAACAAACGACAACGTTCAACATACTAGATGGCCCCTTGGTCAAGCGGTTAAGACACCGCCCTTTCACGGCGGTAACACGGGTTCGAATCCCGTAGGGGTCACCATGTTCTTTCTAAAATAATACTGGGGTATAGCCAAGCGGTAAGGCAACGGACTTTGACTCCGTCACTCGTTGGTTCGAATCCAGCTACCCCAGCCAAGTTTTTCAAACTTCGTTTGAAAAACTTTGCGAGAGATACCGAAGAAGGTATTTCAAATGATGATAATGAATTCATTATCGCAATTAAACTGCACGAGCCATTAGCTCAGTTGGTAGAGCATCTGACTTTTAATCAGAGGGTCGCAGGTTCGAATCCTGCATGGCTCACCATTTACTACTTAATTTATTTCTTAAAACTTAAGTGTTGACAAACTTTACTTATCATGTATAATAGAGGATGTCGCAAAAATAATAAATAAGCGGTAGTGGCGGAATGGCAGACGCGCTAGGTTGAGGGCCTAGTGGGTGAATAACCCGTGGAGGTTCAAGTCCTCTTTACCGCACCAAATATATTTTACATCTCATCGAGCGCCCGTAGCTCAATTGGATAGAGCGTCTGACTACGGATCAGAAGGTTGTGGATTCGACTTCTGCCGGGCGCGCCATAATATAATATTAATAATAACGCGGGTGTAGTTTAGTGGTAAAACCTCAGCCTTCCAAGCTGATGATGAGGGTTCGATTCCCTTCACCCGCTCCATAATTTAAAACCTATGAACCTTGAAAACTGAACAGCAAAATGTCAACGAATTATCGTTTGGGAAACCGGCTCTGCCGGCGGAACAGACACAAACAGATCGAACGATCTGATAGACATCTTAAATGATGCCAGTACGAATTGAGCAATCAATTCTCTTTTATGGAGAGTTTGATCCTGGCTCAGGACGAACGCTGGCGGCATGCCTAATACATGCAAGTCGAGCGAATCAATAGGAGCTTGCTCCTTGAGATTAGCGGCGGACGGGTGAGTAACACGTGGGCAACCTGCCCTACAGTTGGGGATAACTCCGGGAAACCGGGGCTAATACCGAATAATCAGTTCCTTCGC